>DASWQY010000039.1:0-70618 GCA_036403435.1 Pyrinomonadaceae bacterium
GTAGTTGGGTGAGGGTGTTTGCGGGGGGGCTTTCTCGGCCGTGCCCTGGCGAAGGAAGGTGTTCATGGCGTCGGCCTTGGCGATGGCGAGGTCGGTACGCGCGGTCGCCGTCTTCGAGGAATAAGTTTACAACTATCTGAACGCCGCCTGAACGGCCGGAACGTTTACGTTGACAGGTACGTCGCCGCCTCATTAACATCTGCCGACCCTTCGACGGGGCGTGACCCTCGCGCCGGAGATTGATGAAGTCTTCGCCCCCGCACTTCTCTACCCGCCGCCGCAAAGGGGCGGCCGACCCTTGGCGCAGTTCAAACAGACGCGGACTGGAGAACATATGCTTCCCCCTACCAACTTCAAACCTGCAAGGCGAATCTTCGGGCTCACGCTCGGGCTCCTGCTCGTCTTAACGTTCGCGGCCGGCGCAAAGGCGCAGACGCAGATCACGACGGGCGTCATCCAGGGGACGGTCGAGGACGAGCAGGGCGCGACCGTGCCCGGAGCCTCGGTCGAGGTGAAGAACGTCGAGACCAACCTGACCAGGACGCTCGCGACCGACGAGGGCGGCCGCTTCGTCTTCCTGCAACTGCCCCCGGGGCGCTACACGCTCACGGCCTCGAAGCAGGGCTTCTCGACGCTCAAGCAGGAGGAGTTCACGCTCACGGTCGGGCAGGCCGCCAACCTCGATCTCAGGATGAAAGTCTCGGGCGTCAACGAGGTCGTCAACGTCTCGGCCGTCCAGACCGTGGACACCGCGAGCACGCAGACCTCGACGACTCTCGACGAGCGCTCGGTCTCGAACCTCCCCGTCCTCGGGCGCAAGTTTGAAGACCTCTTGACGCTGACGCCGAACGTCGCCATCACGCAGGGGCCGGACGGCGACGAGATCAACTTCGCCGGCCAGCGCGGCGTCTTCAACAACATCAGCCTCGACGGCGGCGACTACATGAACGGCTTCTTCGGCGAGCAGGCCGGCGGCCAGCGCGCCGCCATAGACATCCCCTTAGACGCCGTCAAAGAGTTTCAGGTCATCGCCACCGGGGCCAGCGCCGAGTTCGGCCGCACGGCCGGCGGCGTCGTCAACGTCATCACCAAGAGCGGCACGAACGAGTTCCACGGCTCGCTCTTCCACTTCCAGCGGCTCGAAGCCCTGACGGCCAACACCTCCGACGGCAGGCCCCTGACCGACTTCCACCGCGAGCAGTTCGGCGCGAACGTCGGCGGCCCCATCAAGCGCGACAAGGCGTTCTTCTTCGTCTCCTTCGAGCAGATTCGCGAGAACCTGACGCGCGCGAACCTGAGCGAGCAGGTGGGCGACACGCCGTGCCCTGTCGCTGCGCCGACCATCGCCGCCAACGAGACGCTCATCAACGGCAACGCAGACTGCCAGCGCCTCGCGCTCCTGGGCTTCTTCCGCGCGACGCGCAACCAGGAGGAGGGGCTGCCCATCGAGCGTCCCATCAGAAACTCGGCCATCCTCGGCAAAGTTGACTGGGACCTGAACTCGAACAACCGGCTGACGCTCTCGCACAACTTCGACTACTCGAAGAACACCAACCAGACCTTCGACGTGGCGACCTACGGCAACTCGGCCAACGGCACAGAGGGGCCATCGAAAATCAACTCCTTCAACGCCAACTTCTTCTCGACGCTCTCGCCGACTATGGTCAACGAGCTTCACTTCACCTACGGGCGCGAGGAGCGGCCGCGCTCGGCCGTCGAGTCGAACATCCCGGCCGACACGGCGATGGGGTTTGCGACCACGTTCCGCTTCGGAGCCCCCTTCTTCCTCGGGCCGAACGTTGACGAGACGTTCTGGCGCACGCAGATCAAAGACAACTTCTCGGTCGTCACCGGCCGGCACACCGTCAAGGTCGGCGGCGAGTGGATTCACAGCCGCAACTCGCAAATCTTCCGCGGCTTCTTCCAGGGCCGCTACATCTTCGACAGCGTGACCGGCTTCCTGCGCTACGCCTCGCCGACCGCGGCGGGCGGCTTCGGCCCA
This sequence comes from Pyrinomonadaceae bacterium, assembly GCA_036403435.1. Classification (GTDB taxonomy): domain Bacteria; phylum Acidobacteriota; class Blastocatellia; order Pyrinomonadales; family Pyrinomonadaceae; genus QHXM01. Next base: position 2,003 of record DASWQY010000039.1, read on the forward strand.
GGGACCATCGGCTGCTCGGACGGCAGCTTCGTGACCTTCCCGGCCACCTGCGGGGCGGGGACGACGGCCTCGGGCGGCCCGCTCCTGCTCTACTTGCAGGGCGCAGGCCCCAACGGCCCCGCGACCGACGCGGCAGGCTTCTCCGACATCAAGAATGAAGACCTTGCGGTCTTCGCCCAGGACCGCTGGCAGGTGCACCCGAATCTGACGCTCAACTACGGCCTGCGCTGGGAGGCGCAGCTTTTCCCGGAGCCGGTCGTTAACCCCGCGGACACTGCCTACGGAATCTTCCTGAACGACCCGCGCTTCCCCTCGGACGGCACCTTGCACGACCAGAAGAAGATGTTCCAGCCCAGATTCGGCTTCGCGTGGGACATCGGCGGTAAGGGCAAGTCGGTCCTTCGCGGGAGCTACGGCGTCTACTTCGCGCGCCAGAACATGCTGACGCAGGTCGGCTCGATTACCACGAACGGCGTCCAGCAGCAGACCATCTTCCTGAACACGCCGATCATCTCGTTCGGCGTTCCTGGCCCAGTTTGGCCGGGACTCGTGACGCCGACCGCGAGCACCTGCACAGCCGGGGCCGTCACCAACCCGTTCCCGTGCTTCTCGGGCGTGCGCGTCTTCAGCCGCGACTACGCCAACCCGCGCGTCTACACGACGAACGTCGCCTTCGAGCAGGAGCTGGCGTCGAGCCTCACCATGTACCTGGACTTCACGCACTCGAAGGGCGTCCACCTGACGCGCTTCCTGGACTACGCGCGCACGGGCTTCTTCGCCCCGTTCCTCGGTGAGACGATGGTTGCGAGCGCCGTCGGCAAGTCGCTCTACCGCGGCTTCACCGCCGGCCTGCGCAAGCGTTACAGCCGCGGCTTCCAGTTCGAGATGAACTACACCTTCTCGAAGGACCAGGACGACGACTCGAACGAGCGCGACCCGTTCACGGACCGCGCCTTCGACTTCTTCAATCTGCAACTCGACTACTCGCTCGCCGACCGCGACATACGCCACCGCTTCAACTTCTACACGAATGTTGATCTGCCGTGGGGCCTCGACTTGAACGCGCGCGTCCAGGCGCGCACGGCGCAGCCCCGTTCGCCCGGCTGCGCCACGCGCTGCTTCCCGCGTAATTCCCTGCGCAAGAACAACGAGTTCTTCTCGTTCGACTGGCGCTTGCAGCGGCCGTTCAGCCTCAGCGAGGACGTGAAGCTCATCCCGATCTTCGAGATGTTCAATACCTTCAACAACGATAACAACATTGACCCGACCATCGGCTCGCCGCTCTTCAACTTCGACGGCTTCCTGCGTCAGGGCGTCGGCGACCCGCTTCAGGTCCAACTCGGCATCAAGCTCACCTTCTGAGGTGGGTTTAGTTTTCGGAGGGCGGGGGCCAGGCCGCCCTTCCTGACCTGAGAGACTGTATGGCTTGAGTGATTCAACCAGCGCAGTCTCTCGGGCCGGGAAGAGGGGCCTGGCCCCCGCCGCTTGTTTGGCGGCGGAAGAGGCAAACAATTTGTCCGAAGCAGATGTCCGAAGTGAGATAGAGGAGATAGTCAACCGCGAGACGCGCGCCTGGGACACGCAGGACGCCGAGCTGCTCGTCGGCGTCTTTCACGCCGACATGGTCTGGCCCTGGCCGCGGACGCCGCAGTCGCACGACCCGCTGGACTGGGTGATGGAATTGGGGCGCTACGACTACGCTCGATGGAAGCGCGGCTGGCAGGAGTTGTTCGACACGCACGCGCTCGCGCACAACCGCCGCGAGATCAGAAAAATCGTCGTCTCGAAGGAGGGCGACGGGGCTTTTGCCGTCGTTGACATAGACACGCTCTGGGTCGCACGCGACGGGCAGCACAATCACTGGCGGGGCCGCGTCTGCAAAATCTACTCGAAGGTCGGCGGCCGCTGGATGATGACCGCGCAAACCGGCGTCCTCGATTACTCTTCAATCTAAAAAGCCGTTTCAAAACCAGAACTCAACCCTTTGCGTCTTCCGTCTTTCTTTAACTTTGCGCCTTTGCGAGAAACAGCCGTTCACGCAAAGGCGCAACAAAAGAAAACCGGAAGCCGCAAAGGGTTGAGTGAATCAGTGCGCCGCTAGTGTATGTAGAGCGCCTGCATGGTCGGGATGGCGGGCGCACTGATGACCAGTTGGCCCTGCGCGTTGGTCGTGGCCGTGATTGAGCCGTACTTGCCGCCCGTGTAGGTGCGCCAGATGTCCACTGTGTACGTGCCGGGATTCAGTCCCGAGACGGTCACGGTAGTGGCGGTCGAGGAGCCGACGCGGTTGTGCACGAGCAGGATGACGGCTTGGCTCTTGTTAAGACACGCGTAGGTGTTGACGGCCGAGGCTGTGTCCGTGACCTCCGTCGCGCTCGCGTGGTGGTTGTCCATGAAGGCTGACCAGTTGACTGTGTTCGTGAAGTTGCGCAGCGCCTTGAAAATCGCCAACTGATTCGCGGTGATGCCTCCGTACTGGTACTTGTCGGTCCAGACCATTCCCGCCCCGCTCGCGCCGATGCCGATGCCGCCCCAGGCGAGCGCGTTCACGAGGTCGTCCGAGTTGGCGTTGCGGGTCTGACCCCACTCGCTCAGCACGAGCGGCTTGCCGAAGTTCATGTACCCGCCGTCGCGCGTGACGGCCGTCTCGTTCTCCTTCGCGACGCCGCCCGTGCCCGAGATCGCGCCGTAAAAATGTATGTCGGCCGCGCCGATGACGCTCAACTGCTCGACCGCCGGATTGCCCGCGCCCGTCCCCGTGTAAGAGACGGTGAAGGGGTGGTACGGGTCAATGGACTTGATGAAGGTGCCTATGTCCTGCGCGAAGGATTGCTGCGCGGCCGAGTTAGTGTTCAGGATGTCAATCTCGTTAAAGGTCCAGAGGAAGAAGCTCGGGTGATTGCCCCAGCGGCTGTAGATGTACTGGATTTTGCTCTTGATGAGCGCGCGCGCGTTCTGGTTGGTGATGACTTCGGCGGGCGTGTTGCAGGGGCCGCCGTTGGCCGCGTTGTAGGCGTGCGCGGCCCAGTTGTTCTTGACGTTGTAGGTGTCCCAGGGGCAAATCTCGACGTAGACGCCGTAAGCGTCGCAGGCGTTGAAAAGCTCGTCGAGCCGCGCCTGCTGCGCGAGGCGGTACGCGCCCGCGGGGTACTCAAGCCAGTAGTCGCCCGAGGCGTTCTGGTCGCCCTGCTCGGCCCAGACGCGTATCACGTTGACGCCGTTCTGGGCCATGCGTTGCACGTAGGCCGTGACGGAGAGGCCGTCGTTGGCCGTGTCCGTCGAGTTCCACACGTCGTAACGGTTGTAGCCGATGGTGATGAAGGGGACGCCGTCCTTCAGCCAGTAGTGCTTGTTGGCCGAGATGGTGAAGGTGCCGGGCGCTGCCAGCGCGGAGGGTGCGCTCCCGAAGGAGAAGAGAATCAGGCACACGAGCGTGAGCGGCCAGATTAGCCGGCGCGTTGGATTCTTAGGCATGTGAATTCTCCCAGACGAAGGTGTGGGGGACTGACGGCGATTAGTTATATATGTTCCCGAAGAACTCGGCAAGCTTTGCTTCGTCCAGCCTCCCGTCGGTCCTGACGCCGCTGCACACGTCCACGCCGAAGGGCTCGACCCGGCTTACGGCCTCCGCGACGTTGGCGGGCCTCAGGCCGCCCGCGAGGAAAACTGGCACAGAGACCGACTCGCGTATCCTGCGGCTCAAGGCCCAGTCGTGCGTCCGGCCCGTCCCCCCTAGTTCCTTGACCGCAAGCGACTGGTTGCCGGAGTCGAGCAGAATCGCGTCAACGTGCTTTGCGACTGCGGCGGCCTCGCCAATAGATTCCGGCCCGGTGACGTGCACGACCTGGACGATGGAGATGCCGGGCAAGGCGGCGCGCAATTCAAGGTAGCTGCTGGTTTCGAGCCGGTCGCAAATCTGTATGGTGTTCACGCGTGCGCGGCGCTGCTGCTCGATGATCGAGGCCGCGTCCTGCTTGCAGGTCAGCAGAAAGGAAGAGACCGCGGGCGGGACGGCGGCCGCGATCTCTCGAATCAGTTCGTCGGGGATAACGCCTGGGCCGCTCGGCATCTCGGAGACGAGGCCCAGGGCCGACGCGCCGTGCGACACCGCGAGCCGCGCCTCCTCGCGGCTCCCGATGCAGCAAATCTTGACCCTCACTATCACTTCTTCCAGTGCGCGGCCGTGGTCCAGCTTTGTGGGTCGAAGAGTTTTTCGTCGAGCGCGACGCCGCCCTGTATGTCCGTGTACTCTTCAGTGACGACCGGCTTGCCGTTGACCATGAAGACCACCTCGGGCGCGACCCAGCCGCCGCCCTTCACCTTCACGTACTTGTTGAACTGCGTCTCCTGCGTCGCCGAAGGGTCGCGCGTTCCAGGCTCTATCAGCCGGACGAAGTAGAGATTCTCTTTGTCAATCCAGAATTGGCGCGTGTGCAGGTCGCCTTGTTTCGCGCCGACGACGTAGGCGGGGCGTCCCTGCCAGGTGTCTTCGTGCATCTCGTTGAAGTCGAACTTGAGTTCCTTGAGCTTGCCGATGGTCTCCTCGGCGGGCAGGAAGTAAACGTCGAAGCCGAGCAGCAGGAGCGGGTGGACGAAGGGGCGCGTGGCGGCCTGCTTGCCCTCCTTGAAGCTGTAGAGTGTGTTGCCGGCGAAGAGGATTCCGTTGCCGTCCTTGACCGGGTCGAAGTCTATGCGCAGACGGCCGGGGGCCGAGAAAGCCTCGTACCAGATGGTGGCCTTGTTCGTGCCGTCCTCGTGATACTCGGTCGTCTTCTGCGTGAAGGTCAGCGTCTTATACCACGACTTCGCGTACTTCTTCTGCATCTCGCGGATCAGGTCGTCGGCCGTCTTCACCTTGGCGGGCAGCGCGGGCGGCGCGGCGAAGGCCAGCAGGGCGCAAATAAGCAGGGCGTAGCGCATCGGAATTTTCTCCCGTCTCGATTGGATTTTAGAAGAATCGTTTTACCATACGTCCGCCGGGGATAAAAAGTTGTGATGAGTGTGGCGAGCCACCAAGCCCTTGCCCCGCGCTCCGGTTTCTTGACACGGAGGGCGCGCGGCGTTAGATTCCGCCTACCCCGTTTACTCAAGGGGCCCTACTCTTCGCAGGAACCCGACTGGGTGCGACTCTCGCTGACTGGAGAAAAAATATGAAGACGATTTATACGTGTGCCGTGAGGGCGCTGCTGCTCGTGGCGCTCGCAGTGTTGGCCCCCGCGTCCCTGATGGCGCAGCAGACGGAGACCAGCCCGCCGGGGCCGAAGGTCGCGAGCGTGGAGCTGAGTCCGGGGACGGCCGAGGCCGTGGTGGGCCAGAAAAAGAGCTTCACCGCGACGGCTAAGGACGGCGCGGGCCAGACCGTCAACGTCAAGCCGGACTTCTGGGTGGCGCTGCCGGTCGATTCCGCCTTCGCGGACGAGTCCGGCAACGTGACTTTCGTCCAGCCCGGCGAGATCAAGGTCGTCGCGGTCGTCGGCGGCAAGCCCGGCTTCGCGCGAGTCATGGTCAAGCCCGCGAGCCTCGCGCGCATTGACGTGGACCCCGCGGCCGGCCCCGTGATGGCCGGCGGGACCGTCAAGCTCAGCGCGACGCCACGCGCCGCCAGCGGCGACCCGCGCAACGACGTGGTCGTGGCCTGGGCCTCCGACACGCCCTCGGTCGCAATCGTTGACGCCGCGGGCTTCGTCACCGGCGTCGCCCCAGGCAAGGCCACCTTGCGCGCGACGGCCGAGGGAGCGAGCGCCGCAGTGAACATAGAGGTCGTGCGCAACCCCGTCCACTCGATCTCGCTCCAGCCGGCGCAAGCGAACGCGCGCACGGGCGACGTGGTGCACTTCAAGGCGCAGGGCAAAGACGATAAGGGCGGCGAGGTGCGAAACCCGTCGGTGCGCTGGTCCGTGAGCGGCTACGGCGCGGAGATTGACCCGGACGGCGGGTTCGTCGCGGAGAATCCAGGCTCTTACGTCGTGACGGCGACGACCGGCAACCAGACGGCGGTCGCGACCGTTCTCGTCTCGCCGCGCGGCGTCGAGCGCGAATTGACGCTGGTCGGCCGCGCGCCCCTGACGGACCTCGCGGCCGAGCAGTGGGTCTTCGGCAACTACGCTTACGTCTCCACCATCGCGGACAAGCTCCTCGTCTACGACATCTCGGACCCCGCGAAGCCGGCGCTGACGGACACCGTCAAGGTGGACGCGCACACCATCAACGACGTGAGCGTCAGCGCCGACGGCCGTGTCGGCGTCATCACGCGCGAGGGCGCGTCGAACCGCAAGAACGGCATCGTCTTCCTGGACACGTCCGACCCCGCGCACCCGAAGATCGTCTCCGAGTACACGGAGACCGTGACGGGCGGCGTGCACAGCGCCTTCATCGACGGCCACTACGTCTACCTGACGGACGACGCGACGGGCTCCCTGCGCGTGATAGATTTCCGGGACGTGAAGGCTCCGAAGGAGGTCGCGCGCTGGCAGGTCGAGAACCCGCTCGTTGCGGCCGACGCCGGTGGCATACAGGGCGGGCGCTACTTGCACGACGTGCAGGTCAAGGACGGGCTCGCTTACCTGGCTTACTGGCGCGACGGCCTCGTCATCCTGGATGTCGGCAACGGCATCAAGGGCGGGTCGCCCGAGAAGCCGCAGTTCGTCAGCCAGTTGCGCTTCAACTACCACGAGCTTTACGGCAACGGCTGGCTGTCGGGCGCGCACGCCGTCTTCCGCTACAAGAACTACGTCTTCGTCGGCGACGAAGTCTTCCCCGAAATCTTCGACATCGGCGGCAAGAAGCGCATCCCCGTGCGCGGCGTCCTGCACGTCGTGGATGTTTCGGACATCATGCGCCCGCGCAAGGTCGCCGAGTACGGCGTGCCCGAGGCCGGGTCGCACAACGTCTGGGTCGAGGACGACATTCTTTACATGGGCTACTACACGGGCGGCGCGCGCGTGCTCGACGTGTCGGGCGAGTTGCGCGGCGACCTCTACCGCCAGGGCCGCGAGATCGCGCGCTACTGGACCGGGGCCGCCGACGGCTTCAAGCCCAACTCCCCCTTCGCCTGGGGCGCGCAGCCACACAACGGCCTCATCTTCTTCAACGACATCAACAGCGGCATCTGGATCATGAAACTCGGCGGCCCGCGCAAAGACACCGGCTCGACGACCGAGCCCGGAAGATAGTGGTCAGTGGTCGGTGGTCAGTGGTCAGTTAAGAGAAAGACAAAAGGCAGCCGGTTGTGATTAACTCGGCTGCCTTCTTCTTTTGTTTTTAACTGACCACTGACCACTGACCACTATTTCTTTTCCGTCCTGAGAAAATCTACGCCCGCGGCCTGCGGGTCAACGTCAACGGTTGCGACCGTCTTCAAGGCTTCCAAATCTATGACCTCGACCGTGCCGGGCTCCGAGCCGATGCCCTCGACCGTGACGAAGGCGTAGCGGCTGTCGGGCGAGATCACGACGCCGTGAAGCACCTTCCTCCTGGTCGGAAGCCGCGCCAGCTCCTTCCCCGTCTTCGCGTCGTAAACCGAGACGGACTGGTCGCGCTTGTTCGTCGCGACGAGCTTTTGCCCGTCCTTGCTCGCCGCCAAATTGTAGACGCCCGGCCGGGCCGGGATGCGTCGCACGACTTTCCAGGCGTTGGCGTCCACCTCGACAATCTCGCTCGACTTGTTGCAGGCGACGAAAATTTTCGAGCCGTCCGCCGAGGGCTGCGCCCAGGTCGGCGAGCACGACACGTCGCCGGGCTTGGGCGTCTCCATCCCGTGCCCGCCCGTGTCCGTATGCATCCCGGCGTGGCCGCTCCCTTCCGCGCCGCGTACGGGCGGTGCGCCCGTCATGCCCATCTCCTTGCCCTGCGTCAGCATGAAGTGGCGCGAGACCTTGAGCGTGCGCGTGTCAATCTCGACGAGCATGTCGTCCATCATGCACGCCGAATAGTGTTTCGTCCCCTGCGGGTTGAAGCGCGAGCCGTGCGGCATCGTGCAGGTCGTGACGCGCGCGACCTCCGTCATCTCGCCCGCGGCGACTATCGAGACGGAGGAGGGGACCATGTCGCCGTGCAGGTTGAAGTTGACGGCGTAAACGAACTCGCCGTCGGGCGAAACGTCCATCGTCGCGGGGAAGAGCCCGAGCTTCACCTGCCCGACTACGGAATCGTCAGCGGCCGCGTACTTCCAGACGTAGCCGAAGGGGCGGCCGTGGCCGAGCGAGACGTAATAGAACTTCTTGTCGGGCGAGACGGCGACGCCGTGCGGCCCGTCCACGTCCGCCGGCATCACCCCCGTCCCGAAGCTCCGCTCCACGCTCGCGCCCTTCGGGCCGAACCTGACGAGGCTGATCTTGTCCGCGGACTCCGAGACGACGTAAACGAGGTAGTCCTGCTCCGGCGGGCGCTGTGCCAAAACCTGCGCCGAGCAAAGAAGCGCGGCGGCGCAAACGAGCGCGGGCCTGAAAAGCTGACCGAGGGACTGAGCTTGACAACGCATACGAAAAATCCTCTTCGCCAAAAACCAGGACGGTTGGAGCTTATCTTAAAGTTACGGCGTTAGGCAAAAGAGCCCGGCCCGGTGCTTTGTCGTTTCGGTTGCTGTATATTCGTCGAAGAAAGTCGGGGCAGGGAAGCAACATGAAAGCAGTCGTCGTCTTTATCCTCTATCTGGTCGTCTCGCTCACGAGCGGTTGCGAGCTTCTGTCCGGGCGGGCGGGCGAGTCCGAGAAGGTCGGAGGGAAGCGAGACGTGGAGGCGGGCGAGCCGTCGAAGGACTACGGGCCGCCCGTTCACCTCGCGGACCTCGAAGACAAAGGCGTGGACGAGAGCAGCGGCGTCGTTGCCTCGCGGCGCAACCCCGGACTCTACTGGACGCACAACGATTCCGGCGACGGCCCGCTCCTGTACGCCTTCGACCGCAGGGGCCGGAAGCGCGGCGTCTGGCGCGTCGCGGGCGCGGAGGCCCACGACTGGGAGGACGTGGCCGCCGGGCCTGGGCCAATAAAAGGCCAGCCTTACCTCTACGCCGGCGACATTGGCGACAACGACAAGGACCGGAAGGAGGTCGTCGTTTACCGCGTCGCAGAGCCCGCCGTCACCGCCGAAACCGTGGTGAACAATGCGGCCGAGCCCTACGAGACCGCGCCCGCCGAGGCGATTCGTCTCAGATACCCTGACGGCAAGCACGACGCCGAGGCGCTCGCCGTGCACCCTCTGACGGGCGACCTCTACGTGATTACGAAGACCAGAAACCCCACGGCGGCCGCGGGCGTGTACAAGCTGGCCGCGCCGTTTTCCGCTTCGGCTGTCAACACGCTCGAAAAAATCGCGGAGGTCCGCGTCCCCAGCCTCTTTCCGGGCATGCTCACGGGCGCGGACATCTCGCCCGACGGCCGGAGAGTCGTCCTCTGCGACTATTTCAACGCTTACGAATTGGCACAGGCCGAAGGGGCGTCAGGCGGGTTTGACGAAGTCTGGAAGCAGAAACCGGTGGTCGTCAAACTGGGCCAGCGCCCGCAGGGCGAAGCCGTCTGCTACGGCCTCGACGGCCAGTCAATCCTCGCCACCAGCGAGGGCCGCCCCGCCGCAGTCGTCGAAGTGCCGAGAGTGAAGCGTTGATTAAAAAGTTAGTTTAAGGAAAGACGGCGACAGGCGGAACGACTCAACCCCTTTGCGACTTTGCGCCTTTGCGTGAAACTTTCCTCACGCAAAGGCGCAAAGTCGCAAAGAAGAGCTTGACGCTTTTCTTCTTATCTGCAATTTAGCGCCGCGCCTGATTAGCCCCGACGCCGACGCGGATGACGGTGAGCGAGTTGGGGGCGAAGGCGTAGCTGAACTCACCGGACGTGACGGCGAGCGGCTTCTCGACGGGCGAGACTTTGGTCGGCGCGTCGAGGCTGTTCTCGGCCTTGAGGTCCGGGGCCGTCAGCACGAAGACCTTGCCCTGTTTGCCGAGCCTCTTCGTGCCCGCGAGTGTGACGCGGACCTGGCTCTCAGAGGGTGCCGTGTTCACCACCTTCAAGACCACTTCGTTCGTCCCGGCGTCGAACGACGCGCTCGTGAAGAGGTCGTTCTGGCCGTTCTTCTCCGAGCCGTCGAGCAGCACCGGCAGGATTTGCGTGCCCTTGTGGACGCTGAAGGTTTTCTGGACGTAGTAGTTCGGCGTCCCGTAAGAGCGCAGGTTGTCGAACCAGATCATATTGGGCGTCCACTGCCACGCCTCCACGTGGCCGAAGAGCGGCGCGTAAGAAGACATCTGCACCACGTCCGCGTTGCGCTCGATGCCCGTGATGAAGGCCGCCTCCGACATCGCCGTCTCCCAGTTGTTGCGGTTGTCGGGGCTCGCGATGCCGACGCTCTGCGCCGCGTACTCGCCCGCGAAGACCTTCGGCCCCGTGCGCGGGTAGTTGTCGTAGCGGCCGACGTTGTCGCGGAACCACTTCGGGGCCATGTAGAAGTGCTCGTCCACGAGGTCCGCATTCATCTCGCGCATCTTGCCCCAGAGGTAATGGAATCTCTCGTCGTCCGGGCTCGGCCCCACCGCGCCGACGAGTGAAATCTCAGGGTGCTTCGCCTTGAGGGCTTTCGCGAACTCGCGGTAACGCTCGACGTACTGCGGCCCCCACTGCTCGTTGCCGACGCCGATCATCTTCAGGTTGAACGGCGCGGGATGGCCCATCGCCGCGCGCTTCTTGCCCCACTCGCTCGTCACAGGCCCGTTGGCGAACTCTACAAGGTCGAGCGCGTCCTGTATGTAATGGTCCAAATCCTCCATCGGCGCAAGCTCGGCCGAGTTGAACTGGCAGGCCATGCCGCAGTTCATGATGGGGAGCGGCTCCGCGCCGATGTCTTCGGCGAGCTGGAAGTATTCGTAGTAGCCGAGGCCGAAGGACTGGTAGTAGTCGGGCGTCGGCCGCCAGTTGAACTCCGTGTTCCAGCGATTGACGATGAGGCGGCGGTCTTCGGGGTCGCCGATGGTCGTCTTCCACTGGTAACGCTGCTCCAAATATCTCCCCTCGACGATGCACCCGCCCGGAAAACGCAGGAAGCCCGGCTTCATCTCCTTGAGCAGCCTGACGAGGTCCGCGCGCAGGCCGTTCGGACGGTTCCCCCAGGTCTCCTTCGGGAAGAGCGAGACCATGTCCACGTCGAGCGCGCCCGGCCCGTCCATCAGCAGGTTGACGTGGGCCTTCGCGTCGGTCCCGGTCGCGCGCAAGACGGCCGTGTACTTCTTCCAGCCCGAGGTGAAGCCGGAGACTTTGGCTGTGCCAATTTGGCGACCGCCTGCGTCCTCGACCTCAAGCCGCAGGGCGGCGGGCGCTCCGTCCACGCGCCGCGCCGTGACGGAGAAAATGTAATCCGCCCCCTTCTCGACGCCGACGCCGCGGAAGCCCTCGTTCGAGACGCCGAACCCTTCGCCGGGCGTCTCGATCTTGATGCGCAGGTAGTGGGAGTTAGGCGCGTCGCTGTCCGTGCTCTGGTCGTAGACCTGAAGAGCGCCCTTCCCGCCGCCGCGCTCGACCTGCTTCCAGCCCATCATCGGGTTGGGGAACTCGAACGAGCGATTCTTGACGCGCTCCGGGTAGAGGCCGCCATCGGCCCCGAAGTTGATGTCCTCGAAGAAGAGGCCGAAGAGCGTGCGCGGAATCGCGCCGCCGGGGCGGTCCACTTGCACGCTGATGGTGCGCGTCTGGGCGAGAACGAATTGGGCCTGGGCGCAGACGAGGCCGAGCGCGCAGAGAAGCGCGACGACCCGCGCGGAAAAATTCTGCCGAGTGCTGAATGCTTTCATGACTGAATACTCCCTGAGCTAATAAGGCCCGCGAATGTGGGCCGCGACTTCACGTTCGTAAAACTCTTTGAGGCGCGCGTGTAGCTCCGCGCCGAGCGGCGGCAAGTCACTCGCCGAGACGTTCGCGCGCGCCTGCCGCGGGTTACTCGCGCCGGGGATGATGACGCTCACGGCGTCGAAGTCCAGAATCCAGCGCAGGGCCATCTGCGCCATCGTCATCCCCTCGGGCAGGAGCAGCTTCAGGGCGTTCGCCAGCTCGACGCCCTTTTCAAAAGGCAATCCCGCGAAGGTCTCGCCGACGTTGAACGCCTGGCCCTCGCGGTTGAAGGTGCGGTGGTCCGTCGCGGCGAACTGTGTCTCCTTCGTGAACTTGCCCGAGAGCAGGCCGCTCGCGAGCGGCAGGCGCACGATGAGCGCCACCCCCCGGCTCTCCGCCTCGTCGAAAAACTCAATCGGCTTCTGGCGGAAGATGTTGAAGATGATCTGAAGCGACGCGAGGTCTTCCTGCTGTAGACAAATCAGAGCCTCTTCGTTCGACTCGACGCTGACGCCGTAGTGCTTAAGCTTGCCCTCGCGTTTGAGTGTGCGGAGCGACTCGAAGACTTCGCCGTCGCGGAGCACGTCCGTCGGGATGCAGTGCAGCTGCGTCAGGTCTATGGCCTCGACGCCGAGGCGTGTGAGAGACGCTTCGGTGTGCCGGCGCAGGGCGTCGAGCGAGAAATTATTGGGCCAGCCCGGCTCGGGGAAGCGGCCGAGCTTCGTCGCGACGAAGATGCGCCCCGGCGTCCCTTTCAGAAACTTGCCGATGAGCTGCTCGCTGCGGCCGAGGCCGTACACGTCGGCCGTGTCGAAGAAGCTGACGCCGCCCGCGGCCGCGGCCCGCAGCGTCTCAAGAGCTAAACTCTCGTCAACCTCGCCCCAATCGGCCCCGCCCAGCTGCCACGTCCCCAGCCCGATCTCCGAGACCTCTTCCCCCGTGTTATTGAATAAACGCCGTCTCATAAATTTTATCCCCCTTGACGAGTCACGGTCTTCTTTGCGTCTTTGCGCCTCCAGCGTGAGACGGTTTTCTCTCGCTGGAGGCGCAAAGGAATAATTACAGCGCCGCGCTTTGCCTTAGCAGTTCCGTGGGAGGCAGGAAGAGGGAAGGGACGGCGCGCGCCGACTTCGTCTTCCCCTTCGCCTTGCCGGTCATGCGGCGTATGAAGTCAACCTCCTCGGGCATGTACGGCGTCCCGTCCGTGCGGAAGACCTCGTGGAACCAGATGGTCGGCTCGCGGTCGGTGTAGGGACGCTGCCACGAGTCCCACGGTAGGTGCGTCTGCGTCCTGCCCTGCACGAGGCCCCAGTTGATCATCCCGACCTTGTGCGCCTTACCGACCGTCAGGCCGCCGAAGAAGAAGCTGCCGTTGCCGCGCGCCATGTACTCCGTGCAGATCATCGGGCGGTTGTAACGCTTCAGCCAGTTGATGCGCTTCTCAAGCTCCGTCGGGTGGTCGTAGTTGTGAAACGTGATCACGTCCGACAAATCAAGCTGCGCGCGCTCCATCGGCGTCATCTTCTCGACCGTGGACCAGTCGCCCTTCCACACGCCCGAGGTCAAGGGCTGCGTCGCGCCTGCCTCGCGCGCCCACTGGAAAGCCTTCGGCAGGAGCGCGAGCACGAGGTCAACCTTATTCTTCGGCTCAAGCTCGCCGTAGCTCCCGTTGTTTTCGTTGTCCGGCTCGTTCCAGATGTCCCACGCGAGGATGCGGTCGTCTTTACTGAACGCGCCGACCACGCCCTTAACATAAGCCTCGAAGCGCGCGTACTGCGAGGGGTCTTGCAGCGCCGCGCGGCCAGGCCCCTGCATCCAGCCTGAGTTGTGCACGCCGGGCTTCGGGTCGCGCTGCTTGCCGAGCTTCGGGTCAGGGTCCCAGACCGAATCGAACAGGCAGAACATCGGCTTAATCTTGTGCTTCGCCGCGATTGCGAGGAACTGGTCGATACGCTTCTTGAAACCCTCCGGGTCCTGCTGCCAGAGCAGGTCGTGCAGGGTGACGCGCATCGTGTTCATGCCCAGGCCCTCGGCCCAGCCCAGTTCGAGGTCAATCCGCTTGGGATCGAAGGTGTCGGCCTGCCACATCTCCAGCGAGTTGATCGCGCTCGCGGGGTTGTAGTTGGCACCGACCAGCCACGGCTGCTTCGCGTACCAGTCCCTGGCCTGCTGCTCCGTCCACCTCTGCCCCTGCGCGGTCGCCGCGGTGCAGACGAACAGGATGGCGACGAGCACCTGCGTTGCTTTTCTTAACATTGTGTGGACCTCTCCTTTTGCCATGATAACTCTCAAAATTTTTAACGGATGACGTTGACGCCTATGATCGTGCGCAGCCCGTAGAGGCCGCCGGCGATGTTGCCGGGGTGCGCCTGGAAGCGGACAGTGACCTTCTGCTTGCCGTCAATCAGCTGTCCGGGGATGGAGTAAACCACGTCGAAAAACTGGCCCGGCTTGTCGTTGTTGAGCGTCTGCGTGGCGATCTTCACGCCGTCAACAAGAATGTCGAACGTCCTCTCTCCCGCGTCGCTGCCCCAGTAGGTCGCGACCAGTCCCATCGGCCTGTCGGGCGCGACCTTCATGTCGAAGGAGACCCACCCGCCGTCGGTCGCGTGCCGCCACTTGCGCGAGGAGTGCTCGCCCGCCTGCGTGTGCTCGCCACGCATGTTGTGGTCGCGCTCGGACTGCATCGCGCCGGGCTGCGCGTAGTCGGCCGTCATCATTTCGAGCTGCCGCGCCCTCTGCAACTCCAGCATGTATTCGGTCTGCCGCGCGGCCCACTGCTGCTCTGTGAACAAGTCCCAGTAGACCGAGTAGCGTTTGTCGTGCATCCTGTAAAAAGGATAGAGCGTCACGTCGTGGGGCCGTCCCGCGCCCGACGTGCGGAACGTCAGGGGCGAGCCGGCGACGGGCTTGACCCACTCGGCCACGGGCCTGTTCTCGGAGAGCATCACGGGGACGAAGACCATGCCGCCCGCGCCGCCCTCGTCCTCGGGGCCGAGTTCGCCCGCGAGCAAGATGGGTCCGTAGAGCATCGCCGCGCGGTTCGGGTTGTCCGGCAGAGCTTCGAGCCTGAGCGACATAGGGACTTTCAACTCCACGCGGTCGCCCGTCTTCCAGGTCCTGCGGACCTCGACGTAACTGCCGGGCCGGGCGTCAACCTCCTGCGCCTGCCCGTTGACCGTGACGCTGATGCCGTCCCTGGCCCAACTCGGGTAGCGGAGCCGCAAGGCCAGGGCGACGGGCCTCCTGCTCTTGAAGGTCAACGTCGTCGTGTCCGCGTCCGGGAACCGCGTCTCCTGCCGGACGGTCAGCCCCTTCTCCTTCCAGCTCAGCTCCGAGGCGATGAAGAGATTGACCCAGAGCGCGTCGTCGCTCTTGAAGTAGATGCCCTCGCCGTACTTCGTGTGGTTCTCCATCCCTGTGCCGACGCAGCACCAGAAGCTGTCGAACGGCGTCGAGTAGGTTTTTTGAGCGCCCGGCTTGAGCGGCACAAAATAACAGAACATCCCATCTTTGGGGTTCTGCGTGGCGAGGATGTGGTTAAAGAGCGCGCGCTCGTAGTAGTCCGCGTACTCGGCGTCGGCGTGCCACTCGAAGAGGTGGCGCGTCAGCTTGAGCATGTTGTAGGTGTTGCAGGTCTCGGTCGTGTTGACGGTCAGGCGGTCGTTCAACTTGTCGGGCGGGCCGAAGTGCTCCGCCTCGCTGTTGCCGCCGTTCACGTAAGAGTGGTGGTGGACCACGCGCTCCCAGAAGAACGAGGCCGCGGTCTTGTCCGCCCGGTCCCCCGTCAACTCGTAGCGCCGGGCGAGGCCGATCAATTTCGGAATCTGCGTGTTCGCGTGCAGGCCGGCGAGGCGGTCTTCCTCGCGGGCCAGAGGGTCCAGCACGGCCCTGTGGTGGAACCGCCGCGAGAGCTTCAAGTACGTTTCGTTCCCCGTGCGCGCGTACAACTCCGCCAGCGATTCGTTCATGCCGCCGTGCTCGCAGGCGAGCATGCGCTGGAACTGCTCGTCGGTCAGGCGGCCGACCGTCGCGTCGGCCCAATCGCCGAGCTTGACGGCGACGGCCAGCGCCTTTTCGCTCCCGACGTACTCGTGCGCGTCGAGCAGGCCGGCGAAGATTTTGTGGAGCGTGTACCAGGGCACCCAGCCGCCGTTGAGGTCGAAGCCTTGCGAGCGTATGTCGCCGGCCGCGACCTCCCTGAAAATCCTCTTGCCGTCGGGGATGGCCGCGACGTAGCCGTTACCGTTGGCGCGCTGGCACAATTCCAACTCGCCCACGATATAGTTGACGCGGTCGCGGAAGCGCACGTCGCCCGTCGAGGCGAACATCATCGCGCAGGCCGAAAGGTAGTGGCCGAGCGAGTGGCCCGCGACGCCCTGGGCCTCCCATCCGCCGTAAACTTCACCCTTCGGCTTGAGCCCCGCCTCCTTGCGAAACCAGCTCAGCAGACGGTCCGGGTCGAGCATCATGAGGTACTTGGCGTCGAGCAGCATCGCCTGCCTGAACGGCCCGTCGAGCAGCCGCACGTCTGCCAGCTCGAAAGCCACGGCCTCGCGCCTGACGCGCTCCCGTACGGAATTTTTCACGTCGGCGCAGACCACCGAAGACAACGCCAGCAAGCAACTTCCCGCCAGCACGAAAGCGACGCTTATTCTTCTAACTGAGTACATCATCATTCAAATTCAAGCTGCCAATTGAATCAACCCCTTTGCGCCTTTGCGTGAGCGGTTTTGGGTTTTTCACGCTGGAGGCGCAAAGAACTACTGACGACGCGCCCTCGCCGGGCTGACGCGGTACAGTTGCGCGCCGTGCCGGTTGACGGTCGAAGTGATTTCGTCGCGGAAGACGCCCAGGTCGCGCCGCGCCCACAAGTCTCTGACTCGGGCCGCGCCCTTAAATCCCAGCTCATCCAACCTCACTTTGATTTCCGTCGCGCCGCCGCCGACGTTGAAGACCGCCAGGTATTTGTCCCGGCCGCCGAGCACGTCCGCAATCCAGGCGATGCGGTCGCCGCGCGCGAAGAGTTCGCGATTGCCCGCGCTTCGTTGGTTGACCGCGAGCACCTCCGGGTTGGTCAGCAACGAGAGCGTGAATGCGTCGTTGCTCGGCAAGTCCCCGCCCACCATCAGCGGCGAGCGGAAGATTGACCAGAGGCTCATCAACGTCACCTGCTCGTCTCTGGTCAAGAGCGACCTGCGGTCGTCGCCGCGCTCGCCGCGAATACTGATGCGCCCGAGGGGCAGCATGTCCGCGTCGGCCCACCCGCCGGGGCCAGTGTGCCCCGTCCACCTGCGCCCCAAATCGAACTGACGGCGCAAGTCGTCCCAGCGGTCCCAGAAGTCACCCGAGATGCGCCAGAGCTGCGCGCTCTCGCGCAAGACTTCGACCTGCCGCGGGGACGCGGGGCCGGGCGAAAGGCTCAAGACCATCGGCCGCCCGCTCTTTCTAATCGCGCGCCCGAGCGCCGCGATCTCGCTCAGCCGCTGCCCGTCCGCGCCTCTGTTTTCGTCCGGCGTGTAGGCAGACATATCGTCCGCCTTGATGTAGTCCACGCCCCACTCCGCGAACTGCCTGACGACGGAATCGTAATAAGCCTGGCCGCCCGCGGTGTCGGCGCGCACGCCGTACATGTCGTCAATCCACGGGCAGACGCTCTCCGTGTCGGCGACATCTTGCGCGCGCAGCCTTGTGCCAAAAACGGGAGTATTGGCGCGCACCGCCTGGCGCGGGATGCCGCGCACGATGTGCACGCCGAACTTCAGCCCGAGGCCGTGCACGTAATCGGCCAGCGGCTTGAAGCCGCGCCCGCCGGCCGCGGAAGGGAAGCGGTTCAAGGCCGGCAGCAGACGCCCGTACTCGTCCATGACCAACTCGGCGTTCGGCCGGTAGCCGTGCGCCTGCGCCTTCGGCTCATACCACTGTATGTCAACGACGACGTACTGCCAGCCGGACCGCTTCATGTGCTTCGCCATGTACGCGGCGTTGGCCTTGACCTCCGCCTCGGTCACCGAAGGCCCGTAGCAGTCCCAACTGTTCCAGCCCATCGGCGGCGTCAGCGCCAGCCCCGCGAATTTGGATTGAGGAGAAGAAGCGCGCCTCTGCGCGGAGACCTGCGTCGGCATCAAACCGGCGAGGCATAAGGGGAGAAACAGCGCGAGAGTCCTTCTTAACATCGCACCTAAAGCGCGGCTCTTTCTTTCACTCCGCAGGAGCAGTCGAATGGCTCGGTCAGTTATTCCGTTAACAATTCAACCGGGCAATTCGGTCTTATCCCCCGCGGGTATGAAAACAAACTTTCTCCTCACCGCACGCCGAGCAGGATGTCTATCGTCAACTGGTCCAGCCGCTCGTACTTCAGTCCGCGCGAGGACAGCTCGGCGCGGTCGAAGCTCGACGACAAAAGCTCGCCCGCGCCCTGCGGCGAATATTTCGCGCCGCCGTGGTCGCCGCCCGTCTCCGCGATCTCCGCGAGCAGGGCTTTAATCTCCGGGTCTGCGTTCCAGTGCTCGCCCTTCTCCTTGAGAATCAGGTAAGTGCGCATACACCCTTTGGCGAAGTCCTTGACGCCGTCGTAGTCCTCCGTCCGGTAGGCGTGCGCGTCGAAGGCGCGCGGCCCGTCGTAGCCCACGTCCTCCAAAAACTTCACGAGCCAGAAGGCCGCCTTCGGGTTGGCCGAGCCGAAGCGCAGGTCCTGGTCGTAGCGGCCCGGCACCTGATCGTTCAGGTCTATGTGGTAGAGCTTGCCGGCCTCCCACGCCTGCGCCACCGCGTGCGTCATGTTGAGCCCCGGCATGTGCTCGTGGGCCACTTCCGGATTGACGCCGACCATCTCGGGGTGGTCGAGCGTCGTGATGAAGTGCAGGTAAGCGCCCGTGGTCGGCATGTAGATGTCGGCGCGCGGCTCGTTCGGCTTGGCTTCGAGCGCGAACTTGTAGCCGTAGCCCTTATCGGTGTTGTATTCGCACAGATAATTCAGCGCCTCGCGCAAACGCTTGATGGCGTCGTCGGGCCGGCGGCAGGCATCCGTCTCGACGCCCTCACGCCCGCCCCAGAGGACGAAAATCTTCGCGCCGCATTCGGCCCCGAGGTCCATCGCGCGCATCGTCTTCTGCAAGGCGTAGGAGCGCACCGAGCGGTCGTTGGCGGTAAACGCGCCGTCGCGGAAGACGGCGTCGTAGAAGAGATTGACGGTCGCCATGGGCACGACGACGTTCTGCTCCTCGCAGGCGCGGCGGAAGTCGCCGACTATCTTGTCGCGCTCCTGCGGCGTGGCGTCAATCGGCACGAGGTCGTTGTCGTGGAAGTTGACGCCCCAAGCGCCGATTTCGCCGAGCATGTTCACGATCTCCACGGGCGAGATCGGCGGGCGCACGGCGTCGCCGAACGGGTCGCGCCCGCGGTTCCCCACGGTCCACAGGCCGAAAGTGAACTTGTGCTCCGGGCGCGGTGTGTACTTGTCTTGTGTCATCTTAAAAAAACCTCACTTCCCTGTGAATAATTATTGGCCTTCGACTGTAAGTTCAAGACTTCCTCTAACTCAACCCTTTGCGCCTTCCGTCTTAACTTAGCGCCTTTGCGTGAACGGCTGTTTCACGCAAAGGCGCTAAGTTAAGACGGAAGGCGCAAAGGGTTGAGTCAAATTCCAATCGAGTGCCTTCAGTTAAGGTCGCTCTCTCCCATCGCGTCCGCAACCTTACGCAACGCCGGGTAAAGTGCGCGGTAGGCCGCGTAACTTTTATTCATCACGGCTACCGAGGACTCGTCCCGTTCGACGCGCTTGGCGACGCGGACGGCGCTCGCGCAGGCTTCGTCAACAGTGGGCCAAATTTTAGCGCCGACGCCGGCCAGGAGCGCAGCGCCGTAGGCCGCGCCCTCTTCCGCCTCAAGAATCTCGACCGCGCGCCCGTACACGTCAGCCTGAATCTGCCGCCAGAGAATAGAGCGCGCGCCGCCGCCGCCGAGGCGTATGTTCTCCACGGGCACGTCCATCTCCCCGAAAATCGTCAGCGTGTCGCGCAGGGAGAACGCCACGCCTTCGAGGATGGCGCGGACTACGTGAGCGCGCGTGTGGCTCGCCGCCAATCCGACCAGCGCCGCGCGCGCGTGCGGGTCCAGGTGCGGGGTGCGCTCGCCCATTAAATAAGGAGCCCACAAGACGCCGCCCGCGCCCGGCGGCGCTGTCGCCGCCTCTTCCGACAAGAGGTCATAAAGGTCCGCGCCGGCCGCGACCTCGCCCGCGCCGAAGCGGTCGCGGAACCAGCGCAGGGAAAGTCCGGCGGCCTGCGTCACGCCCATCACGTGCCAGCGGCCGGGAATGGCGTGGCAGAAAGTGTGCACGCGCCCCTTCTTGTCCAGCGCGGGCCGCGAGGTCGCCGCGAAGACGACGCCCGACGTGCCTATGGTCGCGCTGACCGCGCCGGGTTGGACGATGCCCATCCCGACCGCGCCCGCCGCCTGGTCGCCCGCGCCCGCGACCACGGGCGTCCCTTCGCGCAGGCCCGTCGCCTCCGCGCCTTCGGCCGACACGCGGCCGGTGATTTCGGGAGACTCGAAGAGCGAGGGCAGAGAATTGCGGTCGAGTTCGAGCGCGTCGAGCATGGCGTCGGACCAGCGGCGGTTGGCTACGTCAAGCAGGAGCGTCCCCGAAGCGTCGGCCACGTCGGTCGCGCGCTCGTTCGTCAGCCGCAGCCGCACGTAATCCTTCGGCAAGAGTATCGTGCGGAACCGCTCCCACATCTCGGGCTCGTGCTCGCGCACCCAGAGCAGCTTCGTCAGCGTGAAGTTCGTGAGCGCCGGGTTCGAGGTCAGCTCTATCAGCCGCTCGGCCCCGACGCGCTCCGTGATGGCCTTGCACTGCGGGTCCGTGCGCTGGTCGCACCAGATGAGCGCGGGCCGCAGCACCTCGTCCCGCCCGTCGAGCATCACCGCGCCGTGCATCTGTCCCGAAAACCCGACGCAGGCAATCTCGTCCGCGCTGACTCCGTCCTGGGCCAGAACGCCGCGCACGGCTTCCGCGGTCGCGCGCCACCAGTCGCGCGGGTCCTGCTCGGCCCAGCCGATCTGCGGCGAGGCGAACGGCGCGTGCTCCGAAGTCGCCGACGCCACGACGGCCCCGCTCTCGTCCACGACCACTGCGCGCGTCCCGCCCGTGCCCACGTCTATGCCCAGCAGCTTCATCCCCGTGTCCCTCTAAACCCTGGCCGTGCGCGCCGCCGAGCGCCGTTGCAGCAACTGGTCCGCGATGACGCCGAGCAGGATGACCGCGCCCATCACGGCGAAGTTGAGCGACGAGGGGATGCCGAGCAGGTTGACCAGATTCTGTAAGACCTGGAGCAGCGCCGCGCCGATGAGAATGCCTATGATCGAGCCCTCGCCGCCGCGCAAGGAGCAGCCGCCGAGGACCGCCGCCGCGATGCCGTACAGCTCGAAGAAATTGCCGTGCGACGAGGGCGAGACCGAGTTGGTATAGAAGGCGAAGACGATGGCCGAGATGCCGGCGAGCAGGCCCAGGATGACGTAGGCGCTCGCGATGATGATGCTTGAGTTGATGCCCGAGTAGCGCGAGGCCGTTTCGTTCCGGCCGACGGCGAACAGGTAGCGCCCGTAAACCGAGCGGTGCAGCACGACCCACATGACGGCGCTGATGATGATGAGCAGGACGAAGGGCGTCGGGACGCCCAGGACGTTGCCCGTGGCGAGCGAGCGCAGCCAATTGAAGCCCTGGGCCGAGCCGAAGCCCTTCGTCTCGTCGTTGGCGATGAAGCGCGCCAGGCCGCGGTAGAAGAGGAGCCCGCAGAGCGTGACGATGAAGGGCTGGATGCGCATCTTCGTAATCAGCAGGCCGTGAATCGTGCCAAGCGCCATCGCGATAGCGATGATGACGACGACCGCGAGCGCCGCCGGCCACATCCACTCGGTCAGCATAATCGAGAGCACCACGCCGAGGAGCGCGAAGACAGAGCCAACCGACAGGTCTATGCCGCCCGTGATGATGACGATGCCCAGCCCGAGGCTGAAGATGCCGTAAGCGCCGATCAGCCGCGCCATGTTTTGCAGGTTGGTCGCGGAGAGGAACACCGGGTTGAGGATCGCGACGACGATGCAAAGCACTACCAGCAGGATGAATGTGCCAAGTTCTTTTTTCAAGGCTTCTCAGCTCCTCCGACTGTAGGATGTGACAGCAGGTTGACCGCCTCCCATTACGCGGCCCGTCTCCCCACGGCGAGTTGCATGATGTTCTCTTCCGTGCACTCGCTGCGCTCCAGGACGCCGGTCAGCACGCCCTCGTGCATGACGGCGACGCGGTCGCTGATGTGCAAGACCTCCTCCATGTCCGAGGAGATCATCAGAATCGCCACGCCGCTCTCGGCCAGCTCCCTCATCAGCGTGTAAATCTCCGCCTTCGCGCCCACGTCCACGCCGCGCGTCGGCTCGTCGAAAATCAAGAGCTTGGGCTCCAGGTTGAGCCACTTCGCCAGCACGACCTTCTGCTGGTTGCCGCCCGAGAGGTTGATGACCTTCTGCTCGACCGAGGGCGTCTTGACGTTCAACTTCTTGCAGACGCTGTCGGCGGCCTTCGCCTCGCGGTCGCGCGCGATGAGCCACGCCTGGCTGTAGCGTTCAAGCGAGGGCAACGTGACGTTCTCGCGGATGGCGATGTCCGTGATCAGCCCGGCGAGGCGGCGGTCTTCGGGGACGAGGTAAACGCCGTGGCGGATGGCGTCCTGCGGCGAGCGTATGCGCAGCTCCTGGCCGCCTATCTGGATGCTCCCCTGGACGGGGCCGTCAACGCCGAAGAGGGTCTGCGCGACCTCCGTGCGCCCCGCGCCGACGAGGCCCGCCATGCCCATGATCTCGCCGCGGCCCACGTCGAACGAGACCTCGTGCCGCGGGTAGCGCAGGGTCCGCAGGCTCTGGACCTGCACGTAGCCGCGCGCGCGCTCGCCCTGCGGGTGCTGGTAGAAGGATTCGATGTCGCGCCCGACCATCAGCTTGACCATGCGGTCGTGCGTGATCTCGCCGCTCCCGAGGGCCCCCGCGTTCGCGCCGTCTCTGAGGACGACGACGCGATCCGCAATCTGCTCGATTTCGCCGAGCCGGTGCGAGATGTAAATGACGGCGACGTTCTGCGCCTTCAGCTCATGCACGAGCGCGAGCAGCCTGTCCGTCTCCGACAGGGTCAGGCTCGACGTGGGCTCGTCCATGATGAGGATGCGCGCGTTGAGCGAGAGCGCCTTGGCGATTTCCACCATCTGCTGCTGCGCGATGGAGAGCCGCCACAGCAGGGTGGTGGTCGGAATCTCCAGCCCGAGCCGCCTCAGATAGACTGCCGCCTCCTGGTGCATCCTCTGGCTGTCAACCAGCCGGAGGATGCCGCCCTTGACGGGCTCGCGGCCGAGGAAGACGTTGGCCGCCACGTCCAGATTTTCGAGGACGTTCAGCTCCTGGTGTATGAAGCTGACGCCGAGGCGCGTGGCGTCCGAGACGCCCGTGAGCTTGACGCTCTGGCCGTCCATGATGATCTCGCCGGCATCGGGCTGATAGACGCCGCCGAGAATTTTCATGAGCGTGGACTTGCCCGCGCCGTTCTCGCCCGCGAGCGCGACCACCTCGCCGGCCGCGATCTCGAAGTCAACCCCTTTCAGCGCGCGCACGCCGCCGAAGCGCATCTCGACTCCCCGCATCTGTAAGACCGGAGCACTCATCGAATCACCTCTCAAGCCGCAAAAGGATTCAACCCCTTTGCGCCTTTGCGTCTTGGCGTGAGTGATTCTGGTTTCATCACGCAAAGGCGCAAAGACGCAAAGTAAAGATTGGCGCTTGCCGTCTAAGCGCGCCCGCGCAGTTGATTGATTTTCTGCGTGAACGCGTCCACTTCGGCCTGCTTGATGACGAGCGTCGGGACGAAGACCTGCTTGGTGGCGGGGACCGCGGACTTGTCGCCGCCGAGGTACTGCTTCATCAGCTTGATGGCCTGGTAGCCGAACTCGTAGGGCTGCTGCACGACGGTTGCGAAGATTGCCCCGCTCTTCACGCCGGCCAGCGTCTCGTCCTCCTCGTCGAAGGCGATAATCTTCACCTGCCCCGTTTTGTTCGCCTCGGTCACTGCGTTGAGGATGGCCGGCCCGTTGTAGCTCCAGAGTCCGACGAGTCCGACGATATCCGGGTACTTGACCAGCGTGTCGGAGACGTTGGACTTCGCGCGCACGCGATCCGTGTCGTCCGTGCGCACGTCGATGATCTGGACGTTCGAGCCCTGCAAGACCTCTTTGATTCCCTGGTAACGCTCCTGCGCGTTGCGCGCGTCGAGCTTGCCGACGAAGATCATGATCTTGCCGCCCTGCGGCAGCGCCTCTTTAATCAGCCCGCCGGCCTGGCGTCCGGCCGCGACGTTGTCCGTGCCGACGTAGAAGGCGCGGTTGCTGCTGGGCGCGTCCGAGTCCTGCGTGACGACGAGCACCTTGCCGGCCGTCTCGTTAATCATCTGCGTCTGGTTGTCCGGGTCCACGGGGCTGATCGCGATGCCGTCCACGCCCTTCGCCAGCAGGTCGTCAACCAGGCGCTTCTGCTCGGCGGCGGTCCCGTCCGAAGGAATCTTGAACTCGACCGTCACGTCGTTCAGCTCCGCGTCGGCCTTCTCCGTGCCCTTGCGCGCGATGGTCCAGAAATCTGAGGCGTTGTTGGTCACGAAGGCCAGGCGGCGACCGCCGCCCCCGCTCGCGCCCTCGCCGCCGGATTTGCAGGCCGAGGCCAGAAGCAGTAGGCAGGTGAAAACGAGTGCGCTCAGAAAGAATTTTTTCATGCTCTCCTCCAATGAAATTTTACTTACGCGTCGTAGCCGCGCGGGCGGCTCGTGTGCCAATTCCAGGCCGAGCTGATGATCTCCGAGATTTCTGGGATACGCGGCTGCCAGCCCAGGACTTCGCGCGCGCGCCTCGCGTCGGCGACCAGGTGCGACGGGTCGCCCGCGCGCCGGCCCTGCATTTCGACCTTAATCTCTTTCTCGGTCACGCGCCGGGCCGCCTCGACCACTTCCAGCACGGAATAGCCCTGGCCGTTGCCGAGGTTGATGGCCGTGGATGTGCCGCCCGCGCGCAGGTAGTCGAGCGCGAGCGCGTGCGCCTCGGCCAAATCAGCGACGTGTATGTAGTCGCGCACGCACGTGCCGTCGGGCGTCGGGTAGTCCGAGCCGAAGACTGTGACGGCAGGGATGCCGCCCTGCGCGGCGCGCAGCACGAGCGGGATCAGGTGCGTCTCCGGCTCGTGGTGCTCGCCGCGTTCGGGAATCGCGCCCGACGCGTTGAAGTAGCGCAGGGCGACGAATTTCAGGTCGAAGGCTCGGTCGTAGTCAGCCATAATACGCTCAACGAAGAGTTTCGACCACCCGTAAGGGTTGGTCGGGCTCTGCGGGTGCTCCTCGTCAATCGGCATCCGTTGCGGCTCGCCGTAGGTCGCGCACGTCGAGGAGAAGACCACGCGGCGCGCACCCGATTCGACGAGCGCGCCCAGCAGCCGCACGCCCTGGATGACGTTGTTCTCGTAGTAAAGCTCCGGCCGCGTGACGGACTCGCCGACGTAGGCGAAGGCCGCGAAGTGGACGCACGCGTCTACCTTGTGCTCGCCGACGATGCGCTTGACGAGTTCGGCATCGCCCACGTCGCCCTCGTAGAAGGGCACCTCGGGCGCGACGGCCCCGCGGTGCCCCCGCGACAGGTTGTCGAGCACGACGACCTCTTCGCCCCGCCCGCGCAACAGTTCAGTCGTGACGCTGCCGATGTAGCCCGCGCCGCCAGTCACTAAAATCGCCATTACAGACCCTCTGAATTTCGGCCCAAAACAGATAACTCAACAAACATTACGACTCAACCCCTTTGCACCTTTGCGTCTTTGCGAGAGAAAACCGTCTCACACTGGAGGCGCAAAGAAAGAGTTCGACGCTTGTCTCTCATCCTTCCGCCTGACGTAACCTAAAATGTCCGAACGCGGCGCTGCCGGGCGAGGAGCCGCTGAAGACGTAGGGCGCGTGGCCCGTCTCCTCGCCGTAGCGGCGCGCGACTTCCGCGACCGCTTCGCCCGCGTCGCGGCGGCCGAGGACTGCGACCGTGCCGCCGCTCCCGCCGCCCGTGATCTTCGCGCCGTAGAGGCCGCGCGCCAGCCCCAGGTCGCGGACCAATTCCACTAAACGGTCGGTGCCGGGTGAGCCCAGCCCGCAGCGCCCGTAGCTCGCGTGCGACTGGTACATCAACTCGCCCAAAAGCTCGTTGCGTCTCTCGCCCGTCGCACCGCTCTGCAACAGTTCGGCGAAAGTGCGGACGCGGAAGTTCTCGTGGACGGCGTGGGCCGCGGGCACGCGCACGGCGTAAACCTTCTCGGGCTCGATGCGCGTCACCGTGTCGGTCGTCCCGCCGTAGAGCGCCAGGAATTCGTCGCCCCGCAAGGATTCGTTGAGGCGCGGGGCGAAACGCTCCTCGAACTCCGACGGCGTCAGGTTCGCGAGATACCCGCCCCAGCGCGGGTCGGTAATCGAAACGGTCTGGCCCGATTGCTCGGCATTCAAGCCGGAGAGCGCCGCGATGATGCGGTAGCCCATGAACGCGCCGACGCGCACGGAGCCGTAGTCGCCGCCGCCGACCGAGTGGCGCACGCCCGAGTCAACGCCCCACACCGCCAGCTCGTCGGGCAGGGAAATCGTCCCCATCAACTCCGCCGGCTGGCACAAAAGCGCGAGCAGTTGATTCTCCTCGCCGCAGGCGGAGGTCATCTGGTCCATCACGCCGCACGGCGCTCCGACGACCAGGTTCTCGACGCGCTGGCACAGCATCGCCAGCTCGCGCGCGTTGATGTCAAGACCATAAGCGGCGGCCACCGCGCTCATCGTCGCCACTTCCAACGCGGCCGACGAGCTGACGCCTTTACCTTCCGGCACGCGCGACCAGACGAGAATCCGCGCGCCGCCCGAGAAACTGACGCCGCGCTCGCGCATCAGGACCAGGAGCACGCCCGCGACGTACGCGGCCCACTGGCGCGAGCGTTCAGTCTCGAAGTACGCCCTGGCCTCCTCGTAACTGACGGGCGCTCCGCCCTTCACAAAGTCGGCGAGCGGCATCTCGAAGGCGTTCGCGCGGCTGCCGTCTCTCGCCAGCGTCACGACGCGCAGCCGGCCGGAATCGTCCCGCTGCACGGCGGCGAACGTCGCCTCGGCAATCGGCAGCTCTAGCACGAGCGAGCCCGAGTAGTCCGCGATGCCGCCCATCACGTCCAGCCGCCCCGGCGCGCGCGCGACGAACAATTCCGCGCCCCTGTCAAAGAGCGTGCGCACCTCCGGCACGGGGTAATCTTCGAGCGACCTCAGCTTCTCGACGAACTCCGCCGCGTCGGGCGATTGACGCCCTTCGCCCTGGGCAATCTCGCCCGCGGCCTGCTGACTTTCGCGCTGCATCTCTTTCGTCAAGGTTTCAGGTTTCAGGCTTTTAACTTGAGACCTGAAACCTTGAAACCTGAAACTAACCGTCGGCCAGGAGCCCACGCCGCACGAGGGCTTCGCGCATGAGCGGCTCGATCTCGCGGCGGATACTTTCGTTGGCATAGCCGGCCCAGGCCACGTCCGGCTCGACCCTGAGCGGCGAGCGCAAGGGCTCGCCCCGCTCGTCCGTCACGATGACGCCGTACTCGCGCGCGATCAACTCCGTGCACATGTCGTACGGGTGACAGCACAAGCCCAGAGTCAGCCCGCGCCGGTTCATCACGGTCTCGATGAGCGGGCGCAGGTCCGCGACGAAGCGGTCGTGGCCCATCATCAACTCGTAGAGCTGCCCGCCCGACGACAGGTACTGGTCTTCAAAGCACTGCGCCTTGCCGTGCTCGACGGGGCCGAGCGCGCCGCGCACGATCTCCTCGTCAATCGCGGCCAACTCGTCGCGCGCGCCCGGAAAGAAGCGCGCGATCATGCTGAAGCCGTGGCGGATAGTCGTCGCGCGCGACGGGCGCGGGTGCAAAGGCTCACGCTCTCCGGTCAAACGGTTGAGCCGCTCGGCGCGCGCGCCCTCGCCGCGGACGGCCCAGAGCACATCGCAGAGGTGCTGCTTGACGAGCGGAATCTCCGTCTGCACGGCCACTTCTATGTCTTGCAGATTCGTCTCGTCCCCGCGGTTGCGCGCCACGCCGGTCAGCACCCACGCGCTCCTCTTCTGGTACATGATGCCGCGCGTGCCGTCAATCGGGTCAACGACGACGCGCCACGCGGCCTCGTCTCCCGCAGACCCACGCGGCAGAATCAACTGCCCGCCCTCGATCCCTTCGGCGACGAGCACGAGCGAGGTGCGCTGTGCCAGTTCCGTCTCGAACATCTCGACCAGCAACTCTTCGCTGACGCGGTCAACGGCATAGATGGTGTCGCCCTCGGACTCGTCGTCGGCGACCTCGGCCAGCTCGTCCACTCGCGCTCTCTCGGTCTCGGCCACGACCGCGTCGCGCACGCGCTCGTGCACGCGACGGATGATGTCGAGCATCTCGCGTGTGCCAATTTCGTCGCTCATCCCTGGCCCCCCTCGGCCCTGTGCTTGTAGTGCACGTCCGGTTGGGCGCGCAGCTCGGCGGCCTTCTCCTCGGGCGCGGTGTCCGAGAGGAAGTTGCCGCCGCCGATTTCCGGGCCGGCCAGGTACTTCAAGAGATTGGGCCGGCGCAGGGGCGGGTGAAACTGGATGTGAAAGTGGTAAGCGCCGTAGTCGCCGCCGTCGGTCGGGGCCTGGTGCAGCACCATCACGTAAGGGAAGGGCATGCGCCACAGGTTGTCGAACCTGATGAGCACGTTCTGGAGCGCGGCGGCGAAGTCGCGCAACTCGTCGTCGGGCAGCGCGGCGAGGCTCGGATGCGTGCGCTTGGGCGCGACGTAAACCTCGTAGGCGTAGCGCGCGAAGTAGGGCATGAAGGCGATGGCCGTCTCGTTCTCGAAGATGATGCGGCGGCCGTCCTCGCGCTCGGCGGCGATGATGTCCTGGAAGAGAATGCGGCCCGTCTCGCGCAGGTGACGCTGGCCCGCGCGCGCCTCGGTCTCGATGGTCTTGAAGACGAAGTTGGTCGCGTAAATCTGGCAGTGCGGGTGCGGGTTCGAGACGCCGACGGCCTCGCCCTTGTTCTCGAAGGTCAGGACGTATTTCACTTCGTCGCGGCCGCCGAGGTCTGTGTACTGCTCCTGCCACACGCGCAGCAGGTTGACGACTTCCTCGGGCTCAAGCTCCGCGAGCGTCAGGCTGTGGTTCGGGCTGTAGCAGACGACGCGCGCGATGCCTTGCGCCGGCTGGTTGCGGTAGATGCCCGCGGGCTGCTGTAGCTCTTGCGGCGCTTCGGGGCCGACCGACGGGTGGTCGTTGTCGAAGACGAAGGTGCCCGCGTAGTCGTCGTTGCGCCTGCCGCTCACGCGGACGTTGCCGGGGCACAGGTAACAGTCCGGCACGTAAACGGGCGGCCGTTCTTCCTCGTGCTCAATCGTGCTCCCGCTCCACGGCCGGTTCTGCCTGTGCGCCGCGATGATGACCCACTCTTCGCGAAGAGGATGCCAGCGTTCTTCCCAGTACATAGCTCTCAACCAAAAGTTTCAGGTCTCAAGTTTCAGGTTCCAGGTTTCAAGTTAAAAACTCAGAACCTGAAACCTGAAACTTGAGACCTTTTTATGCCAGCGTTATCGACAAGCGCGTCACCGATGCCGGCGGGAAGCGGAACGAGAGTGCGCCGCCCGCGCCGACGCGGATCGTCTCGTCGCGCGGCTCGACGGCGCGCGGGTTCTCGAACGTGTTGTGCGCGTGCACGTCCGTCGCGGTCAGCACGCGCGCCTGCACAGATTGCGCGCGTGCGCCGCGCACGGCAATCTCGGCATCACGCGCCTCGCCCACGTCCGCGTTCGTGACCGTCAGCGTCAACTGCTTGCCGTTGACGGACGCAGAGCCCGCCAAGCCCCAGAACTCCGCCGGCTTATCCACGCGCGTATATTTCGCCTCGGGCGCGCTGAAGAGCGCGCGCACCGCCTTCGCGCCCATGTGCGGGACGAACATCTCGAAGACGTGGAAGGTCGGCGTCAGGACGAACTTGTCCTCGTGGGCCAAAAAGAGCGAGTGCAGGCAGTTGATGAGCTGCGCGCAATTCGCCATCGCAACCCTGTCCGCGTGGCGGTTGAACGTGTCGAGCGTCAGGCCCGCCAGCAGCGCGTCGCGCACGGTTGATTGCTGGCCGAGCAGGTGCGTCGGGTGCACCTCCGTCCCTTTCTTGTACCAGGCACCCCACTCGTCTACGACCAGCTTGACGCGGTGCTGCCGGTCGTACTCGCCCATGATCG
Organism: Pyrinomonadaceae bacterium; assembly: GCA_036403435.1. Classification (GTDB taxonomy): domain Bacteria; phylum Acidobacteriota; class Blastocatellia; order Pyrinomonadales; family Pyrinomonadaceae; genus QHXM01. Next base: position 32,144 of record DASWQY010000039.1, read on the forward strand.
TCCAGTGCTGGTTGATGAGGGACTCCATGCGGTCGGCCTCGCGGAGCAACTCGTAGTACTCGCCCGTGTCGAACTTGACGGCGTCGCCCTTGCCGGCGAACCAGTCGCTGGTCCGGCCCTGCGAGACGTTCCAGGCGTAGTGGTGCAGGCCGAAGCCGTAGATGCCGCCGAAGAGGAACGGCCCCTTCTCGGCCGTCTTCTCAAAGAAGCCCCGCGTCCAGTTGAAGTCGTCCACGTTCGCGCCCGAGGCGATGAACTTCAAGTCAACCCCGTAGCGCGGGACGGCGGCCGTGAAGCGGCGGTACTCCGTCGCGTACTCGTCGGGCTTGAAGTTGCCGCCGCAGCCCCAGGACTCGTTCCCGATTCCCCAGAAGCGCACCTTGAAGGGGTCGCGGCTGCCCAGCGGCCCGGCGGCGCGCACGTCCGCCCAGGTGGTCGAGCCCGCAGGCGAGTTGACGTACTCTAAGAATTCGTAGAACTCCTGCGCGCCGAGGCTGCGGAGGTTGGCGGCCAGGTATGCTTCGGCCCCGGTCAACTGGCAGAACTTCATGAACTCGTTAATCCCGAACTGGTTCGGCTCATAGCGGCCTGGGCTCTCTGAGGGCGCGGCGTTCGGCCACTCGGGCGCGTCCACCCAGAAATTGGTCCGGCGCGGCCGCTTGTCGCGTGGGCCAGTTCCGTCGCGCCAGTCGTAGCTGTCCGCGAAGCAGCCGCCGGGCCAGCGTATGACCGGGGCTTTGATGAGCTTCATGGCGTCAACGAGGGCGGAGCGGATGCCGCCGACGTTCGGCACCCTGGAGTTTTCGCCGACCCAGATGCCGTCGTAGATGACGCCGCCGAGGTGCTCCGCGAAGTGGCCGTAGATGTCCGGGTTGATTGTGCCAATCTCCTCGCCGAGGAGCACTTCGACGCGCGAGTCCGCCGCGCGCGCGGTCTGTGCGAAGCCGCCGGCCCTGAGCGCGAGTAACGAAGCGCCGCCCGCGACCGCCGCAGTCTTTAAGAATTCGCGTCTCCTGATTTTCATTACCTCAAGCTCTCTCCCTCTGCGTTGATGAGCAGACCTTGCCGCCTCTGTCTTGCGCTCGGATGCCGATTGTAAAAGCCCAGCGTCCCGGAAGATGTCAAGGGGTGTAGGGGATTGCTAAATTGCCAATTAAAGATTAAAAACGGGGAAGCTTACTGACATCCAGAGTAAACAGGGCGGTTTCAAACGCCGAACGACTCGCACAGAGCAGTGCAGTCGAAACTGCCGGGCAATCTGCTTAAAGGTCCGAATATTGCTCAGGATGTTTGTTCGTTTTAACCACAAATAAGCAGAAAGTCAAGAGGGGATTCTGAAGGGGAAACCATTAAGCCGAATATGCGCGGGAAAAATCAACTCCGCCTGACGGCCGCCGCCGCGGGCTGCCTGCTCCTGCTGCTTTGCCCCCAAGCCGGCGGGCAAAAGGCAGACTCGCCGAAAGCGCCTGAGCCGGTGGGCGACGTGCGCAACGTGCACGACCCGACGATCATTAAAGAGGGCGGCAAATATTATATTTTCTCGACGAGGGCGGGCATCGCCGTCCGCTGCTCGGAAGACCTGGTGCGCTGGCGTCTCTGCGGCGATGTCTTCGGCCACCTGCCGGGCTGGGCCGTCGAGGACGTGAGGGGCTTAAGGGGGCTGTGGGCTCCTGATGTCTCTTACTACAACGGCAGGTATTACCTCTACTACTCCGCGTCCACCTTCGGCAGTAACCGTTCGAGCATAGGGCTCGTGACCAATCGCACGCTGGACCCTGAGAGCGACAAGTACCGCTGGGAAGATCAGGGGAAAGTCATCAGCTCCACGCCCGCGGACGACTGGAACGCGATTGACCCGAACCTCGTCCTGGACGAGGGCGGGCAGCCCTGGCTCTCGTTCGGGAGTTTCTGGGGCGGCATCAAGATGCGCAAGCTCGACCCCGCGACGGGCAAGCTCGCGGCGGACGACCAGACGCTCTACTCGCTCGCCAGCCGCCCGCGAACGAAAGACCAGCCCGGCGCAGTCGAGGCTCCGCTGATAATCAGGAAGAACGGTTACTACTATCTTTTCGTCTCCTTCGACTTCTGCTGCCGCGGCGTGAACAGCACCTACAACATCCGCGTCGGCCGCTCGCGCAAGGTCACCGGCCCTTACGTGGACCGCGGCGGCAGGCCGATGATGGAAGACGGCGGCACGCCCGTGCTGGCCTCCGAAGGCCGCTGGCGCGGCCCAGGCCACTGTGCCATTTTGCAGGAGAAGGGGACGGAAAAATTGGTGTACCACGCCTACGACGCCGATGCGCGCGGCACGCCTACGCTCCGCATCGCGCCGCTGATGTGGGACGCCGAAGGCTGGCCGCTGGTGAGGAAGTAGCGAGTAAGGTGCCGTCACCTTATTAGTTCGTAAACGCCCCGACCATAAGTTGAGATTTGAATCAGGCCGCCGGGTTGTGTGGAGAACCCGGTCACGATTACGGGCGGCAGCCCGTTATTAAAGGCAAACCAATTCGTCCCGCCGTCCAGGGAACGAAACACCCCGACATCGGTGCCGACGTATAACGTGTTGGGGTCCGCGGGGGCGATCAGCAGGGCGTTGACGGGAATGTTCTTCAGCGTCGGGCTGATGTCCGTCCAGTTGTCTCCGCCGTCCGTTGTCTTGAAGACGTGCCCCGAGCCGAATCCTGAAACAGTCAGGTATGCCTCATCGGCGCTGGCAGGGTTGACGACGATACTTGTAATAAAACGTCTGGGCAATCCCCTCATAGCCCGCAGCCAGCTCTTACCGCCGTTCCTCGTCCTCATCACCTGGCCCTGCGCTGAGCCCGTGTAAAGCACGTCGGGGTTTGACGGGGAAACGCCGATAACGGTCAGCACGTCCGGCCCGTAGGTCGTATTGCCCTTCGTCAGGTCTTTAATGCCGGCCGGGGCGGTCCAGTTGTTGCCGCGGTCGGTGCTCGTGAAGAGCCGCCACGTCCCGAAGTAAAGTGTGCCGGTCGCCGGGTGGACGGCGAAAGCCGGGTAAAAACCTATGCGCGGCTCCTTCAGCGGCTCGTGGAAGGTCGTCTCGTCGGAGATTCGCCCGTCCATCGTGTCGCCGTTGTTCCTGAAACGGAACAACGTGCCGAAGACATAGCTCGTGTAGAGAATGCTCGGGTCCAGCGGGTTCATGATGCACCTGCCGCTGTCGCCCGGAGTGAATTCGACCCACTGCCCGAGGGCGGGGCTACGCACCAGAGCGCCGTTGTCCTGCGTACCCCCGCAAGAGCGCGAGGCGTCTGTTGGGTGCAGAGTGATGCTATTGAATTGGGCGACGGAGAGTGTCGCGTTGAGCGATTCAAAGGTCTCGCCGCCGTCCCTCGAACGTGCCAACCCGCCGTCATTGCCGACGTAGATGACGTTCGGGGCGGCCGGGGAGAAGGCCAGCGCGTGCTGGTCCGTGTGAGAAGTTGCCTCGCTCGGCGAGAACTCGTATCCAGCGAGCGACTCCACCCAGTTGTTGGTCACGTTGCTCCAATGCGAGCCCCCGTCCGTGCTTTTGTAGATGTCGCGTGTGCCGATGTAGATGGTGTTTGCGTTGGAGGGGTCCGCGCGAATGTAGCTGTTGTAGCCGAACTGCCCGATATCCATCCGGCCGCGCCCGAGGTCGGTCCAGGTCGCGCCGCCGTCCTTGCTAACGTGCACGCTCGCCTCCGCGCTGTCCTGGAGGATCAACCCTGTGTAGGCGTAAATCGTCTCGGGCTCGGCCGGCGTGACGGCGATTTTGATGTCGGTGGCCTCCAGGTATGAGGGCATGAAGATGGCCCGCCACGTCTCGCCGCCGTCAACCGATTTATAGACTCCCGCCGAGGGTGGGCTCGGCGCGAAGGTCGTGGACATGGAGAGGTAAAGCGTGCGCGGGTTAGTGGGGTGATGTGCCAGGTCTCTGGGCAAGCCTGTGGACGTTTTTCTCCAACTCCTCCCGCCGTCTTCGGAGAGAAAAAAGCCGCTGGCGTAAATCTCCCCTTCGCCGGTCGCGGCCCTGTAGGAATATTGCGTGATGTAAACGCGGTCCGGGTCAGTCGGGTCCACGGCGATGTTGCCGATGGTGCCCGGCGCGGGCAGGCTCTCGTCGCTGATGCGCCTCCAACTCCGGCCGCCGTCGAGCGACTTCAGCACTCCGGTGCCCATATAGCCTCCCGCCACATCTCCCATTCCCGCGTAAACGATTGACGCGTTGCTCGGCGCGAATGCGATTGAGCCGACCGCCAGGTCCACCTGATCGTCAGAGACGGGGGCGAAATTGGTGCCTCCGTCAGCCGAACGCCAGATGCCGCCGGTTGCGCCCCCGGCCAGCACGACCTGAGGGTCGGTGGGCGAAACAGCGACCGCGTTGACGCGCCCGTTCGTGACGCCCATCAAAGCGAACTTGGGGATAATCGGGGAGGGACCGACGGCACGCCACCGCTCTGTGGTGACGGGGGGCGTCGCCTGCGGGGACGGCTGCGCGGCGGCGGACGGCTCGTATAAGGCGTTGAACCTCCCCCTCGACGGCAGGCTCTCGTAAGGGTATGTCCGCTGGAAGAGGAACCAGTTGAGCCTCCACTTTGGGTCTTCGTAGGTCTCGGCCTCCGGGGAGGTCTCGGCGTGCGGCTGCACGTTGTCGATCACATTTGAGACGGCCGCGGCCATCCCCAGCGCCGACAACGTCCGCGGCATCCTGAACCTGAGCCCGCGCATTCGCCCCATCCTCGTGAGACCCCGCTTGTTTGTTGCTCGCGCGGCCCCGCCGGCCTGCGCGGGGGAAGAGAGCAGCGTGCGCCTGCCGCTTCGCTGCGTTTGCCCGCTCGCGCTCATCACGGCTGTGGCAATGATGCAGCAGGCCAGGGAAAGCCGGACGGCGAGCAACCGCCCGCGTCTCACAATGGTTCGGTTTCGCATGCCTGGTCCAACGGCTCGGCAAGTCATAGTCAATCCTTTCCGCCCACTGCCCCGACGTGTCGGCTAACGCTCACCAGCGGAGCGCGGTTTACTGCGGCGCGATTCTGAACGTGACCCCCGCCGTGTAGCCAATCTTCCACGCCTTCTCGATTGGCGGGGTGGCAACTTCTGTGGGCACAACGTCCCCTATGTTGAACCCCCCGGCGAGTCTGTTCACGCGCCCGATGTGCACGGCGAAGGGGGTGATGAACATCAGCCTCCTGATCGAGAAGCTCACGCCGCCCACGGGCTCTATGTCGGTCCCTGGGTCGCCTTGAAGATCAACGACGGTGCCGAAGCTGGCGTGCCAGTTGTAGACCGGGTTATCGGTGAACCGCACGTTGAGCAGCAGCAGCGGGTTGGGGCGGAACGCCGAGCGGCTAGTAAAGCCGAATTCCTTAGTGACCGTCCCCGGCGTGTCCCCGGCCGCCTGCACGACGCTGAACACCTTCTCGTCGAGCGTGCTGAAGTTGAAACCCGCCGTGAAGGCGACGCGCGAATAGCAGTTGACGGTCAGCACCTCCCGCGTCGTCGCCGCCTGATTCGCGGCCGTCCGGTCGGTCTTGCTGATGCTCAGTTTCGAGGATTGATTCTCTCCCTCGTCGTTGTGGCAACTGACGAAGACGTTCTGCCGGAAGGCCGCGTCACGCTGGTTGTGTACGTTGTTGACGATGGACTGCCATTCTTTAAGGACGTTCTTGCTCTCGTTGAACTCGTCCGCGCCTTCGTTGATGGTGTTCACTTTGGCCTTCAGTTCGGCGATGCGGTCCCTGACGCGGCTGTACCTGTCCTGGTTCGAGGCGAGCCACTCCGCCCATGCCTCCTGGGACACGTCCTGGGTGCCATTGTTGTCGAATCTGAGGTCCTCAAGTTGTGACGTGAGGGTGTTGAGGTCGCTTAAAACATTCGCGATCTCCGTCACCGGCCAAGTCCTCGTCAACGCTTGACCCAGCTCGCCCCACACCGTGTCCACTTCGGTCAGCAGCCCGGCGGTATTGTTAGACTGCAAGTAGAGGTCGGCGCTGTTGGCGAGCCGGACTGAGGCTTGATGAGCATTCTGCACTTCGGCCACCCGCTGGTTAATAGGGTCTTCCACTTCCATGCGCAAATGCGACTCGATCAGGTTAAGATTGTTGCGGACCTCATTAAAGCGAGTGTTCAGCAGTTGGAGTTCGGCGGCCAGTTTCGCCGCCGCCGCTTTAGCTTCCTTATCTTCATTCGGCTTATCTCTTTTCCCTTCTCGGGCCATTAGAGACGCCACCGCCGGGCTCGTCGGCGACGGCGTAGATGAGGTCGAGGGCGTCACGGCCGAGGTCGCCGTCGGGGTGATTTTGGCAAGGAACGGCAGGCTGCTGATGTCCGGCCCCGCCGATGTCGTCCGCTTCTCATTAAACTCATAACGGTATTTGATGGGATTCAAATTGGTGAACTCCACGCACGTGTTCTGGGTGCTCGTGTCGCCTTCGAGGGGGTTGTGGGCCTCGTCGCTCTCCACCGCGTGGCGGCCCGACGTGCAGCCGGTAGTTGCGCCCGCGCCGCGCCGCGCGCCTCTGTCTTGTCCGAGCCCGAAGAGTCCTGCCATTCTGGAAATCACCCCGCGCCTGCCCTGCGCGGCGGGGGTCAGTAGCGCCGGCACAGCCGCGCCGCTCAGCTCCTCCATCGTGGGCGCGGGCGTGAGTAAATTCGCCGGCCGGGGAAGGGGTGCGGCCGCCGCGACGTTTCTCTGCGGTGAGCTGGCGGAGGTGTGCGCCTCGGCGGCATCAGCTGACGAGACTCGCTCGCCAGCGGTCGGCGCGAGAGGGACGAGCGTCGGGCCGTTCAGTCTGGTCAGTCTGAGGCGCGGGGCCGTGACGGAGAGGCTTAAGGGTATGACCAGCGGCCCGGAGTCGTTCACAGACATGTCGATGACTTTGACCGTGAATTGATAGGGCTGCTCCCGGTAAGATTTGGGGACGCCGTCGAGTGTCCCGTCGGTGCGCACGGTCAAGCCCGGCGGCAACTCGCCGTCGAGCAGGGACCACTGGAGGATGGAGTTGCGCACGCCGGTCTCGACCTTCATCTGATACCTCTCACGGAGCACCGCTTCAATGTCGGCGTGGTAGGCTTCGGCGACACGCCCTTCCGGCAGTGTGAAAACCCCCGGCGCAGTTTCGGCCGCGGCCGCGAGCGGCGTTCCGCAAAGGACGAGGGACAAACTGAGGGACAAGAGTCGGATTAGCTTCATCGGTGTCTCCTGGTGGTAACTATTAGCCTTTAAGTTTGTGGTATCTTGAGCCGGACATCCGAGGCGGCAGCGCACTCCTAAACAGACCTGTGCCAATTCATACGGCCCTCGCGCCGGTATGAGCTTCTGGTAGCGGCGTCGGTACTGCCTGAAGGCGGCTGCGGCCTGGGCGGTGTCCTTCTCTCACCCTATATGCGCGCGGGGGGTAGAAATGTGTCTCCCGAAGGAGAATATTTTTCGACCCGTCGAGCGGGGAGTTATGGCGGCGGCCGCGAGGAAGTCGGGCGGGGAAGGGCGAGGGCGTCGGTGCCGTCAGGCGGGTTGAGATATCACGCTTCCGCTCCTCCTGTCTGACCAGGAGGGGCCTTGCCAACAAGGGATGAGTTGGGATAATTTCCCTGGACCAGTTTCGCTGCTTGCCCTTTCAACATACAGCTTCTTTCGGGCCTGAAAGAGCTGGTATGGATGATGAGATAGGTGCCCATCACACAAGAACCATTCGACGATTTGCTAGCCTGGCTGGATTCCGACCGTGAAGTTGCGGGCCGAAAGTATGAGATCATCCACCTGGGCCTGACAAGAGTATTTATTTCGCGCGGGTTCTGCGATGCGGAAGAATTGGCCGACCTGACCGTCAGCAGGGTCACGACTCTGTTGCCGAAGATAAGGGACGAATACGTCGGGGAGCCCGCGCACTTCTTTCATAAAGTGGCCCACTTCATCGCGCTCGAAGCCTGGCGGCGGCCGGAAATCGCTCACGAGGTGGTCCCCGAGAAACCGAGCAGCGAAAGTTCCCCCGGCGAGAAATACGAGTATTTACTGGAGTGCCTTGAGCTTTTACCCGAGAATAAGCGCGAGCTGATCATAGAGTATTACCTCTATCAAGAGGGTGAGAAAAGCGCGCACCGACGGCGCATGGCGAAGGCGCTCGGCATCAGCCGCGGGGCCTTGCGGTCGCGGGCACATAACATCCGTGACGCTTTGGAAGATTGCGTGACGCAGCGCGCGAAGAAATTCAGGAGAAATGGAACGCGCCCTGAAAATCATAATTAACGGCGACTAAGATGAGGGCCGGGGTTTGAGGCGGGAGGGGAACCCATCATCCAGGATGACCAAACACAGTTGAGGCGGTATTTACTCGGCCAACTCACTGAGGCGGACGGGGACGAGGTGGAGCTGCGCCTGCTGACCGACGCCGATTTTTCTAAGGAATATGGAATCGTCGAAAACGAGTTGATCGATCAATACGTCGAAGACGGCCTCACGGCGGACGAACGCGCACAGTTCGAACGGTATTTTCTGAGAGCGCCCGAACGGAAAGACAAGCTCGCATTTGCATCAGCACTGAGTCAGGCGGTTCGGGCGCATGCCCCTGTGGCGGCCGCCGCCGCTCGAAAGCCCTCCGCCGTCCCCTGGTATTACTTCCGGTCGTTCCATTGGAAAGCTGCCGCCGCGGTCGTCATCGCGGTCGGCGTCGGCCTGGTCATCTGGGTGCTCCTGGCGAGAAGGTCAGAAGACGAGTCGGGGATGGAGTCTCTCCGGGCGGCTTACAAAAATCAGCGTCTGATTGAGGCGCGCATCACCAGCCTGGACTACGCGCCGCTGATGATCACGCGCGGGCAGGGCGCTCCCAAGATAGATGAAGCCGCGTTAAGACGGGCCGAGCTTCAACTCTTGAATAACGTCAACGCCCGACCCGGAGCCAAAGCCCATCACGATTTGGGCCGGTTCTATTTAGCCGGCGCACAGTTCGATAAGGCGGCCGGGGAATTTGAAAAGGCGTTAGCTCAAGCGCCCGACGACCCGCAGGTCGAAAGCGACCTGGGGGCCGCGCTTCTGGCGGAAGGCCAGCAGGCAGCGCAGAACAATGATCCGGGCAAGGCTTTTACGCTCCTGGCGTCGAGCCTGCAACACGTCGAGAAGGCTTTGCAGGCCAGGCCGGACCTGCTCGAAGCTCTCTACAACCGGGCGCTCTGTTTGCAGTACATGAAGCTGCCGGAGCAGGCGAAAGAGGCTTGGCAGAATTATCTGGCGCACGACTCTCAGTCCAGGTGGGCGGAAGAGGCAAGGCGCAATCTCCAATCGCTATCCGAAGAGGGTTACTCTCCTCCGACGGCCCCGCAACTGCTGGAGAGCTTTCTGGCCGCGTTCCGCGAGCAGGACGACGCACGCGCCTGGCAAATCATGAGCCGGAACAGGGAAATAATCACCGGCAAAATGATACCGCCGCAGCTAGCGCGGAACTTCATCTCCGCGGCGACGAGCGGCAAAGAGGAGAGCGCGCGAGAGAGTTTGCGCGCTCTCCTCTTTGCCGGAGAACTGGACAGGCAGAGAGGCGGCGACCCTTACACTTCCGAGTTGGCCGGCTATTACGCTCAGACCTCGCCCGCTCAACGCCGGCTGTTGGCCGAAGCCATCGGCAATTTGTACGAGGGTTACGAGCTGTGCCTCGGCACGCAATACGGGGCGGCCGCCCGGCGCTTCGAATCGGCGCGCGCGTTGTTCGGCGAGGCGGGTGACGCGTGGGAAGCGGAATTAGCAGGTTACTGGGTCGGGTATTGTCTTACTCAGTTAGACCGTGTCGCGGAAAGCAACGCCTTACTTAAAACGGTTGCCGAATATTGTGAGAGCCGGAGCTACAAATGGCTGCTCGCGCAGACATACGGCTGGCTCGCCGTCAATTACTCGATCTCCAGCGAGCACTCCAACTCCATCAAATATTACCAGCAGTCACTCGCCCTCGCCGAAGCCGTTTCGGACACCTATCAGATGCAGAAGATGCTTGTCGGATTGGGGAGCGAATACGAAGACCTGCGTCAGCCTCAGTTATCTTTAGATTATTTCTACAGAGGGCTGTCGCTGGCCTTCCAGGGCGGCACGCCCCCGAGGCAGTTGTGGCGGAACTACTCGTACGCGACTTCGGCCCTGTTTACGTCCAGGCATTACGACGCCGCGGCGGCAGTGGCAAACGAGGCTTTGCGCCTGGGGCTGAGAGAACTCAACGACCCGTCGTTAATTTATTTGCTGCACCTCAACCTGGGCCAAATCTACAGCAAGCTCCGGCGCTTCGACGAGGCGCTCCGGCAGGCCAACCTCGGCCTGGAGCTTGCGCGGTCAACTCAGGACGCGTCCGCCGGCCGGAAGTTTACAGCCAAAGCGTTCTTACAGCAGGGCCACATCTGGCGGGACGCGGGCGATTACGAGCGGGCAGACTACTATTACAATCAGGCCATAGCACTTTACAGCCGGATGGAGTTCGACCTTTACCGTTACGCGGCTTACAAGGGACGGCTGCTCTGCTCCCTGGCCCTCAATGACGAAGAAGGCATCCGGCAAAACCTTCCCCTGTTGCTGCAACTCTCCGAGCGTTACCGTCACAAGATACGCGAGGAACAGAATCGCAACAGCTTCTTCGACAACGAGCAGAGCGTCTATGACATCGCCATCGAGTATGAGCACCGGAAGCAAAACACCCTGGGGGCCATCAACTACGCCGAGGCTTCGCGCGCCCGCTCTTTGCTTGACACTTTAAAGTCGGGGGCGCGGGTCGAGGTGACGCCCACCGGCCCCGACGTTGTGTCCTCTGAAGTCTCCCGCCCGCTGGACCTGGAAACCATACGCCAGCGCATCCCCGCCCAGGTGCACGTCTTAATGTACGCCGTGCTCCCGACCAGGCTGCTCATCTGGAGCGTTTCGCGGGAAGGCGTGGCCGTCTTTGAAAAGGAGATCAGCGCGGAGGCTTTGGAGGCGAGCGTCCGCCAGTACGTCGATTCACTAAAAGAGAACGTCGCCGCCTCGGGAAAGTCCTCCGCGGAACTCGGCGCGAAACTCTATGAGCTTTTGGTCCAGCCGGCCGAAGGGAGTTTCGGGGCGGGACAAAAAATTTGCATCATCCCAGATAAATTTCTTTCCTACCTTCCCTTCGCCGCCCTCATTTCGCCCACGAGCGGGCGATACCTTGTCGAAGACCGGGCGGTCTTCTACGCCCCAAGCCTGAACGTGATGTGGCGCTGCTCAGAAGAGGCCCGGCGGAAAGCAGGGACGGAACAGGAAGCCGTCCTGAGTATCGGGAACCCGACCTTTGACCGCAGCGCCTATCCAACGCTCCAACCGCTTCAAGCGGCCGAGCGGGAGGCCACGCAGGTCGCCCAACTTTACAGCCGCTCGACCAGCCTGCTCGGCCCTGAAGCGAGGAAGGCGAGCGTCCTCAAGTCCATGCCCCTGGCTGAAGTCGTTCACTACGCGGGTCATTACGTGATCGACGAATCGAGCCCGCTTCTGTCGAGGATGTTGCTGGCGAACGAGCCCGCGCGCAATCCGGGGGACACGGGCTCGGACCTGTTCGCGTTCGAGATACTTGCACACCGATTCGACCGCACAAAGCTGGTGGTGCTGTCGGCCTGCCAGACCGGGCTCGATAAGTATTACAACGGCGAAGGGGCCGTAGGGCTCTCGCGCACCTTCATCGCCGCGGGAGTGCCTCTGATAGTCGCCAGTCAGTGGGCGGTTGAGTCTAACGGGACGGCGAATCTGATGATCAGTTTTCATCGCCACCGGCGGTCGGGGGCACCCACCGTTGACGCCTTGCGCGAAGCCCAGGTGGAGATGTTGCACGGCACCGACGAGACCTATAGGTCTCCGTACTACTGGGCCGCCTTTCTCTGCATCGGCGGCTTATCATGAGCACCGAGTGTCGCCGAAAACCATACTGCGGGCGACACGTTTTTGCCCCGCACAGTCATTAGGAGGTGGATGAGTAATTTGAAGGCGTCGAGAAATCCTCGACTGATAAGGTTCGCCTTTCGGCGACCCGTGAGGCGGTTTTAATTTCACCAGCAGAGATCGAAAGGAGAAGCAGCCATGCTGCACCAAAGCATTCTGACTACGATTCCAGGACTGCCGCTCGCCAGTTTGACTATGGACGGGCTGGGCCTCTGCTGCTTTAACAAGCAGGAGCAGAGGTGGGAGGTGGCTTTCCTGAGATTTAGAAGGCAGGGCGAATACAACGAGCATTACTTAGCCATCACGGTCAGCGAAAGAAACTTTCTGGGGACGGAGATATATAAGAAAACGTACCGGGTCCCGCAGAATGTGCGGGAACTCGAATTCAAAGTGCCCAACGGCTCGAAAGCTCATTACGGAGTGTTCAAGGGCGGCTGTATAAATTACGACCCGCTGCCTTTTTCAAGGAAAGGCTTGTCGAGCAACGATTTTAGGTGGGTGATTGACTACGTCGGCGACGAGATTCCGCACGGCAAGCTGAAAAGATTGAAAAAAAAGAAGGACTACCCCGACCGAGTTGACGTGACCCTGCTGTACATTCCGCACTCACTTTTCTACGTCGGCGGCGTGAGCCGGGACGCCGTCAGAATCTCTCCCAGCAAACAAGACCCGCAGGCGACGCACAGTTTTGAGCTTGGTTACACCAACGAGGAGCTAGGCGGGACCCTCTTCGCCACCGTACCCGTGGAATTCGAGATACAGGACCGCGGCGGGATCATGAACCCGATCAAGCAGACGTACGTGCCGGGGAATACGTACGAGGTATCGATCACAAACCTGGATTATGAAAAACAGAGGGCGAAGGAGAGGGAGTCCGTCAGGGGGTATGTCCTGGGCGATTTCCACTACTATTACGACGTTATAGAGGTAGATGGAAACCCGTGGTACTTGTGGGCACCCTCCAGGATTAGTCCGCGCGCGCGGGAAGGCGATTGCCACATGGTTCGGACCACCGTGGATACCCTGACGCCTTTGCTCGAATAGGCTGCACGAGACGACGGCTGCCACGGTTGATAAAAGGGATGCGGGCGCTAATCCAGCGCCCGCATCCTTTTCCAGTGCGTTTCAATGAGCCGGTGTTTTGTCTTCAGGTTGGGAGTGGCGCTCATGAGAGCGCCATTCCTCTTTGGTGTTATTGGGTTCTGCGGTTCGTCCTCCGCGCGGCTTGCGGCAGTCGAGCTTCGTTACGCCCTTCGCACGACGATGCCTTTGGCGACGAAGGGGGCAATATCTTCGTCTTTAGCGCCTTTGTCCGTGATGAGGACGTTGATTTCGTCGGCGTGGCAGATGAGGGCGGTGCCGATAGCGCCGATCTTGCGGTGGTCCGCGACGACGATTTTCTGGCGAGCCTGGCGCATCATGGCGCGGTGTATGCTCGCCTGGTCGGGGTAATTCGTCGTCAGGCCGTGCTCGATATGTACGCCGTCTGCGCCCATGAAGACCTTGTCCACGAACATCTCGCTGGCGTTCTGGATGGCGGCCGGGCCGACGAGCGCGAACCAGTCGCCGCTCAGGTCGCCGCCCGTGACGAAAATCTTCAGGTCGTCGCGGTGGCTCAATTCCATCGCCACGTTGACGGCGTTCGTCAGCACGGTGATGCCCTTGTGCAGGCAGACGCTGCGCGCGACCTGCGTGGCGGTCGTGCCCGCGCCGATGGCTATGATGTCGCCGTCGGTGACGAACTCCGAGGCGACGAGCGCGATGCGGCGCTTCTCGGGGCCGCGCTGCCGCTCCTGCTCGTGGTAGTAGGAGAGGTGGCGGAAGGGCTCGTAGAGCATCGGCTGGATGGGGATCGCGCCGCCGTGGCTGCGGCGTAGGAGGCCGCGCTGCTCAAGCTCGCTCAAGGCGCGGCGGATGGTCGCCGCCGAAACCTTCAGGCGCTTCGCCATCTTGCCGACGGAGATTTTCCCCGTGCGCAGCAACTCCTGAAGGATTAGTTGTGCGCGCCGCTCGGTCGCTGAAGGTTCGTTGGACATTTAGTTTGGCGTGAGTTTTGTAATAGTAAGAAAGTTAGCGTACCTGTCGTGACGACCGCCGCGCTCTCTTTGCGTCTGCACGCGTTTCCCGCGGGGCCGGCAATCTGAGTCAACCCGCTTTCGACTTATATACCAACGGCGCGAAGCGGTAAAGGTAAAGTTTGGCGTGTCAAGCCTGAGTAAGGCCAGAAGACTTGGTCCGTCCGTTTCCCAGACTCAATTTTAGAACGCGCCACGAAAGCGTCTCCGAAGATGAGACGAACCCTCTTAGCTTGTCTGATCCTCGCCACAGTCGCGGTCTGTCCTGCGCGGGCGCAGCAGCCGGCCGCCCCCGGCGCGATGCCGCGACCGGGCGTCGAAGAGTTGTACAGGCTGGACCTGCTGCCGGTCTTCAAACGCTCCGTCAAGGTCGGCTCCGTGTCTTCAGCTACGACCGCCCGCCTTCCTTGTCAAAGCCGACAGGCGCACCTGTTGGTCGGCGCGGGTGACTTGGAAACAGCGTGGCGAGACCACTCCTCTAAATTCCTGGGCCAGTCTATGCAAAGCCTGAAGCCCTCGCCCGTCCCCACGCCCGTACCACCAACGTCATCTTCGGAGGAAAAATCAATGGCAATGCTCGTCACTTACCCGGACGGCTCCACCGAACTCATCGCCCGTGCCGTCCGCGTGGACCAGCAGAACTTTCACGAAGGCATGTACGACTTCTACGACGAGACCGACAGTCTACTAAAACAGATAGACATGGGCAGCGGCATCAAGTGGCAACTCGTCGCCGAGCCAGAAACAAATCCTACCGATGATCAGTAAGTTAAAGGGTGTGAGAATATTTTTGAGCGGCGGCGGTAGATTATTTCGCCGCCGCTTCTCTCATGCGGTCGGAAGCGCCGTTTCGGCAGGCGGCGTTTTAGGACTCGTGCGGCGCGGCTGGCGTTCGCCCGCGTGCGCTTCCTGCGTTGAAAAGTCTCCCTTTCATGGGCCAGTTCGTAAAATCAAGAATAATGAGCGTCGCTAAATCTAAAAAGCCCTGAGTAATACATTGATGTTTGTGTCACCAGTGAGACTCAACCAACCAAAAGCGTAGAGTCTTAATGGACAGATAGGCGTGGAGCTAAGGAAAAGAAGTGTTGTGCTAGTATGACGCTTCGACTTCGCACGGCCAATTTTCAGCGTCGAAAGTTTGGGATAGTGGGCCAATGATTTTGTGAGAATTTTTTCTCTCAGCGAGCGAAAGCGAGCGGAGGGTTTTCCCAGTTTGACGTGTACATTTCAATGGGGCACGATATGGCCCCACGAATTCGCCTCTCTAACGCTTTTGTTTTCTGACCCGCCAGGTGGGGAGGCTGCTGCTATAAAAAATTCGCTTAGAGGGGCGTTAAATCGCCCGACACAAGCTCGTCTATGCGGTGTCCGCGGTGAATTTTGACGCCTAGAGGTCTGCTTTCAGCCAAAAAGTCAGATTTTTATGATGGCCCATTCGCAAAATGTCTGCTTTTTTTGTGGGCCGCTAGCGGCGCGAGAAATATGAGCCAAGTCCCCCAAGTAGTGCGAGCACAGCTACGGCAATCAGAAACAAAATGAAGCCTGATGTGAGAATGCCCCACCCGATAGTCTCGGCCCACCACCAACGGCGAGGCTCATAAACAGGTATTACCCTGAGCGTCTGGAAATATCTCCCGCAGTGAACGCAAAATTCAGCGTGTTTAGAAACTAGACCGTCACAGTCTGGACACTGCCCTAAATTCGGGTGTGCTATTTCTGGCCCAGCTTCGATGTTTGCGAGAGAGGTTCCGCAGCGTTTACATACTTCTGCATCTGCAAAGTTGACAAGTCCGCATTTCGGGCATTTTCTACTGCTCACGTGAGGCTCTCCTTTCAGGCGTTCGTTGCTTACTTATGGCCCGAATTTTAGTTGGGATTTACCCCAAAGCGAGAGTTTACCTAAGCCGCAAGTTCTGAATCTTCTACGCTCTTCGTGCCAAGAATTAGCGCCTCGATTTCGGCCCTAACTTCGCGGGCCTTTTGCTCTGCTGCTAACTGTTCGCGTGCTATCTCAGCGCGACTTTCTAACACTCGGCCCATAATAGAGCGTTGCACTGAAAACGGAGGTAATGGCATTTTTAGATTCCATATGTCTTCTGAACCTATCGCATAGTTGCCAACGGCTGTACGCGCAGCCGCCTCAATTTGCGCTCGAAGTGGGCCAGATTGAAGAAGTATCCACAAATATTCAGATAACATATTCTCTTTGGCCCTTAAACGAATAACTTTGTCGGGAAAAATCAAATCTTCCATATCTTTTTCAACAAGAGCAGACATCCCCACATAGCCTAGAGTCCCATTAGTTCTACACATGAGAACATCACCACTTTTCAAATCAAATTCTTCTCGGAATCTGGGATTGTCATAAGCATATTTCTTTGCTGTTGGCACAAATTCGCCGCGAGTCACTGAACTTATTTTTAATACCTCTAACTCTGTAGGTTTAGGGGAAGGGCTTGCCGAGCATCCGTGCCTAACATCAATAAGACATTCTTTACCTGAAACTAAAGGATACTTACCGCTCGTAAAATTTGTATACTTGAGTAGGGAAGTGGCCCGACCACTCCACTGAAAAATGTCTTTCCAGAAAGCTGCAAACGCTCTGGGCCGTTCGATTTGTGGAATCGGGCTAAATCCTAAGTCCTTTAAGAATCGTTCGGCGTAATTGGTTTTGTGCTTCTCTATACGGTTATATGCTGCCTTTATATCATCTTGTATCTGTATCCATCTTTCAACTATTGTTGCTTGAATAGACAAGGGAGGTAAAGGGACATTTAGGGTCTCAATTTGAGAAGGCTGCACACGTTTGCGGCCCGACGCCCCGCTTATCATGCTATTGATTGTTTGTCGGAAAAGGTCAGTGCGAAAAAGCAACTTCACATATTGGGGATGGGCCACTGTAGAGTCAATTTTATAGACAGGATATTCGCTGCTAACTGCAACGCGAGGCATATCATCCGGCACAATCCCTATGGCCCCATTGCGAACATCTATCTTTGAGTAAATGACATCGCCCGCGTGCGCGAAATATAGCTTACCCTTAAACTGGCCCTTGCCATCTAAGCTACGCCTTTCCATTGTCCCGTCAAAATGTAAAGTTACTAATTGAAGAGTGTCGAGAGAATGTTTCTTTCTATCAACTACTGTTTGCACTCGCTTCATGGCTGAAGACAAGGGCTTAATGTATTCAGCGGGCCAGTGCCATTCGGCAATGGAAAATGAGCCGACGCTCCAAAGCCTTAAATCTTTGAAGAGAATGGCAAAGGCGCGTGGTCTAGTCTGGGCCAGTGAACTCATTCAGCTCCCTCTTTTAGAAGAAAGGATTCTGGATTTTGGCGGAACTCTTCATTTAATTCGAGACAAGTTTTGTCAATCCCAGCGGGCACTTTGTCTTGAGGATAACGACATAATTCGTTGAGGTCTTCCTCACCCGTCGCAGTGATACCGACCCTCTCTGCTTCATAAAGAAATATCGGATATGGAAAACGCTCCTTCAATAAAGCGCGAGCCTCGGCCCGTATAGTTTCTTCTAACGTTTTGAGTTCCTTCTTTGCTTTGGCCCGCTGTTCTTTTAATTCAGTGTTTGCGTCTTTGGCTTTCTGACTCGCTTTGTCTTTCTGTTCTTTAGTTGGCTTCTCAATGCCTTCGAGGAAATCAGCCTGTTTGAGGGTGGGCCGTTGAATGATAGCCATTAGACGGTCTAAATCTGCTTGATAGTGTTCCCTTATCTCTTCTTCTGCGGCCTTCTTTCTTTTGTCAAACTGGCCCTGTTCTTCATCGGTAAATTTTTGCATGAACAGCAGCGATGCTTTGACACTGGCCCCAGACGAATAAAAGGTTTCTTGAGGCAAACTAACAACGGCCCGAATAAAAGCGCGGTCTTCGCAGAACTCGCGCACGTATGCGAGGGATGGATTATTAAAGATGCCTTCGGGTAAGACTATTCCTAATCTTCCGCCTGGTTTTAGTAGCGAAAGGCAACGCTCAATAAAAAGAATTTCTGTCTTGACATTACTCTTTTCACCTTTTGGTAAAGTGAAAAGACTAGCGATAGGTTTCTTTGGTATAGCCTCAGCCGCAGCGCGCAAGCGGGCCTGTGATTCTTTATATGTGTTTCCGTAGTCGGCCACATAACGCGCATACTCGTCTTCATCCACCTTTACATCGCTTTCAAGAATTACGTCAGTCTCTTCTACGCTGGCCCCGAACGGTGGGTTAGTCAGAACAATGTCAAAGCGGCCGTCAAAAATCCCATTAACGTTGATAAAACCGTCGTGATGATGAACTCCGCCGTGCCCGTCGCCGTGCATTATCATATTCATCTTACTTGTGCGGGCCATACGGTCATTCGCATCTGTTCCATAGATACAGCGGTTGGCAAGCTTCCATAGGCGCGAGCCTTTGCGGTCTGACTTAATGCTCTTCTGCAATTCATCAAACTTCTCGCGCAGCAATTCAGCTTTCTTCTCTTCTGATAGCTTCCGGCCCTCTACCTCTTCGCGGTATTCCTTATATTGGTGGTCAATGTCAGCAAGAATCTGCTCGCGGACAATCTCAAAAAATCTGATAAGAAATCCGCCTGAGCCGCTGGCGGGGTCGCAAATTACATCTCCCTCTTTCGGCCCGACCATGCGAATCATAAATTCGACTATGGTTCTAGGCGTGAAAAACTGTCCAATTTCACCGCGAAAGGTGCGGCCCAAGAAACGCTCAAAGGCGATTCCTTTAATGTCCTCGCTCGTATCAGAAAGATTGTAGCGTTCAAGCAATCGGACAATTTCGCGGGCCGTATTAAACTTTAGATTAATTTCCTCGTCTGCATCAAAAATCTTATCGGCCCTGTAGTCTTCCTTTGTTTGCCTGAATAGAACGTTTATCGGGTCATTATGAATTTGCCTTTGTTCGTCCAGAAACTCGGCTGTAAATAGGAGCCTGTCCCAAAATTAGAGAGCGGTCGTTGAATGCTTTAGACTTTGTTTTGGAGAAGCAAAGTCATGGCACCCAAGACCACCCTTGAGACGATATGGTACATCCCCGACGATTTGTGGGACAAGGTTCGCCCGCTGCTCGGCACAGAGAAGCGAGTTGGCACGGTGGGCCGTCCCTGCATTCCACCTCGCACCTGTCTGGACGGCATCCTCTTCGTGCTGCGAACAGGTTGCCAGTGGAAGCGAGCGCCGCGCGAGTTCGGCAGTGGTTCGACGCTCCATCGCCGCTTTCAGCTATGGGTCGGGCGCGGCGTCTTCAAGCGCATCTGGCGATTGCTCATCAAAGAGTACGAGGAGTTGCGCGGCATCCGCTGGCGCTGGCAGGCACTCGACAGCGCGACGACGAAAGCCCCGTTGAGCGGCGAGGCGACGGGGAAAAGCCCCGTGGATCGCGGCAAGTTGGGCACCAAGCGCCACGTCCTGACCGACCAACGAGGAGCGCCCATCGGCTTGGAAGTGACGGGAGCGAACCGGCATGACTCGCAGGCGGTGCGCTCGACGCTTGAGAGCATCCCGGTCAAGCGGCCTGCTTCGAGCGCGGCAGGCGGGCAACATCTGAGCGCCGATAAGGGTTATGACTATCCGGCGGTGCGGCGCACACTCAAGCGGCGCGGACTCGTGGCGCACATCCCGAAGCGCGACGGGCAGCCTGCAAAGCAGCAAGGCTCGCGCAGGCACAAGGCGAAGCGGTGGGTGGTTGAGCGGACGCACGGTTGGACGAACCGCTACCGCCGACTGCTGGTGCGGTGGGAGAAGAAAGAGTCGAACTATCTGGCGCTTGTTCACTTTGCTTGCGCTCTTAACATCTACCGGCTAATAATTTTGGGATAGGCTCATAGGTTGGTTCTGCTTCGGCCCGCTCTTAGACGCCGTTCGGTGTTCACCTTTAGAAAGAGAATTTTTGCTATCTCATCGAACGCGGCCGCAGGGTCTTTTTTCTCTCGATTGCGGATAACGTTATGACACTGATGCAGTAGGGCCGCAAACTCATCTTCCTTAAAAGTCTTCAATCTTGAGAGCAGCTTATTAACTTCATCTTCCGTAGCATCAGCGTGTGGTATGTTTTCAATTTCAGCAAAGTTTGGCGCTCGTCGTTCTAAATCAACGTGCCAGTATTTAGTCTCTCGATTGTTATGAGTTACAAAAAACTTGGCCCGCTCATATTGTGCATAGTTGGCCCCCTGCTCGTAAGTTCTTTGGTCAATCGTAACGTTGTCGGCCTTGCACTCAACTATTATCAGGGCCGTCTTGTCACCGCCGCTTTTTTCCTGGGCCGAATGCCAAATACCAAAATCGGCGCGAGCATTGCCGGAGCCTCGGCCCGTCACTTTCAATTCTTCGGCTATCTGATTCAATCCATACCCGTACTCATTAACGAGCGTGCAAAGATATTCTTGCCTAACGCGCTCTTCCGGCGTTTCTACAAGCCACTTTTGGCGAATGTGACTCCAAATCTGACCATCCTTGCGCTTCACGGCTAGCGGCCCGTTTGTGCTTATAGCTGCGGTGCTATTTCTAGGCATGATTATTCCTTTGTTGTAGGTGATTCTCTTATACCCGCGTGCAGGTGCTATTTGCCGCTTGTCTTGCTAGCTATCGTGAGAGCATCCCCTGGCTTACATGAAAGTGCGCAGCAGATACTTTCTAGCGTATCAAAGTTAATACCCTTTGCCTGGCCCTTTTTCAAGCGCCAAAGCGTCGGGCCGATATACAGGCCCGCAAATATCACCATTTAATTTTATCTTCTGACCACACCTCATCGAAACTCGAAAAAATAGCCGCATCAAGCAAACAGGGGTATATGTTGCTTTGCTCGCATAGCTTGTGAATTCCATCCTCGATAAAGAGATAGTAGTCTCTATCCGATGAGCGGGCCAAAGCAAGCAAGCTGTTCGTACAATCAAGGGGCCTGTATCGTCAGTACCGCGTTACCAACCGTGAGTTGGGAGCACAGTACACTGTTGATTTCTTTGTCCGCAATGGTAGAAGATTCGGCCATTACTCTTGCAAGGCTGGACAGAATAATATCCCTTGCAAGCACTTCAGTGCAGCGGCGGGCCTGCACGTTATGGTAGCCGTGAAGCGAGCGCGAGCGAGCGAAGCCTCTTATAATCCGCTTGCGGAAAATATATGGGCCGATAGCTCAGACGGTACGCAAGGTAGAGCAACTGGATTTTAAACAGTGGGGCGTAGGGGGGAAGGAAAGGGGGAAGCAGTTTAAATGCCAACCGAAGGTTGTCCTTAAATTGCTGAAAGTAAAGATGAGCCGAGCAGGACTCGAACCTGCGACCCACTGGTTAAAAGCCTGTTTCAGCACTCCTCACATCATATCACAGCTTGTCAGGAATTATCATTAAACTATTGATTCTTCTATATTTATGCCTTATATGCTATAATCTGCTCCGGCATGATAGAGGCTGCTAAAAGCTGACTTTTCACGCTGAAAGCGTCATTGAATGCGTCATTGACACTTTCCAAACTCTAGGAAAACAGGCGGCATTTTATCTGCCAGAACGGAGAATAGATATGCCAAGATCACGTGAAGGCTGGATAAGGCAGGACGCAGAAGGCAGATGGTTCTATCGCTACCAATACACCGACAGATTCGGCAAGCGCCGTAATGTGCGACGCCTCGCTACAAGCTACTCGAATGCAGTAAGTCAGCTACGCAAAGCCATCAACAAACAAGAGAACGGCGGTCAAATTATTGAAGGCGAGCGCCTGAAGTTTAGTAAGCTCGCTTCAATTTATGCACAGAAAAAAATCTTCGAGGCCGAGTACGTAGGCGAACGAAAGGTTGCTGGCCTTCGCTCTTACAAGTCTGTAGAGTTGTTACTGGAAATCTTGAAGGCTCACTTCGCCGACAAGCGCATCAGCACAATCACTCACTCCGACATTGAAGAGTACAAGTTGCTTCGTCTGCGAAGGCCGAAGCTGAATGGAGAGCATCGCACTATTGCGAGCGTGAACCACGAGCTTGAACTTCTCCGCGCGATGCTGCGTTTTGCTCTCCGCGAAGGCTGGCTCGTTTATTCGCCATTTGAGCGTGGCGCTCCTCTCATTTCAAAGGCGGATGAGACACGGCGCGAGCGTGTTCTTACGCACGATGAAGAGCGGCGACTACTCGCAGCGTGCGGCGAGCGCACGATGACTTACAAATGTCGGCGCGGCAGAAAGATTGTGGAGATCACGGCTAAAGACACAGGAGAGCAGCGAAAGCACCTGCGCCCGCTACTCATCGCCGCGTTGGACACAGCCGCGCGGCGCGGCGAGTTGCTTCAACTCTTGTGGAGTGATGTTGACTTCGATAACCACCTCATACAACTACGCGCGACCACGACGAAGACCGCGACGGCGCGCACACTCGGCATGACGCAGCGGCTATACGAAGAGCTTAAAAAACTGTGGCAAGAGTCCCCGCGAAAGCTGGAACTTGAAGTGTTCGGCGGCATCGGCTCAGTAAAAAGAGCCTTCGCGTTGATATGCCGTGAGGCTGGCGTGAAAGATTTCCGCTTTCACGACTGTAGGCACACGGCGATCACTCGCATGATTAATGCCGGAATGCCCGCAATGAAAGTTATGAAAGTCAGTGGACATACTCAACACGTCACCTTCGCGCGCTATGTGAATCCAGATGATGATTCAGTAAGGCAGGCCGCCAACCTGCTAGATAGCTTTAACGCTCAAGCCGGAGCGCAGCAGGAGAAGGCCGAGTTTATCAACTAATGCTTTTCATGGAGACTGCGATGAGGAAGAAGAAGGGTTACGCAAATGATGAGGAAGCACGGGCCATCAAAGAACTTCTGACGTATGATGCCGTCTTTGCGCGGCGCGAATTTGAGACTTTGCTTAAGCAGTCTGATCTTCCGCGCCTGATTGCCGAGCGATTCTCTGAAAATCAGTATGTCGGCGAGGGGAGCGAAGAGGCTAAACGGCTGGCGAAAGAATATCTCCGCACAAATCTGCCGGAAGCACTGTACATCATAACTGGTCTTTCTCTGTTAAAGGCTCACGCTTACGCGACCGGCGAACTTTTGTTGAAACCCAGAGTGGACGCCTGGAATGATGAGGCATTAAGACAAATCCAGGGCCGTGACACCAAACTGCTATTACGAAGCGGCAAAGGAGCGCGTCTGAAATGGAATGTTGATGAGCTTTTAGCTAGTGTGAGGGGAGCAGTGAGAAGCATTAATAATCCGCGGGCGTTATCTCTGCCCAAAGTGGCCGGGTTGATAAATTTCCGCTATCCAGATGCCCACCTGAAGGCAGATTCGCTCAGGCGATTACTTGCGCGTAAGGGAGTTGATTGGAAGGAGTTAAAAGCTAAGAGGATTAAGGAGCTTAAAAAACGGACATAAATCACCGCTATTTGCGTCCGGTAAAGAATTCAATCTAAAGGGTTTATCTGAGAATACTTGATATACAATGAGCCCTGTCGCGCTGTCCGGTGCGGCAGGGTTTTTAAGTTTTGAAGGAGGAAACGGAATGTCGGTGGTTAATTCCGATGAAGCCTTGCTTTCGCGGAGTGAAGCGGCACGACTGCTCGGCGTGTCTCCGGCTACTTTGTCGCGCTTAATGGCGAGCGGAGCGATTGAATATTACAAAACTGGGTGGCGTACCCAATTCGACTTGGGGCAAATTCGCGCATACAAAGAATCCGTTCGCACTCGCAGAGGCGCGCACGCTAAAGAAGATGAGCAAGCGTCGGCAGCCTGACGTTCGGCACAGAAGAGGGCAACGCGCTCCTCGTGCGCCGCGTTGACGAGTCAGAAAGCGAGGTGGCATGAGTACAGCCAAGCTGAAAGTCGTGCAGCCAGCGCCAGCGACTTTCATCCTCTCGTTCTTCAACCGTAAGAGCGACAACAAGCCGAACCCACAGCAGATGTCATGGGAGGAGTTCGTCGCACGCTTCTCGCGGCCATCCATCAGACAATACAAAGACGGCGAGTTATTCAGCCCTGCCGCGTTCATTGGGACGCGCGCGAAAGAGAACGTAACCGAAGCTTGCATGTTGGTGCTTGACTATGACCACAAAGCAGACATTAAGCACGAGCTTCAGATGTGGCGCGACCGCGGATATACGTTCATCGCCTACACGACGTACAGCCACACCGTTACGGAGCACCACTTCCGCATCGTCATCCCGCTGGCTTCTCCGATTCCGGCAGATCAATTCCCGCTCCTGTGGCAGTGGGCCTTTGCTTCGTCAGGCGGCAAAATCGACCGCGCGGCGTCGGACATTTCGCGCATGTTCTACACGCCAGCAATCGCGGGCAAAGATGCTGCCTGGCTCTTTGAATCAGTCGAAGGCTCTTTGCTGGACTGGCGTACTCTGAACTTGCAGGAAGCCAAGCCCGCACACGTTCGTAAGGTAGATGCCTCGGCGCAAGTGGGCACGCTCCGGCTGAACCAAGACGCCGAGCCGCCTGTGAAATGGAGTTTACTGTGCGAGGCAGAGCCGCGCGCCCTTGCGAGCTTCAATCACACGCGGCGGACGCCGGACGGTTCGGCCTCATCATATGACATGGCGCTGGCGAACTATGCGGCCAGAGCCGGGTGGACGGAACAAGAAATCGCAGACCTCATCATCGCCCATCGGCGCACGCACAACGCCAAGCCGAAGGCCGACCTTCAAGACTATCTCGCACGTACCATCACGGAAGCGAGAAGCAAAGCCACGCTCGCGGCGGCGCTGGCACCCGCGCAACTCGATGAGAACTTGCATGCTGTTTGCGTCGCAAGCACGCGCGACGGCAGCGAGCAGCGGGCCTTCAAGCTGTCCGATTACGGCAACGCCGAGCGCCTCGTCGTGCGGCACGGTGCTGATCTTCGCTTCTGCCATCAGTTGACGAAGTGGTTTGTGTGGAGCGGCGACCGCTGGCGTGAGGATGCGACGGCGGAAGTTACGCGACGCGCGAAGGAAACTGTGCGCGCGATGTACGAGGAAGCAGCAGGCATCCCCGATCTGAAGGAGCGCGAATCGTTCGTTAAGTTCGTGCTGCGGAGCGAAGCCGAGGCGCGCATCGCAGCCATGATCGCTCTGGCGGAGAGCGAGCGCGGTATCCCCGTGTTGCAAGAGGAGCTTGACGCCGACCCCTTCCTCTTCAACTGCGCGAACGGCACGCTCGACCTTCGCACAGGACGCCTGCGCGAGCACAGGCCCGAGGACTTAATCACGAAACTCTCACCTGTGATTTTCGACACGCAGGCGCGCTCCGACATGTGGGAGCTTTTCCTGCGAGACGCTACGGGCGGCGACGCGGACCTTGAAAAGTTCCTCCAGCGCGCCACCGGGTACTCTCTCACCGGCGACACGCGAGAGGAAGTCTTGTTCTTCATTCACGGCCCGCAGGCGGCAGGCAAGTCAACCTTCATGGAAACGATTAAGGCCGCGCTCGGCGACTACGCGCGCACATCGGACTTTGAAGCCTTCCTGTCACGCCGCGACGTGGGAAGCCCGCGCAACGACATCGCGCGCCTCGCCGGAGCGCGCTTCGTCGCGTCCATTGAAGTTGACGAAGGGAAGAAGCTCGCCGAAGGACTCGTCAAGGTGCTCACAGGCGGCGACACTGTCGCCGTTCGCTTTCTGCATAGAGAGTTTTTTGAGTTCCGCCCCCCGTTCAAGCTGTGGCTCGCGGCGAATCACGCGCCTCGCGTGCGCGACGACGACGAAGCGATGTGGCGTCGCATTCTGCGCGTGCCGTTCGTTCACACGATCCCGAAGGCGCAGCGCGATCCGAAAATCAAGGCCCAATTACGCGACGCGGCGACGGCTGGCCCGGCTGTGCTGGCGTGGATGCTGCGCGGCTGTCTCGACTGGCAGCGCGATGGCCTGAGAGTCCCGCAGGCGGTCGAAGAAGCCACGCAGGAGTATCGTGAGTCACAAGACCCGCTCAAGGACTTTATCGCCGACTGCTGCGTGCTCACGCCAGCCACATGGACTCCCACAGCCGCCTTAAGGGCTGAATACGAACGATGGACGAAGGAACGAGGTGAAAGGCATCCGCTCGTCGGCACCGCCTTCACAGCAAGGCTCAAGGCGCGTGGATGCACGCCTAAAGTGCGCTTGAACGTGCGCGGCTGGCTCGGCGTCGGCCTTGCCGGAGGTAACTAATGCCAATACACCAATACACCAAAATACATAGGATTCAGTAAATCTATGCGAAGCACTCTACACAAGCTGAACTTTACTGAAAGTGATGTATTTCGGTGTATTCGGTGTACGTGGAGATCAGCTCCGAAAGTGTCATCCGTGTCGGTATTGCAAACATTGGAGTTACAGACTTATCGGACAATTGCGCGCGCGTGCGCTATGGGGTCTTAGTCTCGCGTCATGGAGTTTTACAAATTAGACGATTTTGTGCTTTGGAAGTTCCGGGACTATCCTCACAGACCCCGATCTACTGAGCGTTCAAAGCGCCCGAAGTGCGGCGCTAAGTGTCGTGACGGCCATGCCTGCCGTGCTCCCGTCGTATGGGATAAAGCATATAATCGCCCACGCAATGGCCGATGCAAGTTACACGGCGGAAAGAGTACGGGGCCGCGCACGGCTGAAGGCAGAGCGCGCATCGCTGAAGCGCAACGTAAGCGATGGCGTAAATGGCGCATCCGAACCTTGGCTTCTAAGGCTTAAAGGTTCTTTCTGGGAACTGAATGACTTGCTTACGGGCTAAAGAACAAGGCCGCTGGGTATAAGAATCATGGCGGCCACTCTACACATCTCACTTCCACACCTATGTCTGTTGCTATGGGCGCGTCGAGTTGAGTGAATTGTCATGCTGCGATAACGCGCAGGTAAATCCTATCATTTGTCGGTAGCCCTATCTTTGCCAAAAGATTCTAAACTTTCTATTAGCGCTTCTATACGATTGAGCAGATCATCATAAGTAATAACTTTTACAAGCCGATTACTATTGAGATGGAGTAAACGTCTTTTCGCCTGGGCATCGAGACTTATATTCCTACCAATTACAACCAATCCTTGAGGCGGTATGGAGCTGTCTAACGCTTTGGGGATTTCGTTTGGTTGTTCACGCCACCATTGAAGCCAATCTTCAACTTGTTGAATAGCATGAGTGACGTGCGATCTCAATCTACCAGACTTATTAAATATCGGTAGACTAGCTTTTTCTAATTCAACTAGTAATATGCGTTTCTCATCAAGCTTATATTGTATTACTAAATCTATACGATACTTGTTGCCTAGTCTGACTTCAGACAATATACAAGACCCATATGGATCAAGTGAGGTAGGATTCTTGATAAGAAAGTCATGGAGCTGCCTTTCTTTAACAGAAGGATCATCAAGCATCAAGCTAAGTCTCATAAATAAGACATACAAATTAGAAACAACTTCTGATTGCTCTTTCCTCTTCAAACGCTCATCTAATAACCAATTCTTTAATTCGGGTGATAATGAATCGTAGTTACCCTCGCTACGAATTCTAAGAGGAGGGATTAGCTCAGCGCCGCCAGTTTTGATCGGCTTTTTTAAAAGGGATTTAGGGTGATTACCTAATATGACTACAGGAACATCTTCAGCGCCCCGCATCCGGTAGGCTAAATAAGCTGCATAATCATCACTCATAATAAAATTCTTGCCGTCCCAATACAAGAGAAGAGGACTTTCCACTCCCTTCTGAATTTCTCTAGCCTCCCATCTAACAGTTTCTTTCGGATAGGTTATGCAGAAATCTAAATCGTAAGGCTGAATCGTTGATAAAGGTACTCTTGACTCTGTGCATTTTACTCTACCAATTGAGACTGACTGGATAAGTGCTGTTAAGGTTTTATCTTCAGGCGGGCGATGAGTATTATCTTCTTTCAACTTAATCTTACTGACTTCTTGTAAGGGCACTAAACTCCTTCTTTGGTTTTGGGAAACGTAATTTAAGATTTTCAGGGCAAACACCACGAGTGGAGATTTTTTATAAGTGCGAAGATCGTAGTCTTTGAATTTTGATCCAGACAGTTCACTAAACATTGGCTTAGGATGGTCTTTACTTGCACGGATTTCCAAACGACCACAGAAATAATTTGGGAATCCATTGTCATCAAAGAGTGTAATAACGTAAACATAGCCTCCGTCTGCAAGGGCACTACAATAAACGCAGGCACCAAGAATCGTCGGAGGTGGAGGAGGGCACTCCTTAACTTCTAAAAAGAACGCCTCTTTTAATGACCTCTTCTCTAACTCAATTAGAAGTTGCTTTACATCCTCGGGTTCTTGAAGTTCAGCGTATAAAGTAGATTTAATGAAGTTCTTGGTTAGAATGAATAAGAATAATTTGCCAATTTCTGGTTTCGAGCGAAATTCATGGCGAATAAAGCGTCTGATTTCTTGCTCATCTGGTAGCCAGTCTTTACGACCAGATATTGTTTCATAGAGCTTCAGCTTAAGCCGCCCAAGTATTGATGCACTAAAGTTTTCCTTCAGGTAAATTGGAATATCAGTCAATGTTGATTCCTTATCAAATTCTAAGTAAATCTGGCGGCATAACGCCCGAGTTGAACCACCACGAGCGAACAGCATTCTACCAGACTGGAGAAGATGGCAGTGAAAGAGATGCTACCGAACGGTCAGGTTCAATTTATTGTTAGACGCATCCGCCTAAGCCGTTAACTCTGTATCATGACTCATCTCCGCAGCAGTTCCTTATTAGCCTAATCATGAGATATTAAGAAGCCAAGAAAGATTACCTTTTCCTAAGTTGCATTCTTCACATAAAACTTGGTAGTCATCTGGATGGTTGCTTGGCTGCCAGTTAGATTCCCAAGACACAGGCTCAATATGATCCAGATGAAGTATAACTTCAGGTGCACGACGGCCACACACCTGACAAGTGGAATTATCCCGCTGAAAAACTTGGAATCTTAAGCGTGGAGATATACGGCGACGATGGTTAATTGATTTATTAGCCAGCGTCATAAAATCTCTCACCAATTTCTTTCGTCTAATAATCTCTTCTGCTTTGTTTGGTGGAAAACGCTTTCTAATAGAGTCCTCACTTCCAAGCATTTCGCCTGCTAATCCTGCGCCCACATTAATTTGGTACAAATCCTTGAATTCAGAGAAAAGCGACCGGCGTTTGTAGGTGTGAACTTTGGTATCTGATATATAGAGTGCATACCCCCAATCTCCATCATGGTCATCATGTAGGATGACAAGACCAATATCTGGTGAAGCCAACTTCTTCAAATATTTGGCTTCACTATGATCTTTAATTATGTCAAAGACTATCTCTCTTAGTACATCAAGATAACTATCTATAGTCTTCATGTCCCAGATGTAGCGGCGGCGAGCACGAAGATACCACAATGTGTGTTCACTCATATCCAGTTCACCTTACACAACATGCGTCTGGACTTAACCCGCGCCGAGCGAGCAGCATCCAATTTACACCGCAAGGAATAATGCTGAAAGGGATGCTATCGAGGCGTCGGGTTGAATGGGTGTTAGGCGCAACCTTAGTGTGGCTCATTAAAACAGTCTCATAAATACCCCGGATGGAGCGGCGGGTTGAAAGTCCTTAGTAAATTCGCCGCTTGGTACAGTCGGCAGGTATTTATGAGATGAGTTCTAGTATTAAACCCATTTGAGGTCAAATAACCAATCGCATACTCATCGTAATAGCTTTTATCAACTTTATGGAACTAATAATAAGCTATTCACTATTTTTGAGCGGTCCGAGACACAAGCAAGATTTAGACATTCAATCAACAATATATTAGATTCTAAGTATTTAATTATGAGTTTAAGTCTTTCTTCCATTAGGTAAAAGATTTGTTCCAAACCTAATGCTCCTTCTATCGTTGATTGCAAAGATTCAATAAATGTCGCCCATCCTTCTCCCCAGTATTTCCCAGACGGGATAGGTAAACTTGATAATTCCTCATAAAGATCGGACATACCGAGATGACGACTTAGTGTCAAAGCATGAGCAAAGCAAGTAGTGCTGCCAGTAGAGATCGTATGACGGCCTGAGGGAAAATTAAATTCTTTCAGAGAACAGGCAAACTCTAGGGACAGAGCAAAATCTAATGCGAGAATAATAAGAAATGCTCGGTAGGTGCCAGCATTTAAAGCGAGATTAATAGCACAAGCGCGTGCATATCCGATATCTTGAGCATAAGTTGTAATGTTATCTTGATTAGCTTCAAAAACATGCTCGATATCACGGTCAAGAGCCATAGCGCGAATTGGATAGTTAACCATCGCGTTAGACGACTCCATCGTTTCTTTTACCCATGTGAACAGTGATTTGATAACTTCATCGTCGTATATAATTTTGTTTATTGAATGTATGAACAGAGTAAAGAATTCGTCAGCGTCGTCTAACAAACTAGCGGATATTAGAAAAATCTCTCGCCAACGACTATCAGTGGCATGTTCCATCAACCCACGCAAGGTGCCACCTGAAGCGTTATCAGAAATATATTTTGCCGTAAAGTACTCCTGAAAAGTAAGGTGAGAGAAAGAATAAATCCGCCAGGCACGTTCTACTAAAAGACCATGTTGAGCCTCAACCGATTTCAGAATAGTTTCAGCTTCTATGTCTTCACTTGCGTCAACGGTAGGAAGGGTTTGTAGATAATTTGAGATGAGCTTTTCTAACTCATCTTGGCGTAAGAAATAAGCCCCAGATTCAAAAGCCTCGGCAGCTATACGTGCGAGCATTTGACGCTTGCGCCCAAGCGATAATTTGCGATAGATCGAGTCACGTTTGATATTACGAGAAGTATCCCACTTCTTTAGCAACGCCTCTATAGCTTCCTCATATATTTCAACTCGGCGTGCTGGGAATGTCAGTGTTTCTTCAAATGCCAAACATAGTAGAACGAGCAGTAGGGGAATACTTGCTAGTTCTCGTAACCCTTTATTCTCCGCATCATTTAACTCCTCAAGAAACTTATCCCCCTTACGCGTTTTGTTCTGAAACCACTTGCTAACAAAAATGTGGATCTGCTTATTATCAAAATCAGCTATCTCCACATAAGTGAAATTTTCAAAAGAATAATCTGTGGCAGCTATACGACAGGTAATTAAATATTGGTTATTTGGGTATTGGTGAATGAGTCTTTTAAGTGAGTTAACCAGTAACGTCCGCTCATCCCTCTCTTGATTTATTTCGTCTAATCCGTCAAAAAGAATAATGGACTGTCCTTCTTGCAATAAGTGTTCGATGAAAAGTCGCGCATCAGGGAAAGCACAGATTTCAAATTGTCTTACGATAAAAGACATTAAGTCCATTTGAGCATCTGCATATTCTCTTAGCGAAATGAAAATAGGGATTTTATCTAGTTTGTTACTGGCAGCTTGTAAGGCAATATATTTTAAGAGCGTCGTTTTACCGGCCCCAGGTTTACCTAATATGAAGAGTTTGCTTTGCTCATTGATGACTGATAGCGCTTCTCTACGGATAACATCTGGATCAAGGTCACTTTGCTCTGCTGGCTTTACAACGGTA
Organism: Pyrinomonadaceae bacterium; assembly: GCA_036403435.1. Lineage (GTDB taxonomy): Bacteria > Acidobacteriota > Blastocatellia > Pyrinomonadales > Pyrinomonadaceae > QHXM01. The sequence goes on from DASWQY010000039.1 coordinate 63,576, forward strand.
GTTACAACTTTCTTGCGTCGTTTTCTCCCCTCGAAAGCTCTGATGAGACGGTCTCTTTCCGTCGATTCCCTAACTAGGTGTTTAATATCATATCGTTTGAACGCTGTCGGTTTATCTAAAATGAACACGTCAGTGTAGATGCCTTCGAGGGAGACAGGTTCAGCCATACCTAAGATACGCATAGTTCCATATAACTGTTTTACCCTCTCCCTATATTTTTCTGAGGCGCGTCCCCAATTAAAATGTTCCCACTTGGACCGAACTGCACCTAGAGTCTTACCTGTTATAGATTTGCCATAAGTCTGCCAAAGCCATGCACCAACAGTTGTGGCAATCAGATGATGATCCATAACAACCTCCGAAATACTGTCTTACTCCCCTATGATGTGATTAGACATTGCGCCGACTGCGCCTAACGCCGCGATTGACCAGGTAGGGGGACGACTGTGAAACCATCCAATTTCTCGATGAAATCCAAGCTTATTCCGCTCCGGTCGAATCGCAGGTTAGACCACCCTCAGGTTGCGGCATGCAATTCAGCAGATTACGTCTGGCTGTCGCATGTCGCAATCCTCATACGGTTTCTAACGCTAATTGGACTAAATGAGAAATACCGCTACGCTACGAAAGGCAATTGCGGCCTAATCACGCTGTAGGGCATAAATTACCGAACTTGTCGGCAAGCACATCCCGGAGGTGACTGTTACCGTTCAGCAGGCGTGAGGCTAACGAGACAAGGCATTCGTTATCTGGACGCGCGCTGATTGAGACGGCCGCACGATATTCCCGCTGGAGGGTGTATGTCAATAGTTAGCATCCATCTAATATCGTATAATTGGCATAGAGATGGGACTCACCAAGTAGGAAGAGCACGTAGCCAATCTGCCACCCTGAACGTGGAAGGCGGCTCGATTATCGTAGTGGGAGTATTTGCCTATCACTAGATGTGTTTAGTTATACGGTGTCAGCGATTTTTGCCTTTGCTTTTATCATGATGCTTAATAACGCTATGACGACGGCGCTGAACCGGCGTCCTGGCGGCGACTAAATCCTTATGCCGCCCTTGGAGGATGCTCGACAGCCTCTGGTGTGAGATTCCTAGCAGCCGCGCGGCCTTCGTGACCTGCCCCTGCGCGGCATTCAGCGCCATCTGGATCAGGCTCCTCTCGTACAGCAACACCTCCTCGTCGAGCGAGCAGCCCGCCCACACGTCCGCCAGCCCGGCGGTCTGCTTCTGGCGCACCACTAACGTCTCGACCGCTTCTCTGGTGATCGTCGCCCCCTGCGGGGCTATCAACACCGTGCGCTCAATTAGAGCGCGCAGCTCCCGCACGTTGCCTTTAAGCCGCAACTCGCGCATCGCTTCGATAGCCTCATGTGCGAACGTCACCCGCTGCCCGTGTCTGGTAAATGCCTCTTTGATGAAGTGCTCAGCGAGGACGGGAATATCATCGGGGCGCTCCCTGAGCGGTGGAATCTCCAGGTGAAAGGTTTGCAGCCGGTAGTACAAATCTTCTCGGAAGAGCTTCCGCGCTACTTCTTCTTTGAGATTACTGTTAGTGGCAGCGACGACCCGCACGTCTACCTGCTCCGGCCCTGATGCCCCAATGGGATGAACTTCGCCGTATTCAATCAGGCGCAAGAGCTTGCCTTGATTGCTTGCGCTTAGTTCTCCAATCTCATCCAGAAACAATGTTCCGCCCCTTGCTTGGCGAACCGCCCCCAGATGATCTGAGACGGCGTCAGTGAAGCTGCCTTTCCTGTGGCCGAAGAGTTGTGATTCGATCAGCGTCTCGGTCAAAGCGGCGCAGTTGAGGGCAACAAACTCGCCTGAGCGTCCGCTCCACTGATGTATTAGGTGTGCAAGCAGTTCTTTGCCCGTGCCGGTCTCGCCAGTAATGAGCACTGGATTCGGCGCTGAGGCAACCCGATTCGCGGCGCGTAACAGTACTGCGATTTGTTCCGATGCATAGACGAAGTCCGGCGCGTCAATTTCTTTGTTTTCGGTTCCTTCCTCGTGAGTGTGGTTCGGCGTAATTACGCGATACGCAGCGCAGCGTAAGCGATGGAGTGTCTGCGTATGCTGTGATTGAGATAATAGGTGATCTGCAAGTTTATATACTGCCCTTATTTCGTTAGAGGTAAGGCGCTCGCTTAACTCTTCGATTAGAGTGAGTGCAGCTTCACCAGCTTTCTCTTGTGCCCCGATACGGTGCGCTATTTCGATAGCGCGTTCTAACGTCGCGCGGGACTGCTCGAAACGTCCCACGCGCGCCAGCGCCGTACCGTATGTCGTTAAGGCTTCAGCTAATACGTATTGCTCGTCGCCTCTCTCCAATATGCGAACGGCTGCACGGGCTACTTTTTCAGCTTCACGCAAGCGCCCTTGTGCCAGGAAGACGCGCGCCCGTGTGTCGTTGACCTGCGCTACGTTTCCGCTTTCTTTAAGGTCAGAGAATAATCGGCGAGCGCGATTCAGATGCTCGTGAGCTTCAGCGAATCGGGTGAGCGTCCAAAGCAGATTTCCCAGATTATTCTCGACGCGGGCAAGGTAGCGTGTATGCCCGGCCTGTTCTAAGTGATAGCTGGCTGCGGCATTTTCGATTAGTGCGCGGTCTGCACAATCGGCACGGTTCTCTAAGACACTCAGGTTCATTAGCACCACTGCTAGGGTCGAGTGAAATTTACCCTTGAGTGCGTGACTGTCGGATGCCTCAAATAATGGCGCGGCGTCGGTCAAGATGCGGAGTGCATCGCTATTCCTATTAGCTGAAAGTTCGACAATGGCGCTGTTCAGTAAAGCTCTCGGTTTTTGTTCGCTGTCGTCGTCAGCGAGTCGGCTCAATACTTCTCGCAACGTTACGCGGGCTTCATCCAATGCGCCCTCGCGCCAGTAGCAAATAGCCAGATCAATGTATGCTTCGGCAACCTCCTCTGCGTCCTGTAGTTCTTCAAAAATAGTGATGCTCTCGCTAATGAGGTTTTTCGCCGTCTCTTGAGCGCCTTCGACCTGTTGCGCGCTGCCGATCCAGCCCGAGAGTATCCCCGCATGCAATAAAACTTCGGCTGCCGTGCTTTGAGCCAGGCCGTTGAGAACTGGACGCTCACCCACTCTTTGCCAGAATTCGCTCATCACGCTACGCGCGGCCTCAAAGTTCCCGGCCTCTTCCAACTCCTTTGCCAGTTGGCAACGAAGACGCGCCCGCTCATCTTGGCTAGCGGTGTTATCCAGTTGGCGCAAGAGTGAGGTGTGTTTATTCATGTGAGATTCACCTTTCAGGAAACGTTAGGGGCTTGAAAAACTGCGTTAGTGATACTATACGACCCGCCGAATGCTTGCCTAATTCTTTGCAAATTCGATAACTACACTTTTCTTGAAGGAGATACGAGATGAAGCGCATTCAACGCTTGATAGCTACATTTGTTTTAACGCTGGCGCTTGCCCTTTCTGCCGCAGCAGGTAATATGCCAACGCCGGGTATTCAGCAGCCCTCGCCATCAACCGAAGCAACAGGGAACATGCCAACCCCCGGAGTTGAGGCTACAGACCCGGCTAGCGGCATTGATCCGGTGACAGCGTTCACGCTGAACCTGTTGCAAAGCCTATTGGCGCTCTTCTAAACAGCGCAGCGTTAATTTCGATTCTGGCAAGCCGCTGTGAGTCAATCACTGGCAGCTAGTTTGTAGTGTGTCTGGACTAGCGCGGGAAGGCCGAGGGACAGCAAAGAGGCTCGACGAAGAGGCGCTAGACGTCACGGTGCAGGAGATCAACCCTGCTGTTACATAAGAATCAATAAAATATCAATTACCGATCCGGGCTAGCGCAACGGATTTATTAAATTTATGGCTTACTGACACTTTTTTGACATTAACTAATGTGAGGAAAGTGCGCTCTTTGCTATGATGCGCGCGATCTATCTTTGAAAATTAACAGCGGCTAATGCGACGGCTCAATTCCTCAACGTGGATTAATGAGCATCGCCGTTGAGCATGAGAGGTTCATACTCACGGCGGAAAAGTTACGCGGCGACATTCTAGCCACATATCTGGCTAAGGGCAAGTGTAAATCGTCATCGGGAGGCAGCTTCTGATGGCGCGTAAGCCTCGCCCGAAGCCAATCCGTTTGCCGGAAAAGCTTGTTGAAATCCGGCTCGCGCTTAACTTGTCTCAAAATGAAATGCTGTCCCGATTGGGACTTCACCACCTTAACAGGACCACTGTATCCGCTTACGAGCTTGGAACAGGCGAGCCGCCCCTACCAGTTCTTTTAAAGTATGCGAGGCTTGCAGGAGTGTGTTTAGAGAGATTGGTAGATGACGAATTAGACCTGCCGAAACTACCGGCCAAAGGACACAAGCCTTAATTAACCGAAAAAGAATTTCCAAACTACGGGCCAATAAGGAAGACTGTTATAACCGTAGCCCATAATCTCCATCGTGGTTTTTGCCGCATCGAGCTTAGTCTGAATTCGTTTCCAAATTCCTTCCTTTGGGGCAGCTTGCTGATTAGCCAAAGCTAGTTCATGAGCCTTTTCGGGGTGGAGCGTATCTGCGAAGGCAAATTAGTATTCAACAGCGCCGCCTTCTTCTTGATCTTTTAACTTTTGGAACTGTTCTAGGGGCATGGTTCTCCACGGAGATTCAACCGAACCTAATTCCACCGGCTTATGAACGATTGTTATCTCATCGCGCAATCGAGCGGTCAGAAAGCCAACAGAGAAGTCTTCTACTAGCTTTAGCAGATTATAAAAGATAACCTCCATTGCGTGTCGCGCCGTGTTCTGTTCATCCCATAGCGGCACATGAACGGTTTCCTTGCCATCTTTCATCATCTTGATTACTAACATTCCTCTGAAGTCCGCCCCGCCTTCTAATAAATGATTTAATCTATCCCGCGCTTCGATTGCCATTTCAAGCCACCCCTTATGTAAATCAAGCACTTGTTCCTCAACCATCTTTGCGGTTCTCGCGTACTCTTTGGGCAGATTTCTTTTTAACGCCTTTCTAACGGTTCCTCCTCTTTCGCCAAAGGTATTGAGATTCCAGCGTCTTCCGACAAGCGGTACGGGAAGTTTAACTAGGTAGTCGAGAGTGCTTTTGAATTGAACCAAGAACTCGTCCATTTCGAGGAACAAGTCTTGTGAATAACTCACCCGTTGGACTGGCTGCTTTTCTAGTGACTCTCCAGCTTCAGCCTGCTTTATTAGCTGATCCTCAATGGTGGCGTAGTTGTTGTAATGCTTCCACGTCGCTGCCAATTTCTTTCCAACAAGAAGCACGAGGTTTATAAACTGTTCCTTCTCGTTTGGCTTCATGTCGGTCAGTTCAGCGAGCTTTATCATTGTCTGGACGTATCGCTGATTAATAAGCCCGTTTGGAGTTGGGTCTTGAAATAAATCCATTATTCGCCAAACCATTTGTGGATAACCTCTCTGAGTTAAGGGTGATTGATATGCCACTGTCTTACCTCGGCTATAACAACATCAACAGAGGTTAAAGCGTGCTTAGCGTGTTCCACGGTAAATTTTAGGTCATCCCTGATTTCCCTGGCCGGATGGATAAGGTTACGAAAGACTCTAAGTACTTCAGTTATGTTGTCGTGAAGAATAATACTCCTGGATTTAGCCGGGTGAATCAGTTGTTTTAGGAACTTTTCAAACGTTTCTTTCTCGTCCTCGCCACTTCTGACAAGCGCATCAATTAACAATCCTTCAATCATACTGCCGGAAAGTACAAGCACAGATTTTGGTGCAGCTTCAGGATCAAGCCGCTGTAGCTCTGCGTAGTCTCGCTCAATAATAACTCTGAAACGAGCATCAGTTACGAAAGAGAAATCTACAGTAGGCATAGGTTCTATAAAGTGATACTCAACTTTCGGTGCTTCAAGTTTCATATCTTTTGCAGCAAGTTCCAAGTCGTCCTTAGCCGAAAACACTATGCTGGTAAATTGCTGACTCAAATAATCCTGATGTGGAGTCATTGACTTATTTAGTCGTAATATCTCTTTGAGTTCTGCCTTTACCAAACGGTCTAGTTCTTTTAAGATTTCATTAATATCACTATCCGTTAGCTCTGCATTGTATTTCTGGTAAGCCTTGATATAGGCATCTGTGCGGGCAGATACCAAATCCTGAACGTGTTTCAAAAAGTGATCTTTAAGGCGTTGCTCAGCGCCGTAAACTCTACCAATTTGTGGCCTCAATTCATTAAGTTTGGCTTCGTGAGTAATCAAAAGCCGTGCCTTGTCCCTTTTGAATAGGGACGCTACATAATTTCGGCCGGCATCGTTGAGGTTAAGGTTCACTTGTGGATAACTCCTCTTGTGCGATTTTATTAGGGTGCTAGAATTTAATAAAGGGGCTGTGGCGGACAGTGAGCCGTAGAAATCAATTGTGGGTCTAGCTAATTATGAACCGGCGTGCCAAGCAAGAGGCGTTTACCAAAAAACAGCGCCGCGCAACCTTTCACTGGCTCAAAAGGTAGGCCAGCGAGTGCCGCGAGACATGTGACACTCGCACCAGCCCCACATAAAGACGACCAGACAGTATTAGCATTCTCCGAAAAGTTGTACGTTATATCCGGCCATGACAGCCTTTTGTAAGAACTATGTGTGAGAGTTTTCGGAGAGGAAAGCGTTATTGAAAGCGTCATTTTAATATACATGGAAATACAGCCGCTTTTTAGGCGGCTGTAAGTCGTTGTCCCTATTCGATTTATTGATGAGCCGAGCAGGACTCGAACCTGCGACCCACTGGTTAAAAGCCAGTTGCTCTACCAACTGAGCTATCGGCCCACATGCGGGTGGATGGGAGGCATTTTACATAGGCGCTGAAAGAGTCGCAAGCGGCAGTCTCTGAAATCTACCGACCCACTGGTTAAAAGCAAGTTGCTCCCTTAATAAACAAGGGTCTAGAGTAGTTGAGCTGACTATAACGGATGTTGCCGCAGTAGTCTTAACAACTCCTGGTACAAGTTCTTTGACTTACAGTTGAACCGCCACTCGCACTCCTTCAGGTGCAAGTTGAAAGTGCGAGACGGGACGCC
>DASWQY010000040.1:0-1640 GCA_036403435.1 Pyrinomonadaceae bacterium
CACGAGCTGAGCGCAATCATTGCTGACGCGGGCGCGGCGCACGGAGTGACCTGCAGAGACCGGACATCCCGTTAGAAGAACAGAGCTCGTTGCGATCGTTCGCCGGGATGGGGCCGAGTGCTTACGCCTCCCCTCATTTCCGCCTGGGCGCGATGCGTAACAAAAGAATCTTGCCGCTGGCGGCTGGTTTAGGAATGGAATCAGGATCAGCGTCATCGGATTCCCATCCTTGCTTTTGTCGCAAACCAGTTGCCTTGAGCTTGCGAACCGCGAATCTCCCCGCGTGCAACACGATTCGCGGGGCCACCGATGCAGCCCAACCCGACCCTTGGTTTCAAGGGCGTCCATGCCTTCCTGAGTGGCCTGTTCGACGGCGACCTGCACGCCAAGCGTGTGCTGTCACTGGCTAACGCCAGCCTCGGCGTTATCAGGTCGGGGTCGCTTGCAGTCCATGCCATCGGCCTGGGACTGGCCCAGGCGCGCGGCTTGAAGACGAAACATGCCGTCAAGCAGGTAGACCGGCTGCTGTCCAACGAGGGGATCGATATCGACGCGGCGCGGCGCCACTGGGTGCCGTACGTGGCCGGACCCCGCACCAACATCAACGTCGCGATGGACTGGACCGACTTCGACGCAGATGGACAAGCCACCATCATGCTGTCGCTGCTGACCCGGCATGGCCGCGCCACCCCTCTGTTGTGGCTGACGGTGGACACCGACACGCTCAAGAACCATCGCAACGAATACGAATATCAGGTGCTGGTCCGCCTCGCCGACGCCCTGCCGAGCGATATCAAGGTGTGCATCGTGGCCGACCGAGGCTTCGGTGACCAGAAGCTCTACCGTGTGCTGAGCGAGCAACTGAAATTCGATTACGTCATCCGCTTCCGCGCAAACATCATCGTCACCGCGCGGGACGGCGAGACGCGCACCGCCGCCGCCTGGGTCGGACCCGGTGGACGCGCGAAGGTGCTGCGCGGCGCCGAGGTGACGGCTGAGCGTTATCAGGTCGGCACCGTGCTGTGCGTGCGCGACAAGGACATGAAGCAGGCTTGGTGCCTGGCCACCAGCCGCGCCGAGGCGACCGCCAACGACCTCAAGGGTCTGTACGGCAAACGCTGGGGAATCGAGTGCGGATTCCGCGACACAAAGGATTTGCGCTTTGGCATGGGCATGGCATCGATCCGTGTCAGCACGCCTGCCCGCCGCGATCGTCTGTGGCTGTTGAATGCATTGGCGGTCGCCTTGCTGACATTGCTCGGGGCCGCCGGTGAGGCGCTCGGATATGATCGCCACCTCAAGTCAAACACCACCAAGCGCCGCACCCATTCGCTGTTCCGCCAGGGCGCCATGCTCTACGACCTCATGCCGAACATGCCCGAACAGCAACTGGTCCCACTCGTCGAACGCTTCGCCGCGATGCTCGCCGACCAACCGGTCTTCGCCGATACTTTCGGGGCCGTCTGAGAATGAGGGGAGTCTTGAGCTGCGGAACATCAACGCCGAATATCCTCTGTTCGCCAACTTGATCGCCGCTTTCGACCGGTTCGTCGCGCGGCAAATATCGCTCAGGTAGCGATCACCGGCCACAGCCTCGGCGGCGCCATGGCACAGCTCTACATGAGCACGCACGCGGACAC
>DASWQY010000041.1:0-25317 GCA_036403435.1 Pyrinomonadaceae bacterium
TTAGCTGTTTTTGCCGCGGGCTTTTTCGCAGGCCGTCTTATTTCGGGAGGCTTGCGCCGCCTTCATCTCGAATGGCTTGACCGTCTTCTCGGCGGAGCTTTCGGACTGCTGCGCGGCTGGGCTGTTTGCTCTGTTCTCTACCTTGCCCTGACTGCTTTTCCCGTCCGTCTCAGCTCGGTGACGGGAGCACAGACAGCACCACTTCTGGCACAGGGAGCGAAGATGCTCGGCGTCTTCACATCGCAAGAGGTACGCACACGCTTTTACAAAAGCTATACAGATTTACTCAATAGCAAGTAATCAAACGTTCTGATAAGAATCGCCGCTGGAGAACCCAATGCAGATGCGCGCCCGCCTCGAAGCCTTGATAGACGAGATGCTCGACGGCCAGATCATGCTCGACGAAGCCCTCGCCGAGTTCGAGAAGCTCTACATACAAAAAGCTCTCGCCCGGCACAGGGAGCACCTCTCACGCACGGCCAACGTCCTGGGCATCCACCGCAACACGCTCTCCAAGCGCGTCTCCACCTACCGCAAACAGGAACCGCACGCGCGCCCGGCCAAGAAGGGCGTCGCGCGCAAGCGATAAGCTACCGCGAGCGCGAGGCTCTCTCTCTTGAGTCACCCACGCCGCCTCGCCCCGCAGATGATTTCGGTCAGAACGTTCGGCGCGCGTTCCGGCAAACAAACTCATTGGCGCTCAAGCGGCCTGGGACCGGCAAAGCCGCTTCCGCTTCGTCACCGCCTCGGGCCGCTTAATCACAAACTCCCTCGATTCTCAGCCGTCGGACACTATTTTCAAATGATGCGAAGAGAAGAAACTTATCGCTCGGGTTCCGCCCCGGCCGGAGTGTTGTTTGCCGCGGCGCTGGCAACTCTCATTTTTACCGCCGTGCCCGAGGCGAAGGCTTCGGCACACAGGGTTCGCTCGCGGCCAGCGGCGCACCTCCAGACGGCACAGGCGCTTTCCGTTCCCCCGGACTCGCCGCGCTGGGACCTGCAAGGTCAGGCCAAGCCAGCCGAGTACCAGGGCCGCAAGTGCCTCTTCCTTGACGGCGGGGCGGCGACCTTGAAGGACTTTGAAATGCGCGACGGCGTGGTGGACGTGGACGTGGCGACGCCCGCGAGCCGCGGCTTCTTCGGCATACAGTTTCGGATCGCGAACGACGTTAACGCCGAGTGGGTTTACCTGCGCCAGCACAAGTCCGGCCAGCCCGACGCCATGCAGTACACGCCGGTCCTCAACACCGGCCTCAACTGGCAAATCTATAATGGGCCAGGTTTCACAGGCCCGGTGGACATCCCCAGGGAAGCCTGGTTCCACCTGCGCCTGGAGGTGACGGGCGCGCAGGCGAAGCTCTACGTCAAGGACATGGACAAGCCCGCGCTCGTGATGGACGATTTGAAGAGCGGCGTACAGCGCGGCCAGGTGGCACTGGCCGTCCTGACGGGCGCGACCTACTTCTCGAACTTTGAGATTCGCACCACGCCCGACGCTGCCTGGGAACGACACCTGCCGCCCGTTCCGCCCGGCACCCTGACCAAGTGGAGCGTGTCGCCTGTCTATGACGCGCTCGCTCGTAATCTGGAGCGGCCGCCCTCCGAGAGCGATGTCAAAGGTTGGCAGGACGTGGAGGCGGAGTCGCCCGGCTTTGTGGTCCTCTATCGTTACCGTGAGGCCCCGCACCCCAGAGTCACGTTCGCGAACGACTTCTCGAAGCGCCTGGACCCACAGCCGGGGATGAAGGTCGTTTACGCGCGGACCACCATCGAGTCAGACCGCGAGCAGGTGAAGAAGCTCTACCTCGGCTACAGCGACGACGTAAGCCTCTTCCTCAACGGCAAGATTCTCTTCCGCGGACGCAGCGCACAGAACTTCCGCGACCCAGGCTTCCTCGGCATCGTCAACCCCGAAAACGACGCCGTCTACCTTCCCCTGAAGAAGGGCCGCAACGAACTGACGCTCGCCGTCAGCGAACTCGGCGGCGGCTGGGGATTCATCTGCCGCCTAGCGGATTTGGGGAACTGAACTGACGCAGGCCACTACCCGACATCAAGCATCCTTTTTATGGCTTGGAAAAGAGGAATAGCTTCATCACCGGAAGCTTTGGCTTCATCAAAAGCCCGGATAGATTCAAGTTCTTCCTGCGCTTCAAGCAATTCAAAATAACGTTCTATATCAAGCAACACTGCTGTACGATTTCCGCTTTCATCTACAACAAACTGCTCTTTGGCTACACTCATATTAAGTACCTCCAGACGCAAGTTTATATCTATTTCTGGATTGCTGCTAGTTACCCAAAGTAGCCGGAAGGGGCAAACGAGTAGGACGGGGAACTAGCTAAAAGATTAGCTGAAGTCTCGCTTGCGACGTGAGAGCCGCCCACGTTGTCAGGCTAGACATTGATGCGGTCAATCTAAGAGCGGAACCCTGCATCCATCAACGGTGCTCAAGTTCAACTTGGGGCTAATGAGGCTGACACCATCATGCGACTAATGGCCGTAGGCGCTCATGAACAGCATGTAATTCTGAGCGAGTTTAAGAAATTGACTGGACAGCCCTAACGTAGCGACGCCTAACGCTCGGCATCACCCGCCGCCCCAAGCCTCTCGCGGAGTATGACAAGGTGCGTGTCGGCGGTCGGGTGCATGCCGTTATAGTTGTACGAGGTTGTTAGATTGCGGCCTATCGCCCAAGCTGGTTGAGCCTATCGCATTCTTGGCACAGCGGTCTGCCACCTGTTCCTCGACGAAGGTGTTCAGGGTCAATGTTGCTCCCAGTAGAGCATTGGGGGTTGTTATGGTAGGTTGATTGATTGACGGAATGCCAAGCAGACTTTTTAGTTGAATGTCTGCGAGGGGCTGGCGCTCCGCGCAGCAATCCTTCGGTACTTAAATCTTCATCTATGTCGGGCCAATGGATGCCATAACCACCACCGCTAATTAGCCAATTATTCCGTTCAGCTTCTGTCGCACCCAATAATCTGGGATACCAGACGAGCGGAACGGTAATAATCCGACCATCCATTAGGGCCACACTCAGCGCATCATCAGTAACCTCCACGCTTGCAACACGCTCATCAGCCGCCAAAGCCAAAGTACCCATTCCAAGCCTCCAATAATTCTGTTTGATGTTCCAGTACGAGCGATTGTAGCCTTCGTAGCTCTTTTGCGCTAAAGCCCATGTTACGAGCTAAATCCACCGGCTCTAACCAAAACTTGGCAGATAAATTATCACGATCAATATGAATATGCGGTGGTTCATTAGGTTCATGACTGTAAAAGTAGAACCGATATGGGCCTGTTCTCAACACAGCTGGCATGAGCAAGCATTCTATCAAAACAGTCAACGAGCAATCTAACGCTTGAGTTGACGCGGCGGCGCGATTTCACGAACCCATCGCCGGACCAGTCATGATGCGAAACACGCTCCCGCCGCTCGCGTCCAACGATTTGTTCGGTTGCGCCTATGATTCAACGGGTTCTTCGTTTCGGCTGGCGAACGCTCTCCGCAGATACGATGAACCATTTCTCGGTGCAACCAAGGCGAAAGCAATTCCATAGCAGCGCAGTTCAGCCTTCTACTACGCGGGTGACCAAATAGTGGCCTTTGTAGAAAATGCAACAGAATCCGCTATAGCTGGTGCCGGATGATTTATATGGCGTTGCCGTAGTGTTTCCCCCCGGCGTGTGCACTGTGGCAGCGATCGATGAGATCAAGCAAAGCCCGCGAGAAATGGGCGCTCCAGTTTTCATAGAGGCCACCTGTTGTTTGTCTGTTGAGCAACCTGGGTAATCCACCACGAAGTCAACGGCGTGTAGCGTTGAGTTCCCCAATTCAACGGCGGGGTAAGCTTCGACAGGGGGTCCTTTACTCTCGTCGCCAGTCATTTCGTTTTCTTTACTCATAATCTTTTCCCTTCCTTTGGTTGTTTCGAGTTGCGTGTTGTGCGCCACCGAATGGTGGAGTTGACCGAGAGACTGCTTTCCAGCTAGTTAGCTTCATTGCTAGGTGAACCAATTCTGGGCGGCGTAGTTAATAACACGGTTCACCAGAAGGCACAAGCTTCTTTCTGTAAATTTGCGGCGCTTCCATAGAAGCAACCGAACGCTCGAATTTGTATGTTGACTGAAGTCGGCTCAAGCTCAAGCTTCGGGCCAACAGAGGATGCCGGAGAAGCTGTGCTCGAATTATGACCCCACCGAGTCAGACGGTTAGAGAAGCTCCCGGCATCCATTCCATGCAGCGCACGAAGGTCGGACAGTATCCGAAGCCGCTTCTGATGAAGCTGAGCTTGCATCTGCAAGTTTGACCCGCGCCGCATCTCATTCGAGAGGAGTTGACCATGGCACAACCAGTGCTCGGCATCGATATCGCCAAGTCGAAGTTCAACACCTGTCTCATCCAGCCAAGCGGCAAACTCAAGCATAAACTGTTTCCCAACACTTCGACAGGCTTTGAGCAACTCAAGGAGTGGCTTACCAAGCAAGGCGTTGAGAGAGTCCACGCCTGCCTCGAAGCCACTGGCACTTACGGCGAAGCCCTCGCCCTCTTTCTGCATGATGTGGGTCACGGCGTCAGCGTCGTCAACCCGGCGGCCATCAAAGCCTTCGCCGGTAGTCGGCTCTCACGCACCAAAACAGATAAGGTGGATGCCGAACTGATTGCCAGGTTCTGCCAGGCGCAAGCGCCGCCTGCCTGGAAGCCTCTGCCTCAAGAAGTGCGAGAACTACAGGCACTTGTGCGGCGTCTGGAATCTCTCATTGAAATGCGCGTAATGGAAGAGAATCGGCTCTCTTCAGGTCTCACAGTTAACGCTGTGCGCCAGAGTGTCGAAGAACATCTCGCTTACCTCAGTGAGCAGATCAAGCGGACAGAAGAGTTGATTCGCACACACATCAACAATCATCCTCGACTCAAGCGACAGAGTGAGTTGCTCAACTCCATTCCAGGCATCGCAGAGACGACGGCCGCGCTGCTGCTCGCCGAGATCACGGACATTAAGCAGTATCGGAGAGCACGCCAAGTTGCAGCTTATGCCGGACTGGTGCCGCGCGAGCGCCAATCGGGGACGAGTGTGCGAGGACGCGCCCGTCTGTCAAAGATCGGAAATGCAAGGCTCAGGCGTGCGCTCTACTTCCCGGCCATCACGGCGCTGCGGTGCAGCCCGTTCTTCCAACGATGGGCCGAAGGATTGCGAGAGCGCGGCAAGTGCAAGATGACGGTCATCTGCGCCGTCATGCGGAAGCTCATTCATCTGGCCTATGGTGTCTTGAAGTCGGAGAAGCCGTTCGACCCACTGTGGGCGAAAGCTGCTTGACAGGAAACACAGTATCTAACCGGGCGGGAATCATCTAACCAAGCATCCGAGTCTTGCGGATGAAAGCAATGCTATTCGCGCTCCGGTTGAATGAGTTGTTATGCCGCCGGTGGTCTAGAATATCCAACATTATATTACTTTCTTTCTGCCCCGCTTAGGTTGTCTCTTTTTTGTTGGTAGAGGTCTATTCAGCCGTACTCTTGCTTCAATTTTGTAATGACGATCATTCGCCTGCGCCTCAGCCCCGACTAATTCTAAGATTGGTTTATCGGGTGAACTATATTGTTTTACTGACTGAATGGGTGCGGGATATGTACGCATACTGAACTCATAACCTATAACAACGCGCGATACGACTCTTTCACCACTCACCGTTTCGACATACCAGTTGTCATCATTGAAATCAATTTCTGCTATAGCACGAATAGGATCACCATCCTCTTTCAACTCCCGTGGATGATCTACAAAGTGGGAGAGTTCAGCAGCAGATATAAGAGCGTCATCTCCTTTGTTTCTTATGAAACCAGTATTTGTGAGGTCATTTCGCAAAGATTCAAGAAGTTCTGCCGATAGATCATCTACTGAAATTGCCATTTTGTTTGAATCAAATAACGTAATCGAATATGCAAAATACTCCACTTGGATAATTGTTATTTTGAATTCGGAACCAGAAGCCCACTCTTGTGCAATCTCCGCATCAGTAATCTGATTCATTTGCCGAAGATCAATGTTGTAATGACGCGCAGAAGTGATAGCCGAATCAGAGAATCCGCTGGATGACACTGCTATGGTACGCCATGCTCCGATTTTCTCGCGTTTAGTAATGAGTTGCTCAATCCAGCGATCATCCTGCTTGCCCTTTCTATGGTCACGACATTCCACAGTTATCAACCGAGTTGTATCTCCGTTGGGTACTCGAATGGAAGCATCTACTTCGCGGAAACGGTTTGTAACTAAGTCACGAATGTAATCTGGAGATTTTATTACTGCGCCAATCGGTGCGAGCGCCCCTTCTATTCGAGCTATAAGTTCTTCAAACTCTTTTCCAGCACGTGATTTCTTGCTCATCTTTAATCTCACCTGAAACTCTAAGCGGCATAACGCTAATTGGGCCACAGTCGCCTTTGCGGGATTATACCGCAGCGGTATTTTCCGTTTAGTCCGATTGCGGCCTAATCCTATGGGTGGGGTTAAATACCGCAGCTTGCGGTCTAACACGTTAATTCAGCACTAATACCGCGCGCGGGTGTCAAGTAGTTCGCGGTTTCCATGCCGATTCCCAGAGGTCGAAGTTTCGAGTAAAGAGCCTCAACGTTCGTGCTCGGAGGTCAAGCGTTGGAGAAATTTTCCTCAACGTTCGTGCTCAGAACTCCAAGATTCGAGAAAAAAGCTCGAAGGTTTTAGAAAATATCCTCAACCTTCGACCTCCGAGCACCAACGTTCGACCTCCGAGCACGAACGTTGAGGAAAATTTCTCGAACGTTGGAGCTTTTTTCTCGAACGTTGGTGCTCGGAGCACGAATATTCGTGCTCCGAGCACCAACGTTTGTGTTCTGAGGACCAATGGCCGACCTCAGAACTGCTACGGGGTGGCCGGGTTGGGCGTGGTTTTGGCGGTTTTGCGGGCGAATCGCCGGGCCAGGCCGTCGAGCGCGCCGTCGAGGGCCGCGCCGCGGCCGGCGGCGCGTGCAAATTGGTAGATGAGTAGGCCCGAGGTGTAGGCTTCGCTGCTGACGGCCGTGTAGGTGTCCTCGACCAGTTCGCTTAACTGCATGAGGGCAGCCAAGATAGGGTCTAGGGCCGAGAGTAGATCAACGTCCTTGCGCATCTCGACGGCGTCGAAGCCGCCCGGAAGAATGTTGGGGTTTTGCGTGGCGACTTCGAGCGCCTGGGTGACGAAGACGCGGCCACGGTCGCCCATTTTGGGCAGCGAGCGGCGCTCGTCCGGCGTCAGGTCAATCAGAAAAGGGAGTTTTTGGCGAATGGTGTTGATGGCCGCCATGACGGCCTGCCTGTCCGCGTCGGACAGGGTCGCGCTGATTCTATTATCCTGCATTTTGTGAGTCTCCAAAAGGTTTTGAGGAACTCCGGCCGGGCGGTGTGGCGCAACCGGAGCGTTTCTGCGAGGTTAGAGCGAAAACGCGGGCACGATATACCCTCCCGATGCCCGAAGTCAATAATTTCCTACTGCTCCCGCATATTGACAAGTTTCGCTCCCTACGATATTTTTAGCACTCACCGTGAATGAGTGCTAAAAATTGACTGGTGAGAAGGCTCTTTATTCTGAAAACACGGTAATTTTTCCGGTAAACCCTGAAAGGAGTAGTGAAAAGTAGTATGGCAACCAAAATTAGACCGCTGCATGACCGCGTCATCGTACGCCGCCTGGATGAGGGCGAGCAGGTGCGCGGCGGGATCATCATCCCCGACACCGCCAAGGAGAAGCCGCAGGAGGGCGAAGTGGTCGCCGTCGGCGAGGGCAAGGTCCGTGACGACGGCTCGCGCCAGACGCTGGACGTGAAGGCCGGCGACCGCGTGCTCTTCGGCAAGTACAGCGGCTCCGAGATCAAGATTGACAACGAGGAGCTGCTCATCATGCGCGAGGACGAGATTCTCGGCATCATCGAGCGCGCGGGCGCGGCGTCCGGCGCGGGCGGCAGCAAAAAAGGCGGCAAGTAGTCCCTCAAGGCTCAGCCGCTTTTTTCATTGCAGTTCACCACACAAAGATTGAGTTAGGAGAGGAAAGAGAATATGGCAAAGCAAGTTGTTCACGGCGAGGAATCGCGCGCGGCCATCCTGCGCGGCGTTAACCAGCTCGCCGACGCCGTCAAGATCACGCTCGGCCCCAAGGGGCGCAACGTCGTCATTGACAAGAAATTCGGCAGCCCCACCATCACCAAGGACGGCGTGACCGTGGCGAAAGAGATCGAGCTGAAGGATTCTCTGGAAAATATGGGCGCGCAAATGGTGCGCGAAGTCGCCTCCAAGACTTCGGACGTGGCCGGCGACGGCACGACGACCGCGACCGTTTTGGCCCAGGCGATTTTCCGCGAGGGCGTCAAGACCGTCGCGGCGGGCGCGAACCCGATGGCCTTGAAGCGCGGCATTGACAAGGCCGTCGAGCGCGCCATCGAAGAGATCAAGAAACTGTCGAAGCCTGTCAAGGGCGACATGATCGCGCAGGTCGGCACGGTTTCGGCCAACGGCGACAGCACCATCGGCAACATCATCGCCGAGGCGATGAACAAGGTCGGCAAAGACGGCGTCATCACCGTCGAAGAATCGAAGACGATGGAGACTTCGCTCGAAGTCGTCGAGGGCATGCAGTTCGACCGCGGCTACCTCTCGCCCTACTTCGTGACGGACCCCGAGCGGATGGAAGTCGTGCTCGACAACCCGCTGATTCTGATTCATGAGAAGAAGATTAGCTCGATGAAGGACCTGCTGCCTTTGCTTGAGCAGGTGGCGAAGATGGGCAAGCCGATGTTGATTATCGCCGAGGACGTGGAAGGCGAGGCGCTCGCGACGCTCGTGGTCAACAAGCTGCGCGGCACGCTGAACATCGCGGCCGTCAAGGCCCCAGGCTTCGGCGACCGCCGCAAGGCGATGCTCGAAGACATAGCCATCCTGACGGGCGGCAAGGTCATCTCGGAAGACCTCGGTATCAAGCTTGAGAACGTCAAGCTCGAAGACCTGGGCCGCGCCAAGAAGGTGACGATTGACAAGGACAACACGACCATCGTCGAGGGCAACGGCAAGACGAGCGACATCGAAGGTCGCGTCAAGACCCTGCGCGCGCAGATCGAGGAGACTTCGTCGGACTACGACCGCGAGAAGTTGCAGGAGCGGCTGGCGAAGCTCGTCGGCGGCGTCGCGGTCATCAAAGTCGGCGCGGCGACCGAGACGGAGATGAAGGAGAAGAAGGCGCGCGTGGAAGACGCCATGCACGCGACGCGCGCGGCCGTCGAGGAAGGGATTGTTCCGGGCGGCGGCGTGACGCTGGTGCGCGCGGCTAAGGCGCTGGAGAAATTCCAGGCCAACAAGGACGGCGAGGGCGACGCGGACGAGCAGATCGGCGTCCAGATCGTCAAGCGCGCGCTGGAAGAGCCCTTGCGCCAGATCGTGCAGAACGCCGGCAAGGAAGGCGCGGTCATCGTCGAGCGCGTCCGCGAGCAGAAGAACGAGAACTACGGCTACAACGCCGCGACGGAAGAACTCGAAGACCTCGTCAAGGCTGGCGTCATCGACCCCGCGAAGGTGACGCGCACGGCGTTGCAGAACGCGGCGTCCATCGCCGGCCTGATGCTGACGACGGAGGCTATGGTCTCGGAGCTTCCTGAGGACGACAAGGCCCCGGCGATGCCCGGCATGGGCGGCATGGGCGGCATGGGCATGTAATTTTGGCCCAAGTCGGAGTCAAACGAGAAAGCGGCCCCGCTCGTCGTGAGCGGGGCCGCTTTCTCGTTGGTTAGAAGCGGGCTTCGATCACGTCGCCGCGTCTCTTTCCGTATTGCCGCGCAAGCTCCGGGTAGGTAGACGGCTCCGCCTCGGTCTCGCGGAGACCTAGAAGCTCTTCGACTTCAGCGATGACGGTCTCTTCGCCCTCGATCTCAAGGAAGAGGCCGAAGGGCAATTCGTCAACGACTATCTCCGCGCCTTTCAACTGCCAGGTCGCGCGCCGCTTTTCGTAGATGAGAGAGGGCGTAAACCCGAGCGCGCCGAGGATGTCTGCGAGGGCCGCGGCGTCGTCCACGCGGGTCTCGTCCTCGCGGTAACGCTTGACCGAAGAGGCGGAGTCGCCGCGCTCCTTGTAGGTCAAAACCGCGCGACCGCCGACGCGGCGCAGGCGCAGCACCTGCCGGCCCGCGTCCAACTGCCCACCCGCGTAGAGCGTGTTCTCCTCGAACTCTTCGCCCTCGAATATCGCGCCGCTCTCCGTCAGACGCTCAATCAACGACGAGCGCCCCTCGCCCGTCAGCCGATATTTTTTCTCTATCTCCAGAGCCATAAGCAGTGGTCAGTGGTCAGTTAAGAGAAAGACAAAAAAAGAAACTGTGCCAATCGCGCCGGCTGCTTTTTAACTGACCACTGACCACCGACCACTGACCACTTCTTTTCACGTTTGTCTGATCCAGCGCAGGATTTCGGGGATGGTGGCGCGCTTGCCGTACATCAGCATGCCCGTGCGGTAGATGCGCGCCGCGAGCCACATCAGGAGGACGACCGTGCCGTAGCCTATGACGAGCGAGAGCAGTATCTGCCAGAGTGGCGGCGTCTGCGTGACGATGCGGACGATCATCGTGATCGGCGAAAAGAACGGGAACATGGAGACCCAGAAGGTCAGGCTTGAGTTCGGGCTGCGTATCACGGGGAAGGCGAAGTAGAAGCCTATGATGAGCATGAAGAGGATGGGCATCGCCAGTTGCCCGCCTTCCTGCGTGGTCGTGACGACGGAGCCGACGAGCGCGTAGAGCGTCGCGTAAACGAAGTAGCCCAGGAGGAAGAAGAGGAAGAAGTAGAGGAAGAAGACGGGCGGGACCGACGGCAGCGAGACGTTCGCGCCGCTCTGCGCCAGCTGCGGGATGACCCACACGGCCACCGCCCCGAAGGCCAGCCCCCAGATGACGAACTGCGTCAGCGCGACCAGGGAGACGCCGATCAGCTTGCCCAGCAGCAGCGGGAAGGAGCGCACGGAGGAGAAGAGCATTTCGGCGATGCGCGTCTCCTTCTCCTCGACCACGGCGGCGAGAATCACCTGGCCGTACATGATGATCATGATGTAGATGAGGAAGCCCACGATCAGGACGAAGAAGAAGCTGCCCTCCGACTCCTGCTTGCCGCTCTCGCTGTTGATGGCGGTCATGTTGACGGGCTTGTTGATTCTATCTATCAGGTCGGCGGGAATCTTCTCCTCGTCCATGCGCTGGTCGCGGACGGCGCGGCTGATGCGGTCGCGGAGCTGCCCGCGTGTGAACATGTCGCCCACGTTGCGCGCGTAAAATTTCACCTCGCCGTCCTGCAAGATGTCGGGCGGCAGAATCACGTAGCCGTCCAACTCGTTCCGGCGCACCTTCTCGTTTAACTCGCCGCTGACCTCCTCGACCGAGCGGCCGCCGAGCGATGCCTGCTCGACCACGTAGCTCGCGTCGGCCGTGCCGGCGGGGACGCGCCGCGCGCCGGGCATTTCGGTGGCGGCGTTCGCGTTCTGCTGCTGCTTCTGCTGCTGCGCCGCAACGCCTTCCCCGTCGTCTTTCTTCAGGATGGAGTCGCGCACGCGCCCGTACATCTTCTCGCCCTCTGTGCGGTCGATGATGGCGACGCGCGTCGCGCCCGTCTTGATGCCGGCGATGAGCGCCGGGCCGACCGTGAAGAGGAAGATCATCAGCGGCCCCAGGATGGTGAAGACGATAAACATCTTGGTGCGCACGCGCGTCAGGTATTCGCGTTTGACGACGGCCAGAAACTTTGTCATTCGCTCTCCTCCACCTTGGCGATGAAGATGTCGTTCAGACTAGGCTCGACCAGCTCGAACTTGCCGACCTTCGCGCCCGCTTCGAGCAGCCGCCTCAAGAGGCTTTGCGCGTCCGCGCCCTGTGCCAAAAGCACCTCGACCTCGTCGCTGTGGCGCTCGACGTTCACGACGAGGCTCTTGTCTTCGAGCACCGCCTCGCCGCCTTCGGCCCTGAGCGCGACCGCGTTGCGCCCGAAGCTGCTCTTGATCTGCCGGAGGCTCCCGTCGAGGACTTTCCGCGACTTGTTAATCATGCAGATGTCGTCGCAAATCCTCTCGGCCATCTCCATCTGGTGCGTCGAGAAGATGATGGTCTTGCCCTCGGCCTTCAGCTCCAGCACGACCTCTTTCAGGAGTTCCTGCGCCACGGGGTCGAGGCCCGAGAAGGGCTCGTCCAGAATCATCAGGTCCGGGTCGTGCATGACGGCGGCGATGAACTGAATCTTCTGCTGCATCCCCTTCGACAACTCCATCGCCTTCTTCGTCTTCCACTCCGTCAGCTTCACCCTCTCCAGCCAGCGGTCAATCGCCTCGTCGGCCCGCTTCCCCTTGACGTTCTTCAGCTCGCCGAAGAAGCGCAGCTGGTCTATGACCTTCATCTTCTTGTAGAGGCCGCGCTCTTCCGGCAGGTAGCCGATGCGGTCTTGCAGCTCGGTCGTCATCTCGTGGCCGAAGAGTTCTATCCGCCCCTCGTCGGGCGCGGTGATGTTGACGATCATGCGGATGGTGGTGGTCTTCCCCGCCCCGTTCGGGCCTATCAGGCCGAAGATTCTGCCGGGGCGCACGCGCAGGGAGAGGTCGTCCACGGCCGTGAATTCGTCGAAGCTCTTGGTGACGCCTGAAAGCGTTAGCGTGTATGCGTTCTCGCTCATCGGGTTTTCTCTTCCTGGACGAATAATTTGGGGCCGGGAGTGCTCGGGCCGGCCGCGCCGGTTGTCTGTTCGCGCATTATACGGCCTCCGGCCCGTAAAAGTTTGCTTAAAGACTCAGGCCCCGCCGTGATATTATCCCGCGCGTCAATCCCCGGCATTTCCTTTTTTCAGTCAACCTGGATTATGGCCCACAAAAACTTCCACGCCGCCGCGCGCGCCTGCGTGCTGCTCTCGCTCCTCCTCCTCCTGCCGGCCCCCGTCACGCTTCTCGCGCAGCAGCAGCCCACGCAGGAGCCGGACGCGCAAGAGGACGAAGTCCTACGCATCAGCACGGATTTGGTGCAGACGGACGTGACGGTCTTCGACAAGCAGGGCCGCTTCGTGGACAACTTGCAGCGCGACCAGTTCGAGCTGAAGGTTGACGGCAAGCCGGTCCAGGTTTCGTTCTTCGATAAAATCACGGCCGGGACGGCCGAGGAGGACGCGCGGCTGGCGTCGGCGCGCGTCGGCCCCGGCGGGACGGCGACCGTCGCGGCCGCGCCCGCGACCGCCCCCAAGCCGCCCGACCGCGGGCGCATCATCTTCTTCTTTCTGGACGACACGCACCTCGCGGCCGACAGCGTGACGCGCGTGCGCAAGACCTTGCTCGACTTCATAGACAAGGAGATGGGCCAGAACGACCAGGTCGGCATCGCGGCCGCGACCGGCCAGATAGGCTTCCTTCAGCAGTTGACCGACAACAAGGCCGTGCTGCGCGCGGCGGTCGAGCGCCTCAACTTCCGCTCCTACGACGTGCGCGACAACGACCGCCCGCCGATGAGCGTCTATCAGGCGCTCGAAATAAACGAGCGCGCCAATCTTGAGCTGCTCAACTTCTTCACGGATCAGTTGCAGCAGGAAATGTCACAGATGCCGCGCGACCGCCTCGAACAGATGGTCAGGGACCGCGCCGACCGTCTGATACAACAATCGGCCGCCGTCTCGACGAACCTGCTCGCCTCGCTTGAGAGCCTCGCGCGCTCGGCCGGCCCGCTGCCGGGGCGCAAGCTGGTCTTCTTCCTCTCGGACGGCTTCTTCCTGACCAACCGCGTCTCGAACGTGCCGGACAAGCTGAGGCGCATTACGGACGCCGCCGCGCGCACGGGCGTCGTCATCTACAGCATGGACGCGCGCGGGCTGGTGACGGGGATGCCGGACGCGAGCGTCCCCATGACGGCGGACCCGAGCGGCGTCGTCGTCACGACGGCCATACGCGAAGCTTCCGCCTCGCAGGAGGCGCTGCGCACGCTCGCGGCGGACACGGGCGGGCGCGCGCTGCTCAACTCTAACTCGCTCGGCCGCGGCGTGGAGACCGCGCTCCGGGAGACTTCAGCTTACTACCTGCTGGCGTGGCGGCCCGAGGGCGATGCGCGCGGCGGCGGCAAGTTTCGCCGGATAGAGGCGAGCATCAAGGGGCGGCCCGAACTGACCGTGCGCGTGCGCCGCGGCTTCTTCGACGTAGAGCCGCCGGCCGCCACCGCACAGGCTCGCAACAAGCCGGCCCAGAACGCGGGCACCCCGGCCGTGCCCCCCGAAGAGGAAGGCTTGCGTAAGGCGCTCGGGGCCATGTACCCGAAGATGGACTTGCCGACCTCGCTGGCGGTCAGTTACATGGACGTGCAGAACGTCGGCCCGGTGGTGGCCGCGATGATGCAGGTGAGCGGCGAGGGACTGGAGAAAGCGGACGGCGCGAACGCGCCCTCGGTGGTTGACGTGATGGGCGTGCTCTTCAACGCCGAAGGCAAGCCCGTGTCGAGCTTCAAGAACAGGCTGTCAGCAACCGCGGGCGCTAACTCTTCCGGCACAGCCACGGGGGGCGCTCCCGCGCCGCGCCAGCGCATAGCCTTCACGGGCCAGTTCCGCGCCGCGCCCGGTCTCTATCAGGTCCGCGTCTCGGCCCGCGACGCCAAGAGCGGGCGCACGGGCAGCGCCATGCAGTGGATAGAGGTCCCGGACCTCGCGCAGCACAAACTCTCTCTGAGCAGCCTGATGATCGGCGAGGCGATGCCGGGCGCGGTCGCGCAGGCGGCCGGCAAAGCCGAGCCGACGGAGGCGGCGGTCCCCTCGCTGCTGAGTGCTGACCACCGCTTCGCGCGCACGTCGAAACTGCGCTTCCTGACTTTCATCTACAACGCGGCGCGCGGGCAGGACGGCAGCGCCCCGCCCGACGTGGCTATCCAGGTGCAAGTCATACGCGACGACAGGCCGGTCGTCACAACCACGCTGCGGAAGGTCACGCCGGGGGCGGACCTCGCGCGCATTCCTTACGCGGCCGAGCTGCCCCTGGCGGGGCTCACGCCCGGACGTTACGAGTTGAAGATCACGGCCATTGACCGCCTCGGCAAGAGCGGCACCTCGCAGCGCGCCGCGTTTGAGATTGAATAGCTCGGAGTTGACAGTCTGGCCGCCGGCCTGACGGTTGTGTGATATACTCCCGCGCCGTCTCCCGGTCGCCAGACTCTTCCGCCGGACCAAAAGCCAATGAAGACTCCCAAAACTCTCGTCACCTATTCTCTCAGCGTAGTGCTGTCCCTGTTCGTCTCCGCCGGTACGGCCGTCTTCGGCCAGCAGCAGCCGCAGGACAAGACGGACGATGTCGTGCGCATCAGCACGGAGCTGGTGCAGACGGGCGTCACCGTCGTGGACAAGCAGGGCCACTTCGTTGACGGCCTGAAGCCGGAACAGTTCGTGCTCAAGGTTGACGGCCAGCCCGTGACGCCCTCGTTCTTCGACCGCGTGACGGCCGGCACCGCGCGCGAGGAGAAACAGGTCGAGGCCGCGCTCGCCGCCGGCAAGCAGGCCGGCACGGGCGGCGTACCCGCAACGTCATCCTACCGCGGCCGCACCATCATCTTTTTCGTGGACGACCTGCACCTCTCGCTTGACGGCCTCGGGCGCACGCGCTCCGCGCTCAAGCACTTCATCAACGAGCAGATGACGCCGCTCGACCAGGTCGCCTTCGTCTCCACGACCGGGCAGATGGGGTTCCTACAGCAGTTCACGGACAACAAAACGGTGCTGCGCGCCGCGCTCGAACGCCTCAACCCCGTCCCCCTGAGCAACCGCGACGGCGAGCAGCCGCCCATGACAGAGTTCGTCGCCATCCGCATCATGAACGGCGACCGGCAGGCGGCGGACTACTACGTCGAAAAAATTATCGAGGGCTTCGAGTCCAAGAAATTGAACGCGGCGGGCGCACGGCAAATTAACCGCAACGCCATTTACGAGATGGTCAAGACGCGCGGCAACAACATCATGTTCGGCGTCGAGTCCGTCACCGAGACGACGCTCGCCTCGCTCGACAACTGGGTTAAAAACATCGGCCAGATATCCGGCCGCAAGCTCGTCTTCTTCATCTCTGAGGGCTTCTACCTGGACACGCGCAGGGAGGTCGGCGGGGCCAACGCGCAGTTGCAGCGAGTCACCGACACGGCGACGCGCACGAGCAGCGTCATCTACACGATTGACGCGCGGGGCTTGTTCGCGCCGATAGCGGACGCGACCGGCGACCGGCCCTTCGACCCCAAGGGCCGGCTCGACAGGGCGAGCGTGGGCGAGAGCACGGCCTCGCAGGACGGCTTGAACGCGCTGGCCGGAGACACGGGCGGGCGCTTCCTGCGTAACCAGAACTACTTCGACTCGTGGGTCTCGCGCATGCTCGACGAGACTTCCAACTACTACCTGCTGGCGTGGCGTCCGCCGACCGAAGAGCAGAAGGGCGCGAAGTTCAAGCGCGTCGAAGTCAGCATCGCGGACCGCCCCGACTTGACCGTGCGACTGCCGAAGGGCTTCCTCACGGGCCGCCCCGCCGAGGCCGCGAAGGCCGCGAAGGAGAAGACGCCCGCGCCGGGCGCGAACGCTGCGGCCCCCGCGTCCAACACGACCAAAGGGCCGGAGGGCGAAATCAAGTCTGCGCTGACGGCGACGGCCCCGAAGAAGGGCCTGCCCACGCAGCTCTCGGCCGGCTACCTGGACGTGCCCGGCACGGGCACGGTGCTGACGGCCTCTATGCAGATGGCGACGGACGTGCTCGGCTACGGCGACGACGGCAAGCAGCCGGCGGCAATTGACCTGGCGGGCGTGGTGCTCAACGACCAGGGCAAGCCCGCCGGCAGCTTCAAGACGCGCCTGACTGTCAACCCGCCCGCCGAGAACGTCTCGGTCGAGCATCCGGGCGTCATTTACAACAACAAGGTCCCGCTCAAGCCGGGCCTCTATCAGGTGCGCGTGGCGGCGCGCGACGACCACTCCGGGCGCGTCGGCAGCGCCGCGCAGTGGGTGGAGATTCCAGACCTCGCCTCGAAGCGCCTGACCCTGAGCAGCCTGCTGATCGGCGGCCAGTTCGTCGGCAAGCGCAAAGACGCCGGGTCTGCGGCGGCGGCCGCGCCCGAGCAGGTGCAGTTCAGCGTGGAGCGCCGGTTCAAGGCGGGCTCGCACCTCAACTTCCTGGCCCTCGTCTATAACGCCGCGCCCGGCGCGAACGCCGCGCCCGACCTCGAAGCGCAGATCATGATCACGCGCGACGGGCAGACGGTCGTCAACTCGCCCGCGCGAAAAATTGGCACACCGCAGGGCACAGACCTCGCGCGCGTCCCTTACGGGGCCGACATCGGCCTGAGCACTCTGTCCCCCGGCCGCTACGTCCTGCAAGTGACGATCAACGACCGCGCCGCCAAGACGAGCGCCACGCAGCAGACGACTTTCGACATCGAGTGAGTCTGAAACGTGCAGCCCTCGGAGTAGCTACTGATGCGAACTCTCGCGAAGGCGTGCTGCCTTTTCCTGATTCTTCTCCTCGTCTCTTTCGCCCCGCAGAGCGGCGGCGCGGGTGGCTTCACGGCGGACAGAGAGTTCGACGTGTACGGTGCCATTTGCTGGGAACTGGAGAAGGCTCATCTGGATAATTTCGCCGTCGCGTTGCAGCAGGATAAGGAATACGTAGGTTACATCATCGTCTACGCCGGCCGGCTCTCCTGCGAAGGCGAGGCGAAATTCCGGGGCGAGCGCGCGAAGAAGTGGGTCGTCAAGCGCGGTATCGAACCTGAAAGGGTCGTCGTCATGGACGCGGGCTACTGGTCGGAGGCGTGGACTCGACTTTCCCCCCGAGACAAGAGCATGGAGAAACCCGAGCCCGAGCCGGGACTCGACTCGCACGAGGTCTTCGTCTCGAAGGACTGCAAAGGCAAAATCTACCTGCCGGTGGAGTGCCCCGGCGAGTAGTCGGTGTAGGAGGGTGAACTCGGAGCCAGGCTCAACGCCTAAGCGCCTTTGCGTGAAAATCTATTTCACGCAAAGGCGCTTAGCAATTAAGGAGTCGACTTAGAGTTCTATCTGCCGGGCGGAGATGACGGGCTCGAAGGCGCGCAGTTCGCGGAGCGTGGCGTCGTCGAGGGGCATGTCGGTTTCGATAACGGCCATCGCCTCGCCGCCGCGCTCGCGTCTTCCGAGGTGAAAGCGGCTGATGTTGACGTTG
This sequence comes from Pyrinomonadaceae bacterium, assembly GCA_036403435.1. Lineage (GTDB taxonomy): Bacteria > Acidobacteriota > Blastocatellia > Pyrinomonadales > Pyrinomonadaceae > QHXM01. The sequence goes on from DASWQY010000041.1 coordinate 18,217, forward strand.
TGCTCGCCCAGAAGTGTGCCGATGCGGCCGATGACGCCGGGTACGTCGCGGTTGCGCGTCACCAGCATGTGGCCGCGCGGGATGGCCTCTATGCGGAAGCCGTTGATCTCCGTCACGCGCCCGTCGCTCGTCTGGCCCGCGCCGCTAAACAGCGTGCCCGAAACGCGCTGCTCGCTCGTGGTCGTGAGCACGGTCGTGCGTATGGCCGGGGCCGTGTCGCTCCCGGCGCGCGTGTAAGCGGCCGTCACAGCGATGCCGCGCTCTTCCGCGATGAGGAAGGCGTTGACGAGGTTGACGCGCGCGCTCACGTCGCGGAGCAACCCCGCGAGAAAGGCGCGCGTGACGGGCGCGGCGTCCAGGTCAACGACCTCGCCCGCGTATTCGAGCCGGACTTCGCGCACCGCGTCGTCCACCAACTGCGCTTGGAAGCGGCCCAGGCTCTCGGCGAGCGCGAGATAAGGCTGGAGAGCGTTCAGCTCCTGCGCGCCGACCGCCGGGACGTTGACCGCGCCGCGCAGCGCGCCCGTCGAAAGGTAGTCGCGCATCTGCTCTGCCACCGTCACGGCCACGCCCTCCTGCGCCTCTTTCGTCGAAGCGCCGAGGTGCGGCGTCGCTATCACCTCTTCGAGCGCGAGCAGGGGGTGGTCGGCCGGCGGTGGCTCCTCCTCGAAGACATCCAGCGCCGCGCCTACGACCGTCCCCTCCTTGATGGCCGCGAGCAGCGCGCGCTCGTCAACGAGGCCGCCGCGCGCGCAGTTAATTACGCGCACGCCGCGCTTCATCTTCGAGAACGCCTGCGGGCCGATGATGCCGCGCGTCTCGGCGGTCAAAGGCGTGTGGACGGTGAGAAAGTCTGCGCGGGCGAAGACTTCGTCGAGCGGGAGGATTTCCAGTTCGAGGTCGCGCGCCTGGTCGGGCGCGACGAACGGGTCGTAAGCCACGATGGTCATGCCGAAGGCGCGGGCGCGCGCCGCGACGGTGCGCCCGATTCTGCCCAGGCCGACGATGCCGAGCGTCTTGCCCTGAAGCTCCACGCCGACGAATCGCTTGCGCTCCCAGCGCCCAGCGCGAAGTGCCCCAGCCGCCTGCGGCACGCGCCGCGCGAGCGAGACGAGCAGCGCGATGGTGTGCTCGGCCGTCGTGATCGTGTTCCCGTCCGGCGCGTTCATCACGACGATGCCGCGCGCGGTCGCGGCTGGCACGTCGATGTTATCAACGCCCACGCCCGCGCGCCCTATGACGCGCAGACACCCGGCCGCGTCCATCACGTCGGGCGTCACCTTCGTTTCGCTACGCACCACGAGGCCGTCCGCGTCCGCGACCGCCGCGCGCAACTCGTCCCCTTTGAGCCCGGTCTTTTTCAAGACCTCGAAGCCCGCGGCCCTGAGCGGCTCAAGCCCGCTCTCACTCACGTCGTCTGCGACAAAAATTTTCATAAAAGATACGTTAACAGAATCCAACACACAGAATGAAGGAGTGAGCAGGGAGAAGACGGCGACCGCCTTCACAGACATTCTTCTGGCTCCTGGATTCTGGATTCTGCCTTTGAGAATTACATCGGCCCGGCGTCTTCCAGGCCGCCGCCCTTTCTTCCCTCGTCGAACGCGCCGTCGGGTGACGGGGCCGGGGAATGGTCATTGGTGTCGGACGTGTCCCCGCCTGTCTCGGACACTATTTCAGTCTCTTCCACGTCGCTCAAGGTTTCGCTGCTCGTGGCGTCCGACTTCGGGTCTTTGCTTTCGACATCGCCGCCGTCGCCGCCGGCCGCTTCGGTTGACTTGGGGTCTTTGGTTTCCATGCCTGATTGTTTCTCCTTCTTCACAACAACGAGATTGACACGAGCAGTGACAACACGACCGCCGCGTAGGCACCCGCGAGCACGTCGTCGGCCATGATGCCTAAGCCCGCGTCGAGCATTTCCAGGCGGCGAATCGGGTACGGCTTCCAGATGTCGAAGAGGCGGAACAGGACGAAGCCCGCGATAATGGCCCACCAGCCCGCGTTAATTGGCACAAACAGGTAAGCGATCAACTGCCCCGCGACTTCGTCCGTCACCACGACGCCAGGGTCTTTGCGCCCGAGTAATTTTTCAACGCGCGTCGCGGCCCACACGCCCGCGAGCGTTACGCCCGCGATGACGAGCAGCATGAACGTCACGCGGAACGACGCGGGCACGCCCGCCGATTGTACTAAAAGGTAGAGGCCGACGCCGACCGCCGACCCATACGTCCCCGGCGCACCCGGAATGAAACCGACGCCCCACGTCGCGAGCCCAAGCGCGAGATAATTCGAGACCGTCCTCCTGGGCCGCGTGAACCCGGCCCCGCCCGACGCAATAACGCTCGGGTTGAGTTCGTCGCTCGACTCTTTAACAACCACTGGCATCTCAAAAAAGTGATGAGTGCTGAGTCAAAGCATCTGTCTTTACTTAGAGCCTGTTTGAAAACTCTTCCTTTGCGTCTTTGCGCCTTTGCGTGAGACTAATTCCTCACGCAAAGGCGCAAAGACGCAAAGAACAGCGGGCCGGGAACGAGTTTTCAAACAGGCTCTTATCACACATCACTCCTCACTCCTCAAACTATTTGTCCGACGAGGTCGTGCTCGTGGGCTTCGGTGATAAGGACGTTGACGAATTGGCCCGGCACGGGCTCGAAACCTTCGGGCGCGTCGTTGATGAGGACGCAGCCGTCTATGTCGGCGGCCTGGGTCTCCATGCGCCCCTGCCAGAGCAGGTCCGTCTCTTTCGCCGCGCCCTCGAAGAGCACGCGCTCGACTGAGCCGACGCGCGCGCGGTTGCGCCGGCGCGAGATGCGCGCCTGCTCTTTCATCAACTGCGTGCGCCGCCGCTTCGCCGTGCGCGCGTCAACCTTGTCCGGCAAATCAAAAGCGGGCGTGCCTTCCTCGTCCGAGTAAGTGAAGACGCCGACGCGGTCGAACTCGACGTTTCGGACGAATGCGAGCAACTCCTCGAAATCCTCTTCGGTCTCGCCGGGGAAGCCCGTGATGAAAGTCGTGCGGACGGCGATTCCGGGGACGCGGCGGCGGACGCGCTCAATCAAGCGTTCGAGGCTCTGCCGATTGCCCCCGCGCTTCATCAATTTCAGCACGTTCTGCGACGCGTGCTGCAATGGCATGTCGAGGTACTTGACGGCCTTCGGCTCCTCGGCGAGCACATCCAGGAAGGCGTCCGAGATGTGCGTCGGGTAGGTGTACATCACGCGCACCCACTCTACGGCGTCGAGGTGGGATAGCTCGCGCAGCAGGTGGGCCAGGGCGTCGCGCTCGCCCAGGTCTTCGCCGTAGCGCGAGGAGTCCTGCGCGACGAGCACGATCTCCTTGACGCCTTTCTGGGCCAACTCTTCCGCCTCCTTCATCACGGAGCCGAAGCGGCGGCTGCGGAAGTGGCCGCGCATCTGCGGGATGAAACAGAAGGCGCAGGGGCGGTCGCAACCCTCCGCAATTTTAATGAAGGCGGTATAGCCGGGCGTCGCCAGGACGCGCGGCGTGGACTCGTCGTAAAGGTACGTGGCGCTCTGGTTGCCGAGGGGAGTTTGGAGGATGGGGAGCGAGCGCGAGGGCTTCCGCTCGTCGCAGACTTCAGTTATTTCGTTAATCTGGCTCGTGCCGATGAAGGCGTCCACCTCCGGCATCTCTTCGCGCAACTGGTCGCGGTAACGCTCCACGAGACAGCCCGCGACGATTAGCCGCCGCGCCTTCCCCTCCGTCTTCAGCCGCGCCGCTTCGAAGATGGCTTCGATAGACTCTTTCTTCGCGGACTCTATGAAGCCGCACGTGTTGACGACGACCGTGTCCGCCTCGCTCGCGTCCGTCGTCAGCTCGTAGCCGTCCGCGCGCAGCTTCCCCATCATCACTTCGCTGTCCACTAAATTCTTAGGACAGCCCAGACTGATAAATCCTATCTTCATAAGTTTTCAGCTTTCAGTTTTTAGTTCTCAGTGAAAGCAATTGGTCTTTGCTCAAAACTGAAAACTCAAAACTGTTTCTCCTCCATTCTTCTCAACCATTCTTCGATCTGTGCGCTCTCGGTGGCCGACAGTCTGGCGTCGCCGTAACGCACGCGGTTGTAGGCGCGCGTGACCTGCATCGCCTCCGGCATCCTCGTGGCCGACGCGAACTCAAGAGGCGTTTCGCCCGGCGCGCGTTTGAGCCCGCGCGCGTCGAGCGTCTTCGTCATGCGCTCGTAGAATTCCACGACCGAGCGGCCGGGGTCTTCCACTTGGCGGCGTCTGAAGATTCGCCAGAAGCCGAGCCGACGGATTCTACGGACCAGCAGAACGAGGCCGACGATTGCCAGGACGCCGAGCAGAATAGCGAGGGCGAGGCGCGTGTAGGAGACGGAGCCGTCCTCGTTCTCGACGTTGAGCCAACTGAACCAGCCCGCGAGAGTCTCCTTGAGGCTCTTGAGCTTGTCGCCGCTCCAGTTGCGGAAGTCGTAGAAGCGGTTGCCGACCGTGTTCGCCAGCGAGCGCTGCTCCTGGCTGTCGTAGCCGACGACGTACTGTATCCAGAACATCTCCAGCGCCTCGGCGTACTTGCCGAACCAGCCCTGAATCCCCGTGCGCTGGAACGCCGGGCGGCCCGCCTGCGGCGTCGGGTCGAAGGTGACCCAGGCGCTCGTTCCCGGAAAGTAGACTTCGACCCAGGAGTGCGCCTCGCGCTGCGTGACGGTGTAGACGCCGGCCGCGTCGTTGTACTCGCCGCGCTGGAAGCCGTTGACGACGCGCGCCGGGATGCCCTGCGAGCGGAGCATGACGGCCATCGCAGTTGAAAAATATTCGCAGTGCCCGGCGCGCACGTTGAAGAGGAAGTCCGCCAAAGGGTCCGGCCCCGTCGCCTTCATGTCGAGCGTGTAGGCGAAATCGTTTTGGAGCCGGGCTTCGATGGCGCGGGCCGCGTCGTACTGGTTGACCGCACCGGCCGCCATCATCCACTCGTGCGCGAGGCGCGGGATGCGCGGGTCAACGTTGTCGGGGAGTTGAAGGTAGCGCGCGACCCAGGCCGGGTAAAACTGCACGTCGCCGATGGCGGTCCGGCGCAGGGTCTCCGCGTCGGGCTCCTCTGTGTCGGAGTAAACTTTATAAGAGACGCGCTCCTGGTAATGCGGGCGCGTGGAGAGCGCGCCTTCGGCGTCGCTGCGCAGGTAAGGAATGGAGCCCTGGAGCGCGACGACGCGCGGGGCCGCGAAGAGGACCGGAGTGTCAATGGCCTCCAGGTAAAAGGTCTGCGTCGTCAGCCGCTGCAAGTCCTCTGTCGTGCCGAGCTGGAAAAAGCCGCGCTCGTTGTTGGGCCGCTCGAACGTGGAGCGGTCGCCGGTCCGCTCCCAGCCGCGCCCGTTATAGAAGTCGAGCGCGACGCCGCGCCAGCGCAGCCGTCTTTCGGCCGCCGGCTGTGCGTCTTCGACGCGGACGCGCATCACGAGCTGGTCGCTCTGCTGTAGGCGGCCCACGTCGCCGAGCGTGACGTTTTCGGAGAAGCCCACGAACCCGCGCGCGCCGCCGCCCGTGCGGGCCAGCGCGTTCGCGCCCGTGCGCGGCACGATCAGGAAGAGCGGGAGCGCCAGCCCAAAGATGAGCATCATCAGGAGCAGCGAGACGAGCGGCAGGCGGCGTGCCTCGCCGTTGTGATGAGCTTCGCCGGCCCTGCGCCGCGTCAGCCTGCGAAAGAGTGTCGAGTCGGGCGCGACCAGCAGGCGCGTCTCCGTAATCTTCACGCCGCGCCGCGCCTTCCTGATCTCGAAGGCCAGAACGGTCGAGAGCGCGAACAGCCCGTAGAGGACGAGCGAGAGCATGAAGAGCGGGCTGACGCTCAGGCCCGCGGCAAGCAGGACTTCGAAGAAGGAGATCAGGTAGAGGAAGACCCAGTCGCGGTCGGCCTTGACCTGTAGGAGCTTGACGGCGGAGAGAAAGAGTATCAGGTGGCCGAGCGCAGAGACGCCGACCCTCTCGCTCGTCGTCCCGCCCGAGAGAAACTGCCAGTCCAGGTAAAAGAGCGGGAGCGAGAGCAGCACGACGACGAGGCCGACGCGCTCTGGAAGTTGCCAGCGGGTGCCTTCGAGTTTCCAGGCGACGACGAGCACGACGCCGAAGAGGGCGGCGAGCGCCGCGCTCAATCCGTCCGAGACGGCTAGGGCGAGTGCGCCGCAGCCGACCATCGCGTAGGAAGAGACTCGGAAGAAAGTGCTGAACGACATCAAAAAGTCTGGAGTCCAGGGTCTGGGGTCATTCTTTCTCGGGACTCAAGACTTTAGACTCCAGACCCTGGACTTTTGTTCGCTCGATACAGGAAAGCCCGCCAGAGCTTAACACTCTGACGGGCTTTTTCGTAAATAATCCCGGCGGCTTCCTACTCTCCCACGCAGTCTCCCGCGCAGTACCATCGGCTCCAAGAGGCTTAACTTCCGTGTTCGGGATGGGAACGGGTGTGACCCTCTCGACAAAACCACCGGAAAACTTTAAAAGAACTGGTGCGCCCGCCCGATATGAAACGGAATATAAAACGGCGGGCGCTAGTCGCCCTGTAAGTCAGGGCTTTGAGAATCGAATAGTGACCGTCACGCGGGCCTGTGCCAAGCGTGCTTGTTGCTTGAGAGTAAATTTTACGGTCAAGCCTTGGGGCTAATTAGTAGTGGTTAACTGAGCGCCTTTCAACGCTTGCATACCCACCCTATCAACGTCGTGGTCTACGACGAGCCTCACTGGCAGAACTAATCTCTGGTCTGGCTTCACGCTTAGATGCATTCAGCGTTTATCCATGCTCCACATAGCTACCGAGCGCTACGGCTGGCGCCATAACTCGTACACTAGAGGTGGATCCAACCCGGTCCTCTCGTACTAAGGTCAGATTCCATCAATTCTGCTACGCCCACACCAGATAGGGACCGAACTGTCTCGCGACGTTCTAAACCCAGCTCACGTACCGCTTTAACTGGCGAACAGCCAGACCCTTGGGACCTTCTTCAGCCCCAGGATGCGATGAGCCGACATCGAGGTGCCAAACCCTGCCGTCGATGTGAACTCTTGGGCAGGATCAGCCTGTTATCCCCGGCGTACCTTTTATCCGTTGAGCGACGGCCCTTCCATA
>DASWQY010000042.1:0-58461 GCA_036403435.1 Pyrinomonadaceae bacterium
GAAAAACGTCGGTTCTTTATGCACTCAAACGGTATCTAGATTTTAGAGATGAGTATGCTGTGTTTTTGGATTGCCAAGAGCCTGCATTCCATAAGAGAAGGTGGTTTGAGGTTCTAGAATTCATCATTAAAAATATCGTTACGACCCTCAGACGAGAAAGGGATATAGAAATTGAAACCCAATCCAACTACACAGAAAAAGATGGCTCTCTTCAATTTCAGCAAGATTTATTGAAAATTCACGAGAAGGTGTTACGTAAGAGGCTACTGCTTATTTTTGATGAGATTGAGAACATCACCTTTGATATTTCACCTACTGAGCATTGGAACAAGGGCGGGGATTTCATTTTATTCTGGCAATCCATAAGATCAATTTTCCAAAAGAATCCCAATGCGTTCTCATTTATTGTTGCAGGCGTAAATCCTAAAATAGTAGAAACCGCGCGGGTCAATGATTTTGATAATCCGATTTATCGAATGATAACTCCAATTTATCTTAAGTTTTTTAATGTACCGCAGGTTCAGGAGATGGTTTCGTTGATAGGAAAATATATGGGATTAGAATTTGATGAGGAAATCTATACTCACCTCACAGAAGACTATGGCGGACACCCTTTTCTTATTAGACAGGTGTGCAGCAAGATTCACAATTCAACCCCAAAGAACCGGCCTGCTCGCATTTCTCGATATTATTATAAAAAACATAAGGATGAGTTCGACCGATCTCTAAGAGATTATGTAGAACTAATCGTTGAAGTATTAAGAAGGTGGTATCCCAAAGAATATGAATTGTTAGAGATGTTAGCTACAGGTAATAAACGTGATTTTGATGACGCAGCTAATATTTCAACAATGATGGTTCAACATCTAGAGGGATATAATTTAGTTGAGCATTCAAATAGTGATTATCATATAAGGATAGAAGCCGTTGAGGATTACCTCAAGGAAAAATCCAATATGATAAAAAAAGTAAAGCAAATTGGAGACAAATGGAGTGAGATTTCGATTGAAAGAAATACTCTGGAGCAAAATCTTAGGAGATGCGTGAAATTGGTCATAAAAAGTAATTATGGCCCTGTAAAAGGCAAAGAGGAGTTCTTGAAAATTATTGGTTCAACAGAGAAAAGAAAAGGAAAGTTAGAAGCATCAAGTTTCGATCAACTATTTACTGGCGAGGGAGAAATATATTTCGAGGACCTGCGGAAATTTATCAACAATCATTGGGACGAGTTTGAAAAGATACTAGGGGATAAACAAATGTTTGATAGCTACATGGTGTTCGTCAACACAAACCGCATAGATGCTCATGCAAAGAACATAGATGAGCAGAACTACACAATGTTGATGATGGCATTGGATTGGTTGAATAAGAAAATCGATAGCTTTATGAGTTAAACCTTTAACCCTTGTGTTTCGGAAAGTGAGGACGTCTAACGCTAATTAGGCCGAACCATTCGGCCTATTTCATTTAGTGCGACTGCGGACTAATACCTCCCTGGGCGATAAATTGCCGAACCTCTCGGCCTAATCATGCCCCGACGTGACTTTTACCGCTCACCGGGTATGAGGCGAACGAGAAAAGGTTCTCAATAACAGAGCGCATGGGAGCAGGCGCGGTCGCACGATATTCCCGCTCCGGGGTGTATGTTAATACCGCCACTTTAACTTTGTCGCATCGTGATGACCAACGGCATCATGCTCACGGATTGACGCACACGCGGCCGCGGCGGTAAAGAAGAGGGCGGGGCTCGAACGGGTCCCGCCCTCTTCTTTTCGTTTGTCGCTCCACGTCAGAACCAATTGCTTGAAAGGAAACATCGCATGAGCACGTCATGTCTCGCTCGGCCCGACCTCCTGGTCCTCCTCGTTCTGCTTCTCCTCCCAATCACAATTTTGGCCCAGGACAGGCCGCGCGCGCGTGACCTGGGCGTTCCTTTCGAGGGCGCGACCGGCCCGCTCAATGCCATCACGGACGTTAAAGGCGTGGAGGTCGGCTTCACGACGCTCGTCAGCGGCGAGGGGAAGCTGGTCGAGGGGCGCGGCCCCGTCCGCACGGGCGTGACCGCGATTCTGCCGCAGGGGAAGAACTTTCGCGGGCGCGTCTTCGCCGCTTGGCACACTTTGAACGGCAACGGCGAGATGACCGGCACGACCTGGCTCGAAGAGTCCGGGAATTTGGGGACGCCCGTCCTCATTACCAACACGCACAGCGTCGGCGTCGTCCGTGACGCGGTCATAGAGTGGAACGCGCGGCGCGGCGGGGGCGAGGGCTACTCGGGCGACTTCAGTCTGCCGGTCGTGGCCGAAACCTGGGACGGATTTTTGAACGACATCAACGGCTTTCACGTCCACAAGGAGCACGTCTTCTAGGCGCTCGACGGCGCGAAATCAGGGAAGGTCGCCGAAGGGAACGTCGGCGGCGGGACGGGGATGGTCGCACACGGCTTCAAGGGCGGCACGGGGACTTCGTCCAGAGTGCTGCGCGCGGAGGACGGCGGCTACACGGTGGGCGTGCTGGTCCAGGCCAACTACGGGCGGCGTGATTTGCTGCGGATCGCGGGCGTGCCCGTCGGGCGTGAGATCGCGGACCTGCGGCCCGTAGAGGTCAAGCCGGACGAGGGCCAGGGCTCCATCATCGTGGTCGTCGCCACGGACGCGCCGCTCCTGCCGCACCAGCTCAAGCGCGTCATCAAGCGCGTCTCGCTCGCCGTCGGCGTGATGGGCGGGCGCGGCGAAGACTCGTCCGGCGACATTTTCATAGCCTTCTCGACGGCCAACCCCGAGGCCAGCAAGACCGAAGGAATGGCCCAGCTCGCTATGCTCCCCAACGAGAGAATCAACCCGCTCTTCCGCGCAACGGTCGAGGCGACTGAGGAGGCGATAGTCAACGCGCTGGTCGCCGCCGAGACGATGAAGGGGATTAACGGCAACACCGTTTACGCCATCCCACACGACCGCCTGCGCGAAGTGCTGAGGAAATACAACAGGCTGGACAAGTAGAAGCGGGGCGTAGAAAGAAGAGACCACGAAGACACGCGAAACGACACGAAGCAGGCACAACCCTTTTCGTGTCGCTTCGGGTCGCTTCGTGGTTCCTGGTTTTTGGGAATGAATAGAATCTGGCAGCGTCAGGTTTAAGGGGGTCGCACGCGCCCGTGATGTGCTAATCTTGGGCGCTTCGGAAAAATCTTGCGCCGGGTCACGAGCGACGACCATAGATGAATTCTCACCGGGAGAAAGGCGAGGCGGCCGCGGGCTCGGCCGTCCAACTCGCGCGGCGGCTGGGCCTCTTCGACGCGACGATGATCGTCATGGGCGGCATCATCGGCTCGGGCATCTTCATGAACTCTTACGTCGTCGCCCGCCAGGTCCGCACGCCCTTCCTCATCTTAGGCGCGTGGCTCGTCGGCGGTTTGATTGCGCTGGCGGGCGCGTTCATCTACGCGGAGCTGGTCAGCCGCTGCCCGCAGGTCGGCGGGCAGTACGCCTACCTGCGCGAGGCTTACCATCCGTCCGTCGCCTTCATCTACGGCTGGGCCTTATTACTTGTCATACAGACGGGCGGGATGGCGGCGGTCGCCATCACCTTCTCGCGCTACTTCCTGGAAGTCACGGGCCTCGCGGTGCCCGACTGGACAATCGCCGTCGCGGCGCTCACCTTGCTGACCGTCGTCAACTGCCTCGGCGTGCGCGCGGGGGGCAGCGTGCAGAACGGCCTGATGGTGCTGAAAATCTTAGCACTCGCGGCGCTCGTCGTCGGGGGACTCTTTTTCGTCGCCGCGCCGCGCGGGTTAAGTGGCCCAATTCTCGACCGCCCCGTCTCGCTCGGACTACTGACGGCGATGGGCGCGGCGATGACGCCCGTGATGTTCGCCTACGGCGGGTGGCAGACGGCCAGCTTCGTCGCCGGCGAGATGCGCGACCCGCGCCGCGACCTCGCGCGCGGATTACTAATCGGCACGGGCGGCGTCGTCCTGCTCTACCTCGCGGCCAATTTCGTCTACCTCTACGCGATGGGCGCGGACGGCCTGGCCGCGACCGAGACGCCCGCATCAAGCGTCATGCGCGCCGCGTTCGGCGCGCGCGGCGCAACCTTCATCGCCGTCGGCATCAGCATTTCGACGCTGGGCTTTTTGAGCCAGGGGATGCTGACAGCGCCGCGCGTCTACTTCGCCATGGCCGAGGACGGGCTCTTCTTCAAGGGCGTAGCCAGGCTCGACGCGCGCACGCGCGTGCCCGTCGTGGCTATCGCCCTGCAAGGCGCGCTGGCCGTCGTCATCGCGCTCTCGGGCCGCTACGAGCAGATACTCAACTACGTGGTCTCGGTTGACTTCATCTGGTTCGGCCTGACCGCGGCCTCGCTCTTCATCTTCCGCCGGAGGGCCGGCGCGGGCGTGGGCCGCGCGCAAACTTACCTGCGCGTGCCGGGCCACCCCCTGACGACCGCCCTGTTCGTCGCGGCGTGCGGGCTGATCGTCGTCAGCACCGTTTACAAGTACCCGGCCAACAGCGCCATCGGCCTCGGGATAGTCGCGGCGGGCGTGCCCGTCTATTTCTTCTGGCGCTCGCGGAGGCTCGGATGACGGCGCGCGCGCTGAGTTCCCCGTACATAGAGTGGGCCAAAACGCGCTCGCAGGCGCGCTTCAATCTGGCGTCGAGCGGCGTGATGAATTACCCGCTCGCGCGACTCCCCGTCGAAATCACCGACCTCGAATTGAGCGGCCCGAGCTTCTACGGCTACGAGCCGCTACAGGCGGCGCTGGCGGCGAAGGCGGGCGTCCCGCCGGAGTGCGTCGTCGCGGCGACGGGCACTTCGATGGCTAATTACCTGGGGATGGCCGCCGTGCTTGAGCCGGGCGACGAGGCGCTGGTGGAGGAGCCGACCTACGAGCCGCTGCTCGCGGTGGCCCAATATCTGGGCGCGCGTGTGAAGCGCCTGGTGCGAAACGCGGAGGACGGCTTCGCGCTCGACTTAGCCGCGGTCGAACGCTCCGTGAGCGCGCGCACGCGGCTCATAGTCTTGAGCAACCTGCACAACCCCACGAGCGCGCTCGCCGATCAGGACGCACTCCGGCGTCTGGGCGAAGCGGCCCGCAAGGTGGGCGCGCGCGTGCTCGTTGACGAGGTTTACCTCGAAACTCTATTCGAGGACGCGCCGCCGTCGGCCTTTCATCTCGGCGAAGAGTTCATAGCGACCAATAGCCTGACAAAGGTGTACGGTTTGAGCGGGCTGCGCTGCGGGTGGATTCTGGCGAGCCCGGAACTGGCCCACAGGATGTGGCGGCTCAACGACCTGTTCGGCAACATCCCGGCCCACGCGGCGGAACTCCTGAGCTGCGTCGCGCTCGAACACCTGGGCGAAATCGCCGCCCGCGCGCGCTCGCTGCTTGAGGCGAACGCGGCGCTGCTCAACTCCTTCCTCGCCTCGCGCGACGATCTGGACTCCCTGCCGCACAAGTTTGGCACAGTCTCTTTCCCGCGGCTGAAGCGCGGGGGAGCCGACGAGTTGTGCGCGCTCCTGGCAGGGAAGTACGAAACGTCCGTCGTGCCGGGAAGGTTCTTCGAGCGGCCGCGCCATTTCAGAATCGGCATCGGCGGCGACACGGACGCGCTGAAAGAAGGTCTTCAACGGCTCGGCCTCGCGCTCGACGAGATGAGGGCAGAGTGATGAGCATCAGGCTCCGAATAACGGCGCTCCTCGTGCTCTCGTCGGTCCTGGCCGCGCCGGCCGTGACCGGGCAGGCGAGGGCGACGGGAAGAGTTGACGGGCGACCCCTCGCCCGCCGGGTCCGTGCCGAGTTCCTGCACGCGTGGCGCGGTTACGCGAAATACGCGTGGGGCCACGACGACCTGCGGCCGCTGAGCAAGAAGGCGCACGACTGGTACGAGCAGCCGCTTTACATGACGCCGGTGGACGCGCTCGACACGTTGCTCCTGATGAATTTGAAAGACGAGGCGCGGCGCGCGAAGGAACTTATCCTGGCGCACCTCTCCTTCGACCGGGACATTTACGTCAAGAACTTCGAGGTCACGATACGACTTCTGGGCGGGCTGCTCTCCGGCTATCAGATGACGGGCGACGGGCGACTGCTCGTGCTGGCCGAAGACCTGGGGACCAGGCTCTTGCCCGCCTTCGAGTCGCCGACGGGGCTGCCTTACAGGTACGTCAATCTGAGGACGGGCAAGGTCCGCGGCGCGGAGACCAATCCGGCCGAGGCCGGGACGCTGCTGATAGAATTCGGCGCTCTGGCTAAGCTGACAAACAAACCCGTCTTCTACGACAAGGCCAAGCGCGCGCTGGTCGAACTCTTCAAGCGCCGCTCGCCAATCGGCCTCGTCGGCCAAAGAATCAACGTCGAGACGGGCGAGTGGACGAACCGCGAGAGCCACGTCAGCGCCGAGATAGATTCTTACTACGAGTACCTGCTCAAATGCTGGCTGCTCTTCGACGACGAGGACTGCCGGCGCATGTGGCTCGCAAGCGTCGCCGCCGTCAACAAGTACCTCGCCGACGAAGTTGGCACAGAGCTGTGGTACGGCCACGCGGACATGCTCACGGGCCGGCGCACCGCGACCCTCTACGGCGCGCTCGACGCCTTCTTCCCCGCCGTGCTGGCCCTCTCGGGCGACACGGGCCGCGCGCGGCGCTTGCAAGCCTCCTCCTTCAAGATGTGGAACAGGCACGGCATCGAGCCCGAAGAGATAAACTACCGCACGATGCAGGTCGGAGACATGGGCTACCCCCTGCGGCCGGAGATCGTCGAGTCCACTTACTACCTGCACCGCCTGACCGGAGACCCTTCTTACCTCGGCATGGGCCGCCGGCTCTTCGACGACTTCGTTCGCCACTGCAAGACCGACGAGGCTTACGCCGCCCTCAAAAACGTCGTCACCAAAGAGAAGGCCGACTCGATGGAGAGCTTCCTCTTCGCCGAGACCTTCAAATATTTTTACCTGCTCTTCTCCCCGCCCGGCGCGCTGAAGTTCGGCACGGTCGTCTTCAACACCGAGGCACACCCCATCAGAAAGACGTGGAAGAAGAGATGATGAATGCGGAGTGATGAATTAAGAAAGGAGACGGATGAGTACGAACAGACCCATCTTCATCCCAGTCATCCTGGGCACGACGCGTCAGGGGCGCGCGAGCGAATCGGTCGCAAAGTTCGTCACGGGAGAACTAGGCAAACGCGACGGCGTCGAGACGGAGTTGATTGACATACGCGACATCCGGCTGCCCGCAGACGACGAGGGCGAGAGCGCCAAAGACCCGCGCTTCTCCGCGACCGTTTCGCGCGCCGACGGCCTCGTCATCGTGACGCCGGAATACAACCACGGCTTTCCCGGCTCGCTCAAGCGCGTGCTCGACACGAACCTGAAGGAGTACGTACACAAGGCCGCGGGCGTCTGCGGCGTCTCGGCCGGGGGCTTCGGCGGCACGCGCGCGATACAGAGTTTGCTGCCCGTGCTCCGCGAGCTGGGCCTCGTGACCATCTTCTGGGACGGCAACTTCTCGGGCGCGCACAAGCTCTTCGACGCAGATGGGAAGCTCCTCGACGAGTCTTACGTCAAGCGCGTGGACAAATTTTTGAAAGAACTGATCTGGATGGCGAAGGTCTTAAGGCACGGGCGCGATCAGGTCTCGCTCGATTGAGCTTTGCAAAGATGAAAATAATCTCGATCAACGTCGGCCGCCCGCGGCTGGTGGTGTGGCGCGGTCAACCCGTCTCGACGGGCATCTTCAAGGAGCCGGTCGCGGGCCACGTCGCGCTGCGCACGCTCAACCTGGACGGCGACCGCCAGGCAGACCTGACCGTGCACGGCGGCCCGACGAAGGCCGTTTACGCCTACCCGTCGGAGCATTACGAGTTCTGGCGCGCGGAGTTGCCTGGGATGGAGCTGCCGTGGGCGATGTTCGGCGAGAACTTCACGACCGCAGGCTTGGACGAGTCGTCGGTCAACATAGGCGACCAGTTCCGCGTCGGGTCGGCCGAGGTGATGGTCACCGAGCCGCGCATGCCCTGCTACAAGCTCGGCATCAAGTTCGGCCGCCCGGACATCCTGAGGCGGTTTCTGGCAAGCGGGCGCACGGGCTTCTACTTCTCGGTCCTGCACGAGGGCGAGGTCGAAGCCGGCGACTCGATCGAGCCTCTGGCGCGGGACGAGCACAACGTCACTGTGGCCGACATCACCAGGCTCTACGCGCGCGACCGTGACGATTCGGAGTTGCTGCGACGCGCCATCGAGGTCGAAGCCCTGCCGGACAGTTGGCGGGACTATTTCAGGAAGAAGCTTGAGAAGAGTTGAAGTTTGATTCTCTAAGGTTGTGGAGAAATTATGCCGGAGAAACGGAAGATGATTTGCGAAGAGTGCGGCGCGGAGATGAACCAGCACGCGGAGAAGATTGATTACTCGTCGTCGCCAGAGGAGTCGGGCGCGTTCGACGCGGACTTCGGCGGCGTCGTCGAAGAGGTCCACTCGTGCCCGCAGTGCGGGAGGACGGAGACGCGCCAGGCGGATTGAGGAGCGCAGGCTCGAAGAGTCATGCACGCGGGCCGTACCTGAGCGAGCGCGCCTGGGGCACTGTGCGCGATAGGCGCTGACCGCTGGCGCGGGCGAGACTGTCGCTGGAGGCGCAAGGACGCAGAGGGCTTGAGCCGGTTCGGTGCTCGAAGAGGATTTTTAGAGATGGTTCGCTTTGACGAGAAGACGTGTCGTAACCTCGACGAGGCCGCTGCGCGCGAGTGGCTGGAGACGAACGGGCTGGGCGGCTACAGCTCCTCGACGGTCGCGGGATTAAACACGCGGCGCTACCACGGGCTCCTGGTCGCGGCGACGAAGCCGCCCGTGGGCCGCCTGGTCATGCTCTCGAAGCTCGAAGAGACGCTCGTCGTCGGCGGGCGGCGCTACGACCTCTCCGCCAACCAATACACAGGGGCCGTCCACCCGCGCGGCTACGAGTATCAGACGGGCTTCCGCCTCGACCCGTTCCCCGTCTTCACCTACGAAGTGGAAGGCGTCGCCGTCGAAAAGTCCGTCTTCATGGTTCACGGCGAAAACACCACGGTCGTCCAGTACCAGTTTCAAACATCTTCTGATGCTCGCTGCTCTTTCGAGCTGCACCCGCTCATAGCGTTCCGCGACTACCACAGCCTGACGCGCGAGAACGAAAGCCTGGACCGTGGCGTGCAGACGGAGGACGGCGCGGCGGTGATTCAGCCTTACGCGGATTTGCCGGCGCTGTACCTGGCGCACGAGGCGGGCGAGCTTGAACCCACAGGCTACTGGTACCGCAACTTCGAGTACGGGCAGGAGCGCGCGCGCGGGCTCGATTTCACGGAAGACCTGTTCAACCCGTTCGCCCTGAAGTTCGCCCTGGGCGGGCGCGAGCGGCTGAGCGTCGTCGCGTCCACCGGGCGACACGCGGCGAGGAGCGCGGACCAGTACCACGAGACCGAAATCGCGCGCAGGCGGCAGGTGGTCGCGCTCGCGCCGAACGTCGGCGGGGGACTTGTGCCTGCGCTCGCGGCCGCCGCCGACCAGTTCATCGTCACGCGCGGGGAAGAGAAGACAGTCATCGCCGGCTACCACTGGTTTTCGGATTGGGGCCGGGACACGATGATCGCGCTGCCGGGGCTCACCCTCGCGGCGGGCCGCCCCGAGGTCGCCCGCAGCATCCTCTCGGAGTTCGCGCGCCACGTGGACCAGGGCATGCTCCCGAACCGCTTCCCGGACGCGGGCGAGTCGCCGGAATACAACACGGTGGACGCCACGCTCTGGTACTTCGAGGCCGTCCGCGCGCTGCTGCGCTACACGGGCGACGAAGAGTTCGTGCGGGCGAAGCTCTACGACGTGCTCGTAGGCATTATTGATTGGCACGTGCGCGGCACGCGCTACCACATCCACGTCGATTCGGACGGGCTGCTTTATTCGGGCGCGGAGGGCGCGCAGTTGACGTGGATGGATGCGAAGGTCGGGGACTGGGTGGTGACGCCGCGCCGCGGCAAGGCCGTCGAGATTCAGGCGCTGTGGCACAACGCGCTTCGCGTCATGGAAGACCTGGCGCGGCGCTTCGGCGACGAAGGGAGGAAAATCCTTTACGCGTCGATGGCCGGACGCGCGCGCGCCAGTTTCGACGAGCAGTTCTGGAACGAAAAGGCCGGGTGCCTTTACGACGTGATTGACGACGAGCTGCGCGACGGCTCCGTCCGCCCCAACCAAATCTTCGCCGTCAGCCTTCCCCACTCGATGCTCTCGCCGGAGAGGGCCGCCCAGGTCGTCTCCGCGGTCGAGCGCGAGCTGCTGACGCCTTACGGGCTGAGAACCCTGGCCCGCGGCGACGCGCAGTACCGCGCGCGCTACGAGGGCGATCCACTGAGCCGAGACGGAGCCTACCACCAGGGAACCGTCTGGGCCTGGCTGATGGGGCCGTTCATCACGGCCTATCTCAGGGTGGAGGGGCGCTCGCCCGAAGCCCGCGCGCGTGCCGAGGTGTGGCTCACGAAATTCGAGGGGCACTTGAGCGAGGCTGGGCTCGGGCAGGTCTCGGAAATCTTCGACGCCGACGCGCCGCACGCGCCGCGCGGCTGCGTCGCGCAAGCCTGGAGCGTGGCGGAGCTGCTCCGCGCCGCAGTCGAAGACGTTTACAGCACAGGGTCCGCGGAGGGGGCGCAAAGCTCCTGACGCGATGTGAAAGTCATCACCCGCCTCCGACCCCTGCGGTGATAAAACCGCTTTTGTCGAATCGAACTATCAATAATCTGTTGTGCGTTGACGCGCGGCGCGCGCTCGACGTAGTCTGGTTTGTGCCAGCCGCTTTCGGTCAGCGCCTCAACTCGGTAGCTTGTGTCGCAAATCATGAAAGTCATCTCCTCGCTAACGCTCTGTGTCTTACTGCTCGCCCCGCTCGACGCCCCTGCGCTTCAGAACGGGGGCCGAAGGGCGAGGGCCGCGGGCGTGGCGCGAGCGCGCGCGGCGAGAGTCAGGAAAGACCCCGCCAGGGAGCGGCGCGAGAAAACTTTCGAGCTGGTCTGGCGCACCGTCTATGAGGAGAACTTTGACCCGACTTTCGGCGGCGTCAACTGGCTCGCCGTCTATTCGCGTTACCAGCCGCTCGCCGCCCGCGCGCCCAGTGACGTGGAGTTGCACAGACTGCTCCAGCGCATGCTGAACGAAATCCCGCAGTCGCACTTCGCCATCATCCCGCCCGACAAAATCCCGCGCGTCAAGTCGAAGAGAAAGCCGCCGGGCAGGGAAGAGGCAACAGACGAAGAAGAGGACGAGGCGGCGGCCGGCGAAGATGGGAGCGAGGGGGATAACGAGGTTGCGACGCAGATGCTCAACGGCGTCGGCCTGGACGTGCGCGTCCTGAGCGGGCAGGTGGTCATCACGCGCGTCGAGGAAAATGGCCCGGCGGCGAAGGCGGGACTGCGCCCCGGTTTCGTCGTCAAAGGCGTGGACGGCCTCCCGCTCGAAAACGTCCCGGCCGGGCCGGACATCACGCCCGTGCTGCACATGATGCTGCGCGAGACGGTCCTGGTCGAGTACCTGGGCGGCGAGCCTGGGACCGAAGTCGGGCTCACCTATCTGGACGCGGAGAACAGGGAGCGCAAAGTCACGCTCAGGCGCGAGCGGCTGAAGGGGTCGCTCTCTCCCGCGATGGGGAACCTGCCGCCGATGTACACGGAGCTGGAGGCGAAACGCCTGCCGGACCAGTTGGGTTACATACGGTTCACGGCCTTCACGCCGCAGGTGGCGGAGAAGTTCTGCGGGGCAGTCAAGTCACTGCGCGACGCGCGCGGCCTCGTCATAGACCTGCGCGGCAATCCGGGCGGGGTCATGGGCGTGGCTTCGGGAATGGTCGGCCTGCTGACGAACAAGAGCGGCCTGATAGGCGTGCTCAGAACGCGCGCGGGCGGGCTGCCTATTCCTACGTTCCCGCAGAAGTCTTCTTACACCGGGCCAGTCGTCGTTTTGATTGACCGGCTCTCCGGCTCGACGGCCGAGGTGATGGCGGCGGCCTTGCAGGAGTCCGGCCGCGCGAAGGTCGTCGGCGAGCGCAGCGCCGGCGCGGTGCTCGGCGCGGACATCAAGGAGTTGCCGACGGGCGCGCTCTTCGAGTACGCGCGGGCCGGCTTCAAAACGTCGGAGGGCATGACGCTCGAAGGCAGGGGCGTGAAGCCCGACGTGGAGGCGCAGCTCTCGCGCGGCGCACTCCTCAAAGGCGAGGACGACCAGCTACAGGAGGCCGTCAGGCAGGTCAAGCTCGGCAAGGGCGAGGAGCAGCACGGCGGGTGGCTTTCCGGGCCAGTCATCGCAAGCCTGCTCGGGGCCATCACGGCGGACACGCCCCCGGATAAGAAGAGCGAGAGCACGCCGCCGCCCGCGCCTGTTTTCAAATCATCGCCGGAGGCCGAGCGGGTCATGGAGCGGTACATCAACGCGCTCGGCGGACGCCCCGCGCTCGAACGCCTGACGAGCCGCGTCTCCACGGGCGTCTGCACCTACCCCTTTCAGAACCTGACGGGTAAGGTCGTCATCTACGAGCAGGCACCTGACAAAAGGAGCTTCGAGATTGACATCCCCAGCATGGGCCAGAAAAAGTTCGTCTTCGACGGCGAGCGCGGCTGGATGCAGGACTCCCTGATGGGTTTTTACGAATACCCCGAGCCGCTCTTACAGGGCCTGAAGCGAGACTTCGATTTCCACAAGGTGACGAAGTACAGGCAGCTCTATTCGGAGATGATTTACAGGGGCGCGATTGACACCGACCGCGGCCGGGTGGAGATTCTCGAAGTCGTCGCGCCGAACGGCGGCCGCGACGAGATGCACTTCGACGCACAGACGGGGCTGCTCGTTTACGGCGACGGGACGAAGTACGGCGACTACAGGCAGGTGGGCGACGTGAAGGTGCCGTTCCTGCTGACTGTGCCAATCATGGGCCTCGAAATCAAGATTCAGTTGACGGAGGTCCGCCACAACGTCGCCGTGCCCGAGCCCGCCTTCGCGCAGCCCCGGAGCTGCTTCACAGGTCAATAAAGGGTGTGCGAACTCCACAGCTTCCGATTGATTCGCTCCTGCCGGAAATCGTAGAGGCTCTGCGCGCCGCGCCAGGGGTCGTCGTCGAAGCGCCGCCGGGCGCGGGCAAGACGACGCGCGTGCCGCCGGCCCTGCTCGACGCGGGGCTCGCGGGCCAAAACGAGGTGTGGGTGTTGGAGCCGCGCCGCATCGCCGCGACGCTTTCGGCGCGGCGCGTGGCCGAAGAGCGCGGCGAAGCCCTCGGCGTAGGCGTCGGCTATCAGGTGCGCTTCGAGGACGTGTCGGGGCCGGCCACGCGCCTGCGCTTCGTCACCGAAGGAGTCTTCACCAGGCGGCTCCTCTCCGACCCCCTCCTCTCACACGTCGGCTGCGTCGTCCTGGACGAATTTCACGAGCGCCACTTACAGGCAGACCTCGCGCTCGCGCTCGCGCGCCGCTTGCAGCTCTCGGAGCGCCCGGACCTGAAAGTCGTCGTCATGTCGGCGACGCTCGAAGCCGCGCCGGTCGCAGAATTTTTGGGCCATTGTCCGGTGCTGCGCTCGGAAGGCCGCCGCTTCGACGTAGCGGTCGAGCATCTCACGCGGCCCGACGAGCGCCCGCTTGAGGAGCAGGTGGCGGGCGCGGTCAGAAGATTGCTGGACGAAAAATTGAACGGCGACGTGCTCGTCTTCCTGCCGGGCGCGGCAGAGATCAGGCGCGCTCACGCAGCCTGCGCTCAGTTGGCCGCGGGAGAGAACCTGCTCGTGCTGCCGCTGCACGGCGAGCTGCCCGTGGCGGAGCAGGAGCGTGCCGTGCAGCGGCAGTCGCAGCGCAAAGTAATTCTCTCGACCAACGTCGCGGAGACTTCGGTCACGATAGAGGGCGTGGTCGCGGTGATTGATTCGGGGCTGGCGCGCGTCGCGGGCCACTCGCCGTGGTCCGGGCTGCCGACGCTCGCGGTCGCGCGCACGAGCCGCGCTTCAGCGGAGCAGCGCGCGGGCCGCGCGGGCCGCACGCGGCCGGGCCGCTGCCTGCGCCTCTACACGGCCCAGGATTTCGCCGCCCGCCCCGCGCACGAGACGCCCGAGATTAGTCGCCTTGATTTAGCCGAAGCCGCGCTTGAGTTGCACGCGGCCGGAGTCCGCGACCTCCGTAGCTTCGACTGGTTTGAAGCTCCGGCCGCGCCCGCGCTCGACGCGGCCGAAACGCTGCTCAGACGGCTCGGCGCGCTCGACGCCGACGGCCGCGTGACGAAGACCGGGAGACGCATGTTGCGCTTTCCGCTTCACCCGCGGCTCGCGCGCGTGGCCGTGGAGGCGGAGCAGCGCGGCGTCGGGCAGGCGGCAGCAATCGTCGCGGCGCTCATCAGCGAGCGCGACGTGCGCGCGGGCCGGGTCACGCTCGGCACCGGCGAGCGCGAGAAGCCCAGAGTCGCGCGCTCGCACAGCCCGTCTGATCTGCTCGAACTCTACGACCTCTTCACGGAGGCCGCGGGCGCGAATTTTTCGCCGCGGCGCTTGAGCGAGTTGGGCCTGGACGCGGGCGCGGTCAGGCGCGTTGACCGCGTGAGCAAACAACTGCGGCGCATCGCCGGGGGCGAAGGGAAGAGAGGGAAGTGGACCGAGCTTTCCAACGCGGAAGAGTCCGAGCTTTTAATCTCGATCCTCGCTGGCTATCCCGACCGCGTGGCCCGCCGCCGCGCGTCCGGGAACCAAAGGGAAGAAGCGGGCGCGGAAGTCTTGCTCGCGGGCGGCGGCTCGGCGCGGCTCGCGCCCGAGAGCGTCGTCAGGCGCGCGGAGTTCATGGTCGCGGTTGACGCGGGCGAGCGTTCGGGCGGGGCCAGGCCGGGGGGAAGGCGCGGCGCGGGCGAAGCGGTCGTGCGCCTCGCGAGCGCCATCGAGCCAGACTGGCTGTTAGACCTTTTCATGGACCAGATTTCAGAGAGCACGGAAGTCGTCTGGGACCGCGAGGCGCTGCGCGCGGAGGTCGTGCGCCGGCTGCTCTACGAGGGGCTGGTCCTGGACGAGAGCCGGACCGGCGACGGCGCGGGCGTCGAAACGTCGGCCGTGCTGGCCGAGCAGGCGCTCGCCGCGGGCGTGCGCGCCTTCGCCGACGCGGAAGGGCTAGAGCGTTTCCTCGCGCGCGTTGAATTCTTACGCCGGACGTTCCCCGAAACAAATTTCCCCGAGTTGGACGAGGCGAGCGTCAACGCCGCCCTGGCCCAACTCTGCGAGGGCCTGCGCAGCTTCGCGGAGCTGCGCGAGGCGGCGCGCTCTGGCGGGTTCATAGAGGTGCTGCGGCGGAGTCTCACGCAGGAGCAGTCGCGGCTGCTGGCGACGATGGCCCCGGAGCGCGTGACGCTGAAGCGTGGCCGGCAGGCGCGCGTGCATTACGAGCGCGGGCGCGACCCCTGGGTAGCCTCGCGCCTGCAAGATTTCTTCGGGATGCGCGAAGGCCCGAAGGTGGCCGGCGGGCGCGTGCCGCTCGTGCTGCAACTGCTCGCGCCGAGCCAGCGCCCCGTGCAGGTCACGACCGACCTCGCGGGCTTCTGGTCGCGCCACTACCCGCAGGTGCGCCGCGAACTCTCCCGCCGCTACCCGCGCCACGCTTGGCCCGCGGACCCTTTAGAACAGTAAGAGCCTGTTTGAAAACTCTTCCTTTGCGACTTTGCGCCTTTGCGTGAGGAATTAGTCTCACGCAAAGGCGCAAAGACGCAAAGAACAGCGGGCCGGGTACGAGGTTTCAAACAGGCTCTCATCAGTTTTCGGTTTTCGGCAAGAGCGGTTGACTAAACGCCGCCGTCAAGTACAAGCTGATGCTTCTGACTGAAAACTGATTTCTGCCTTGCGTGAAAAATTATTCTCGCGCCGCAGACGCTGGAGGCGCGAAGGGGTTGAGTCTATAACTTGAAAGGAAACGCCATGAAGCTCGGACCGCGAATCTTACCGCTCTTGTTCCTGCTCGCCGCGTGCGCGGCCGCGACTTTGGCCCAGAGCCCCGGCAGGGCGGCGCAGACCGTCGAGAGCTTGCGCGCGCAACTCGCGGACGTGCAGGCGAAAGAGGAGCAGCTTCAGGCCCGCATGCGCCAGTTGGACGAGGACCTGCGGCCCGAGAACATAGAGCGTTATTTCGCGCTCAACGGCTCGACGCGCCCTGAAGAGCAGCGCGAGCAGCGCCGCCAGCAGCTCGAACGCCAGAAGGCCGGCGTCCAGTCGCAGCTCGATCAACTGGCCGCGAGCCGCGCGCGCCTCGAAACCTCTATCGCAACGGCCGAGGCCGCCGCCTACCACGAGAGCGCCAACCTCCCCGCGGAGACCTCGAATCTTCGGCCGACCATCAATGGTGCCGGGAGCGGCCCGGCCGTGAAACCCGCGCGCAAAAACACGCGCGCCCGCCGCCCACGCCGCGCCCGCACCAGGCGGCGCGGATAGTTATCCGAATCCGTTTCTAATCAAGCATTAGTTCGGCATCAGGCGGCCGCGGCCGCTGAGCCCGAACTCAAATTAACCCAGCTCGTCCACGCGCTTCTTCTCGACGGCGCGCTGTGCCAGTTTGCCGCTGGCGCGGACCAGGGAGAGGAGGCCGGCGAAGCGCGGGTCGGTCGTGTGGCCCTGGCTGTATCGGTGGTAAATCTGCTGGACGATGACGGCGACTTTGAGGAGGCCGTAGGCGAAGTAGAAGACCGGATCGCGCACGTCGCGCCCGCTCAGCCGCGCGTAAGTTTCGACCAGCTCGCGGCGGCGTAAGTTTCCCGCAAGCGCGGTCAGCCCGAAGCCTGCGGCTTGCCAGTCTGCCGGGTCGTCCGGGTCCATCCAGTAGGCGAGCGAAGTCCCGAAGTCCATCAAGGGGTCGCCGACGGTCGCCATCTCCCAGTCGAGCACGGCGACGACCCGCGCCAAATCCTCCGGGTCGAAGACCACGTTGTCGTACTTGTAGTCGTTGTGAATCAGCGCCCGGCCCGAATCCTGCGGCGCGTGCTCGGCCAGCCAGCGCGCGAGCCCCTCGACCTCCGGCACGTCGTCCGTCCGCGCGTTGTAGTATCTCCTGGTCCAGCCCTCTATCTGGCGCGAGACGTACCCTTCGGGGCGGCCCAGGTCGCCGAGGCCGGCGGCCGCGTAATCCACCGCGTGAATCTCGACCAGATTTCGGACGAACGACTCGGACAGGCGGCGCATGGTCTGCGCGGAAAGCTCGACGCCCTCGGGCGGCCGCGCGCGCAGGATGACTCCGCGCACGCGCTCCATCAGGTAGAAGGGAGCGCCGAGGATTGTCTCGTCTTCGCAGTAGAGGACCGGGCGCGGGACTTTCGGATAGACGGGTCGCAGGCGCGAAAGAATCATAAACTCGCGCCCCATGTCGTGGGCCGTCTTAATCTTCGCCCCGTGCGGCGGCCGCCTGAGCACGAACTCACGACCGCCCACGCGCAGATGGTAAGTCAAGTTCGAGAAGCCGGCCGGGTACTGCCTGACCTCCGCCTCGCCTTCAATATCAGGCAGCTTGTCTCGGAGGTAGGCGAGGAGCTTCGGCAAGTCCAACTGCTCGCCCTCGCGCACCTCGCGCGGCTTGTCTATTAAGTTATCGCGCGACACTTCGGGCGTGCCCCCTCAGATTGAAACGTCAACGCCGTACCTGCGCAGCACGCTGCGGGCGACGACCGCCTTGTGCACCTCGTCGGGGCCGTCGTAGATGCGCGCGGCGCGCTCGTGGCGGAACCAGTAGGCGAGCACCGTGTCGTCTGTCAGCCCCAGCGCGCCGTGAGTTTGAATCGCGCGGTCGAGGACTTTCTGTAGGATTCCGGCGACGAAGAATTTGATGAGCGAGATGTCTTCGCGGGCGGCGGCCGCGCCTTCCGTCTCGATGCGCGCGGCCGTGTGCATGACGAGCAGGCGGGCCGCGTTAATCTCGGCGCGGCTCTCGGCGATCCACTCCTGGACGGTCTGGCGGCTGCCGAGCGGCACGCCCGGCGAGAGCTGCCTGCGCGCCGCGTAGTCGCACATCATGTCGAAGGCGCGCTCCGAGATGCCGACCCAGCGCATGCAGTGCTGTACGCGCCCTGGGCCGAGGCGCTCCTGCGCTATCTGGAAGCCGCGCCCTTCCTGGCCCAGTAGGTTGCGGCGCGGCACGCGGCAGTCCTCGTACCTGACTTCGGCGTGGCTCGCGTAGTCACTCCCCTCGTGGCCCATCACGCTCACGTTGCGCACGAGGCGGAAGCCCTTTGTGTCCGTGGGGACGATGATCTGGCTCGCCCGCCTGTAGGGGCTTTCGGCTGCGGGGTCCGTGACGGCCATCACGATAGCGAAGGCCGCGCCGTCCGCGCTTGACGTGAACCACTTGTGCCCGTTGATGACGTAGTCGTCGCCGTCAACGGTCGCGGTCGTGCTCATCCACGTCGGGTTCGAGCCGGGGTGCTCCGGCTCCGTCATCGAAAAGCAGCTGCGCACCTCGCCGCGCAACAAGGGCCGAAGGTAAAGCTCCTTCTGCTCCGGGGTGGCGTGGGCCATTAAGACTTCCATGTTGCCGGCGTCCGGGGCCTGGCAGTTGAAGAGGTAATGGCCCAGAGGGGTCTGCCCGAGTTCTTCGCTCACCTGCGCGAACTCCGCGAGCGTGAGTCCCGCGCCGCCGTACTCGCGCGGAATCTGCGGTGCCCAGAGCCCGAGGGCCTTGACGCGCTCGCGCTTCTCGCGCAGGACGGGGACAAGCTCGCCGAAGGGCCTGCTCAAAAACTGACGCTCAAGCGGGAAGACCTCCTCGCGCAGGAACGCGCGCAGCTTGGCTAGCAGCGCGGAGAGATTTTCTTCCGAGGCGACGTTCGTAGGTGTATGAGAGACCAAGCTGGCGGCGCTCCTTTTCGGCCCGGCGGCGGTAGATGTCCGGGCGGAATATACCTTGATTGGCGCGTGATTGGAATGACGCGCCTCGCCAGGCGGGGCGATTTACGGCGTCCGGCACGCCGGGCGTTGGCATATTCCCGCGGATTTCTGTAAGCTCTGACGTAATAGATAAACCAAGCGGCTCTCTTTTACGTACACGACTTACGAACTGGCAGGGCAAAAAGGTGTCGGCGGTGGCGTCAGTGCTCAGCGCGTCGGGCCGTTGAAGAAGAGTGTTTGAGTACTCGTGCCGAAGATATGATTTGCCAAATCCGAAAGGTTGGTCCATTATGTTGAGCGCCGTCGGCCAGCACCGGATAGGCAAGAGGTCTGGCAAAGTATTTTGCGCGCCCACGAGAATGAACTCCCACCCTGAGCGCGGGCTTGAGACTTATCGCAACCTTAGCTTTTAACATCCCACCGATTTAATTTCACTCGTGTGCAGAGGATATCTCCAGAATGCCTGAACTGCGTGGCAAGCAGGCCACACCAGAAGTCAAAGAAGAGTGGGTCATCGCTTACCAGTTTTACCTGGAAGCGCCCGGCGTCCCCTACGACAAGAAGAAGGACCGGACGGAGCGCATCAACTACGTCGCGGCCAAGATGAATATCACGCGCAAGCAGGCCAAGCGCCGCATCAAGAATTACGAGGCGTGGCAGCGCAACATCAAGAAGGGTCTGGTCGAGCCTTGAGCCGCGCTCGCTCTTGCTACGTGCCGTAGAGCAGTTGACGACCGGCCCAGGGTCGCACTGGAAAACGCGCCAACTCCACTCCATCGCCGCGGCCGTTGCGGGGGGTTGACATACGCCCTCCCGGCGGCGTAAATCTGCGCGTAACGATTTCGCGCGCGGCGCTCTCCCCCTTTGCGAAGTCTGAATCTTCGGCGCGAGAAGTCGCCGGACGGGAAGGTGGCAAGAGATGCATGTCATGCGGTTGATCGGCGGAGCCGTCCTCGTCCTCGCCTGCGCGTGGACGGGCGCGGCGCAGAGCGGGCAATGCGCGCTCAAGCCCGCGCAACTCCCGGCGGTGCGCGGGCTGCGGATAGGGATGACGGCCGCGGAGTTCAAGTCGCTCTACCCGCGCCTCGTCGTCGGCCCGGCGGACGAGTTCGGCCAGACGCGGGCGCAGTTCCAGGGCGCGCAGTTGGCGCTGGCGGAGCCGGCGGCCTTCAAGGGCGTGGACGATCTGTACGTCAAGATGATTGACGACCGCGTCGTGGAGTTCGGGCTGACCTACGACCAACTGCCGTGGAGAGACCTGGACCAGTTCGTTGCGACGACGAGTGCGCTGCTGGGGCTGCCCGGCGAGTGGAAGGGCGGCGAGAACTGGAGGACGCTCGACTGCGGGCGCGTGCAGCTTCGCGCCGCCAGGTCCAGTTGGTCGCCCGAGAGCATGAGCCCCGCGCTGAGCTTCAAGGCGCTCGACGCGGAGGAGGTCGTCGCCGCCCGCGTCGCCAAGAAGAGGGAGCGGCAGATAGAGTCTTTCAAGCCTTGAGCGACTAATCAGAGGAACGTGAGGAAGGTACAGGGAATGACTGACAGAGTAGAGGGCGAGGCCCGCGCCGTGCTGCCGACCGATTTAGTAATCCGCGTCAACGTGACGCTCACCAACGACCCGTGCGCCCTGTGCGGCGAGCCGACGGACCCGACCGGGATTGACCTCTACCTCGCCGACAGGCCGGCGCTCGTCTGCCACGCCTGCGGCTTCCTGCACGCGCCCGCGCTCGTCCGCCTGCTCGACCTCGCGAGCGCCGCCAACACCTTCGTCAGGGCCGAGTACGAAATGTCCGGCATGCTGTCTGACGAAAAGAATCCCTGACCCTTCGCTCGCAGACTTGTGCGGGCCTACAGACCTTCAGCTATATTCTGCCGGGCCGGCGTCAATTCTTCCCACGGCGCGGAGGCGTCTCTCGCCGGCCCTGCCGCCCGACTCGAAAAATTCCCGTTCACCAGTCAGCCAGTACAAGCCGGAAAAATCATGCAGCTGCGGCCTGTGGCAGAGCGCGCGTAAACGGTCAATCGTCTGGTCCTTCCAGAAAAATTTTCCCAGTGGCACGACGAGTGCTTAACTAATCGTCGGCAAGCACGGAGTAAGCAGTCAAAACCGTGACCCCGCCGCCATCACTCCTCTGAGCGAACGCCTGCCGCTTCGCCAGCCGCCCGCCGAGCAGCCCAACCAAAGCAATCATACCGAGCGAGGCCCGCGTCAAATGCGGGCCTCCTGCCTTTTTAGCTCCTTCATCGTCAAGCCGCCCGGAAAAGTTCTCTCCAGACTCAGACGCATCGCCGGCCGCGCGCACGACTGCTCAGTCGAGCGGATTTCCGAAAAGCGACAAATCTTGTCAGCCGCGGGGTGACAACTTCCGTCAAAGTCGAAGCGCAGTTCAAACCATCGTCGTCAAGCACCGTGCGGTAACGTACAGATAAGAATTTTCAAACGGTGCTACAAGTATCTCACTCTAGGGCTTCCGAGTGTCACGTCGCCGAACCCTTACACGGGTCCGAGGCGTGTTGAAGTTTATAACGGACCTGGTCCACGGTCGGGAATAAGATTCGCCGCCGTCGGACCCCAAAGTCTTACTCCTCGGATGACGAACGTCCAGCCCTCTTGATGAGTCTTGGCCGGAAGGGCTCGGACAAGGGAGTTAAAATGAAACGTCCCAGGCCGGTGGGTTTCATCTGCTCTAAGTCCCTCTCCCTCGCGGTCGCAGTTTACGTAGCTTTCCTCTCTCTCTCCTGTTCTTCAAAGCCACCGCAGGAATCTCGCACGCCGCCGGCGGCGCAGCCGCAGACGCAAAGCTCCGCGACGGGCGGGGCGAGCGTGCCTTCGTTCGTCGCGGCCGAAGAGGACGGGCAGTGGACGATGCCCGCCAAGAACTACGCGAGCACGCGCTTCAGCGGCCTCGAAGAGATCAACGCCGGGAACGCCAGGAGCCTGAAAGTCGCCTGGACCTTCTCGACCGGCGTCAACCGCGGCCAGGAGGCCGCGCCCCTCGTCGTCGGCTCGACGATGTACGTCGTCACGCCCTACCCGAACATCCTCTACGCGCTCGACCTCAACAAGCCCGGCGAGACCAAGTGGAAGTACGAGCCGAAGCCGGCGGCCGCCGCGCAGGGCGTCGCCTGCTGCGACTACGTCAACCGCGGCGCGGCCTACGCGGACGGGAAAATTTTCTACAACACGCTCGACGCGCAGACCGTCGCCGTTGACGCCGAGACCGGCAAGGAAGTCTGGAAGACGAAGCTTGGCGACATCAACAAGGGCGAGACGATGACGATGGCCCCGCTCGTCGTCAAAGATAAGGTACTGGTCGGAAACTCGGGCGGCGAGTTCGGCGTGCGCGGCTGGATAACGGCGTTGGACTCGGCGAGCGGGAAGATCAGTTGGCGCGCTTACAACACAGGCCCGGACTCGGAATGTCTCATCGGGCCGAACTTCAAGCCGTTCTACAAACAGGACCAGGGCAAAGACCTCGGCGTCGCGTCGTGGCCGCCGGACGCGTGGAAGATTGGCGGCGGCACGGTCTGGGGCTGGATTTCCTACGACCCCGAACTCGACCTCATCTACCACGGCACGGCCAATCCGGGACCGTGGAACCCGGACCAGCGCCCCGGCGACAACAAGTGGACTTCCGGCATCTTCGCGCGCCGGCCCGACACGGGCGAGGCCGTCTGGTTCTACCAGTGGGCACCGCACGACCTCTACGATTACGACGGCATCAACGAGCAGCTGCTCTTAGACCTCCCCGTCGCCGGCCAGCCGCGCAAGACCCTCGTCCGCCCCGAGCGCACGGGCTACGTTTACGTGCTCGACCGCGCGACCGGCGAAGTGCTCTCGGCCAACCCGTTCGTCCACATCACGTCCACGAAGGGCGTGGACTTGAAGACGGGCGAGTTGATTCACGTCGAGGAGAAGAAGCCCGTCATGGGCCGCGTCGTGCGCGACATCTGCCCCGCGGCACCGGGCGGCAAGGACTGGAACCCTTCGGCGTTTAGCCCGCGCACGGGGCTCCTCTACATCCCGCATAATAATCTCTGCATGGACTTCGAGGGGTTGGAGGCCAACTACATCGCGGGCACGCCTTACGTCGGCGCGAACACGAAATTCTACGCGGGGCCGGGCGGCCACCGCGGCGAGTTTACGGCGTGGGACCCGGTGGCCGGCAAAGAGGTGTGGAAGATTAAGGAGAGCTTCCCCGTGTGGAGCGGCGCGGTCGTGACGGCCGGCGACGTGGTCTTCTACGGCACGATGGAGGGCTGGTTCAAGGCCATCAACGCGCGCACGGGCGAGGAGCTGTGGAAGTTCAAGACGGGCTCGGGCATCATCGGCCAGCCGATTGTTTACCGCAGCCCGAAGGACGGCAAGGAGTACGTGGCGATACTCTCGGGCGTCGGCGGCTGGGCCGGCGCAATCGTCGCGGGCGACCTGGACTCGCGCGACCCGACCGCCGCGCTCGGCTTCGTCAACGCCACGGCGGACCTGCCCGCCAACACGACCAAGGGAGGCACGCTCTATGTCTTCTCGCTTCCCTAAAATCAAAGCGGCGCGTCGGATTGCGGCTCTGCTTTGCGACTTTGCGCCTTTGCGTGAGGAAAAGTTTCACGCAAAGGCGCAAAGTCGCAAAGCAAAAACACTATTTTTACTCTCCGTTTTATTCTTCGTCTCCTGCGCGGGGAAGGTCGAGCAGAAGCAGGCGGCGCAGGCCCAGCCGCAGCCCACGCCGCGCGAGCACCTGCGCGTGTGCGCCGACCCGAACAACCTGCCTTTCTCGAACGAGCGGCGGGAGGGGTTCGAGAATAAGATCGCCGCGCTCGTCGCGCGCGAGCTGCACACGGACGTGGAGTACACCTGGTGGGCGCAGCGCCGCGGCTTCATCCGCAACACGCTCAAGGCCAACGAGTGCGACCTCGTCGTCGGCCTCCCCACCAGCTTTGAATTGGCACAGACGACCGCGCCCTACTACCGCTCGACCTACGTCTTCGTTTACCGCAAAGACCGCGCCCTGGACCTGCGCTCCTTCGACGACCCGCGCCTGCGCAAGCTCAAGATCGGCGTCCAGATGATCGGCGACGACTTCAGCAACACGCCGCCCGCGCACGCCCTGTCGAACCGCAACATCATCCAGAACGTGAGGGGCTACACGGTCTATGGCGACTACGCCGAGGCCAACCCGCCCGCGCGAATCGTGGACGCCGTGGCGCGCGGCGAGATTGACGTCGGCGTGGTCTGGGGGCCGCTCGCCAGCTACTTCGCGCGCAGGCAGAAGGTCGCGCTCGAAGTCGTGCCCGTCGCCCCCGAGATTGATCTCCCTTATCTCCCCTTCGTCTTCGACATCTCCATGGGCGTGAGGAGGGGCGATGATGCCTTGCGCGAACAGCTCGAACAGATTCTCGTCCGCCGCCGCGCCGAGATCGACAGCATCCTCGACGAATACGGCGTGCCGCGAGTCGGAAAGGGGTAAAGCAGTGGTCAGTGGTCGGTGGTCAGTGGTCAGTAAGCACAGGCGCGGCGGCCGACGGTGCGCGTTTGTTTTTATCTGCCTACTGCCTGCCGCCTTCTGCCTTCTGCTTTTCACGTCTTGCAAGCGCGAGGAGCGCGGGTTCAGGGTGCAGCCGCCGGCGGCGAGCCGCATCAACAGCGTCAGCCTGAGCGAGCTGAGGCCGGGCGAGCCGGGGCCACCCGCGGCCGAGGTGAAGAACGAGTATGAGGAGAACGCTTACGCGATGAACGAGGGCAAGCGGCTCTACGAGTGGTTCAACTGCGTGGGCTGCCACGCGCACGGCGGCGGCGGGATGGGTCCGCCGCTGATGGACGACAAGTGGCTCTACGGCAGCCAGCCGGACCAGGTCTTCAAGACCATCGTCGAGGGTCGCCCCAACGGGATGCCTTCGTTCCGCCATAAAATTCCCGACTACCAGGTCTGGCAGCTCGCGGCCTACGTCCGCAGCATGAGCGGGCAGGCCCCGTTCGACGCCGCGCCCGGCCGCAGCGACGACATGAACACCACTAAGGCCGAGCAGGCTAAAGGAAAGGAAGAGCCCAAATCCGGCACAGTGCCCAAGTCCGCGGAAATGCCGAAATGAAGAATGAAAAATGCAAAATTAAAAATGAAAAATGGAAGACAAGCGCCTCGTCTTCTGGATTCCATTTTTCATTCTTCATTTTTAATTTTGCATTTCTTCAGCAGTCCGTGCTCGACCCGGCGGGGCCGCAGGCGGCGCGCATCGGGCGGCTCTGGTGGCTGATGTTCTACGTCGAGGCGGGCGTCTTCGTGCTCGTCGGCGCGGCCGTGCTCGTCGCCGTCTTTCGCAAACGCAAAGAGAGAAAAAAATCTTCGGACGAGCCGGACACGTCGCCCGAGCCGAAGCGCGAGCGGCGCATGACGCGCGTCGTCACCGGCGGGATCATCGCGACCGTCCTCATCCTCTTCGTCTTCCTCGCCGGAAGTTTCTACACGGGCCGCGCGCTCTACTCTACCGATGACGAGCGCGCGCTGAGCATCAAGGTCACGGGCCATCAGTGGTGGTGGGACGTGGAGTACGACGCCGTGCCGGCGAGCGACACCGTCCGCACGGCCAACGAGATTCACGTCCCCGTCGGCCGCCTCGTCAAGCTGCGCCTCACTTCGACGGACGTGATTCACAGCCTCTGGGTTCCGAACCTCAACGGCAAGAAGGACCTCATTCCGGGCCACGAGATCGTGCTCACGTTCCAGGCCGACCGCGAGGGCGAGTTCCGCGGCCAGTGCGCCGAATACTGCGGCTACCAGCACGCGCACATGGGTTTTAAGGTCGTGGCCGAAGCGCCCGAAAAGTTCTACGAGTGGATGAACCAACAGCGCGCTCCCGCGCCCGAGCCAGCCAACGAAGCGGAGGCGCGCGGCCGGGAGGTCTTCCTCAAAGGCCCGTGCGTCATGTGCCATTCCGTGCGGGGGACGAACGCGGCGGGGCGCGTCGGGCCCGAGCTGACTCACCTCAAGAGTCGCACGACGATTGCCGCCGCGACCTTGCCGAACACGCGCGGCCACCTCGCCGGCTGGGTGACGAACTCGCAGGAGATTAAGCCCGGCAACAACATGCCGCCCGTCCCGCTTGAGCCCGGAGAGTTACAGGCGCTCGTCGCGTACCTGGAGAGCCTGAAATGAAGACGGAAACGGAGACTCTGGCCGTTGTCGAAGAGGAAGAGGAAGAAGTCGCCGCAGAGCAGGAAGAGGGCGAGGAGGAGGAGGTGCGCGAGGGCGACCTGCCCGAGGAGGAGGAGCGCCGCCTGCTCGAAAAGACGTGGGGCGACGATCCCGGTTTCTGGGGCTGGCTGACGAGCACGAATCACAAGTCAATCGGCAGGCGCTTCATCATCACGGCCTTCGTCTTCTTCCTCCTCGGCGGCGTCCTCGCGGTGCTCATGCGCGTGCAGCTCGCGCGCCCCGAAAACACCTTCCTCGGCCCGGACATCTACAACCAGATTTTCACGATGCACGGGACGACGATGATGTTCCTCTTCGCCATCCCCGTGATGGGCGCGTTCGCGACCTACCTCGTCCCGCTGATGATCGGCACGCGCAACATAGCCTTCCCGCGCCTCGCTGCCTTCAGTTACTGGATTTACCTCTTCGGCGGCATCACGCTCTACGCCTTCTTCATCATGAACATCGGGCCGGACCAGGGCTGGTTCTCCTACGTCCCGCTCGCCGGCCCCGAGTTCTCGCCCGGCAAGCGCGTAGACATCTGGTCGCAGTTGATCAACTTCACGGAGATTTCCGCGCTCGCCACGGCCGTCGAAGTCATCACGACCGTCTTCCGCCTGCGCGCGCCGGGCCTCTCGCTCCACCGCATCCCCATCTTCGTCTGGGCCATGCTCATCATGTCGTTCATGGTCGTCTTCGCCATGCCGGCCGTGATGACGAGCAGCCTGTTTTTGACGCTCGACCGCCTGGTCGGCACTCACTTCTACAACGCGGCCGAGGGCGGCGACCCCTTGCTCTGGCAGCACCTCTTCTGGTTCTTCGGCCACCCGGAGGTCTACATCATCTTCATCCCGGCGCTCGGCTACGTCTCCTCCATCGTCCAGACCTTCTCGCGCCGCAAGGTCTTCGGCTACACGGCGCTCGTGCTCTCGATGATCGCCACCGGCTTCATCGGCTTCGGCCTCTGGGTTCACCACATGTTCGCGACGGGCCTGCCGCAATTGGGCTCAAGCTTCTTCACGGCGGCGAGCATGATGATCGCGATCCCGAGCGGGACGCAGATTTTCTGCTGGATAGCGACGCTCTGGTCGGGCCGGCCGCGCTTCAAGACGCCGCTCGTCTTCGTCATCGGCTTCTTCTTCATCTTCGTCGCGGGCGGCCTGACCGGCGTGATGCAGGCGAGCGTGCCGGTTGACTTGCAACTCCACGACACGTTCTTCGTCGTGGCCCATTTTCACTACGTGCTGATCGGCGGCGCGGTCTTCCCGCTCTTTGGCGCGTTCTACTACTGGTTCCCGAAGTTCACCGGACGGATGCTCAGCGAGGGCCTGGGCAAGCTCAATTTCTGGCTGCTCTTCGTCGGCTTCAACCTCACCTTCTTCCCCATGCATCAACTCGGGCTCAACGGGATGCCGCGCCGCGTTTACACCTATCCGCCGGGGACGGGCTGGGGGAATCTCAATCTCGTTGCGACCATCGGCGGCGTCGTGATGACGCTCGGCGTGCTGACGTTCATCGCCAACGTGTTGATCAGCCGCAGGCGCGGGCGCGTGGCCGGCGATAACCCGTGGGGCGCGGACACGCTCGAATGGAGCACGTCGAGCCCGCCGCCGAGCTACAACTTCCAACGGCTGCCGGTGGTCCAGGGACGCGAGCCGCTCTGGGTGCGGACGGAGGACGCGCCGGTCGTGGAGGGCTTGAGAGTTGACTGCCGCGAAGTCCTCGTGACGCGCACGCTCGACGCCGAGCCGGACAACATAATGGCCCTTCCGAGCCCTTCCATCTGGCCGTTGATGCTGGCGCTCGCGGTGACGCCCACCTTCATCGGCTCAATCTTCACGCCGTGGGCCTTGCCTGCGGGGATGTTGCTCGCGGGCGGCGCGCTCATCGGCTGGGGCTGGCCCAAGCCGAGGGATGAGCGGTGCGAGCGCAAGCGCGTCGAGGAGATGACGGACGAGGAGCGCAGGAAGGAGGCCGCGAGGGCGCAATGACGAAGAAGGGCAGGGCCATCGTAGACGTTTCCAAGCTGCCGGAGTTCGCCTTCGGCAACCGCGGCCTGATGTGGTGGGGCGTGATCGGCTTCCTCGCCATCGAGGGCACGATGCTCGTCATCTGCTTCGTCAGCTACTTCTACCTGCGCGACCGCGTGACGGACTGGCCGCCGCCGCCCACGCCGCTCCCGGACCTGCTCGTCCCGACCGTAGGGCTCGCGCTGCTGCTCCTGAGCGTCGTGCCGATGCACCTCGCCTGCCGCGCCGCGAAGAAGCTGGACGCGCGCAAGACTATTCTCTGGCTGGTCGTCACGGACATTGTCGGCCTCGCCTTCATCGGCGTCCGCGTCCTCGCCTTCTACGCGCTCAACGTCTCGTGGGACACGAACGCTTACGGCTCGGTCGTCTGGACGATCATCGTGATACACACGTTCCACCTCGTCTCCGAGGTCATCGAGACGATAGTCATCACCGTCCTTCTGGCCGTCGGGCACACGGAGCCGAAGTACCTCGTGGACGCGACCGACAACGCGCTCTACTGGTACTTCATCGTCTTAATCTGGGTCCCGTGCTACGCGATCATCTTCGTTACGCCGCGCCTGTTGTAGCGCGCGGCGGCAGCGGAGCGAAAGAAAAGAGTTGTGCCAGTTATGCAGGCGAGTAAGAGAGAACCGAAAGCGGAGGAGGAGTTCACAGAGACGCGGGGCATCGTGTGGCTGTGGGCCGGGATGCTGACCGCGCCGCTCGCCTTCCTGCTGCATCTGGAAGTCAACTACGCGCTCGTCACGCAACTGTGCCAGAGCGAGCACAAGCTGGCGTCGCACCTGGTCACGGTCTTGTTCCTGCTCATCTCGGCGGCGGGAGGCTTTATCGCCTGGCGCAATTGGGAGACGGCCGGGCGCAAGTGGCCCGGCGAAGAGGCGACCGTCTCCGAGCGCAGCCGCTTCATGTCGGCCGTCGGGCTCCTCGTCAGCGCGCTCGTCGTCCTCGGCCTCCTCTGGCAACTCGTCCCGCAGTTCATTTTCGACCCGTGCCAAAGGTGAATGCAAAATTAAAAATTAAAAATGCAAAAAGGAAGATGAAAAGCAGGCTCTTCGTCCTCCGTTTTGCATTTTTAATTTTTAATTTTGCATTCCCCGTTCGGGCGCACGAAGGGAAGCCGCACACGTTTCATGACCTGTGGTACACGTGGGGACGCGACCCCGTGGTCATCGCGGGGCTCGTCCTGACGGCGTGGCTTTACTGGCGCGGTTTCCGGCGCGTGTGGGTGGAGTCGGCGCGCGGGCGCGACGCGCGCCGGTGGGAGGCTTGGGCCTTTGCGGGGGGCTGGCTCGCGCTCTTCGTGGCGCTCGTCTCGCCGCTGCACCCCTGGGGCGAGGTGCTCTTTTCGGCGCACATGACGCAGCACGAAGTCTTGATGCTGGTGGCCGCGCCGCTGCTCGTCCTGGGCCGCCCGCTCGTGCCTTTCCTCTGGGCTCTGCCCGCGCGCTGGCGGTCGAAGTCGGGGGCGTTCGGGAAGCGAAAGGGCGTGCAGGCCGTCTGGCGTCTAGTGACGAACCCGCTCGTGGCGTGGGCCGTCCACGCGGTCGCGCTCTGGATTTGGCACATCCCCGCGCTGTTTCAGGCGACGCTCAGAAGCGACCTCGTGCACACGTTGCAGCACCTGAGCTTCCTCGGCTCGGCGCTCCTCTTCTGGTGGGCGTTGGTCCACGGGCGGCGCGGCCTGATGGGCTACGGTGCGGCCGTGCTCTACATGTTCACGACCTCCGTGCACAGCGGCGTGCTCGGCGCGCTCATCACGTTCGCGCGCGCCGTGTGGTATCCGGCCTACGCGGACTCGACCGCTTCGTGGGGGCTCACGCCGCTCGAAGACCAGCAGCTCGGCGGCCTGATCATGTGGGTCCCCGCGGGGCTGGTTTACATCGTCGCGGGGCTGGCGCTGATGGTCGGCTGGATGCGCGAGAGCGAGCGGCGCGCGGCGCGGCGCGAGAGCCATCGTCTTCAACTCGAAGAGCGGTGAGCGGAGAATCGGAAGGATGCGAGATGATTTGAGCGGCGCGGGCTTCTTCAAACTTGGCACAGTCTGCGCGCTGGCGGCCCTCCTCTTTTCGGCCTGCGGCCAAGCGGACGAGCGCGCGGCCTTCGAGATGACGGGCGGCGGCGTTGCGTCGCGCGGGCCGGCGGCCATCCAGCGTTACGGCTGCTCGACCTGCCACACGGTCCCCGGCGTGAGCGGCGCGAACGGGCTGGTCGGCCCGCCCCTGAGTCAGGTCGCCAGCCGCGTTTACCTCGCAGGCCGCTTGCAGAATACGCCCGACAACATGATCCAGTGGATACGCAACCCGCAGGGCGTGGACGACAAGACGGCGATGCCCAACCTCGGCGTCACGGAGACCGACGCCAGGGACATTACGAGCTACCTGTACACGCTGAAGTGATGCTTCAAGCCCGGATAAAATTTGAACACGTGCGTGACAAGCGCCCGACCGTCGTGCTTATCACGATGGCGTTCTGTCTATTCTTCGTGGCCTGTGCGGGAAAGCCACGCGGGCCGCTCGCCTACGTCTCGAACGAGCGCGGCGGCACGATCACGGTCATTGACACGAGCACGGACGCGGTCGTTGATACTATCAAGGTCGGGGCACGCCCGCGCGGCATCCGCCTCAGCCCGGACGGGCGCAGGGTCTACGTCGCCCTGAGCACGCCGTCGGGGCAGGAGTACAAAGATATTGACAACAAGATCGCGGCCGTTGACGTGGAGAGCGGCCGGGTCGTTGCACGCTACGAGGTCGGCTCGGACCCCGAGCAGTTGGCCGTGAGCCGCGACGGGCGTCTGCTCTACGCGTCGAACGAAAACGCGGGGACGGCGTCCGTGACGGACGTAGCGTCAGGCCACCTGCTCTCGACGCTCACCGTCGGCATAGAGCCAGAGGGCGTCACCATCAGCCCCGACGGGCGCTGGGTCTACGTGACCTCGGAGACGAGCAACACCGTCTCCGTGATAGACACGGGGACGAATCAGGTCACGGCGAACTTCCTGGTCGGCGCAAGGCCGCGCGACGTTGCGTTCTCCCCCGACAGCTCGCGCGCCTTCGTCACGGCCGAAGTCGGCACGTCGCTCTCGGTCGTTGACACGAAGACTCATCAGGTGTTGAGGACCGTCGAGCTGCCGCGCGGCGACCGCGTCAAGCCGATGGGCGTCGTCGTCTCGACTGACGGCCGCAAGGTTTACGTGTCGAACGGTCGCGCCGGCACGGTCTCGGTCCTTGACGCTTCGACCTGCGAGATTATTAAAACTATTCGCGCGGGCGAGCGCGTCTGGGGCCTGGCAATCACGGCCGACGGCCGCAAGGTTTACGCCGCCAACGGGCTCTCGAACGATGTGTCTGTCATTGACACTGGCGCGGACGAGGTCGTCAAGACCATCAAGGGGGGCGACGGGCCGTGGGGGATTGCCGTCGGGCGTTGACGGCAAGGGTTCTGACAGGTGGGAAGCTCCGGGCCAGGGGGAACTCGTCGGGGCGGGCGGCCCGGCGCTCGTGTTTTAAGGTCGCTCGCCGAGGCTGAGCATCATCGGCAGGCGCGGCACCAACTCGCCACGATTCGCCGCCCACTTCGAGGCGGGCTCTCTGAGCGGCTGAACGTTCTCGAAGTAGTCCACGGCCGCGACGCGCAGTCCCACGTCGCGCCCGAGCCGCTCGCTCAGATACCACTTGTGGTCCAGTATGCGCGGCCAGACGATGTGCGCCTCCAGGTCCGACAGCTTCAGCCCGGTCATCCTCTTCAGGACGCGCCTGCGACTCTCCTCGTGACCGGCAATCATCTTCTCTATCACGTGCTCTAACCTAAACGGTACTGACATAAACCCCTCCTTACTAATTCGCCCCCTCACCGGGAGGCACTTGCCGAACGTCTCCACACGTCCGGCACGTTTATTCTATGCGCAGTATAAGCCAGTGGTTGTCATCAGGAATCGTACTTGTTTTAATAGCGCGCATTACTTCGGTTCATCTCTGGGGCTGGGCGTGCCGGCAAAATCTTGAATTTGTGGCCGGAAATAAAATAGTATCGCCGTGGTCTTTTCGACGAGCCAACGGTTTTCCATTAGAAAGGTCTTCGCCCGACGGAATATTGTCGAGAATAGTCGTTTCTCAATTGTGCGCTCCCGCGGTGTTTCAGCAGTCAGTGGAACTGAGAGGAACCGAACCCCCAATGCTCGTATCGTCGCCCCAGAGCCAGATCGGAAATCGGATTCTAGCCTCCCTGCCAGCCAAAGAATACGAGCGCATCCTCCCGCATTTGGAGCACATCTCGTTCGCCCCGGACCAGGTCGTCTACGAGTCCGGCGCGCAGATGGACTACATCTATTTCCTGACCAGCTCGACCATCTACCTGGTTTACGTGGTCGAGAGCGGCGCGACCGCAGAGATAGGCATCGTCGGCAACGAGGGCGTCTTAGGGGTAGCACTCTTCATGGGCGACGACGCCACGCCTTACCGCGCGGTCGTCCAGACGGCGGGCGGCGCTCTGAGGATGAAGGCGAACGCGCTCAGGGAAGAGTTCGCCAGGGGGGGCGAGTTCCAGCGCCTGCTGCTGCGCTACACGCAGTCCCTGATGATTCAAATCTCGCAGACGGCCGTCTGCAACCGCCTACACACGGTCGAGCAGCAACTGTGTCGCCTGCTCCTCCTCAGCCACGACCGCGGCAGGTCGGACGAGCTTCTGATGACTCAGGAGCTGATCGCCAACATGCTCGGGGTGCGCCGCGAGGGAATCACGCACGCCGCCCGCCAGCTCAGCAAATCCGGGCTCATCCGGTACATTCGCGGCCACATAGAGATTCTAGACCGGCGCGGCCTCGAAGCCTCCGCCTGCGAATGCTATCAGGTAGTCGAGAACGAATTCGACCGCCTGTTCGGACAAAGATTCAAGCGCCCGAGTCAACTCGGCCGCGCGTTACCCTCAAAAGGCGCGGCGGCGGACAGTCTCAGGGAACCTCTCAAAAATATCTCCCTCGGATAATCCATTCGGCGGCAGCCTCCCAAAAATTATCTCCCTCTTCCGTCGGGCGGCGCGTCTTCCGTGCCTGAAGACCTCGCCTTGTCCTTCTAGTCTAAAGGTTTGATAGATGTATTTTTTCGGACATGCGCGTCGCGGCCGTAATGAATATTGGCCCACAAACTCATGAGACCGGCGGAACCTGTGGGAAACAGATTTCTACAAGAACGCGGCCGGGCGGACGAGCCCACCCTGGAGACTTAACTGCTCGAAACGTTTGTCTTACTCCGATTGATTGATCGCCGGCACGCCCGCCCGTGGGTCGTATTATTACTGTCTGTGTTTGCTCACCGCGGCCGCCGTTTGATGAGTCCGGCCGGCCGGGCGTCGGTGTAAAAAAATAACCTATATGTGTGGTAGCGCACAGACAGCCCTTCACAGTTGGCCTACGCTCTACGCTCCATCAGATCAGTGAAAGATCGCGTCTCGCAGCGTTCTTGAACGTTCGTGCTTGCCCCAACGTCGGGTGGATTGTCCGCCCGGCAGTTATCACCAGCCGGCCGAGCAGCGACAGGCGCATTTCCCAGAGGGCCTGGTCATCATCCTTTGCCGGCGCAGACGAAAGGATCCACGTATGCCGATTTCCCCGTAAAGCTCACCCGCTTAACGAGCCTCGGCGCTGACGAAGAGTGTCCGCAAGCCTTTCTCTTCGCCCGTGTGTCGCGCCGAAAGCCTCTAGTTTCTTACTTCCAGAGCACCCGTCCGCTGGATAACTGGCGGCTTTAAGCCTCTTATGTAAAGCATAAGAGGCACTTGAGCCGACGACGAGCAGCGCCAAAGATATCGTGGCCCCGAGCTTCGACGCTCTCTCGTTATCAACAACCAAAAACCGACGCCGCCTCGCTTGAGAGGCTTCCCCCATTGGGGTATTCGTGCAGTCACGTCCCGGCATTTTTCTGCGTCGCGCCGGGAGGACTCGCAGAGGAGGTGCTACGTGTCCGCAGTTGACGGAAGTCGCCCACTGAGCGCGAAAAAAGAGAGGAAGAAGAAGAAAAAGCGTACCGCGCTCGTCGTCTGCCGCGACATGAAGCAGTTCTGGACGACGCAGGCGCAGTTCTGGCAATGGGTCCGAGAGGGCGTCGTCGTCAAGACCGGCGACTTCCCGCTGACGGGCTCGTTCGTGCGCGACCACGAGGAGCTGATGGTCATCTTCAGTAACACAATCCTCAACCTCGCACGCCCCAACCACCTGCGCGAGGCGCTGCTCTCGCGTCGGATGGGGAAGGCAAGAAAGTAGGAAGTTATGAGAAAGCAGAACCCCCGAACGCGTCAGGCGAGCAGGATTCTCTTCCGCGCCTGCGCGCTCTCTGCGGCGCTCACCTTCGCGGCGCTCGCGGCCCGCGCGCAGCAGACGACTGACACCTTGAGGGCACCGGCCGCGGGCGGAGGCACGGCCCGCGCGCCCATGTCGCAGGCGGACGACCGCTACCGCATAGGCGTGGGCGACGTTTTGGAGGTCCGCGTCTTCAACCGCCCGCAGCTGTCGCGCGAGGCCGTGCGCGTGGAAGGCAACGGCATGATTCGCATGCCGCTGATCGAGACCGAGATTCAGGCGGCCTGCCGCGGCGAGAGCGAATTGGCACAGGAGATCGCGCGCCTCTACCTCGAATACCAGAAGAACCCGCAGGTTGATGTCTTCGTTAAAGAGTACAACTCGCAGCCCGTGGCCGTCATGGGCGCAGTCAACACGCCCGGCCGCTTCCAGCTGCAAAGGCGCGTCCGCTTGCTTGAGCTGCTCGCGTTCGCGGGCGGCCC
Source organism: Pyrinomonadaceae bacterium (assembly GCA_036403435.1). Lineage (GTDB taxonomy): Bacteria > Acidobacteriota > Blastocatellia > Pyrinomonadales > Pyrinomonadaceae > QHXM01. The sequence goes on from DASWQY010000042.1 coordinate 34,872, forward strand.
GGCCGAGCGCGCGGGCCGCACCGTCCAGGTGATACACAACGCGCCGCCTTTCACATGCGAACTGCCGGCGGCGAGCGCGGAAGCCTCGCCCGTCAACTCGTACAAGTTGAGCGAACTCATGCAGGGCGACGCGCGCTCTAACCCTTACGTCAGGCCGGGCGACGTGGTCACGCTCACGGAGGCCGAGCAGGCTTTCGTCGTCGGCAACGTCCTCAAGCCTTCGACCATCCCGCTCCGGGACAAGGTCACGGTCACGCAGGCCATCGCGATGGTCGGCGGCACGCTGCCCGACACGCAGAGCAACCGCGTTCGCGTCGTCCGAAACGACCCGCGCACCAACGGCAAGATGGAGTTCTTCGTTGACCTGAAGGCCATCGGCCAACACCAGTCGGAGGACGTGGCGCTCCAGGCCAACGACATCATCGAAGTGCCGGTCGCCGGCGGCAAACGCTTCTGGCGCAACCTGCTCAACGGCCTCGTCCCCTCCGCCGCCCGACTCCCCGTGCAGATCATTCGCTGAAGCGGCGCGCGCCCCCTTTTAGCCGAGGATAACGTGATGAAAAATAATCTCAAGCTGATTGAAACGAGAGCCCTGGAGGTGCGCGAGCCCGCCGAGCCTGACTTCCATCAGCCGGCGGCGGACGGCTACGGCTACGGCTACAGTGAGCCGAACGCGGAAGACAAGGAGCACCTCCGAAAATTCCTGCGCTCGGTGCGCGAGCGGCTCTGGCTGATAGCCGCTATCACCCTGCTCGCGACGGCGCTCGTCGGCCTTTACATGGCCTACCAGCCGAACCTCTACGAGGCGAGGGCGCAGGTCCAGGTTGACCTCGAAACCGTCAACGAGGCGCTGCCCAGCAACAGGAACGGCTCCGTCGTCGTCAGCCCCGTCAACGACCCTGCCTACTTCAACACGCAGCTCCAAATCCTGACCGGCGACCGGCTACTCCGCCGCGTCGTCAAGACGCTCAACCTGGAGAACGACCCTGCCTTCAGCCTCCCCCCGTCGGCGACCCCGGCCCCGCAGTCGGCCGAAGACATGGAAGAGGACACGCGGCTCGCGCCTTACGTGGACGCGCTCAGGACCAACCTCAAGGTGGACCCCGTCAAGGAGATTCGCCTCCCGATTAAAGAGACGCGGCTAATCACCGTCAGCTTCAGCCACCCGGATCGCCGCTTGGCCGCGCGCGTCGTCAACGCCATCGCGGACGCCTTCGTCCTCTCGAACCTCGAAAGAAAGACCGAGGCCAACACGGCCACCACGGACATCCTCCAGGACCGCATCAAGGAGTTACAGGGCCAGATTCGGACGCAGGAGACTCAGCTCGTGGAGTACGGGCGCAACCACCAGATCACCACGCTCGACCCGACGCAGAACACTGTGGTCGAGCGGCTCTCCGGGCTCAACCGCCAACTGCTCGAAGCACAGAACGACCTCAAGCTGGCCGAGGCCGCCTACCGCGCGGCGCAGCGGCCCGGCGCGGTCGAGGCCCTGGCGATTGACGCCGCCAAGGACGCGAACATGCTCGATGCAAGACTCAACGAGTTGCGTCAAAGACTGGCGCAGCTGCGAGTTGATAACACGGACAAGTGGCCGGAAAACCAGGAGGTGATACGGCAGATTGAGGAGTTGGAAAAGCAGGTTAAGGAGACGCGGCAGCAGACGACCTCCTCGATCAAGATGAACCTTGAGACGAAATACCGTCAGGCGCTGGCCCGCGAGCAGTCGTTGCGAACCGACTTCGAGCGGCAGCGCGGCGAGACGCTGACGCAGAACGAGGCCGCCATCAACTACCGCATCCTGGAGCAGGAGATACAGACGAACAAGAACCTGCTCGACGGGATGATGCAGCGGAGCAAGGAGAATGAGGCGATACTGGCGGGCCTGCGCAACAACATACACGTTAACGACCACGCCATCACGCCGCAGGCACCCGTCGGCCCGAAGCGGCTCTTGAATACGGGCATCGCCTTCATGCTCTCGCTCGGCTTCGGCGTCGGCCTCGCGGTCTTCCTCGGCTACATGGACAACTCCGTGCACTCGGCGGACGACGTGGAGAGGATTCTGCCGCTGCCGATGCTCGCCAGCATCCCGGCGGTCGGCGGGCGCGCGCGGCGGCTCCTGCCCTCCATCATCTCGCCGAAGTCGAACGGCAACGGCAACGGTCACCACCACGAGCTGCTGCTGAACGGGAACGCGCCCGCGCCGCTGACGGAAGCCTACAGGCAGTTGCGCACGCACATGCTCCTGTCCAAAGGGCACGCGAAGATGAAGTCGTTGCTCGTCACGTCGAGCGTCCCCGGCGAGGGCAAAACGACGATGGCGGTCAACACGGCCATCAGCCTCGCGCGGACGGGTGCGCTCGTGCTCCTGATTGACGCCGACATGCGCAAGCCGCGCCTGCATAAAATCTTCGGACTCGAAAACGAAGGCGGCCTGAGCACGATTCTCTCGGACGAGGTCGGCGACGTAGAGGCGCTGAAGGTCATCAAGCATCACGAGAAGAGCGGCGTGGACGTGCTCACCTCGGGGCCGGTCGTGCCCGACGCGACGGAGTACCTCGGGTCGGACCAGATGCGCAAGCTCATCAGCACCTTCCGCTTCACCTACGACTACATCGTCATCGACTCGCCGCCCGTGGCCTACTTCGCCGACGGCGTCCTGCTCTCCGCGCTCGTTGACGGCGTAGTGCTCGTCGTCAACAGCGGCGAGAGCATGCGCGACACCGTGCGCCAGGCTTATCAGGTCTTGCAGGATGTCGGCGCGAACATCTACGGCGTCGTCCTCAACAACGCCAAGGGCGTCAACTACGACTACGATTATTACAGCGAGAAGGACTGACGAAAAGAGTTTGAGATTTCAACTTTGAAGTTTCAAATTCTCATCCCGTAAATTCCTCGTAAAAAAAATGGACGAAGCGTTGAACCTTCCGAGCGGGCAAGCATTGAGAGCAACAGCGGCGCGGGCCGAAAACAGTTTGGCGGTGCCGGCGACGGTGGTCGAGTTCCCGGCGGAAGTGTCGGCACGCAGCGGGCGCGACGACGAGGCGCAAGCCATCCCGCTCATCGCGCGGCTGTGCGCGGAGCTTGCGGCGCGTCAAGTTTCTTACTGTCATTGGAAGAGCAATTGGAAGCTCGGAGAGTGGCTGAAGGGCGAAGGCGACCTCGACCTGCTCGTTGACAGAAGCGACGCCGCCGCTTTCACGAGCGCCATCACGGGCCTCGGCTTCAAGCAGGCCGAGGCCCCGCGCGACCGCGAAGTGCCTGGCATTCTGAACTTCTATGGCTTCGACGCGGCGGCCGGGCGCTTCGTCCACCTGCACGTCCACTACCAGCTCGTTCTGGGCCACGACCTGACGAAGAATTACCGCCTGCCCGTCGAGAAGCCTTACCTCGAATCCGCCGCCGGGCCTGACGGCTTGCCGCCCACGCCCGCGCCCGAGTTCGAGTTCGTCCTCTACGTCCTGCGTATGGTCTTGAAGTACACGGCCGCGGAAACCGCTCTGCGCCGCGTGCGCGGCAAGTCGCCTTCCGATTCCGTGCGAAAGGAACTGGAAGAACTCGAAGCGCAGAGCGACCGCGCCAGGGTGCTCGCCGTCCTGGGAGAGCACCTGCCCGTGATTGACGCGTCGTTCTTCGGCGCGTGCGTCGAGTCTCTGCGCGCGGGGCGCGGGGCTTGGGGGCGGGCTGCCGTCAAGCGCGAGTTGCGACGCCGCCTGCGCGCGCACGGCCGCCGGACGCAGTTGGCCGACACGCTTCTAAAACCCTTCCGCCAGGCGGAGAGGCTTGTGCGCGAGCGCGTCCTGAGGAAGTCTTCGCGCAAGCGGCTGACGAACGGGGGCGCGATTGTCGCGCTCGTCGGCGGCGACGGCTCGGGTAAGACGACTTGCACGAAAGAGCTGTCGCGCTGGCTCTCTAAAAAATTGGTCGTCCGCAGGTTTCACGTCGGCAAGCCGCCGCGCTCACCTCTCACGCTCGCGGTCATCGTCGCGCTCAGAATCCGCCGCGGCTTGAGTAAGAGCTACGCCGCGAACCTCGACGCGTTGAAACACGGCGGCGCGCGCGCGTTCCCAGGCTACCTTCAACTGCTCCGCTGGGTCTGCGCCGGGCGCGACCGCCGCAGGCTCTACGCGAGGGCGCGCAGGTTCGCCACGGGCGGCGGCATCAGTGTCTGTGACCGCTACCCGGTCCCGCAAATACAATTGATGGACGGGCCGAACATCGGGCGCGCGGTCGAAGAGGGGCGGAAGAATCGGCTCGTGAGATTTCTGCTCAGGGCCGAGGCGAGGTGTTACGCGGAGATCATGCCGCCGGACGTGCTGGTCGTGCTCAGGCTCGACCCGGAGGCGGCCGTGCGGCGGAAGACCGAGGAGAGCGAGCTGCACGTGCGCTCACGCTCGCGCGAGTTGTGGGAAGTTGACTGGCGCGGGACGCGCGCATACGTCGTGGACACGGGCCAGCCGCTTGAGACGGTGCGCGCCGAGATTCAGTCCCTCGTCTGGAAGAATTTGTGAGCAAGGACGGTATGAAACAAAGGATGGTCGCCGAAATCGTCGGTCCCGCGGGCGCGGGCAAGAGCACGTTGACGAAGGTCCTGCGCGAGCGCGACCGCAGCATGCGGACGGGCCTGAGCGTGTGGGGCTTGCCCCCGACTCTGCTCTGCCTGAACGCGCTGCTCTCGCTCCCGCGGTTCGTCGGACTCTACAGGAGCCGCGGGCGCATACGCCGCGACGAGGTCAAGCTCATCGTGCGCCTGAGCGCCCTCCACCAGCTCCTCGGGCGCGAGTCTTCCAAGAGCTACCGGACGCTGCTCCTGGACGAGGGGACCATCTTCGCGCTCGTGAAGCTGCTCGCCTTCGGCGACAACGCAAAGGGCAACAGGAACGGCAACGGCCGGAGCAATCATCTGGACGCGTGGACGCAGAGCCTCCTGAGCCGCTGGGCGAGCAGGCTCGACGCGGTCATCTGGCTCGACGCGCCGGACGAAGTGCTGGCCGAGCGGATACGTACGCGCGGCAAGGCGCACCGCGTCAAGGACAAGTCGGACGCGGAGATTTTCGCCTTCCTCGCGCGCTACCGCGACTCTTACGAGCGCGTCATCTCGGAGCTGACCGCGCGCCACGGCCTCAAGGTCATCAGGTTCAGCACCGAGCACCAGTCTTTGGAAGAGATGGCCGACCAGATACTCGCCGGCATGCAAGAGGGAATCTGACAAGAGATGGCGACCGCCAGCGTAGACATCCAGACCGCGAACGAAACGGCAGAACGCAAACCCTCGAAGGGGCTGACGCAGAAGGCTTACCTCAACGCCTTCTCGATCCTCCTCGATTACGGCGCGAAGATTATCGTCCTCTCGATTGTGACGCCGATCCTGGTGGCGGGGCTGGGCCGCTCACTCTTCGGCGTCTGGCAGATGCTGAGCCGGCTCGTGACCTACATGCAGGCCGCGGACGGCCGGCCGACGCAGGCGCTCAAGTGGGTCATCGCGCACGACCAGGCCATTGACGACGACGAGATGAAGCGCCGCCACGTCGGGAGCGCGCTCGGCGTCTGGATAGTCTTCCTGCCCGTCATCGTGCTGGTCGGCGGGGCGCTCGTCTGGGTCGCGCCGGTCGTCACCAAAGTACCGGCCGAGATGTACTGGATAGTGCGGCTCGCCATCGCGCTTCTGGTCCTGGAATTCCTCGTCACCAACCTGGTCGCGCTGCCCGAGTCCGTGCTGCGCGGGATGAACCTCGGCTACAAGCGCATGGGCTTGCAGGCGAGCCTGGAGATAGTCGGCGGGGTGCTCACCGCCGGGGCGTTCTACGTCGGCGCGGGGCTCGTCGGGCTGGCCGGGGCGCAGGTCATCCTCGGTGCTCTGGCCGGCGCGTTCTACTGGATGGTCGTCAAGAAGTACGTCCCGTGGTTCGGGATCGCGAAGCCGCGCCGGGCGGAAGTCCGCTCTTTCATGAAGCTCAGCATCTGGTGGTTCGCCTGGACCTCCATCAATCGCCTCCTGATGGCGTCAGATTTCATCGTCCTCGGCGTCGTTGCCACGACCTCGGCCGTGACGACCTACTCACTGACCGGCTACGCGGCGCTGACGCTCTTGCAAATCACCTCGATGCTGCTCGGCGCGGTGACGCCGGGCCTCGGCGGCGTCATCGGCCTCAAGCAGTACGAGAAAGCGGCGCGGCTGCGGGCCGAGATGATGAAGATGAGCTGGGTGGTGCTGACGGCGATGGGCTCGGCCATCCTCCTCTGCAACCGCTCGTTCATCAATCTCTGGGTCGGCCCCGAGCACTACGCGGGGGCCTGGGCCAATTTGCTCATCGTGCTGCTGATGGTGCAGCTCATCTTCATTCGCAACGACGCCTTCGTGATTGACCTGACGCTGCAAATGCGCGGGAAGGTCGTCGTCGGGGCGATAGCCTCCGTCCTCTCCATCGGCTTGAGCGCCCTCTTGATTCCGCGCTGGGGAATCGTCGGCCTCTGTTTGGGGATGATCGCGGGGAGGCTCCTGCTCTCGGTCGCCTACCCTCTCATCGTCAACCGCCAGCTTGAGCAGCCGGGCGGCCTGCCGTGGCGGGCGTTCATCCGGCCCGGACTGGCGATGGCGCTGATGTTCGCCGGCTCGACCTACCTGGGCCAGTTGCTCGTCGTCAACAACTGGGTCGTGTGGTTCCTTTGCGGCGGCGCGAGCTTCGGCCTCGCCCTCATCGCCGCCCTCTTCACGGGGTTGAACGCGGACGACCGCGGGCCGCTCGTCAAGCGCCTGATGATGGTCCGCACTTTGCGCTCCGCGCACTGACTGTTCTCGATGAGGGAGAAACGGTGATGAACGAAAAGCTGGTGGCGGCCGGCGGCCCGTTGCGATACGCGAGGTGGAGAGTCGGCCTGCTCGTCTTCGGGCTCCTGCTCCTCGGGTTTCTCCTCGTCCAGACTTCGAGCACGGGCTCGCGCTCTGCGGCCCAGGAGACGCCCATCACCTTCGCCGTCATCGGCGACTTCGGCTCGGGCTCGACCAACGAGCGGGACGTGGCGAATCTCGTCAAGGGCTGGAACCCGAGCTTCATCATCACCGTCGGGGACAACAACTACCCGGACGGCGAGGCGGCGACGATTGACAAGACCATCGGGCAGTTCTATCACGACTTCATCTACCCCTACGCGGGCTCTTACGGTGCCGGGGCGACGACGAATCGCTTCTGGCCCGCCGTCGGCAATCACGATTGGGATAACAAGACCGGCGCGCCGCTCTCGCCCTACCTCAGCTACTTCACGCTGCCGGGCAAGGAGCGTTACTACGACTTCGTGCGCGGCCCCATTCACTTCTTCGTCATTGACAGCGACAGCCGCGAGCCGGACGGGTACAAGAGCACTTCCGTCCAGGCGCAGTGGCTCCAGACGCAGCTCGCCATCGCGGCCGAGCCCTGGAAGATCGTCGTCCTGCACCACGGACCCTACTCGTCGCGCACGTCCTACACGAACCTCCAATGGCCTTACCGCGAGTGGGGCGCGGACGCGGTCTTCAACGGCCACGCGCACGTTTACGAGCGCGTGCTCAAGGACGGCTTCCCCTACGTCACGAACGGGCTCGGCGGCGAGAGCCTCGGCTCCTTCGACACGGCGGTCGAAGGGAGCATGGTGCGCTACGGCTCCGACTACGGCGCGATGCGGGTGACGGTGACTTCCACCACTCTGAGCTTTCAGTTCATCACGCGGCGCGGCGCGGTCATAGACTCCTACAGCCTGAGCCACAACGCCGCCGTGCCGAACGCCCCGACGAGCCTCTCGGCCATGACGGTCTCGCCAAGCCAGATCAATCTCGCCTGGACCGACAACGCGACGAACGAGGACGGCTTCCAGGTCGAGCAGTCGCCGGACGGCGTGAACTTCGCGCGCATCGCGACGGTCGGGCCGAACATCAACGCCTACTCGAACATCAGCCTTCAGCCCGCCACCGTTTACTACTACCGCGTGCGCGCCTTCATCGCGGACCAGGGGTCGGCCTACACCAACACGGCGTCCGCGACGACCACGCTCGGCGCTCCCCTCGCGCCGTCGAACCTGACTGCGGCGGCCGTCTCCAACAGCCAGATTAACCTGAGCTGGATCGACAACTCTTCGAGCGAGAGCGGCTTTCTGGTCGAACGTTGTGTGGGCGCGTCTTGCACGAACTTCGCGGAGATAGCCGAGACCGCGGCCAACGCGAACGGCTACAGCAACACGGGGCTGGCGGCCAACACCACTTACCGCTACCGCGTGCGCGCCTTCAACGACAGCGGCGATTCCGGCTACACGAACGAGACGCAGGCGACGACGACCGTCAGCGCGACGAAGCCCGCCGCGCCGAGCAATCTTTCGGCGACGGCCATCTCGGTCGGTTACATCGACCTCGCGTGGGCGGACAATTCGTCGAACGAGACCGGCTTCAAGGTCTATCGCTCGCTCGACGGCGTCAACTTCACGCGCATCGTCACGACCGCCGCCGACGTGACGGGCTACACGGACACCGGACGGGCCGCGAACACGAAGTTTTACTACTACGTGCGCTCGACCAACTCTTTCGGCGACTCGGCCAACTCGAACACGGCGGCGGCGACGACGTTCCCGACGGCGACGACGACGCCGGCCGCGCCGACGAACTTGGCGGCCTCCGCGCCGTCGAGCAATCAGGTCACGCTGACCTGGACGGACAACTCGACGGACGAGAAGGCGTTCAAGGTTTACCGCTCGACCGACGCCGCCACCTACACAGATATCGTGCACCCCGGCCCCAACTCGACCAGCTACACGGACACGGGCCGCGCCGCGAACACGACTTATTACTACAAGGTCCGCGCCTACAACGACGCGGGCAGCTCGGCCTACAGCAACACGGTGAGCGTCAAAACACCGTGATGAGTGATAAGAGCCTGTTTGAAAACTTTTCCTTTGCGTCTTTGCGCCTTTGCGTGAGTTATTCGTGACGAAAGGAAAGTCTCACGCAAAGGCGCAAAGACGCAAAGGACGGCGGGCCGCGGACGAGTGTTCAAACAGGCTCTAAGTAAAAACCGTCTTTCTTTCTCTTATCACTTATCACTTATCACTTATCACTGATCACCTGCTTTAACAAATGAGAGTAGAGATTCCAGTCAGCCTCGTCCCGGCGTCGGAGGGAGCGGTCGCGGTCGGCGTGCGTGAGGAGCGCGTCGTGCGGGACGAGCGCGTGAGGGCGTGGCGCGGGCGGCCCGCGGCGGCGGCCGAGTCGTGCGCCATCGCGCCGGCCATCCGGTGGGTGTTCTATGCGTTCGTGTTCTCGCTGCCGTTCGAGACGGTTGACTCCGGCTTCCTGGAGCCGCCGACCATCCTGGGCGCGTTACTGCTGATGACGACGCTGCTCCAGCCGGGCCTCTTCCTGCGCTGGCCGCCGCGCGCGTTCTGGTGCTTCTTCATCTACCTCTATTTCTCCGTCGCCATCGCTCCTTTGGAGCCGTCCGCGTATCGCGGGGAGGTGGTCGGCAAGATCATCCTCCTCTCGCAGTTGACGGTCCTGAGCTGGATCGCCTTCAGCCTGATGCGCGACGAGCGCGTGGCGCGGACGGCGCTGCTGATGCTCGTCGTCGCCTGCGGCGCGCTCTCGCTCTTGCAGGTCCTGGGCGTCGCGGCGCAGCCCACAGACATCGGAGCGCAGGCCGAGCGCGTCACGGCCTTCGGCTTCCACCCGAACAACCTGGCGCGCATCCTGACGCTCGGCGTGCTCGCGGCCATCGGGCTCACTTACGGCCGGACCAAAAGCCTCGTCAGGCCGCGCTTCCTGGTCTGGCCGCTCGTCGGCATGGTCAGCATCGCCGTCGTCGAGACGGGCTCGCGCGGCGGGCTGCTGGCCCTGGCCGCCGGCCTGATGGTCTTCGTCCTCAACGGGCGGAGCTTTCTGACGCGGCTCAGGAACGTGCTCGGCGTCCTCTTCGTCCTGGCCTTCCTGGTCTGGGTCGGCTTCCAGTTCGAGGGCACGCGGATTCGGTTCGAGAAGACGCTCGAAGACGGCGACCTGGCGCGGCGCGAGGAGATTTACCCGACCGCGTGGCAGATGTTTCTGGAGCGGCCGCTCCTGGGCTGGGGCGCAATCGAGAGCACTTACGAATTGGGCGGGCGGCTGGGCCACATTGACGAGGACACGAAGAACCCGCACAACCTGATCCTCTACGGGCTGGTGTCAACCGGGTTGGCGGGGGCGATTCCCCTCTTCCTGGGGACGGGGCTCGCGGTCTGGGCCGCGTGGAAGTCGCGGCGCGGCCCGCATGGCGTCCTCCCGCTGGCGATGCTGACGGCCGTGCTCGTCGCCAACATGAGCGGCCTCTGGCTCTTCAACAAACTGCACTGGCTCGTCATGGCCTACGCCGTCGCCAGCATTCATTACCAGCGTCCGGCTTTCCTTAGCGCCTTCGCGCCCTGGCGTGAGAAAACCAGATCACTCATGCTCAGGCGCAAAGCCGCAAAGGCGTTGAGCCCGTCAGTCTCGAACACTCTCTAATGCTGATTACTTTTTCAGGACTGGACGGGTCGGGGAAGTCCACGCTCGCGGAGTGCCTGCGCGAGAGCCTGGAGAGGCGAGACAAGCGGGTCGCGGTCTATCACATGTATTACGACATCGGCCTGCTCGCGTGCGCCCGCGCGGTGGTGAAGAGAATGGGCCGTGACAAGCAGTCCGTGCCGGAGACGAAGCGCGCGCACGCGCCGCGCGAGGGCAAGAGCAAGGGAGCGCGCCTGAAGTCCGCGCTCGCTTGGAACAAGTCGCTGAGGCTCTGCGTCTACCCGCTCGACCTCGTGATTTTTCTCTGCTACCGCCTCTACATAGAGAAGGTCAAAAAGCGCGTCCTCATCATGGACCGATATTTTTACGATACGCTGGTGGACGTGGCCGACGGGCGGCACAGACGGCGCGGCGTGCGCCTGCTCTCCAGGCTGACGCCGCGGCCCACCGTCCCCGTCCTCGTTGACATCAGCCCCGAGGAGGCTTTCGCGCGCAAGGGCGAGCACTCGGTTGATTACCTCAGCCGCCGCCGACTCTCGTACCAGGAGCTGTTCCCGAAGAACGGCGGGGCGGTGGTGCTCGCGGGCGGCGACGATTTAGGGGCGACGCGCACGCGCCTTGAGCAAATAGTGCTGGAGAGGATGACCGCGTGACACTGAGCGAAAAAACGTGCGCGGCCTTCATCCTGAGGCTGCTTCTGGACGACGACGCGCCGGCCCGATTGCCGGACGGAGTCGCCTGGGAAGACCTCGCGCGCATCAGCCGGCGCAACGTCGTCCTCGTGCGCCTGTCAGAGCGGCTGCAAGGCGCGGGCGTGCGCCCGCCCTCGTCTTTCGCCGCGGCGGTTGAAGCAGAGCGGCGGTTGAATGACGAGAAGATGCGACTCGTGCGGCACGTCAGCCGCGCGTGCGAAGAGGCGGGCGTCCCGTTCATTCTCGCGAAGGCTTTCCACCACCACCCGGACATGGGCGACGACGTTGACCTCTACGTGCTCGGCCGCTCGACAAGCGTGGACGCCGTCGTCCTCAAGGGCCTGAGCGTCGTCGCGCACAAGCGGAGTCTGACGGACAGGCTGGCCGCCGCCCGCTGCTACAGCGTGCACGGCTCGAAGGCGAAGCTGGACATTCATCACGGCCGCATGTGGGCCTACGGCGAGCACGACTCGTTCATCGCCGTGCTCATCAGGAACGCGCGGCGCGTCCCCGTCGAAGGGGCGGAGTTCAGCATGCCGTCGCCGGAAGACCTGCTCGTCGTGGAGGCGACGCAGCGCGTCTACGGCCGGAGCAGCATCCGACTCGCACCCGTCGTCAACACCATCGCGACGTTGAGAAGCGGCGCGCTCGATTGGGATTACGTCCTGCGGACGGCGCAAAAGTTCGGCGCGCTGCCGGGGCTCAGTTGCTACCTGACTTACGTCAACCAGATTCACGCCGACATCTTCGGAGAAGAGTTGTTGACGGAAGATGAAGGCAAGGCCCTGGTCACGAGCGGGTGGGGGCGCGTCGAGTTCGCGGGCGGCGCGTACCGCTTCCCGCACCTGCGGGTCGCGCGCAAGGTTTACCTGAAAATGTTCCGCTCGGCCGCGCTCGCGGGGAACTGGAAATCTTTAAGCCGGCTCTGCCTGACGCCCTTCGTCGCGGCGGCGGCCATCGCCAGAAAGTCTGTCAACTGATGATCGGGCGCAACACTCTGAAGCGGGCGGTCAAGCAGACGGCGGGCTGGGGCGCTGTCGTGGCGAAAGCCTTCGGCACGCAGTCGGCCCGCGCGCAGGCTTGCATCTTTTACTACCACCGCATCGCGCAGCTCGACTTCGTGGACCCGCAGGTTGACGACTGGAACGTCACGCCCGAGTTGTTCGGCCGACAGATCAGCGCGCTCTCCGAGGTCGCCGAGTTTGTGCCACTTCTCGAACTGCCGCAGAGGCTCGCAACCCGGCCGGCTGCTTCGAGGCCGCTCGTCTGTCTGACGTTCGACGACGGGTACGCCTCCTTCTACGAGCACGCGCTGCCGGTCCTGAAGAGCTTCAGTGCTCCGGCCACCGCGTTCGTCGTCACGAGTCTGATAGGCGACGTGGAGCCGATGCCGTTCGACAAGTGGTCGCAGAAGAACAGGGCGCGCGCCCGCGCCGACGCCTGGCGCGCGATGACGTGGGACGAGCTGGAGGCGTGCGTGGCCTCCGGCCTCGTGCACGTCGGCGCGCATGGCGAGAAGCACCTGCGCGGGAGCACTCTCACGCCGTCCGAGATGAGGGAAGAGGCCGAAGCGTCGCGCGCCGCCTTGCGCGCGCGACTGGGCCAAACTCAGGCCCGCGCCTACGCCTACCCTTACGGGAGCACGAGGCTGAAGGACGTGTCGGCTGAGTACGTAGAGGCCGTGCGCGGCGCGGGCTACGAACTGGCCGTGACGACCGACCTCGGATTGGCACAGGCGGGAGGCGACCTCTTTCGCCTCCCGCGAATCGAGGCGTACGGGCTGGACGCGCCCGGCGTCGTCAAAGCCAAAGCCGCGGGCGCGCTGGCGACCTACCGGCTGGCGGATCACTTGCGGGTCGCGAATCGAAATTTATGACTTCACGAGAACGAATCCTCATCCTCGACGGGCACACGAACCAGGCGCTGGCGTGCGTCCGCTCGCTCGGCGCTGCGGGCCACGAAGTGCTGGCCGCGAGCCACCGCGTCTCGCCCCTGGCTAAGTGGTCGCGCCACTGCCGCGCGCACTTCAAGTTGGAGAGGCAGAGCACGGAAGCCTTCGCCGCCCTGCGCGAGTGGGCCAAAAAGCAGGGCGTCCGCTTGGTGCTCCCCGTGACGGAACGCTCGTGCGTGCTCCTGAACGCGGAGCGCGCGGCGTGGGAGGCCGAAGGCGTCGTCGTCGGCTGCGCGCCGGAAGAACTGCTCCTGCCCGCCTTCGACAAGGCGCAGACGCTCGCGCGCGCCGAAGCGTGCGGCGTGCGCATCCCGCGCAGCCGCGCGCCCCGGTCCCTCGGCGAGGCGCTCGAAGCAGCGGAAGCAATCGGCCTGCCCTGCGTCGTCAAGCCGCGCTGGAGCAACGCCTGGGACGGCCGCGACTTTTCGCGGACACTCTCGCCCGCCTACGTCAGCGAGCGCGCAAACCTCGCGCGTGAAATCGAGGCGCACAGGCAGCAATCGGACTGGCCGCTCATACAGGAGTACGTCGCGGGCCAGGGCAAGGGCGTCTTCACGCTCTGCGAGCACGGGCGCGTCGTCGCCTGGTTCGCGCACGAGCGCCTGCGCGACACGCGGCCCTCGGGCTCGGGCAGCAGTCTGCGCCGGTCCATCAGGCTTGAGCCCAGATTGAGAGAGCCGGCCGAGCGGCTGCTCTCGGAGTTGAAGTGGCACGGGCCCGCGATGGTCGAGTTTCGGGACGACGGCACGAGCGAGCCATGCCTGATGGAAGTCAACGGCCGCTTCTGGGGCTCGCTTCAGTTGGGCGTGGACGCGGGCGTCAACTTCCCCCTGCTCTGGGTCGCCATCCTCAAGGGCCAACGGGTCGAGCCAGCGCCTGAGTACGCGGAGGGCGTCACCCTGCGCTGGCTGTGGGGAGACCTCAAGCGATTCGCGCGCATCCTGCGTGGTGCGCCCGCCGGCTACCCAGGCAAGTACCCGACGGTGATGCAGGGAATCAAGGAGCTGTTCGGGCCGCAGCCCGCGGGCACTCGCCTCGAACTCTGGCGCACGAGCGACCCCTGGCCCGGCGTCGGCGAATTGGCCGGGGGCTTCAGAGAATTCCTCGCCTGGCGGACTCAGGGCCAGTCGAAAAAATTGGCCCAGAGTCTAAAGTCAAAAGTTCAAAGTCAGGAAGCAGGTTTTTAACTTCGCCTGCGGTGTTGGAGACTTCCCCTTAATGAAAACGAACGTTGTGATTAGAGAGGCCGGCCCGGAGGAGTTGGCGGGCTGGGACGAGTTGGTGACGGGCTTCGAGAATTACCGCGTCGTCCACAAGCTGGGCTGGATGCGCTCTCTCGAAGCCTGCGTGAAAGGCAAGCCGCTCTACCTCGTTTACGAAAAGGAGGGCCGTGTCGTCGGCTGCCTGCCCGGATTCCTGGTCAACATGGGGCCGCTCAAATTGTTCGGCTCCCCGCTCCCCGGCTGGCAGACGCTGAGCATGGGCCCCGTGTTCGACCCCGCTTGTCTTTCGGCGCGCGAGATGGTGCCGGCGCTCGTCGGCTACCTCGAAAAAAATTACGGCGTCCACCACATAGAGCTGCTGAGCGACGGGCTCGACGCGGGGGTGATGGAGGCGACGGGCTTTCAGTGTAAGCCGACGGCGACTTTCAGCGCGCCCATGTTCCCGGACGACGAGGCCGCGACGATGAGGAGGCTCAAGGAGAGCGCGCGGCGCAACGTCAAGCGCGCGCTCAAGCTCGGCCTCGTCGTCAAGTTCGAGGAGGACGAGAGCTTCGTTGACGAGCACTACGACCAGTTGGTCGAGGTTTACGCGCGCGGCGGGAACGCCATCCCGTTCACGAAGAAGCGCGCGCTCGAATTCTTCCGGCACATGAAAGAGAGCGGGAACCTCCTGGCCGTCTCGGTCCACCTGCCGGACGGCGGCCCCTCAATCGCAACGGGGACGTTCACGGTCGAGGGCAGGGAGCTGCTGCTCTGGATGTGGGCGCACCGCACGCGCTATCGCTGGTACAGGCCGACGGAGCTGATGACGTGGACGGTGATGAAGCGCGCGATGGAGCTGGGCTGCGACCACGTTGACTTCATGGGGCGCGGCGACTTCAAGGCGAAGTTCGGGGCCGAGCTTGGGGTGAGCAAGTACCGCTGGGTGCGCAGCCGCTACCGCTGGCTCCTGCGCGTGCGCATGCTGGCCGAGCGCGGCTACCGCTGGCAGCAGGCTTTTCGCGGCCGCAGGACGAGGCAGCGCCTGGCCGCCGCAATCGCGAGCGCCGCGCAACCCGTCGAGGGTCACGCGGCGGATTCGCACAGGCGCGAGCAGGTGAGGCAGGATCAAACTCCCAAGTTTGAAATCTCGAATTTGAAATCTCGAATCTTTGAAGAATCGTGCTGACGAAATCTTCTCTCATCTCGCTCCTGAAGAAATCCGCGGCGCGGCAGTCGGCCCGTGCCGGTTGCGCGGAAGAGTTCCTGCGCCTGTTCAGGGAGCACAAGCGGGACATCTACCGTAACCTGGACGCGCTCGGGATGAACTTCGCGCAGCTGGCCTTCCCGCTGCTCTACAGCAGATGCCGCGAGGGGTTCCGCGCGGAAGAGCGGCCCGAGTTTTTGCTCGTGACGAACCGCAGGCGTCACTACGTGCTGCCGCTGACGGGCGACCGGCAAGCCTTCCTCGCCGCCGCCGTCGAATTGGTCCGCAAGGGCGGCAGGGTGACTGACTTTCTCGAAGTCCCGCACATGCCCAACCGCCCGAGCCGCTATCCCGAGTACGTCTGCGAGACGGAGTTTCTGGCCCACCTGCCGGGCCGCCGCGTCAAAGCCTATCGCCACGACGTGAGGAAGCTTGAGGCGATGGGCGTCACCGTCGAAGAGGGCGTCGGCGAGGCGGGCGAGCTTCTCGATCTGAACCGCCAGTGGTACTCGGACTTCGAGCGGCGCAAGGGTTTTAAGGCCGAGCGGTTCGCCGAAGCCGAGGCGGTCGTCTCGCTCGCCGACGCCTGCCGCGACGACCACGACCTTGTGCGTGTGTTCCGCGCCCTGGCCCCCTTTTGCGAGACGGCCTCGGTGCCGGCGCGCAGGACGCTCAAGTTGTGCGGCTTTCTGGTCACCTGCCGCCTGTCGGAAAACTACTGGGCCGCGGTCCTGAGCCGCTCGATGTTCGACTATTCCGGGCTGGGCCATTACATGTGGCAGCGCGCGGCGCAAGCCTACCTGCGCGAGGGCGTGCCGCTGGAGAACGACAACAGCGCGGGCTTCGACCCTGCGCTCTCGGCTTACAAAGAACGCTTCTCCAGCCGGCTCATCAGCCCTTACCACCTGCGGGCCGGGTGGCTGGGGCGCTACAGGGGGCCGCGGTCGGCGGGCGCGACGGGCCGAGGCGTCGTCGGGCAGGGAGTTGTCAATGGATAAGCCGCTGCGCGTTTTGATGGTCACGTCCGAGTGGCCTGGGCCGGGCCAGTCCAAGACGGCGCACTTCGTCAAGCGCCAGGCGGACTTCCTGCGCGCCGCGGGCGTTGACGTGGAAGTCTTCGCCTTCTACAGCGCCAAGAACCCTTTCAACTACGCGCGGGCCTGGGCGCGGCTGCGACTCAAACTGCGGCGCGAGCGTTACGATTTGGTCCACGCGCAGTTCGGGCAGAGCGGGCTGGTGGCGCTCCCGAAGCGGCTCCCGCTCGTCGTCACGTTCAGGGGCAGCGATCTGCTCGGCATCGTCGGCGAGCGCAGCGGGCGCTACACGCGCCTGAGCGGGATTCAGCAGAGGGTGAGCCGGCTCGTCGCCCGGCGCGCGGACGCGCGCATCGTCGTCTCCGAGCACATGAAGCAGAACCTCCCGCCCGGCGCGGACGCGCACGTCATCCCGTCGGGGATTGACTTCGAGCTGTTCAAGCCGATGGCGAAAGACGAGGCACGCCGCCGCCTGGATTTACCGGCGGACGAGCCCTTGATTCTCTTCGTCGGCCGGCCGAGCCAAGCCAGGAAAAGGTTCGACCTGGCCGAGCGCGCCGTAGCGGTCTTGAACGAGACGACGCCGGCGCGTCTCGTCGTCGCCTGGCAGGTCGCTCACACGGACGTGCCCCTTTACATGAGCGCCTCGGACGCGCTCGTCTTCACCTCCATGCAGGAGGGCTCGCCCAACGTCGTCAAGGAGGCGCTGGCGTGCGATCTGCCGGTGGTCTCCGTGGCCGTGGGCGACGTGGAAGAGAGACTGAGGGGGATCGAAGGCTGCGAATTGTGCGCGGACGAGCGGCCGGAAACTATCGCCGCCGCGCTTCGGAAAGTTTTGGCAAGGGGTGTGCGCGTCCGCGGCCGCGAGGCCGTCGCGCACCTGGACGAAAATCTAATCACGGCCAGGGTGATTGATATTTACAGGAGTGTCCTGGCGATCCAAAGGGTGTCGGAGCAAACACAATTGATGAGCAGAGTATCGCAGGCCGGGAGGTAGATTGGTTGCCTCTTCCGGTCCCTGCGACCCCGTGCGGCTCAGGTCATCAAGAAGAGCGTGTCTCGACCGCGCGCTTCTTTTTTTAGCTTCAGCTCTGAAAGGAGCTTTCCAAATTTCAACCGCGGGCGCGAAGGCGAGTTCATTCGAATGACCTTCGTCCGCGGCTGGTGTTGATCTCAGTCGCAGTAAGAAGTGGCTGGGGAAGGCCGTCGAAAAGTAAACCGCGAGTGGGGGCAACTAGCGTGACTCCACTCGCGGTTTAGTTCTACCGGCCGGCCCGGTCAACTGAGTGTAGGCCGGGGAGCGCCCGCCAGCGCCCCCGGTCATTACATCAACCTCCAACCTTCTCGGGGAAGAAAGTCAATGCAACCAAATCCTATCACAATCGAGGAGACCGCCGCACAGCTGCCGGACGTGGAGTTCGGCGAAGAGGTCGCGGCCCTCGCCTCCGCACAGTCACAGCTCCTGGACGCCAACGTGCTCCCGTTTCACAGGGAGTTCGCGGCGCAGGATTACGACCTTTCAATCCTGCCGGACACGGCCGTCGAGCGCGTACTCGGCCGCCGCAGCCTCTACGGGTCGCGACCCGCGGGCCGGCGCTTGCTCTACCGCGCGACCAAGCGTGGCGTTGACGTGACGGTCTCGGCCGCGCTGCTGCTCGTGACGCTCCCGGTCTTCGTCGTCGTCGCCCTGCTCATCAAGGCGACGAGCCGTGGGCCAGTTTTCTTCCGGCACAGGAGGCTCGGGCGCGGCGGGCACGAGTTCGGCTGCCTCAAGTTCCGCACGATGGTCGTGGATGCCGAGGAGCTGCTCAAGCGCGACGACCTCCTGCGGCACAAGTTCGAGCAGGACTTCAAGATCAAGGACGACCCGCGCATCACGCGCGTCGGGCGCATCCTGCGCAAGACGAGCCTGGACGAACTGCCGCAGCTCTGGCACGTCCTCGGCGGCCGCATGAGTCTGATCGGCCCGCGCCCCATCGTCGGACCGGAGTTGGGGAAGTATTCCATCTACGGGAACAAGCTGCTGACGGTCAAGCCGGGGCTGAGCGGGCTCTGGCAGGTCTGCGGCCGCTCGGACACGACCTACCCGCAGCGCGTGACGATGGACATGCACTACATAGACCACCGCTCGCTCGCGCTCGACCTGCGCCTGATGCTCCTGACGGTCGTCGCCGTCGCGCGCAAGAGCGGAGCATGTTAAGAGCAGTGGTCGGTGGTCAGTGGTCGGTGGTCAGTTAAGAAACAGTTGTGCGGCTGTGCCAGAACTGACCTCCGAGACCGCGAAGGTTTTTCTTTTCACTGACCACTGACTACCGGCCACTGACCACTGAAGCCATGAGAATTCTTTTTGTAGCTCAAATCTTTCCCCCTGAGATGGGGGCGGCGGCGAATCGCCTGTATCCGATGGTGCGCCAGTTCGTGGCGGCGGGGCACGAGGTGATGGTCGCGACGGGGATGCCGAATTACCCGCGGGGCGAGGTCTTCCCGGAGTACAAGGGGAAGCGCGTCATGCGTGAAGAGGTGGACGGCTACACGGTCCTGCGCACGAACTACTTCACGACGCCGCGCAACCAGTCGAAGTGGGCGCAACTGCGCAACTACCTGGGCTTCATCCCGGCGGCGCTGCGCGGCGGGCGTCGCGCCGGCAAGCTTGACGTGGTGTTCGTCACCTCGCCGCCCATCTTCTCCGTCGTCCCCGCGATCACCCTGGCGAAGACGCGCGGCGCGAAGTTGGTCCTGGACGTGCGCGATTTGTGGCCCGACGAGCTTGTGACCTACGGCGGCTTCCGCGAAGAGTCCGCGGCCGTGCGCGTCACGCGCGCGATTGAGCGTTGGGCCTACCGCGAGGCCGACTGCGTGGCGGCGACGACCGAGGCCATCCTCGACGCCGTGGTCGAGCGCGGCGTCGAGCGCGGCAAAACATTTTTCCTGCCCAACGGGGCCGACCTCGAACTGTTCCGCCCGCTGCCCGCGCAAAACGAATTGTCGGCGCAGTACCCTTTCGGGGACCGCTTCGTCGTGATGTACTCTGGGCTCTTCGGCATCAAGCACAGTTTGGAAGTGCTGCTCGAAGCGGCCGAGCTTTTGAAAGAGCACAAGGAGATTGTCTTCTTCCTGCTCGGCAACGGGGCGCGGCGCGACGCGCTGGTCGAGGAGGCGAGGGCGAAGGGCCTGGACAACGTCATCTTCGGCGACGAGCGCGGCGTGAAAGAGATTCCGCATCTTCTGGCGCGCGCCGACCTGTGCTTCGCGGCGGTCAGGCCCGAGCCGTACCCGAAGAAGGTCGTTTCGGTGAAAGTCTTCGAGTACCTGGCGTGCGAGAAGGCGGTCGTGGGCGCGCTCAGTGGCGAGAGCGCGCGCGTGCTCGAAGAGTCCGGCGGAGGGATAGTCGTTCAGCCCGGCGACGCGCGCGCGACCGCCGCCGCCGTCCTGGCCCTTTACCGCGACCCGGCGCGACGCGCCGAGATGGGGAGAGTCGGCCGCCGCTACGTCGAAGAGCACTACTCGCGCTCGACGTGGGCCGCGCGCCTTGAGCGCAGAGTAAGCGCGATGCTCCCGCCCGCACGCGAGACGCAGCCCGCTTACCAGGCGGGCGATTGAGATGAACTCCCTGGCGCTTTTGTTTCATACCGCAAGCAACCGGGCCGGCTCATGAAAAGGCTCAGACCGTTAGTCCTCATCCTCGCGCTGCCCGTGCCGGTCGTGGCCGCGCTCCTGGTCTTTCATTTTCGCGGGGCCGCGCCGAGGGGCGGTGAGCAGTCAGTTCGGAGTCTGGCGGCCGTTCCCGGCGCGCAGGCCATCACGAGCCTGACCGTCAGCCCTGCGGCGACCGTGGGCGGCGGCTCTCCGGTCACGACGATTACCCTGAGATACCCCGCGGAGGCGGGCGGGGCCGTCATCAATCTTTCGACCGAAGGCTCGTCCGCGGCGCACGCGCCGAAGAGCGTCACCGTCCCAGCGGGCCAGAGGAGCGTGAGCTTCGCCGTCACGACCGAGCGCGTCGCGGCGCAGACGACCGCCAACCTTTCCGCCTCTTACGCGTCCGGCACAGAGACGGACCAGTTGACGCTCCTGCCGCCCGAGCGCCCCGGCTGGTTCGTGGCGGTGGACGGCAGCGCGAAGGGGCGCGGCACAAAAGATTCACCCTGGAACCTGGCGGCGGCGCTCGCCGGCCCGAAAGAGGTCAAGCCGGGCGACACCGTCTGGCTCAAGGGCGGGCGCTACAGTGGCGCTTTCACCTGCGCGCTCGAAGGCACGGAGGGCGCGCCCGTCGTCGTCCGCGCCGTTCCCGGCGAGCGCGTGATTATTGACCGCGACGGCGTGAGCGAAGACAAGCAGCCCGCCCTCAAGGTCAAAGGCGCGCACGTCTGGTTCTGGGGCATAGAAATTACGAACTCGAATACGGACCGCAGCCACGAGAGCCCTTACGCGAAGAGGGACGAGCCGTGGCGCGGCTCGGGCGCGGACGTGTACGCGCCCGGCGTGAAGTTCATCAACATGGTCTTTCACGACAACGGCCACGGCATCTGGGACAAGCAGGACGGGACCGAGATCACAGGCTGCCTCTTCTTCTATAACGGCAACAACAAGCGAGAGCACGGCATGTACGTCGGGAACAGCGTTGGCACAAAATACATCACCGACAATGTCCTCTTTGCGCAGGGCGGCTACGGCATCCTGGCACACTCCGACTCGCCCAAGAGCGCGCAGCGCGGCCTGCACCTCGAAGGCAACGTCAGCTTTAACAACGGCGCGCTCACTTCGGACGACCAGACGACGGGCAACATTCAGGTGGGCGGCGTCGAAGGCGTTTCGGCCGAGCGCATCGTCCTCAAGAACAACTACGTCTACAACTCGCCCGACAACGCCTCGGCCAAGAGCAACGGCATCCGCCTCGGCTACGAGGACAAGCATAACCGCGACGTGAAAGTCCTGGACAACTACATCGTGGGCAGCCGCCCCCTGCGCCTCTGGTGGTGGCAGTCCGTGGAGTTTCTGGGGAACACCATCTACTCACGCAGCGAAGCCCTGGACCTGTTGACCTCGCAAGGCGCGACGCCGGCCGCCTACCGCTGGGACTTCAACACCTACTTCAGCGGCGTGAGGCGCGGCCTCTCGTTCGTCCGCGGCGAAGACTCTTTCGACTTCGCGCGCTGGCGCGAGGCGACTCATTTGGATGCGCACAGCCAGTTGGTCCAGCGCGACGACCTGCGGCCCGAAGGCACGGTCGTCTTCCTGCGCCCGAACAGGTACGAGGCCGGCCGCGCCAACGTCGTCGTTTACAACTGGGACCGCGGCGACGAGGTCGCCGTGGACTTTGGCACAATTCTGCCGAGGGGCGCGGGCTTCGAGGTGCGCGACGCGCAGAACTTCTTCGGCGACCCCGTGGCCGCCGGCACCTACGACGGCAAGCCGGTTCGCCTGCCGATGAGACTGAAGCAGGTGGCAACACCTGTGGGCAACGTGGGGCGCGCGCCGGAGCACACCTCTTCCGAGTTCGCCGTCTTCATTCTTCGTCAAATCTCTAAACCGAATAACAAACCGGGTGCGGAGAGTCTGAAGTCCGGGACGAAAGTGGGCGAATGAGTTTCCAGCCCGCGCGCGGTCCCATCTCCCCAAACCAAGACTTCGGAGAGCATAAGACCCATGACCGAATCACAGACGACCTTTCAAATCGTGGCCGTGGACTGCTGCGAGCACGTGCTTGCGGCCCTCAGCGAAGGGCTCCCCTCGCGCTTCACGACCATCATGGCGAGCGACAACGCGCGCATCAGCGAGGCCGACAACAAAGTTGACCTGATCGTCATCGGGCTCGCGCGCTACCCTGTCCGCAGGCTCTTCATCAGCCAGTTGCGCCGCATCTACCCCGAAGTCCCCGTGCTCATCTTCCGCCGCGCCGTCGAGAACGTGAAGGGCGGCGAGAGCGTCTATGGGGAATTCATCCTGAGCGACCGCGCGGGCCGAACCGATTTGGAGATCGTCGGCGCGCTCCGCCCAGTCCTGCCGTTCAAGCCGTGCGCGCACGCGCACAAGGCTTCGAGCTACGACCTGGTGCGGCGCGTCGTGCGCGTCATCGCGGAGAAGTACACGGACCCGGAGTTGAATTTGGCACAGGTGGCCGAGGAGCTGCCGATCTCGCCCCTCTACCTTTCGCGCATCCTCAACCGCAAAGTCGGCATCAGCTTCCGCCAGCTCCTGCGCCACACGCGCATCGAGGAGGCCAAGCGGATGCTCGCCTCGCACCACTACAGCGTCAAGGAGGTGGCCGAGCGCGTGGGCTTCTCCGACTGCCATTACTTCTCACGCAGCTTCAAGGAATTGACCGGCCAGAGCGCGAGCGAGTTTCGCTCGCAGGACGCCATTTTCAGTTAATTAGGGAGCCGCCCCTCAGAGGTTTCATTAAATACGATTTCTCGTAAGCCTTACGAAAATCCGTAAGCACTGCAAGGCGGATATTATTTTCCTGTTATATCTGCCGGATTTTCTTGACTTCACGTTGCGGGCGAATTAAGTTTTGCCTGAACCCCGCGGCGCTTTCCTTCTTAAAGACCCGACGCCCCCCCGCGCCGCCGATTCATGTCCGAAGGTTAGGTTGCGCCGGCCCGGCGGCCGCTCCCTCGCGCCCTCAAGTCGCAGTCATCCCCCGCCTGTTTGTCTTCATTGCCGTTGATTTCAAGTGAGGAGAAGCATGTTCGCTCCCACGCCTCATCCGAATCGCCGCCGGTCTATCGCCGCCGCGCTCGTCCTGGCCTCGTCCCTCTGCGCCGGCTTCTTCGCACGGCCGGCACTCTCTGCAAATCAATCAACTCCGCAAGACGCCGTGCAGCAAGAGTCTCCCCGGCCCGAAGCACAACGGGCGCAGGAAGGCCGCAGCCCGCTGGCCCAATCACCCATCCTCGAAGAGTTCAGGCACTGGGCCGAGCAGTTCAAGCTCGGCGGCACCGTTGCGGCTCCCGAGCAGACCGGGCTGGAGTTGGCACAGCGGCGGCGCGAGGTGATGGCCCGT
>DASWQY010000043.1:0-2426 GCA_036403435.1 Pyrinomonadaceae bacterium
ACCGTTTCGGCAGTCTCTGCGGCGGCCAGGGCCAAGTCGACCGTGTTGAATTCAGCGTCGACCTCGAAGCGGGTACCGGACAGCAGATGCTTCAGTCCTTCGCGAAACAGGCGGTTGGTTTCGATCAGGATGGTGCGGGACGAGGTCATGGCGGGCTTCCTCCAAAAGCATTGATGATCGAACGACCGCGTGATTCAGGCTGGTAAGCTGTGGCGCGTTCGATCCTGCGTTGGAGAGACACTGCACGAAAAATCGCAAGCAATAAAGATAAAGTTAACCCTTTATCGCGGGTAAATGGTTCTATGCGGGCGGTGCGACTCAGCGAGAGAATTCCACCTTCTGACATAGGCTGGCCGCCATCCCATGGCTTATGGGCTTAGGAGGCGGTTCGGCCGCACATACCTACCGACCAGCGGACGGGGCGCTGTGTGGCCCTGATCGACCGCATCAGCCACGTAGCCGACAGCTTGGCGCGTCAGATGATGGCCCTCGGGGACCATCGCGAGGCGAACAGGATGGTCAGCGAAGGCCCCATCAGGGACTATCATTACAGTTGCACCACCCAATTTGGAAGTAATTATGAGTTACATTATACTTTTTGATCGGCAGTTCGTGCCTCTTTCCGGGCCGAATTCGCGCAGGACACGTACGGAACACGTACAGAATGAGGGATGTTTTTTCGGTGAGAAGGGGACCTGCAACTGTAATGCTAATATGGTGGTCCAGATATGTTGGATGTTGGCAGAGGAGAATATTTTGTTGAAAGGGCAGTACTGGAGGTGCTTGGGGATGGAGTGAGCGGCCATGGGCCAGAAGGGTTGCTGTCGTGTTGAGGGTCGGCAGCTCAGCGAGCATGTGACACTTGGAGTTCTGACCAAAGCCGTGCCAGTGGCCGTGGTGGACGAGGTTCTCCAGCAGACCGGGCGGCAGAATTGGCGAGCGCGGCACCTGCTGCCGCGCGTCATGGTTTATTACGTGATGGCTCTGACGCTTTACGCGCACGCCTCGTATGACGCCGTGCTGCGCGAACTGGTGGAAGGGCTGCGCTGGCTGCGGTGGGAGGGCGCGGCCCTCGACCTGGTCTGCAAGTCGGCCATCACCCAGGCCCGGGTGCGTCTGGGCGAAGCGCCGTTGCGGGAGTTGTTCCGCCGTCTCGCCCGGCCGCTGGCCGAGCCGGGAGCACCGGGCGCGTGGTACCAGGGGCGCCGGTTGGTCAGCTTCGACGGGACAACGATCGATGTCCCCGATCTGCCGGCGCTGGAGCAGCACTTCGGCCGTCCCGCGGCCGCGCGTGGGAGCAGCGGCTTTCCGCAGCTGCGCCTGCTGGCGCTGCTGGAGACCGGCAGCCATGCTATCTTCGCCGCGGTCATCGCCGGATTTTCGACCGGAGAGGTCAGCCTGGCGCGGCGGATCGTGGCCGATCTCCGGCCGGGCATGCTGTGCCTGGCTGACCGCGCCTTTGTCGGCTACAGCCTGTGGCGGGACGCGGCGGCAACCGGCGCCGACCTGCTCTGGCGCGCCCGCGGCATCGCGATCTTTCCCTGTCTGGAGCGTCTGGCCGATGGCTCCTACCTGAGCCGTCTGTATCCCTCTCCCGACCACCGCCGACGCGAGCGCGATGGCCTGACGGTGCGGATCATCGAATACCAGATGCCGGGGGTCCCCGGGGGTGACCGGATCTATCGCCTGGTCACCACGGTTCTGGATCCGCGGATCGCCCCCGCCGCCGACCTGGCGGCTCTCTATCACGAGCGCTGGGAAGACGAAGGGGTGCTGGCCGAAGTCAAGGTGACGATGCCCGGCCAGCGGCTGATGCTCCGCTCGCGCCGCCCGGATCTGATCCTGCAGGAGGTCTACGGCCTTCTCCTGACCCACTTTGCCATTCGGCACCTGATGTACGAGGCCAGCCGACAAGCCGCGTGTGATCCGGACACGCTCTCCTTCAAGCACACGATCGAGATCGTCCGGCGCAACCTTCCCTTTTATGCCGCTTTTCCCCCCTGACGACCGCGCCCACATGGAGCAGACCCTTCTGATCGAGATCACGCTCCGGCCGGCGGACCGCAGCCGAGGTCGACACAACCCGCGCGCCGTCAAGCGTAAGATGAGCAACTTCCCAACCAAATCCCGCGCCCAGCCGCTCCTGCCTCCCGGACAACGCCTCAATTATGAAAATCATATTTCCATCAAATACCACTGAACGGTATTGCGCTTAAGCCAGATGTTTGAGTCAACCGTTTGAGAAAGTATGGGTATCGATGAAGAACTCAGTCGAGCATATGCGGCTTCTCGGTCTTTCGGGAAGCCTGCGCCGGAACTCCTATTCGCTCGCCATCCTGCGCGGTCTCCAGGCCGGCCTGGATAAGGACGTCCGGCTGGATATTCGCGATGTCCGCCTGCCGCTCTACGACCAGGACGAGGATGGG
>DASWQY010000044.1:0-79735 GCA_036403435.1 Pyrinomonadaceae bacterium
ACGGCGTCCCGTCTCGCACTTTCAACTTGCACCTGAAGGAGTGCGAGTGGCGGTTCAACTGTAAGTCAAAGAACTTGTACCAGGAGTTGTTAAGACTACTGCGACAGCACCCGCTATAGTCTGCTTAGCTACTCTAGACCCTTTGTTTTTAACTGACCACCGACCACTGACCACTGACCTCTATTTTTCTCCCCCGTGACAATCTCTTTTTCTCTTTGCTATACTCGGTTGCGGCGGTCAGCTCTTGTCGTCCTGCCCTGATGAGAGCCGCTCGCGTAAGTTCTGACCCAAGATTGGCCGCACCTCACGTATGACTCCTACATCATTGTTTTACCCCCAGGTCTGAAATTTCACCAGACTTGTTCCCGAGGTGGCGGCTCCGGCCCGAACGTCAAAGATGAAACCCGATCCGACGCGACCAACAGTCCTCGCCGTCAACGACGACCCCAAGGTGCTCGAACTCTTGACCGTGCTCTTGGAGCACGAGGGGTACAAAGTCCTGACGGCCGGCAACGGCCAGCAGGCCCTCGAACTGGCACAGTCTGTCGAGCCCGACATTGTCGTCAGCGACGTAGTCATGCCGGAGATGGACGGGCTCGAATTCTGCCGCCGCCTCAAGCAGGACCCGCGCACGGCCTACGTCCCCGTCCTGCTCGCCAGCGCCGTCCGCACGGGCAAGCGCAACAGCCTCAACGCGCTCACGGCCGGCGCGGACGACTACCTCGAAATGCCCTTCCGCCGCCAGGAACTTCTGGTCAAGGTCGCGCGCCTGGCCGAGCGCCACCGCGTCGAGCGCCACTACCGCGAGATCGTCGAGCAGGCCGCGGACATCATCTACACGCGCGACATGGACGGTCGGCTGACGAGCATTAACGAGGCGGGCGCGCGCTTCTTCGGCCGCCCCGCCGCGGAGCTGGTCGGCGCTCCGCTGAGCGCCCTGCTCGGCGAGGAGGCCGCCGCCGCAGACATCATTGAGGCGGAGGAAAAGGTGCGCGACGAGCCCTACCGCTCGCTTCATCTTCTGAAAGACGCCCGCGGCGTGCCGCGCTACCTCGAAGGCGTCATCACGCTCGTCCGCGCCGCCGAGGGGCAGCCGGCGGGCGTGCGCGGGGTGGTGCGCGACATCACCGCGCGCGTCCAGGCCGAGCAGGCGATGCGCGAAAGCGAAGAGCGTTACCGCGCGCTGGTCGAGCAGTCGCTCGACGGCATCTTTCTCGTCGAGCCGGAGACCAAATGCATCATCGAGGCTAACCCCGCCTACCAGAACCTGCTCGGCTACACGGCCGACGAATTGGCCGAGCTGACGATCTATGACGTGACGGCCACAGGCCATGAGACCGTTGACGAGAACATCCGCCAGACACTCGCCGAGTGCCATTCGGTCCTCGGCGAGCGCCTGCACCGCCGCAAGGACGGCTCCCTGGTCAACGTCGAGGTCAGCGTCAGCCTCATCTTCTACAGCGGCAAGAAAGTCCTCTGCGCCGTCGTGCGCGACATCAGCGCGCGCAAACAGGCCGAGGAAATGGTCCGCCGGAGCGAGGAGCGATACCGCGAGCTGTTCGAGAACGCCAACGACATCATCTACACGCACGACCTCCAGGGGAACTTCACCTCGCTCAACCGGACGGGCGAGCGCGTCACGGGCTACACGCGCGAGGAGGCCGCCCGGATGAACATCGGGCAGGTGGTCGTGCCCGAACATCTGGAGCGCGCGCGCGAGATGATCGCGCGCAAGCAGACGGACGAAGTCTCCACCATTTACGAGCTGGACATCATCGCCAAGGGCGGCCAGCGCGTGCCGCTCGAAGTCAGCTCGCGCCTCATCTACGAGGGCGACCGCCCCGTCGGAGTGCAGGGCATCGGCCGCGACGTGACCGAGCGCAAGCGCATCGCCGCGGAGCTTCAGTCGTCCGAGGCCGAGATGCGCGCGCTGTTCGCGGCCATGCCGGACGTGATTCTGGTCCTCGACGCCGAGGGCCGCTACCTGAAAGTCGCGCCGACGAACCCCAACCTCCTCTACAGACCTTCGGACGAGCTGGTCGGCAAGCGCCTGCACGAAGTCTTCCCGCGCTCCCAGGCCGACCTCTTTCTGGGCCATATCCGCCGCGCGCTCTCGACCGCGCAGCCCGTCAACATCGACTACAGCCTGACGATTGAAGGCGTCGAGACCTGGTTCGAGGGGACCGTCTCGCCCATGCCCGAGGACTCGGTCATCTGGGTCGTGCGCGACATCACGGAGCGCAAGCGCGCGGAGGCCGCGCTCCAGCAGCAGGCCGAGCGCGAGGCCGTCATCAACCGCATCTCGCGCGCCGTCCGCCGCTCGCTGGACACCACGGTCGTCTTCCATACTGCGGTGCAGGAGCTGGGCTCTTACCTCGGCGTGGACCGCTGCTCGCTCTTCATGGTCGAGGAGCAGGTGGGGCGCGTCCGCATGGTGGCCGAGTACCACGCGCCGGGCGTCCGGCCCGCCGTGCGCGACTTCCCGCTGGCGAAGCTCAAAACCCTGGTTGACTCGGTCGAACGCCAGGGCGTGATGGTCTTCAACGACGCGGCGGCGGACGCCTGGATCGGCACCTTCTACGACGAAGTGCTCAAGCCGGCGGGCGTCAAATCCATCATGTACGTCGCCATTAAGACCGGCGAGGAGATGCCCGCGGCCTTCGCGTTCTCGACGACGCGCGGCTACCGGCAGTGGCGTGAGGCAGACATTGCGCTGGCGCGCGCCGTCGCGGACCAGACGGGGCTCGCCATCCGCCAGGCCGAACTCTTCCAGAAGGCCGAGGCGACTTCGGCGCGCGAGGCGCTCATCAATCGCCTCAGTTTAGCCATCCGCGCGTCGCTCAGCCTGCCGGACGTGTTGAGCACGGCGACGCGCGAGCTGGGCCGCGCGCTCAACGCCTCGCGCGTGCATCTCTACATGTACGACCCGCAGCACCCGCTCGTCCACGCCGAGCACGAGTACGTCGCGCCGAACTCTTCGGGCGTCCGCCACATGGAGCTGAGCTTCGAGGAGCCGATAGCGCAAAGGCTCCTGCGGAGCCCACGCCCCATCGTCATCTCGGACGCGCTCAACTACGCGGAAGGCCCGGCCGAGTTTAACGAGCAGGTGCGCGCCCACGCCCAGCAGGTCGGCCTGCGCTCGCAGATTCTCTGCCCTTTAATCGTCAACGGCCGCTTCCGCAGCGCGCTCTGCATACACCAGACGGACCGCGTGCGGCGCTGGACCGAGGACGAGGTGGCCTTAGTTGAAGCGGTCGCCTCGCAGATCGCCACGGGCATCGCGCAGGCGGAGCTGTTCGAGATGACGGGCCGGGCCAAGAAGGAGTGGGAGACGACCTTCAACGCGATGTCGGACGGCATCTTCATCTTCGACAACAACGGGCAGTTGATTCGCGTCAACCGCGCCGGCGCGGCGATGGAAGACACCTGGCCGCACCTCATGCTCGGCCGCCGCTGCTGCGACATCCTGCGCACGAGCGAGGGCAACACCTGCATCGTCGAGAAGACCATCAGCGAAGCCCGCGGCGTCACTATCGAAATCATCCCGGAGCGATTCAACCGCCCACTCCTCGTCACCTGCGAGCCGATTATCGAGCGCGGCGACCGCATCATCGGCGCGGTCTGCACGGCGCGCGACCTCTCGGAACTCCGCAAGGCCGAGGCTAAGGCGCGCGAGCACCAGACGCTCCTGACGAACATTCTGGAGAGCGCGCGCGAGAGCATCTACGCGGTGGACACCTCCGCGCGCTTCCAGTGGTGCAACCGCGCGACGCTTCAGGCGACCGGCTACAAGTCGGAACAGTTAATCGGCTACTCGTTCCTCGACATCACCTTCGAGGCCGACCGCGAGACGGCCCGCGAGCACTTCGAGCGCACGCTCGAAGGCAAGCCGCAGACTTACGAGGCGCGCTTTTTCTCGCGCGACGGCGTCCTGCGCTACGCGCTCTTCGACACCGCGCCGCTCGTCGTCGAGGGCCGGGTCACGGGCGTGCTCGGCATCGCGCGCGACATCACCGAACAGAAGCAGGAGCGGCAGCGCGCCGCGCAGGCCGACAAGCTGCGCGCCCTCGGCCAGCTCGCCTCGGGCGTGGCCCACGACTTCAACAACGCGCTCACGGCCATCCTCGGCCGCGCGCAGCTGATGCGCCGGCAGGTGACGGACGAATCCCTGACGCGCAACCTCGACGTGATTCAGACGGCCGCCGAGGACGCCGCCGCGACCGTCCGCCGCATACAGACCTTCGCGCGCCAGTCGCCGGCCAGGGAGTTCGAGCCGCTCGACGTGAGCCGACTGCTCGCCGACGCCATAGAGATTACGCGCACGCGCTGGCACAACGAGGCCCGCCTGCGCGGCCTGCTCTACGCGGTCGAGTTGGAAACGCAAGGCCCCGTCTACGTCTCGGGCATCGCCTCCGAGCTGCGCGAGGTCTTCGTCAACCTGATCGTCAACGCGGTGGACGCCATGCCCGGAGGGGGGCAGATGTTAATCGGCTGCGAGCGCGAGGGCGACTCCGTGAGGCTGCGCTTCTCGGATTCTGGCACAGGGATGCCCGAGGAGGTGCGCGAGAGAATCTTCGAGCCCTTCTACACGACGAAGGGCGCGCACGGCACGGGCCTCGGCCTCGCCGTCTCCTACGGCATCATCGAGCGCCACGAGGGGCACATCACCGTCGAGTCCGAGGCCGGGCGCGGCGCGACTTTCCAGATAGACCTGCCGGCGGCCGAGCTGGTCGCGGAGGGCGAGGGCAGTGGCCCAGCGCCGTCGGCGGAGGCCGTCCAGTTGAGCGTGCTCGTGATTGATGACGAGGTGTTCGTGCGCGAGACCCTGGCCGACATGCTCACGATTTTGGGCCACCGCGTCCGCGCGGTCGCGGGCGGCCGCGAAGGGTTGAGGGAGCTTTCGGAGCACGGCTTCGACCTGATCTTCACGGACCTCTCGATGCCCGAGATGGACGGCTGGGAGACGGCGCGCGAGATTCGCCGCCGCGGGTCGGACGCGGCCGTCATCCTCGTCACGGGCCACGGCGCGGCCACCCCCGTCGCCCCCGGCGACAAAGACCTCGTCAACGGCATCATCGGCAAGCCCTTCGACTTCGCTCAGGTCGCCGAAGCCATAGCCCACGCCACCGCGGAGACGCGCGGACGCGGCGACACGGTGACGCGGAGATAAATGCCGTCTCCCCACGTCCACGCGTCTATTTCTCCCCGCGGTCCTTTTCGACTTGTGTTTCGAGTTCGACGGCGAGGCCGCGGATGGCGGGCTGGTCCAGGGGCTCTATGAGGCGGAGTGCTTCGTCCAGGACGCGGCGCTGGTGTTCGGGCCAGTCAGGGCGGCCCGCGACGCTGCCCAACTCGCCGGGGTAGTAGCCGCAGCGCGGGGGCCGCACCATCTCGACCACGTCTTTTTCGACGGCCAGCGTCATCGTCGGGATGCGCTCCGATTCAAGGCCGCGCGCCACGAGCGAGATTGACTGATGGCACAGCCGCGAGGCCGGGACGAGCAGCGCGGCCTGCACCTCGTAACGCTTCACGCGCTCGATCAACTTCGGCAGCATCTCGTCAACGAGCTTGCCCGCGTCCGGGACGTGGCCGCAGAAACTCCACCAGACGGGGTTGAGCTGCCCTATGATGCCGTTGCTCTCGAACTCCGCGAGGCGGTCTATCGGGACCTGCGCGTTTCTGTCCTTCGTGACCGCCGCCGTGTCCCAGCCGCGCGCGCAGTAGAGCAGGTCTTCGGCCTCGACCTCGCGCGGCAGCTCGCGGAAGCGCGTGTCGCCGCCGATGGCGTCCACGTCGAAGGAGTCTGTGCCGTTGATGTAGGCCCCGGCCGACGTGATGAGCGCGAGGTTCATCATCGGCAGAGCGCGCCGCGCCGGGCTGAAGGGCGCGCGCCTGTTCACGACGAACGGGTAGTCGCCGCCCACGTCGCTGCGCGGCGACCCGCGCGTCCGGCTCTCCTGCCAATGATCGTAGCGCCTGCGCCACTCATCACTTCGCTCGATTATCTCCATCGAAAGATTCCCCTCTTGATTGTAGATGTCACCCGCTTTTCCGTCTCGCGATGAGCAAGAGCGCGACCGCCGCGGCCAGGATGGCGACGCCGAGCGCCGTCACCGAATAGCCGTGCCAGGCCCCGAACGTCAAGCGCAGGGGATCGTCCGCCGCCACGTCGTCAATCGGCCGCCCCATCGCCGCCCTCAGCGCGAGCATCCGCGCCGCGATGACCCACTGCCCGACGCTCGTCGCCACGGCCACGAGCGCGAGTGAGACCGTCTCCGCCCGCAAGGCGCGGCGGCTCGCGCCCTGCCGGAACAGAAACGCGCTCAGGAGCAGCGCGAGCGCGAGAAAGAAGCCGCCCGTGTTGATAATCGAGAGCGTGCGCGTCACTATCGAGCCCGCGGCCTCGTTGGCGTCAACGACGCCGCGCGCGCGCAGGACCGCGAAAGCTGCGGGGGCGACCGCGGCGCTGAAGAAGACCGCGCCGCCCAGCCAGAGCGCGATTAAGAGCAGCCGCGCGTCGCGCACGAGCGTCGCGGGCCGTCCCTCGCTCTCGCCGGCTCGCGCACTCGCCACCGCCCTGCTTTCTCCGACCTCAGCTCTCATCCCTAATCATACTCCATCACGCCGGGCAGCAGGCGAATCAGTGGAAGCGTCATCTCGGGCTGTGCCAATTCGCGCGGGTCCGGCCCCGAAGTGAGCCACGAGAGAGCGCGGTCCAGTTGCCCCTGGTAGTCAACGAGGTCGAGTGACATGAAAGCCTGGACGCCGAGGCGCGCAAACTTCTCTTTCGCCATCTGGTACATCCTTCGCGCCGCCCCCGGCCGCCCGATTTCCAGGTGGTGAAAGGCCACGGCCGACTGAATCATCGCCTGCAAGAACAGTTTCTCGCGCGGGCCGACCTCGCCCATCCAGCGGTCCTCCCACGCGTCGTGCGCCGCGTGGAACTCGCCCTCGTTGAAGAGGTCAATCCCCGCGATGTACTCGACCGGGTAGGCCGCGATGTGCGCCTCCGTGTACGCCACAAGCTCAGCCATAATGATGAACTTTGCGGGATGAATGATGAATTTAAGAAAGCGTTTTTAATTCATCACTCATCACTCATCATTCCGTATTCGTTTCTTCCCAGTCCTTCCTGAGCAGCAGCTCCTCTATGCGGTAGGCGTGGAGCATGTCGTGCAGCGCCAAGTGGCGGAACATGATGAGGACCGAGTAGCGGTCGTACTCCTCGTGCTCGGCCTCGCGCAGCCACTCGTCTTCCGTCAAGTCCTTCAGCGTCTCGACCAGCCGCTCGCGGTCGCGGCAGAAGCGGTCGAGCGCCTCCTCCAAATCAACCTCAAGCAGCGCGCCCTCCTGCATCGCCTCGTCCGGCTCGTATGCCTCGATGCGCGGCCGCGTCTCGTCGAGCATCCGTTCGAGGCGCGAGAAGAAGAGCGTGTGGACTTCCGCGAGGTGACAGGCGTGCTCGTGAGCCGACCACTTGCCGGGGCTCGGCCGCCGCTTCAGATTCTCTGCCGGGACTTCGCGGACCAGCGGCGTGATGATGGCGGGCGCGTTCGAGAGCGCCGTGATAACTGCTTCCGGATTGTTCATAAAAAACTTTCAGGGTGCCGTCATGTACAGAGGTCGGGCGGGTTGGCTGAGCAGGCACTTCGCGTCCACGACCTGCATCACGGCCTCCGACCAGGCCAGGTAATCTTTCACCGCGCGGTCGTTGAGGCCGCCGTAAAAGTCCAAATAAGTCCAGTCGCGCTTCCCGAGCCAGTCCTCCTGATTGGCCCAGCGCGTGACGAGCGCGCCCCAGGCCCGCGGGCTCCACTGGCACAAATAATCCCCGTAGACGACGGCCACCTGATCGTACTCGTAGCCCGTGAAGACCATGTGCGTCTCGCTCAGGAACTTTTGCACCTGGCCCTCGGCCGTCACGTACAGCCTGTCGGGCAGCGGCCTCGCCTTCACGGTCCGCGGGACCGTCAGGAAGCTGACCTCGTGGCTCAACTCCGCGTGGCGCAGGATGAGCGCGGCCTCCGTCTCAGTCGTCTCCCCAGACATGACGCGGAAGACAGCGTCCACGAAGGGGACGCCGCGGTCCAGGGTCAGGATTTTTTGAGCGTCTTCCATCAGTTCGGTTAACGCGCCGCGCCCGGCGTTCAACTCTTCCGATTTTGGCCCAGCCGCGACGCGATGACTTTCGCGGCGGTCGCGCCCGCGCCGACCGCGCCCGCGATGGTGGGGGCGAGCGGGTTAGAAACGTCGCCGACGGCGAAAACATTTCCGACGCTCGTCTCCTGCTCTCCGGTGACGACGACGTAGTCGCGCTCGTCCGTGTGCAACTGCCCCCGAAACAGCTCCGTGTTCGGCTCGACGCCGACGCGCACGAGCACGCCCTTGACGGCCACCTGGAAAGGCTTGAGCGCGCCCTCACGCATGATCTCTACGGCCTCGACCTCCGTCTCGCCGATGATGCGCCGCACGACCGCTTCCTTAAAAACCGTAATGCAGTGCTCACCCCTCAGGCGCTCGACGAACTGTGGCCGCGCGCGCAGAGTCTTCCCGCGGTGGACGAGCGTCACGGTCGGGCAAACCTCCGCGAGCGACAAGGCGTTCTCGGCCGCGGCGTCGCCGCCGCCTATGACGCAAACATCTTTTCCGGCGAACAGGTCGCGGTCGCGCGCACCCGATTCCATCACGCCGCGCCCCGCCAATTCCGCCTCGCCCGGAATACCTAATCGCCTGCGGCGGACGCCCGTGGCGAGAATGAGGCTGATGGCCTGTAGCTCCTCGCCGCTGCGGAGCGCGACGCGGCGCGAGCGCAGGTCAACGCTCTCTATCTCGACGCCGGTCCAGAGGTCGAACTCCGCGCCCTCGACCTGCTCCGCGAAGCGGGCGCGCAACTCGCGCCCGTCGCCCGCGCGCGCGCCCAGGTAATTCTCAATCGGGTTGTAAACCGCGAGCAACTGCCCGCCGACTTCCGCGCCCGCTTCGAGCACGAGCGCGTCCAGCCCCAGCTCGTCGCACCACAGGGCGGCCGACAGCCCGGCCGGCCCCGCGCCGATGATGATGACATCGAGCATAACAGCAGTGGTCAGTAATCAGTGGTCAGTAATCAGTGGTCAGTGGTCAGTATAAGCAGGTTTGTCTTTTCTGCCTACTGCTCACTGCCTGCTGCCTGCCGCCCCGACCTCTTCAGTCTCATTGAGCGCGACCCGCGTCTCGTGCGCGACCCTCTCGGGCGAGAGCGCGGAGGCGCAGAGCGTCCCCGTCTGGTCCAGAAACTTGACGGCCGACGCCAACTCCTCGCCGTCCAGGGTCCAGCGCCCCTGCGCGCTCCCGGCGTCGCCGTCGCCGCCCCGCTCAAGTTCGTTGAGACGTTCGACCAGGTCGCTCAAGTCGCGCCGCTCGACGCGCGGGCGGACGACCGTCTCGGCCCAGGAGTAGTAAGGGTAGTCAACGCGGTAGCCCCAGCCGCTCATCATCGGCAGCGCGATGAGGTAGAGCCGGCCGCGGGCGTGCGCGGAGACGGCCGTGAACGGCGCGCTGTGCCGCACGGGGCTGAAGCCGTGCGGGCCGTAGAGGTCGGGCGCGAGCGTGACGAGCGAGAGGCCCGCCGCCTCGTCCTCTTCGACTTTCGACCGGCCGCTCGCGAAGCTCTCCATCGCGTCCTCTATGCGTTGCCACACGTCGCGCCACAGGAATTCGTACTCGTCCGTGCGTTCGATCACGCGCTCGACTTCAGGCAGCACTAGCTCGTAGAGCCGCGCCTCGTCAGCCACGGGCGAGCCCGCGAGATGACGCGCCAGGGGCGAGCCCTTCTCTTCGCCGGGGGCGACGGCGTCCGAGCCCTGTATGACGATGCTCGCGCGCACGCCGTCCGTAGTCGAATACTCGGAGAAGTCGCCGGCCTCGGCGGCCGAGATTAATTTTTCGCGCAAACGGAGAGCGCGCTCGCCCGCGAGCATGGTCCAGACGGAGAGCACGCCGTCTGTGTCGAAGTGGTTGTTGGTGACGAGCCCTATGCCTTCGGTCAGGCGCTCGCGGTCGGGCGCGGCGACGAGGTTGAGCGCGATTTCGGTGGAGGTGTCCGCCTTGACCTCCGCGGGGGTCCGGTTCCCCTCCCAGTGCGAGAAGTGGAGGCTGTTGGAGACGGTCCCGTCAACGGAGAGCTTGCGCACGCCGTCAAGCCCCGCGTGGTAGTACTCGAATCTCATGGTGAATCACCTCGAAAGTTTCGGCTGTTTGACGCTGCCCGGATTTGCGCGCCAGTTTAGCTCATCTTCGCGGCAAGAGAAACCGCTGTTTGACCGGCGGAAAAGCGAAGTTGTATGCTCGCGCCTCGATAAAATATCCGGCGGAGGGGACCGAAACATGGAAGAGATTACGGCGACGGAATTGAAGCGGCGGCTGGACGGTGGCGAGGACATACAGATCGTGGACGTGCGCGAGCCGAACGAGTACGCGTTCGCGCGCATCCCCAACTCCGTCCACATCCCCCTGGGCCAGGTCTTGAACC
The DNA here is from genome assembly GCA_036403435.1 of Pyrinomonadaceae bacterium. Lineage (GTDB taxonomy): Bacteria > Acidobacteriota > Blastocatellia > Pyrinomonadales > Pyrinomonadaceae > QHXM01. Next base: position 10,508 of record DASWQY010000044.1, read on the forward strand.
GCATGAGCGAGATTGACCCGTCGCGGGAGACGGTCGTTCACTGCAAGCTCGGGGGCCGGAGCGCGCGCGCCATAGAGGCACTCACGCGCGCGGGCTTTCAGGGCAAACTGGTGAACCTCGCGGGCGGCATCACCGCCTGGTCGAACGACGTTGACCCGAGCGTGCCGAAATACTGACGGGTTAAAGCATCCGTTTGAGAAGTCCCGCCGGGGGCAAAAATTCCTCTTCTTAAGAGCCCTCTAAATTCTTCGTCCGGCGGCGCGGCCCGCGCGTCTAAGAAGTCGGCACGAGCGGGTTCGCCCGAAGACAAGCTCAGACGATAAACTTCGGTGCTGCGGCGAGGGTGTGCGCCGCAGTTCGCGGGACGAGTCTGCCTCTCCTCCACTTCGACGGCGGCCCCGAACCGGGCGGCGCTCGTCGCCGCTCGACGAACAATCTTTGAAGTCATGGAGGAATGAGTTGATGAGAAGTTTACTTTTCCGAGGCGCGCTGCTTTCAATCCTGCTGCTGGCAATTTCCGGCCCGGCAACGCAGGCCCGGACGGCGCACACGAGCGGCCGCATAGACCGGCACGAGCGCAGGGAGCTTCGCGCCGACCGCCGCGAGGTCAGGTCCGACACCAGAGAAATTCGCTCTGACCGGAGGGAGCGTCGTTCTGATCGTCACGACTTGAATGCCGACGTACGCGATTACCGCCGCGACCGGCGCGACGACGCGTCCCGGTGGGAGCTGCGCTCAGACCGCCGCGAAATCAGGGGCGACCGGCGCGAGCTTTACGGAGACCGTCACGAGCTTTACGGAGACCGCCGCGACCGACGCCTGGATGTCCGCGACTTCCGGCGCGACCGACGAGACGCACGACAAGACTAAAAGCAATGCGGAATGCGGAATGCGGAATGATGAATTAAAGACGGTTGCCTTTTCATTCCGCATTCCGCATTATTCTTTCACGAGGTAAGTTATCTTCTCTTTGCCTAGAAAATCCTTGCCGGTCTTCTTCGTGACGAGGCCGGCCCTTTCCAGCTCGAAGTAGGCGCGCTGAATCTCGCCCTTGTCAACGGAGAGTTTCTGTGCCAGCGCGGCGGGCGCGGGGAGCGCCTCGCCGGGAGCAAACGCACGGTCTCGGATGTGGGCTTCGAGTTGTTCGCGGACCTGCGCGTAAATGGGTCCGGCGGTCGCGCGGTCGCCGATTGTGATGTTTAGCTTTTGGCTCACGGTCTGCGGGTGCCTACTTGTTAATCCCTTCCAGCTCGACGAAGCGGCTGAGGCGCGTGATGACCATCCCCTCGGAGACGTTCGTCCGGCAGGAGAGCGCGGGCCTGTCGTCGCCCTCGGTCTGCTCCTCGTGGCGATACCAGATTTGACAGTTCGTGCAGTCGCCGTTCCAGCAGAAGTCGCCGTACGAGATCGTGTGCATCGAGAGGAACTGGAAGCAGCGCAGCAGCCGGTTGTTCTCCGGCACCTCCACGCGGCGGCCCAGGATTTCTATCGAGACCATCTTCTCGTAAGGGTCTAGCAGGTCGCTGTCCATCATGGGGCAAGCCGCTCCGACGCCGCGCACTCTGAAAACGTGCGGAGTATAACACGGGGAGCGAGTCAGCAAGCGGGCGCGAAATTATTTTCTGAAATTCCGCGCCGGTTAATACTTTTCTTGATGCGAATTCTGTAGTCTCAAAGCGCGGGTCGCGCTCAGTCCCAACCGGAGGCCCAGCTCATGCGTTTTTCTCACTATAAACTTACCGTTTTCTTCGGCCTGCTGCTTCTCCTGTGCACCGCCCTCAGCGCCAGGGCCGATCAAGTGGTCGTCAACTTCGACAACCTGCCCGCCGGGTTCATCAGCTACCAGTCCTACATCGGTTTCCAGTCCGTCTGGACGGACGCAACCGGCCACACCGTGTCAATCGGAAGTGCCGTTGTTCAAAGCTCCGGCCAAGCCGACACGGCCCCGAATGCCGTCTTCGCGGAGCAGTTTAACCCGCTGGGCTTCAGGTATAACAACGTTAACGGCCTGTTCGGCTCCCAGCCGTCGGGCAGTCCTTCCAACAGAGCCGCGACCACCGACTTCGTCTCCCTGCACGTGGTCGGGACCATGCCGGGGCAGACGGAGCAATGGACGATGGCCTTCTACGACCTGAGCTTCAATCCCTACGACCTGACGACCGGGTTGCTCGGGACGGTCACGGGGACGACCGATCAGCTCGTCACCTTCAGCTCTAATGCGGGCATCTACGCCTTCGTCCTCATCAACTCCGGGCCGAATCGGCACGAGGGGGTTGACACGATCACTTTCAACACGCCGCAGGTCCCCGAGCCGGCCACGCTCTTACTGCTCGGCACCGGCCTCGCGGGAGTCGCGGGCAAAGTCCGCCGGCAGCGTAAAGGGCGCAAACAGGATTAAGTCTCCGGCTCACGCCGGGCGCGCTCACCCTCACTTCGCCTTTCCCTCTCCGCTTGCTAAACTACCTTTTCGGAGGTGAGCAAGCAGTGTCAATCGTCATCTACACGAAGCCGGGCTGTCCCTACTGCCAGCAGGCGCGTGACCATTACAATTCCGAGGGCATTCCGTTCACGGACTACGACGCGCAGAACGACCCGGCCCGCCGCAAGGAGATGCTGGCCTACGCGGACGGCGACCCGACCGTGCCATGCATCGTCGAGGACGGTGAGTACGTGGGCTCGGGCTGGGGCACGCCGCCGCGCGGTTGAACGGTCCACGACTGATGCGGGGCCGTGCGCCACGCCGAACCATTTACCCTGTTACGACGTATATCTTTTTCCTGAAGTCAACCGACGGCCGCCCGCCCGCGACACTTGCGGCGACGGCCCCGTGACGGGTCTTCGGGAGCCACCATTTTCAAATCTTTCAATCAAAGAAGGCGGAACAGATGAGAAGAATCACAAGAATTTTCACGCTCCACACGCTGGCCGCTGCCCTGCTGCTCTCTCAGTCGGGGCCGGCGCTGGCACAAAATAAACTGGTCACACCGCCGCCACCACCGCCCATGGCAAAAAAGATTCCCAAGACGACAGACATCCACGGCGTGACGCTCGTGGACAACTTCTTCTGGCTGCGCGAGAAGACGAACCCGGAAGTCATCAGCTACCTCGAATCCGAGAACGCCTACACGGACTCCGTGATGAAGCCGACCGAAGCCTTGCAGGCCGCGCTCTACAAGGAGATGGTCGGCCACATCAAGGAGACGGACGAGAACGTCCCCTACAAGGAAGGCGACTACTTCTACTACTCGCGCACCGTGCAGGGGCTGCAATACCCCATCTACGCGCGCAAGCCCAAGACCCTCTCGGCCGGCGAAGAGGTCACGCTCGACGCCAACGAGATGGCGAAGGGGCTGAAGTATCTGGGCGTCGGCGCGTACAGCGTGAGCGACGACGGGAATTATTTGGCCTACTCGACCGACACGACCGGCTACCGCCAGTACACGCTCCAGATCAAAGACCTGCGCACGGGCAAGCTCCTGCCGGAGAAGATCGAGCGCGCCGGCTCCGTCATCTGGGCCAACGACAACAAGACCGTCTTCTACTCGACCGAGGACGCCGTCACCAAACGCTCGGACAAGTTCTGGCGTCACGAGATTGGCACAGACAAGTCTGACCTCATCTACGAGGACAAGGACGAGCTCTTCGACGTTTACGGCGGCCGCACGCGCGACCGCAAGATGATTCTCATCGCCTCGGGCAGCAAGACCTCGACCGAGTATCGCTACGTCCCGGCCGACAAGCCGACGGAGGCCCCGAAGGTCATCCTGCCGCGCGAGCCGGATCACGAATATTCGGTTGACCACCGCGACGGCCTCTTCTACATCCGCACGAACCAGGGGGCAAAGAACTTCCGCGTCGTCACCGCGCCGGTCGCGGACCCGTCGAAGAAGAACTGGAAGGAGGTCGTCCCGCACCGCCCGGCCGTCAAGATTGACGACCTGGACCTCTTCAGTAATCATCTGGTCCTGTCCGAGCTGGAAGGCGGGCTGCAACAGATTCACGTCATCGACCTGAAGACGAACAAGTCGCACCGCGTTGAATTCCCCGAGCCGGTCTACACGGCCTTCGTCCAGACCAACCGCGAGTTCAACACGAACAAGCTGCGGTTCAGTTACCAGTCGTTGGTGACGCCCAACTCGGTCTTCGACTACGACATGGACACGCGCGCGCGCACGCTGCTCAAGCAGACGGAAGTGCCGGGCGGCTTCGACAAGGCGAACTATCAATCCGAGCGAATCTTCGCCACCGCCTCGGACGGCACGCGGATTCCGATCTCGGTCGTTTACCGCAAGGGCACGAAGATGGACGGCAAGGCTCCGCTCCTGCTCTACGGCTACGGCTCTTACGGCATCTCGATGACGCCCACCTTCTCCTCGAACCGCCTGAGCCTGCTCGACCGCGGCGTCGTTTACGCCATCGCGCACATCCGCGGCGGCGGCGAACTCGGCGAAGAGTGGCGCGAGTCCGGGCGCATGATGAAGAAGATGAACACCTTCACCGACTTCATAGCCTCCGCAGAGCATTTGATTAAGCAGAAGTACACTTCATCTGATCGCCTCATCATCCAGGGCGGGAGCGCGGGCGGCTTACTTGTCGGCGCGGTCGTCAACATGCGGCCCGACCTCTTCAAGGCCGTCATCGCGGAAGTCCCCTTCGTTGACGTGGTCAACACGATGCTCGACGCCTCGCTCCCGCTGACGACGAGCGAGTACATAGAGTGGGGCAACCCGAACGAGAAGGCGGCCTTCGATTACATCAAGACCTACTCGCCTTACGACAACGTCAAGGCGCAGAACTACCCTGTGATGCTCATCAAGGTCTCCTTGAACGACAGCCAGGTCCCCTACTGGGAGGGCGCGAAGTTCGCCGCCAAGCTGCGCGCGACCAAGACCGACAACAACCTGCTCTTGCTGAAGGTCAACATGGGCGCGGGCCACGGCGGCTCCTCGGGCCGCTACGACCTGCTCCATGAGATCGCCTTCAACTATGCCTTCATGCTCAGCCAGTTCGGCATCACCAGCTGACGGGGAGTGAGGGTTTAGTTCCCGGCAGTCCGTGACAACTTGGGAGAAGAAACAAAGGGCAGCTCGGATAGCTGCCCTTTGTTTGTAATTCGGATGCCCGGCGCGGGGAAACTTAAAGCGGCGTGACGAGGAACACGTCTCATGCCCAGCGGCCCACCTGCGCGCCGCGCGTCCTTGACCTTTGGGATCGAAATAGCGGCAGGGCACACGGATGTTCGCCAACTGCTGCGGCCCCGGAGTAAATTTGATTTGACCAGCCTCGGCTGAAGAACGGTTGCGGTTACACGCGGTTCGGGGTTAAATATAGCTCCCCATGATCGGCGCAACACTCGATAATTACCGCATCCTCGAAAAGCTCGGTGCGGGCGGGCAGGGAGAAGTTTATAAGGCCGTTGATAAGAAGCTCGGCCGCACGGTTGTCGTCAAAGTTCTCCCGCCGGATTTGACCGTCAAGGAGGCGAACCTCAAACGCTTCGAGCGCGAGGCGCGCTTAGCTTCCTCACTCGACCACCCGAACATCTGCACCATCTTCGACCTCGGCGACGAGGATAATGTTCACTACATCGCCATGCAGTACGTCGAGGGGCGCAACGTCAGGCAACTCGTCAACGGCCGCCCGCTCGAAATGAAGAGCGCGCTCTCCATCGCCGTCCAGGTCGCGGACGCGCTCGCCGCCGCCCACGCCCGCGGCATCATCCACCGCGACATCAAGGCCGGCAACGTCATGGTCACGGACGCGGGGCAAGTTAAAGTCCTCGACTTCGGTTTGGCGAAGCTGCTGGACGAAGACGCGGCGCACGCCGGAGGCATACACCACACGGAGCTGACGGAGATTGGCGTGCCCTACGGGACGGCGACCTACGCCGCGCCCGAGCAGGCGCGCGGCGACCGCGTGGACAAGCGCGCGGACATCTTCTCGACGGGCGTCCTGCTCTACGAGATGCTGACGGGCATCTGGCCCTTCCAGGGCAGCACGAGCGTTGACGTGCGCCACGCCGTGCTTCACGCGCAGCCGAAGCCCGTCGCCGAGATGCGCAACGACGCCGTCCCGCCGCGCCTCCAACAAATCCTCGACCGCGCGCTCCAGAAGGAGCCGCGCGACCGCTACCAGAAGATGGAGGAGTTGCGCGACGAGCTGAAGAATGTGCTGCGCGAAGTCATGGCGCGGAGCGGCGGACAGTACATGGAGGAGACCCACGAGTCGGTCGCGCCGCGCCACCTCCCAGGCACGGGCGGCACCCTCTCGCGCCTCAAGCACTGGTTGCGGACCATCACCAACACGGAAGTCCCTGTGCCGCCGCCGACGACCGCGCCGGTCCGGCCCGCGGGCCAGACCTCGCAGGACGTTCACGAGACGCCGCTGACGAGCGTCGGCGACGAGGAGAAAAAGAGCGTCGCCATCCTCCCCTTCAAGAACCTGAGCAAAGACCCGGCCGTCAGCTTCTACGAATTCGCGCTCGCCGACGCCGTCATCACGGAACTGGCACAACTGAAGTCGCTGGTCGTCCGCCCCTCGTCCGTCATCGTCAAGTACCAGGGGACGGAGCGCGACCCGCGCGACGCCGGCCGCGAGCTGAACGTGAGCGCCGTGCTCGCCGCCGGCTTCCTGCGCGGCGGCGACCGCATCCGAGTCACGGCCCAACTGCTGGACGTGGCGAGCGGCGACCTCCTGTGGAGCGACCGGATTGACGCCGACTCCGCAGACATCATCACCGTCCAGGACAACATCGCCCGGCGCATCGTCGAGGGGCTGAGGCTCGAATTGACTCCGGCCGAGAAGGACGGGATGGCGCAGCCCGCCACGGCCAACGCCGACGCCTACGAAGAGTACCTGCGCGGGCGCGACCGCATGGGCCGCTTCATCTACCACACGCTCGCGCGCGCGGACGTTGACGCGGCCATCGAGCATTTCAAGCGCGCGGCCGAACTCGACCCTAACTTCGTGCTCGCGTGGAGCGCGCTCGGCGGCTGCTACGCCAACCTCGTGCGCAAGGGCTTCGGCGACGCCGAGGACTACCACCACGCCGAAGAGGCTTTCGACCGCGCGCTCGCGCTCGACCCGAAGAACTTCGAGACGCGCATGCACATGGTCTTCATACACCTGTCGCGCGGCGAGAAGCGGCAGGCGCGCGAGTTGCTCTCGCGCCTGCGCCGCGAGATGCCGAACGACGTGGGCGTGCATTTCGTCTCGGGCGTCCTGCGCCGCCTCGACGGCGACTACGACCGCGCCTTGCGCAGCTTCGACCGCATGGTCAAGCTGAACCCGGCCGAGCGCGTCGTCGTCAGCTACAACCGCGCGCGAATCTTCATGTACCAGCGGCGCTACGACGACGCGCTGCTGGAGCTGGACCAGGGCGCGGCGATGGAGCCGGACCACCCCTTAATCAAGACCTTCCGCGGCCGCGTGCTCTACTACCGCGGCGAGGTCGCGGAGGCCGCGCGCCTGCTCGAAGAGGTGTTGGAGAAGAACCCGCGCCTTGACGGCGTGAGGCCCATCTACGCGACGTGCCTGAGCGCGCAGGGGAGACACGCCGAGGCGCAGGCGCAGTTGACCGAGCAGGTCAAGGACGTGGCGGCCGCGGACCACGACATCTCCTACTGGCTGGCCTCCGTCTACGCGCTCGAAAATGATCGCGAGCAGGCGTTCGAGTGGCTCGAACGCTCAATTGCCCTCGGCAACGAGAACAAGCCCTGGTTCGAGTCGGACCCGAACTGGGAACAGTTGCGGGGTGACGAGCCCTTCCGGCAGTTGATGGAGAAGATCGAGCACTCGCGCCCGCGCGAGAGAGGATGAGCAAGGGATGAAGACTTTCATCGTCGGAGACGTGCACGGACGCCGCGCGCAGTTGAACTCGCTGCTCGACGCGCTGCCGCGCGACCCCGCCTCGGACACGCTGGTCTTCCTCGGCGACCTGATTGACCGTGGCCCGGACGCGCCCGGCGTCGTCGCGGACGTGCTCTCGTGGCAGCGCGCCTGCCCCGAGCGCGTCGTCGTCCTGCGCGGCAACCACGAGCAGATGATGCTCGACTTCATCAGGGAGGACTCGCGCCTCTGGCTCGCGAGCGTGACGGGCGGCGAGCAGACATTTCAGCAGTACACGGGGGCGACGTTGCGCGTCGAGACCGAGGAGGACTTCGAGAGCGCGCGCCGCCTGCTCGAAGAGAGCGTGCCGGCCGAGCACCTCGAATTCTTCCGCGCTCTTCCGCTCTACCACGAGGACGACTACGCGCTCTACGTCCACGCCGGCCTGGACCACGGCAAGCACCCGCGCGACACTGACGCGCACCAACTGCTCTGGACGCGCGACGCCGACTTCTACAAAAAATACCGCGGCAAGCCCTGCGTCTTCGGCCACACCCCGACGGCGTTCCTCCCGCTCCTCGGACGCCTCGGCCGCCACGGCATCTACATCTCGCACAGCGCCATCGGCATCGACACGGGCTACAACTACAACTCGCCCCTCACCTGCCTCTCGCTCCCCGACTTCACCCTCCACCAGTCATACGCCGACGGCCACCTCGCCACGCACCACATCACTAACTTCATCCCCGAAGAACTGCGCGCGATGAAGAAGACGGCCGGCGGCGCGTCAACTCATTGACAGCCAGTGGAGCAGTTGTGTCAGCGCCAATAAAGATGCGGGTATTTATTTTGATTGGGGGCCAGATTCTATGAGTTACCATGCCAATGTGCATGTGCGTCCAGTGAGTGATTTACAGCGCACGCCATCTAACACCCCCTTCAACCTGAACGCTTGATAGCACGGCTTTCATGCTCTTTCCTTGCTTTCAGGTAGAATGCCATTCGCGGGCGGCGGGTCAATTCCAGCGTTGGGCGTCTCGCGCTTATCCGTCGTAAAATAGGAATCCTCGGAGGTGTGTTTATGTCAGTCACGACTTATCAAGGCACAGTTGAGAATGGGCAGGTTCGGCTGGCGGGGGATGTTCGCTTACCTGAAAATGCGAAGGTTTATGTCATCGTGCCGGACGCGGAATCGGAGGCGAGCGGCAAAAAGTTCGATTTAGGTGAGATGGTTTCGCGGATGCCCGCGGACTATCAGGTGAGCGAAGAGAGTTTTGGTCAGCCTGTCGGGAAGGAAGAATGGTAGATGCCAGCTTACGTTCCCGAAAAAGGAGATTTCATCACGCTCTCATTCGACCCGCAATCCGGCCATGAGCAAAAGGGCAGACGACCCGCTCTAGTCATCAGCAACTTCCTTTTCAACAAGGCGACGGGGCTGGCAATTGTCTGTCCGATTACGAATACCAATCGCAACATTCCATTTCACTTACCCGTCCCGAGCGCGTCTTCGCTAACAGGCTTCGTCATGGCAGAACAGGTGAAGTCAGTTGACTATAACGCGCGCAGTGCGAGATTTGTCGAGAAAGCTCCGGTGCAATATGTCGAAGACGTGGTTGCAGTAGTTGATACCTGCATTCGGTAGGCATTTTCGGTAGGCATTTGAGGTCAAGATTATGGAGAAGGTCAACATTAAAGAAAAATTCGATCTCTTCGAGGACCGCTGGAGCCCGAAGGTCATCGGCCAGGTGAACGACACTCACGTCAAGGCGGTGAAGCTCAAGGGCGAGTTCGTGTGGCACCACCACGACGAGGAGGACGAGTTGTTTCTCGTCGTCAAGGGGAGCCTCGTCATCAAGCTCCGGGACCGCGACATCAGGCTCGAAGAGGGCGAGTTCGTCGTCATCCCGCGCGGGGTGGAGCACCTGCCCGTCGCCGAGGAGGAGGCGCACGTCCTCCTGCTTGAGCCGAAGTCAACCTTGAACACCGGCAACGTGACGGACGAAAGAACCGTTGCCGAGCCGCAACACATTTAGCCTAAGTCGAAACACGAAGTCTCAGGGAGGACTCTTGAAGAAACACTTACTGCTGTTCCCTGTTCTATTCGTCGTAGTCTTCGCCGGGGGCGAGCTGCCCGCGGACAATCAGGTGAAGCTGACGAAGGTGGTCGAAGTCCCTGGCTATTCCGAGGGCGTCGTCTTCGACCGCGCCGGCAACGCCTACATCTCCGACACCATCAACGGGACGATTCACCGCGTCACGCCCGACGGGCGCGAGAGCGTCTGGGCCAAAACGGGCGCGCCCAACGGCCACAAGGTGGAAGGCTCCGGCACGCACCTCGTCTGCGACGGCAGCCAGCACGCCGTCCTGCGCCTCAGCGCCGACGGCCAAGTCATCGGCAAGGCGGCCTCCGAGTTTGACGGGAAACCCTTGCGCGCGCCGAACGACCTGACGCTCGACCCGAAGAGCGGCGGCTTCTACTTCACGGACCCCGGCGGCTCAAGCCGTGAGAACCCAATCGGCACGGTCCATTACGTGGACGCCAAAGGCAAGACGTATCTGGTGGCCGAGGGGTTGGCGTTCCCGAACGGCATCGTGCTCCGGCCCGACGGCAAGCTGCTGGTGGGCGAGAGCCACTACAACCACGTCCTCGTTTACGACGTGCTCGCCCCCGGCAAGGTCGGCCCCGTGAAAGTCTTCGCGAACCTGCCAACGAAGGAGGGGGAGCAGATAGACAACCAGCCGGACGGGATGTGTCTCGACGCGGACTTGAACCTTTACGTTGCACACTACGGGATGCGCCAGGTGCAGGTCCTGAGCAGGGAGGGCAAGCTCCTGCGCCGTTACCCCGGCGGCAACCTGACGACGAGCAACGTCGCCTTCGGCGGCCCCAAGATGGACCAACTCTACATCACGGGAGCCATTGGCGATGAGCGGACGACGAAGGGGGCGCTCTTCCGCCTCGACCTGAAAGGCGTCAAGGGCTTGAAAATCCTGCCGAAGCGTTAGGAGAGTCGCAGGAAGCTGGAAAAGAGAAGGGGGAGAGTCTTAACTGGACTCTCCCCTTTCTTCGTCAACTTCTTCGTCAACGTCACAGCCCGCGGTATTGAAGCGTCAGCGCCTCCATCCGCGCCGACTGGCCGGGCGTGAACTTGTACATGCACGGGTCGTCCGTGTAGTCCATGAAGTTTTCGGTCGGGTCAACGCCCTCGGTCGGGCAGGTGTCGCGCCCCGTCGGGCAGCGGAACGCGGGCGCGCGCTCGGCCGGCGTGTCCGAAACGTAGTCGTTGTAGGAAGAGCACGCGTTCTGGAACGTGTGGAAGAGCCCGAGCCAGTGGCCCACTTCGTGTGTGCCCGTGTCGCCCTCGTTGTAGGGCACCTCGCTCCCGCCCGGCAGACTTGAGGAGAGGCAGACGACGCCGTCCATCAGGGGGTCGCTCGCGTACCACGTCGGGAAAGTGGCCCAGCCGAGCAGGACGCCGCCCGCGTTGTTCGTGTAGAAGTTCAGCACCGCGGCGCTGCCCAGATGGAGCGCCGTCTTCATCTCGCGCTCGGCCTTCGTGCCCGGCCCGGCGTTGAACCACGCCAGGTTCGTCGTGCGGTCAACGCCCGCCAGCACGAACCTGTAAGGCGTGTTGGCCCCGCCGGTCGCGCCCGAGTAAGACGCGTTCAGCACGTCCACCTGCGCGCGCAGCATCGTCATCGGCACGTCGCCGTTCTCAACCCCCCTGCCCTTGTTGACGACGTGGAAATAGACGGGGACGGTGACAGAGCCGGACTTCCTGACCTGCCCGCGGTTGCGGTTGAATTGGTCGAGCGAGACCTGCACCTCTGCGGCCGTCTTCTCGTCCAGGTCTTTGGTCGCGCAGCGGTCGCGCTTGGACGCCGCGGGGCCGGCGTTGCCGACCGGGCCTGCGCCCATCGAAATCAGAACGAGGCCGAGGGACGCGGCCGCGAGCAGGACAAAAATTTTTCTTCTCATGAGAACCTCCTCCGAAGGCTGGCGGGACGAATCTGCTGATTGCCGAAGGCGACGCTGTGGCGGCGCGCACGCGAAATGCTTTGTCTCTGAGTAAAACGGTAATGAGCGCGGATTTCCTGTTAAGGACTGTGGGGCCGGGCGCGCGCCGTGCCAGAGCTTGCTCGTTGTCGGGCAACACGTCTTAGCGGAACGCGCGGCGTTTGTCAACGCGACGCGCGGCGCGCGCCCTTGCCGCGCAGGGGCCCAATGGGGGATATTCGTCGCATGAAGAGAACGATCCTGATAGCCGCCGCCCTCCTCGCACTGGCCGCGCCGGCCGCCGCGCAGCAGCCCCCGCGGCGCGTCGAAGGCCGCACGCTCGTCTCGAACGCGCTGCCGCCCGTCCGCCTCAAGTTCGGCAAAGATTTCAAGTACGTCGGCACGCAGAGCTTCGTCCTCTACGACACCGCGCAGGTGGAGCAGCACTTCTTCGTGGACGCACACGGCGGGAGCATCAGGCGCATGTTCATGGTCCAGTTCGAGGGCTCCCTGCCGGCGAGCACGCACAGCTATGACTACCAGATTAAAGACACGGTCAAATTGGGCGGGCTCGATTTCATGTACGACACGAACGCGGCGAACGTCCCCGCCTTCAGGAAGCAGTACCCGGACTCGGACGCGGCGCGTGCCGCGGCCTTCCTCGAAGGGAAGGGCTACCAGATGGAAGGCGAAGACATCGTTTACCAGCGATACGTCCGCGTCGTTGACGAGGCCAGGCGCAACGAGATGCTCGTCATCTACTACGAGAGCCTGAAAGGCACGGGGCTGACCGCGGCCGACCTCTCCGCGGGCGGCCGCGCCGCAGCCGAGCGCGGGCGACTCTTCGGCGGAGTCCGGCAGCGCGCGCTCAAAGGCTTCAAGGTCTCGAAATGAGACTCGATATTTTCTTAGCGACTTTGCGCCTTTGCGTGAAACTGCTTTCCTCACGCAAAGGCGCAAAGTCGCAAAAGAGTTGAATCAACTTAGCTCTACCAATTTAGATTTCGGACGGAGGCAATCATCTATGCTCAGGGAAGGCGATGTCGCGCCGGATTTCACGACGCGCGACGAGAACGGCAACCAAGTCAAGCTCTCGGACTTTCGCGGCCAGAAGGTCGCGCTCTACTTCTACCCGAAGGACGACACGCCGGGCTGCACGAAGGAGGCGTGCTCGTTCCGCGACAACTACTCGGCCGTGCGTGAGGCCGGCGTCCAGGTTCTCGGCGTCTCGCTCGACGACGAGGCGTCGCACCAGGCTTTCATCTCCAAGTACGACCTCCCCTTCACGCTCCTGAGCGACACGGACCGCTCGGTCTCGGAGGCTTACGGCGTTTACGGCGAGCAGACCTGGGGCGACCGCAAGTACATGGGCCTGGCCCGCAAGACCTTCCTGATTGACGAAGAAGGCAAGATCAGGAAGGTCTTCGACAAGGTCAACGTCGAGGCACACGCCGACGAAGTCGTCGAAGGTTTTCGAGATTAAAGTTCCCGACACGGAGAAGCTGTAGGGACAAGCACTGCCCGACAGTTCTGCGCTCAAGCGCGGCGGTCCAATATCATTTTCGCGACGGCACGCAAACTGGTCGTCGGCTTTTCTATCCGGTCGAGCGCGGTGGAGGCTTCGTCGAACGCGGCCCGCGCCCGCTCGCGCGTCACGTCGAGGCCGTAGAGCGCCGGGTAGGTCGCCTTGCGCGAGCGCGCGTCCTTGCCGGGAGTCTTGCCCAGGTCCTCGGCGCTGCCCGTCACGTCCAACAGGTCGTCCGTTATCTGGAACAACAGGCCGAGCGCGGCGCTGTAAGCGGTCACCGCTTCCAACTCCGCAATGCTTGCGCCCGCAATGATCGCGCCCGCCCGCGCGGCGCAGGTGATGAGCGCGCCCGTCTTCAAGCGGTGTATGCGCTCAAGCTCTTCGCCCGTCACGGCGCGCGATTCGGCCGCGAGGTCGTGCGCCTGCCCCGCGACCATTCCTGCGGGTGTGGCGGACGCGCGCGCCACCTCCGAGACCAGACGCACGCGCACCGCGGGTTGTAGCTTCTCGTCCTCAGCGATTGCCTGGAAGGCCAGCGTCTGAAGCGCGTCGCCCGCGAGGACGGCCGTCGCCTCGCCGAAGCGGACGTGACAGGTCGGCCGGCCGCGGCGCATGTCGTCGTCGTCCATCGAGGGCAGGTCGTCGTGAATCAGCGAGTAGGTGTGAATCATTTCGAGCGCGCAGGCCGTGTCGAGGAGCACGTCCGGTTCCGTGCCGAGTTCGCGCCCGGTCGCCAGGAGCAGGAGCGGGCGGAAACGCTTGCCGCCCGCGAACAGGCTCCAACGGATCGCCGCGTGGACCGTGCCGGGCGCGACCGCTTCCGCCGGGATGAGCTGGTCCAGCCGCGCATCCACCAGCTCGCGGTACTGTGCCAGCACGGGACGCACCTCTTCGAGTTCAGCCGGCGCTGTGGAGATTTCAGAAGACGCTCTCGTCATCCTCGCCGCCCTCGCCCTCGTCCAGAGGGGACGCGAACCGCCCCCCCGCGTCTTCCTCGTCGAACTGGCCCAGCACGGGCCGCCCCTCGCTGTCGCGCAATAAGACTTCAATCCGTCGCTCGGCCTGGTTCAGCCTCTCCTGGCACTCGCGCGACAGCCGTACGCCCTCCTCGAAGAGCTTCAGGCTCTCTTCGAGCGGCAGATCGCCGCGCTCAAGCTCGCGCACCACGCGCTCCAACGCCGCCAGCTGCGCCTCGAAACTCTTCCCCCGCGCCTCAGTAGTCTTTTTCATGTCAGTGGTCGGTGGTCAGTGGTCAGTGAGAAGCCAGTCGTCTTTAACTCACCACTGACCACCGACCACTGACCACTGCTTTTTCACCTCCGCCCTCTCCCCTTCGGCTTCGAGCCCGGTAGGATGTCCGGCAGCCGCTTCTCTATCTCCGTGCCGAGGTCCGTGCCGATGGCCGGCAGATATTTCGTGATGTCGTCAACGATGCGCTTGGCGAGCGTCTCGTCTTTCACGGCGACGATCTTCCAGCGCCTCTCGGGCGTGCGCTGCATCAACAGCTCAAGGGTGCGGTCGTCCCTCTTCGCGCGGACGGTCGCCGTGTCGCCCTCGCGCTCGACATCCACGATGAAGGGGATGGAGAGCGCCAGCAGGAAGAACGGCTTGCCCGCGGCCCGCGCGGTCAGCTCTCTGACTTCCTGCATCACCTGCGCGCGCACGTTCTCCGTCACGGTCGGCAAAATCGCCGGCACAATCGCCTCGACGCGCCGCCGCAGCTCGGGCGTCAGCGCGTTCCCGAGCCGGCCCAGCGCCTGCTCGACCACCTGCGGCGCGAAACTCTGCACGACCGCGTTCGTGTCAACGACCTGATCGAAGGCCGCCGCGTCGTTGCGCTGCGCGGCGTCCACGACGAGCGCGAGCGAGTAGGACGGCCTAGTCTTGTAAATCTGCCAGAAGACGACTGCGCCGATGACGAGGAGGAGCAAGACAGCGCCCGTGATGATGGGCCACTTTCTTCTTTTCCTCGGGCCGCCGCCGTACGGGTGCTGTCCCTGCGGCCCGAGGTGCATCATCTCGCGCGCGCGGTCGAGGCTGATGACGATGCGGCTGCGCTTCTGTTGGTTGTTAGGCACGGGGGCTGACATCAATTGTTCTCCACTTCTTCCACGCGGCAGCGCACGACACCTTCCGCGAGCCTGAGACGCAAGGGGTCGCCCGCTTTCACCTCGCGCGCGTCGCGCAGGAGTTTTCCGCGCGGACCTTCGGCCATCGCGTAGCCGCGCTTGAGGACCGCGAGCGGCGAGAGCGCGTCGAGCGAGACGGCCGCCGCAGTCAGGCGCGCGCGCGCGTCCTCCAGGCGCGAGTTCATGGCCGCGCTCTGCTCGGCGCGCAGGACTATGAAGCGCGCGTGCGCCGCCGAGACGCGCGCGCTGAGCCGGGCGGGCGACAGCCGGCGCGAGACGGCGTCGGCGCGACGCCGCGCCCCTGCGCCCGCGCGCACCATCAGAGTCTCCATCCTGTGCGACGCTTCGTCCACGCGCCCGCGCGCCCCGTGAAGCCGTTCGCGCGCCTCGTCGAAGGCGGGCGACATCGCCGCCTCCTGAACTCTCAGGCGTGCGTCCACTACGGTCGAGCGCACGGAGCGCACGAGGTCGCGCGTCAGGCCGAGCACGTAAGCGGCCAACTCGTCCTCGCGCGCGGCGACCATTTCGGCGGCGGCCGAAGGCGTCGCCGCGCGCAGGTCCGCGGCGAAGTCAGCGATGGTCACGTCCGTCTCGTGCCCCACGGCCGAGATGACGGGGATGCCGGAGGCGCGTATCGTGCGCGCCAGGCCCTCCTCGTTGAAGGCCCAAAGGTCTTCCGCCGAGCCGCCGCCGCGCCCGACGATGATCACGTCAATGCACTCGTCGGCGCGGCCTTCCGATTGCGCATGTTCGTTGAAGTCGTTCAGGAGACGGATGGCCTGCGCGATCTCCGCGCCCGCGCCTTCGCCCTGGACGCGCGTCGGCGCGAAGAGCACGTGGACCGTGCGCGTGCGGCGCGCGAGCACCGTCAGGATGTCGCGTATGGCCGCGCCCGTCGGCGAGGTCACAACGCCCACGCGGCGCGGGAAGAGCGGCAGCGGCTGCTTCAGTTCTTCGTCGAAGAGCCCCTCGGCCGCCAGCCGGTCGCGCATCTGCTCGAAGGCGACGCGCAGCGCGCCCGCCCCGATGGGGTCCAGCGCCTCGACTATCAACTCGTACTCGCCGCGCGGCTCGTAGACCGAGAGCCGCCCGCGCACGCGCACCTGTAGGCCGTCGGAGGGCCGAAAGCGTATCCGGCCGTTGACGCCGCGGAAGCACTTGGCGTGGAGCTGCGCGCCCTCGTCCTTGACGGTGAAATACCAGTGGCCGGACGCGGCCGCCTTGAAGTTGGAAATCTCACCCTCGACCCAGACGGACGCGAAACGCGCTTCAAGCGCCGAGCGCACCTGCGCCGTCAACTCCGTCACGGAGAGTGGCCGGCGCTCCGTCGCGTCGAACAGAGATTGGAGCAGGGGATGAGTCATACTTCAGTGCTGAAGAATGAGGTATGAGTGGTGAAAAAACAAGTCCTTATCTCACACCCTCCCGGCCCGCTACCGCGGCGCGGGCGGCGACGGCGCGGCGTTCCGGGCATAGTAGCCCTGGCGATAGAGGAGCTGCAATTTCTGTTTGCGCAGCTCGGGGTTGATTATCTCGACGCGGACCTGGCGGAAGCTGCCGTCGCGTTTGGTATTGGCGGGGCGGTAGGCGAGGAAGTATTGCGAGCGCAGCTCCTGCTGGATTTGCTCGAAGGCGACGTAGATTGACGCCTGGTCCGTGGGGAAGTAAACGCGGCCGCCAGTCTTCTCGGCAACTTTCGTGAGAGCATCGCGGGCGATCTCGAACCTTTTGTTGTCGCCGATGCCTATGGAATAGACGATGACGTTGCTACGGACGGCGAAGTCAATCACCTCCTCTCTTTTGGTCATGCTGCTGGTGTCGTCGCCGTCCGTGAGCAGGATGATGGCGCGGCGCGTCGGCTCTCGCGCCTGCGAGAGCACTTCGCTGACCGTCATCCAGACGGCGTCCCAGACGCCCGTGTAGCAGCGCAGCTCGCGCGCGGCCGTGCTGTTCTTCTCGCACTCGGGAGAGCCCTCCGGGAACTCTACGCGGACGCGCTCGACCGCGTCGCGCAGGTTTTTGAGGTCGTTGGTCAAGCCCTGTTGCAGCACGGCTATGCCCGTGAAGGAGATGACGGCGGCCTTGTCCCTGGCGGGGACCAGGAAGGAATCAATGAACGCGCGGGCGGCCGTTTTTTCCTGCGGGAGCGTGCGCTCCTGTGAGCGGCTGGTGTCAACCAGGATGGCGAAGGTGAGCGGCAGGTCAGTCTCGCGCTCGAAGATGGAAAGCTCCTGCGCCACGTTGTCTTCGACGACGCGGATGTCCTCGCGCCGGAGCGTCGTGACGAAATGCCTGTTCTTGTCAACCGCCGTCACCAGGACGGTCGCCAGGTCGGCGTCCACGCGCACGACATCGTCGTCGTCGCCGACGGGCGCACGGTCTTGTGCGGGGGCCGGGGGCGTCTTCGGCCGCTGCTGCGCGGGCGCAGGAATCAGGAGGAGAGACAGGAGGGCCGCGGCGAGTAAGGCGCGCGTCCTTCCGCGATGAGGAAACATGTGGGCAGGCTCCTTTACAGTCTACTTCGGGCGAGGCGCGCTGCGAGCATAGTAGCCCTGTCGGTAGAGGAGTTGCAATTTCTGTTTGCGCAGCTCGGGGTTGATTATCTCGACGCGGACCTGGCGAAAATTTCCGTCGCGTTTGGTGTTGGCGGGGCGGTAGGCGAGGAAGTATTGCGAGCGCAGCTCCTGCTGGATGCGCGCGAAGGCCGCGTCAAGCTCCTGCTTGCTCGCCGGGAAAAAGGCGCGGCCGCCGGTCTTCTCGGAGATTTTCCTGAGCGCGTCGTCGGCGATCTTGTACTCTTCGTCGTCGCCGATGCCGATTGAGTAGATGACGACGTTGTGCTTGACGGCGAGGTCAATCGCCTCCTGCCTCTTGGTCATGCTGCTGGTGTCGTCGCCGTCCGTGAGCAGGATGATGGCGCGGCGCGACTGCGCGGGCGTATGCGAGAGCACGTCGTTGACCGTCACCCAGGCCGCGTCCCAGACGCCCGTGTAGCAGCGCAGTTCGCGCTCCGGCGTAACGTTCCCCCCACACTCCGGCGAGCCTTCGGGTAATTCTACTCGGACGCGCTCGACCGCCTCGCGCAGGTTCCCGAGGTCGCTCGTCAGGTCCTGCTGGAGCACGGCCTCTCCCGTGAAGGAGATGACGGCCGCGCGGTCGCGGTCGGGCCTGAGCACGGAGTCTATGAAGGCGCGCGCGGCCGATTTTTCGTCCGGGAGCGTGCGCTCCTGTGAGCGGCTGGTGTCGATCAGGATGGCGAAGGTGAGCGGCAGGTCAGTCTCGCGCTCGAAGATGGAAAGCTCTTGCGCCACGTTGTCTTCGACGACGCGCACGTCCTCGCGCCGGAGCGTCGTGACGAAGCGGCGGTCCCTGTCAATCGCCGTCAGCAGGACGGTCGCCAGCTCCGTGTCCACGCGCACCACGTCGTCGTCGTCGCCCGCGGGCGCTTGGTTGTGCGGAGAGGGCGCGGGCTCTTTCGCCCGGTCGCCCATGACGCGCCGCATGCGCTGCAAGGGCGGGGGCGGCGGCTCCTGCTCCCGCGGCTTCTCCTGCGCGCGGGGCGGGGCGGCCGAAGAGAGGAGCACCAGCGCCGGAAGAAGCATCGCAATGAAGGCCCGGCCGTCTCTCTTCCGGCGGAACATAAGACAATCCCCTTTTCCCTGTTGGGCCGCGTGTGAAAACTCTTACGGCGCGGCCGACTCGACGACCGGACTCATGCGCACGCTCGCGCCGTCGCGGTTGACGCGCACGCGCAAGCGCCGCCCCGCGCCTGCGCCTCCCTCGTTCGATGCGTAAGTCAACTGATAGGCCATGCGCAGTTGGGCCACTATGTCGTCGTAGGCGCGCTGCATGTCTTCGAGGCGCGAGATCGGGTAGTAAACGCCGCCCGAGACCTCGGCCAGCTTGCGCCCCTCCTCGTCCGCGCGCGTCGTTAGCGTCAGGTAGCGCCTGCGCGTCGGGTCAACGGTCGTCTCTGCTTTCGCCACGCTCGCCTCGCGTATTAAACCCGAAGGGACGTAGAGCGGGTAGACGAGCGCGCCGGACTCGATGACGGCGTCGAGGACCGCGCCGAACGGGACGAAAGACTTGTTGTCGTCGCCGTCGGACATGATGACGACGGCCGTGCGCTCGCCCTTCAACTGCTTGAGTTGGTCCACCAGCGTGTAGGCGAGCGCGTCATAGAGCGCGGTCGCGCCGCCCGCGTCTATGTCCTTGAGCCGCTCGTAGAGGAGCGCGCGGTCGGTCGTGAAATCCGAGATGACCTGCACGTCGTCGCGGAAACTGATGACGGCGATGCGGTCCTGCGCGCCGACGGTCGCGATGAAGTTGCGCGCGGACTTACGGATGAAGTTGATGTGCTCGTCAACGCTGCCGGAAACGTCCAGCAGGAGCACGAGGTTGAAAGGCGCGCTCGCCGGCTCGACCGACGCGATGCGACGCTCCTGCCCGTTCTCGAAGACGGAGAAGTCGTTCGCGCCGAGGCCGGAGAGCGCGCGCCCGTGGCGATCCGTGACGCTGACGTTCAGGCGCATCAGTTGCCCGCCGACGGACGTGGCGACGGTTCCGGGCGGCGCGCGCCGGACGAGCGAGGGAGCCTCTTTCGGCGGCGGGAGCGTCTTGGCGTAGTCGCCGAAGTAGCGCGGGCTGACCTTGCGCACGGCGTCAACGAGGGCGCTGTCGCCGTCGCGGACGATGGCGCGCACGGCCTCCGTCAGCGGGCGCTCGCGCAGGTCCGAAGGGACCATGCTCGGGTCAACGTTGAAGAGCACGAGGCCGCGCCGCGTCGTGAAACTGAGTTCGACGCGCTCCTCCTTCTTCGCCTTCTCGTCGCCCAGCCTGCCGTTAATCTCGAAGACGCCGCCGCGCTTCTCCTTGACTTCGGGCAGCTCCACGTCGCTGAAGTAGCGCGGGCGGCTGGCCTGCCAGAGAAGGCTCAAGTGGACCGCGTCCACGGGCACGTCGGCGCGAATTGTGCCGGTGTTGGTCAGGACTTCGGCGCGGGCCAGATTGCCTATCACGTCAACGGCCCCGGCCTCGCTCGTGACCTTCACGCGCGCCCGCGCGGGCACGTAGACAATCAAATCAATGCGGTCACGCTCGGGCCGCGCGCGCACGTCAATCTCGACCGAGCCGCCTTTGTTGACCGAGACGACATCCTCTTCGGCGACGGCCGCGCCGGGCGACGAGGCATGGAATGAGACGTTGCCGCGCCCGTCCACGGTCCTGACGACGACGCGGCCGTTGCGGTTGTTGATCGTGATCGTGGTCCTCTCGGAGGTGTTCAGCTCGCGGTCCACGTTCTGCGCCGACGCGGCGACGCAGACGAGCAGCGCCAGCAGCAAGGCGTAAAAAAATCTACATTCCGGGCGGGGGCGGGCATGCGGGGGCGCGGCGGACTCACGGTAAAACATAGCCCAAATCTTGCCTGCGGAAACGTCCGCCGGTCAAGCGGCGGAGAAAGGATAATGATGAATAAGGATAATGATGAATGCGGAATGCGGAATGATGAATTAAAGACGACTGCCTTTTCATTCATCATTCATCATTCCGCATTCATCATTTATTTACTGCGTTGTTTCCGCCAGGTTGGATTTGTACTTGGTGTTGTTCTTGCGGTCGGTCAGCTCGACGTAGACCCAGCTCGGCGGCAGGACGTCCGGCTCCAGGGCGAACCAGATGCTGTTGAGGCTGGCGCTCTTTCCGAGGGCGCAGAAACCGTAGAGCCTTTTCCCGTCCTGCTGGTAGATGTCCACCCAGGTCCGCGAGGACTCCTTATTCTCACCGCAGGGCGGCAGGTCCGGCGCGGCCGCGAACATCGCGTCTGGGTACGCGGCCGCGTTATCAACTGCGTACTGGTAACGCTTCCACTGCTTCCCGCCCGTCTCGTAGAGTTCGTATCCCGTCAGGTAGAGGACGGGATTAGGCAACACCGGACTCTGCCGCGGGGAATCGACTTGGGGCGTCGTCGGCTCCTGTGCCAAAACCGTGCGCCCCGCGACCGCCGTCAAAACCAGCGCGGCCACCACCACCAAAGCCTTGCTTCGGACAATTGGCTTCATCGCTGCTTCCTTTCTCGCCCGCCAATCGGAACCCGCGAAGCCCTTTTGCGCTTCAGCCTTCCCGACCGACGGCTGCTCTGATTTCCTGCTTGAACGCTTGAGCGACTCAGGACGGGCCGCGCGACCGAACGGCCCACTGGAAACACTGCGTCTATTTATTTCACTCCGACCGGCAAGTCAATACTTATTTGCCCCGCGCATCGAGGCAGAGGCATGGATGAACTATCGTTAACGGTGCTAATCTCGTTGCGGTACAATCAGGGCCTGCGGCATGACGCCGAAGAAAAGTTGAGCGAGATGATTTACGCGCTGGTTCATTACCCGGACGTGGACACGCGGGGAATCAATCAACTGCGGGAGAAGTACGACCCGCAGGCCGGTTGGATTGGGCCGCACGTCACGTTGATGTTCCCCGTGCCGGAATCCGTAGGCGAGGACAATTTAGTCAGGCACATCGAGAACGTGCTGAGCCGTTGGCGGCCTTTCCCGATTCATTTGCGGGGCCTCGAAAAGTCCTGGGACGATTATCTGTTCCTGTTGGTTCGGGAAGGCAGTGAGAGCATCGTCCGCCTTCACGACGAGATTTACACGGGCGTCCTGGCCGGCCAATGCCGGGAAGACGCGGCGTTCGTCCCGCATCTCACGCTCGGCGTGTTCTCAAAGGACGCGGGCGCGTACGCCCGAGCGTTGGAGGAGGCGCGGCGGCTTGATTTAGATCACCGCTGCGTCGTGGACAAACTACACCTGGTGAAAGTCAACGACGAGCGGTCTCGCGTCGTCTCAAGCAGAGAGTTCTCACTGTCAGAGTAACGAGCGCAACAATTCCGCCCAACAACTCGTTCAGCTTCGACGGAGGACAGGGCAAGCAGATGAGAAACAATCGCTCGGCTTTGTGGTTGCTCTTAGCTTCAGCTTCCTGCAACGCGGCTCTCATTCATTCTCAAAACATACCAACCACGCGCATAACACGAAGCGACACGAAACAGGATTGCTCCTACTTCGTGTCGCTTCGTGTGTCTTCGTGATTCCTGATTTTTACAATCAGGGCGTGATCGTAATCTCACGCGAGGTCGAGTTGTAGTCGCCGTTGGCGACCGTGTTGCCGGACTTGTCAACGAGTTCGAGCTTGACCGTGTGCTTGCCCGCCGCCCAGCCCTTGAGCCAGATGGGCTCCCACTTGTCCAGGAACTTCGCCTCACCGCCGTCAACCGAGTAGCGCACGCGGTATTCGCCGCCGTCCGACTGCAACTTGGCGTTTGCCAGCCAGAAGTCAATCATGACGGACTCCGCGTCCGCGCCCTTGTACTCGCCTTTCGGGCGGCTGTAGGTCAGCAAAGGCTTCTTCGCGTCAACGTCGCCCGCCGTGCTCGCCGTCATGTCCTTGCCCTCGCGCGGCGGGGCCGTGTTGGCGTTCGAGTTCGCGGCCGCCGCCGCGGCCCCGTTCGCGCCGCTCTTGTTGGCCGCCATCACCTGCCCGTTGCCGGTCGTCGTCGGCTTCGACGCGTCGCCGCCGCCCTTGACCGTGAACGTCACCATCTGGAACGCGCCCGCATTCTTGAAGCTCTCGTGCCAGGGGCGCGAGGGGAAGGCGCGAATGGTGTGCTTGCCCTCCGTGACGTTGCGCAGCTCGAAGGGCTGGTCCAGATTGTAATAAGCCTCGTAGGGCTGGTTGTCGAGGATGACGTGGATGTGATTGCCCATCCCCGTGGCCGGGTCCTTGCCCGGCTTGTAGCCCTTCAAGTCTCCGGCCAGGGCGAGCTTGACGTTGACGGTCGAGCCCGAAAGGGTTGCGCCCTCGCGCGGCTCGGCGAAGCGGAGCGTCGGGGTCGCCTGGTCCTGCTCGCCGCGCTGCGCCATCTGGTCTTTAATCTTCTGCGGGCGCTCGACCACACTCAGCGATTGCTGCGCGCCGGGGGTCGGCGTCGTCGCGCCCGGCGGCGTCACGTTCGTCGTCGCCGTCGTGTTCCTGTTGGCGTTATCCTCGGACGCGCAGGCCGCGAACAACAACGCCGCCAGCGCGAGGACCGCCGCTGAAAGCAGAGTCCGTCTCATAGGTGTCTCCTTAGAAAGTGGTCAGTGGCCGATGGCCGGTGGTCAGTTAAACGCCAAGCGTTTTAGTCCTTAACTGACCACTGACTACTGACCACCGACCACTGCTTGTGTCGCGGCCGTCAGGCGCTGCTCGCAGGCGGCCCAGTCGATGTTGGAGAAGAACGCCTCGATGTACTTGGGGCGCTCCGCCGGCTTGTAGTCCAGTAGAAACGCGTGCTCCCACACGTCCATCACCAGGACGGGGTTGAAGCCGGAGACGTTGCCGACTTCGTGCAGCGTAATCCAGTGGTTCGAGAGCCTCCCGTTGGCAGGGTTCTCGTAACAAATGGCCCAGCCCACCCCGCGCATCTTGCCGACCGAGACGAAGTCCGCCTTCCAGATGTCGTAAGAGCCGAAAGAAGTCTCGGCGGCACGCAGGAAGTTGGAGTTCTGGTCGGGGTCGCCCGCGCCCTGCCGCTTCATGTTGCCGAAGTAGTACTCGTGCAGGACCATGCCGTTGTACTCGAAGCCGAGGCGGCGGGTCAGCTCCGAGTAGGCGGGCATCTCCTCCTGATCGACGCGCCCGTCCTTCAGAAATTCCGAAATCTTCTCCGTCAGCTTGTTGGTCTCCTTGACGTAGCCCTCGTAAAGCTTAAGGTGCATCTCCAGTGTCTCGTCCGAGATGCCGTTCAGCCCGGAGAGATTGAACTGCCTGGCCGTGTACGAGCCGTTGAATCCCATAATGCTAGCCTCCTCAAAATAAGCGCCCGCGCCTCCGGCCTTGACAGTGCCGGAGCCGCAGTTTCCCTGATTCGTAGCGTTTGGTTGTGGCGAATCAGTTAAGAGCATAAATCTTTACTGTGATGAAATGCAAAAGCTGAAGGCGGGGATAAACGTAATAGCCGGGGGCGACGCGAACTCTGGTCCGCCCGCCCCCGGCTATTTTGTTCCACCCTTTCGGGCTCAACTGCCTACTGCCCGAAGATGATGTAGTCGCCGTGCGACGTAGCCATGAAGAAGAGCATCGGCAGGGAGAGCCAGGCGTTGGCGCGCGAGGCCAGGAACGCCTTGCGGCCGAGCGCGGCCGACTCGGGCGGGATCGGCGTGCCGTTCTGCGCGTTGTCCTTCGTCCAGGCGATGATCCGCTTCTGCGCGGGCCAGATGATGCCCCAGACGTTCAGGAGCATGATGACGCCGAGCGCGCCGCCGATGCCGATTGAATAAGCCTTGTTGCTCGCCCAGTGGCTGCCGTCCGGCGCGGTGAGCTGCGAGGTGAGCCACCAGATGATCCCGGCCGCCATCGCGATCACCAGCACGGCCACGATGACGGCGAGCACCCGCCCGTCGTTGATGCCGGACTTCGTGATGATGAAGAACTCTATGGCGAAGATGACGACGGGGAACAGCAGCCAGACGATGAGAATGAGCCAGACGTTGGCGTTCGTCCCGGCGGTGTTCGCGTTGTGGACATCCGGGCTGAGGATGTACATCGCGTAGTAGGTCAGGCCGACGAGCACCGTGACGACCGCGCCCCAACGGAAGAACCAGAGGGCGCGCGGCATCAGCTCGGGAATCACCTTGCCCTTGGTCGGCGCGTCGAGCGCCTTCATGAAGTTGACGTTGACGAGGTTGAAGAAGTAGAGAATCCCGATCCAGGTGATGCCCGCGACGAAGTGGCTCCAGCGCAGAAAGATTCTCGCGATAGCGTCAGAGTTCGGCGCGTGGAAAACGTCCTGAAGCATCGCCAGGCTTGACGGGAGATGAGCGAGCGATTCAATCAACATAATCCCTCCGAAACTTTTATTGACGTGGACTGCTACGCGCCCCGCGGGAACGCGCCGCGGACGCAGGGCAAGGCACCGAAACAAAGCGCACGCGGGCCGTCTCGGGTTCGCGGAAAGCCGCCGAATTGTCATGCAATACTCGGGCGAAGATTACTAAAAGCGGTGATAACTGACAAGTGATAAGTGATGAGTAAAGACGGGCGGTTTTCCTTATCACTCATCACTCATCACTGATCACTTATCACTCATCCGTCGGCCTCGGCCCCGCGGGGATGCCGCGGACGCTCGCCTGGTTGATGACGCGCACCTTGAGGTCGTCTATCACGCGGACCTGGCAGGAGAGGCGGACGTTCTCCGCCAGGCCCACCTCTAGCGCGAGGCGGTTGCGCTCGGCGTCTTTGATCTCGCCGGGGTCGCCCGCGAGCACCTCCACGCGGCAGGTCGTGCACTTGGCGTTGCCGCCGCAGCGGTGCAGGATGTCAACGCCCGCGTCCTCTATGGCGAGCACGAGCTTGCGCCCCTGCTCCGCCTCGAAAGCCTGTAGTCCGGTCGCCGTCTCGGCCTCAATCCTAGCCATCGTTCACGCTCCCAAGTTGTGTTTGTTTAATGAATGCGGGACAAACTTTGGCACAGACGGGGCCGCCGCCGCAAGTCGCAAGGGGGGCACGACGCGCGCCTAGAGCTTCAACTCCATAAACAGAAAGCCCTCGTCCGGGGTTTGATAGTAAGGCCCTGTTTCGTTGAACCCGAGGGAGCGGTAAACCTTAATTGCGCCCGCCATCTTGTCGGGCAGCGTGTCCAGAAGCACGCGCTCGTAGCCGAGGGCGCGCGCCTCTTCGACTATCTTGACGGCGAGCGCGCGGCCTAGGCCCAGGCCGCGAAACGCGGGGCGCACGTAGAGCCGCTTCATCTCGCACGCGCCTTCGAGAATCGGGCGCAGGGCCACGCAGCCAGCCGTCTCGCCGCCCCGCTGGGCCAAAAGCAGGCGACCCTGTGGCGGCGCGTACGCGCCCGGCAGCTCGGCCAGCTCCCTCTCGAAATTCTGGAAGCAGAGGCTGAAGCCCAGCCAACCCGCGTACTCCAGGAACAGAGCGCGCGCCTGCGCCACCTGCTCGGCGGACTCCGCCTGCCTGAAAGTGGTCGGCCCGTCCATCGCTTAAAAAGAGTTGCGGCGCGTGGGCGCGAAGGCGTCGCACTCGGAGGCACCCTCATGAGAAACCTCCGCCGTGCCGAAGCCCGCGCGCCCCGCGCCGCAATCGGGTTGAAAAATTTTACGCCGTGAACGAGGAGCCGCAGCCGCAGCCGCCCGTCGCGTTCGGGTTCTTGAACGTGAAGCCCGAGCCCATCACGCCCGTGACGTAGTCAATCTCGACGCCGTTCAGGTACTGCGCGCTGAACATGTCCACGAAGAGGCGGATGCCCTTATCGTCCAGGACGTAGTCGCCCTGGCGCGAAGCCTCTTCGATGTTCAGGCTGTACTGGAAGCCGGAGCAGCCGCCGGGGACGACGCGCACGCGCAGGCCCGCCGTCTCCGGCAAACCCTCTTCGCCCACCATAAACTTCTTGATCTCGGTTGCCGCCGGTTCACTGACGTTCAACGTCATGGTCGGAGCAGTTGTTGCAGACATTTCATTCTCCTTTTCTATAATTGCATTATCGAGCTTTGCCCAAAACGACAAGCTCCGGTTTCATCGCCTCTATCGAAACCTGACGCGCCACCTCTTCCGTCACCTTGCGGAAGGCCGCCGCCTGCGGCGACTCCGGCTGGCTGACGACGACGGGGACGCCCTTGTCTCCGCCCTCGCGCACTTCCAACCCCAGCGGCACCGCGCCCAAAAACGGGACGCCGTACTGCTCGGCCAACTTTTGGCCGCCGCCCTCGCCGAAGATATTGTAGCGCACACCCGTGTCCGGCGCGATGAAATAACTCATGTTCTCCACGACGCCGAGCACGGGCACGGATACCGTCTCGAACATCCTTAGCGCGCGCCGCACGTCCGCGACCGCGACCTCCTGCGGCGTCGTCACGAGCACCGCGCCCTGCACCGGCACTAACTGCGCCAGGCTTAGTTGCACGTCGCCCGTTCCGGGTGGCATGTCCACGATCAAATAATCCAGCTCGCCCCACTTCACGTCCGTCAGGAACTGCTTGACCAACCCGTGCAGAATTGGCCCACGCACGATCATGGGCTTGTCGCCCGGCTGCAAGATAGCCATCGACATCAGCCGCACGCCGTAGGCTTCGACGGGGAGCAGGCGGCCGTCTTCGACCTCGGGCCTGGCCTGGCTCGCGCCGAGCATCAGGGGCACGTTCGGCCCGTAAACGTCCATGTCCATCAGGCCGACGCGCGCGCCGTCGAGCGCGAGCGAGACTGAAAGATTGACCGCGACGGTGGACTTGCCAACGCCGCCCTTGCCCGACGAGATGGCGATGATGTTGCGCACGCCGGGCATCGTCACCTTGTCGCCGATTCCGCGCCCCTTCGGGACTTCGGCGTCCATCGTGACGCTGACCGAGGTGACGCCCGCAAGCGCGCCGACCGCGTCGCGGGCGGCCGCCTCCATCTGTTCCTTGACCGGGCAGGCGGGGGTCGTCAGCACGATGCGGAACGCCACGTCGCCGCCCTCGATGCGTAAATCCTTGATGAAGCCGAGCGTCACGATGTCCTTGTGCAGGTCCGGGTCCCTGACCTGCCGCAAGGCGTCGAGCACACTCTGTTCCGATACTTGAGTCATAGGCGCTTTTCTTAATCTTAGATGATGCTTTTCTCGGCCGCGTTGAGGCGACATGAGCAAAGGTTAATTATGCCGTAAATAGTCCGTTTTGTCATTTCTGCAATTCACTATGGAAAGATAACGAGCCACGCGCAATTTTCCGGCCGCGCCGCCGTTCCTTGTGCCAGTGACCCGAATTCCTGTCAGCTCAAGGGAGGCGAAGCCGGTGAAAACAAGGACAAGCATTATTCTCTTCCTCGCCGTCTCGGCCACACTCGTCATCGCGCTCGTCGTCGGCTGTGCCAGCGCGCCGGCCGGCGCGGGGGTGGCGGCGGCCGCCGTCGGCCGCGCCGGAGACTCCGCCGACACGAAAGCCAGGAAGACCCTGCGCCCGTTCCGCTCCGAGAAAGAGCTGAAAGACTACTTCCGCGAGCTGGCCGAAAAGCAGCAGCGGGCGGCCCGCGAGCGCGCCGCGCAGCAGCCCTCGGCCTCGCCGCTCGGGGCGGTGGCAAACACGGCCGCGCCGTCGGACGCGGCGGCCCCTGCCGCGAAAACGGAAGCCGGCAAAGACGCAGACGACCAGGAGTCCGTGACGAACGTCCAGCACGCGGGCGTTGACGAGGGCGGCATCGTCAAGGTGCACGGCGACCACCTCGTGGTCCTGCGGCGCGGACGCCTCTTCACGGTCGCCATCGGCGACGGCGCACTGAGGCCCATCTCGACGGCCGACGCCTTCGGCCCCGAGATCAACCCCGAAGACACCTGGTACGACGAGATGCTGGTGGCGGACAACACCGTCGCCGTCATCGGCTACAGCTACGAGCGCGGCGGCACAGAGATCGGCCTCTTCCACATAGACGACGCGGGCCGCCTGCGCTACCGCTCGACTTACCACCTGCGCTCCAACGATTACTACTCCTCGCGCAACTACGCGAGCCGCCTCATCGGAAGCAAGCTCATCTTCTACACGCCGCTCTACCTCTACCCCGGCGCGGGCGACCCGACCGAGTCTTTCCCCGCGCTCAGAAAATGGCACAGGGGCGCGAAGGACAGTGAGTTCCGACCCATCGTCTCCGCGACGCGCGTCTATAGGCCGGAGCACACCGTCAACGCGGAGAACGGGCTGGCCCTGCACACGGTCACCGTGTGCGACCTCGCCGCGAGCGAGTTGCAGTGCCAGGCGACGGCCGTCGTCGGCGCGCCGGGCCGAGTCTTCTACGTCTCGCCCGAGTCCGTCTTCGTCTGGACGAGCGATTGGGCCGGCCGCTACGGTCGTCCGTCGGAGGCGCGCGCGGAGTCCATGCTCTACCGGATGCCGCTCGACGGCTCAGGCCCGAGCGCGCTCCAGGTCCAGGGCGGGCCCGTGGACCAGTTCTCATTCCTCGAAAGCGCGGACGCGCACCTCAACGTGCTCGTGCGCTCGGACACCGCGGGCGAAGGGATGTGGGGCTCGGAGGTGGCGGCCGGCGACGTGGCGCTGATGCGTGTCCCGCTCACCAGCTTCTCGGACGGGTCGGAGGCCGCGCCCGCGTCCGCTTACCGCGAGCTGCCTAAGCCGGCCGGCAACACTTTCGAGAACCGCTTCGTCGGCGACTACCTGCTCTACGGCACGGGCAGCGGCTGGGGGCCGCCGGAGAACGTCAACAGCTCGACCCTCTACGCGGTGCGCTGGGCCGGGCGCGAAGTCACCGAGTTGAAACTGGCCCACGGCGTTGACCGCATAGAGGCGATGGGCTCGGACGCGATAGTCGTCGGCACGGACGGCGAGGACTTACACTTCACGGGCGTGCGCCTGGGCGAGAGGCCGAAGGTCGTGAGCCTCTACACGCGCAAGGACGCGTCGCAGGGCGAGCTTCGCAGCCACGGCTTCTTCTACAAGCCGGACGGCCCCGACTCCGGGCTGCTCGGCCTGCCCGTGAGCCTTCCCGGAAGGCCCGGCTACGAGCACCTCTTCGAGGAGTCGGCGGCCGTGCTTTTTCTGCGTAACGAGTCGCTGAACTTGAAGGAGATGGGAGAGCTGGCGGCCCGCCCCGAGAGGGCCGTGGACGACGGGTGCCGCGCCTCGTGCGTGGACTGGTACGGCAACTCCAGGCCGCTCTTTCTGCGCGGCCGCGTCTTCGCGCTCCTGGGCTACGAGATCGTCGAGGGCAACCTCGCCGACGGCCGCATACGCGAAAGGCGGCGCGTGAGCTTTGCCCCACAGCGCCAGAGAATCACAAGACGCTAAAAGTCAGCGCGGCGAAAACCATTCAACCCCTTTGCGCCTCCAGCGTGAGAAATCAGTCTCACGTTGGAGGCGTAAAGTTCTGCTCAAGTTTTGTCTGGCGCTGTAGCCCTTCTTTGACAAACGAAGAGGCGCGAAGTTACGCTTCCGCTGCTTCATGTCATACTACCCTGCGCGCGTCAACGAGCACTTCCTGAATCCGCGCAACGTCGGCGAGGCCGCAAACGCGAACGCCGCGGGCGAGGCCGGCTCGCTCGCCTGCGGCGCGATTCTGCTCCTGACTCTCAACGTTGACGCCCAATCGCAAACAATCACGGACGCGAAGTTCAAGGCCGTCGGCTGCGGCTACCTCGTCGCCGCCGCCTCCGTCCTGACGGAAACCATCAAAGACCTGTCGCCCGGCCGCGCTGCCACGCTCTCCGAGACGGCCGTCGCGGACTGGCTCGGCGCGATGCCTTCGGGGCGCGAGCACTGCGCGACGCTCTGCCGCAAAGCCTTGCTCGCGGCGCTGGCGAATTATCACAGCGCGGCGCGCGAAGAGTGGGCCGGCGACGAGGCGCTCGTCTGCACCTGCTTCGGCGTCTCCGAGAAGACTATCGAGCGCGTGATTGAGGCGCGCTCGCTTCGCACGGTCGCGGAAGTGACGCGAGCCTGCCACGCGGGCGGCGGCTGCCAGTCGTGCCACCCGCTCATCCTGGACATCCTCGAAGACTACTGGCGGACCCTCGAAGCGGGGAGCCTCAGCACCGGGACGCCTTGAAAGAGATGATCTATTTAGACAACAACGCCACGACGCGTGTCGCGCCCGAGGTGCGCGACGCGATGCTGCCCCATCTCGCGGAGCTTTACGGCAACCCGTCCTCGGCGCACACCTTCGGCCGCGAGACGCGCCGCGCCGTGGAGCGCGCCCGCGAGCAGGTGGCGGAACTTTTAGGCGCGCGTGTCGCCGAAGAGATAGTCTTCACCTCGTGCGGCTCCGAGTCGGACAACTGGGCCATTCGCGGCGCGCTCGAACGACACCCGGACAAGCGCCACGTCGTCACCACGCGCGTCGAGCACGAGGCCGTCAGGAACCTCTGCGAGAAGCTGGAGCGGGAGGGCTGCGAGGTGACGTGGCTCGACGTGGACGAAGCAGGGTCGCTGAATCTCGAAGATGTGCGCGCGGCGCTCAGGCCCGACACGTCGGTCGTCTCCGTCATGCTGGCGAACAACGAGACGGGCGTGCTCTTCCCCGTCGAAGAGATCGGGCGGCTGGTGCGCGAGCACTCGCGCGCAGTCTTCCACGTGGACGGCGTGCAGGCCGTCGGCAAGATTCCGATAGACTTGAAGAGCACCGAGGTGGACCTCTTCAGCCTCTCGGGCCACAAGTTTCACGCGCCGAAAGGCGTGGGCGCGCTCTACGTCCGCAACGGGGTTGACCTCGCGCCGTTCATCATCGGCGGCGGCCAGGAGCGCGGGCGGCGCGCGGGCACCGAGGCCGTGCCTTACGTCGTCGCGCTCGGCGCGGCCTCGGAATTGGCCCATAGCTTCGACGGGCACGGCACGATTCGCGGCCTGCGCGACCGGCTGGAAGACACGCTTCTCGAATCGGTCCCGAACGCGCGCCTGAACGGGACGCCGGGGCGCGAGCGCCGCCTGCCCAACACCGCCAACATCTCCTTCGAGTACGTCGAGGGCGAGGCCATTCTGGCCCAACTGGACGACGCCGGCATTTCAGTCTCGACCGGCTCGGCCTGCAACGCCGACTCCCACGTCTCCTCGGCCGTCCTGCGCGCGATGAACGTCCCCTACACGGCCGCGCAGGGCTCCATACGCTTCTCGCTCGGGCGCTACAACACCGCGGCCGAGATTGATCGCACGCTCTCCGTCCTGCCCCCAATCGTCGCGCGCCTCGCCGAGATGTCGCCGCACAAGTAATGCAAAATTAAAAATTAAAAATCCAAAAAGGAAGATGAGAAGCAGGCCCTTCGTCCTCCATTTTGCATTTTTAATTTTTAATTTTGCATTCTTCTGTGTCGCTAGCGCCGGTTTACTATTTGCGGCCCTTTGCTGTTACAATTTGTCTTCGGTATCGGAAGTCTTTCCACCAGCGACGGAGCATTCCTGATGTCAACCGAAAACCCCGCGGCCGCGCAGAAGAGCGAGCCGCTGACCCCCGCGGACAAGACGGACGCCCCGCACCGCGCGCGCCAGGACAGCGTGACGCTCATGCAAACCGACGACTTCGTCTGCGTCCGCCCAGACACGCCTCTCGCGGAAGCCATCGAGCAGATGAAGAGTGACGAGGGCGGCTGCGTCATCGTCTGCGACGAGGGCGGCGCGGTCGTGGGCATCTTCACCGAGCGCGACCTCCTGAACAAGATCGTCGGCCAGAGGGTTGACATCAACTCCCCGGTCGGCGACTGGATGTCCCGCTCGGTCTCGACGCTCTCGCCGGACGCGACCGTCGGCGACGCCGTACAGGTGATGAACGAGAAGAGCTACCGCAACATCCCGCTCGTGCGTGAAGGCCAGCTCATCGGCTCGATCTCCGTCTTCGACGTTATCACTTATCTGGCCGAGAGCTACCCGAAAGAGACGCTCAACCAGCCGCCCGTCCCGGCCCAAGTTATGGACACACCCGAAGGAGGATGAGGACAAATGATGAATGATGAACTTTGCGGGATGAATTAAACGCTTTCCCGCAAAGTTCATCATTCCGCATTCCGCGTTAACTAATTATGAGTACCGTCATCGAAAATCCCGCAGAGCAGGGCAAGCACACTGAGGAACTTGAGACCGTCACGATCCGCTTCGCCGGCGACTCCGGCGACGGGATGCAGTTGACGGGCACGCAGTTCACGAACACTTCGGCCGTCGTCGGCAACGACATCTCCACGCTGCCGGACTTCCCGGCGGAGATTCGCGCGCCCGCCGGCAGCCTCCCCGGCGTCTCCGGCTTTCAGCTCAACTTTTCGAGCCAGGACATACGCACGCCCGGCGACCAGCCGAACGTGCTCATTGCCATGAACCCGGCCGCGCTCAAGGTCAACCTTCCTGATTTGGAAGAGGGCGGCACGCTCATCATCAACACGGACGAATTCACTGCCGGCAACCTGGAGCACGCCGCCTACAAGTCGAACCCGCTTGAGGACGACTCGCTCAAGGGCTATCGCGTCCACCGCCTGCCCATCACGACGCTCAACATGAACGCGCTGAAGGGCAACGTGGAACTCTCGCGCAAGGAGATGGACCGCTGCAAGAACTTCTTCGCGCTCGGCGTGCTCTACTGGCTCTACGACCGCCCGATGGAGCAGACCGTCAAATGGATTCACGACAAGTTCTCCAAGAACCCTGAGGTGATGAAGGCCAACGAAATCGCCTTGAAGACGGGTTACAACTTCGCGGACACGACAGAAGTTTTCACCACGCATTACACGGTCAGGAAGGCGCAGATCGCGCCGGGCAAGTACCGCAAGATTACGGGCAACGAGGCCACCGCCATAGGCTTCATCGCCGCCTCGCAGCTCTCCGGCCGGCCGCTCTTCTACGGCTCCTACCCGATCACGCCGGCCTCGGACATCCTGCACGAATTGGCCCGGCACAAAAACTTCGGCGTCAAGACGTTTCAGGCCGAGGATGAGATCGCGGCCGTCTGCGCGGCCATCGGCGCGTCGTTCACCGGACACATTGGTCTGACAGGCACGAGCGGCCCCGGCGTGGCTCTGAAGCAGGAGGCTATCGGCCTCGCCGTGATGACGGAACTCCCTGTCGTCATCATCAACGTCCAGCGCGGCGGCCCGTCCACCGGCCTGCCGACGAAGACGGAGCAGGCGGACCTCTTCCAGGCCGTCTGGGGTCGCAACGGCGAGTGCCCCGCAATCGTGCTCGCGCCCTCGACGCCCGCCGACTGCTTCCACATGGCGGTCGAGGCCGTGCGCCTCGCCTTCAAGTACATGACGCCGGTCTTCTACCTCTCGGATGGCTACCTCGCGAACGGCGCGGAGCCGTGGGCCGTGCCGAAGGTGGAGGACCTGCCGAAGATCGAGATTAAGTTCGCGACCGACCCGGCCAACTTCATGCCCTACGCGCGCGACGAGGAGACTCTCTCGCGGCCCTACGCGATTCCGGGGACGCCCGGCCTTGAGCACCGCGTCGGCGGCATCGAGAAGCAGCACCTGACGGGCAACGTCAACTACGACCCGGAGAACCACCACTTCATGGTCAAGCTCCGCCAGGAGAAGATTGACCGCGCAGCCAACGACATCCCGCTCCTCGAAGTCTTCGGCGAGAAGACGGGCAAGGTTGTGGTGCTCGGCTGGGGCTCGACCTACGGCTCGATCACCTCGGCCGTCGAGAAGTTGCAGCGCGAAGGCAAGTCCGTGTCGAGCGCGCATCTCAAGTATCTCAACCCCTTCCCGAAGAACCTCGGCGAAGTGCTCCGCGGCTTCGAGACGGTCATCATCCCCGAGATGAACCTGGGCCAACTCTGCACCATGATTCGCGCCAAGTACCTGATTGACGCCGTCCCCTTCTCTAAGGTCAAGGGTCGCCCCTTCCAGATTCGGGAAATCATGCGCAAGGTCGAGGAGTATTTGTGAGCACGACCGAAACAAAACTGGTGACGGCTGAGGAACTGTTGAAGCTGCCGCGTGGCGAATTCCGCTACGAGCTTGTAACAGGAGACTTGAGGCAGATGTCACCGGCGGGACACGAGCACGGAAGGATCGGAATGGAACTGGCCGTGCCGCTTGGTCATTACATAAAGAGCCAGAAGCTCGGCAAGATTTACTTGGCCGAAACGGGCTTCAAGCTTCAAACCAATCCTGATACGGTGCGCGCTCCTGCTGTAGCGTTTATCAGGCAGGAACGCATTGAGCAAGCGGGCAGGACAACGGGTTACTGGATCGGTGCGCCTGATCTGGCAGTTGAAGTCACCAGTCCGGGCGACACGGTCAGCGAAGTTGAAGGGAAAGTGACGGAATGGTTGGAAGCTGGCGCGAGAACGGTGTGGGTCGTTAGCCCGAAGCTGAAAACGGTCACGGTCTATCGCTCGCTGACGGACATCACGACGCTCACGGAGAAAGACACGCTCGACGGCGGCGAGGTCGTGCCGGGATTTCAAATTCCCGTCGCCGAGATTTTCGCGGTATGACGGCTTCCGCTCCGAACATTGGCTCTCGTTCCATCCACGAGGTATACGCGGAGGGGCTGCGGTACTTTATGGGTGAGGGAGAGCTTCAGGGCGCGCTGGCGCGGGTCTCGGCGGACCTGAAGCAGCGCGGGATTGATTACATGGTCATCGGGGCGGTCGCCCTGATGGCCCACGGCTACCCGCGGTTCACGGAAGACGTTGACCTGGTGCTGACGAAGGAAGGGTTGGAAGCGTTTCACCGCGAGTTAATCGGCTTGGGTTACACGCCGGCGTTCCCCGGCGCTCGGAAAAGGCTGCGCTCGACGCGCGACGGCGTCCCCGTCGAAGTCATCTTGGCCGGCGAATACCCCGGCGACGGCAAGCCCAAGCCCGTGGCCTTCCCAGTCCCGGCCGACGCTTCCGTGGAGATTGACGGCGTGCGGGTCGTCACAATCGAGAAACTGGTCGAGTTGAAACTGGCTTCCGGCATGACCGCGCCGGACCGGCTGAAGGACTTGGCCGACGTGCAGGAGCTGATTAAAGTGCGCGGCCTCGCGGCCGACTTCGCCGAAGAGTTGAACCCTTACGTGAGGGAGAAATTTTTAGAGTTGTGGCGTGCCGTCGAGCGCGCCCGGCAAGCAAACGAGATTAAGGAGCAGGAATGAGTACGAACGGTAACGGAACGAACGGGAACGGGCACAAGGACAACGCGGAGGCGGCCGCCTCGCCGGAGCCTTACGCCGGCTCAATGGCCGCGGGCGAGGCCGCGCCCCCGCCGGTAAAATTGACGAAGGCCGACTTCGTCTCCGGCCAGGAGGTCAGGTGGTGCCCCGGCTGCGGCGACTACTCGATCCTGAACAACGTGCAGAAGGTGATGCCCGAGCTGGGCATCCCGCGCGAGAAGATCGTCTTCGTCTCAGGCATAGGCTGCTCGTCGCGCTTCCCCTACTACATGAACACCTACGGCTTCCACAGCATACACGGCCGCGCGCCGGCGATTGCCACCGGCATCAAGGCCGCGAACCCGGAGCTGAGTGTGTGGGTCATCACGGGCGACGGAGACGCCTTGTCAATCGGCGGCAACCACTTCATGCACGCCATCCGCCGCAACCTGGACATGAATTACATTCTCTTCAACAACCGCATCTACGGTCTGACGAAGGGACAGTACAGCCCGACCTCCGAACTCGGCAAGAAGACGAAATCAACGCCGATGGGCGTGATTGATTACCCCCTGAACCCGCTCTCGGTCGCCATCGCCAGTGAGGCCACGTTCGTCGCGCGCTCGCTCGACATAGACGTGAAGCACCTCGGCGCGACCGTCCAGGCCGCCGCCCGCCACAAGGGCGTCTCTTTCGTCGAGGTTTACCAGAACTGCAACATCTTCAACGACGGCGCGTTCGACTACTTCGCCGAGCGCAACGTGCGTTCGGACCACATGATCTACCTTGAGCACGGCAAGCCGATGATCTTCGGCAAGAACCACGACAAGGGCATCCGCATGAACGGCGCGCACCCCGAGGTCGTGCAGTTGGGCGGCGAGACGGGCCTGACCGAAAACGACCTGCTCGTCCACGACATCCACCTCAAAGACCCGTCGGTCGCCTTCATGCTCGCGCGCATGGAGCAGCCCAACTTCCCGCAGCCCGTCGGCATCTTCCGCGCGGCCGAGCGCGCCACCTACGAAGACATGATGGAAGACCAGATCAAGGCCGCCATAGCCAGGTCCGGCCCCGGCAGCCTGGAGAAACTCATCAACAGCGGCGACATGTGGACGGTGGAATAAATGCAAAATGCAAAATTAAAAATGAAAAATTCAGGCTGAAACCACTTTTAATTTAAACGTGGTTCTCCGCCTCACTTTTACATTTTTAATTTTGCATTTTGCATTGAACGAGGAGCGAAGCGACGATGATTTGCCCTTCCTGCGGTCACGATAATTTAGAAGGCATGGATCGCTGTGAGAACTGCATGAAGTCTCTGCGCGACCTGGACGTGCCGCGCGCGGACGCGACGGCCGGGCTGGTGCGCTCGGTGATGGAAGACAACCTGGGCCGCCTGGAGATGGCCGAGACTTTGACGGCGCGAGCCGAGGAGCCCGCGCTCGAAGTCGCGCGCCGCATGAGAGAGGCGCACACGGGCTGCGCGCTCGTGCTGGACGAGGGCGGCAAGCTCGCGGGCATCTTCACAGAGCACGACGTGCTCCGCAAGCTGGTCGGGGGGAGTGACGCCGCGGCCGAGGGGGTGACCGTCGGCCAGTTGATGAGCAGGAACCCGGAGGCGCTGCGCGAGACCGATTCGGTCGCCGCGGCGCTGAACAAGATGGCTATGGGCCGCTACCGCCACGTCCCCGTCGAGCGGGCCGGCGGCAGCTACGCGGTCGCCTCCATCAAGAACGTCCTGAGCTACATCGCGCGCGCAGATTGGTAAGCGGACGGCTTGAAATTCTCACGCTTGTAAGCAGGGAAGTTGTAGGCTCGTGCGGATATTTACGAACGCTTCAAAATTTATCCAGACCTCATACGCATAAAAAATAGGGGGAATGGCTAGCTGAAAAACGAAAATAAAGATAAAAAATGGCGATCCTTACATGCCCCCAAGATACCTCAAAATGAATCAAGATCAGCTCCGCGGTTTAGTTGGGCGTATATATGATGCTTTCTGTAATGCCTCGCTCAGCAGAAAATATTACTCACATAGATTAACGAATTACAGAATAATCAACCGCTGGTACGAAATTGTATTAGGTGTAGGATCATCTGCTACTGTAGCCGCTTGGTCTCTATGGAAAGTGCCCGGAGGAGCGAACTTCTGGACTGCATTCGCAGGGGCCATTGCGGTGCTTGCTCTAATTAAGCCTTTCCTCCCCCTCTCAAACGACATCGAGAGGTTCAGCAAGTTACATACAGGTTACACTGATCTTTATTATGACTTACAGGTATTGATTGAAGACTTAAAGACAAACAGCGGGGTCACCAAAGATATAGCTGATCGCGCCGAGAATGCAGAGAAGCGATATAAGGAGTTGGCCCTTCAGGATGACCCAAAAGTTCGCAAGCGCCTTCATAGGAAATGCGAAGAAGAAGTCAGAAAAGCATTTCCTACTAGCTATTTCTGGAAACCCTAGCTACCACGTCACAAAGTATAAGGAGACCTCAATGACTAACACAACATCAGGCTACATCGCCAGGGACCGCGACCGACCAGAAAGAGACAGGCCAGAACCACCTCGGCCTTCCCCCTCGCCTCCGCCGCCAGTTTCAATCCCGCCTCCCCAAAAAGATTGGCCGGGTAGAACAGATAGAGGGGACCCGATGAGTCCGCCCGGAATCGAGCCTAGTAGTCCGTGGGAGAAACCGTGGGATAAAGATAGGAAGTGAAAAGAGCGGCGGGCTTTCACAAGGCTCGCCGCTTCGTTTTAGGAAAAGATATGAAACGGACGGGCAAAATTGGCGAATTCAGGAACATGCCCCGTTTAGCGAATGATCTGAATATTTACAGCGGCAAAGATTCTTTCAACGCCGCCGAGGCTCACTTATTTGATGTGCGGACTCGCGTCGCCCTACTTCGCTGACGGCTCGCGCGCCGCTGCTTCGTCGCGCGCCCACTTGTCGTCTGTGAATAGGTCTTCGTCGTGGACTTGAGTCTGTAGGCCGGCCATGCGCGCGAAGAGGTTCTCGTAGAGGTCCACGACGCGCTCCCAGTCGTAGTACTTCTTGACGCGCTCCTGCGCGCGCAGGCGATAGGCGCTGACGAGCGACCCGTCGCGCAGCACGCGCTGGAGCTGCGCGGCCAGCTCCGCCTCGTCCGCGTAGGCTAGCCCCGCGTCGCCGACGGCCTCGACGTTCTCGGGCGTCCCCAACGTCAGCACGCAGTTGCCGTAGCCCATCGCCTCCAGCAGGGCCGGGTGAGTGCCGCCAACTTCCGTCGCGTGCACGTAGCAGTAGGCGTTCTGCTGTAGCGCGCGGTAGTCCTTGCCGAAGACGAAGCCCGTGAACACTATCCGCTTGTCGCCGCGCGCGCGCTC
The DNA here is from genome assembly GCA_036403435.1 of Pyrinomonadaceae bacterium. GTDB lineage: Bacteria > Acidobacteriota > Blastocatellia > Pyrinomonadales > Pyrinomonadaceae > QHXM01. The sequence continues at coordinate 49,942 of DASWQY010000044.1, forward strand.
GCGCAGCTCACGTATGTACTCGTGCGCGTAGGGCGCGTCGCCGACGACCAGCAGCTTGTGCGCCGTCCGCACTCGCTTGAAGGCTTCGACGACGAGGTGCGCGTTGTTCTCCGGCTCCAGGCGCGAGACGTAGAGCACGTAGCGGTTCGGCTCGACGCGCCAGTGTCTGACAGCGGGGTCGGGCCGCCGCTCGACCTCCGCGCCGTAGGCGATCATCGTCGAGGACGCGTTGTAGCGCGCGAGGTAATATTCCTGGATGACGCGCGCGTCGGTGACGATCTCGTTCGGGAGAAACGTGGCGAGGCGCTCGGCCATGTGGTAGTAGCCGCGCCCGAGCCAGTTCCACTTCTTGCGCTTGTGTTCGAGCCCGTCAACGTTGACGGCGACGGGCGTGCCGACGAGCCGCAGCAGCGGCGCGAACGGCGCGTTGGCGGCGTTGCAGATGAGCGCGGCGTCGTAACGCTCGGGCATGCTGTAGAGCGCGGAGAGGAAGGCGTGGACGACCGTGTCGAGGTACTTGTGCCGGATGGTGGGCAGGACCTTGAGGCGGACGCCGTGGTATTCGAGCTGGCGCGGGGAGACGTAGTGCGCGCGGCAGTAGACGGTCACGTCGTGGCCGCGCTCGACCAGACGCGTCGAGAGGTGCTCGGCGAAAGTCTCAAACCCGCCGTAGCTGGCGGGCACTCCGCGTGTTCCCAGGATCGCTATTCGCATCGAAAATCAATGATGAATGCGGAATGATGAATGATGAATAAAAACGGGTCGTCTTTAATTCATCATTCATCATTCATCGTTCATCATTTCTCCCTGGCGGCTCTCTCGTATGCCTTGAGCGTCCGTGCCGCCGTCTCGCGCCAGGTGAATTGCCGCGCGCGCTCAAGACCCGTCGCGCTGAGTCGTGCGCGCATGTCGGGGTCGTCAATCAGGCTCGCGATTGCGCCGGCCAGGGCGCTCTCGTCGAAAGGGTCAACGAGGAGGCCGGCGTCCCCTATGACTTCCGGCAGGCTCGTCAGGTTGCCCGCGACTACGGCCGCGCCGCACTGCATGGCTTCAAGGGGCGGCAGGCCGAAGCCCTCGAAGTATGATGGGTAAACGAAGCAGAGCGCCCCCGTGTACAGTGCCGGCAAATCCTTTTCAGATACGTAACCCGTCATGACAGTGAGGTCCCCGATGCCGCTCGCCTCTATGGCGCGCAGCGTCTCCCCGTAAAGCCAGGCGCGTTTTCCGACCAGGACAAGTTTGGGAAGATTAGCCTGTGGGCGCGTGCGGCGCAAGCCCGCGTAGGCCCTGACCAGCCGGGCCAGATTTTTCCGCGGCTGGATGGAGCCGACCGTCAGGACGTAGTCGCCCCCGATGCCATAAAGCTCGCGCACGCGCCTGATTTCCGACTCGTCCTTGACGGGCGCGAAGTGCGCGGGCGCGGCGAGCGGCGTGACGGCGACGCGCTCGGGCGCGAGGCGGTAAGTCTCGCAGATGTCGCGGCGCGTGTGCGCGGAGGGGACGAGAACTTGCGCGGCCGAGCGCGCCGTCCGCCGCACGGTCAGCCGGAGCTGCGCGCGGCTGCGGCGCTTGAAGGTCTCGGGTAGATGCTCGAACGAGAGGTCATGGATGGTGGCGACGACCGCGCAGGGCGCGAGCGGCGGCGCGGTGTATTGCACGTGCAGCAGGTCAACGGGCCGCCGGCGCAACTCGGCCGCGAGCGTCAGGGGGATGCGGACGAACGGCGTGTGCGGCCACGTCCGGCGGACGGAGACGTGCGGCCAGCGGTTCCCGAAACGCTCTACGGCCTCGCGCTTCGTCACGTAGAGCGTGTATCGGTTGACCGCGTCAAGCTCGGCCAGCGCCTCGATCAAATTCGTGATGTAACTCTCGTTGCCCGCGAGCCCCGTGCCGACGGAGTGTGCGTCAATGGCAATGCGAAGGGGAGGGGCGGGGACGCGGGGAGAAGAATCTGTTCGCCGTGTCGCCGCGTCGCCGCGTCGCCGCGTCTCGTCACTCATTCCGCATCCTTGCAGGTCAGGACAGGGCGAAAGCTCTGGCGGTGGATCGCGCAGGGGCCGTGCTCGCGCAGGGACGCGAGGTGCTCGCGCGTACTGTAGCCGACGTGGCGCGCGAAGTTGTAGTGCGGGTAAATTTCGTGGAAGGCGCGCATCAGTGCGTCGCGGTAGGTCTTGGCGAGGACGGAGGCGGCGGCGATGGAGGCCGAGATAGAGTCGCCGTGAATGATCGCCTTCTGCGGCAGCTCAAGCTCTCTGAGCTGGACGGCGTCTATCAGCAGGTAATCGGCCTGAGGGGCGAGTTGCTTGAGCGCCTCCGTCATCGCGAGGCGCGACGCCTGAAGGATGTTGATGCGGTCAATCTCTTCCGGCTCGACCTGGCCCACGCTGTAGGCGACGGCCGTCTTCAGGAGTTCGTCCGCGATGCGCTCGCGCTGCTTCGCGGTCAGCTTCTTCGAGTCGTCCAGCCCTTCGGGGAAAGGTCGCGCCGGGTCGAGAATGACGGCCGCGGCTACCACGGGTCCGGCCAGCGCGCCCCGGCCCACTTCGTCCACGCCCGCGATGAGCCGGAAGCCGGACCTGAGCGCCTCGTCCTCGAAGTCCGTGCAGATAGTAGAGACGCGGCGGCGCGGCGACGCGGCGACGCGGCGAACGGGTTCTTCTCCCCGCGTCGCCGCGTCTCCGTGTCCCCGCGTCATGTCTCGTTACCCCTTCTTGTTGCCGGCGGCGGACGCGCCCTGCGCCTGTCCGCTGTTGGCGTTCAACTGGCGCGTGTCCTTCTCGCGGATGCGTGCGGCCTTGCCGCGCAGCTCTCTCAGGTAGTAGAGCTTGGCGCGGCGCACCCGGCCCCGCTTGATCACGTCAATGTGGTCCACGATGGTCGCGTGCAGCGGGAAGATTCTCTCGACGCCGACGCCGAAGCTCGTCTTGCGTACCGTGATGGTCTCGCGCACTCCGCCGTGCTTACGCGCGATGACGATGCCCTCGAAGACCTGCAATCGCTCTTTGGTCTCCGACTCCTTGATGCGCACGTGGACGCGCACCGTGTCGCCCGGCTGAAAGTCCGGGATGCTCGTGCGCAACTGCGCCTTCTCGACTACGTCTAAGCGGTTCATCTCAACACTCCAATTTGCGATTTTAGATTTTTGATTTGCGATTGGATAAGGAATTAAAATCCTCTCATCCCCTTCCAATCAAAAATCGCAAATCAAAAATCTAAAATTATTTCTCCCCCAACAGGTCGGGCCTGTTGCGTTCGGTCTTTTTCAAAGCCATCTCAGCGCGCCAGCGCGCGATCTCCGCGTGGTGTCCCGTCAAAAGAAGTTCCGGGACGCGCATCCCGCGAAACTCCGGCGGGCGCGTGTAATGCGGGTAATCCAATAATCCGCCCTGCGCGAACGACTCGTTGACGGCGGAAGTCTCACTGCCCAGAGCCCCCGGAATCAGCCGCGTGACGGCGTCCACCACGACGACCGCCGCCGGCTCGCCGCCCGAGAGCACGTAATCCCCGATGGAGATTTCGTCCGTCACAAGGGCTTCGGCCACGCGCTCGTCCACGCCCTCGTAGCGGCCGCAGATGAGAACGACCCGCGCGGCCTGTGCCAATTCCGCGGCCAGCGCCTGCGTCAGCACCCGCCCCTGCGGCGAGAGCAGCACGACGCGCGTCCCCGGCGGGTAAGCCTCGCGCTCGCTCACGCCCGTCAAACTCTCGACGGCTGCAAAGATCGGTTCCGGCTTCAAGACCATTCCGTCGCCGCCGCCGAACGGCCTGTCGTCCACCTGCCGGTGCCTGTCCGCGGTCCACCCGCGCAGGTCGTGCGCCCTGACTTCCACCAGGCCCGCGGCCTGCGCCCGCCTGATAATCCCGTGCTCGAACGCCCCGCGGAAGAACTCCGGGAAGATGGTGATGATGTCGAAGCGGGGCACGGTAAAATTCTTGACTTGCGATTTTTGATTTGCGATTGGGTAAGGGATTAAATCCTTCCAATCAAAAATCGCAAATCAAAAATCTAAAATTCCAACAGCCCTTCCGGCGGGTCAACGCGGACGAGCTTGTTTTCAATGTCAATTCGGACGCAGATGTCCTCCGCCATCGGGATCAGGTACTCGCGCCCGGCGTCCGCCTCGACCACCAGCATCTCGACGCCGCCCGTCCGCATCACCTCGCGCACCGTGCCGAGTGTCTCGCCGCCGACGGTCTCGACGCGGCAGCCCGCGAGTTCCCAGTCGTAGAACTCGTCTTCCTCAAGCTCGACGCGCTCGGTTTCCGGCACGGCGAATTCAAAGCCGACGAGCTTCGCGGACTCCTCGATTGAGTCGTAGCCCGCGAACTTCAGGACGATGCGGTCGCCGTGAAACCAGTGCTCTTCGAGCGCGAGCCGCGTGCGCGAGCCGTCGGGCGCGACGGCGATCAAGTTTTCAAGCCCCTCGAACCGCTCGGGGAAATCTGTCAGCAGTTCCGCCACGACCTCGCCGCGCAGGCCGCGCGTCTTGACGGCGCGGGCCACGGCGACCAACTCTTCCCCGTCACCGCTCATTCGATAACGTCCAGCATGTAGCGCCGGTTCTGCTTGACGCTCGCCGCGTGTAGGAGCGAGCGCAGCGCGCGCACCGTCCGCCCCTGCCGGCCGATTAATTTCCCCATGTCGCCTTCGGCCACGCGCACCTCTATGAAGAGCGTGCCCTTGCGCTCGACCTCGCGCACCTCGACCGCCTCCGCGTCGTCCACCAGGGCCTTGACGATCATCTCGACAGTCTCACGCATAATAAAGTTTCAAGTTTGAGGTTTCAGGTTTCAGGTTTCAGGTTAAAAGCACGGAACTTGAAACCTGAGACCTGGAACTTAAACCGCTTCCGTTTGGGCCTGCGCCTTGGCGTTGGCCTTAATCAGACGGCGCACGGTGTCGGTCGGCTGCGCGCCGCGCTCGATCCAGTATTGCGCGCGCTCGGCGTTCAGGTTCACCTGCGCGCCGCCGCCAATCGGGTTGTAAGTGCCTATGCTCTCGATGTACGCGCCGTCGCGCTTCGACAGCTTCTCCTTGACCACTATCCGGTACGACGGCCGCTTCTTCGCGCCCATTCTCATCAATCTGATTGCTAACAAGTCTTTTCCTCCAAAAACAGTTTTCAGTTTTGAGTTTTCAGTTTTCAGTAGAAACAACTTGTCTTTGCTGAAAACTGAAAACTGGAAACTCATCTCTTCTTCTTCCGCCGCTTCTTCTTCAGCTTCTTGCGCGGGGGGCCAGCGGCCGGCAGCGGCGGCAGATCGCCGTCGTCGCCGTTGCCCATCCCTTCGAGTCCGGGCATGCCGGAGATTCCGGCCATCCGGCGCATCAGCTTGCCCTTGAGGCCGCTGCCGCCGAACATGCCCGAGCTTGAGAGCTGCCGCATCATCTGCCGCATCTCGGTGTACTGCTTAATCAATGCGTTCACGTCCGCGACCGACGTGCCGGAGCCGCGCGCTATTCTGCGCCTGCGGTTCGCGTTCAGAATCTTGTGGTCGTAGCGTTCCGCAAGCGTCATCGAATCAATGATCGCCTCGGTGCGCTTCAACTCCTTCTCCATCTGCTTGGTCTGCTCTTCGTCCAGGTTCGGCATGCCTATGCCACCGAGAAGTTGGTCCGGCAGCAGCTTCATGATCTTCGAGAAGGAGCCCAGCTTCTTCACCTGACTGAGCTGGCTGCGGAAGTCGTCGAGCGTGAACTGGTTCTTCTGAAGTTTCTTTAGTTGCTCTTCGGCCTCCGACTGGTCAACCTTGGACTGCACCTCTTCGATGAGCGAGAGCACGTCGCCCATGCCCAGGATGCGCTGCGCGATGCGGTCAGGGTAGAACGGCTCAAGCGCGTCGTACTTCTCGCCGACGCCGACGAACTTGACGGGCTGCCCCGTCACCTGCTTGATCGAGAGCGCAGCGCCGCCGCGCGCGTCGCCGTCCATCTTCGTCAGGACGACGCCCGTGATGCCGACGCGGCGGTGAAACTCTTCCGCAGACTTGACCGCGTCCTGACCCGTCATCGCGTCCGCGACGAACAGCGTCTCGACGGGGCGCGTCTCCGCCTTGATGCGCTCAAGCTCTTCCATCAACTGGTCGTCGATGTGCAGGCGGCCGGCCGTGTCAATCAGGAGCGTGTCGAAGCCTGTCTGCTGCGCGTGCTTGTGCGCCTCGCGCACCAGCGTCAAGGGGTCGTTCGTCTCGGGCATCTCGAAGATTGACTGGCCCGTGGCCCGCGCGATGACCTTCAACTGCTCGCGCGCCGCCGGGCGGTAAACGTCAACCGAGAGGAGCAGCGGCTTGCGGTCCTGATTCTTCGCCAGCCAGCGCGCGATCTTGCCCGTCGAGGTGGTCTTCCCGGACCCTTGCAGCCCGACGATCATCACCGTGTTCGGGATGGTCTTCGTAAAGACCAGCCGCGACGACTGCCCGCCGAGCAGCTCCACCAGTTCGTCGAACACAATCTTGACGACCTGCTCCGATGGCTTCAGCTCCTGCCAGACCTGCTGGCCTTCGGCCTTCTCCTTGACCGAGCTGATGAAATCCTTGGCGACCTTGTAATTCACGTCCGCTTCGAGGAGCGCCAGGCGAATCTCGCGCAATGCCGCGTCCACGTGCGCGGGCGTCAGCACGCCCTCGCCCCGCAGGTTCTTCAGCGTCCTCTTCAGCTTGTCGGATAAAGACTCGAACATATAGGCACAGCTCCGCACGTCAGACGGAAACGAAGATGATAACGGCCGTGTCCGGGAGTGTCAAGGAAGAGGGCCGGGAGGCCGGTTAAACTTTGACATGCAGCAGCTCAGTTATCCCGCGCGCCTTCAAATACGCGGCATCTTTGGCCCGTTCTTCGAGCACGACGGCCGGGCGCACGCCCTCTGCTACAAAATCCATGAACGCCTTAGCCACCTTCCAGTCCGGGGGGTAAGGTTTCGTTGAAAAGAGGTCGTCGGAGATGACCAGGGCCGCCGGGCGCGGGAGGATTTGCGGCGGGCGCAAGCCGTACTCGCGGACCAATTTTGAAATGAGCCGCCCGGAAGGCTTGACACGGTTCTCCGCGTCCAGCAGCCCCAGGTCGTACTCCAATTTGGCGAATCCTTTCAGCCGCGGATTCAGGTCGTGGGAACTCCACCAGGTGAATCCCCAGACGCCCGCGCAGGTGGCCGCGTTGCGAATCGTATGCTCCGTAAACTCCGGGATGTATTCGGCGGGCATCCACTCGGCTGAAGCGCCGAACTCCTGTAGCCAGACTGGCCGCGTCAGGTCGCGCTGGTAAGCGCGGGCCAGCTCGATGCAATACTCCGCGAGGTGCAGGCTCCCGACGCCTTTGTAACCGTAGTGCTCCATTGCGCCCGTGAAGAGGATGTACGCGTGTAGGACCGTCGCCGCGCCCGTGTTAGCCAGGTTCTCGCGCGAGAAGCCGAAGTTGGAGAACCAGTGCACGTGGTCCACGCCGTTGACGTGAAATCTGCCGGGGGCGAGTCGTTCGCAGTAGGCCAGCATCTCGCTCGCCCAGCGGTCGGCCTCCCGCGTCCCGACCGTGAAGTCGCGCTGTTGCAGCACACCGAGTTCGTTCCCCAGGTCGAAGCCCAGGAACCGCGGGTGGCTCCCGACCTCCTCCGCCATTGACTTAAAAAGCAGCCTCTCCGCCTCGATCACTTCGGGGTCCGTGAAGATGTTCCGCTTCTCGCCCTTCCACTTCGGCTCGATCCAGGCGGGCGCGAAGGCGTAGCCGCTAAGCCAGCCGTTGAGCACGGTCACTTCCACGTCCAGGTTGACGTGGCCTGCGAGGTCAAGCAGCCTGCGCAGCCTGCGTAATGCGGTCTCACTGACGTAGTTGATGTGCGGCTGGAAAATGGGCCAGAGACACTGAATCCGCAGATGATCCATGCCCAAATCGGCTATCGCTCTCAGGTCGCTCGCAATAGATTTCTCGTCCCAATCCAGCCAGCTGTACCACCAGTGCTTTGACGGCGTGTAGTTCACCCCGAAGCGCACGGCTCGCGTCCGAGCCTCGCCAGCGGGCCGCCCCAGCGCCGCTAAGCCTGGGGCGGCCAGCGACGCCAGGAGGAAGTCGCGGCGCGGCAGCCTCGCAGGTTGAGTTGAAATCGTGGCGGCCATCAACTGGACCCTTCGCCGGATTCACGTCTATTTCCGGGCCGTGATGATCACGTTCCAGCCGGCGCTCTGGCGCAGGCGCTGGAACATTTTTTCGGAGACGAGTGGGCGCAGGAACCTCAATTCCTCGTGGATCATCTGCTCGACTTCCGTTTTGACTTCGCGGAAGGGCTCGAAGAGCTTGCGCGCCTGCCGCCGGCTGTAGACTTTAACTAAGGGCCGCGCCTCGTGCTCCGAGTATTCGACGTAGCGGCTCATGATCTCTTCGGGCGAGTGGCCGCGCAGGAAGTGGCCGCGCAAGATGCCTCGGTGCAGGATGATTTCGGTCCAATAGTAGAGCGAGTCGCGGTGGTAGAGCATCACCTTCGCCGTGCCTCCGGGCCGCAGCACGCGGTGGACTTCGCGCACGGCGCGCGCAGTGTCCGGCGTGTGGTGCAGCACGCCGTTGGAGTAGACCACGTCGAAGCTCTCGTCCGCGAACGGAAGGCGCTCGCCGTCCGCGAGCACGAAGTCGGCGCGTAAATTGTAGAGCCCGAAATGCAGGCTCGAAATCTCGACCGAGCGCGGCGTCAGGTCAGCGCCCGTGCAGAGGGCCCCGCCGCGCGCGAACTGCAAGAGGTCCGTCCCCATCCCGCAGCCGACTTCGAGCAGCCGCCGGCCCTTGAACTCGTCGAAGCCCATCACCTCTGGCATCCACGGCGCGTACTCGTGGTAGCGGTGGCGCTCGACCTCGTCGAAAAACTCCCGCGTGGCAAACTCGTACTTCGCGCCGTACTTCGCCCCGCAAGGGTCCTGCGACCACTGCTCGCGCGCGTGTTGCTTCTCCGCCGCCAGCCGCCTCTGCTCGTCCTCAACCTTCACGCTTCACCTTCTAAAATCAGTGATAAGTGATAAGTGATGAGTAAGAGCTTTTTCTTATCAGTCATCAGTCATCACTGCTTTCCAGACTCAAACCATGAGTTGTAAGCGTCGAGCACGCGCTGCGCGTTGTGCGCCCAGGTGTGACGGGCGACGGCCTCGCGTCGGGCGGCCGCGCCGAGCATCTCTCTCAGCTCGGGCGCGTTCACCAGCCGCAGGATCGCCTCGCTCAGTGCGCGCGCGTCGCCAGGCTCGACCAGGAGCGCCGTCTCCTCGTGCGCCAGCACCTCGCCGATCTGGCCCAGGCGGCTGGCGACGATTGCCTTGCCCATCGCCATGTACTCGAAGAGCTTCGTCGGCGAGCCGAAGAACTCGCTCCCGTCCGCGAGCTGCACGTGCGGCGACGCCAGCACGTCGCACGCGTCCAGCAGCCCCGGCACGCGTTCGTGCTCGACCGCGCCCGTCAGAATCACGCGTCTCGTCGCGCCCGCCTCGCGCAAGGTGCGCTCGACCTCCGCGCGCAGCACGCCGCTCCCGACCATCAGGAAGCGTACGCGCGCGTCTTCCGGCATCAATTTTACCGCCTCCGCGAGCGCCAGCACGCCGTGCCACGGCCCGAACGTGCCGACGAAGCCGACGAGCGTTTCATCATCGTCAACCCCGAGTTTCCGCCGCACGTCACGGCCGCCGACGCCGGGGCGGAAGTGCTCGGCGTCCACGCCGTTCGGGTTGACCACGATTTTTTCATCTCCGACGCCGGCGCGCAAAAGGTTCCGGCGCTCGACCTCCGAGACGACAAAGATTCTTGAGGCCGCCGCCAGGTTCAGCCGCTCGTAGCGCGCGAGCAGGGCCAATTTCCCGACGCGGTCCCAGTGCCGCCCGACCCACACCTCTGAGCCGTTGTATTCGAGAAAGAGCGGCCGACCCGTCTTCAGGCTCGCCTCCACGCCCGCCCAACTGAAGCGGCTGTAACGCTGGTAGATAAGATCGGGGCGCGCGCTTTCGATCTCGCTCGTCGCCTCGTGCGTGAAGAGCAGGTTGTTGTAGATGTCGAAGGCCGCGCGCGTCGAGCCAATGGGTTTGGGCCAGATTATTTTCAGCGGCGTGCGCCCCTCGTCGAGCCCGGCTATCTGGTCGTTACTGACGAGCGACACTCGCGCCCCCAGTTTTAATGCGGCGTTGATGAAGCCGTTGATGTGGCTCGCCGCGCCGCCCAACTGCGTCCCCGGCCCCGGCGTCGCGCGCAGGTAGACTATCTCCGCGCCGTCGTTCTTCACACCACGATTCTTCGGGTGATTGCCGCGCCCGACGGCGACCTCAAGGCGGCGCAACTGCATCGCGGCGCGCGTCATGGCCGTGGCGCTGATGGCGGCCTCGTGCGTCATGCGGGCGGGCGCGGCCACGAGGCTGCGCGCGCGCGTCTCCCAGCGCCACGCCCCGTGCGCGTCCAGGATGACGGTGCGTCGAGCGCCGGCGAGCGCGCCGAAGAGCAGGAAAGCGTTCTGGCCGCGCTGCCACGCGAGCCGCTCGGTCGCGACGGCGAGAACGTCGGGCCTGAGCGCGCGCAACATATTCAGCCGCTGCCCCATCCCCACGCTCTCGATCCGCCCGCGCTCGATCTCCTCCACCTTCGCGTGCGGGTAAACACGACCGAGCGCCTCCCGCGCGCGGCCGACCTCGCCGCTCAAGGCGAGCAGGACGACTTTCATGTCTAACGAACCAAGACTCAAGCCACTCACTAACTCAACCCTTTGCGCCTTAAGTCTTAACTTTGCGCCTTTGCGAGAACGGCTGTTTCACGCAAAGGCGCAAAGAGAAGACGTAAGGCGCAAAGGGTTGAGCTTTGGTTTTGATACGTGCTCTAAGTAACAACGATAAGTTGATGCCCCGTTGGCTGTAGGCTACCATACCGACTTCGCCGACGGGCTAAGATAGACGGGGACATCATTACATGAAACACCTCGCCGCGAAACTTACACGGCTCGGGTCAGGTTTCCTGCGGACGGAGGGTCTGGAGGCGAAGGCACCCGCGCGCAGGAATCTGGTTGTGATTTGCTTGTCCCTCTTCTTCGTCGCCACGGGCGTGAGGCTCCTACAGTGGCAGAACAATTGGCACACGATTGACAAGACGATGTGGAGGCTGACCGCGCGTTACAAGGACGAGGCGCAGCCCTTACTCGACGGCGACCTCAAGTCCTTCCTCCGGGGGACCACGCCCGAACCCGACCAGGGCATCCTGATGCACACGCCGGGCTACCCCGTCCTGCTCGCTGCGATCTACAAGGTCTCGGGCCACTCGGACGCCGCCGTGCGCCTCTTTCAAATCCTCTGCGACGCGGGCGCGGCAGTCTTAGTCTTCCTCATCGCGGCCGAGCTGTTGCCCGTCGCGGCCGCCCTCATCGCAGGGCTGCTCGTCGCCTTCTCACCGCAGTTCGCTTACGGCTCGCTAGTGCTTCTGCCCGACCCAGTCTCCGTGCTGCCGGTCCTGCTCGCGGTCTATCTCATAGCCAGGGCGACGAAGCGCCCGCGCCTCGTGACCATCATAGCGGCCGGCGCGCTCATCGGCCTCTCATGCTGGCTGAGGGCGAACGCGCTGCTGCTCGCCCCCTTTCTCGGCCTACTGATTCTGGTGCTGTTCGAGCGCGCCAGGCGTTGGCGCTACGCCGCCGCGCTGGTCGCCGCCGCGGTCCTCGTCATGGTGCCTATCATCGCCCGCAACGCAATCGTCTACAGAAACTTCATCCCGCTGTCGCTCAGCGCGGGGCAGAACTTCACGGCCGGCATCGCCGACTATGACCCCGAGAAGAGGTTCGGGGTTGAGGCTTATGACGACGCCACCTGCCGCCAGGAAGCCCTGCTGTGGGGCCGCCCGGAATACGCGCTGGACCTCTACAGGCCGGACGGCATCGCGCGAGACCGCGCGCGCACGGCCCGCGCCCTCGCCGTCATCCGCTCGAACAAACTCTGGTTCCTGGGCGTCATGCTGCGCCGCGCCGCGTCCATGCTCGAAAACGAAAAAGTGCCGGTCGTGTCTGTCGAGCCGACGGTTTCAAACTCGCTTGAGATTACTGACGAGACGGAGCTGGCCTGGGCCAATTCCCCGGCGGAGCTGATGGCGAACAACGCTTCTTCTGCGGGGCGGGCGCAGTTGTCCCTGGCGGAGGACACTCGGGCGCTCAGCGTCACGGGCGACGACTCATCGCAGGGGAGGCAACTTGTCTCGGCACCCATCAACGTCAAGCGGAAATCCGATTACGTGCTCCGGCTGCCGGTCAGGGCCGAACGCGGCCGCGTGGTCGTCCGGGTGGAAAGTGCGGACGGGCGAACCACGCTCGCGTCCGCCGGCGTCCCGGACTCTCTCGAACGCGGAGCGCCGACGGAAGGGTCCATGACCATTCTTCAACTGCCTTTCGTCAACACGAGCGCGGACCAATTGCGCGTGGTGCTAATGAGCGCCGAATCGGAAGCGGCACGCCCGGCCGTTCTGGTCGGCCGCGTGGAGCTGTTCCGCCTCGGGCCCGCCTCGTACCTGTGGACGCGTTACCCGCGCACGCTCGTCAAGGTCATTCAGAAATTCTTCAGGACCGCCTGGCTGCTCCCCCTGATGCTAAGCGGGGTCGTGTTGCTGGTCCTGGCCCGGCGCTGGCGCGTCTTAGCCATCGTGCTCGCCGTCCCCGCCTACTACATCTGCGTGCACTCGCCGCTGCACGTAGAGCCACGCTACGTCTTAGCCGTGCACTACTTCTTCTCGATACTCGTCGCCACCACGCTCTACTGGCTCGGCAAGAAAAGCCTGGAGGCGGCGCGCGCGGTGACTGTAAAACTCCGTAGGGAGGCGCGCTCAAGCTAGAAAGCCTCACGCACGTCTTCGGGCCTTCGCCAAATCAAATAACTTTCGCAACTCGTCGCCGCGCACTATCAGTGCTTCGGAGAGGGGGCGGCGCGTGCGCGCGCGGAAGTAGAGGGCGACGAGGGCGAAGATGAGGGCGTAGCTCAGGAGGGACGCGAGCGCCGCGCCGCGCGCGCCGAAGGGCGGGACGAGCGCGAAGGTGAGCGCGACGTTGAGGAGGAGCGTCGCCGCCCAGAAGAGCGGAATCGCCGCGGGCAGCCCCGTCGCGTTGAAGTGCTGGACGAGCACCGACTCAAGCCCTATGAGGTAAACGCCCGGCAGCAGTATCAGTAGCTGCACGCCCACGTCCGCGAACTTCGCGCCGTAGAGCAGGGGCAGCAGGAAGCCGAGCGGGACGGCGGCGAGGCAGACGAAGAGCATGACGAACGCCGTGTGCCGCGTGACCGCGCAGGTCAACTCGCCCGTCTCGTCGCGCCGGGCCGCGACGCGCGGGAAGAGCAGCGTGGCGATGACGCCCGGAAGGAGCATCAGCATCATCGCCACCTGCGAGGCCACGCTGTAAACGCCGGCCTCGGCCGCGCCGCGAAAGTGGTTGACGACCAGCAGGTCCAGACGGAAGATGAGCAGCCCGGAGAGCGTCGCGACGTGAAACTTGACCCCGTAGCGCATCATGCGCCCGAAGAGCCGCGGGCTCGGACGCCACGCCGCGCGCCCCTCCATCTGCGCGCCGCAGGCCCAGACCAGCGCGGCTATCAGCAGGCCCACGCCCGCGGCCGCCGCCGTGTTCAAAGAGACGAGCGTCCAGAGCCCCGCGCCCAGGGCGACGAGCGCGACCAGGGCGTTGACGAGCACGAAGGATTGGCCCAAAAGGTCTAGCAGGTTGAACCGCTCGACGCGGCCGACGGCGAGGAAGACGTTGAGGCCGATGAGCGTGACGAGCTGGAACGGGACGGCGGCCGCGGCGACGGCGACGAGGCGCGGCGGGATGAAGCCGAACCAGCCGGGCCGCCCGGCGGAAAGCCACGTCAGCCCTAAAGCCAGGAGCCCGCCCACGACTATCGCGAAGAGCAGAGAGTTGACGGCCGCCGGCGCGAAATCTTTTCTGTTGCGCGCGATGAAGTAGGTGTTGGCCGAAGGCAGCCCCGCGCTCCCGAGTTGGACTACGGTCGCGACGGCGACGTTGATGACGGCGAGCTGGCCCAACCCCTCAGCGCCAAGCCAGCGCGCGACGATGACGCCCGCCGCGACACTGTTGACCGTCATTAAAATTCGCGCCCCGAATGTCCACGCGACGTGCGCGGAGAAGCGACGCGGGGACGCGGAGGCGTCGGGACGCGGCGGCGCGGGGACGCTGGGACGCGGAGAGTCGCCCACGATGGCCGCCGCTTTTTCCGTCTCCAGATTCAATCTCTCGTCTCTCTTTTTCGCCGCGTCGCCGCGTCCCCGCGTCGCTCCCTCGCTCACCCGCGCTCGATCCAACGCTCGTACCAGAGGCTGAGGTTGAGCAGAGCCCAGAGATGAAAACCCCAGTCTTGCGCGCCGCGGCGGTGCTCGTCCAGGAGGCGCGCGACCGTCCCGTAGTCGAAGAAGTCGCGGCCGCGCATCCTGGAGTTGAGCAGGTGCGAATCCAACCAGCCGCCCAGGCCGTTGCGGAACCACTCGCGCACGGGCGCGCCGAAGCCGCGCTTCCGGCTGTAGAGCAGGTCGTGAGGCAGAATCTCTTCGAGCGCGCGCTTGAGAATGTGCTTGCCGCTCCGGCCTTCGACCTTCAGCTCGCGCGGCAACGCGAGCGCGTACTCGACCAGGTGGTGGTCCAGAAACGGCACGCGCGCTTCGACCGAAGTCGCCATCGTGATCTTGTCCACGCGCATCAGCAGAAGCTCGGGCAGGCGCAGTTTCAGTTCCAGGTAAGTCATGCGCGAAAGGAAGTCGGACGCCGGCCGCTCACGCTCGATGAGGTCGAGGTAGGGGCGCACGGCTTCGAGTGACGAGCGCCCGCTCATGCGCTCGCGCATCGACTTGGAGAGCACGCGCGGCTTGAACGTCTCGTCGTAAACGACGACGCCGCCCCAGAACAGCGGCTCGTTCGCGCCGAGGCGGCGCAAGAGGTCCACGGCCGCGCGTTTCTTCCCCGTCGCTTCCAGCGCGGGCCGCGCGAAGGCTGTGGCGGCGCGGCGCAGGCTCAACGGCACGCGCTCCGCCCACCGCCAGAACTTTTCGTAAAGACGCAGGTGGCGCACGTAGTTCTCGTACCCGCTGAAAATCTCGTCCGAGCCCTCGCCGACCTGCACGACAATTGTGCCAGAATCGCGGGCCAGCTTTGAGACGTAGTAGAGCGGCACGCAGACGGGGTCGGCAATCGGCTCGTCCTGGTGGAACACGAGGTCTGGCAGAAACTGTTGCATCTCTTTTTCGGAGATGATGACTTCGTGGTGGTTCGTCTTGAAGTCGCGCGCGATGCGCCGGGCCGAGTCCAACTCGTTCAAATACTCAGCGTCCGTGAAGCCGACGGTGAACGTCTCGACGGGGCGCGTCATCAGCTCGGACATCAGCGCGACGTTCGCGGAGGAGTCAACGCCGCCCGAGAGGAAGACGCCGAACGGCACGTCCGACATCATGCGCTTCCTGATGGACTCTCTGAGCAGGCGCAGGATTTCCGCCTTGTGCTCATCCTCGCTCCGTGCTTCGACAGTTTCGGGCGGCAGCGCGTCCCAGTATTGTTCGAGCCTGACCGTGCCGTCGCGCGAGACGGTGAGCAGGTGCCCGGCCGGGATTTTTCGTATGTCGCGGAAGAGCGTTCGGGGCGCGGGCGCGGTCAGAAAAGTCAGGTAATGGTAGAGCGCCTCTTCGTCAACGTCCGGCGTGACGGCCGGGTGTTGCAGGATGGCCTTGATCTCGGAGGCGAAGATGAAGCGGCCGTCCTTGTGATAGAAGTAGAGCGGCTTGACGCCGATGCGGTCGCGGACGAGCGTGAGCCGTTCCAGTTTCTCATCCCAGAGGCAGATGGCGTAGTCGCCTTCGAGGTCGTGCACGAAGTCGAGGCCGCGCTCTTCGTAGAGGTGCAGGATGGTTTCCGAGTCCGTGCGCGAGGCATAGACGTGGCCGCGCGCCTCCAACCCCTCGCGCAAGGAAGCGTGATTGTAAATCTCTCCGTTGAAGACGAGCCAGACGCTTTCGGTGCAGCCATGCATGGGCTGGTGGCCCGCCTCTGACAAGTCAATGATCGAGAGGCGGCGGAAGCCGAGGCCGCCGCGCCCGCCGTCGAAGATGAGAGAGCCTGCGTCGTCCGGCCCGCGGTGCGGCATCTCGTCGCGCATGCGCTCGACCAAAGCGCGCTCGACGCGTCCCCCGGCCGCCCCGTATTCCCAGACTCCGCAGATGCCGCACATCAGCTTTTGGCCTCGATTATTTTTTCGACCACGCCCCGGAAGAGTTTCGACATAACGAAGTACCTCCGGCCCGAGCCGTCGTTGACCTGGTGCTCGAAATTATTGGACCGCAGGAGTTCGAGCGCGCGCCGGAAGTAGCGCGCGTCGAGGTCGAAAAGATATTGCCTGGCCTCCGCGAGTGACGCGCAGTGTGAGAGGTCAACCTCTTCGCGCAGGACTATCTCGCGGCCCGTGTCAATGCCGGAATCGATGAAGAAGACTGTGATGCCGGCGGGCTGGCCCAGGATGAGTGACCACTCCATCACGTTGCGCCCGCGGAACTCGGGCAGCAGGCCGATGTGCGGGTTCAGAATCCCCAGGCGAAACGCTTTGATCGTCGGGTCGCGGTAGATACTGCCGGCCTTGTGCAGCCCGACATCAAGACGGAGCTTACCGAGCCGGGCGATTGATTGCGGGTGGTCTAATGGTGCTTGAAAAAGAAAGACCCTGCGGCCCGAGAGGAGGCGCAGCGACTTGAGGCGGCCGCGCTTGAGGAGGAGCCGGGCCAGGTGGCGGGCGAGCGAGTGCGTGCGCGATTCTTCCGCGGCCGGGCAGAGGATAACGAAAGGCTCGCAGCCCTCGACCCGTTTGACCTCGTCGTAAATCCGCAGCGCCGCCGGGAGAGAATTTGCCAGGATACCTGCTCGCATCGTTCATCCAATCCGGGCCGCGAGGGCGCGCGCGTAGAGCGCGAAGTAAGAGGCCAGCAGCCAATTGTTACTGCCGCGCGGCTGCCACCCCGCGGGCAGCAACTCGTAATAGTAGTTCAGCGCGTCCAGAAACCTCAAATCGCTCGCGCGCGCGGCGTAGAGCGCCACGAGGCTCAGCCTCAGCAGGAGGTCGTCCGCGTTGACGGCCTCGATTGTCTCGCGCTCGACGCGCGCGCGGTCCTGTGCCATTAACCGCGTCAGGACGTGCTCGCGCACGGCATCTTCGGAAGGCAGCGTGAAGTTCGGAGGACAACTGTACCTCTCCGCGAGGAGCCGGAAGCGTTCGGCCGGGTCGCCGCGGCTGATGGTGAGAGCTTCGAGAAAGCTGTCAACGGGGGCGGGGCGGCCGGGGCGAAGCCGCAGAGTCTGGCCCAGAGAGAGCGCGCGCAAAGACGCCAGGCAATCCGTGTCCGCCTCCGTCCACGCGCCGGGCGCGCTCACTTCTGGCACAGAATCGTTGAGGTCCGCGGCCGAAGCGTTCAGAAGTAGCGCGCGCACTTCGGAGACGAACCCCTCGTCCTCACGGAATTTTTCCGGGGCGAGCCGCGCACTGATGCCGCCGCGCAGCTCACCTAAGCGTTCCGCGAGCGCCGTGGCGATGAGTTCTCTACGCATCCTCACCGGGCGGCGGCCGTCCTGACGTGAAACCTGCCGTCGCGCAACTCCCCGGCCAGCTCGGTCAGCGTCAGGCACTTCACGTCGTCGGCCCGCGTCACGTCGCGCACGAAGTTTTCGATATGCGAGAAGTCTCTGATGTCTTTCGTGTGGTTTTCGAGGATGACGGGGACTTCCCGTAGGCCGCTCGCGCGCGCGCGCCTGCGGATTGACGCCAGCATCTCGCCGAGCAGCGCGGAGTCAAGCTGCGCCATGTCCGAGATGAGGTGTTTGCCCTTCAGGTACGGCACGACGCCCTTCTCGTAAACGCGCCGCACGCTCGAAGCGTGGCCGACCTGCGCCCACTCCTGCCCGTACATCTCTACGCTCCGCGCGTCCTTCTGCGCCGAAGACCGCGGGGCGACGCGCCGCCTGAGTTTCTCGGCGGCCTTGCTCAGGTGATGCCTGAAGACCTGACGGCGCGAGCCGTAAAAGTGGTTCGTGGGGACAGAGATGATGGGCTCACGCTTGTCCGAGACTTTGCGCGCGTCCGTCATCACAGGGTAGTACGGCAGAAAATCTTCTTCGCAGTTGGTGTAGTCGAGGCTGATGTTCTTCGTCTCGTAGCGCACGCCGCCGACGATGCTCATGTCGAAGACTAGCCCGAGCCGGACCAGCAGGTTGAGCATGTGCGGTGAAGGCGCGATGCACCACGAGCCCGAGCGGAAGGAGACGCAGCGGTAGTCAGAGTTGACGGGGCGGAGCAGATTTTCCAAATAGTCTTTGCCCGCGCTCATCATCTCGAAGGCTTCTTCGGGCCCGTAATTCAGGATTGACCAGTCGGCGGTCAGACGCCACCCGCCGTCCAGGTATTCAGCGCCTCTCCACTGCGGGTGTATGTGCAGCTGCACGTCGTGGCCCTGGCGGTAGGTCTCGCGCACGGCCTCGTCCCACTCGTCGGCGAGTTGTTTGAGTTCCGGGTGTTCAGTCTCGAATTTCCTGAAGGTGAGCTGCTGCATCAGCTCGGCGTTGAACGAGCCGCGCACATTGTGCGCGTTGTAAATCCTGACCAGCTCGCGCATCGGCTCGATCTGCAACTCGCGCACGGAGCCCGAGCCGTTGCCGCTCAGCTCCCAGTCGTCAACGAAGGCCAGATAAATTGTCGGCTTCATACTCACCACCTACACAATTATTCCTTCGTAGTTTTTCAAGCGCCCGATTAGACTAAAACGCTCCGCCTCGTCGTCGGCCGCGCACGCGGGCACGAGCGCCCAGTGAAAGACGCGCGGGGCGTGCGCCCTCACCGTCCAGCAGAGGGAAGCGGACGCGCTCTTCGCGCCGTAATCGCGCGAGACGAAGCGCGGCTCAAGCTCGGGCGCGTCTCCGAGGTCGAGCGCGCAGACGAAGAGGCGCGCGCGCGCCATTTTATCGCAGGCGCAGACGATTCCCTGAGCGCGGACGCTGATTTCAAGCCCGTCCGCAAGATGAAATCGAAAACGGAAGACGTGCTCGCCCTCGCCGGACAAAGTGTCCTGGACGACCCAGTATCGCTCCTGCTTCTTGAGCCAGACCATGCGGCGGTGCGTGACGGGCTGTGCCAATCTTTCGTAACCGTAGTGCTCGGCGGCGACCAGATCGTGCTCGGGCGTCGTCAGCCAGCGCAGGACGCGCGGGTGCCCCTCGTCGCCGATGACGAAAGGAAGCGCGGGGTCCGTCGCGTTCTGTTCCTCGTCGTCAACCTGTACGGTCGAGTGGTAAGCGGTCGAGCGGAAGAGGTGGCGCTCGCCGAGGTCCGCGGAGTAGACGTAAGTGCCAGGGTCAACGACGAAGCTCGCGCCGCAGGCGCTCACTTCCAGCGAGAGCGCGTCGTTGTGCCCGTGCGAGCCGCGGCCCATCAGCCCGTTGCCGCTGGTGTTGAAGAGCAGGTAGAGGTCACGCTCGCGCAAGACGTAGGTGCCCGCGTCGGCGAAAGCGCGCGACGCTGTGCCGGAATTTGTCTCCGGCAGACGCCGGAAGGCGCGCACGCCTTCCTCGCCGAGCACCCACAGCAACTCTTCCGGCATGGCGGCGGATTGTTTGAAACCGGGCTCGTTAAAGAGCGCCGCGCCCAGGGCGAGCAGGTATGCGTGGTCGTCCGCCGCGCGCGGGACGAGCGGCAAGACTTGCCCGCTGTCCGTGTCGCCCACGAGCGGCGCGCGCCCGTCCGGCCGCAAGTAGGCGCGAACGTATTCGAGCATCTTCCGCAGTTTGGCCCAATATTTTTCTCCGACTTCGACACCGTTGGCGCGCGCCAGCACGAACGAGTAAAGGAAGAGTTCCAGGACGAGGCGGTGATAGCCCGTCGAGGCTTCGCAGTCTGCGCCGTCCGCGAGCACCTGCTTGTCCATCTCGCGCAACGTCTCGCGCAGGCCGAACTCTCGCCACGCGCGCGCGTCTCTCAATTCGGGCAGCATCACCCCGAGCCAGAACAGGCCGACCACGTCTGAAAGGTAATGGTTGCTCGTAGAGATGTAGGAAAATTCCAGGTTGCGCCGGATGTGCGCGCCGTGCTGGTCGAAGGTTTGCAGAAACAGCCGGAGCGTTTCTTCGCCCATCAGCGGCGAGCGGCGCAGAAGCTCGAAGGCCGCGAGCAAATTCAGGGCGCGCAGCGCGACCTCCATCGCGCACGCCCAGTTCGGCCCGTGCCCCAAAGGGTTCTGCCCGCGCCAGTCGCGCAACTGCGCGAAAACCTCACGCGCAAACTTTTCCTCGCCCGTCACCGCGTGAGCCCGCGCCAGCGTCAAGAGGTGAGCGAGGCGGTTGACTTCCCACAGGACGCGCGCGTCCGAGCCGTCCCCGCGCACGAGCCGCACGTCCGCATGATAGTCTAGCGGCCACGCCGCGCCCGACGCAGGGTCCGTCAGCCAGTTGACCTGCTCCCCGAAACACTTTTCGCCGTAGCCCATCACACGCCAGCAGTGCTCGTCCGACGCGCGCGCCGCCCGCTCGATTAGCGCGGCGGTCTCCGACGGGAAGAGAGTGCGTTGCAGGTCCGCGCTCGCGCCGGAGAGGGCGTCAGAGCCGGGCAGGAATTTCGGGACGGCTCGGTCGCGGAAATGATTCAACAGCTCCGCCGATGATGCGCGCGAGAACTCCGCGCGCAGGCGGGCCGGCGTCTGTGCCAATTTTTCCAGCGCCGCGCGCTCGCGTCTTCTGACGCCCCCCGCGCGACTCCGCCTCAACGCTTCGAGCGCCAGGCTGTGCGCGGCCACGTCCCCGCGCAGTGCGCGGCGAAGTTTAGGGATGAAAGAGAGACGGGGGGACGCGGCGACGCTGGGACGCGGCGAAGAGTTTTCTGTCTCCGCGTCGCCGCGTCGCCGCGTCCCCGCGCCGCCATCCCCTTCATCCCTCATCCCTCATCCCTTCGAGGAGCGCGTCGAGGATGCGGTCGGCGGTGCGTCCGTCCCAGAGCGGCGGGACGCGCGGGGGCCGGCCGTCGCGCGTCGCGTCGAGCGCGGCCCAGGCGGCGCGCACGATTCTTTCGGCGTCGGTCCCGACGACGGCGTTCGTGCCCAGCTCGACCGTGACGGGGCGCTCCGTGTTCTCGCGCAGCGTCAGGCAGGGGATGCCGAGCGCGGTCGTCTCCTCCTGGATGCCGCCGGAGTCCGTCAGGACCAGCCGCGCGCCGCTGTACAGCCTGAGAAAATCCAGGTAGCCGAGCGGCTCTATCAGGCGCAAGTTGGGCGCGCGCTCGACGCGCCCCGCGAGGCCGGACTCCGCGAGCGCCTTGCGCGTCCGCGGGTGGACCGGGAAGATGACCGGAAGTCTGCGGCTGATCTCGTCCAGCGCGTCCAGGATGCGGCCGAAGGTGGCGGGGTCGTCCACGTTCGACGGGCGGTGCAAGGTCAGCGCCGCGTAGTCCTCCCCCGCGATGCCCAGGTCTGCGCGCACGGTCGATTGCTCCGCGCGGCGCAACTGGGCCAAAAGAGAGTCAATCATCACGTTGCCGACGAAGCGTATGCGCGCGTCGGGGATGCCTTCCGCCTTCAGATTCTCGTCGGCGTCGCGCGACGGCGTGAGCAGCAGGTCCGAGATTTGGTCCGTCAGCAGGCGGTTGACCTCCTCGGGCATCGTGCGGTCGCGGCTGCGCAGGCCCGCTTCGACGTGTGCCACTTTCACGAGCAGCTTCGCGCAGACGAGCGCGCAGGCGAGCGTGGAGTTAACGTCGCCGACGACGAGCACCCAGTCGGGCTTCTCCCTGACGACGACCGGCTCGAAGCTCTGCATCACGGCGGCCGTCTGCGCGGCGTGCGAGCCGGAGCCGACGCCGAGGTGAACGTCCGGCTCCGGCAGCCCGAGGTCGCGGAAGAAGGCATCCGACATCTGCGCGTCGTAATGCTGCCCGGTGTGCACGACCAGCGGCGCGAACTCCCCCGCGCGCCGCTTCATCGCCTCGACGATGGGCGCGACCTTCATGAAGTTCGGCCTCGCGCCGACCACGTTAAGAACTTTGAGCATGTTTCAAGTTTCAAGTTTCAGGTTTCAGGCTCGAAGATTTTAACTTGAGACCTGAAACCTGAAACTTCATAACCGGATTATCCTCGCCCGGCTCTCGCGGCGGAGTTGGCCGCCGAGGGCGTTCCGTGTGTCCACGATGAGCGGGGCGAGTTCGGTGACGCGGCGGTAGTCAATCTGGCTATGGTCCGTGACGATGACGACGCAGTCCGACCCGCTCAGTTCGTCGTCGGTGAGCGAGGTTGATTGTAAGGGGTCGCCGCCGCCGTGCGTGTGCGTGTCGTCGAAGCGGACTTCCGAGACGAACGGGTCGTGGTAGCTGACGCGCGCGCCTTTGGCCCTGAGCAGGTCTATGATCGAGAGCGCCGGGCTCTCGCGCACGTCGTTGATGTCCTTCTTGTAGGCCACGCCGAGCAGGAGCACGCGCGACCCCTTCAGAGGCTTCTCCGCGTCGTTCAACCCGTCCGCAACCAATTGCACGACGTGCTCGGGCATGCGCGAGTTGACCTCTTCGGCCAAGCCGATGAAGCGCGAGTCGAAGCCGTGCTGCCGCGCCTTCCACGACAAATAGTGCGGGTCGAGCGGGATGCAATGCCCCCCGATTCCTGGACCAGGATAGAAGGGCATGAAGCCGAAAGGCTTGGTGGCGGCGGCGCGGATGACTTCCCAGGTGTCTATGCCGAGGGCGTAGCAGAGGCGGGCCATTTCGTTTGCCATCCCGATGTTGACGGCGCGGAAGGTGTTCTCCAGGAGCTTGGCGGCTTCGGCGACGCGCGCCGAGCTGACGCTGAAGACATCCTTGACGATCTGCGCGTAGAGGTGCGAGGCCGCTTCGGTCGAGGCGTCCGTCGAGCCGCCGACGACCTTCGGAATGTTGTGCGTCTGGAACTGTGGGTTGCCGGGGTCCACGCGCTCCGGCGAGAAGGCCAGCAGGAAGTCTTCGTCGAGGCGGAGGCCGGTCTCCTCGAACATGGGCAGCAGGACTTCGTCGGTCGTCCCCGGATAGGTCGTGGATTCGAGCACGATCAGCTGGCCGCGCCGCAGGCTCTTCTTGATCTCCTCGGCGGCCGCGAGGATGTAGGACACGTCGGGCTCTTTGGTCTTCCTGAGCGGGGTCGGCACGCAGATGATGATGGCGTCGCAGTCCTTGAGGTGCGAGAAGTCCGTGGTCGCGCGCAAGGTGTTTGCTCCGGCCAGCTCGCGCACGGTCGCCTCGGGCACGTCGCCGATGTAGGAGCGGCCCTGGTTGATCTCGGATGCTTTCCACTCGTCAACCTCGAAGCCGGTGGAGTGGAAGCCGCCGCGCGCGAACTCCACGAGGAGCGGCAGGCCCACGTAGCCGAGCCCTATGACGCCGACGCGCGCACCTCCCGTGTTAATTAGTTTGATGATGTCGTCTTTAACCATGTTCGCTTTTTGTCTTTCGGACGGAAGTTTCAACTGCCTTCGGGCGGGGCGCGTGAGAGTCAAGCCACTCCGACGAACCCGTTAGAGACTATTTGAGCCCCGCGCGGACTGTCAACTAAGGGCAGAATCCAGAATCCAGAATCCAGAATCCAGAATGAATGGCACCAATCGCGTTTCTTCTGATTTTCTTTTGTTCTGACTCCTGACTCCTGTATTCTGGATTCTGTTTTTCTTGACCCTCCTTCGGAAAGTGAGCCCGGACCTCCGCATGCCCGATTCGAGACGACGAAGCAGCGTTGCGCTCGTCGTGTCAATCTCTCTGCTGCTCGTCGCGTCCTGCCGTTTCGGCGACGGCGCGTTGGACGAAGCCAACAGCCTCAACCGCAGCGCCGGCGAAGACATCCGCGAGATAGAGAAGCTCGTCCGCGAGAACAAGGACAAGGAGGCCCAGGTCACGCGCGCGCTCAACGCGAACGACGCCGGCCGCGCACGCGCGCTGATTGACGAGTCGGTCCAAGCCATTGACCGCGGCCTGGAGAAGGGCACGAGCGCCGCCGACAAGCTCGCGCGCGCCGCGTCCTTAGACATTGATGCGACTATCAAAGAATACCTACAACTGCGCGCCCGGTCGGTCAGCAAAGCCATAGAGGCGTTCCGCGAGCTGCGCCGCGGCGTCCTCATCTTCCGCGAATCCATCGGCACGGCGGACAAGGCGGCCGCGGATCGCGCCAAAAACGACATCCGGCAGGCAAGCGGGCGGTTCGACCAGTTGATCAACGAGGCGGGGCGGCTCGAACGCCAGGCGGACGACCTCGCGCGCCTCAACCCCGAAAAGATCAAGCCGGGTTAATGGCACACTTTCCCGACGCGGAGGTCAAAGCAAATGACAGGCGACTCGCAGGGGAAACTCGTCCGCGGCCTCGGGCTGACGGACGCGACGATGATCGTCATCGGCTCGATGATCGGGTCCGGCATCTTCCTCACTTCGGCCGAGTCGGCCAGGACCGTCGGCGCACCCGGCTGGCTGATGGCGGCGTGGGCGCTCGCCGGGGTGCTGACGATCACGGGCGCGCTCTGCTGCGCGGAGCTGGCGGCGATGATGCCGCGCGCCGGGGGACAGTACGTCTTCCTGCGCGAGGCTTACGGGCCGGCCACCGGCTTCCTCTTCGGCTGGGCGCTCTTCTTCGTCATCCAAACTGGCACAATCGCGGCCGTCGCTGTCGCCTTCGCGCGCTTCATGGGCGTCGTCCTGCCCGGCGTCTCCGAGAACATCTACATCCTTGACCCGACGCCTTTGTTCGGCAGCTACGCCATCAGCCTCTCCAGGGTTCAGTTAATCGCGGTGCTGCTGATTCTGGTGCTGACGTTCACGAACACGCGCGGGCTGAAGACGGGCAAGTGGATTCAGAACACTTTCACGTTCACGAAGACGGCCGCGCTCGCCGGCCTCATCCTCGTCGGCCTGCTCTTCGGCTGGAGCGGCCAGAGCGCCGCGCACACTTCGTCGTGGTGGAATCCCTGGGCCAATGGCTGGAACCCGCAGAACGTGATGCAGGACTTCGGGGGCGGGGGGACGCCCGCGCTCCTGATGCTGCTCGGGCTCGCGATGGTCGGGCCACTCTTCGCGCAGTCGGCCTGGAACAACGTGACCTTCACGGGGAGCGAAATCCGCGACCCTGGGCGCAACCTGCCGCGCGCGCTGCTCGTGGGCTGCGGCGTGGTCGTCGGCCTCTACCTGCTCGCCAACCTCGCTTACGTCGTCACGCTCCCGCTCGGCACAATTCAGAGCCCGCCGAACAGCGTGGCGACCTCGACGATGCAAGCGGTCTTCGGCGTGCCCGGCACGATCATCATGGCCGTCGCCATCATGATCTCGACCTTCGGTTGTAACAACGGATTGATTCTCGCGGGCTCGCGCGTTTACTACGCGATGGCGCGCGACCGCCTCTTCTTCTCACGGGTGGGCACGCTCAACTCGAACCACGTCCCGGCCGTCGCACTCGTCGCGCAAGGGCTGTGGGCCGCGCTCCTGACGCTGCCGCGCACGGTGACGCGCGACCCGAAGACGGGGGCGACCGCCTACGGCAACGTCTACACGCAGCTCCTCGAATACATCGTCTCGGCCGACCTCGTTTTTTACGCGCTGATGGTCGGGGCCGTCGTCGTCATGAGGCGCAAAGCGCCAAGCGCCGAGCGCCCCTACAGGACAATCGGCTACCCGGTTGTGCCAATAATCTACGTCCTGCTCGCCGTGCTCCTCGTGATCGACCTGGCAATCCTGAAGCCCAAGACCTCCGGCATAGGCTACCTGCTCGTCCTCACAGGCATCCCCGTCTACTTCATCTGGCGCGGACGCTCCGCCCCGCGCTCCGCCTTCGACGCGACGGAAACGGCGACGAAAAGTTAGAACGAGACGCGGAGACGCGGCGAAGAAGAGCAACTGTCTTTCTCGCCGCGTCCCCGCGTCCTCGTGTCCACGCGTCTTGCTTTACTTGACCCACTCGTTGGACACTTCCGTCTCGACTTTCACGGGAACCTTCTTGACGTACTCCTCGCCCGCCGCGCACATCGCGTCTTCGACCTTCCTGGCGATAGCATCCGTCTCGTCGGCGTCTGCTTCCACCACTATCTCATCGTGCACAATGTTGACGATGCAGGCGGACGTGCCGCGCAGTTGGTCGTGCAGCAGCCGCAACGCGCGCTTGAGGATGTCGGCACTTGAGCCTTGCACCGGCGTATTCTTTCCGTTGCGCTGTGCCAGCGAGATCGCCTGCCTGTCTTCGGAGTCGAAGCGGAAGCGCGCGAGGCGGCCCGAGGCGGTGCGCGCCTGACGCTCGCGCACGGCGCGCTGTGCGGCGTCGCGGAGCCAGGCGTCGAGCTGGCGGTAGGTGGCAAAGTAGCGGCGCAGGATGTCTTCGGCGTCCGTGAGCGAGAGCCCCGTCATCATCGAGAAGCGTTGCGCGCCGATGCCGTAAACCACGCCGAAGTTCAAACGCTTGGCGAAGTCGCGCTGCTCTTTCGTTACCTGGTCGAGCGGCGTGTTGAAGACCTGGGCGGCGGTGACGCGGTGCAGGTCCGCGCCCGAGTTGAAGGCGTCAACGAATCCCTGGTCGCCCGTGAAGTCCGCGAGGATGCGCAGTTCTATCTGGGAGTAATCGGCGATCACGAGTTTTCTTCCCTCGGGCGCGCGGAAGCAGCGGCGATACTCAATCGAATGCGGCACCTGTTGCACGTTGGGCGAGTTGCACGCGAACCTCCCGGTCGGAGCGCCGATCTGGTGGAAGTTGGCGTGGATGCGCCCCGTGACGGGGTTGATCTCTTCGAGGATGTTCTCGCCGTAGCTGGTGAGCGCCTTCTGGACGGTGCGGTATTCGAGCAGCTTCTTGATCTCCGGGTACTTCTCCGCGAGCGGCTGTAGTTTCCAGTTGCGTGTGGAATCGGGCAGGTCCGTAATCCCGATCCTCTTTAACGCCCTGGTCAACTGGACGTGCGAGTCGAGGTTGATGTCCATGCGGGTCGGGCCGCCGAAGAGTGAGCCCTGGGCCGATTCTTCGGCCAGCATGTTTTGCAGCTCTTCGGCCAGCGTCGCGCGCTTCTTCTCGACGACCGCTAGTTGCTCGCGCCAGCGTTCCTTGTCCAGGTAGATGCCCGCCAGCTCAAGAGACGCGACCGGCAGGACGCACTCGAATTCGAGCTGCGCGCAGCGCAGGAGCGCGTCCGCCTTCAGCTTCTCGATCAGCTTTTCGCGCAAGGGGGTGAGCACGGAGGCGTCTCGCGCGGCGTATTCGAGCTGCGCCTCGGACAACTCGCCGCTCCAATCGCTCAGGCGCTCGGCCTTGTCAATCGTCTCGTTGAGATGACGCGCGGCGACGACCTCCAGCCCGTGCCGCTCGTCCATGTCGCCGGCCGAGACGAGCTGGCTCGCGAGCAGCGTGTCGAACAGCCCGCCGACCTCCACGCCGAGCGTGTGCTTGACCCACTTAGAATCGAACTTCGCGTTATGCGCGATCTTGACGGGGCGCGCGGCGGCCAACAACTCCCTCAGCGGGCGCAAGGCTTCGCTGTTCTTCAGGTCGCCGTCCGCGAAGCGGTCGAGGTCAATGATGCGGACGCCGTCGGGGGCGGCCAGTTGGACGAGTCGCAGGCGGCCGCGGTAAGGGTCCAGGTCCGTAGTCTCACAATCGAAGCCCAGGACTGCGTGCTGCCTCAACTCCTCTACGGCAGAGCGTAACGCGTCGGGCGTGGTAATCAGTCGGTAGTCGGTTTCGATCATCAGTATTTTGCGCCGATCAGGTAGAGGACCGATTCGTCTCGGGGGACGACGGCCGAGTGCTCCGTGTTGGCGGGCAGGTAGTCGCGGTCGCCCGCGCGCAGGGTGTATTCCTCCCAGCCGACGCGCAGGGTGAGAGCGCCGCTGACGATCCAGTGCGACTGGTCTTCGGCGTGGCTGTGCGGGCCGTAGGACGTGCCGGGCGCGTCCGTCCACTCGAAGACGCTGTAGCCCTCGGCCTCCATCTGCCTGCGCAAAGTTTCCTTGTCCGGCGGGCCGCCCCCGCCCCAGCGTTCGACCCTGAGACTCAATTTTACTCTCCCGCCTTCGTCGTTTCAAAAATTCAGTTAACCACAGAGGAACACAGAGGGGAGAAAGAGATTTGAAATCTCAAATCTGAAATCTGAAATTATTTTTATCTTCCTCTGTGTCCTCTGTGGTGAATCATCTTCGCCACGCACTCAACTGACTTCAGCCCGCCTGCTCTTCAATCCTGGCCGCACGCCGACGAGAAGGAGCAGGAGCAGCACGGCGAGCGCGCCGATGCACGCGCTCATGATGAAGGCCGTGCGCGGGCCTTTCCAGTCCCAGACGCCGCCCATCAGGAGCGAGGCCGGGAGCACCGTGATGCCGAAGGCCAGATTATACAGCCCGTAGGCCGTGCCGCGCTGCTCGGGGCGCACGAGGTCCGCGACCAGCGCCTTCTCCGCGCCCTCGGCCAGCCCGAAGTAAACGCCGTAGATGAGAAAGAGCACCCACGTCATGCCGACGGAATCCGCGAAGGCGAAGCCCGCGTAAACCGTCACGCGCAAGGTCCAGCCCGTCACGATCAGGCCCTTGCGCCCGAGCCTGTCCGACAAATCTCCGCCGACGAGCGAACTCAAGACCTTGACGATGTGGAGCGCGGCCCACAGCAACAGGATCGCCGCCACGCCGCTCCCCGCCTGCTGCGCGCGCAGGAGCAGGAACATGTCCGAGAAGTTCGAGAGCGTAAAGAGCGCGACGATTGCGAGGAAGCGTTTGAAGTTCCCGTCGAAGCCGCGCAAGGTGAAGCGCGGCGGCTCAAGCGCGCTCGCGTCCGCGCGCAACTCCCTCGGCATCTCCCGCACGAAGAAGGCCGCGACCAGCACGGACGCGAGCGCCGGAATCGAGGCCAGGAGGAAAAGCCGCCTGTAGTCGGACGGCTCCGGCGCGTTGACGTTCCTCGCAATTAAAAGCAGGACGAAGAGGCCGAGGAGCGGCCCGGCCACCGCGCCCGCGTGGTCCATCGCGCGGTGAAAGCCGAAGGCCAGGCCGCGCTCTTCGGGGCGTGCCGCGTCCGCAATCATGGCGTCGCGCGGCGCGCTGCGCACGCCTTTGCCGACGCGGTCGGTCACGCGTATGAAGAGCACCTGATACCAGTTGGCCGCGAACCCCAGGAGCGGCCGCGCGACACTCGCCAGCGCGTAGCCGAAAACGACCAGCCCTTTGCGCCGCCCGCGCCGGTCGGAGAAGTAGCCCGCGAAGAGTTTGAGCAGACTTGAGACGGATTCGGCCGCGCCCTCTATGACGCCGATGGCGGCGGGCGGAGCGCCCAAAGCCGGGAGGAAGAAGGAGAGCAGTGGGTAGATGATCTCGCTCGACGTGTCGTTGAGCAGGCTGACGAGGCTGATGGCGTAGACGTTCTTCGGGAGACGGCGGTAGCGCCGCCACAAGCCCCCTTGCGCGCCCGCGTCAAGTTTCTCGCGGCCGAGCGACTGGTCGAATCGGTCCGCGGCGTCGGTGTCTGTTTCGCTCATCCCCTGGAAAGTGGCCCAGCTCAGTTGCCGCCCGCGCGCCGCGTGGAGCGCGCCGGACGTTTGTCACCGCCGGAGTCGTCCGACTTCGTGTACCACCACGCGCCGAAGACGACCGCCCCGATGATGACCGCCGCCAGGATGAGGCGGAAGACGAGGCCGATGACTTTCTTCAGGATGATGAAGACCAGTACGGCGGCGACGACACCGCCGGCCGAGTAGAGAGTGAATGAATCCATAAATCAGTGGTCAGTGGTCGGTGGTCAGTGGTCAGTCAGCAAATCAGTTTTTAACTGACCACTGAC
>DASWQY010000045.1:0-1523 GCA_036403435.1 Pyrinomonadaceae bacterium
GACATGCGCTACCAGTGGATCAGCCGCCTGCTCGGCAATGCTCTCATCGACACCGACGAGGTGATAGCCCCGTTCGCCCGCGAGGTGCTGGCGCGCGCCGGCGCCGACGGCCGCACCCTGGTGTTGATCATCGACCAGAGCCAGATCAACACCGAGCACCAGATGGTGATGGTCTCCCTGCGCGTGGGCGGGCGGGCGCTGCCGTTGGCTTGGCGGGTGAAGAAAACAAGCGGCGCCATCGGCTTTGCCGAGCAGCGCGCGGCGCTGGACAGGGTTGCGGCTCTGCTGCCCGCGGGGGTGAGGCCGGTGCTGATGGGCGATCGCTTCTACGGCTCACCCGCCCTGATCGCGTGGTGCCGGGCGCAGGGCTGGGACTGGCGGCTGCGGCTCAAGCAGGACCTGCTGGTGTTCGAGGCCGGCGGCGAGACCACGCTGGCGGCATGTTTCGCGCGGGGCGAGCATCTGCTGAGCGACATCGAACTCACGGAGACCCGTGTGCGCACCAACGTTGCGATGGTCCATGAGGCGGGGCACCCCGAGCCGTGGATGATCGCCCTCTCGCAGCCACCGTCCGTCCACCGGGCCTTCGACTATGGCCTGCGCTGGGGCATCGAGGCCATGTTCTCGGACTTCAAGACGCGCGGCTTCGGGCTGGAGGACAGTCACATCGCGCGTACCGATCGGCTGGACCGGCTCGTGCTGGTGCTGTCGCTGGCCCTCCACTGGGCGGTGTCGACCGGCATGTGGGATGCGGTCGAGAACCGGACGCCTGCCGAAAAAAGACCGCGGGAGCGCAGCGCCGGAATGTTGCCCGCAGCCTGATGTCGCTGTTCACGCGGGGCTTGCGGCGCCTGCGCCTCTGCCTGCAGCGCCTCATTGCTCCGCCACCACTCTGGGCTACATGGAAATCTGATGGGTGATAAGAGCCAAGAGCATCAGGCTCAGCCAGCGCAAGCCGCTGGTCTTGACGAAAAACGCCTTCGACGAACGCACCGGGTCACGGTAGATGCCCTTGGCAGAGATACGCTTGCCGCGGCGGCGCTCGATTGTGTCGTCCAGGCCCAGCACCACCGGCCCCGCGGGCATGAGGGTGGTGATCAGCAAACCTAACAGCAAGCGGGATGCCGCACGGCTGCTCCAGACCGCACGGTTGAGCACGCGATGGTAGTTGACGAAGCGCCGCTCCCCGCTCAGCCCCATGATCCGCAACAGGCTCGTCACGGTACGCTGGCCAGGGGCCAGGATCGCGCCGATCAGCAGCATCCCAGCGTGGTCCCAGGTTCGTTGCTGCAGGAACAGCGGCGCGAAGGTTAGGATGACCTCAGCGAAACGGGACGGGAGGAAAGGCATGGTAGCGGCTCTTGGCGGGGACCCACCAGCTTAGCCCGGCGCCCGCTCCGCGACCTTAGCGCGCTCCTACCCCCGACCCGCCCGAAATGGCCAAACTCGAACTTAGCGACTGTTGTATCAGCGGGCGGCATGTTTGACGCCCTGTCCAACGCCCTCGGACTGATCGCCCGGGG
>DASWQY010000046.1:0-1759 GCA_036403435.1 Pyrinomonadaceae bacterium
AGCCACGTGCTCGGAGGGCTCTGCCTGACTGCGGTGACACTGAACGAGAAGCGCGAAGTGGTCCAGCTGGGCCCGGTGCAGTCGCTTGGTTTCGGCGAGCGCGACGGCAAAATGTCAGACCGGGTTCGCGCCATCGCGGACATCGTCAGAAGCTGCAATTTCGACGGCGCGGCGAGCGAGACCGTCCTGCAGGACATGTGGGAGAAATGGGTGTTCCTCGCGTCGAACGCGGCCTCGACCAGCCTGATGCGCGCCCCGATCGGCATGATCCTGGCGGCGCCCGGCGGCAAGGACTTCCTGCTTGGCATTCTCGACGAATGCAGGGCGGTCGCGACCGTGGAGGGCTATCCGCCCCGCGCGCCTGCGCTGGAACGCGCGACAGGGATGTTGACCACGGAAGGCTCGCCGCTCACCGCATCGATGTTCCGCGACATTAAGGCGGGCCAACCGATCGAAGCCGATCATGTGATTGGCGACCTGATTGCGCGCGCTGATACCGCAAAAGTTCCGGTGCCCCGGCTGCGCACGGCCTACACGCATCTGAAGGCCTACGAGCAAACGCGCGGTTGATCGCGCATACGGCGCGTACTTGGCAAGTCGTCGCCCTGCCCTCAGATCAGGACACCCAACTATGCAGATCCCCGAGCTTCGACAATCGCGATTTCAGGGCTGGTCCGTCGTTTGGGTCGCGTTTGTAATCGCGGTTTTCGGATGGGGTGTCGGATTTTATAGTCCGGGAGTGCTCTTGCTGACGTTGCACGCCTCCAAGGGCTGGCCGGTCGCAATGATCTCTAGCGCGATCACTGCGCACTTCCTGATCGGGGCAGCACTGGTTGTGTACTTACCCGAAGCTCACAGATCAATTGGGTTGGCGCAGACAACGATCATCGGCGCGGTTCTCGCAGGTGCAGGGATCGTGGCCTGGTCAGTCGCGTCAGCTCCGTGGCAATTGTTCGTGGCGGCAGCAATCTCGGGGAGTGGTTGGGCAGCGACGAGCGGTGCGGCGATCAACGCGATGGTCGCTCCATGGTTCGATCGAGATCGACCAAAGGCCATCGGCCTGGCATTCAACGGCGCAAGCATCGGCGGCGTCCTGTTTCCGCCCTTGCTTATTTTGCTGATCGCCAAGATTGGGGTTGAGGCGGCGGCGGTCGCGGTAGGTATCGCCATGCCGCTGGTCATAATACCTCTTTCGATTTTTTACCTGCGCCGTGATCCGAAAGGACTCGGTCTGGCGCCCGACGGACTGCTTATCGACAGCAAGCCCCACGTCGCTACCCCATTAACGCGTAGTCCTCGCAAAGACCTCATCAAGACCAAGGGTTTCATGACACTTTCAGTGGCCTTCGCGTTGGCCCTATTCGCTCAAGTCGGACTGCTAACGCACTTGCTGACCCGAATATCCCCATTGCTCGGCGAGAACGGGGCTGCCGCCGCAGTCAGTATGGTGACGACATCTGCTGTTTTGGGCCGCACTCTGCTAGGCTGGACGATCGGAGGCCGTGATCGCCGCCTGGCTGCATCCGCGAACTTTCTCCTCCAAAGCGTCGGCGTTGCATTGATGATCATCTCAGATGCGCCCACGGTTGTACTGGTTGGTTGCGTGCTGTTTGGTCTCGGCGTCGGTAACGTTGTTTCCCTTCCCCCGCTTATCGCGCAACATGAGTTTCGTGCGGCCGACGTCGGTACGGTCGTCGCGCTCGTGGTGGCGTTCAATCAAGCTGTCTTTGCGTTGGCTCCTGCTGTCCTCGGCGTGCTT
>DASWQY010000047.1:0-31435 GCA_036403435.1 Pyrinomonadaceae bacterium
CAGCAGCTTACGCGCGAATTGCTGTATACCGTGCTTGAAGGGTCGCTGCGGCTGCTGCATCCGTTTATGCCGTTTGTGACCGAAGAGGCCTGGCAGTACCTTACCAGTGACAAGTTGCGAGTGACGAGTGACGAGCACAGGCAGTTAATGACGGCGGGATTATACAGTGACGAGCGACAAGTAGGAAGGCTCTATCTCGTCACTCGTCACCTGTCGCGCGTCACTGATTTTTGAACCCGTCCGTCGCCGAGACGAGCGCGTCGATGGTGCCGGGCTCGGAGGCGGCGTGGCCTGCGTCGGGAATGACGCGTAAGTCGGCCTCGGGCCATGCGCGGTGAAGTTCCCACGCGCTGACCATCGGGCAGACCACGTCGTAGCGCCCCTGCACGATGACGGCAGGGATGTGCCGAATCTTGCCGACATTCTCGACGAGGAAATTGTCGGTCGGGAAGAAGGCGTTGTTCATGAAGTAGTGGCACTCGATGCGCGCGAAGGCCCTGGCGAACTCGGGGTCGGCGAACTTCTCTATCATGCCGTAGTCGAAGAAGAGCTTCGACGTGCTCCCCTCCCAGATGCTCCACGCGCGCGCGGCCGCGAGCTTCACCTCTTCGTCGTCGCCCGTCAGCCGCCGGTAGTAGGCGCTGACCATGTCGCCGCGCTCGCCTTCGGGGATGACTTTCAAATACTCCTCCCACACGTCCGGGAAGATGGCGCTCGCGCCCTCCTGGTAGAACCAGAGAATCTCCTTCGGGCGGCAGAGGAAGATGCCGCGCAGGACCAACTGGCGCGCGCGCGACGGGTGCGTCTGCGCGTAGGCGAGCGAGAGCGTGCTGCCCCACGAGCCGCCGAAGACCTGCCAGCTCTCGATGCCCAGATGCTCGCGCAGCTTTTCGATGTCCGCGACCAGGTCCCACGTCGTGTTCTCTTCAAGGCCCGCGTGCGGCGTGCTCTGGCCCGAGCCGCGCTGGTCGAAGAGGACTATGCGGTAAGCGTTGGGGTCGTGAAAGCGGCGGTACTCTGGAATTAAACCGCCGCCGGGGCCGCCGTGCAGGAAGAGGACGGGCAGCCCCTCGGGGTTCCCCGCCTGCTCGTAATAGATGTTGTGAGTGGGCGAGACCTGCAACCGGCCTGTGTCGAACGGCTCAATCGGGTCGTACAGAGTTCTCATGCGGGACATCATACAGTAAAACAGTGGTCAGTGGTCAGTGGTCGGTGGTCAGTTAAAGACCAAAACAGGAAGGCAGCCGATTGTGATTAACCCGCCGCCTTATTCTGTTTTGAACTGACCCCTGACCACTGACTACTGACCACTGCCCTTGAGCGCCGCTTGAACCTGTTCGCGGCGGCTGCGGCTGAGCTTGAGTTCCGTTCCGTCTTGCAGCATGACGAGGTATTCGCCGTTGAAGTGCGGGTGAAGCTCTTTGACGCGCTCGATGTTGATGATGGTCGAGCGGTGTATGCGTATGAACTTTTCGGGGTCGAGTCGCGCCTCCAGGTCGCTCAGGGTCTCGCGCAGCATGTGCGTCTTCCGGCCCGCGTGCAGCTTGACGTAGTAGTCGTCGGCCGCGATCCAGTCCACCTCCTCGGCCTTCAGGAAGAGGACGCGGCCCGACGCCTTAATCATGAAGCGCGTCAGGTAGCCCGCAGTCTTTTTCTCCGGCGGCGCGGCGCGGTCTTCGAGCAGGGCGAAGAGCTTGCGGCTGAGCTGGTTGATCTGGCGCTGCTCAATTTGGGTCTTGGCCTGACGCAAAGCCTTCTCGAACCGCGCGTCGTCGAAGGGTTTCAAGAGGTAGTCGAGCGCGTGCACCTCGAACGCCTTGAGCGCGTACTGGTCGAACGCCGTCACGAAGACGACGGCCGCGATGCGCCCGTGCTTGATTCTTTCCAGGACCTCAAAGCCGCTCATCTCGGGCATCTGTATGTCCAGGAAGAGCAGGTCGGGCGGCTGTTCGTTGATCGCTTCCAGCGCCTCGTAGCCGCTGCCGCACTCGCCGACGATCTCAATCTCGGGGTCGTCTTCAAGAAGCACACGCAGGTTGCGCCGCGCCAGCGGCTCGTCGTCCACGATCAGCGTCCTTATCTTCTTCTTCTCCATCGCGGCGCTACACTTCGCCCGTGCTCACGCGCCACGGGATCAAGAGCGTCGCCTCGACGCCGCCGCCCTCGCGGTTGCGCACCTCGAAACGATGCTCCCTGCCGTAGAGCTGGTTAAGACGCTCGCGCGTGTTCGAGAGCCCTATGCCGCCGCCGTCCTCCATGCGCCAGTCGCGCTTCAAGCCTGGGCCGTCGTCCGCGACCTTGAGCTGGAGCAAGCCGTTCTCGCGCCGCGCGCTGACGGCGACGAGGCCGGAAGAGACGCGCGCGGCGATGCCGTGGCGGATGGCGTTCTCAACCAGGGGCTGAAGGATGAGGTTGGGCACGCTCGCGTTCAATGTCTCCGGCGCGACCTCCATGCGTACCGTCAGCCTGTCGGAGAAACGCATCTGCTGAATGTCCAGGTAGAGTTCGAGAAAGTCCAGTTCCTCGCACAGCGGAATCTCCTGCTTGCCCGCGTTCTCTAAGGTGTGGCGCAAAAGGTCGCTCAGCCCCGCAAGCATTTGGACCGCCGCCTTGTCCTTGCGGTCGCGCACGAGGCCGGCGATGGCGTTGAGCGTGTTGAAGAGGAAGTGAGGGTGGAGCTGCATCTTCAGCGCCTGAAGCTGCGCCTGTGCCAGTTGCGTTTCCAGTTGTGAGGCGCGGAACTCGCGCTCGCGGAAGCGCGCGTAGTAGTCGAAAGCGTAGCCGACGCCGACGATCATCCCGTAGGCGATCAGCTCCAGGTGGAACTCGTTCAGGAAGCGGTCCCAGAAGTTGTACGAGAAGGAGTGCTTGCTCGACATCACGTCGAACGGCTTCATCAAGGCGGTCGAGAGAGTAACCTGGAGGGAGTGCACGGCGGCGAGAATCGTGCCCGCGCCGATGTGGACCGGCAGGTTGCGCTTCCACGATTGTCTTTCTACGGGGAAGCGCCTCCCCAGCCAGAGAATGAGCGGCGTCATGAGCGGCCAGAAGTACCAGCAGCCGATGAGCTGCCACGCCAGTATGAGCCAGAAGGAATGATTCATCCCCTGCATGGTCAGGCCGACGTAAAGCTGGCCGGTGTAGAGCAGGCCGAGCGCGGTCCAGAACGACCAGATCAGGCCCCACTTCACCAGCCACGCGCGCCGCGAGTCCGGGTCGTTCAGGACGACGACTTCTGTCAACTTTGAATCCAGGCTTCGCATTTAACGAAAGTATTGTAAGGGCAGGGATGAGCCCTGCCCCCACAGTTATTCCGATTTCGTCCGTGACCTACTCTTAATTGAGCCGCGCCCGCGTGCCGCCCGCGCCGCGCACGACCTTGAGGACTAAGACCAGGCGGTTCCCGGTCTGCTCGACGCTCGCCGAGGCTTCCCACGCCTGCCCCTTATCGTCCGTCAACTTCCAAACGCTCAGGGGTGACGCGTGGTTCACCTTGCTTACATCGGCCTTTGTCCACCTCGCGTCGGCGACCCATTTTTCTCTGAGACGCGCCACCAGTTCGGCGGCCGACATGTTGGACGGCACGCCCCACTTCTCTTCCCAGCTGTCGGCCCCGCCGACGAAGCTGAGCGGCTCGAAGGCGGGCCAGATAACGTCGTAGATGCCTGCCGGCAGCTTCTGGTCTGCGTGCGAGCCGCGCGCGTAACCCGATTCGGGCCGCCAGTCGTACTCGATGCCGTACGCGGTCATCTGCGCCCAGCCCGTGCCGTCTAGCTTCTCGATTAAGTGGAGCGCGCCGTCAATGCCCGCCGAGAGTCCGCCCGTGGTGATGATCTTGCCGTTGTCCACGAAGCGCCTGTCCCTCACGACCCGCGTCTTCGGTGCCATCGCCGCCAGCTTGTCTATCAAGCCGGCCGTCGTGGTAGCTTCGAGCCCGTCGAGCAGGCCCGCCTTCGCCAAAAAGAACGCGCCGTTGCAGACGGACATGACGTAGCGCGCATCCCTGGCGCTCTCCCGAATCCAGCCGATGACCTTCTGATTTTCGAGGTGCGCATCGACGCCCCCGCCGGGGACGATAATAATATCCGGCTTCGGCTGGTTCTCGAAAGTGTAGTTGGGGACGACGCGCATGCCCATGTTGGTCGTGACGGCGTCCGCCTTCTCGGCGACCGTGTAGACGTGGCGCTTGCCCATCCCGCCCAGGACTTCATACGGGCCGGTGTAGTCGATTATCTGCACCCCATCGAAGATGAGGATGGCGACGTTCTGCTTCTCCTGCTTCTCCTGCTTCGCCTCCTGCGCCCGCGACTCGACGCCCGACGCCAGCAGCGCCCCGAACAGGACCAACAACGTGACCGCGAAAGTTCTCTTCATAGCTTCAGTCTCCTTCTAAAAAATTCCGCCTTGTACGCCGGCCGGCAGTTTAGGCGAACTCTTCCGAAAGGCGCGCGGCTATTCAGGGAACCGACTCGAAAATGCGGCGGGCGGCGGCTTTCGCGCGGCCAGTTGCAGAGAGCGCAAGCGACATCAATCATGCGTATGTTGACCGGCGGGGCGTGCGACGGTCAGGACGAAGACGGCTTGCGCGCCGGCCGCCGTCAGCGTGGCCGCGCACGACGAGACGGTCGCGCCCGTCGTGAAGACATCGTCAACGAGCAGGACGCGTTCATTTTCAATCAGGCGCGGGCGGCGGACGGCGAAGACTTCGTGGACGCTCTCGCGGCGGGCGCGCTCGTCCATCCCGGCGCGGTGGCGCGCGGTGTGGACGGTGCGGACCAGGCTCCACTCGTCCAGCGGGAGGCGGGCGAGGCGCGAGAGGGCGCGGGCGAGCACGGCCGCCTGGTTGAAGCCGCGCTCGCGCAGGCGGTCGGCGGAAAGTGGCACAGGCACGACGCGCGTCGCGTGAACTAACGGCTCACGTTGCTGTGCCTCGAACATCAAGCGCGCGAGGCGCGCGGGTGCGTGCGGCTCTCGCTTGAGGGCCAGGACGCTCGCGCGCAACGCGCCCTCGTATGCGCCGCAGGCCCGCGCTGCCGTGTAGTGCTCTCCGTCGCAGCGCCGGCACCGCACCCGCCCGCGCCCCTCTTCGGGGACGACGCCGCCGGCCGCCGCGCCGCACTTCCAGCACACCAAATCCTCCGCGCCGGAGAGGCGCGTTCTGTGCCAGCACGACGCGCACGCCGCCCCGTCGGCGCGCGCCTCGACGCTCGCGCCGCAGACGGCGCACGCCTGCGGGAAGACGAGGGCGAGCCCCGAGTCGGCGAGCACGTTTATTTTTTTGATTAAGTCCATTCGTCCAGCGAAAGCGCGGCCTCGGGAAAACAGGAAGCCCTTCGGGATTGACCGCGGTCAACCCCGAAGGGCTTCGGATTATCTCACGCTCGGGTGCGTTTCTTCTATTCGTCGTCCTGGTTGAGCAGGCCGCGCTCCTGTAGGTCCTGGCAGCGCAGGCAGTGGCGTGCCCACGGCACGGCCTCCAGCCGCTTGTCCTGCACCGGCTCGCCGCAGTGCACGCACTCGCCGTAGCCGCCCGCCTCAATCCTTTCGAGCGCCTCGTCAATCAATTCGAGCAGCCGGCGGTCGTTGGCCGACATGGAGAATAATAGCTCTTTAGTGTATGCGTTGGCCGCCATGTCCGCGGGGTCTTGCGTGGCCTCGGAGTCGCGCTCGCGGCTGTACTGCTCGGCCTCCATGACCTGCCCGACCAGCCCCTCGCGCCTGCCCAGCAGCCTGTCCCTGTAAACTTTTACTCTTCTTTTATCCATCGTATTTAATTTGCCCTCCGGTCCTAAACTCAGAATCCAGAATTCAGGAGTCAGAATCCAGAATCCAGAATAAAAGAGAAGCGGTTCTCAGCCTTTCATTCTGGATTCTGGATTCTGACTCCCGAATTCTGCTCTTCACTTCTGATACGGCAGCCCGTGGATGATCGTGTAGGCCCTGTACAACTGCTCGGCCAGCACGACGCGCGCCATCTCGTGCGTGAGCGTCAGGCGCGTCAACGACCAGCGCGTGTGTGCGCGCGCCGTCACCTCTCTTGAGACGCCGTTGTGGCCGCCGATGACGAAGGCGACTTCCTTCGTCCCCGCGTTCTGCCACTTTTCAATTTCGGCCGCCAGCGCCGCCGAACTCCACTCGCGGCCCTCCACGTCTAACAGCACGACCAGCGCGTCGCGTTGGAGCGCGCCTATGATGCGCTTGCCCTCGTCTTCGATGCCTTCCCGCTCTGTACGCGCCGCACTTTCCCGCAGTTCCGTGACTTCGCACCGGACGAACCGCCTCAGCCGGGCCAGATAATCCCCCGCGAGCGCCCGGAGGTGCTCGTTCCTTGTCTTCCCCACCCAGACCAGACGGAAAATCATGAGGGCAGTGGTCAGTGTCCAGTGGTCAGTGGTCAGTGTCAGGCTTCTTGCCGACCATTGACCACTGACCACTGGACACTATTCCGTACCTTGCCAGCTTCTCGTACAAATTCTTGCGGCTGATGCCGAGGAGCCGGGCGGCCGCAGCCTTGTTGCCCTTAGTTGCCGCGAGCGTCTCCCTGACGTAGTCGGCCTCAAGCTCGGCGAGCGTCAACCTCTGTTTAGCCCGCCTCTGCAATTCGACCGAGGTGCGCATCGCCTCCGGCAGGTCGGCCTCACCGATGCGGCCGTCCCCGGCGATGATGACGGCGCGCTCGACCGTGTTCGCCAGCTCGCGCACGTTGCCGGGCCAGTCGTAAGCCTTCAGCACGGCCAGCGCCTCGGCCAAGAGCGCGGTGCCCGCGCGCCCGTGCTTCGACGCGTAAATTTTCAGAAAGCCGCGCGCCAACTTCTCCACGTCCGCGCCCCGCTCGCGCAGCGGCGGGACGTGCACGCGCACGACGTTCAGCCTGTAGAAGAGGTCTTCGCGGAAGGCGCGGCGGCGCACCGCGTCGTCCAGGTCAACGTTCGTGAGCGCGACGAGCCGCGCGTCCACGCGAATTAGCTTGCGTCCCCCGAGCCTCTCGAACTCGCGCCTCTCTATCACGCGCAAGAGCTTCGCCTGCGCGTCCGTCGAGAGATGAGCTATCTCGTCCAGGACGAGCGTGCCCTTGTGCGCCGCTTCTAACCGCCCCGGCCTTCCTTCGGTCGCGCCCGTGAACGCGCCGCGCTCGTAGCCGAAAAGCTCCGCTTCCAGCAACTCGCTCGGCAGCGCCGCGCAGTCAATCTTCACAAACGGGCCATCGCTCCGCGCCGAGCGTGCGTGGATGAAAGCGGCCAGCGCGTCTTTCCCCGCGCCTGACTCGCCCGTCACGAGCACGTTGGCCTCGGTCGGGGCGACGCGTTCGGCGAGGCGCACGGCCTCGCGCATCGCATCCGACAGCGCCACGATTTCGATCACGTTCGTCAGTTTCTCAAAGAGCTTTGATCGTCGTCGCCGCCGCCCCCGAGTTCCGCGGGGAGCGGGACGCGTCGCGCGTCGCGCCACAGCCTTTCGAGGTCGTAGAACCTGCGCGCCTTGTCCTCGAACACGTGCAGTATGAAGTCCCCGTAATCAACCAGCACCCACTCGGCCGTGTTGTAGCCCTCGACGCGCGCGGGCCGCGTCCCCAGCTTCTTCAACTGCTCGACCACCTCGTCCGCGATGGCCTGCACTTGCCGGACGTTCGTCCCGCTCGTGATGAGGAAGTAGTCCGTGAAGCTCGCCACCTCGCGCAAATCCAGCACGACCATCTCCAGTGCCTTCTTGTCGCCGGCCGCACTGAGCGCCGTGCAGACGCGCTCGTCCAACTGCTCGACGCACTCGTCCGCGCTCGTCTTCGCGGCGGGCTGCTCCTTCGACGCGGCACGCCCCTTGGCGGCCGTCGCGCCGCTCTGCTCCGGGTGCAGGACCTGTTCCTTGATTGATGAATTCTCTTTCATGCTTCTTCGTAGAGCCCGTACTTTCTGATGTAACCGGCGACCGGCGGCGGAACCAGTTCGGCCCACTCGCCGTCGCGCCCCTCGCGCACGGCCCGGCGGATCGCGGTCGCCGAAATGTCCAACTGGACCGCGTCCGTCACGTAAATCTTCGGCCCCGCGCTTTCGTCGTCAACCCCGCGCGCGGCGTTCTCCTTCGGCCCGCCCCGCAGGTCAACGATTCTTTCCCTGACGGCGGGCGTGACGTGAGCGGTGCCCAGCTCGTAGCCGGGCCGCGTGACGACGATGTGATTCGAGAGCGAGAGCACGCGCTCCCACTCGCGCCAGGTCGTGATGTCGGCCCAGGAGTCCGCGCCCATCACGAAGAAGACCGCCGCCCCGCTCCCTAGTGTCTCGCGCATGCGCGAGAGCGTCTCCCACGTGTAGGGCCGCTCCGGCGCGTCCAGCTCCACGGTCGAGACGCGGAAGTCTTCCCGCGCCTCTGTCGCCAGCACCAGCATCGCGTGGCGGTGGAGCGCCGGC
This sequence comes from Pyrinomonadaceae bacterium, assembly GCA_036403435.1. Classification (GTDB taxonomy): domain Bacteria; phylum Acidobacteriota; class Blastocatellia; order Pyrinomonadales; family Pyrinomonadaceae; genus QHXM01. The sequence continues at coordinate 8,403 of DASWQY010000047.1, forward strand.
GTGACCGTGCCGGCGCGCTTGTGCGGCGCGACGTAGGCCGGGATGAACAGCACCTCGTCGAGCGCGAAAAGTTTTGAAAGACCTTCGGCCACCGCGATGTGGCCTTTGTGCACCGGGTCGAACGTCCCGCCGTAGAGAGCTATGCGTCGCATCGGTCACGAAGCCGCGCGCAGCTCGTCCGTCTCAACTACGGGCGAAGCGTTAATCTCGTCGAGCATGCGCGCGACGGCGCTGACCAGTTCTTTCACGCCCTGCCTCGTCGCCGAAGAGATGGCGTAGAAGGGCCGGCCTTCCGCCGCCACTTTTTGTCTCAAACTCTCAAGCCGCTCGGGCTCGTCGAGCGCGTCCAGCTTGGTCGCGACGACGATCTGTGGGCGCGCGGCCAGTCGCGCGTCGTAAGCCGCAAGCTCCCGGTTGATCGTCTCGTAATCCTGAACAGCGTCGCGGCCGGAGAGCGACGACACGTCAACGAGGTGGAGCAGGAGCTTGGTCCGCTCGACGTGCCGCAGGAAGCGGTCGCCGAGCCCGGCCCCTTTGTGCGCGCCCTCGATCAGGCCGGGGATGTCCGCCACCACGAAGGTGCGGAATTCGCCGAGGTCAACGACGCCCAGGTGCGGCTCAAGCGTCGTGAAAGGGTAGTCCGCGATCTTCGGCTTGGCGGCCGAGACGGTCGAGATGAGCGTTGACTTCCCCGCGTTCGGGAAGCCGACCAGCCCCACGTCCGCGAGCAATTTCAATTCGAGCTGTAGCTCGCGCTCCTCGCCCTCGCTCCCCTCCTGGTGGTAACGCGGCGCGCGGTTCGTGGAGGTCGCAAAGTGCGCGTTACCGAAGCCGCCGCGCCCACCTTTCGCGGCGAGCCAACGCTCGGCGTGCTCCGTGAAATCCTTGAGCAGCTCACTCGTCGCGGCGTCGAAGACCTGCGTGCCGACGGGGACGCGCACAGTCGTGTCCACGCCCTCGCGCCCCGTGCGGTTCGAGCCCTCGCCGTGGCGGCCGCGCTCCGCGATGTGCTCCGGGTTGTAGCGCAGGTGGAGCAGGGTGTTCAAAGACTCGTCGGCCTCAATCCAAACGTCGCCGCCGCGCCCGCCGTCGCCGCCCGAAGGCCCGCCGCGCGGGACGAATTTTTCCCGCCGGAACGCCATCACGCCGTTTCCGCCGTGCCCCCCCTGGACCCGAATCTTGGTGCGGTCAATAAACATCAGTGGTCAGTGGCCGGTGGTCAGTGGTCAGTGAGAAATCAGTTTTTAACTGACCACCGGCCACTGACCACTGACCACTAAATCGAAAGCGACGCCCGGCGCGCGAAGTGTGAAGCCACTCGGCGCGGGCGTCGCGGGTGTTCGCGGGCTCCGGGAAGACGTGGACGCCCTACGCGACAGCGGCCGGCGCTGCCGCGGCCGCCGCCTCCGGGTAGACGCTGATGAACTTGCCCGAGCGCCCCTTGTCCTCGAACTTGACGATGCCGTCCACGAGCGCGAAGAGCGTGTCGTCCTTGCCGCGGCCGACGTTCTTGCCCGGCTTCCACTTCGTACCGCGCTGGCGCGCCAGGATGTTCCCGCCGAGCACGCGCTCGCCGCCGAACTTCTTCAACCCCAAACGCTGCGCGTTCGAATCCCGCCCGTTACGCGACGAGCCGACCCCTTTTTTGTGTGCCATAAAAACTCCCTGGAATCCAGAATTCAGGAGTCAGAATTCAGAATAAAACGGGTTTCAGCCTTTCATTCTGACTCCTGAATTCTGGATTCTGCTTTATCCAATCGAATCTATTTTCAAAGTCGTGTAGCCCTGGCGGTGGCCCTGCTTGCGCTTGTAGTGCTTGCGGCGCTTCTTCTTGAAGACGATGATCTTGTCGTCGCGCCCGTGCTCGACGACGGTCGCCGCGACGCGCGCGCTCGCGGCGTCGAGCGTGGAGCCGACCTTTGCGCCGTCCTCGCCCGAGACCAGCATCGCGTCCAGCTCGACCGACTCGCCGGCCTGCTTGTCAATGGAAGGCACGCGGATTGTCTTGCCCTCCTCGACGCGGAACTGTTTGCCGCCAGATTTGATAATTGCGTAAGCCATTTCTCTCGTTCTCCTGCTCGGGCGAGCCCTCCCCGCCTTAGAAAAGTCGTTCATTATACGGGCCGTCATACCCCGCGTCAACGCGAGGAGGCGGCGATTTCAACCGGCTTCTTCGTCCCGTTTTTTTTTAGGAAATCTTCCATGAACTTGGTCGAGAACTCGCCCGCGCGGAAGTTCGCGTCGTCCATGATTTTCAGGTGGAGCGGGATCGTCGTCTTGATGCCCTCGATGACCATCGCTCCGAGCGCGCGCTTCATGCGCGCTATCGCCAGCTCGCGCGTGCCCGCGTGGACGATGACCTTCGCGATCATCGAGTCGTAGTAGGGCGGCACCTTGTAGCCGGGGTAGGCGGCCGTGTCCACTCGCACGCCGGGGCCGCCCGGCAGGTTGAAGGCCGTGATCGTGCCCGGCGAAGGCGTGAATGTCTCCGGGTCTTCGGCGTTGATGCGGCACTCGATTGCGTGGCCGCGAATCACCACGTCCGACTGCGTGTAGGCGAGTGGCTCGCCCTCCGCAATCTTAATCTGGTTGCGCACGATGTCCGCGAGCGTCACCATCTCCGTGACCGGGTGCTCGACCTGGATGCGCGTGTTCATCTCCATGAAGTAGAAGCTCTCGTCCTCGTCGAGCAGGAACTCGAAGGTGCCGGCGCTCGAATAGCCTATCTTCTTGCAGGCCGCGACGGCCGCCGCGCCCATGCGCTCGCGCAAGGCGGGCGAGAGGACGGGCGACGGCGCTTCCTCCAGGAGCTTCTGGTGGCGGCGCTGAATCGTGCACTCGCGCTCGCCGAGGTGGACGCACTCGCCGTGCTCGTCCGCCAGGACCTGAATCTCTATGTGGCGCGGGCGCTCGACGTAACGCTCAATGTAAACGTCGCCGTTCTTGAAAGCGGCGGCCGCCTCGTTCGACGCGGTTTCGAGCGCGGGGCCGAGTTCCTCTTCGGAGCGCACGATGCGCATGCCGCGCCCGCCGCCGCCGGCCGCGGCCTTGACGATGACGGGGAAGCCTATCTCGCGCGCGAGCCTTAAAGCCTCCTCCTCGGTTTCGAGCGGGTTCTCGCTGCCCGGCAGAATTGGCACACCGGCCTCGCTCATCGTGCGCCGCGCCTGCACCTTGTCGCCCATCATCTGAATCACGTTCGAGCGCGGCCCGATGAACTTGATGTTGCACGCCTCGCAGATTTCCGCGAAGTAGGCCGACTCGGCCAGGAACCCGTAGCCGGGGTGAATCGCGTCCACGTTGTAGAGTTCGGCGGCGCTGATGATGGCGGGGATGTTCAGGTAGCTCTGCGCGGAGGGCGGCGGCCCGATGCAGATGTGCTCGTCGGCGAAGAGGACGTGGAGCGAGTCGCGGTCGGCGGTCGAGTGCACCGCCACCGTCTTGATGCCCATCTCCTTACACGTCCAGATAATCCGGCACGCGATCTCGCCGCGGTTGGCGATCAGGATTTTTCTGAGCGGACGAGTCATAATAAAGTTTCAGGTTTCAAGTTTCAGGTTACAGGCTCCGAGCTTTTAACTTGAAACCTGAAACCTTCAACTTGAAACTATTTCTTAACCCCGAAGAGCGGCTGCCCGTACTCGACGGGCTGACCGTTCTCGACGTATATCTTGGCGATCTCGCCGGAGGTCTCGGCCTGAATCTCGTTCATCAGCTTCATGGCCTCGATGATGCAGACCACGGAGTCGGGGTCAACGTGGCTGCCGAGCCGGACGAAGGACTCCGCGTTCGGCGACGGCGCGCGGTAAAAAGTCCCGACTATCGGCGAGATGATGACGTGCAGGCTCTCTTCCTCGGCCGGCGCGGGCTGCGCGGCGGTCGCGGCCGTCGCCGCCGCGGCCGGCTGCTCGTGCCCGCCCGCGGCGGGCTGCTGCTGCGGCACTTCGTACATGATCGTCGGCGAGCCCGCGCTCTGCGGGTGTGCGACCACCTGCGGGGCCGGGTTGCGTCCCAGGTGGACCCGCATGCCCTCGCGCTCGATCTCGAATTCCGTCAGGCCGTGCTCCGTGAAGAGCGCGAAGAGATCGCGCAACTCTTCCATGGGGAGGTTCTGCTCCGAACGTCGCGCCTGATTCTGCTGATGACCGCCGCCGCCCCCGCCACCGCGACGCTGGCCGCCGCGCTCGCGCTCGTTGCGCGGCGCGCTGCCGGGGCGCTGTGGCTGCTGCTCGGGCTGGGGCCTCGGTGACTGCTGAGACTGCTGCCGGGGGCTCTCCTCGCGCGCGGGTTGTGTTGCGCCTTCCTGATCGTCCATTCTTTTCGACTCCAGGGTCGGGGCGGCCGAAAAAGCGCGCGCCCGTTCCCGTTGACGTTGAACAAAGCGAAGAGCCTCAACCGTCCCGTGGGGTCATCTGCCGACGGTCAATTGAGGCTCGGGGCCGGCGACCGGGCGCACGGCCAGACCTCGCGGCGCGCCCCGGTCAAAAAAATTTCTAACTACTCCGTGTCCTTCTCTTCGGCCGTCGCCTCGGTCTTCTTGGCGCGGCGGCCGCCCTTCGGCTTCTGGTCCTCAAGCCCCGCGTCGTCCGCCTTCCCGCGGCCGCGTGCCCTGGTCGTCTCTTCCTTCTCGAAAGTCTTGTCGGCCTTGCGCCCGCCGCGGCGGCTGCCGGTCTCCTCGACCTCCTTGCCCGCCCTGGCCGTCTTCTTCTTGCCGGTCGTGGCGGCCTTCACGCGCTTACTGGCCTCCTCGGCCTCGCGCTCGCGCCGGCTGTCAACCAACTCGATGATGGCAAGCTCCGCGTTGTCGCCGTCGCGGCGGCCGAGCTTGATGATGCGCGTGTAGCCGCCCGGACGGTTCTTGAAGCGTTGGCCCAGTTCGTCGAAGAGACGGCGCAACGCGAGGACGCCCGCGGTGCGCGGCGCGCGCTCCTGGCCGCGCCTTCCGGTCGAAGCCTTCTGCTGGTGGTTGCCGGAGTGGAAGAAGCCCGCGGCCTGGCGGCGCAGGTGGACGGACTGAACGGCGACGTTGTCGCCCTCCAGGTTCGCCGCGTGGCGCGAGAGCGTGATGGCGCGCTCGACGAACGGGCGCAGCTCCTTCGCCTTCGGCAGCGTCGTGATGATGCGCTCGTCCTGCGCGTTGATGAGCGAGGTCGCGAGGTTGCGCAGCATGGACATGCGGTGCGCGCTCGTGCGGCCCAATTTCCGATGTGCCTTCTGGTGTCTCATTGTTCAGAGGTCAGAGGTCAGAGGTCAGAGGTTAGTTTTTGGTCTTCACTGACCTCTAACCTCTAGCCTCTGACCTCTGCTTTCTTATTCTTCGTCGTTATCCGTGTAGTCGTCCAGGTCCGAGCTGTCGCGCCCGCCGGAGCCGGGGATCGGGTTGCCCTGCGCGTCGAACTCCATGCCGAAATCCAGCCCCATCCCGTTGAGGATGTCCTTGATCTCGTTCAGAGATTTCTTGCCGAAGTTCTTGGTCGCCAGCATCTCGCGCTCGCTTCTCTGCACGAGGTCGCGGATGGTGCGAATGTCAGCGTTCTTCAGGCAGTTGTAGGAGCGCACCGAAAGCTCAAGCTCGTCCACCGAGCGGTCGAGCTGGTCGTTCCTGGGCAGCGGCGGCCGCTCCATGTTGGCGTAGGCGAAGTCGTCCGTATCCTCCTCGAAGTTGATGAAGATGGACATGTGATCCTTGATGAGCTTCGCCGCCAGGCCGATGGCGTCGTCCGGCTTCACCGAGCCGTCCGTCCAGACCTCGATGGTCAATTTATCGAACTCGGTGTTCTGGCCCAGGCGCGCGGCCTCGACCGTGTAGTTGACCTTCTTGACCGGCGTGTGCACGGAGTCAATCGGGATGTAGCCCAGGCTCAAGTCTTCGTCGAAGTTGCGGTCCGCCGAGACGTAGCCGCGCCCGCGCTTGAGACGCATCTCGATGCGGAGGCTCCCGCCCTCGCCGACGGTCGCAATGTGGACGTTCGGGTCGAGGACTTCAATATCGGCGTCCGCCTCGATGTCGGCGGAGGTGACTTCGCCCGCGCCGTCCTTGTTAATCGTCAGGGTCTTGGCCTCGCCGCCGTGAAGCTTGAAGGGCACCTGCTTCAGATTCAGGATCACGTCGGTCGCGTCCTCGACCACGCCGTTGATCGAGGAGAACTCGTGCTCGACGCCCTCGATCTTGACGGCCGTGATGGCCGAGCCCTCGATGGAAGAGAGCAGCGCGCGACGCAAAGAGTTGCCGACGGTCGTGCCGAAGCCGCGCTCGAACGGCTGGGCGGAGAAGCGGCCGTAGCGGTCCGTCATCGTCTCGGCGTCGGCCGCCAGGCGGCGCGGCATCTGAAATCCTGTCCAGAGATTATTTTGGTCCATAGCCATAATGTTTCGATCCGGGAATAAAACTATAAAATGCACGGCGGCCGGAAGGCGTCGCGCGGGCTGAATTAAGACGCGCTACGGCCCCCGGCTCGCCTGTCCAAGGTTACTTGCTATAAAGCTCGACGATCAGCTGCTCGTTGATCGAGCGGTCAATGTCGGCGCGCGACGGCAGTGTCCCCACGCGGGCGCTCATGTCCGCGCCGTCGGCCGGCACTATCCAGGAGGGGCGACCGCGGCCGGCGGCCGTCTGCCATGCGCCCTCTATGTGTGGATTCTTCCGGCTGGCCTCTTTGACGCTGATCGTGTCACCCGCCTTCACCTGGAAGGAGGGGATGTCAACCTTGCGCCCGTTGACCTCGATGTGGCCGTGATTGACGAGCTGGCGTGCCTGCCGGCGCGAGGTCGAAAAGCCCGCGCGGTAGACCGCGTTGTCCAGGCGTCGTTCGAGCAGGAACAATAAATTCTCGCCCGTGATGCCCTTCTGGCGCGCGGCCTTCTCGAAGTAGTTGCGGAACTGGCCTTCGAGGATGAAATAAATGCGCTTGACCTTCTGCTTCTCGCGCAGCTGCTGGCCGTAGCCGACGAGCGCCTTGCCGCGCCGCATCGAATTGCCGTGCTGCCCCGGCGGCTGCGTGCCGCGCTTCTCAATCGGGCAGGAGGGCTTGTAACAACGGTCGCCCTTCAGGAAAAGTTTTGCACCTTCGCGGCGGCACAAACGGCACACCGCATCTCTATACCTAGCCACTCTCTTTTTCGCCTCCGGTCCGGCCCTCGCGCCGAACGGAAAAGTTTACAGGCCGCGTACCGTGTGGCGCGCTCGCCCTTCATCCTTTAGGTTAATACTCAGTGGTCAGTGGCCGATGGTCAGTGGTCAGTTAAGAGCTTATGTCTTTAACTGACCACCGACCACCGACTACTGACCACTATTGCTACACTCTGCGGCGCTTCGGCGGGCGGCAGCCGTTGTGCGGGATGGGCGTAATGTCGCGTATGACCGTCACCCGGATGCCGGCGTTGTTGATGGCGCGAATCGCCGACTCGCGCCCGCCGCCGGGCCCCTTGACGCGGACCTCGCACTGCGTCATCCCGGCCTCCTGCGCCTTCTTGGCCGCCTCCCATGCCGCCTGCTGCGCGGCGAAAGGCGTCCCCTTGCGCGAGCCGCGGAAACCCCGCGCGCCCGAAGAGGACTGCGCGACCAGGTTCCCCTCAAGGTCGGTAATCGAGATCATCGTGTTGTTGAACGACGCCGCGATGTACGCGATCCCGCTCGGGATGTTCTTCTTCTCTTTCTTCCGAAAGACCTTCTTTTTTCCGCCTGCTGCTTTTGCCATAATTCAGTTATCAGTGGTCGGTGGTCAGTGGTCAGTTAGCGGCAAGTGGCTTTAACTGACCACCGACCACTGGCTACTGCTATTTCTTGCCGGGGGCTTTCTTCTTCGCGATGGTGGCGCGGCGCGGCCCCTTGCGGGTGCGCGCGTTGGTGTGCGTGCGCTGCCCGCGCACGGGGAGTCCGCGGCGGTGGCGCAGGCCGCGGTAAGCGCCGATGTCCATCAGGCGCTTGATGTCCATCTGCACACGCTTGCGCAGGTCGCCCTCGATCTCGCCCTGCGCGTCCAGGATGGAGCGGATGCGGCCGAGCTCGTCCTCGCTCAAGTCACGGATGCGCGTGTCAACGCTGACCTGCGCCTCGTTCAGGACGGAGGTCGCCCGCGAGCGCCCGATGCCGTAAATGTATGTCAGCCCGATCTGCGCCCGCTTGTTCGGCGGAAGATCGACACCAGCTACACGAGCCATTTCTTATTCTCCAAAAACGTTTGCTATTCGCGATTGGAAGGGGAATTAAAACCTTTCCTTGTCCAATCAAAAATCTAAAATTCCCTACCCTTGCCGCTGCTTGTGCTTCGGGTTGGTGCAGATCACGCGCACCACGCCTTTGCGGTGGATGATCTTGCAGTTGTCGCACATCTTCTTGACTGAAGCCCGTACCTTCATTGCCTAGCCCCTTCGCCTCTCTCCAGGCGTTTATTTATAGCGGTAAGTAATCCGGCCGCGGTTGAGATCGTAAGGCGAAAGCTCTACGAGCACGCGGTCGCCGGGGAGGATGCGTATGAAGTGCTTGCGCATCTTGCCGGAGATGTGTGCCAGCACCTGATGCTGGTTGTCCTCCAACTCGACGCGGAACATCGCGTTCGGCAGGGTCTCAAGGACCTTCGCCATGACTTCAATCGCTTCTTCCTTCGCCATAACCTCTACAGTTGAAATTTTGCGTCCACTCGCAAACTGCAAATATTAGCACAGGCCAACAATCTTTGCCAAGCCGCGCGGACGCAGAGCGCGGCAGCCTTCACGCGCCGACCAGTTCCGCCCGCTCCTGCTCTGCCTCGACCACGCGGGTGAAGACTTCCGGGCCGTTTTCCGTGATGGCAATGGTGTGCTCACAGTGGGCGCTCGCGCGCCCGTCCAGGGTCACGACCGTCCAGCCGTCCTTGAGGACTTTCGTCTGGTGCGTGCCCAGGTTGATCATCGGCTCGACGGCGAAAACGTAGCCTTTTTTGATCTTCGCGCCCTTGCCCGGCACCCCGTAGTTCGGGATTTGCGGGTCCTCGTGCATCCGCCGGCCGATGCCGTGTCCGACGTACTCGCGCACGACCCCGTAGCCATGCGCCTCGGCGAGGCTCTGGACGGCCCAGCCTATGTCCCCGAGGTGGCGGCCCTCGCGGCACTGCTCGATGGCCCGCTCAAGGCACTCTTCGGTGACGCGTATGAGTTGGAGGAGTTCCGGGCTGACTTGGCCCACGGGCACGGTCGTCGCCGTGTCGCCGACGAAGCCGTGCAGCGTCGCGCCGACATCAATCGAGAAGATGTCCCCTTCCTTCAGCGCGTAGTCGGACGGGAAGCCGTGTACGACCTGCTCGTTGACCGAGGCGCAGATGGAGAACGGAAAGCCGTGGTAGCCCTTGAAGGTCGGGAGCGCCCCGGCATCGCGGATCATGCGCTCGGCCGCGCGGTCCACGTCGAGCGTCGTCACGCCCGGCTCAACCATCCGGCGCAACTCCTGGAGCACGCGCCCGACCAACTGGCCCGCGGCGCGCATCTTCTCCAACTCTTTTCTGGACTTCCCGATAATCATAAACGAGTGCTGAGGGATGAATGATGAGCGATAAGTAACGACCAGTGCTTTGACTTATCACCTATCACTCATCACTCAGCACTATCCTTTCGATGTCCGCGTAGATGGCCTCCGGGTCGCGCGTGCCGTCAGCGCGGCGCAGTCTGTTCGACGACTGGTAATAATCGAGCAGCGGGCGCGTCTGCTCGGCGAAAGTGGCGAGGCGCGCCTGAACGGTCTCGGGGTTGTCGTCGGCGCGGTGCCTGAGCTGCGCCTCCGGGTGCAGGTCGCAGACGTTGTCCACCTTCGGCGGCCTGAAATAGATGTTGTAAATTTCGCCGCAGACGGGGCAGGAGCGGCGGCCGACCGTGCGCCGCTCAAGTATCTCCAGCGGCACGTCCACAAGAATTGGCTGAATCCTCTTGCCCTGCTCCGCGGCCAACTCTTCGAGCATCGCCGCCTGCGTTGGCGTCCGCGGGAAACCGTCCAGGATGTAGCCGCCCCGGCTGTCTTCACGCCCGGTGCGCTCGCGCACAATCCGTATCATCACGTCGTCCGGGACGAGCCCGCCGGCACTCATGACGGGGAGCACCTCTTCGGCCAGAGGCGTCTGTTCCTGCTTCAGAGCGCGGAGCATGTCGCCGGTCGAAATCTGCGGCAGTCCCAGGCGCTCCTGGAGGAGCCGCGCCTGCGTTCCCTTCCCCGCGCCCGGCGCGCCCATCAAGACGATGATCTTTGACATAAAAACAGTGGTCAGTGGTCAGTGGCCGGTGGTCAGTCAGAAATCAGTTTTTAACTGACCACCGGCCACTAACCACTAACCACTGTTCTATGCTCTGCGCCCGCGCAGCCGGCCCCCGCCGCCGAGGAAGCCCTCGTAGTTGCGCATCACCAGTTGCGCCTCGATCTGGGCGACGGTGTCCATCGCCACGCCGACGAGAATCAGCAGGGAGGTCCCGCCGAAGTAGAACTGGTAGTGCATCCCCTCGGGAATCCAGCTCAGCCCCGGCGTCGCCATGAAGAAGTTGTAGAGCGACTCGCCGATGAACGGCAGGCGCTGCACGCGGAAGCCGCTGAGCATGATCTGCGGGACGAGCGCGACGAAGGCCAGGTAAACCGCGCCGACAATCGTCAGCCTCGTCAGGATCGTGCGCAGGTACTCGGCCGTGGCCCTGCCGGGGCGGATGCCCGGCATGAACCCGCCGTGCTTGCGTAGGTTGTCGGCCACCTCCTCCACATTGAAGACGATGGAGACGTAGAAGAACGTGAAGAAGATGATGAGCGTGATGAAGATCAGCTCATAGTAGGGGTCGCCGCCGTGGAACAGCTGGAAGAAGCCGTGGATTTTGGCCCAGACAGAGTTCGGGTGATTCGGGTCTGGCGGGAAGGCCGAGAATAAACTCTGTGGCATCGCCAGCACCGAGGAGGCGAAGATGACGGGGATGACGCCCGCCATGTTGACCTTGAGCGGCATGGTCGTCTGCTGGCCGCCGACCATCTGGCGGCCGACGTGCCGCTTGGCGTAGCTGACGGCGATCTTGCGCCGGCCTGACTCGACGAAGACGATGAACGCGATGAGCGCGATGAGCGCGATGACGAGCGCGATGACGCCGACGGTCGCCAGGGGGTCTCCGCCGCTCAACCGCTCGACCACCTGGCCGACACCGCGCGGCAGGCCGATGACGATGCCCGCGAAGATGAGGAGCGAGATGCCGTTGCCGACGCCGCGCTCGGTGATCTGCTCGCCAAGCCACATCACGAAAATTGTGCCAGTCGTCAAGGTCAGCGCCGTCCCGATCAGGAACCCTTTGCCGGGGTTGGTGGCAACGCCGTTGTACTGCAACCAGTTCGCGACGAAGAAGGTCTGGATGGCCGCGAGCCCCACGGTCAGGTAGCGCGTCCACTGGTTAATCTTCTGCCGCCCCATCTCGCCCTCTTCCTGCAACTTCTTGAGCTGCGGCGAGACGACCGTCATCAGTTGCAGGATGATCGAGGCCGTGATGTAGGGCGTCACGCCGAGCGCGAAGATGGAGATCGTGCGGAAGTTGCCGCCGGAGAAGAGGTCCAGCACCCCGAGCAGCGTGTTGCCGACATCGTGCCAGACCTGTTCGAGCCGCACCTTGTTGATGCCGGGCGCGGTGACGTGCGCGCCGATGCGATAGACGGCGAGCAGGCCGAGCGTGAAAAAGATGCGCTTGCGCAGGTCCGGGACCTGAAACATGTTGCGGACAGCGGCGAAAAACTTTTCCATAACGGGTTTGCCTCTGGCTTCGGTTTACTCGTGTGCCACTTCGGAATTGGACCGTAATTATCGCCTTCGCGGCGCGGCGCGCGCAAGCGTGGAACGGACGCGAGACCACCGAAGCCTCTCCCGCGGACTGCGGGCGCGCTCCAATGGTCTCCTTAAACGGTCGCTCTCAACTTTTCTTTACTGCTCGGGCTGCTCGGCGGGCCGGCGTTCGATCAAAGTCGCCGCGCCGCCGGCGCGCTCGATCTTCTCGCGGGCGCTCTTCGTGAAGCGGTGCGCGGAGACGCGCAGCGCCTTGGAGATTTCGCCCGTGCCGAGGACGACCACGTCGCGCTTGACCTTCTTAATCAGCCCGCGCTCGTGCAGCACCTCCGGCGTCACCTCGGCGTCCGCCTCGAAATGCTGTTCGAGCGACGAGAGGCTGACCTCGATCCACTCTTTCTTAAAAATGTTGGTGAAGCCGCGCTTCGGGAGCCGGCGGTGGAGCGGCATCTGGCCGCCCTCGAAGCCGATTTTCGACGAGTAGCCGGAGCGAGACTTCTGCCCCTTCTCGCCTCGGCCGGCCGTCTTGCCGAGCCCGGTGCCGGGGCCGCGCCCCACCCGCTTCTTCTTATGCGTCGCCCCCTTCGGCGCGCGTAAATTATCAAGACCGATTGCCATTGCTCACTCCGTTCGCAGTTTTCAGCAAAGGCAAACGCTCTTTCTGAAAACTGAAGACTGTTATTCAATGATTCGTATCAGGTGCGGGACTTTGGCGACGGCTCCGCGCGCGGCGGGCGTGTCGGGGCGCTCGACCACCTGGTTGAGCTTCGTCAGGCCGAGGCTCTTGACGATCTGCTTCTGCGTCTTCGGCGCGGCGATGAAGCTGCGGTAATACTGTATGCGAATCGTCCCGCCCGCGCCCGACTGCTCTTTCTTCTCGTCTGCCATAAAACCTCTTCGAGTTTCAGGTTTCAGGTTTCAGGTTCGCCGTTTCTAACTTGAAACCTGAAACCTCGAACCTGAAACCGTTTTAGAGTTCTTCCACCTGCTTGCCGCGCAAGCGTGCCAGCTCCATCGGGTCCTTCATCTTGAGGAGGCCGTCGAAGGTGGCGCGCACGACGTTATGGGGGTTGCTTGAGCCCAGCACCTTGGTGCGGACATCGTGCACGCCGACGGCCTGCATGACCGCGCGAACCGCGCCGCCGGCGATGACGCCCGTGCCCTGGGACGCGGGCTTCATCAGCACGCGGCCCGCTCCGAACCTGCCGATTAGCTGGTGCGGCAAAGTGTTGTTGATGAGCGGCACGCGGATCAGATTCTTCTTGGCCGACTCGATGCCCTTCTTAATAGCCAGCGGCACTTCGCGGGCCTTGCCCGTGCCGAAGCCGACGTGGCCGGCCTCGTCGCCGACGACGACCAGCGCCGCAAAGCTCAAGTTCTTGCCGCCCTTGACCACCTTGGTCACGCGGTTGATCGAGATGACCTGGTCCTTCAGGTCCAGCCCCTGTGCCGGGATACGTTGTCTCGGTTGTCTCATTACTGCTCCCTGTTATTCTGCCGTTGCCGCTTCCGCCTCACCGCCGCCGTCCTCGCCCACAGAGGCCGACTCGTCCCTGTTCAGGCCCGCGGCGCGCGCCGCGTCCGTCAGGGCCTTGACCCGGCCGTGGTAGAGGTAGCCGCCGCGGTCGAAGACGACGCTAGTGATGCCGGCGGCCAGGGCGCGCTCGGCGATGGTCCGCCCCACCTGCTCGGCGGCCTCGACGTTGCCGCCCGTGCCCCCGCGCAAATCTTTCTCGGTCGTCGAGGCGGAGACCAGCGTCTGCCCGCGCTCGTCGTCAATCACCTGAGCGTAGATGTGGTTCAGGCTGCGGTAAACGGCGAGGCGCGGGCGCTCGGTCGAGCCGCGCACCTTGCGCCGGATGCGCCTGTGAACCGCGTTGCGAACTGCCGCTCTGTTTCTCTGTGCCATAATTTCAGTTTCCAGTTTTAAGTTTTCAGTGAGCAGCCAAAAGCTGAAGACTGAAAACTGATTACTATTTCCCGGTCTTGCCAGGTTTCAGCTTGAGCTGCACGCCAGCGTAGCGCACGCCCTTGCCCTTGTAGGCGTCGGGCTTTCTGAGCTTGTGCATCTCGGCGGCCACCTGGCCCAGTTTCTGCTTGTCGATGCCGGAGAGCGTCAGCGTCGTCTGGTACTGCTGGATGCTCGCCTTCGTCGGCATGCGCTCGGCCCTGGCGTCTATGCCCTCGGGCAACTGGTACTCAATCGGGTGCGAGTAGCCGAGCGCGAAGACGATCTTCTTGCCCTGCACGTCCGCCTTGTAGCCGACGCCGACCACATCCAGCTGCTTCATGAAGCCCTCGGTCACGCCGACGATGGCGTTGTTCGCGAGCGCGCGGGCCAGCCCGTGGTGCGCTGCCAGGTCGTCCGACCGGCGCTCGGCTACCAACTGGTCGCCCTCCTGCTTGAAGCTGATGCCCTCCGGGATGGGCGTCGTCAAGGTGCCCTTCGTGCCCTTCACTTCCAGCTCGCGGTCCTTAATCGTGACCGTGACGCCCTTCGGAACTGCGATAGGTTTCTTTCCAATGCGAGACATAACGTTAACCTTCGATTAAAGAATTCAGAACTCAGGACTCAGGAGTCAGAAGAAAAGCCTTTCATTCTGTGTCCTGAGTTCTGACTCCTAGTAGATTTGCGCCAGCACTTCGCCGCCGATGTTCTCGCGGCGGGCGGTCTTGCCGCTCATCAGGCCGCGCGAGGTCGAGACGATGTTGACGCCGTAGCCGCCCAGAACCTTCGGAATCTCCGTTGCGCCCAGGTAGACGCGGCGGCCGGGCCGCGAGACCCTTTCGAGGTGCGTGATCGAGCTCGTCCCGCGCGCGTCGTAGCGCAGGAAGATGCGGATCGTGCGCTTGACGCCCTCGCCCTTCGTGACGAAGTTGTTGATATAGCCCTCCTCCTTGAGGATGCGGGCGATCTCCAGTTTCAATTTCGAGGCCGGGATGTCAACGCGCGAGTGCTTCGCGGCGATGGCGTTGCGGATGCGTGTCAGCATATCGGCGATAGGATCAGTCATTCTTCAAACTCCAGAGATTAGAGGTCAGAGGTCAGAGGTTAGGCAAGCCAGCTCACTGACCTCTAACCTCTCGCCGCTGGCCTCTGCTTTTCGTTACCAGCTCGATTTCACGACGCCGGGGATTTGCCCTTGAAGCGCCAGCTCGCGGAAGCAGATGCGGCACAGGTTGAACTTGCGCAGGTAGCCGCGCGGCCGACCGCACCGCTTGCAGCGCGTGTAGGCGCGCGACGAGAATTTCGGTTTCCGGTTCGCTTTCGCTATCAGTGATTTCTTAGCCATATAACCTCAGTGGTCAGTGGCCGGTGGTCAGTGGTCAGAAGAAGTCAGTTTCTTAACTGACCACCGGCCACTGACCACTGACCACTGCCTTATTGTCTGAACGGCATGCCGAGCGCCTTCAGGAGCGCGCGAGCCTGCTCGTCGTTGCGCGCGGTCGTGACGATGGAGATGTTCATGCCGCGCGTCTTGTCCACTTTGTTGAAATCAATCTCGGGGAAAATCAGCTGCTCGCGGATGCCGAGCGTGTAGTTGCCGCGCCCGTCGAACGCTTTGGGGCTCACGCCGCGGAAGTCGCGGACGCGCGGCAGCGCCACGGACACCAGCCGGTCCAAAAACTCGTACATGCGGTCGCCGCGCAAGGTCACCATCACGCCGATGGGCATGCCCTGGCGGAGCTTGAACGAGGCAATGGATTTCTTCGCCTTGGTGACGACGGGCTTCTGGCCCGTGATGGCGCGCACCTCGTCGGCCGCCGTGTCCAGAATCTTCGAGTTGGCGATGGCCTCGCCCATGCCCATGTTGATGACGATCTTCTCCAGGCGCGGCACGGCCATCGGGTTCTCGATGCTGAACTCCTTCGAGATCGCCGGGGCAATCTCTTTCGTGTATCGCTCTTTTAATCTCGCTGCCATTTCTCTTCACCTTTTCGTCTGGGTCTCGCCCCGGAGGCGTTTCCAGACATCCGCGGGCCTCTTACTTCTCCAGACTCTGCCTGCTCTTCGAGGCGACGCGGCTCTTGGAGCCGTCGCCTTCGACCAGGTACTTGACGCGCGTCGGCTTGCCCGTGTCCGGGTCGATCAATTGCACGTTCGAGATGTCAATCCAGCCTTCCCTCTCGATGATGCCGCCGCCGCGGTTGTTCGAAGGGTTGGCGCGCTCGTGCTTCTTGATGATGCCCGCGCCCTCGACCTTGACCTTGCCCCTGGAGGGCGAGACTTCGAGGACGCGGCCGCGATGCGGCACGCGCTCGCCCTGCTTGTTGTACTTGTTGTGGTCGCGCCCGACCATGACGATCACCTGGTCGCCCTTCTTAATCTTGACGCGCTTGGTTCCCTGTGCCATTTTCAAATCACCTCCGGCGCGAGCGAAACGATCTTCATGTAGTTCTTGTCGCGCAGCTCGCGCGCCACCGGCCCGAAGACGCGCGTCCCGATGGGCGTCCCGTCGTCCTTGATGAGCACGGCCGCGTTCTGGTCGAAGCGGATGTAGGTCCCGTCCTTGCGGCGGACCTCCTTGCGCGTGCGGACGATGACGGCGTTCTGGACCGTGCCCTTCTTGATCGTCCCGTCCGGCGTCGCCTCCTTGACCGTCACCTTGATGCGGTCGCCGAGCGAGGCGATCCTGCCCGTCGAGCCGCCAATCGGCATGATCATTTCCACGCGCCGCGCGCCCGAATTGTCAGCCACCTCCAGAGAGGTCTGCATCTGAATCATTGCTTGCTCACTCCGTTCGCAGTTTCAGCTTTCAAGTTCCAGGTCTCAGGTTTTTCGTCCTTAACTTGAAACCTGAAACCTTAAACCTGAAACTATTTTTCTGCTTTTTGTACTATCTCGACGACGCGCCAACGCTTGCGTGCCGAGAGCGGCCGCGTCTCGACGATGCGCACCTTGTCGCCGATGCCCGCGCCCGTCTCGTCGTGGGCCATGAACTTCGACGTACGGCGCACGTAGCGGCGGTACTTCGGGTGCTTGACCAGGCGGTCAACGCGCACGACGACCGTCTTCTCCATCTTGTCCGACGCAACGATGCCGACCTTCTGCGAGCGTTTCCCGCGCTTGCCGGCTTCCGTCGCCGAAGCATTGCCCGGCTGCGAGTCAACGTTCGGGGCGACCGCGTGCGCCAGCGTCTCGCCGGCATCCGTGCCCTCGGCCACCTCAGCGTCCGTGCTCGTCGGCATCAAGTCTTCCTGATTCTCTTCCGTCATCTCTCAACCTCTACTTCGCCGCCGCCTGCGCCTCGCGCTCGCGCAGCAGCGTCTGAATCCGCGCCAGCTGTTTCTTCTCCTGCCGTATGTTCTTTACGGCATCCACCTCGCCGAGCGCCAGCTTGAAGTTCAGGCGGAAGAGCGACTCTTTCAGGCGCGCGGCCTCCGCACTCAAATCAGCGTCCGCCGTGTCGCGCAGGCGCTCCAATTCTTCGCGTCTCTTTGCCATAATTTCGTTTCGCTCCGCTCCACTCGGGTTCCAAGTTTCAGGTTCAAGGTTTCAAGTTAAAAACTAAAACCTTAAACTTGGAACCTGAAACTTAAAGCTAAATAGCCCCGCCTTCCTGGTCCCTGCGCGAGACGAACTTCGTCTTAATCGGAAGTTTCTGCGCGGCCAGGCGCATCGCCTCGCGCGCCGTCGTCTCGTCCACGCCCTCGATCTCGTAAAGAATGCGGCCCGGCTTGACGACCGCCACCCAGTATTCGGGAGCGCCCTTGCCCTTGCCCATGCGCGTCTCCGCCGGCTTCTTCGTGATGGGCTTGTCCGGGAACATGCGAATCCAAATTTTGCCGCCGCGCTTGATGTGGCGCGTCATCGCGATACGCGCGGCCTCGATCTGGCGGTCCGTGATCCACGCCGGCTCCAGGGACTTCAGACCGTACTCACCGAAGCTGATCGAGCCGCCGCGGTTGGCGACGCCCGTCATGCGCCCCTTCATCTGCTTCCGGTGCTTTACTTTTTTCGGCATCAACATGATTGCTCACTCCGTTCGAGTGATGAGTGATGAGTAAGACCTCTGCTTTTACTTATCACTCATCACTTATCACCGCCTTATGATCGGTCTCCGCCACGTCCGCGGCCGCCGCGGTCGCCGCGCTCGCCGTCGCGCCCCTCGCGCTCGCGGCGCGTACGCGGACGGCGCTCGCGCCCGTCGCCCCCGCGCGGCTCGTTAATCGGGTCCGTTCCGGTGCCGCGCGCCATCGCGGCCTTCGGGTCAAGAATCTCGCCGCGGTAAATCCAGACCTTGACGCCGATGACGCCGAAGGTCGTGTGCGCCTCCGCGAGCCCGTAGTCAACGTCCGCGCGCAAGGTGTGCAGCGGCAACTGCCCCTGCAAGTGCCACTCACTGCGCGCAATCTCGGCCCCGTTCAGGCGGCCGGAAATCTTGACCTTGATCCCCTGCGCGCCGAAGCGGATGGATTCCTCGACGGTCTTGCGCATGGCGCGGCGAAAAGCGATGCGCTTCTCAAGCTGAACGGCTATCTTTTCGGCCTGGAGCTGTGCGTTCAGCTCGGGCTTGTGAATCTCCTGAATCGAGACCAGCACCTCGCGGCCCGTGCGCGCCGAAAGGTCGCCCTTGAGCTTGTCAATCTCCGCGCCCTTGCGCCCGATGATGATGCCTGGGCGCGAGGTGTAGATGATGATCTTCAGGCGGTTGGCGGCGCGCTCAACGTCAACGTGGCTAACGCCCGCGCCCGCGAACTTGCCTTTCAGCTCGCGCTTCAGCTTGAGGTCTTCCAGGAGGTACTCGCCGAACTGGCGCTTGGCGTACCAGTGCGAGTGCCAGTCTTTGTTGTAGCCGAGGCGGAAGCCGTATGGATGAACTTTCTGGCCCACTCTATTTCTCCGTTTCAGTCCTTAAAAATTTGAGACTTGAAATTTCAAACCTCAAATTAAGAATCTATTCTTCAGTCGCGGTCGTCTCTTCCGCGCCGCCGGTCGTCGTCTCCGCGGGAGACTCGTCGGCCTTCGTCTCGGCCGGCCCGGCGTCGGCCTTCGGCGCGGTGCGCTTGGCGCGGGGCGCGGAGGCTGCGCCGCCGCGCTTGCGGCCCTTGCTCTCTTCGAGCTTCGCGGGCTTGGCCTCGGCAGCGCGGCCTGTCTTCTTCGCGTCGGCGGCCGCGGTCTGGTCGTCGCTCGAAAGAAGAATGGTGATGTTGCAGAAGTGGCGGCGCTCGCGGTAGGCGCGGCCCTGCGGGGCGGGGCGCACGCGGCGGCGGTTCTTCGTCGGCCCGCGGTCAACGAACGCGGCCTTGACCCACAGCTCGTCCGGGTCAATAGCGACGTTGGCCTTCTCCGCGGCCTCAGACGCGTTGGCGATGGCCGAGCGCATACACTTCTCTATGCCGTCGGCGGCGCGCTTGTTCGTGAACTGCAAAATTGCCAAAGCCTGGTTGACGTTCTTGCCGCGAATCAGGTCCACGACCAGCCGCGCCTTCTGCGCCGAGCCCCGCAAATACTTCGCACTCGCTCTTGCTTCCATTAGCTCACTCCGTTCGCAGTTTTCAGTTTTCAGTTAAAGACGTTTCTTGCCTTAGGCTGAAAACCGAAAACTCAAAACTATTTCCTCGCTACTTTCGAAGTCTTCTCGGCCTTCGTCCCCGAGTGGCCTTTGAAGGTGCGCGTCGGCGCGAATTCGCCGAGCTTGTGCCCGACCATGTTCTCCGTCACATAGACCGGCAGGTGGCGCTTGCCGTTGTGGACGCCGAACGTCAGCCCGACCATGTCGGGCGTGATCGTCGAGCGGCGCGACCAGGTCTTGATCGCGGGGGGACGCACTCCGCCTGCGCGGATGCGCTCCACCACCTTCGCAACGCTCTTATCTACGAACGCCCCTTTATTAACTGAACGTGCCATATCGTTTCGCTTCGCTCCACGAGAGGTCAGAGGTTAGAGGCTAGAGGTTAGCTTTAACTGACCTCCGGCCTCTGGCCTCTAGCCTCTGCTTTATTTCACTCTTCTGTCGCGCACGATCATTTTCGTCGTGCGTTTGTTCTTGCGCGTCTTGTAGCCGCGCGTCGGCTGGCCCCAGGGGGTGACGGGGTTGCGCCCGCCGGAGGTCTTGCCCTCGCCGCCGCCGTGCGGGTGGTCCACAGGGTTCATCGCCACGCCGCGCACGTGCGGGCGGATGCCCTTCCAGCGCGAGCGCCCCGCCTTGCCGTACGAGACGTTCTCGTGCTCGACGTTGCCGACCTGGCCCACCGTCGCCATGCACACCACGGGGACGCGCCTGACCTCGCCCGAAGGCATGCGAAGCTGTGCGTAGTCGCCTTCCTTCGCGACCAGCTGCGCGAACGCGCCCGCGCTGCGCGCCATCTGCCCGCCCTTGCCGGGGCGCAGCTCGATGTTATGAATCTGCGTGCCCAGCGGGATGTTGCGAATCGGCAAGGCGTTCCCAGGCAGGATGTCCGCCTCGGGGCCGCTCACCACGGTCTTGCCGACTTCGAGGCCCGCCGGCGCGATGATGTAGCGTTTCTCGCCGTCCAGGTAAGAGACGAGCGCGATGTGCGCCGAGCGGTTCGGGTCGTACTCGATCTGCGTGACGCGGCCGGGCACGCCCGCCTTGTCGCGCTTGAAATCGATAATCCTGTAGAAACGCTTGTGGCCGCCGCCGCGGCGACGCACGGTGATGCGCCCGTCGTTGTTGCGCCCCGAGATGCGCTTCTTCGGCTCAAGCAGCGACTTCTCGGGCTCCGCGCCGACCGTTAAGTCATCGCGCGTCAAATAAGTCTGGTAACGACGCGCCGGCGATGTCGGTGTAAGTTTCTTGATGCCCATAACTTTTCAGTGGTCAGTGGTCGGTGGTCAGTGGTCAGTTAGGAATCAGTTGTTTTAACTGACCACTGACTGCTGACTGCTGACCACTGCTCTTAGATTGCTTCGCCGTAATCGAGCGGCTTCTCGCCCTGCTTCAGGGTGACGTAGGCTTTCTTCCACGCGGGCTTGCGGCCCTCGTAGCGCCCGCGGCGTTTGATCTTGCCCATGTAGTTGATGGTGCGGACGGCGTCCACCTTGACCTGGAAGATGGTCTCGACCGCGGACTTGATCTCGGGCTTGGTCGCGTGGCGGTCAACGCGGAAGGTCAACAGCTGCCGCGCGTCCTGCGTCTCCTCTTTCGCCACCAGGGCCTTTTCCGTAATCACCGGCGACTTGATGATATCCCAAACTGTTCTCATCGCTTATGCCGCCTCCTCTGTCGCTTCTTCGCCGCCCGGCGCGGCGGCGTCGGTTGTCTCCGCCGCGTCCGTGCTCTCGTCCGCGCTTTCTTCGGCGGGCTCGCCAGCCTTCTTCGGCTGCGGATCGAGCAGTTCGGCCAGCTCCAGAGCGGCCGCGCGCGAGAGCACGAGCTTCTCGTGGTAGAGCAGGTCGTAGATGTTCAGGCCGTAGCTGTTGACGATCTTCGCGCGCTTGACGTTGCGCGAGGCGCGCAACAGGTTCTCGTTGTCGAGGCTGTCCACGATCAGCGTCTTGCCTTCGAGGCCGAGCGTGCCGAGCGTGCCGATGAAAGCCTTCGTCTTCGGCTCGTCGAGCGCGAAGCCGTCGAGCACGAGGACGTTGCCCTCGCGCACGCGCTCACTGAGGGCCGAGCGCAGCGCGCCGCGCCGCATCTTCTTCGGCAGGTTGTAGGACCAGTCGCGCGCCTGCGGGCCGTGCACGTTGCCGCCGCCCTTCCAGAGGGGCGAGCGGATGCTTGCGATGCGCGCGCGCCCCGTGCCCTTCTGCCGCCACAGCTTCTTGCCCGAGCCGCTGACATCGCCGCGCGTCTTCGTGCCGACGGTGCCGGCGCGCGCGTTCGCCATGAAATTCTTCACGGCCGCGTGAATCAGCGACTCGTTCAGCTCCGCGCCAAACACGGCGTCCGACAGCTCCAGGTCGCCGACCTCTTCGTTCTTCAGATTGCGCACCTTAACGGTAGGCATCATTCTACTCCGTAGAAAATGATGAATGCGGAATGCGGAATGCGGAATTAAAAAGCCTTTGTCTTTAATTCATCATTCATCATCCCGCATTCATCGTTGCTTTTTAATAATCACCACGCTGCCGGTCGCGCCGGGGACCGCGCCGCGGACCATCAGCAGGTTGTTCTCGACATCCACGCGCGCCACGGTCAGCCCCTTGAGGGTCACGCGCACGTCGCCCATGTGGCCCGAAGAGCGCGTGCCCTTGATGACGCGCGACGGGTAGGCCGACTGGCCGATTGAGCCCGGCGCGCGGACGTTCATGGAGCCGTGCGACTCAGGGCCGCGGCTGAAGTGGTGCCGCTTGACCGTGCCGGCGAAGCCGCGCCCCTTCGAGCGCCCGACGACTTCTATCTGGTCGCCGTCCGCGAACTGGTCCACCAGGACCTTGTCGCCGACGTTGGTCGGGTCCGCGGAGTCTTCCAGGCGGAACTCCTTCAGGATGCGCGTGGGGGGCACGCCCCCGCCGGTCTTCTCGAAGTGGCCGCGCATGGGCTTGTTGACGTTCTTCAGCTTGACGGGCTTGTCTTCGACTAGCCCCAACTGGACGGCGTTGTAGCCGTCTTTGCCCGCCGCGGATTTCTTCTGGACGACGACGCACGGCCCTGCCTTAATCACAGTCACGGGCGTGACCGTCCCGTCGTCCGCGAAAATCTGCGTCATCCCGACTTTCTTACCGATGATTCCGTTAATCATCACAAAACCTCAGTGGTCGGTGGTCAGTGGTCAGTGGTCAGCCAGAAATCAGTTTTAACTGACTGCTGACCACTGGCTGCTGACCACTGTCTTATTGTCTGCCGAACGCCTTGATCTCGACGTCAACGCCTGCGGGGAGGTCGAGCTTCATGAGCGCGTCCACGGTCTGCGGCGTCGGGTCGAGGATGTCCATCAGGCGCTTGTGCGTCCTGATCTCGAACTGCTCGCGCGATTTCTTGTCCACGTGCGGCGAGCGCAGGACCGTCCACTTGTTCTTCAGAGTGGGGAGCGGGATCGGCCCCGCCACGCGCGCCCCTGTCCGCTTCGCCGTCTCGACGATCTCGTGCGTGCTCTGGTCGAGTACGCGGTGATCGTAAGCCTTGAGCCTGATTCTGATTTTTTCGTTCAGCATAATCTTTTCAACTTAACTTCAATGACCGAAGTTATTCGACGACTTCGGAGACAGTGCCAGCGCCAACGGTGCGACCGCCCTCTCTGATGGCGAACCTCAGCCCCTTCTCCATCGCGATCGGCGCAATCAATTCGATCTCCATCGCCACATTATCGCCCGGCATCACCATCTCCACTCCTTCGGGCAGGTGCGCCACCCCCGTCACG
>DASWQY010000048.1:0-2387 GCA_036403435.1 Pyrinomonadaceae bacterium
CGCGAGGCGGGGTCCGAAAGGCTTGTGGAGAACCACCGGGTCGTAATCAACGGGAGCGATCCCGAGCGATGAACCGGTCGGCCGAAGACGGGGAATGGTCGAGCCCGCACTATGGGGGCGAAGGCACATGGGTTCCACCCCGTCGCACCAAGGTGTGTGCGGGCGACACGGTGGGGAAGAGCGTCAGTGACCCAGGGAGGCCTGGTATCGTCCATCGGGAAGGTATGGCTGGAATCGTGCGACACTCGCAGACGAAAGGGCGAGAAACAGGCAACGCAAAGCCCGGCCTGAAGCCCCCGATGGTAGGGGCGGATATAAGCGCAAGCGAAATTCCGACCGAAGCGGTGCCAGGAGTCGGATCGGGGCGAGGTACTCAGGAACGGGGTCAGAGCAAAAGGCCCCGGATCGCCGCCGGACGAGCGGCGACGCCGGTCGGACCCAAAAGGTCGACCGGAGGGGGAAGGCCCCGTGCTGTGTGGCGGCGTCGACGAGCGACGCGCGGGTAAGTACATGGCGGAAGTGCGGACAAGTTCGCAAAGCGAAAGACCCTGCGCCGGCATCGAGGAGACCCGCACGGCGCTCGGAGGCGCTGGGGGATCGAAGGATCCAGGACAACGGAAAGTCCATTCGCTGATCGACAAGGTCTATGCTCCGGCCAACCTGGCCGAAGCCTGGCGACACGTCAGAGACAATAAGGGCGGGGCCGGCATCGACGGTCTCACCATCGCCGCCTTCGCCGACCGGGAGGAGGAGCGCCTGGCCGCGCTGCATAGGAAGCTGCGCGACCGGAGCTACCGACCCTCTCCGGTCAAGCGGGTCGGTATCCCGAAGCCGGACGGCGGGGTCCGAAAGCTCGGAATCCCCTCGGTTACGGATCGGGTGGTTCAGCAAGCGCTGGTTCAGAAGATGGCTCCCATCTTCGAACCCCACTTTGCCGACTGCTCGTTCGGGTATCGGCCGGGGCGTTCGCCCCACATGGCGATGCGGAAGGTGTGGCGAGAGATCAATGAAGGCAACTTCTGGATCTTGGATGCCGACATCCGCGCTTTCTTTGACGCAATCGACCAGGACAAGCTGGTGAGCCTGATCGCGGCCGAGATCAGCGATGGGCGTGTTCTGCACTTGATCCGGAGCTTTCTCGACGCAGGGGTGATCGAGGCCGGGAAATGGCATCCGACCACGACGGGAGTCCCGCAAGGCGGGGTCGCAAGCCCGTTATGGTCGAACATCTTCCTCACGCCGTTCGATCGCGCCATGACCGAGGCCGGCTATCGGCTGACGCGGTGGGCGGACGACTTCGTCGTCGTCTGCAAGACCCGACAGGAGGCCGAAGCTGCCCTCGCCCTGGCGGACCGGTTCCTGCGCGAGGGGCTCGGGATCAGCCTCCATCCGGAGAAGACCCGGATCGTTCATGTCGATCACGGGTTTGAGTTCCTCGGCTACAAGGTCAAGCGGGGCTCGGGCTTTCGGCTACCGGCGCACAAGCGCACGGCCGCAGCCAACCCGCACAACCTCTACGCCGTCCCGCGTGAGAAGTCGGTGCAACGGTTCCGGGAGCAAATCCGCAACCTGACGCGCCGACGCGCACCGGTGCGCCTGTCCGCGATGATCGAGGTCCTCAACCCCGTCATCCGCGGCTGGGGGAACTACTATCGGAAGGCGAATGTCCGAACCCTGTTCCACCGACTCGACGGCTGGATCAAGCGACGCCTGCTCTCCTTCATCGCCAGACGATGGCGGAACACGGCGTGGCGGCATTATCCCACCGCTCGTCTGGTGAACGAGTTCGGACTGGTCCGGCTGATCCATCTGGTGCCTGGGATCAGGAGCATTCCCCGTCAACGGCGACGACCACACAGGAAAGCGGCTTGCGGGAAAACCGCACGAGCCGTTTGAGCGAGCGGACGGAGGAAGGGCGAAAGCCCGACCTCCTCCGACTCTACACCGGCGACGGCGGGGAACCGAGCTCATCGGGACCCGTCCGAGGGAAGGGAGGCGTCAGGAGCAGAGAACCGTTGCCGCGACACACGGGAGGGGACCCTGAGCCCTGCGAACCTGTCCACGAACCGACAACGGATAGCCCATCTGGCGAGGTCAAGACCGGGGGTGGCGCTCAGCTCGCTCCACCACGTCATCGATCTGGACTGGATGAAGGAGGCTTACCGGCTGACGCGCAAGGATGGTGCCCCTGGCATCGACGGCGTGATGGCGGCGGACTACGAAGCGAACCTCGAGGCCAATCTGTCGGACCTCCTGGAGCGCATTCGGTCGGGCCGCTACCATGCGCCGCCGGTGCGCCGGGCCTACATCCCGAAAGCGGACGGCACGCAACGGCCGCTCGGCATCCCGACCTTCGAAGACAAGGTGGCGCAACGCGCTGTAGCGAT
>DASWQY010000049.1:0-1919 GCA_036403435.1 Pyrinomonadaceae bacterium
AGCAGAATGCGCACCCGCGGCCATCGCCTGCGGATCTGGGCGACAATACGAGCCGTCTCCTCGACAGCACCGGCTGACGCATCGATGTTCGACCGCCGCAGCTTGGCTGCGAGCAGATGGCGGCCGCAGAAGACGTAGAGCGGCAGGTCTCACTGCTCCCCTCCTCTCCCGGCTGAGCGTGCTCGCAACAAAAGAATCGCGGTAGGCGCTTTGCCGTCCCGAAAAGAATCGCGATGGCCCCGGCCGCTTCTCATCGCACATCGTCGCCGTGATCGGTTGCGGCGACGTCGGGGATCGTGAGTCCCTGGCCGTGCAGCCACGATGCGCGGGACCTGACGATGACGCACAAACAGACCCTCTGCTTCGGACAGGTCCATCGCTTTCTGGACGGCCTGTTCGACGGCAACTTGCATGCCAAGCGCGTGCTGTCGCTGGCCAACGCCACCCTTGGCGTCATCAGCACCGCCTCGTTGGCGGTCAACACCATCGGCCAGGGTCTGGCACTCGCGCGCGGGCGCATGACCAAGCACGCCGTCAAGCAGGTTGATCGATTGCTCTCCAATCCGGGGATCGACGTCGATGCCGCGCTGCGCCACTGGGTGCCTCATGTGGTCGGGCCGCGCACCGCCATCAACGTGGCCATGGACTGGACTGAGTTCGACGCTGACGGCCAGGCCACCATCATGCTGTCCCTGATGACCCGCCACGGCCGCGCCACGCCACTGGTATGGCTGACGGTGGACAAGTCGACGCTCAAGGACCGCCGCAACGAGTACGAATACCAGGCGCTGGTCCGCCTGGCCGATGCCCTGCCGGCCGACGTCGCGGTGTGCATCGTGGCCGACCGCGGGTTCGGCGACCAGAAGCTCTACCGGGTGCTGACTGAGGAGCTGAAGTTCGACTACGTCATCCGCTTTCGCGGCAACATCGCGGTCGCCGCCGCCGACGGCGAGGTGCGCACCGCCGCGGGCTGGGTCGGACCCGGCGGCCGCGCTCGGGTGCTGCGCGGCGCCTCGGTGACAGCCGAGCGCTACAAGGTGGGCAGCGTGCTGTGCGTGCAGGACAAGGACATGAAGCAGGCTTGGTGCCTGGCCACCAGCACCACCGATGCGTCCGCCAAGGCGTTGATGACGCTCTACGGCAAGCGATGGAGCATCGAGTGCGGCTTGCGTGACACCAAGGACCTCCGCTTCGGCATGGGGATGAGGGCAGTGCATGTCAGCACGCCGGCCCGGCGGGATCGGCTGTGGCTGCTCAACGCATGCGCCATCGCGCTGCTGACGCTGCTCGGGGCCGCTGGCGAGGCGCTGGGCTACGATCGCCACCTGAAGTCGAACACCAGCAAGACACGCACCCACTCGCTGTTTCGCCAAGGCTGCATGCTCTACGAACTGATCCCAAATATGCCAAAGAAAAGGCTCCAACCTCTCATCGAGCAGTTCGCAACTACCCTCGCCGAACAGACGGTCTTCAACAAGGCTTTCGGGGTTGTCTGAAATGAGGGGAGTCGTGAGCCTGATTAAGGGCAGCCAATTCCCTGATCAGCCTCCGCAAAATCCCTGTTTGCAAATCAGGCAAAGCTTGAACAAAGCCCTGATCGCGCTGGACCCTTTTGGGTTCTCCACGACCACAGAATACGCCGAAACACCGCAAAATCCCTGTTCTTTCCCTGAAAAACAGGGAATCTCGACCAGAGACGAGTTCGCTCGAGACTGCCTGCACAGCCACGCAATCGCCCTCTCCCTAGATGTATGGCTCGGTCCCAGCGACCTCGAAGAAATGCCGCGATATTGGGGGCCAATAGCACCCGCCGCGACGCCGCGCTGTGACCGCCATCTCCGCACCGCAGGCGAGCCGCTGATCCCGCGTCTCCCACAGTGCCTGGGACACGAACTCAGTCTCCGTGATTGCGGGCGGAT
>DASWQY010000050.1:0-2322 GCA_036403435.1 Pyrinomonadaceae bacterium
CACTGTCCTTAACTGACCACCGACCACCGACCACTGACCACTGAAAGAAATGGTTATTTACCTGTCAGGTGAAGTTGACGAAGAGGCGCGGCTGGACGAGATGACGCCGCGCCAGATCGTCGTGGCATTGGACAAGCACGTCGTCGGCCAGCGCAACGCCAAGCGCGCCGTCGCCATCGCTTTGAGAAACCGCGTGCGCCGCCAGAAGCTGCCGCCCGAAATGGCCGTGGACGTGATGCCCAAGAACATCATCATGATCGGCTCGACCGGCGTCGGCAAGACCGAAATCGCCCGCCGGCTGGCCCGCATGTCCAACTCGCCCTTCCTCAAAGTCGAAGCCTCCAAGTTCACGGAAGTCGGCTACGTCGGCCGCGATGTCGAGAGCATGATCCGGGATTTGACGGAGATTGCCGTCGAGATGACGCGCGAGGAGAAGGTCGAGGAGATCGCGGAGAAGGCGGAGCTGAACGTCGAGGAGCGAATCCTGGACCTGCTGCTCCCGCCGCCCAAATCCGCCCTCCCCTCTAACTACTTCGACTTCGACGCCCAGACCGAAGAGGAGGCCGCGGCCGCGGAGCCCACCGAGCGCGACGACAACTTTCAGCGCACGCGCGAGAAACTTCGTTCGCAACTGCGCTCGGGCAAACTGGACAATCGTCTGGTCGAGATCGAAGTCCGCGAAAAGAGCTTCCCGACGATTGAGCTGGCCGGGCCGCAGGGCGTCGAAGAGATGGGCATCAACATGAAGGACATGCTCGGCAGCATGTTTCAGGGGCGCACCAAGCGGCGTAAGATGCGCGTGGACGAGGCCATGGAGTACCTGATGCAGGAGGAGGAGGAGCGCCTGATCGACATGGACCAGGTCGCGCGCGCCGCGCTCGAACGCGTGGAGTCCTCCGGCATCATCTTCCTCGACGAGATAGACAAGATCGCCGGGCGCGAGGCCGGCACGGGGCCCGACGTTTCGCGCGAGGGCGTGCAGCGCGACATCCTGCCCATCGTCGAAGGCACGACCGTCAACACGCGCTACGGCATGATCCGCACCGACCACATCCTCTTCATCGCGGCGGGCGCGTTCCACGTCTCGAAGCCGTCCGATCTCATCCCCGAATTGCAGGGTCGCTTCCCCATCCGTGTCGAGCTGGAGTCGCTCACCATCGAGGACTTCAAGCGCATCCTGACCGAGCCGAAGAACTCTCTCATCAAACAGTACCGCGCGCTGCTTGAGACCGAGGGCATTGATCTCGAATTCGGCGAAGACGCCATCAGCTCCATCGCGGAGTTCGCGGGCAAGGTCAACGAGACGACCGAGAACATCGGCGCGCGCCGCCTCCACACGATCATGGAGAAGGTCTTGGACGAGATCAGCTTCGAGGGGCCAGACCTTGAGCCGAAGCATCAACTGATCGACGCCGCTTACGTCAGCCGCGTCCTCTCGGACGTGGTCAAGGATCAAGACCTCAGTCGCTACATCCTATGAATCAGGCAAAAGGCAAAAGTAAAAAGGCAAAAATCAGCGGTGTGCGGCGCAAACGGTTCTTACTTTTTGCCTTTTGCCTTTTTATTTTTGCCTTCATCGCCGCGTGCGGCAAGCGCAGGCCGCCCCTGCCGCCGACCGAGAGCGTGCCGCAGCGCACGGAGCTTTTGTCGGGCGTGCAGCGCGGCAACCGCGTCATCCTCAGTTGGCCCGCGCCGCGCCGCAACGCGCCCGACGCGAGCGCGCAGAGCATCCGCCGCGTGGACGTGTACCGCGTCGCCGAACGCGCCAACGATCCGCTGCCGCTGACCGAAGAGGAGTTCGCCTCGCGCGCCACGCTCATCGGCTCCGTGCCCTACGGCGAGATTCGTCAGAGCGCGGACACGCTCATCTACGAGGACGAGTTGACGCTGACCGAGCCCGTGCGTCTGCGCTACGCCGTGCGCTATGTCAACGCCTCCGGTCAGCGCGCGGCGTTCTCGAACTTCCTGCTCATCGAGCCCGCTTCGACCGTCAGCCAGCCGCCCACGCTCCTCGACGCAGTCAACACTTCCGAGAGTACGATCCGTGTCCGCTGGCAAGCGCCGCCCGCGAACGTGGACGGCTCGAAGCCGGTGAATTTGCTCGGCTACAACCTCTACCGCACGGATCGCTCGCAGACAGAGACGGCGCAGACGCCGCTCAACTCCGATCCGCTGACCAAGACCGAGTTCAACGATCAGACTTTCAAGTTCGGCGAAGAGTATTCTTACCTCGTCCGCGCCGTCTCGCTCGGCACGAACGGCACGCAGGTCGAGAGTCTCAACTCCAACACCCTTCCCGTCACGCCGCTCGACAAGTTCGCG
>DASWQY010000051.1:0-101445 GCA_036403435.1 Pyrinomonadaceae bacterium
TTTTCCAATTTTTCTTAACCCGAATAAGCCACTGTTTTCTCCTGACTTATACTTGTCATACAAAAACTGAACTATATTGTTTCTACCAAAAAAGTAAGTATCACTTTGTAATGGGGATTCAAAAGCAAAAAGATCTCTCCCATAAAAAAACTCTTTGAGCCTTTCCATGATGAGTTTCTCAGGTTCTTGGTCAAAGAATTCATCATAGCTAAATGGCACTATAAGTCTTGTTTCTGGTTCCTGTGACGTCAGCAGTCTAACTTTCTCTCTAATATCTTTATCTTGGGAGACCAAAATTACACACAACTTATCGAGCCTATTCTGGAATTCAAAAATCGTTTTATCTACAAAATCAAGGGTTCTAGCATCAAAGGATGGGTATTTATTCAAGAGAATCAAAACTTCTCTTTCTAAACGGAAGCTGTTATTAAGTTCTGTTGTTGGCCTAGCGAAGGCATAATAATAATCTGCATCTTTAAATCGCGCTTTTCTCGCAAAGGTTATCCGCCAAACTTTTGCAAGCCTCCTAATGATGTTTTTCTCTTTCCACCCAAAATTAGCGTAATTTAAATCTAATGTGCGATGTATTCCAGGCCTTACTATTCTCATATTTTATCCTTGAGGTTATGATTATTTAGACAGCTACCAAACGAGATTATATTATGTTAAGTCAACTCTGAATGAAAACAAAGAAATCTTTAAATAGATACTGTTATGCAAACCGACGTCTAACAACCTCTTTCAACGCGAGCGGATATAGCTCGGGTGTCATCCGCAAGATTGAAGGCTTCTCTCAATGCTTCCCGCCGCGTTAATTCGCGCGTTATGCCTCTAGTCAATAATGCGTGATTCCCTGGCAGGGATGCGCACAACCCGACTCGGGGCGCGCGATCCCCAGGTCGGGAATCGCGCGCCCCGGCTCAGGTAAGGTGTTGAATTTTATGCGGGGGAATTGTCTGTTGTGGACTCGGGTTTGCCTTATTCATCAGAAAAGGGGTGTGAGTGTAGCGAATCCGTTCGGGGAAAATGTAATGAAGAGGAAGAGACACAACTTAGCCGCGGAGGACGACGCGGAGGCGACGCTCGTGGAGCCGCGCTTCGACGAGGAGGCGAAAGAGGCCGCGCGACCCGTCGTGCCGCTCAGTCAGGTCACGAGCGCAGACTTGTACGGGGGAGCCACGGCGGGCGGGCCGCGCGTGACGGCCCGCTACGGCAGGATCGGCTGGCCGAGCAGCGTTGTAATCATGCTGGCCGTAGTCGCGGTCGCCGCCGTCGTGACGGCCGTCGCCATCTATCGAAGCGCCAGGACGCCTGCGCCCGCGGCCGCGCCGCAAACAGTCAACGAGACGACAGCCGGGCCGGAGACTCAAACAGTAGAGCGCGCGCCCGAGCCCGCCGCCGTAGAGAAAGCTCCCGAATCGTCTTCGGCCGCGACGGCGCGAGAGAATGGCACAAAAGAAAATGGCACAGCCGCTTCGGCGCAGCCGGCGCGGGAGGCCGAGCCGCGGGTCGTTCCGCCCGCGCGCGAAGAGACTGTCAAAGGGGTCCGCACGGACGACGAGCGGAGCGCGCGCGATGAAGAGAAGCCGGCAGAGCGCGCACGCAAGGAGGAGAAGAAGCAGGCTAAACGCGAAGAGAAGGAGTCCGAGCGAATGGCGGAGAAGCAGCGCGATCAGGGGAAGCGCGAGGAGACCCGGCCCAGGCTCGTCGGAATCTACACGGAAGGTCGCAAACATTAACGGCCCCGAACTTCTCCCGGTGGTTCACTTTCAAACAGGGTGAAGAGAAAGGCAGTCTCACGCAAAGGCGCAAAGCCGCGAAGGAAAGCACGCAAGGCGGAGAGAGCTTCAACGTCTTTGCGGTCTTCTTGGCGGCTTTGCGCCTTTGCGTGAGACTCCTTCCGGGCGAAACGGAATCAGAATTTGAACTGGACCACTACCGAACTTCTTTCATTGCGCGCGCAGGATTGCCAGTGGCTTTCGCGTCAGCACGTTCAGGCTCGAAGTCAGGCCGACGGCTGTGACGAGGACGACGGTCAGCGTTACGCCGACGAGAGTTTGAATTGGGGAGAACGTCCAGGGGATTTCCAGGACGAAGCGCGCCACGGAGTATGAGAGCGCGTTGGACGCGAGCGCCCCGACGAGCCCTGCCACCAGGCCCAGCAGCCCGTACTCTATGAAAAGCATCGCCAGCAGAACTTTCCTTTTCGCCCCGAGCGTCTTTAAGACCGCGACCTCATAGACGCGCTGAAACTTCGTCATCGCGATTGAGCCGACCAGAATCAGCGCGCCGCACAAGAGGACGAAGCCGCCGAGGAACGAGACGGCGAGCGTCACGTTATTCAAGATGCGGCCCAGGGTGGTGACGACTTCGGCCACGTCTATGATGGAGACGTTCGGATACTGATCGAGCAGTGCGCGCTGGAAGCGCGAACGCTCGGGCTCTGCGGCGGGGCCGTTGAAGGGCGCGACCAGCATCTGCGGCGCGTTCTCCAGCGCGCCCGGCCGGAAGAGCACCATGAAGCCCGTGCGCGAGTTCCTCCAATCCACGCGCCTGACGCTCGTCACCTTCGCCGTCAACTTCCTCCCCGCGACATCGAACGTGACGCGGCCGCCCACGTCCAGCCCGACCAGCCCACGCAAGCCCTCTTCGATGGAAACCTCCGGCTCGGGCGAGGGCGTGGCGTCCCAGAAATTTCCGGCGACCACGGTCTCGTTCGCTTCAAGGCGCGGCCGGTACGTCACCACGTATTCGCGTCCCAGGCGGCCGCGGTCCCGCTGCATCTCGCCCGCGTCCAAATCAACCTCACGACCGTTGATCGCGTAGATGCGCGCGCGCACCGTCGGAATCAGCTCGGGCCGCTCGCCAGTGGCCCGCGTGATCAACTCCTCCACGCCCTGCTTCTGGTCCGGCTGGATGTCAATCAGGAACATGTTGGGCAGGCTGGTGCGCCGCGAGAGGTCCATCTCGGCGAGCAGGTTCGTTTCGAGCGAGTGGATGGACATGACGACGAACGCGCCGAGGCCGACGACCATGACGATGACGCGCGTCTGGTTGCCGGGGCGGTAGAGGCTGCTGACGGATTGCCGGAGCGCGAAGGAGCGCAGGCGGCGCGCGCGCCGGACCAGAAAGATGAGCGCGAGCGCGGCCACGTAAAGAGTCGCGGCCGTCGCGGCGAGTCCCGCCATGAAGTAGAGGCCGACCGTCGCGGAGCCCGCCTGCCACGAGGAGAGCGCGACGAGGCCCAGGACGACGAGCGCGCCCGTGGCCCAGCGGAGCAGGTCGAACCGCGGGCGCTTCCCTTCGCCCGCGTCCTCGCGTAAGAGCATGTTCGGCTTGATGTGGCGCACGCGCAGGAGCGGCATCAGCGAGAACAGGATGGAGACGAGCAGCCCCAGGCCCACGCCCTGGAGGACGGAGCCGCGCGTCAGGTCGTAGCTCATGTCGAGCGGCAGGCTCTGCGCGAAGTAGCGGCCGACCAGGAGGAGCGCGCCCTTTGCGAGCGCGACGCCGAAGAGGCTCCCGGCGAGCCCGAGCGCGACGACCTGTGCCAAATAGACGGCGACTATCTGCCGCGCGGTTCCGCCGACGCACTTGATGACGGCGATTGATTGTCGCTTCTGTTCGACGAAGACGCGCGTCACGCTCGACACGCCGATGCCGCCGAGCACGAGCACGATGAGGCCCGTCAGTGAAAGGTAGTTTTCCGTGCGGGTGAACTGCTCGCTCAAGTTCTGCTGCGAGTCCCTGTACGAGTTGACGGTGACGAGCTGCCCTTTCAATTCCGCGCGCAGGCGCTGGACGAGCGGGTCGAACTCTCCCTCGCCCGTCTTGAGGAGGATGCGGCGGCGCGCGCGGCTGCCGAAGCCGACCAGCCCGGTCCCCTCGACCGCCGGGCGCTCTATGAAAACGCGCGGGCCGAGGCGGAAGCCGCCGCCGCTCCCCGGCTCGCGCTCGATGACGCCGCGAATCTCGAAAGCCGACTCGCCGATCTTGATCGAGTCGCCGACGCGCAGCTTCAAACGTTCGAGCAAGAGAGGGGCGACGACAGCGCCGCCGCCCTTCAGTAAGTCGTGGCTGAAACGCGCGCCGCCCGCAAGCGTGAAGTCGCCGTAGAGCGGGAAGGGCGGCTCGATTCCTTTCAGCTCGACCATCATCGCCGAAGCGTTCGCCGGATCGGCCGGCCGCGCCATCGTGTTCGCCTCAATCGTCTCCGTCCGGGCGAGGACTGCCGGCGGCTGCGCGATGCGCCCGACGACGGCGAGCGATTCGGGCCGCCACGGGCGCGTCGAGTCCAGTTGCACGTCGGCCGTCAGCAGCTGCCGCGCCTCGCCCGCGACCGAGCGGTTGACGTTCTGCACGGTCGTACGCAGGGCCACGATGGAGCCGACGCCGATGCCTATGCAGAGGAAGAAGAAGAGTAGCCGCCGCCAGGATGAGCGTATCTCGCGCCGCGCCATGCGCAGGATGAACTTCACGACCGGACGGCCTCCGCCTCGCGGGCCTCGGCGCTCCCATCCTCTTCCCTTTCGGAATCGCTCGCCACGCGCCCGTCGCGGAGCGAGATGCGGCGCGTCGCTTCCTGTGCCAATTCGTGATCGTGCGTGACCAGGAGCAGCGTCGTCCCGCGCCTCCGGTTCATCTCGACCATCAGGTCGAAGACGTGGCGGCCGTTGCGCGAGTCAAGGTTGCCGGTCGGCTCGTCGGCGAGCATGATGGAGGGCTCGTTGCCGAACGCGCGCGCGATGGCGACGCGCTGGCGCTCGCCGCCCGAGAGCTGCGAAGGGTAATGATGAGCGCGCGCCACGAGGTCAACGTCCTTGAGCAGTTGGCGCGCTCGCTCGTCCGCGTCGCCGAGGCCGGCGAGTTCCATCGGGACCAGAATGTTTTCGAGCGCAGTCAGCGACGGAATCAGGTGGAACGACTGAAAGACGAACCCGATCTTTCTGCCGCGCAGCCCGGCAAGCGCGTCCTCGCTCATCTCGTTGACGACCTGGCCGTCAATGAGAATCCGGCCGGAGGTCGGCGCGTCCAGGCCCGCGATGAGGCCGAGCAGCGTTGACTTGCCGCTCCCGGAGGGGCCGACGACCGCGACGAACTGCCCGTCCGGGATGACCAGGTCGAGCGAGTGAAGTATCGTTAAGCTCTCGGCCCCGGAGGGGACCGTCTTTGAAACCTTGTATAATTCGATCATGAGAAAAAATCTTTGCCTTGTCCTCTTACTCGCCCTCGCCGCGTGCAGCAGCAGTGCGCCGCGGAACACATC
Source organism: Pyrinomonadaceae bacterium (assembly GCA_036403435.1). Taxonomy (GTDB): domain Bacteria; phylum Acidobacteriota; class Blastocatellia; order Pyrinomonadales; family Pyrinomonadaceae; genus QHXM01. The sequence goes on from DASWQY010000051.1 coordinate 5,267, forward strand.
AAACGACGCGAGCGCCGGAAACGCGGCCGCGACGCCTGCCCCCTCAATAACGCCCGAGACGAGTCTACCGAAGATCGTCGCTTTCGGCGACAGCCTGACGGAGGGCTTGGGCCTCGCTGCGGGCGAGAGCTACCCGGCCTTGCTGCAAAAGATGCTGGACGCGGACGGGTACAAATACGAGGTCGTTAACGCGGGGGTTTCAGGCGAGACGAGCGCGGGCGGCCTGCGGCGGCTCGACTGGACGCTCGCGGGCGACGTGCGCTTTCTCATCCTGGAACTCGGCGGCAACGATATTATGCGCGGGCAGCCCGTCAAGGAGATGAAGAATAATCTGGCCCAGATTATAGCGGGCGCGAAGAGTCGGAACATAGAAGTCCTGCTCGCAGGGATGTACGCGCCGACCAACGCCGGCACGGACTACCAGCGGGAAGTTCACGAAGCCTTCCAATCGCTCGCGCGTGAGTACAAGCTCACGTTCATCCCGTTCTTCCTCGACCGCGTCGCGGGCATCGAAGGGCTCAACCAGGCGGACGGCATACACCCCAACGCGCAGGGCGCGCGCATCGTCGCCGAGACCGTCTACAAATCGCTCCGCCCGCTGCTCGATAAAAGAAAACAGTAAGGGTTAATTTCAAAACCGATGAACGAACTCAAGAATCGTGCACCGGCCATTGTCTTCGACTTCGGCGGCGTGCTGCTCGACTGGAACCCGCGCTATCTTTACCGGAAATTGTTCGATGGCGACCACGAAGCCGTCGAGCGATTCCTCGACGAGATAGGCTTCAGCGAGTGGAATCTTCAGCAGGACGAGGGGCGGCCCTTCGCCGTCGCGGTCGCGGAACTCTCCAGGCGGTTCCCGCAGCACGCCGACTTAATCAAAGCCTTCGACGAGCGTTGGGAGGAGTCTATGGGCGGCGAGATTCGGCCGGCCGTCGAGATTCTTTACGCGCTCAAGCGCGCCGGCCACTCGCTCTACGGCCTGAGTAACTGGTCCGCCGAGACCTTCCGGCGCATACGCCACAAACACGCGTTCCTGGACCTGTTCGACGCCATAGTCCTCTCCGGCGAGGTGAAGATCGTCAAGCCGGACCAGCGCATCTACGCCCTGCTGCTGGAAAAAGTTAACCGGCCGGCCGAGGAGTGTCTCTTCATTGACGATTCCGAGGCGAACGTGTCGGCCGCCGCGCGGTTGGGATTCAAGACCATCAGGTTCGAGTCGCCGGAACAGTTGGAAGGCGAGCTGCGACGGCGCGGCCTGTTGGAGACTGAAGCGGGAACGGGTTGATCGTGACGGCTTGCTGACAGGTTAAAGCCCGCAGGCGCTCTCCCCTTCGCCTGCGGGCTTCACCAACGGCCGCTCGCTTATGCTTACGCGGGGGCGGCCGAACTCAATCTCGGTTAACTCAAACTTACCAGCGCCGGTTCCTGTTGCGAACCTTGTAAGTGTAGATTGCCGAGCCGCCGCCGCCGGCAATCGCGCCGATGAGCGCGCCCTTCTTGCCGCCGATCAATCCGCCGAGTATGGCCCCGCCGAGGGCCCCGCCCGCGGTCGTGATCTTGTCGCGGTGCTTCTCCCAGAAGGAGCGGTTGTCGCGCCGCTCGTAGTCGTAGTAGCGGCTCTGCGTGGCCCTGCTCGTTCGATACCTGTAACGCGTCTGCGCCGCCGCGGGCATTGCCAGTGCCGCGAGCAAGGTCAGAGATAAGACAGTCGCTAAAATCTTTTTCATCTCCAACACCTCCCTGCCCAGGACATGAGCAACGAGTGTGCCAGCCGCCGCAGTCTTCATTCGCGCGGGTTCTATGCTGCCGTTTATTTGAATTTCGCCGGGTGTGATTGCAGGCGGGTAGAAGCGAGCGCGCACGCCGCTCCTATAACGTATAGCGAGCGGGCCGCGATGTCGCTTTTGGGATATGGGCGTGGGATGCGGGCAGGGAGTGATGCCGATTGAAGGAAACGCCTGGCTTTTTTCTTCGTCACAGCGCGCGCTGCATGACCCAGTCGGTCTGCGCGTCCGCGCCGAGTTTGAAGGACTGCTCGCCGACCGTCGTGAAGCCCCACTTGCGGTAGAAGGCGAGAGCGCGCGGGTTGCGCTGCCACACGCCGAGCCAGAGGACGCCCGAGCCCGCCGCCCTCGCCTCGTCAACGCACCTCTGCATCAGCGCGAGCCCCACCCCGCTCCCGAGCCATTTTTGCAGCACGTAGATGCGCGCCAACTCCAGCGGGCGCTCGCCCGTGACACAACCGGCCGGCTCGCCTTGATATAACTTGGCGTACCCGGCCGCCTCTCCCTCGACCAGCGCCAGCAGGAACGTCGCCAACGGGTCGGCCAGTTCGGCCGTCAGGCGGTCGGGGGCGAATGCCTGCGCCAGATAGGCGCTCATGTTTTCGGGCGTGTTCTCGGCGGCGAAGGCTTCCGAGAAAGTGCGCGCGCCGAGGTCCGCGAGCAGCACGGCCTCGGAGGAATCGGCCCGGCGGATTTTAACTTCGTGGTTCATCTGTGGCATCGCGGCGGCGGACCATTTTGTCCAGGAGGTTCTCCAACATCTCGTCGCCGTCTTCGCAGAGGCCGGTGTGTACGGGGGAAGCCTGTATGACGGTGCTGCGCGGGGCGACGAGCCAGTGAAAGCGCGAGCGCGGCGGGAGCATCCCGATGGGGCCCGCGCCCGCCCCGCCCTCGCAGATGGCGGGGATGGCGTCGAGGTGTTTCTGTATGGTCGCGGCGTCGAGCAGCGGGTCGAGCGCGGCGAGCCGGCCGCGGTCAAGTTCTATTTTGGCCTTCAGAAAATTCTTCGCCGGGCAGGAGACGATGACGCCCGCGTTGATGAACTCCTCGCGCTCGACGCGCGGGACGACGCGGATGACGGCGTAGTCAAACGAACACAACTCGGGCATCGGCCGCCTCCTTTACGAAGTCGCGCGGCGGAGCCAGCCTCGCCAGCAGGTATTGCGCGTAAGCCTCCCGGTGCTCGCCCGCGTCCGCGAACCGCGGCTCGGCGGCGAGCCACTCTTCGGGGACGAGGCTCAGCAGGTCTCGGACGAGTTCGGGCGTGACCTTCGCGCTCAGGCGTGCGTCCGCCTCTTCGAGCGCGGAGGCCGTCGGGAGCAAGACGTGCTCTTTAATCTGCTGGAAGCGGCGGCGGCTGCGCCCCATGTAGTCGGTCCAGTCGTGATGAAAGAAGAGCGCCGCGCCGTGGTCTATCAGGTAGAGCTTTTTGTGCCAGACGAGCATGTTGGTGTTACGCGGCGTGCGGTCAACGTTGGTCGTGTAGGCGTCGAGCCAGACGATAGACGACGCCAGCCCCGCCTCGGGCCGGTCAACGAGCGGGTCGAAGCTGATCGCGCCCGGCAGGTAATCGAGCGCGAGGTTGAGGCCGGCGCTCGCCCGAATCAAGTCCTGTATCTCCGGGTCGGGTTCCGTGCGTGCCAGTTCCGGGTCCAACTCCACGAGGACGATCTCGGGCACGGGCAGGCCCAGTGCGCGCGCCAACTCGCCGACGATCAACTCCGCGATGAGCGCCTTCGGCCCCTGCCCCGCCCCGCGAAACTTGAGCACGTAGAGGCCGTCGTCGTCCGCCTCCACGATGGCCGGCAGGCTGCCGCCCTCGCGCAGCGGCGTGACGTACCTCGTGGCCCTGATCGTCCTCAGTTGCATTCGACTAGGATATGCGCGAATCCGGCCCCGCAGTCAAGACCCCTCTACGGTCTATCGAGAAATTTTCGGTGCGACGACCTCGCCCGGCTTCTCAAACGAAGTCCCGCTGACGCGTTGGCCCGCGAGGCGCAGGCGCGCGATGTCCGAAATCTTCAAGATTATTTGTCACCCGTCTGGAAGGTTGCTGATTCTCACTTCGGCTGCCGACTCACCTCATGCTATTACGGTTCAGCCCGGCGGTCTCACGCCTCGTCTTGTCCCGCTTGCGCCGAATGTTTTATGCTCGCGGCGGTCCAAAATCAGAGCCGTGCGCCGTCGCGCACAGGAGGACACATGAAACTTAGAAGCACTTACAAGGTGCTGTCCATCGCCCTGCCCGCCGTCGCGCTGCTACTGCTCGTCGCGGCCTGCGCGTCCGTCGGTCAAGGTCAGACCAGACGGCGCGGCGCGCGCGCCAAGTCCGGCGCGGCCAGGGTCACGCCGAAGGCTAAATCCCCGTGCGCGTCCTCTCCAGCCAGGACGACGCCGTCGGGGCTGACCTACGTCGTCACCCGGCAGGGCACGGGCCAGCAGCTCAAGGCGGGCGACGTGGTCTCCGTGCACTACACCGGCCTGCTGACCAACGGGACCAAATTCGACAGCTCTTTGGACCGTGGCGAGCCGATAGCGTTCCCGCTCGGGGCGGGGCGCGTCATCAAGGGATGGGATGAAGGCGTCGCACTGTTGCGCGTCGGCGACCAGGCCACGCTCATCATCCCGCCGCAGTTGGGCTACGGCGCGCGCGGGGCCGGCGATGGAGCGATTCCGCCCGACGCGACGCTCATCTTCATCATCGAGGTGGTCGGCGTGCAGGAGGCCGTGCCGGGCGCTGCACCGGACCGTTGATGCCTCAGACAATAGAGGTGGAAGTCAGGCGCTCGGGGATAGACGGGCTGGGCGCGTTCGCCCTGCGGCCTTTCAAGGCCGGCGAGGTCGTGCTGCGCTGGGACATCTCCCGGCGCGTGCCCGGAGACAGGCTGTCTGACCTCCCCGAATCCGAGAAGAATTATCTTCACCCTTACGACGAAGAGACACTCGTCGTCGTTCAGCCGCCGGAGCGTTACGTCAATCACTCCTGCGACAACAACACGGCGGTGAGAAATTTTTGCGACGTGGCCGTGCGCGACATCCGTGCGGGCGAGGAGATTACGAGCGACTACGAGGCGGACGGCGCGGGACAAAGGTTCGAGTGCCGCTGCGGCTCGCCGAAGTGCCGCGGCTCAATCGGCAAACATGGACCTTGAGGTATTCAACCAGCTTCTGCCACCCCGCCCCCGGCTATCAGGTGAGACCCTTTCAGGGTCAGATACGCCTCTCTTGATTCTCACCTTCCCTTGCCGAAGGCCGGGGTATCGAGCATGTCGTGGCGCGTGATAATGCCGGTGATGCGGCCGTACTCTTCGACCAGGACGGCCGGGCTCTCTTGCAGCCTGCCCGTCACCTCGGCCGAGCTGGCGTCCACGTCCACGGTGGGGAAGCTCTGCTCCATCACCTCGCTCACGGGCGACTCCATCAACTCCCTGTTGGCGAGCACACGCGCCAGCAGCCGGTTCTCCCTGACGGAGCCGACCGAGCGGCCGTCTTCGAGCACGGGGAGCTGTGTGATGCCGAGTTCGCTCATCTTAGCCAGCAGGTCGCTGACGCGCTCGTCCGGCGCGGCCGTGACCAGCGTCTCGGGCGCTCGCGCACCCTTCGTCTCGCTGATGAGGCCGGCCGTAATCTTCTGCGGCTCCAACAACTGCTTCTCCTTCATCCACTCGTCCGAATGAAACTTCGACAGGTAGTGCTCGCCCGTGTCGCAGACGATGAAGACGACGAGCGCGTCCTCGTCCAGGTCGCGCGCGACGCGCAGCGCGGCCGCCAGGTTCGTCCCCGTCGAACCCCCGCAGAAGATTCCTTCGAGGCGGCCGAGCTGGCGTGAAAGCTCGAACGATTCGCGGTCGGTGACGTTGATGACATCGTCCACATACTTGATGTGCACGTTCTCCGGGATGGTCTGCTGGCCGATGCCTTCGACGAGGTAGGGCGTGGCCTCGATGAGCTTCCCGGTCTCCTTGTAGGTCTTGAAGACGGAGCCGTAGGGGTCCGCGCCGACGACTTTGATTTTGGGGTTCTTCTCCTTGAGGAAGCGGCCCGTGCCGGAGATGGTCCCGCCCGTGCCAATGCCGGCGACGAAGTGCGTGATGCGGCCCTCGGTCTGCTCCCACAGTTCCGGCCCGGTGGTTCTGTAATGGGCCAGTGGGTTCGCCGGGTGTGAGTATTGGTCCGGGTAGAAAGAGTTCGGCGTCTCGCGGGCGATGCGCTCGGCCGTCGACACGTAATGGTCCGGCGTGCCGGGCTTGGCGGCGGCGGGCGTGACGACCACGTCGGCCCCGAGCGCCTTCAGGTAGCGGACCTTTTCGACCGAAGCCTTGTCCGTCATGACGAAGATGCAGCGGTAGCCTTTGACGGCCGCCGCCAGCGCGAGGCCGATGCCCGTGTTGCCCGAAGTGGCCTCGACTATCGTCCCGCCGGGCTTGAGCGCGCCCTCACGCTCGGCGGCCTCGACCATGCTGAGGCCGATGCGGTCTTTGACGGAGTAGCCAGGGTTCAGGCTCTCCATCTTGGCGAGGACCGTGGCCTTGATGCCCTGCGTGAGCCGGTTGAGCTTCACGAGCGGCGTGCGGCCGATGAGGCCCAGAACGTTTTGCTGAAAGTCCATAAGAATCTCCGAAAATGCGGAATGATGAATGATGAATGATGAATTAAAGACTTTCGTTTTTTAATTCATCATTCCGCATTCATCGTTCATCATTTCTTGTACGAGATAATCATTTGTTGCGGCGTCGGGTCAAGCTGGTGAAGCTCGCTTCGACTGAAGCCGGCGCGGCGGAACATCTCGTCCAGCTCTTTGAAGGTGTAGGCGTCTCCGCCCGGCGTCCCGCCGAGCATCACCAGGCTGAACATGGCCGAGGGCGGGGGCGACACGCGGTCCTCGTTCGGCACGAACTCGACCGTCACCGCGCGGCCGCCTGCCGCGAGCGCGGCGTGGACTTTCAACAGGAGCTTGACGCAGGTCTCCGTGTCGAAGTGGTGCAGGAAGTTGGTCAGCAGCACGAGGTCGTAAGGGCCGCCGAAGTCCACGTCGAAGGCGTTGCCGGGAATCGTGCTGTAGCGCCCTTCGATTCCGGCCCGGCTCGCGTTCTCCTTCGCCACTTCGAGCACGTTGGGCCAATCAACGGCGACGACCTCCGCGTCCGGGTTGGCGCGCGCCACGCTGATGCCGTACATCCCGTGCCCGGCGGCTATGTCGAGGACTTTAATCTTGCGCCCGGCTTCCGTGGCGAGCGTCTGTGTCATCATCTGCGCGGGCATCATCATCATGGGGGCCATCGCGCGCGCGAACTCGACCCAGACGGGGTGCTCCGGGGCGATGGTTCCTTCGTCCGGTATCACCGTCCCGCCCTGGCGCACGGCGTCTGTCAACGTCTCGAACCCTTTCACGAGCATGGGCGAGAGCAGGAACCTCGTCGCGTCGCCCATGTAGCCCGGCGAGTGTTTGTTGAGGAAGGCCGCCGAATCCGGGGTCAGACTGTAAGCGCCGCTCTCTTTTTTAAGAAAGCCTATGACGGTCAGGTAGTCGCAAAGAATCCGCACGCCGCGCTCGCTCGCCTGGCACCTTTCGGCCAGCGCACGTGTCGTCTGATTGCCTTCGCCGATGGCCGTGAAGACCTCTAACTCGACGGCCGCCTTGACGGCCGCCGAACGCTGGTAGGCGTTGACCGTCTCGAAGAAAAGGATCGGCGAAGGCTTCGCCTGCTCTGTGGACATGGATAATCCTCCGGGGTGAATTTAAGAACTGGTTTCGGGAACCGCCTCTTTAGGATTGCTTGACGGGCCACATGATACATCATTTGCGGCCGAGTTTGCCCCGGTCAACGCCGCCCGCCGCGGGCGCAAGAAAATTTGCGCGCGAAAATTGAATTTTTTGATTGTCTTGTCCGCCGTCTTCGGTTATAGTGCAGGCCAATCAAGACCGCGGTGAATCCAAGGTCTTAGTGGTTGCTGGGGTGAGGACAGTGACCACACATTAGAATAGGCGCTGAGCGGCCCCAAGCTGCTCGCGCCTATTCGCTTTTTGGTGAAAAATTTCCTGGATTTTCGGAGCCGATTCCGGCCCCTGTCCGCCTTTATTACATCCCCGCGCCTTATTTCAGTTTTCCTCTGCGTCCCTCTGTGGTGAATGAATCTTTAAGGAACACTCACCACATGAGGACACAGAGGACTTTCTACGGTTTTGAAATTCCCTCTCACTCTGTCTTTTTGGAGCCCCTGGGGCGACGCCCGCCGGCCGGGGGTCCGCCAGGCTTCTCTTGCTCCTGCGGTTCGGCCAGAGTTTTCAGAGTCTTCTGCATCTCCTCGGCCTGCGTTTGCAGCCTGCCGATGGTTTCGTCGCGCTCGGCCAGGGCTTTCTCTAACTGTTCCCGCGACGACGCGACCTCCTGGCGCAGCGTGTCCAACTCCTTCTTCACGTCGCCCGCCCCGGCGCTCGCGCCCACCAGGCCCGTGAGCGCCGATGTCCCCGCCTGGTTCGCGTCCCCGCCGCGCGAGCGGACTCCTGTCCGAGCGCCCGCGGTGACGTTGCGCACCGTGCCGTCCTGCACGACGAGGTTGACGCTCGACGGCCCGCTCAGGCGCTTGGGCGCGCAGAGCGACTGCAAGAGTTGTGAGAGGCTGTTGCACGCGTCGTAGGCATCGACGCCCGCGACCTCTATGCCGCGCTCGCCCAGAAAGAGCGTGGCCTCGTCCACCTTCATGCCGGCGACGCTGTTGTTGGTCAAGGGCGGCGGCTCGTCGCGGTCGTTCATGGCGCACTCCAGCATGTCCTTGAAGAGACGGCCGCCGAACTGTTGCCCCTGCCCGAAGAATCGGCCCAGGATGCTCCCGAAGTTTATTCCGCGGAAGAGGCTCGACGCCGCGTAGAGACTCTGGCTGCCGACCATGTTCGCGGACTGCGTATTCTTCGACGCCTGGAAGAGTCCGAAGTAGTCTGGCAGAATCGAGCAGCAGAACTTCTCCACGGCTTTCGCGACGAGCGGGATGACCGGCACGAGCGAGAGCCAGTACTCGACAGCCGGGAAGCTGTGGACGTACTTCCGCATCGAGAAGTTGCAGATTTTATAAACTTCGCCTTGCCTGATCGTGATGCAGGCCAGGTAGAGCTTGTCCTCCGGCGTGCACTCCGGGCACTTGACCAGCAGGTGCTCGCACAAACAGTCCTTCAGGTATTGCAGCAGCCCGCCGAAGAGCTTGACGAAGGCTTCGAGAATTTCCGAGCGGTACTCCGCGAGCGCGTCCAAATCAACCTGCTTGCTCGGCGAGAACTGTGAGGCCGGGATGGAGGTGATCGTCCGGCTCACGTTGTTGAGGACGTAGACGCGCTTCCTGTCCACCGAGAGCGGCTCTCTCATCATCGCGATTGCTACGGGCGAGACCTGCACGGGGTGACGAAATTCTTTCTCCTGGACGAGCCCGTTGGCCCCGAGCAGCCGCACGCAGTAGCGGTCGGCATAGGTCAACATCAGGAAGTCCGTCACGTTGTTGTAGGCTAGGCGGATGGCCGTCGTGTCTTCGAGGTCGAAGATGCTGCCGGGCGGGACGGTCCCGCTAATCGCCTGATTAAATATCAACAGTTGTTTGTTGTTGGCCGTCGCGGGCGGGTCCGTCACGACGTAGAGCCTGTGCGAGTTGGACACGACGCCGACGGCGATGTCGTCTCTGCCGGTCAGGCTCTCCTGGTTGGCCTGTAGATTGATGGGGGGCAGGCTCTGCTTCGTGTGCAGGGCGAAGCGCACGACGCGGTCGTAGAAGGACGCGGAGCCGCCGGGTTCGTTGGCCGTGGCGAAGACGAAGGTCTGCGTGCCCTGCTCGGCGAGGACGAGGTGGCCCGTGGCGTTGAACGAAAAGAGCGGCGTGATGTTCGCGGCGAGGTTATTCAGGTCCAGCTCGTAAAGCCCCTTGCCCTTGCCTATGCCGTAAACCTTAGTGGGCGCGTTCCTGGTGGTGGCGAGCGTGACCAGCCTGGTGCTACAGCTCACGGCCGGAATGTGCCAATTAAATTTCTCGCCGTCAATGTCGGCGACGGCGAAGAGGCTCGCGTTGTTCGAGATGGTCGCGGCGGCGTAGAGCTGCTTGCCGTCCTGCGAGAAGGCCACGTCGCGCACCTCGGCGGCGTCGTCCGGGAACTTCACCTCCGCCACCATCTCGTTCGTGCCGAGGTCATAGACGTTGATCAAAGGGCCGAGGCCCATCGTGTAGGCGAAGCGGCCCGACGGGTGAACGCGCACGCGCGTGTGCGAGTTCTTGCCGAAGATGGTCGGGATGTAGGGCGGCTGCTGGGTCGGCTCGTTCAGTTTCGAGAACGGGTATTCGGGGAAAGGCGCGCTGTCGAACTCGCCGCAGAAAGTTTGACTCTGAACGACCGCGCGCAGCTTCTCGTAGAGGTTTCGCAGGATGATGTGTTCCGTCTTCGGGTCGTCGAGCCCCTTCTCGCCGGACAGATAGACGAAGCGCCCGTTCGACGTGTTGAAGAGCTGAATCAGCAGGTTGAAGAGCGCCGTCATGAGCCTCTGCGTGGGGCTGACGGGCAAGTTCTCCTCGCCCGGCGCGGGCTTCAGCTCGTCCTTGAACACGTCAGCGAGGTTCCCCAGGCAGTCGTTGTAAAAGTCCATCCAGATAGTGCCCTTGAGGATTGACTTCCAACTGTCGGCGTCCGCGGCGTGCGGCTCAAGGCCGTAAGGCTTCGGCGCGTCGGCCGAGTTGAGCACGAGGCAGACCTCGCCGTCGCCCTTGAGCAGCGGGTCGTTGGGAAACTCCTTGTCGTGCTCCGCGATCATCTGGAGCACGTCGAGGATGTCGTCCTGCCGGTGGATGATGTCGTTGCCCTCGCAGTCGATGGCGTAGCCCTCGCGCACGGTGACGTGGCGGCGCGGCGGGTCGTTCGGGCTGTCAGGTCCGCAGTGCACCTGCAAGCCGCAAACGATGCCCCACCCGTGCAGGTGCTTGTTGTGGTGCCTGAGGTCGTTTCTGGCACACAAGTTTTCGATGGCGTCCTGCACGGTCTCGACGCCGGGCATCTGGCACACCTCGTTGTCGAAGCAGACATCCTCGGCGCAGATGTCCGTGAGCGGCGGGAAGAAGTCGCGGCAGTCGTCGCGCACCGTGACGGCCTCGTCAAACTTCAAAGTTGCGAGGCGGCAGTAGTGATGCCGGATGCCGCGCGGCGGCTGCGCCTGCGGGTCCGCGTTCGGGACGTTGAAGGGCGGCCACTCGATTTCGCCCGTCGCCGTGCGCGCGGGGACGAGCCAGTAGTCGCCGGCGCGGTAAGTGCCCTCGGAGAACTGGACCTGTATGCCGCCTTCGAGGTCAACCCAGCCGGCCGCCATCGCAACGCCGTCGGCCGTGGCCGCCGCGCCCTTCTGGTCCCAGCGCCGCAGCTTGACGTGCGGAGTCGTCGCCAGGTCAGCGGCCGAAGTGTCCAGGGTTATCTCGCGCAGGTCGGGGTCAATCGTGTCTATCAGCGCGAGCGCGCGCGGCAAGCCCTTGAGTTCCGTTTCGTCCGTCACCAGCTCGACCCAGTCGCCGCCGGTGAAGCCGAGCACCTCGTCCCTGCCGAGGTCAGCGACCGTTAAGGTCGCGCCGTCAACTTTTTCGACCGTCGTCTGGACCGAGCCATTTTCGCGCGACCACTTGAAGGTCGCCTGGTCGCGCGTGCCGCCCTTCTGCACCTCGACGCGGTAAAGCTGATTCTCCAGCCGGCGATAGCCCGCGCTCTGCGGGAGCAGGCACGGGTCTTTCGGGTCAACCGCGGGCTCGGTGCGCGCGTTCATCGTGCCCGAACTCGGCGCGACCAGCGCGTCCCACTCGGGGAAAGAGGTCTGACAATCGAACTGCGCGTTCTCGTCAATGTTGAGCGGCAGCAGTTCGATCTGCCAGACGGTCCTGGTGCGCGTCGCCGTGTCGGGGCCGCCGAGCGCCTTCTCCCGGATGAGCGGGTCGTCGAGCGCCGTGACGTGCCGTTCCCAGGCGTGCAGGTAGGCGATGCTGAACTTGCTCGACGGTTGCAGCTCCGCGACGGCGTCCGCGTCTCCGCCGGGCTGTACGCTGAACGGCGGCGCGGGCAAATCGGGCTGAGAGAGGTAAGTCAGAACGCGACGCACGACAGGGTTTTTTGAGCCCTGGTAGGCGCTCACGTCGTCGTCGAAGGTCAGCACCTTCTGGTCCACGTCCACGCTCTCGACGCGCAGCAGCTTCTTGCCCGCCACGTCGTCCGCCGACAGCTCGACCCACTGGCCTTTCGAGAACGCGTACCCGTCAACAATCAAGGCCGAGACCGTCGCCTGCTTCGATTGCGCGGGGTCGAGCGTGACCGCGGCCGCCGCCGGCTCAAGCTCGCAGAGCAGGCCGTCAACGTAGATGCGCCCGCTGGAGACGCCCAGGTCGGTCGAGTTGCTGACAGTCTGAGGCTGGAGCGGCGTGAGCTTGAAGCCGTCCGTATTTTTTGGCACACCGCAGGGGCCGATGACATCTCTGGCCTCCGTCTCGATGCGGTAGCGCCCGATCTCCAACTGCTCATTCCAGTCGGCGTCCACCTGGACGCGGCCCTGCTGCATGAGCACGCCGCTGTAACGCTTTCGCGGGTCGAACGTGTCGCGGCTGAAGTCACCTTTCATCACAACCTCCAAGTAAGGAAAATGCGGAATGCGGAGTGATGAGTGATGAATTAAAAACCGATTGTCTTAATTCATCATTCATCACTCATCATTTGCTTTTCATCCCTTCGCTAGCTCGCGTAGAAGATTCCGGCTTCGAGGCCGAAGCGCAGGTATTCGGAGAGCCGCGTGCGCAGGTTGGCCTCGCGCTGCGGCTGGTAGAGCTGGTGGAAAGCGCCCATCTCAGATTCATCGTCCGCGCCCCGGCGGATTTCGACGGCGCAGAGCGCGCCCAGCTGGCAGTAGCCTGCATCGCCGTAACGCAGCGAGGTGAAGAGCGGGCGCAACCGCTCCTGCTCCTGCAAGGAGTCGCCCTGCTCCGGCCGGCACATGTACTGCCTGGGCACGACCGAGCCCGGCGGGACGTAAGAGAAGCGCACGCAGCCCTGCTGCAAACGCTCCGCCTCGACGGGAACGCTCGCCGGGTCGGCCGGCGCTTTGCCCGCAAGAAAAATCGTGTTCGAGGCTTCGACGACCTGCGTCTTGACGCGGCCGACGACGGTGCTGTTCGAGACTTCGAGCGGCCCGCCCATCTCGCCGTTCGGTGCCGAGTAAGCGAACTCAGTCTCGGACGTGGCGTCAACGATGCTGTCCACGACGCGGACGCGCGCGCCCTCGACGGCGCGGATTGCGCCGACGATTGAGCGTTCAATCTCGACGGTCACGTTCGCCGCGTCGCAGACGATTCGTGCCGCGGCGGGTTGCGCCGGCACGTTCCCGATGTCTTTGCTCGACCCAGGCAACAGAGTGCAGTGCACGAGGCGCAAGAGGCGCAGCTCGTTCTTCTCGCCGAACCTGTCTGTGGGCAAATGAATCGTGCCGCCGTTCAGGACGAGGCCGTTGAGCGTCACCTCCGAGCCCGCGTTACCCGTGATGAACAATTCGTTGGCGGGGACGATCACCGGCCGGCGCTCGTCCGCCGCGCGCAACTCGATTTTGCGGCCGGCGGGCGCGTGTATGAAGGGCGACTCGAAGTAGTAATTGTTGTCTTCAAGCTCGACCGCGCCGCCCGCCGACAAGGTGTTGAGCGCGGCCTGAATCGTCGGCTTGCCGGTCGGGACTTTGACCACGGGCTTTAACGCGTCCGTGAAGCTCGCGGCGCGGCCGTACTCGCCGCCGCCCATCTCCGCGCTGAAGCCGTAGTGGAAGAGCACGCGCACCACGGGGTTGACGTACACGCCGTCGGGCAAAAATATTCGGCCGAGCACGGGGTCGATCACGTGGCGGTTCTTGACCTTGTCGGGCCACGGGCTTCCTTCAAGGTCGCAGACGACGACCTCGCTCGCTGCTATGAAGTTCCCGTTGACGTTGAGCACGAGGCTCTTGTCCGCGCCGTAGTAAAGCTTCTTGTCGCGCGCGAGGGCGCGGCGCGTGAAGGGCGCGGGCACGTTCGCGCGCGACGCCAGGTGCGTGATCTCTGTCTCCGTCTCGGGCGAATTGTAGAGCGGGGTCTCCAGGCCCAGCGGATTGAAAAGGTAGCGACGGGCGTCCACCTTGTAGGCGGGCGCGTTCGTCAAAGAGTAGCTGCCGAGACGCCAGAGGAAGATGCCCACGTTCGGGATGTTGTATTTGCCGCGGGCGGTCTCGATGTGGCGCATCTCGGCCGTGTGCGCCGCGGTGTCGAAGGGCGTGTTGATGCGCGCGAGCGCGTCCCAGTCGCGCATGTTCGCCGTCGCGAAGTGCGTCGGGCGCAGGTGCTTCATGTACTCGGTCGTGGCGAGCAGCTTGAAAAACTCCACCACGTTCGAGTTCCAGCCGGTCGCGTCGTGTGCCAGTTGCTCGATGACGGCCGCCGTGCCCTTGCGCCTGCGATAGGCCAGCGTGTTCGCCACCTGCGCGCGGTTGCTGAAGGCCGCGCCGGGCCAACTGAAGAGGCCGCGCGCGCCCACCAGATCGCCGATGTAGGGGACGACCCACTCGGCGCAGGTCTCTATGAACTGGTCGTTGTAGAGCTGTGCCAAATCCTCTTCGAGGACGGCGACCTGACCGGCAATCACGTCTATCAGCGCGCGCAGGGGCTGGCCCTGCTCGGCGTCGCGCTGGCGATAGACGGCCGGCAGGAGTTCGTAAAGTTTTTGGGCGTCGAAGCTCATGGCATCACCTTTATGTCGAGCGGGCCTGGCTCCAAAGTGAGCAACTCGGAGGCTGTCACCTGCTCTGTCCCCGCGCGCGGCTGCGCGGCCGGCAGGCGCGCGTGCAAGGCGGGCGTGACGGCCTCGTCCGTGCGGTACAACTCGTCCACGTCCGCGGCGACGACGCCCGGCGTGCTCTGGATAACGGCGATCACGTCGCTCAGCGCGACGGGCTGGCCGAACGCGCGCGCGTCGAACGAGAAGTCCTGACGCAAACGGTCCTTGACTTCCTTCAACACAGTCTCGTCCAGGTAGTCCCCGCGCACCTTCACCTTCGCCTTGAGGCGGAAGAAACGCTGCTCGAAGGACCTCACTTTCAGCGGGACGGTCGCATCTCCCGCGGCGCGCATCGCGCCGAGCAGGTTCGAGTAGAGCGGGCTGTCGTCTGCGATGCCAGCGCCGCCCGGCCCGGCGACCGTGACGAACACGCCGCGCGTCTCGCCGTTCCACGTCCACGTCGCGAGCGCCTTCGAGACGCCCATGAACGCGCGCGCGAAGTCTTCGTAGTCGCGGAGCGAGACGATGCGGTCCAGCGTGTGCAGCGTCAGCGTCGCGTTGCGCCGCGCCTGGTCGCGCGACTCGGGGTCGGCCGCGCCCGCAGGGGCCAGAGGGTTCGTCGCGTCCTTCAGGCCGAGCGGGCGCGTCATCAGTTGCGAAAGCTGGTTGGCCTTGAGCAGCCCCGCGAGTCCGGTGCCTTTGCGGTAACGGGCCGTCACGTTGTCCTGGCCCGTCGGCAGGCGCGCGCCGGTGCGGCCGTCGCCAAAGTGCACGGCGGTCCTCCCGTCGTCGTCCTGCCGCGTGACGTAAACGCGCGCTTCGGGGCCGTGTTCGTAGAGCGTCGGGACTTCGCGCCAGAGCAGTCCCGCGACGCGCACTTCGAGCGTCGTCTGCGTGCCTGTCGGCGCGGACGCGCTGACGTAAGTGAGCGGCGGTTGACGCAAGGTGAATCGCTGGTGAGCCCGGCTCGCGTCGCCGCTGCCTAGAGTTTCCTTAACAGTTTCGCCGTGCGTGGCGAGCGCGACGTTGGCGCTGATGGTGACGCTCGCGCGGACGTAAGAGTTGTCGAGCGGCGTACTCAGATGAACGCGCGTGAAGCCGTCGGTCTTGATGACCTGCTCGACCTTACTGATCGTCGCAAGCTCGCAGGCCGTGACGCCCTGCGCCGTCTGAAGCTCGCCGCAGACGATGATCTTCTGCCCCGCGGCGAGGCCGTCCACCCACGTATCCAGCTCGACCAACGAGCCCTCGACCGGCGTCTCCTCCGGCAGCCGCGCCATCTTCAGCTCTTCACTCTGCGCGAAGACGGTCGTCGAGCGGATGCCGAAGTTGTCCCAGTAGCTGCGCGTGTTGAGCGTCAGGCGCGTGATCTTGGCGCTCAGCGTGAAGTCCGACTTGGAGACTTCGCGCACGCCCGCAACCCTGTACGCGCGCGCCATGTCGTCGTCCTTGAGCACGACCCAACTGTCCCTGACGATGCTCGGGTAGAGGTTGTCGAGGAAGACGTGCTTGGCGTCGGACGCGACGCCTGGGTAGTCGTGAATGGTCTTCGTGTGCCAGATGCCGTTCTGAGAATTGAACGCGTCCACCCAGTTGTCCTTGTTGCTGTACGGGCCGCGGTAGAAAACTTTCTGCGCGGTGTTGTCGGGATTGCGTCCCATCTGGCCGATGCGCTGGATGACGGGCAGGGCGGGCCAGCGCGGCGCGTTGTGGCCGAAGATGCTGGCGCGCGCGCGCAGGGCCAGGATGCCGGGCTGCTGCGGCTGCGAGGCGGCGAGGTTGTCGAAGATGTCAACCACGCGGAATTTTTCCACGAGCGCGGCGGTGTGAAGCTCGACGGCGTTGACCGTCCGGCCCAGATATTTTTTCGTCGTCTGACTGACGGGCGGCACGCTCGGGGGGGCGAGCGAGATCGCGGTGGCGACGTAATCAACCTGCGGTTGCAGGCGGACCTGCGTGCGCCCGCGCGCGTCTTCCGTCGTGACTTCGGCCACCTGCCGGAAGGCCGCGTCCTGCCCGAGAGGCGCGACGAGCAGCCCGTCGCCTTTCTTCAGGCCGGTCGTGAGCCCCACGAGGTAGAGGACTTCGGCGTCGGTCTTAATCGGCTGCGGGCGTGTCAGGCGCGGGCGGATAGAGTTCCACTCGACGCGCGCCTCGATCCGCTCGACGGTCTCGAAGGTCTGCGCCTTCTCCTCGGGGCCGGGGATGCTCTGGACCTTAATGCCGGGGTCGATCACGGTCGCCGAAGGTACGCCGAGCGCCTCGGCCGTCTTGCGCGTCACGCCCGGCACTTCGCTCAAGGTGAAGGCGAGGTAAGTGCTGGCCGCGACGCCGGGGCGCAATTCGTAACCGACGAGGCGCGCGAGTTCGAGAATGGAGACGCGCTCGGTGGCCGTGCGCAGGTAAGACTCGTTGGCGATTCTCTCCTGGTAGAAGGCGAGCACGTCGGCCGTCGTGGCCCAGGCGTCGAGGAGCGCGAGCGAGAAGTCGTCGGCGTCGCGCGTGGTCAGCGCGCGCAATTGCGGGTGCGCCGCGTCGGAGAGGCGCGCGACGAGCGTCCGCTTGAACTGCGCGCGTGTGCCGACGCGGTAAGCCACGGCCGAGAGGCCGGGCCGGTTAGAGACTTCGACGGGCGTTTCGACGGCCAGCCCTTCGCAGCAGCCGCAGTCGTTCAGGTGGTCGTGTCCAACGTTGGTGCTCATCGCCCTCCCTTCATCGTCAGGCGGAAGACGCCGCGCTCCGGGAAATTCGGGTCGTTGTCGAGGCGCGCGATCTCCAGCCGCTCAAGCTCAAGCTTGCCCGCGTCGAGCGCGTCGGTCAGCGGCTGGCCCTGCCGCTGAAACTTCGTGATCTCGATTGAGTCCACGCCCTCGACGGATTGCGCGGCCGCGTAGAGCGCGCTCAAATAAACGGTTTGCCCGAAGGTGAAATTGTCGGGGTGAAAGACGCCGCGCCGCCCGTCCGGGAGCACGCCGCGCCCGAAGAGTTCGAGCAGCGCCTTCTTCACGTCGCCGCGGAAGTAGTCGGGCTTGACGCAGACGGCCAGCTCGATTTCGAGCGAGACGTAAACTGGCCCATCAACCTCAAGGTCGTGCCCGGCCATCCGGTAGCGTTCGAGATGATTGCGCAGCTCGCCCTGGAACTCCGCGTCCACTTCCGCGCCGCCCAGGCGGTCAACCGTCAGGAAGACCGTGCGCCAGCTCCCGGTCCAACGGAAGGTCGCGGCGGCGCGCTCAAGCCCCCGGTGCCGCTCGGCCATCTCCGCGTAGTCGCGCGCGGTGACGGCGCGCTGCTGCGTGCGGAAGGCGACGGGCGCATTCTGCCGCACCTCCTCGAAACTTTCGGCCTCACGGCCTCCGCTCGCCGGCATCGGGTTCGTCACACTCACCACCGCCGACTGAAGCGTGACGACGTGGCCCAGGGCGTTAGCTCCGACGTTGCCGCGCGCGCCGTTGCCGACGCGGTAAGTCGCGTTGAAGTTTGTGCCGGCGGCGGGGCGCGAGCCGAAGAGTTCGTCGCCGAAACGGACGGAGGCCGCGCCGTCGTTCTCGACTTCGACGACGAACTCGCGGCTGGAGGGACCGCTGTTCAGGAGGTCGCGCTGCGGGTGCCACGCAGAGGGCTGGCCGTTCAAATCCCCCTTCAAACGGACGGACGGCAGGAACTCCGAGAGCGGCCGGTGCATGAGGTCGTGCGCGGAAAGCACAGACTTCGTCGGGTCGTGTGGCGCGCTGTGCGTAAGCGGGCGGTGCCGCAACTGGGGCTGAAAGCGCGGCGGCGTGTGCTTGACCTCACGCTCGTCGCAATGGTCGCCGCCGTGCGGCCTGACTTTGTCGAGCACGGCGTCGGCCGCCGGATACGTCCCCAGAAATTCGTCCTCGACGGTCAGGCCGTGGTCCGCGAGGACGATGTTACCGAGCGCGACGCTCGCGGGCTGCCGGTTGTTCGCGTCGCCCCCGACTTCGACCTCCCACAAACAGAGCGGGAAAGGCAGCGCGTCTTCCGCGCCCCACTCGATGTTGAGGACGCGCAGTTGCTGGGCAGGGTTCCCTTCCTCCGTGAAGAGCGGGTCCGCGGCCGGCTTAATCGCGGTCAGCCGCACGGCGTGACGGTGCGCGGGGTCAGCCTCGGCCTCGTTCCCGTCCTGCGGGTTGCGCGCCTCTTTGAAGATGAGCACGTCGCCGGCCTTCAAGTTCTTGAGCCGCTCGCCTTCGTTCCTGAGCGTCGCGCGCGTGGCCCCCTCCGGCAGGCAGCAGCGTTCGTCGCCCCACGTGTAAAACTCGATCTCGTTGTGTGCCAGAAAGAGCGTGGCCTCGTGCATCGTCTCGAAGATGACCGCGCCGGCGTTGAGCGCCTCTTCGTGCTTCTCCGAGAAGGGCTGGATTCTCGCAAGCTGTCCGGGCAGCCGCGTGAAGAGCTGCGTGCGCTCGTCGAGCTTGACGTTGTCGGCGCTCGTGCGGACCTGCACCCAGGCGCGCGCGTTCGCGCCCTCGTTCATGAAGTAGTCAACGAGCCGCGCGTGGCGGCGCACCGAGACGCGCCGACGCGCCGTGCCCAGATAAGCCTCGGTCGCGACCGCGTCCTGCCGGTAGCTCAAGTAGTCGCCCACGTAGGCCAGCATCTCGACGAGCGCGACGCCGAGGTCGGCCGCGTTGCGCTCGCGCCACTGCGGCATCAGCGCCGACATGCGGTCGAGCATCAACTGGCGCAGGCTCTGGTAGTCTTTCGCCAGGTAATCAATCTGCGGCGACCCGGCCGGCTCGGGCGGGCAGACCTGCTCGTCATGGCAGTCGAAGTCGCTCGGGCACGCGACCTTGAAAGAGAAATCAATCGCGGAGAGGACTGGGTCGAAGCCGTCCGGCGGCGACTCGGGCTCGCCGATTTTGACGAGGCGCAGAGTGTAGGTCGAAAAATCTCCGGGCTCCGCGACCTCGACCGACAAGACTTTGCTGTCGCCCGCTGGCCCAATAGTGACCTTCGTGACTTTGACCGGGCGAATGCGCTCGCCACCTTCGACGCGGACGTTCTCGGCGGCGAGCGAGCCGGCCGCGAGGTCTTTGAGGAAGTGGACGAGGAGCGTGCGCTGGCGCACCTCGACGGGGTCGCCCGCGTCGTCCGAGACTTCGAGAAACTCTATGCCGTTCAGCGTGGCGTGAGCAATGACGCGCCCGCGCCTCTTCGCGTCGCAGCAGAAGTAGATCATGCGCTCGTCCCTCCCTGCGCGAACCGCGCCACCTCGCGCTCCTGCGTGCTGCGGACGACGTACTGCACCGCCACGCGCAGCGTCGAATCCGTGCTCTCAACCAGCACCTCCTCGACCTGGATAAGATCGCCGAGCCACTGCTGAAGCGCGCCCTGGACGAGGTACTGCGTCGCCGCGGCCACCTCTTCCGAGTTGGGCGCGAAGACGAGTTGGGCCAATCCGCAGCCGAAGGTCGGGCGGTTGACGCGCTCGCCGGGCGAGGTGAAGAGCACCTGCTCGATCAGGTCGCGGACGTGCGCGTCGCGGTCGGCCTCGGCCGTGCGGCCGCGCCCGTCGAAGTGGTACGGGAAGTCAACGTTCATGATTCCTCCGTCACATCCCTATGACCCTCGGCTGGGCCACGACGTTGACGAGCGGCGTCCCCGTCGGCACGCAGACGGCCTGGCTGTCTATCAGCAGCACGGGCTGGCCCATGACGGTGACGCGCGTGGCGCACGTCACATACTGCGCCGTGACGCAAGGGCCGCCCGAGGCCGGCGGGAACGGGCAGCCGGCGACGACGTAAGGGCTCGCAATGGTGACGACGGGCTGGCCGCTCAAGAGCACGCGCGGGTTCGGCGCGGCGGGCTGCGCCTGCCCGCCGTGCGAGCAAAGGACAGTCGCCCCCAAGTGAAGAAGAAAGCCTGGCATCGAATTGTCCTCCGTGAAAAAGATTGCTCCGGTCGAAACTGGAACAGAAAATTCACCACAGAGGGCACAGAGGACACAGAGGAAGATAAGAACATTTCAGATTTCAAACCCGAAATATTAACTCTGCTCTTTCAAACCCCTGTTTCCCTCTGTGCCCTCTGTGCCCTCTGTGGTGAATCTACCGCTCGTTGAGATTTAAGTGATGACCACCGCGCCGGCGTTGATGGTGACGGCCGGGCCGACCATCATGATAGACGCGCCCTTGCCGTTCTGGATGTAGATGCCGCTGTCATTGACGACGATCATCGCGCCGGTGGTGCTCTTCAGGACGATGCCGCCCGAGATGGGCGTCGGCGGCGAGTCGCCGATGATCAAGGTGTTCTGCAAGGTAGTTTGAAGAACTATGTTCTGGCCCGGCGGGATGGGCGGCGGCACGAGCGCGAGCGCCGGCACCTCGGCCGCGATGCCCCAGAAGCCGCCGACCCAGATGGGGAAATCGGGGTCGCCCTGCTCGAACTCGACCCAGACGCCCGCGCCCATCTGCGGGATCATGAACGTGCCCTCCTGCTTGCCCGCGAGCGGCACGCACGGCATGGCCCAACTGCCGGGGATGATGGAAACGTCGGGCACGATCACCTGTATGCGGCCGATCTGCATCGGGTCAATGTTGTTGATGACCGTGCCGCGGTACTTGCCGTAATATTTTTTGGGCGAGCCGCCCTCGCCTTCCGCGCTCTCTAAAAGTTTGTCGAGTAGTCCGCTCATACAGGCACCTTCGGTGTGATGGAAATCAGGCCGTTGCGACTCAGCTCAAAATCCTGCTTGTACTCCCCGCGCTTGATGTGGTGCGTCACGCTCTTGACGTAATAGAGTCCGTCGAAAGCCAGTCCCGCCCCGCGCACGCCGACCAGCTTGCGCGCCTTCAGGATGTGGCCGTAGCGCAGCACGTCCAGGCTGCCTGTGCCAGAAACCACGTCGGCCGACTGCGACGCTTTAGCCAGGCCGATCAGCGCGCCCTGAATCGGGTTGTACTTCGCCGTCTCGTGAATCGGCTTGATCTTCATCGGAATCGGCGGCACCGCGCCGAGCGGCGGATTCAAAGGCGTGATGGGCGGAATCGGGATCGGGATCGGGATTTTCGTCTGCGGGTTCTGGATGAAGAGGATGGGCAGCTCCGCGGCCTGCGCGTCGTACCTGAAGCTCAGGCGCTCGACGTTGGTGTACGCGTCGAGGTTGATGTTGAGCGCGGGCTGCGGCGCGCCGAACTTAATCTCCGGCCCCCAGTACGCGACGCTCATGCCGACCTCCGGGCCGGGGTCAACGTAGAAGGTGTAGCCGACCATGTCCGCGAGGTAGTTGATGTAGGCGAGGTCCGTGCCGCGCTGCGCGGGGATGCGGTCGATGGGGATGGGGATGTCGATCAGCACGCTCGGGATGACGCCGGGAACGACGCCGAGGAAGAGGTACTTGGTGAGCATGAGCGCGACGCGCGCCTCGGGCGGCATGGCCGGGAAAGGGATGCCGCTGAAGTCTATCAGGTCCATCACGGCGCTCAGGTCCGAGCCCGTCAGGGTCAGCGTCGAGTGGCCGGGGTCGTTCGAGGGCGCGACCTCCTGCTTGATGATGACGCCGTCCATCAAGACTTCGGGCGTGCCGCTGACGGTGACGACGATGATGACGCGCATGATGGGAATCGCGCTCTCGCCCGCGAGCATGAAGAGCGTGTGGAGCGGTGAGTTGTTGCTCAGGTTGAACGAGAGCTGGAAGCCGCTCGGCTTCCCCGCCGCGCTCGTCACCGACACGCTCACCAGCGCGTCGAGCACCGACTGCGAAACTGGCACAGCCTCGACGGGGCCGACCATCAATGTCAGGTGGTAGCCTTTAAGCATTGGGTGTCGCCGGCACCCCCTCCGGCAGGGTGATTCGCAGACGCCGGCCCGGCGTCTCGGTCAACTCTTCGGGGCGCACGGCCCCGTTGGCGTCCGCCACGCGCCAGAACTGTTCAGCGTCGCCGAGGTACTTAAAAGTGACGTTGTCCAGGCGCTCGCCTTCGGTCACCGCGTGCTCGAAGAGCGTCGCGAAGTGCTCGGGCGGGGGGACGAAGCGGCGGCGCAGGTAGACGACGCGGCGGCCGTCGGCCTCCTCGAACTCTGCGGTCTTCGTCCTGTAGTAACGACTCGTCGGAGGAAACATCTCGTCTCAACCTCACGGAATTTTGGTGATGCCCAGGCCGGAGAGAGCCCCGCCCTGGTAGAGCGCGCTCAGGCGCTCCTTCTGTTGCAGGTAGGCCATGAAGATGCTGCTCCCCTTGTGGCTGAATTCGAGGTC
This sequence comes from Pyrinomonadaceae bacterium, assembly GCA_036403435.1. Lineage (GTDB taxonomy): Bacteria > Acidobacteriota > Blastocatellia > Pyrinomonadales > Pyrinomonadaceae > QHXM01. Next base: position 28,059 of record DASWQY010000051.1, read on the forward strand.
GTTGACGCTCAAGACGCGCATCCCCAAACTCACTTTGGCCCGGATGGGATTGAGCGCCGGGTCGAACGCCTCCTCCGTCACGCTCAGCTCCGTCAGCCTGACGGGCAGGACGCGGTTCTTGCTCCACACGAAGAGCGTCAGGGGAGTCTCCATCGGGATGATTTCGAGCGTGCCGGACTGTGCCAGTTCGTTGTTGGCCTGGAGCTGGTTGCTCGTCGGATAGACGAGCGTTTCGAGCGCCGCGAGCTGCGGGTGAATCCCGACCGCGACGGCCGCCTTGTTCTGCTCGGGAAACTCCAACTGGTCGGTCGCGTCCAGCTCGGCTTCGAGCTTGATGGTCTCGACGGGCGGCCCCGTGACGCGCATCGCCTCGGAGCGGTCGCCGCCCTCGCTGATGGCCTTAATCTGCAAGCTGCGGCTGAGCGTGTCCGGGTTGTACTGCAAGGTGATGACGCGCTCGACCGTCGAGGTCTCGCTGTTGAGCACGACGATGCCGCCCTTGAGCAGCCGCGGCGAGTTGGGAAAGGTGGACATTCTGGTGTTGCTCCGCTCGGTTACGGGACGTGGACGACCGTAATCGGAATCCCGTGAGTCTTGAATAACTGATCAATCAAAGCGGCGGGGTTGCTGCCCGCGACCCGCCACTCTATCGGCATCCCGCCGGCCGCTTTCAGCTGTCGTCTCGCGTCATCGAGGATGTCCCAGGCTTTGTTGTACTGATACCACTGATCACGCATGAAGCGCCCGTCGTTCGTGTAGAGCTTAGCGTCTATCAACTTGCCCGGCTCGAAGCCGTCGAACTGGACATCGTTGAGGTAATAGCCCTTGCCAGCCTTAGCGCCCGTCACGCGTGACTGGTAGGCAGCCGCGTCCTTGCTCATGTTCTGCACAGAGAAATCGTCCATCCACTCGCCCGGCCCGTGATTGGCCGTAAACTGCTTGTCGAACTCGGCCGCCTTCTTGGCTTTCTCCTTCGGGTCAGGGATGGCGTCAATCTCGTCTAGCTTTTTCTCCAGGGCCTTCATCTTTCGCTTATCTTTAGCAGGCCCGTTCGCCAGGCTCTCAATCCGCTTCCGCAGTGCGGCGCAGTGATCGGAACAACGCGCCACGCTGCCATCTGCCATCACCTTGTACTCGTGCCCGTTGGCCGTGTGCTCGGCGATGACCTCGCCCGCCCCCTTCGCAGCCTTGCCCGTGTCTTCGGCGGCCTCGGCCGCACCCTTCGCAGCCTTGCCCGCGTCTTCCCCCTCCTTGACGACCTTGCCCGCGCCTTTCGCTGCCTCGCCCGCCTCTTCCGCGGCATGACCTGCGCCCTTCGCCGCCTTGCCGGCCTCTTCCACTTCCTTAACGACCCTGCCCGCGCCTTTCGCGACCTGCTCCACCTCTCCCGCCGCCGTCACCGTCCGCCGCTTCGGCAGCGCGGCCTTAACCTTCGCCACCCCCGCGCTGATTTTTTCCACCGCCGCGATGACTTTCGGGAACCGCTTGAGGACCAGCGCCATGCGCTCGATGGCCGCCGCCTGCATCAGCTCGCCGAGCCCTGTCAGCCACAGGATGGCGTAAACGATGGTCGGCCCGATCATCTCGCCGAGCTTATAAGTAAAGGTCGCGATGTCTTCGTTGATCATGGCGTGAATCTCTTTACTCTTCAGCTCGCCCAGTTGCTCGCCGATGGCGCGCGCGGCATCCTCGTAAACCAATAGAGTGCTTATTAGGTCGAGCATCTGCATGATCATCTTGGCCGGGCTGGCGACGAGATCAATCAGGCCCTTGAACGCGTCATAGACGTCTCTGGCTATCCCGACGGTCGCGCCCGCGTTGAAGACTGGCATCGAAATGAACGGGACCAAGCTGGCGACGCCGATTTTTTTGGCGAGCGTTTTATAGTCTTCGTCCGTGAGGTGCATCTTCAGGCCGGTCATCAGCCCGTCCACGAACGCCTTGGGCGCGGTAAACGTCGTCACCGCCTGGACCTGCTGGACGCCCTCCGCATCCTTGATGTCTAGGTCGCCGGCCAGGACTTCCATCACGTCGTAGGCCGAGATGAACTCGCGCTGGTGGTGCACCCAACTCGCGTCGTTGTCAGAGACGATCTGCCCCGTATTGATTTTGGTGATGAGCAGGCTCAGCCCGCCCCGCCCGAGGCGGAGCAGCCCGTTGAGGTTCTCGCGCGCCATCACGGTCAGGCCGGCAAACTTTTTAGTGAAATTAGCGTCCGTCAGGTACACGTCCGAGAAGTTCTTCTTGACGTTCTGAAGGATCGTCAGGGCCGCGTCGTGGTCAATCGGCTCGTTGTAATAAAAATCCTTCGCCGTGATAACGAGGTTGATGGCGAGCGCGGTGCGGCCGACGGTCGGGTGGCCCTCGCGCGGCTCCCACTTCACCTCCGGCGGCAGGTTGTTCATCCGCTTCTTCACGCGATCCGTGACCGTCTCTACGGCCGGCTGCGTCGCCGGCTGCGGCGCGGCGGCGGCGGGCGTCGCCGGCTTCGGCGCGGCCACCGGCACCTCCTTTGCGAAGACGCCGAGGATGAAAGCTTTCTGCGCCGGCCCGAGCGGCTTGTAGGTGCCGGTGTTTTCAATCTCAAGCCACCCCGCGCCGGGCTGCCCACTGATGATCGTGACCTCGGCCCCCGGCTTCAGCTCGGCCTGGCAGTTCCCTTTGATCGGGTCCACGTTCGTCGCGCTGCACACCCTCGCCACGGGCGGAGCGCCCACGTACTGGTGCTTCTCCTTTCGCGCCTTGTCCGCCTTGATCTCGTCCACCGAAAGAATCTTCGCCTTCTTGCGGGGGGCCGCCGGCTGCCGCTGCACGACCTGCCTTTGGACGAGGCGTTCGGCGCGGGCCGGGGGACGACTCTGCTGCAAGACGTGAGTCAGCTCGTGGGCCAGCAGCCGCCGCCCGCGGCTCGTGCCCGGCGCGTACTGCCCTTCGGCGAAGACTATGCTCCGCCCGACCGTGTAGGCCAGCGCGTCCACGGCGCGGGTGGAGGCGTCTGCGCGCGCGTCCGCGTGCACACGCACGCGGCCGAAGTCGTGCCCGAAGCGTGTCTCCATGAACAAGCGCGTCTGCGCGTCGAGCTGCTGCCCCGGCGAGTTCAAAACCTCCTGCACGACGGGCGGAGCGCCGGCCACTCCCTCGCTGGCGGCCGCGGTCGCGGTGACCGCTTGCCTTTGCAGGCTCGGGGCGGCGGCGTGCGTGACGCGGTCGGGCGTGCGCATGACATGGTCGGCGATGCGGTCGGCCTCGGCCTCGAAGAGGTCGCCGGGCTGGCTGACGTTGAGGTGGGCCTGGAGTCCGGGCGGGCGGTCGCTCCCGCATTCTTCGCACTCGCCCGCCGGTCCCGCCGCGCCGCCGCAGGAGGCGCACTGACGCTGGATGAGCGGCCCGCTTGAGGGGGTCGCGGGACACTTCCACTCTTTGGGATCGAGCGCCTCCTCGCCCTCGAAGTGCGGCGGCTGTTGCAGGTACGTTTCACCGGCGATGGACTCCCGCTCCGTCTCCCCGGTGGGGGTCTTGACTTTGGTTTTGTTGGGCTCCGTGTGGCCTATGACCTGCCCGCCGGACTCGGGCGTCGGCCCGCCGTAAATCCTGGTCACCTTCCCTTTGATCCCCTCTTCGCTCGGCCTCGGCTTTCCCTGGCTGTCCCTCTCGCGCAGCGGGGGCGAGTCCATGTCCGTCGGCTGCTCCGGGAGGCCGCGCGCAATGGCCCACTTTTCGGCCTCCGTGTAGGCGTCCACCTCCATCATGAAGACCGTCTGCTTGACCTCCGCGGGCTGGTGCTGGTGATGCACCTCGTGATACATGGTCTGCGCGGCGGTGCTGCACGAAGACTTCTTCACGAGGGCGACCAATTTCTCGTCGGCCTTGTTGACGCCGACGGGGTGCACGAGCTTGCTGGCCCAGGACGTGCCGTCGAATTTCCACTGCGTCACGTCGATGCGCCCCATCCTCTTGACCTTGAGCGTGGGCAGCTTGTCAACGACGGCGCGGTCCTGAGTGCAGAGAATGCCGAGGACGCACGGCACGTCCCACCCGGTCGTGCCCCCAGAGAAGAATTCCTGGTGGTACTCAATCGCGCCGACCGGGGGCAACTCCTGCCCGAGCGGGACGGGCTCTCCCCTCGGGCGTACGTCTTTGCCTTCCTTCACAGACTCCCACCCGCCCTCGAAACGCTCCAGGAAAAAGGTGCGCAGGCGGTCGCCGATTTTGTTCGGAACGTCTTCGGCCAGGCGACTGGCGGTGACACCGCCCGGCCCGAAGATGTAGCTCAACTCGTAGTTGTAGGAGCGTTCGAGCAGTTCGAGGATGGCGTCCTCGTCGCCCCAGAGCGTCGGGCCGTCGAGCATTTCGTGAATGAGCAGCGCCTTGCGCCGCGCCGTCAGGACGAACGGGCTCCCGCCCTTGCGCCACGTGTTGACGATCTCGCGCGCCTTGTCGTCGCTGTCCGGGTCGCCCTCGATGTCGCCCGTCTCGTCGAGCTTCCTCAAATAGTCCTGGAGCCAACTGTCTGGGAAGGCGAAAGTGCCGAAGAGCAAACTGGAAAAGAGCCCGCGGAACCAACTCCCCACGTTGCCCGTCTTGCGCCGCAGGACGGGCCGCGCGCCGCCCGCCTTCCCGAAAAGTTTTGGCCCAACGCCCGCGCGGCCCTCGACGGCCTCGGCCGCACGGTCGGCCTCGCGCTCGTCGGTGCTGTCGGGCGAGCCTATCTCAAGCTTGCCGTGAAAGCGTCCCGCGCCGCCCGCGCCATGCTGAACTGTGTGTGCCAATTCGTGCGCGAGCAGCCGGCGGCCCGCCTGCGTGTCCGGCCGGTACTGCCCCGCGCCGAAGACCACCTGCCGCCCGACCGTGTAGGCCAGCGCGTTAACGGCGTCGGCCGACGCGGCGGCGCGCACGTCCGTGTGCACGCGCACGCGCCCGAAGTCGTGGCCCAGGCGCGACTCCATCAGCGCGCGCGTCGCGGCGTCGAGCGGCTGGCCCGAAGAAGAGGCGAGCACCTCGTCAACGACGGGCGGCGGCGCTTCCGCTTCCGGCGGTTGCCGGTGCGCGGGCGCGGCGTGCGCCGCGTGGCGCGTCTTGCGCGAGAGGCGCTGGCGGTCGCACTCGGAGCAGTCGCCGGAGAGCCCCGCGCCGCCCGCGCCGCCGCACGCGCACTTGCGCCGCAGGACGCGCGCCGATGTCTCGGGCGTGCTGTCCGCGCTCTTCACAATTTTCTGCGGCTCGGCCGCAACGCGCTCGTTCACCTCGCCTGCACCCCTTCGGCTTCCGGCGCTAACACTTGAACGCCTTCTTCACTTTGACCCCGGCCTTCTTCGCCTCGCACATGAGCAGCGGGAGGATTCTGTCGTAGGCCCCTTGCTTGTCCTTCAGCGCGTCAGCCTGCGCCGAACCCTCTTTTTGCAACCCGCCCGCCACCCAGCGGCTCTTGGCGTCTGCGCCCGACCACGGCTTGACCCCTTCCTTGTCCGGGTCCGCGACCGTCACGTCCGCCCTCCGCCTCTTCATGTAGGCGGCCGAAAAGAGGAAAGTGTATTTCGGGTTGGCGGCCTCTTCCGGGTCGGTCTTGACGGCGTTGGCCGCCTCGCGCGCCAGCGCCGCGTAGCTCAGCGCCTCGCTCTTCGCCTCCGGCGTGATGTCCGGCTTCGCCGCCTCCTTCTGGTACTGCTCGACGGCCACTTCGAGCATGGCGATCACTTCCATGTAGTTGTAGTTGTGCGTCACCTGGACGGGGCCGCGCCCGTAGAACAGGGGCTCCCCCGTCGGGCTGACGGTCCTCTTGCGGTCGGCGGCCTCGACGGCTTTGGGGGTTTTCCTCTCCGCCTCGCTCTCGGGGGGCTTCGCGTTGTAAGTCTTTTCCAGGTACTTGTCGTCCAGCTTCAACTTCTTCGGGTCGGTGACCCACGACTGGTCCAATTTCTTGGACTCGTCTTTGGCGTGGTTGAGCCAGCCCTGCGTCTCTATGAACTGGCGGAACTGTGCCGACTCGACGAAGGCGTGTGAGAGGTAATTGGCCTGCGCCTCGACCGTGTCAATCTTCATCACCTTGAACGCCAGGTTGAGGCTGTCCACGTACTTCCTGGCCTGCTCCTCACGGTTTTTGTCAGCGCCCACGTCCTTCGCCATCCCAGGGAACGCCTTGAGCAGCACCTCGAACTCGATTTTCGGCGCGGCCCTGGTCCCGTAGCCGGCGGCACCCCCCTTGACCCCGCCCTCGCTCGTCGCGCGCAGCTCGCCGAGGTCGCCCTTGAACTTCTCGTAGGTGTCTCCGCCCCTGTTCTTCAACTCTCCCCCGCCGGCGGGCGTGTAGTTGGCACTCATGTTGACCGGCGGGGCGACCTGCGGCCCCTGCGCGCCTTCTTCAGTTTTCGCGGCCTCGACTGTCGGCGCGGCCTCTGTCGTCTGCGCCGCCGCCGCGGCGGGTGCCGCGGCCGCGACCGACGGGGCGACGCCGCTCTTCCTGAGTTCCTGCTCGACCTCCGCGGCGTGCGTCTTCAAAGTGGCGGCGTTCGTGCCCAGTATGAAATCTCTGCCGACGGTCACGGAGATGGAATCGGCATTCTCCGCTTTCACGCCTTTGACTCTTTCCGCCTTCACGCCTTTGATGTTCTGGTCGTAGCCGACGCCGCTGAGCTTGGCGGAGTAACCCGGCAGAAATTTGCCTATCAGGCGGTAGGTGATCTCCGAGCCGCGTATCATCATGAGCGTCCGGTCGTCCGGCTCGCGCGCCGCGCGAACCGCCGCGCCCAGGATTTTGTCCGTCTCCCCGTCGCGCGCCTCCGGCTGACGCTGGACCACGCCGGCCGTGACGCTATGCCGAACGCCCGCCGCGCGCGGGCCGCCGATTGCCCCCGCGTTGCGGTCGGCCTCGGCCTCGCTCGCGTCGCCGGCCGCCTGCGCGCCCGGCACTTTGCCCGCGGCCTGCTGCGCGACGTGCGTCAACTCGTGCGCGAGCAGGCGGCGGCCCTCGCTCGTCTGCGGCTGGTACTTGCCCGAGGCGAAGACGACCTGTTGCCCGACCGTGTAGGCGTTGGCGTTGACGGCGCGCGCAGACTCGGCGGCCCGCGCGTCGGTGTGCACGCGCACGCGGCCGAAGTCGTGCCCGAGGTGCGACTCCATCTGGGCGCGGGCCTGCGGGTTCAGGGGCTCGCCCGCGCCGCTCAGCACCCGGTCAACGACGGGCGGAATGGTCCGCAGCTCGTCCTTCCCCACGGCGCTGCGCTGCAACGTCAAACGCTTCCCATCGCAGTCCGAGCAGTGGCCGGTGATGCCGGCCGAGCTGCCGCAGGCGCACTTGCGTTGGAGCAGCCCCGCGTGCGCCGACGCGTGTGCCGACGCGTGCGGCGACTCCGCGGCGGCCTTCGTCTCTGTTCGCGCGTGGTCGCTCAACTCTTCAACCCTCCGTAAACCGCCCGCGCCACCTCAGCGCCGACGGCCTCCGCCCTGGAGTTCGCCGCGACGTGGAAAGCGCCCGCGTCCAGGCGCGGTGTCTCAAGGCCGCTGGTGAACGCCGCGGGGACGCCCTCTTCCGCGAAGAGGCGGGCCAATTCGCGCTCGACCATCTCGCCTATGCGGTAGCGGTCTGAGGGCGCGAAGCCGTGCAGTACCAGCTCCTCTATGTGCAGCTCCACGTTCGTCAGCTTCATACCCAGCCCCCGCTTTCGGTCTCCGTCAGAGGCTTCTCCAACTTCTCGTACTCGCCGCGCGCGGCGCGCAGCAGGTGGGCCATCGTGACGGACGCGTTCTCGTCCGCGGCGAGGAAGGCGGCGCTGAGCGCGATGTTGCGGATGTTGCCGCCGGCGATGCTCAGGCGCGCGAGTTTCTTCGGGTCCAAATTTTCCGTCGGCGTGGCGAGCGGGAAGATTCTTTGCCAGATGCGCGCGCGCGACTGCGCGTCCGGGAAGGGAAACTGGACCACGAAGCGCAGGCGGCGCAGGAACGCCTTGTCGAGCGCCGTCTTCAGGTTCGTCGTCAGGACGGCGAGCCCGCGGTATTCCTCCATGCGCTGCAAGAGGTAGCTGACCTCTATGTTGGCGTAGCGGTCGTGACTGTCTTTGACTTCCGAGCGTTTGCCGAAGAGCGCGTCCGCCTCGTCGAAGAGCAGCACCGCGCCGCTCTCCTCGGCCGCGTCGAAGACGCGCCGCAGATTCTTCTCCGTCTCGCCGATGTACTTGCTGACGACCTGGCTCAGGTCTATGCGGTAGAGGTCGAGCCTGAGTTCGTTGGCTAAGACTTCCGCCGCCATCGTCTTGCCCGTCCCGCTCGCGCCCGTGAAGAGCGCGCTGATGCCGAGGCCGCGCGAGCCCTTCGAGGCGAAGCCCCACGCCTCGTAAACTTTCGCGCGCTGGCGCACGTGCGCGGTGATCTCGCGCAGGCTGCGCAACTGGTGCTCGGGGAGCACCAGGTCTTCCCAGGCGGCGCGCGGCTCGATGTGCTGTGCCAGTTCGTCAAGCCGCGTGCGACCCTGGACGCGGCAGGCGTCCCAGAGCACGCGGGCTGGCGCTTCGTCGCTCTCGCGCACAAAACCCTCGCGCGCCTGGACGCTCGCGGCGCGAATCGTCTCCGGGCCGAAGTCGAAGTGCGAGGCGAGCACTTCCAGTTCGCCGTTCAAGTCGTGGGCCAGAGGGCCGAGCACCTTCTCCCAGAGCTGGCGCTGCTCGGCGGCCGAGGGCTTGCGCACGTCCAGGCGCAGGGCCGGCCGCTGGCGCGGGCGCAGCGTCTCGCGCCCGGCGACGAAGAGCATCCCGCGCACGCTCTCGACGAAGGAGAGCACGGCATGCGTGTTCTCACGCTCGTCCTGTTCGAGGAGCAGCGCGCTCCCTTGCAGCACGGCCTCACGCTCCCAGAGGCGGGCCAGCGCCTCGCGCTCGGCGACGAGTGGCGGCACGTCCGCCGCGCGCATCACGTGCAGGCCGAGGCCGAGTTCGGCCGCCGCCGCCGCCGCCACTGCCCGCTTGCCGGCTGCGTCCGCCCCCGAGAGGAAGACTACGGCCGAAGCCTCGTCTCTTCGATGATTGGGGTCGTTGGTCCAGAATTCCGCGACGCGCCGAGCCAGCGCGCGGTGCGACTCGGGCAACTCCTCCGGGGCCGCCAGCGGCTCGACCAGCCCGCGCAAACGCTCGTCCAGATGAGAGACTCCCGCCAGGTAGTGCAGCACGCGCTCGTCTATGCGCAGCCGCGCGTTGACCAGCGGGTCGTGGCCTTGCTCGATCTCTATCAGCCGCCAGCGGCGCAGCGGGGCGTTTGAAGTGAGCGCCGACCAGTGGGCTTCGGGGAGCGCCGCGAGCGCAAGGCCGAAGGTCGGGTACGCGCGCCGCGTCTCGCCGTGCGCCGCCGCGCACAGCTCCGCGAAGCCCGCGTCGAGTTCCACGCCGGCGCACGTCAGCAGCAAATCGCGCTCGAAAGTTGACAGGGAGAAGACCTCGCACAAGTGGTCCAGCGCCGTCGAAACTCGCGGCGCGCTTTCCGACTCGTCCGCGCCGGGCGCGGGCGGAGCCGACGAGTCTGTGCCAATCTCTTCGGCCGTCGCCTGGGCCAGTTCTTCGCCCCCGAACGCTGCCGCGCGGCCCGAGACGCGCGCCGCGTGCTCTTTCAGCGCCTCGCCGACAGCAGCGAGCCGCGCCAGCAAATCGCGCTGGTTCGCCTCGTACCAATTTCCGATGGTCTCGCTCATACGATGTCCACCGCGGGCTTGACGTACTTGCCGCCCGCGCCCGTCTCCAACGGGCTCTCCGCCCCATCCACCTGCACGCGCACCAGATAGGTACCCGTCTGCACGTCGCGGATGGGGACGCCGAAGTCGCCGTCCGTCGGCGGCGGGGTTTGCGGAGGAACGATCAACTGATAGGGGGACGGGGCCTCGAAGCTGTAGGCGAACGGCGGGCGGGCGGCGGGCGGGTTCAGCTCGTTGAGGAGCAGGAGGACGCGCTGCTCGCGCCCGACCGGCGGCGTCACCTGCAAATTGATTGTCCCGGAAAGCAAATTTGGCCCACTCCCCGGCTGCGTGAAGGCGGTCGCGCTCGTCACGGTCGGGCGGAGCACGAACGCCGCCACGTTGGACGCCAGGCCGACGTGCGGATTCTCCGGCGTGCCCATCAACCTGTACTGGACCACCTGCGCGCCCTGCACGCCCGCGAGGAGCGCCGCCGGCAGTTGAAACTTGACGCGCGCCGGCGTGATGTCGCCCGACAGGGGCGTCACTTCAATCCCCCCGGCGTTGACGCGCGTGTCGTCGCTGCGCAGTTGGCGTCCCGCCAGAATCAGGTTGTGGCCCGCGAGGATGGGCTGCCCGGCGACGACGGGCGCAAGGTCGTTCTCCTGCGACAGCACCTCTTCGATGAAGGGCTGCGCGAAGGGCACGGCGTAGACGTTGCGCTCGCGCACGGGGAGCCCGGAGCGCGCCCGTCCGCTGCGGCTCTCTATCAACACGACCGTCGCTTGATACGCGGCCGTCGGGCGGTACTTCGCCTGGAAGGCGGACCACAGTCTCGAAATCTCTTCCGTGCTGATTGACATCGGGCAAATCTTGACCTGCTCGACCTGCTCGGCGAGCCCCGACGCGTACAAGCCTTGCAGCGCCGGGGGCAAGTCGCCTGGGTCTAGGATGTCGGCGGGGACGAGCGAGCGGCGGATGGCGTCGCGCGTGAGCACGGGCGTCTCGTGCAGCAGTTGCATCCCGTAGCCGAGCAGTATCTCCGTGTGCAGTTCCTGCTCACCGTAGGCCGTGAGCAGGTAATGAAGGTCGAGCGCGAGCGGCGGGTTGGTCAGGCGGTCGCCGCGGCCGTCGCGCGAGGGCTGGCCGACGTTGCGCCAGCCGGCGTTCGGCGTCACCTGGTAGAGGAAGAGGTTGAGTTGACTCTTCTCGTTGGCCGGGTCGGTCGCGATGCGGTCAGGCGGGAGCGAGCTGACGAGCACGGACTGGCCGACGACGCCCGAGACGTTGTGGTCAATCAGGCCGTTGTTCAAGAGGTCCTTCAGGACGGCGGTGACGGACGCTATGGCGAGTGCTGTGCTCATCGCCTCCCTCCGCCGCGCTGCTTCAGGTAGTCGGCGAGTGAGAGCTGCGGGGCCGGGCGCGCGGGCGCGCGGCGCTGCTCCTGCGGCGCGGGCGCTGTCACGGCGCGCACGTCTATGCGCCCGATAGTCACGCGAATGGTCTGCGTCTTCTCGGGCGTCTCGTCTCGCCGCGCGGGCGATTGTGCGACCGGCGGAGCGCCGCCCGCGGCCTCATTCCCTTGCCCGACGTGAAGGCTATTAGCCATCAGGCGGCGGACGCGATTGTCGAGCGCGGCGTCGTCGTCTTCACTCTTTGAAGCAGTCCTTCTCGCGTCTTCTCCCGCCCGCGCCCCTTCCGTCAAGGAAGACGTGGGCGGCGCGGCGGGCGGCGCGTCGGAAGCAGCGTCCGGCTGAGCACTCTGCGCGCGTGTCTCGACGGGACGCACGGGAACTTGCGCGACGGCCGGGCCGGGCGGCGGGCTTTGCTTCGGCGGCGCGGCCTGACTTCCTCTTTCGGTCCGTTCTGCCCGCGGCGCGTCCGGCGGCGGAATTGGCACAGCGCGCCTGTACTCGGCGGCGCGCGTCTCGGGCTGACGGGCCTCGGGCCGCGCGTTCCGCGCCCCGCCCTCGACGCCTCTTTCGTTTCCGTCGCCTTCGGCGGGCGCGGAGGCCGGGAGGCGTGGCGCGTTCGGCGGAGGCTCGAAGCGGGACGCGAGCCGCGGCCGGGCCACGGGCGCGAGCCCGAGGCTGCGTGAGGCCAGGTTGTCCAGGAAGTTACTCATACGGCCCAAAACGTTTCGGAATCAAGAGCCGACCAGGTTGAGATAGAACTGCCTGCGCGCCGCGCTCATCATGAGAATGTCGCGCTCGCGCCAGCCGTAGGCGCGCGCCAGCGTGTGCGTCTCCAGGAGCAGGCGGTTGGCCCACGCGTCCAGCTCCGCGCAGAAGAAAGAACTGATGTCGAAAGCCTCCTGCCACGCGTGCGCGCAAACGCCGCAGCTCAGCCCGAGTTGGAGGTCGGCCTGCGGGTCCAGCTCCTCCATCCGGCGCGCGACCAGCCCCGACACTTCCGGCGGCAACTTCCCCGCGCCCCCCTCTTCGCCCCCGTGCGAGACGCTCAGCAAACACCGCCGCAGGAGCAGGTCGCGGGCCGCCGTCACGTCCGCGCAGGCCGAGAGCGCCATCTGGTCCAAACTGTCTGGCAAGCGGAAGTGAACCTGGTGCCCGTTGACGTTCAGCTCGAAGGCTTCCCGCTGCTCCCCGTCTCCGGGCCCGACGCGCAGGTCCGCGACGTTAAAGGCCGCCTCCATGCGCTCGCCGCAGGCGGGGCACGCCGAGACGCTGACGAGGCGCGGGCCGAAGGTCAGCTCGCGCATGTCGAGCAGGAGCGCGTCGCGCCGCCCGACGCTCAGCCGCGCCAACGCGTCCGCGCCCTCATCGGTCGAGGCGGCGAGCAGCAGAAGAGCGCGCTCGACTTGCGGCCGGCCGAGTCCCTGCTCCCAAGCGTCCAGCAACTCCGGGGCGGTGAGCAGTCGCATAAGCCACTACGCGGCGGGCTCCGTGAAGCGCGGCTCACTCGGCTCCGTCACGCTCGTGTCACGCTCCCAGCCCTCGTTCTCCAGCTTGATGTGCTGGATGGCGACGGCGTTGGCGTTGGCGTCGAGGTCGGGCGCGGCCTGGTACTCGGAGACCCAGCAGCGGAAGACGTGGTAGGCGATGACGAGTTGGCCCGCCTCGTTGTAAAGCTCGATGATAAGGTCCTTGCGGAAGTCCTTGAGCGAGACCTCCGCGCCGAGCCCCGAGCCGAAGTTCCAGACCTTGTTGGCCCACTTCTCGAACTCCGTGTCGTGGGTCACGCCGCGCTCCAGGGTGATGGCGTCGTACTCGGTGCGGCCGGGCGACTTGCGCGTGGTCGAGGGGTCGCCGCCCTCGCGGTGCTTGACCACCTCGGTCGTGCGCTTGAGCATCCCGACCTTGCTCACGCCGGCGACGTAGCGGCCGTCCCACTTGACGCGGAACTTGAAATTTTTGTAGGGGTCGAAACGCTGCGCGTTGACGCTGAATTGGGCCATCGCTCATCCTCCTCCTTAGACTTCGATCTTGCCCGCCAGCTGCTGAATCTTGATGATCACGAACTCGGCCGGCTTGAGCGGGGCGAAGCCGACGAGGATGTTGACGATTCCCAGGTTGATGTCGTTCTGCGTCGTCGTTTCATTGTCGCACTTCACCAGGTAAGCCTCCTTCGGCGTCTTGCCTTGAAAAGCGCCCTGGCGGAAGAGGTTCTGCATGAACGCGCCGACGTTCAAGCGAATCTGCGCCCAGAGCGGCTCGTCGTTCGGCTCGAAGACGACCCACTGCGTCCCCCTGTAGAGGCTCTCCTCGATGAAGAGGGCGAGCCTGCGAACTGGCACATATTTGTACTCGTCCGCGAGTTGGTCCGCGCCCCGCAAGGTGCGCGCGCCCCAGACGACGCGCCCCGTGACGGGGAACGAGCGCAGGCAGTTGACGCCGAGCGGGTTCAGCATCCCGTTCTCCGCGTCCGTCAGATTGACTTCGAGCGCCTGCGGGCCGTTGAGCGTCGCATCCAATCCGGCGGGCGCTTTCCAGACGCCGCGCTGCGTGTCCGTGCGCGCCATCACGCCGGCGATGATGCCGCAGGGGACGAAGGTGTCGGCCTGCCCCTCGCGCAAGGGGTCTGATTCGACGACGCGCGGGAAGTAGAGCGCGGCGTTGCGCGAGGCGATGCCGTTCAGGCCGAGCGCGGAGAAGCCCGTCACGGCTTTGGCCGCGGCCTGGGCCTTGTTGGCGCTCCACGCGGCGGGCGAATCGACGATGAGCAGCGCGCGGTGGTCCGCGCAGAACTGCATCGCGGCCTTGTAAACGTCCACGGGCACGTCGCCGCCGCGCGTGTCCGGCGGGATGCACAGGAGGTTGAAGAGGTCCGCCTTTTCGAGCGCGTGGAGGCCGGTCTTATCCGCCACGACGCCCTCATACTCCAACTGGCCCAGCGGCCCGCTGTCTGCGCCGTCCGCGTTGGCATCGCCGGAGGAGCCGTCGGCCGGAATCGCCGCCGGCAGCGGGGGCTGCACGCGGACGTACTGCGACTGGCTGTCCAGAATCCTGTCGGCGCGGCGGGAGTTGTCCGTGACGGAGAGGTTGACCAGCCGCTCCAGGAGGCGGTTCGTGCCGCCCGGCCCCGTGCCTTTCTCGAAGACGGAGAGGTTGAAGAGGTCGCCGGGCGTGAGACTGTACTGCGACGCCACGTCGGCCGTGATCCCGTCGTAATCGACCTCGGCGCGCAGCTTGTTGCCCCACGCGCCGGGGCTCGAAGCGGCGAGGGCCAGTGTGCCGGCGTTGATCGTCGCCACGCCGTCGGTCGCGCCCGCGAAGAGCCTGACGATGATGGCCTGACTCCCGCCGTTCAGGTAGAAGTCGCGGACGGCGTAGCCCATCGGGTCGGTCGTCGCGAGGCCGCCGAACGTGCGCTCGTAGTCGCCGAAGTTGTTGACGACGACGGGCTCGTTGACGGGGCCGCGCCGCGCGCGCCCCACGAAGGCCGTGATGGAGGTCGCGACGCCCGTAATGGTGCGCACGCCGCTCGGGACCTCTTCGATGTAAACGCCTGGGTAAGTCACGTGGACAGGCATGGGAAAGTCTCCTTCTCAAAAATTTGCGCGCGCGCCGAGGCGGCGACGGGCGGCGGGGCGGCGAGTTTTCAGGTCGCCTTGCGCCCGATCAGGATGCGGACTGGAACGTCCGCCGCGCCCGAGTTCTCGAAGTTCAGCTTGGTCGGGGCTCCGTCGAGCAGGCCGACCGCGCCGGAGCCGATCATCAACTGCTGCGCGTCGAGTTTGACGGACTTGGTGGACCCCTCGATCTTGTAGCTGACGGGGCCGCCCTGGTACGTCCCGGCCTGGATCAGCAGGAACATGACTTTGGTTTGCGCGCCGGGCTGGACATCGACGTTGGCCTTGCCGTTGTCGGGGCCGACCTTCTTCGGCACGTTAACTTCGATGTTGTCGTAGGCGTCCACCTCGACGGTGTCGGCCCCGGAAAGCTTCGGGCCGTTGATGACCTGGACGTTGCAGGACCAATTTATTTTGACAGACATATCTCTCTCCGAAGGGGTTGAGGGTGCCCGGCCCGGCCCGGCCGAGCGGACGCGCCGCGGGCTTCAGTTGTCATGCTTAAACGAATGGACGAGACGATCCCCAGAGTTCGGCCGGCGAGGGCGGTAGTGCCAGACGGGTCACCCCGGCGGGTGACAATCCAAAACCTCTGAACCCGAGCTTGAAGACCCTTGATGGAAAGATTGTTGAAGCGACAGCGCGAGCACTTCGCGGGAGGTGTATCAGACTGTCCCTTGCCGCGAGCGGGGCGAATCGGGCCGGCGTGGCCGAGAAATTGGTCCAGCCGGTTGGAAAGCCGAGCGCGCGAAGAGGAGTAATTTACCGATGAACGCGCCGATGCTAATCCTTCGGCCCCGTGATGTCAATCTTTTTTTGCAAGCACTCTGATATCACCTGAAAGCAACAGAATTGGCCCAACTCTGAGCGCCTTTGCGTGAAACTTATTTTCCTCACGCAAAGGCGCAAAGAGTTGGACCAAGAAAGGCTTTCGAGTTTTACTCGTCCCCGGAGAGCGAGGCGTGCTGGAGGATGGCGAGCGGGATCGGGTCCAGGAAGCGCGAGACGACGGGGAAGGAGTCGCCGTCTGCGCCGCGATAAGCGTTCAAGGGGTAGACGAAGTAGAGCTGACGCTTGGCCCGCGTCGCGGCGACGTAGAGCAGCCGGCGCTCCTCCTCCAGGTCCTCGAACTCGTCCGCGGAGCGCGACGAGGGGAACCAGCCGTCGGTCATCCAGATGACGAACAGCGTGTCCCATTCGAGCCCCTTCGCCGAGTGCACGGTCGAGAGCGTCACCTCGCCCGCCCCGGCGCGCGCCCGCCCGTTCGCCTGCGCCGCGTCCGACGGGTCCATCGCCACGTCCGACAACAAGTCCGCGGAGTTCTTATACCGCTTGGCGATTGCCTGGAGGTGTTCGAGGTCGCGCGCGCGGCGCGGGTGGTCGTCGTATCTCGTCTTCAAGACGGGCCTGTAAAAGCGCAGCACGGCCGAGAGCTGCGCGCTCGGCGATCTGTTCTCGACGAGGCCGCAGAGCATGCGCGCCAGCCGGACCAGTTGTTCTTTATAGCCGGCCTTCGCCGGGAAGCGGTGCAGCTTCTTGAACAGACCCTCCTTCGCCCTGGACGCCCTGAACTCTTTGCGCTCGACGCCCAGGTAATCGAGTATCTGGTTGACGGTCGCGTCGCCGACGTGGTCAATCAGCTTCAGCGCGCGGAACCAGGAGAGCGTGTCCGAGGGGTTGACGACCAGGCGCAGGAACGAGAGCGCGTCTTTGACGTGGGCCGATTCCGCGAACTTGATGCCGCCGAACTTGCGGAACGGCAGCCCGTGCTTGCCGAGTTCAATCTCTAAATCGAACGAGTGTGAGCTGGCGCGAAAGAGCACGGCGATTTCCCCCAGGCCGACGCCCTCCTCGCGCAGCTCCTCTATGCGCTCGGCGACGAAGCGCGACTGCTCGTTCTCGTCGCGCGCGCTGACGGCCACGGGCGCGGGCCCTTCGCCGACGCGCGAGTAGAGGCGCTTGGCGTAGCCCTCCTTCACGTCCGCGATGATGGCGTTCGCCACGTCGAGGATGGGCTGCGTGCTGCGGAAATTCTCTTCGAGCTTGATGACCTGGGCCGAAGGGAAAAGCTCCGGGAACTCAAGCATGTTCCTGTAGCTCGCGCCGCGGAACGAGTAGATGGACTGGCATTCGTCGCCGACGACCGCGACGTTGTCGTGCGCGGCGGTCATCAGCCGCACGATCTGCGCCTGCAATTTGTTCGTGTCCTGGTACTCGTCCACCATGATGTAGCGGTACTGGTCCGAGAGCCGCTGGCACAATTCCGTGCTGCGGTCGAGCGCCTCGCGCAGGCGCACGAGCAGGTCGTCGTAGGTGAGCATCTGCCGCGTGCGCTTGAACTCCTCGAAGGCGTTGTAGAGTTCTGCGAGGGCGGGAAGCTCGTCGAGGAAGTGCGGGTAAGACTGCCTGAGCACGTCTTCGAGCGGGAGGACCTTGTTGACCATCATGCTGAAGACGGCGCAGACGGTGCGCTTGCGCGGGAAGCGCCGGTCGCGGGCCAGGTGCATCTGCCGGCGCAGCAGGTCAATCAAGTCCTCCGTGTCGCTCCCGTCGAGCACCGTGAAGTTGCGGTTAACATTCGCCTCCTCCGAATACTTCCTGAGCACGGAATGGCCCAGGCTGTGGAAGGTGCCGCCGGAGACGCGCTGGCAGCGGGCGTCGGCCAGCGCGGCCGCGCGCGCGAGCATGCTCGTCGCCGCGCGGCGCGTGAAGGTCAGGAGCAGCACGGACTCGGGCCGCACGCCCGTCTCTATCAGGCGCGCGACGCGATAGACGAGCGTGCGCGTCTTGCCCGTGCCCGCGCCCGCGACGATGAGGAGCGGCCCCTCGGTCGTCGTCACCGCCTGAAGCTGCGTCTCGTTCAGCTCCCTCTCGTAGTCTATCCCGCGCGCGGGGCGCGGCTGCGGCGTGACGCGCTTCAGGACGAGCCGCGTGCGGGTCTTCTCGGTCGGCACGACCTGGCCCAGTTCGAGGGCGCGCTTGAGGTCGCGCAGCTCGGCCGCCAGCTCCGCGCAAGTCTGGTAGCGGTGCTTCGGCGCTTTGGCGAGCGCCTTGTCGAGGATGCGCTGGAGGTCCGCGGAGAGTTGCGACTTGATGGGGTCGCGCAGGCGCGGCTCCTCGTGCAGGATGGCGTGCATCGTGTCGATCTGGTTCTCGCCCGCGAAGGGGCGCGCGCCCGTCAGCATCTCGCAGAGCACGACGCCGAAGCTGAAGATATCGCAGCGCACGTCAACCTTTTGGCCCAGGAGCTGCTCGGGCGACATGTAGTTGATCGTGCCGAGGACTGCGCCCGACTGCGTATTGACGCGGACGAGCGTCTCCTGCGCGCTGTCGGCCGCAACCGCCCGCTTGCGGCGCGGGGCGAGCTTCGCGATGCCGAAGTCGAGAATCTTCGCGTAGCCGTCGCGGCTGACCATCAGGTTCTCGGGCTTGAGGTCGCGGTGAATGATGCCGGCCTCGTGCGCCTTAATGAGCCCGCCGACGATCTGGAGGGCGATTTCCAGAGCCTCGCGGACCTCGAATTTCCGCGCCTCTATCTTCTGGCGCAGGGTCTCGCCCTCAATGTACTCCATCGCGATGAAGGGCTGGCCCGCGTCCTCGCCGACTTCATAGACGGTGAGGATGTGCGGGTGATTGAGGGCCGAGGCCGCGCGCGCCTCCTGAAAGAAGCGGCGGCGGCGCTCCTCCTGCGCCGTGTGGTCGGGCGGCAGGAGCTTGAGCGCGACGACGCGGTGGAGCCGCTCGTCGTACGCCTTATAGACCGCGCCCATGCCGCCCGCGCCGAGCGACTCCATGACCCTGTAATGCGCGATGGTTTTTTGAGGAATCATTTTCATGATTCGGGAGGCCGCTAGTTTAATCCAAGACCGGACGACAATGAAAGAAGGGAAAGAGGCCGAGCCACCAAGTCACACGAAACGGCACGAAGCGGGCGGAAAATCTTTCGCGTGGTTTCGTGTGGATTAGTGGTTGGCCGCTGTCCTTCTTGACCCCTGAACTTCGGTTAAAGCTGTACAGAGCTATACGAATAAGTTCGCCCCGAAGATGCGTCACTTTACGGCGAGCGCGCCCCCTTTTTTCTGGCCCGAGTCCCCTTCCCTTCGATCATCAGCCAGGCGCTCAGCGCGCTCAGCAGCGCCAGGCCCGCCCCGATGAACATGACCACGCGGAAGCCCGAAACGAATGATTCGTCCAGGGCCCGTTCGAGCGCGGCCTTCGTCGCGGCGGCCGCGCCCGCGGGCACTTCCGCCGCCGCGAGCTTCGTGCGCTGCTCGTCCAACTGCCGTCTAGCTTCGGGCGCGAGCGGGAGCGCGGCGAGGCGGCGGTCGAGCTGACTGTTAAAGGCGCTCAGGATGACGACGCCGAGCGCCGCCACGGCGAGCAAAGACGCGAGTCTTGAGACGGCGTTGTTGACGCCGGAGGCGACGCCGGCGTGACGCTCCGCGACGGAGGTCATAACGACGGTCGTCAGCGGCGCGACGCTCGCAGCCATCCCCAAGCTCATCACCATCACGGCCGGAAAGAAGCCCGTCCAGTAGCCCCCGCCGACGCCCGGCCGCGCGAGGAGCGCGAAGCCGGCGGCCGCCATCGCCGGGCCGACGACCAGCGGCAGCTTCGCGCCGTAGCGGTCAACAAGGCCGCCCGCCCAGCGCGAGAGCAGGAACATCGTCAGGACGAACGGCGTCAGCGCCGCGCCCGCCTCGGTCGCCGTGTAGTGCTGGACCTGAATCAGATTGAAGGGCAGGAAGAAGAGCGCCCCGCCGAGCGCCGCGTAGAGAAAGAGCGTCAGCAGATTCGCGCCCGCGAAATTCCGCGACCGGAAAAGCGCGAGCGGCATCATGGGCTCGCGCCCGCGCGCCTCGACCAGGACGAACCCCGCGAGCGCGAGCGCGCCGACGATGAAACTCGCCACGACCACGGGGTCCGCGAAGCCGCGCGCGCCCGATTCGATGAGCCCGTAAACGACGCCGCCGAGGCCGGCGGTCGCCAGCAGCGCGCCCGGCCAGTCGAGTTTCCCCGCGGCCTCCTCGTCGCGGCTCTCAGGCACGCGCCAGAACGAGATGACGAGCACAAGGCCCGCGAGCGGCAGGTTGATGAAGAAAACCCAGCGCCAGGAGACGCTCTCGACGAGCCACCCGCCGAGCACGGGGCCTATGCCCGCGGCTATCGAAGTGAAACCGGACCAGGTGCCGATGGCGCGGCCGCGCTGCTCGCGGCTGAACGTGGCGCTGATGAGCGCGAGGCTTCCCGGCACAAGGAGCGCCGCGCCGACGCCTTGCACGGCGCGCGCGACGATGAGGTGGTTGATGTCCGGCGCGAGCCCGCACCAGAGCGAGGCGGCGGCGAAGAGTGCGACGCCGAGCGAGAAGACGCGGCGGCGGCCGTAGCGGTCGCCGAGAGAGCCGCCCACCAGAATCAGCGCGGCGAGAAAGAGCAGGTAGGACTCTACGACCCACTGCGCCTGGGCCACGGTCGCATCCAGCTTCTCTTGAAGGACGGGCAGCGCGACGTTGACGACCGTGCCGTCTATGAACGTGATGGCCGAGCCGATGATGGCCGCCGCCAGCACCCAGCGGCCCGCGTGCCGCGCGCAAGGCTCTTTGTCCGGCGCGGCCCGGACGACCGCCTCATCGCAAGGCTGTTTGGCGGCGCTCACCATCCGGCCCTCCCGAAGTCGCTCAACCCCTTTGTGCCTTTGCGTCTTTGCGTGAGGAAAACCGTTGGACTCATGCAAAGACGCAAAGGCTTGAGTTTAGTCTTCAAACGTTCGCTTATAAATCCGAAAGGCGCGAGGCCACGCGCACGGGCTCGGGCTCGGGCGTGAAATCTTCGCCGGGGTTGATGAACTGGTCGCGCTCGAACTTGTACTGCTTGTCGTAGAGCTGCCTGTAGCGGCCGTCCAACCCGAGCAACTCGTCATGCGTGCCGTGCTCGACGATGCGGCCGCCTTCGAGGACGAGAATCTGGTCGGCGCTGCGAATCGTCGAGAGGCGGTGCGCGATGACGAAGGTCGTGCGCCCGTGCCTCAGTTTTCTGAGGCCGTCCTGAATCATGGCCTCGCTCTCGCTGTCCAGGCTCGAAGTCGCTTCGTCCAGGATGAGCAGCTTCGGGTCCGCGAGGATGGCGCGCGCAATCGCGATGCGCTGGCGCTGCCCGCCCGAGAGCTTGACGCCGCGCTCGCCCACCACGGTGTCATAACCCTTCTCGAATTTCTCGACGAACTCTTCGCAGTGCGCGATGCGGCTGACCTTCTGAATGTCTTCGCGCGTGGCGTGCGGGCTTGAGAAACCTATGTTCTCGGCGATGGTCCCGTCGAAGAGGAAGTTGTCCTGCATGACGACGCCGAGGTTGGAGCGGAAGTCGCGCAGGCGCAGCGCACGCAGGTCGCGGCCGTCCAACTTGATCGTGCCGGAAAGCGGCTTGTTAAAATTCATCACGAGGCTCGTCAGCGTGCTCTTGCCGGAGCCGGAGGAGCCGACGAGCGCGGTCGTCGAGCCGGCGGGCGCGACGAAAGAGACGTTCCTCAAGACGGGCACGCCCGCGTCATACTCGAAGGAGACGTTATCGAAGGCGACCTCGCCGACCACCACGTTAAGAGGGGCGCGATGCTCGTCCTCCTCGTCTTCCGTCGCCATGCCCATCACCTCGCGGATGCGGTCGAGGCCGGCGAAGGCTTCCGTGATTTGTGTGCCAATGGCGGCGAACTGGATGAGCGGCGTCGCCATCAGCCCCGTGAAGATGACGTACATGAAGAGGTCACCCAGGGTCATCGCGCCCGCGACGACCGAGCGCCCGCCGACGAGGATGATGACGACGCCGACCGCGCCGATGACGAGCGACGAGAAGGCGGTCGTCGCCGACACTCCCGTCATCGATTTCGCGATGTTGCGGAAGAGCCTGTGCGCGCCGCGCGCGAAGGTCAATTCCTCTCGCTTCTCGGCGGTGTAGGCTTTGACGATGCGTATGCCGCCCAGCGATTCGGCGAGGCGGCCCGTGAGCTGGGCCGTGATCTCGCCGCGCTCGCGGAAGAGCGGGCGCAGGTGCTTGAAGGCGTAGAAGAGCGCGCCGCCGAAGACGCCGAGCACGAGGATGGTGATGGAGGTCAGACGCCAGTTGAGCCAGAAGAGGACGCAGAGGGCGACCGCTCCGGTGATGAAGCTGCCGGTGAGCTGGACGAGCCCGGTGCCGACGAGATTGCGTATGCCTTCGGCGTCGTTCATGATGCGCGAGATGAGTTTCCCGGTCTGCGTCGAGTCGAAATAGCTGACGGGCAGGCGCGAGATTTGGGCCTGCACCTTCTTGCGCATCTCGGTGATGGCGCGTTGCGCGGCGACGCCCAGGACCTGCGAGAGGCTGAAGGACGTGAGCGCCTGGATGACGGTCGCCGCGCCGGCCGCGACCGCAATCTTCCAGAGCCAGTCCGTGCGCCCTTTGCCGATCACCTCGTCAATCAGGTACTTGGTCGAGGCCGGCATGACGAGCCCCATCGCCTGATTCAGAATCATCAGCACCGCGCCGAGCGCGAGCCGCCTGCGGTGCGCCCAGACCAGCGCGCGCGCCTCGCCCCACGCCTCCGACCAACGTATCTTCTTCTTCTTTCCTTCAGCCATCAAACTCCTTCGGAGGCCGCGCGGCCTCTCATGGTCAAGCTCTGTAACGCGCGGCGAATGTCTCCGCCGACGCATCGGCCAGGTCAACCTCGAATTGTCCCTTGATTAACGAGCCGTATATTACCAGGTCGCGCCCGAGCATTCGCAGGCGGCGTGCCAACTGACCGTTCGTGACCCGGCCGGAGGAATCGAAATCGCGCTCGCCGTGGACGGAGACCCCGTAGGGCAGGCTCCAACCGTAGCACTGGCGCACGGCGGTGCGCATCTGGTCCATCACGGTCAGCCCTTTCTCGTGCGAGGCGCAGACGTAGCCGAAGAGCTTACCCGCGAACTCCTCCCAGTAGAAGTCTAAAAAGTTCTTCAACGCGCCGGACATGGAGCCGTGATAATCCGGCGAGGCGAGCAGGAAGGCGTCGGCCCAGTTGACCGCCTCGGTCGCCGCGAGCAGGCCGTCGTGACGCGCGCCCGCTTCGTCGGGGTTGTAAATCGGAAGCCGTAGCTCGCCAAGCTCAAGCAGCCGCGTCTCCGCGCCGTGCTCACGCGCCGCCTCAAGCGCGACCTTTGCGGCGCGACTGCTGTACGACTGCGCCCTCGTGCTCCCGCATACGCCTAGAACTCTAAACGCCATAGAGGCATCCTTTCAACCTTCACGCGGCCCTCGGCCGGGCACGCTCTATCAAAACCGAGTCGCCGAACTCGTGCGTCCGGTAGCCGCGCGCGTCCAGTTCCATGCTCGTGCGGCGAAGTGTCGCGTCGTCCAGAAAGGCGCGCAGCAATTCGTAGTGACTGGTCCCCTGCTCGTGCGTGCCCGAGAGGATGATATCCACGACGCGCAGGCGGCTCGTCCGCCCGAGGTGCTGCGTCGCCACGCCCTCGCCCGCCCGCACGCCCCCGCCCGCGGCCGCGGCGTCTTCGAGCGCGCGCACGACGCTCGTGCCGACGGCGACGACGCGGCCGCCGCGCTCACGCGCGCGTGTGACGGCGCGCGCGGTCGCGAGCGGGATGCGGTAGGGCTCGTCGAAAGGCAGTAACTGGTCGAGCGCGTCGTCGCCCGTGGACGAGATGCCCGCGGCGTGCGTCAACGTCTCGAACTCCACGCCGCGCTCGCGCATCATCGCGAGCGCGCGCCAGTCGAGCGCGAAGCCGGCGGACGGCGGCTCGAACGCGACCGGCGGCCCCGCGATGCGCGTCCACACGTCCCAGAGCGCGAGGGGCTCGGTGACGTGCGCGTACTGTATCGGCCGGCCGTGCCGCGCCAGCCCGGCCCAGACCTCGTCCGCGCCGCCCTCGAAGTGTAGAGAGACTAAGCGCGCGTGCCCGAGCAATCGTTCGACGGTCGCATGAAGTGGGCCAAGAATGAGCCGGTCGCCGGGCGCGAGCGGCGGAGGCTGCGGCCTGTCCTCCGTGCGCGTCAGGTAGTCGCCCGCGCCGAAGACCACGGCGCTGAAGCGGCAAACGTCGCGGGGGTCGAGCGAGGGGCGGCCCGCGAGCCGCACTTCGACCGCCGCGCTCGTCGCGGCGTGCACGCCTCGCAGGCTCGCGGGCAGAGTCGCCGCGTCGTTGGCGACGACGAGGTCGTCCGCGCGTAAGTATTCGACGAAGGCCGAGCGCGGCGCGTGGCCTATCTGTTTGTGCGCGTCAACGACGAGCAGCTTGGCGTCCGGCGGGCGCTGTATCGCCTTTTCTGCCGCGATCATAATGCCGCCCCTTCCGCCTCAAGGGACGCCGCCTCAGTCGCGCCCGGCGAATCGCGCTCAGGGAGCAAGGCCGCGATGGCCGCCAACACTTCGCGCGCCGCGGCTGCGGGCCGCTTGAGCGTCGCGGGGTCCGCGCCGGGGATGGCGGCCGCATACATGGGCGTGTCCATGTCGCCTGGGTCTATCGCGTGGAAGCGCACGCCGTCCGCCTCGTGCTCCGCGCCCCAGATGCGCGTCAGGTGAGCGAGCGCGGCCTTGCTCGCGCCGTACGCGCCCCAGGTCGGGTAGGCGTTGACGGCGGCGTCGCTGGAGACGTTCAGCACGACCGCGCCGCGGCCCTCGCGCGCCGAGGCCGCCAGCGCGCCCATCAGCGCCTTCGTCAAACGGAACGGCCCGAAGACGTTAGTCTGAAAAGCGCGCTCGAAGTCCTCGCACTCCGTGTCGGACAGCATCGCAAGCGGAATCGGGCCGAGGTCGGAAGCGTTGTTGACGAGCACGTCGAGCCCGCCCAACTCACCCGCGACCTGCACGGCCACGGGGTAGATGTCCTCTTTGCTCGACACGTCGCCGATGATCCCGTGCGCGCCGGGGTTCTCGCCCGCCACGGCGCGGACGCGCTCGGCCGTGCGCGCGACGAAAGCCACGCGCGCCCCGTGCCTGACAAGCGCGCGCACGAGCGCCAGTCCCAGGCCCGATGTCCCGCCCGTGACGGCGACCCGTAAGCCCTCGAAAGGGTCCGCGCTCTCGGTCCTCTGTTCGGTCGGCTGCGTCGCGTCTGAAAGAATTCTCATGGCTGGCCTCCTTCGGGGTTTCTAAAGATTTTTCTTTACTAAGTCGGAGGCTAGCACGAAGGCTTGACTTTGTAAAGCGATTTCTTTAGAAAGTCATTATGAGCAGAGAGAGTGAGCGGCCCGGCGAGCGGAAGACGCGGCGGGCCATCGTCAAACTTTTGAAGACCGAGGGGCCGCTCGCTTCGGCGCGGCTGGCCGAGCGGCTGGGGCTGACGGCGATGGCCGTGCGCCAGCACCTCTACGCCTTGCAGAGCGAGAACCTGGTGGCGCACGAGGAGCGGCCCGTGCCTTTGGGGCGTCCCGCGAAGTTCTGGCGGCTGACGCGCGCGGCGGATCGCCTCTTCCCGGAAGCCTACGCGGAATTGAGCGTCGCCCTGATAGACGCGATGCAGGACGCCTTCGGCCCCGAAGGCTTGAATCGCGTGCTCGCCTCGCGCTGCGCGCGCCAGTGCTCCGACTACGCGAAGCGCATACGCCCCGCCGATTCTTTGGAGAAGAAGTTGGGCGAGCTTGCCCGCGTGCGTACAGAGGAGGGCTACATGGCGGAGGTCAAGCGGGACGCGGACGGGAATTTCCTGCTAGTCGAGAACCACTGCCCCATCTGCGCGGCGGCGACCGCCTGCCAGGGCTTCTGCTCGACGGAATTGGACCTCTTCCGCTCGGTCCTCGGCCCCAATGTGACGGTCGAGCGCGCCGAGCACATCGTCTCCGGCGACCGGCGCTGCGCCTACCGCGTCACGCCCGCCCGACGCCGCGCCAAGAAGCTCGGGAAAGACAAAAATTAACCACAGAGGGTACAGAGGAACAGAGAGGGAGATAAAAATAATTTCAGATAGCAAATTTAAGATTTCAAATCTACCGTCTCAAACCCCTTTCTTCCCTCTGTCTTCCTCTGTGCCCTCTGTGGTGAAAATTCCCTGTTGATTCTTCAACCCTAATTAGAGATTATGTGAGACGTAGTTCCTTCCAAACCACCGGGCCGGTAATCAAGCCATGCCGACAGAGACCGGACACCCGCTGCTTGAGATGCGGGAGATCACCAAGAGCTTTCCAGGCGTGCGCGCGCTCGATGGCGTGAGCTTCGACCTCTACGCGGGCGAGATACACGCGCTCGTCGGCGAGAACGGCGCGGGCAAGTCCACCTTGATGAAAATCCTCGGCGGCGTTTACCCGCACCCGGAGTACGGCGGCGAGATTTTCATCGACGGCCAGGCCCGGCGCTTCAAGAGCGTGCGCGACGCAGACGCCGCAGGCATCGCCATCGTTTACCAGGAACTCTCCCTCATTAAGGACATGACGGTCGCCGAGAACATCTTTCTCGGCCGCGAGCCGCGCCGCTTCGGCGTCGTGCTCTGGGACGAGCTTTATAAAAACTCCAAGCGCCTGCTCGACGAGCTTCACCTACAGATTGACCCGCGCACGCCCGTCCGCAACCTCGGCATCGGCCAGCAGCAGCTCGTCGAAATCGCCAAGGCGCTCTCGCACGACGCGCGCATTCTGGTCCTGGACGAGCCGACCGCCGCGCTCGCCGACGCCGAAGTCGAAACGCTCGCGCGCATCCTCGACAAGCTGCGCCTGCGCGGCATAGGCATGATCTACATCTCGCACAAGCTGGACGAAGTGTTTCGCCTCTCGGATCGCATCACGGTCCTGCGCGACGGGCGCACAGTAGGCACGCACAGGACGGCCGAGATGACGCAGCCGCGCGTCATCAGTTTGATGGTCGGCCGCGAGGTGAGCGACATCTTCCCGCAGACCGGACACGCCCTCGGCGGGGTGGTCTTCGAGGCGCGCAATGTTACGGTCGAAGACCCGAACGTGCCGGGCAAACTGCTGGTTGACCGCGTCAGCTTCAGCGTCCGCACGGGCGAGGTCTTAGGCGTCGCGGGGCTGATGGGCGCGGGCCGGAGCGAGCTGCTGACGGCGATCTTCGGGGCTCATCCGGGCAGAGTCTCCGGGGAAGTTTTCGTCGGCGGCCGCCACGTGAGAATTCAAAGTCCGTCGGAGGCCATCGCGCACGGCATCGGCTACGTCACGGAGGACCGCAAGCGGCTCGGCCTGATTCTCGAACAGACTATCTTGAACAACATGACGCTGGCGAACCTGCCGCAATTGTCCGGCCGCTACGTGACGAACGCGAGCGCGGAGGCAACCGAAGGGCAGCGCGCCATGCAGGAGCTGCGCATCAAGGCGCGCAATTTGTCCACGGTCGCCGGCACACTTTCGGGCGGCAACCAGCAGAAGGTCGTGCTGGCGAAGTGGCTCCTGACCAACCCGCGCGTGCTTTTTCTCGACGAGCCGACGCGCGGGATAGACATCGGGGCGAAGCAGGAAATCTACACGCAGATCAACAAGCTCGCGCGCGAGGGGCTGGCGATTGTGCTGGTCTCGTCGGAGCTTCCAGAAGTGCTGGGCCTCTCGGACCGCGTCGTCGTCTTACACGAGGGCCGTGTGACGGGCGAGTTCGCGCGCGCGCACGCCACGCCCGAAGCCGTCATGTCCTGCGCCACGGGCCACACGCGCCACGCCGCCTGATTCGATTATTGACAAACGGACGAAGGATGAATACAAGCGCAGCTAAAAATCAACACTCAACCCTTTGCGGCTTCTGTCTTTCTTTAACTTTGCGCCTTTGCGTGAAAAGCTTTTTCTCGCAAAGGCGCAAAGGTAAGACGTAAGGCGCAAAGGGTTGAGTGTGTCTGTAGCTTGAGCTTTGAAACGCCCTCTTAATTTCCATCCCTAAAAGGTTCAGATAAGCGGCTGCATGAACAAGGACATTATCGCGGGCATAGACATCGGCGGGACTAAGATCGCCGTGGCCCTGGCGGACACGGGCGGCGAGTTGCTCGCGCTCGCGCGCTTTCCCACCCGGCTCGAACTCGGCCCGCGCCGCATTCTCGACAATGCCGTCGCGGAGCTTGCGAGGATGAGCGCCGAGCTAAACGTGCGCCCCGCCGCGGTCGGCATCGGCTGCGGCGGGCCGCTCGACCGGCGGCGCGGCGTGATTCTTTCGCCGCCGAACCTTCCGGGGTGGGACGAGTTCCCGGTCGTCGAAATCGTCGGGCGCGCGCTCAAAGTTCCCACGCTTTTGGATAACGACGCCAACGCCTCGGCGCTCGGCGAGCACAGGCACGGGGCCGGGCGCGGGCTCTCTAATCTCGTTTACGTCACCATCTCGACGGGCATCGGCGGCGGCATCATCCTCGGCGGCGAACTCTATTACGGATTGGGCGACGGGGCCGGCGAAGTGGGCCACATTCCCGTGCTGTTGGACGGAGGTCCGCAGTGCGGGTGCGGCGCGCGCGGCTGTCTCGAATCGCTCTGCTCCGGGACGAGCATCGCGCGGCGCGCACACGAGCGCCTGCTTGCGGGCGGGCAGAGTTCCCTGCTCTCGAATCACCCTGACGGCGTCACGGCGAAGGCCGTGGCGGAAGCCGCCTGCGAGGGCGACCCACTGGCCCAAAGTGTGTGGGACGAGACGATTCGTTACCTCGCGCACGGGCTGAGCGGCGTCGTCGTCACGCTCGCGCCGGAGGCGATCATCCTGGGCGGCGGCGTGGCGAGCGCGGGCGAGCAGCTTCTAGCGCCGCTGCGCCGCCTGCTCGCGGAGCGCGTGAAGATTCTCCCGGTCGAAGAGGTGCGAATCTTGCAGGCGTCGCTCGGCGGCGACAGCGGAATTCACGGCGCGCTCATTCTCGGCGAGAGAGCGCGCGCCCTGTAGAAATCTGTCACTCGAAAGGTGGCTTCTCTCGGATGACCCGGCGAAATCGTCTAACGACCGCGGCGCGGCGTCTGCTCGCCGTCCTCTTCTTCATCGCCCTGCCGAATCTTTGCGCGCTCGCGCAGAAGTCTGAAGCGCCCCGGCGAGGCACGCTCTGGTGGAAGCACGCCGTCTTTTACGAAATCTACCCGCGCAGCTTCAAGGACTCGGATGGCGACGGCGTCGGCGATCTTAATGGCATCACCTCCAAGCTCGATTATCTCGCGGGCCTCGGCGTTGACGCCGTCTGGATTACGCCCTTTTACCCTTCGCCGCAGGTGGACTTCGGCTACGACGTGAGCGACTACGAGGCGGTTGACCCGCAATTCGGCACGCTCGCAGACTTCGACCGCCTGGTCCGTGAAGCGCACAAGCGCCGAATCAAAATCATCATCGACTTCGTGCTGAATCACACCTCCGACCGGCACCCCTTCTTCGTCGAGTCACGCTCGTCGCGCACGAACCCGAAGCGCGATTGGTACGTCTGGCGCGACCCGAAACCCGACGGCTCGCGGCCCAACAACTGGTCCTCCTCCTTCGGCCCCGTCGCCTGGACGATGGACGAAAAAACGGGCCAGTATTACTACCACTACTTCTACTCGCAGCAGCCGGAGCTGAACTGGCGCAACCCCGAAGTCGAGCGGCGCATGTTCGAGACCGTGCGCTTCTGGCTCAAGCACGGCGCGGACGGGTTTCGCCTGGACGCGGTCAACTACCTCTTCGAGGACCCCGCCTTGCGCGACAACCCCGTGCTCCCCGAGTTGCGGCCCGGCACGACGACGGGCGAGCACTTGCAGGAGAAGAAGTACAACCGCGACTTGCCGGAGGTGCAGGACGTGATGGTCCGGCTGCGCGCCTTCAACGACCGCGTCAACCCCGAGAGCGTGCTCATCGGCGAGGCATACGTGCCGAAGTGGGAAGAGTTGATGCGCTATTATGGGCCAGATAATAATGGGGTGCACTTGCCGTTCAACTTCTTCCTCATCATGGAGCCGGCGCGCACGCACCTCGCCGCGACGGTCTTCCGCTCCGTCATCGAAGCCTCGGAGAAAGCCTTGCAGGGGCGCTGGACGACCTACGTGCTCTCGAACCACGACAACCCGCGCCACTACGACCGCTACGGCGACCGCATGAACAACGACCGGATAGCCAAGCTGACGGCGACGATGCTGCTCACGCTGCGCGGCTCGCCCTTCCTCTATTACGGCGAAGAGATTGGAATGGTGACGACCGAGCCGCGCACCGTTGACGAGGTGCAGGACCCCGTGGGCAAGCGTTACTGGCCCGCCAACAAGGGGCGCGACGGCGAGCGCACGCCGATGCAGTGGGACGCGAGCCTTCAAGCGGGCTTCACCACGGGCCGGCCCTGGCTCAGGATTCCGGCGTCGGCCAGAGAACGCAACGTCGCGGCCGGGGAGAAAGACTCGGACTCGATTCTCAACTTCTACAAGCGCCTGATTCGCCTGCGCCGCCGGAGCGCGGCGCTGCTCGACGGCGACTATGCATCCGTCGGCGCGGACCCGCACGTTTACGCCTACCGCCGCGCCACCCCGCGGCAGACGATGCTCGTCGCGCTCAACATGTCCGGCGAGGGCCGCAAGCTCCGGCTCGACGAAAGCGCGCTCGGTAAAAACAACGGCCTCCGCGTGCGGCTGAGCAATCAAGCCGGCTCGGAGAACAGGGACGTGAGCGGAGAATTGAGTCTCGCGCCTTACGAAGCTGTGATACTGGAAGTGAAGAGGTAGAGAAACCAGGAGACGAATGATGCCTTTCTCGCGCGGGGCGAACGTCGGTTCAAAACATCTCAGGCGGGTGATGTCCGTCGGGCTCTGCCTTCAACTTTTCCTTTCGTGCCTGTCCCTCCGGGCGCAGACTAAACCTCCCGCGTCGTCGCCGGATTATCTGAACCCGAAGCTCCCCGTCGAGCGGCGCGTGGGCGACCTAGTCTCACGGATGACGTTAGAGGAGAAGGTCGCGCAGATGATGAATAAGGCCCCGGCCATCGAGCGCCTGAACGTGCCCGCCTACGACTGGTGGAACGAGGCGCTGCACGGCGTCGGCTACGCGGGCCACGCCACAGTCTTCCCGCAGGCAATCGGCCTCGCGGCCACCTGGGACCCCGCGTTGATGCGCGAGGTCGCCACCGCCATCTCCGACGAGGCGCGCGCCAAGTATAACGAGGCCGTCAGCCGCGACTTCAGGAAGCGTTTTTACGGCCTCACCTTCTGGTCGCCGAACATCAACATCTTCCGCGACCCGCGCTGGGGGCGCGGCCAGGAGACCTACGGCGAAGACCCGTACTTGACCACGCTCTTCGGCGTCGCCTTCGTCCGCGGGATGCAGGGCGACGACCCGAAGTATTTGAAAGTAATCTCGACGCCCAAGCACTACGCCGTGCACAGTGGGCCGGAACCGGAGCGGCACGTCTTCGACGCCAGGGCGACGGAGCAGGACATGTGGGAGACTTACCTGCCGGCGTTCCGCGCGGCGATCATGGAAGGCAAGGCGGGCTCCGTCATGTGCGCCTACAACAGCCTGAACGGCGAGCCCGTCTGCGCCAGCCGCCGCATGATGACGGACATCCTGCGCGGCGAGTGGGGCTTTAAGGGTTACGTCGTCTCCGACTGCGACGCCGTCGCGGACATCTACAAGAATCACAAATTCACGAAGACGGAAGAGGAAGGCGTCGCCGCGGCCGTCAGGGCTGGCACAGATTTGACCTGCGGCTACGAGTACAGGGCGCTCATCCCCGCCGTCAGGCAGGGACTCATCAGCGAGGCCGAGATTGACAGGTCAGTGAAGCGCCTCTTCGACGCGCGCTTCCGCCTCGGCATGTTCGACCCGCTGGGGATGGTCCCCTATTCGAAGATTTCCTTCTCGGTCAACGACTCGCCCGCGCACCGCAGGTTGGCCCGGAAGGCCGCGCAGGAATCAATCGTCCTGCTGAAGAACGACAACAACCTGCTGCCGCTCGACAAGGACAAGATTAAGCACGTCGCCGTCATCGGCCCGAACGCTGACCTGCTCGAATCGCTCGTCGGCAACTACAACGGCGTGCCCTCCGCCTGGACCACGCCGCTCGAAGGCATCGAGAATAAGCTCAGACGCCCCGGCCGACGTGACGTGAAAGTCACACACGCGCTCGGCACCACGCTGACGGGCGAGGCGCTTGTGCCAGTTCCTTCGCACGTCCTGCGCGAGCTGCGCGGGGAGTTTTTCGACAACAGGGAGTTGCAGGGCAAGCCGGTCGCAACCAGAATGGACCAGCAGCTTGACTTCAACTGGTTCACCAACGCGCCCGTGCCGCAACTGCCGACGGACAATTTTTCGGCCCGGTGGGAGGGCAGGCTCGTCCCCGTCACTTCCGGCACGTACGAGCTGGGCGCGCGGGCGGACGACGCCGTGCGCGTCTTTTTGGACGACGAGCTGCTGGTCGAGAACTGGCGCGACGGCGGCGCGAGGACCGTGACGAAGCGGGTCGAGCTGAAAGCCGGGCGCGAGTACAAGCTTCGCGTGGAGTATTACGAGCACTACGCCAACGGCGAGTTGCGCCTGGTTTGGAGCCCGCCGAATCTGGCACAGGACTTACGCCAGGAGGCCGTCGCGAAGGCGAAGGAGGCCGACGTGGTCGTCATGGCACTCGGGCTCTCGCCACAACTCGAAGGCGAGGAGATGGACGTAAAGCTCGAAGGCTTCCGCGGCGGCGACCGCACAAAACTCGAACTGCCGGAAGCGCAGGAAGAGTTGCTGAAGGCCGTCGAGGCCACGGGCAAGCCCGTCGTCCTGGTCCTGCTGAGCGGGAGCGCGCTCGCAGTGAATTGGGCCAAAGACAACGTGCCGGCCATCGTGCAAGCCTGGTATCCGGGCGAGGAGGGGGGCGCGGCCGTCGCGGACGTGCTCTTCGGCGACTACAACCCGGCGGGCCGCCTGCCCGTCACCTTCTACAAGTCGGCGGACGACCTGCCGCCCTTCACCGATTACAGACTGGACGGGAAGACCTACCGCTACTTCAAGGGCGAGCCGCTCTACCCGTTCGGCTACGGGCTGAGCTACACGCGGTTCAAGTACGCGAACTTGAGCTTGAGCGCGAAGACAGTGAAGCCCGCCGAAAAATTGCGCGTCCACGTGGACGTGCAGAACGCGGGCGCGCTGGCTGGGGATGAGGTCGTGCAGTTGTACGTGGCGGACGTGGCCGCTTCCGTGCGCGTCCCCGTCAGGTCGCTGCGCGGCGTGCAAAGGATTCATCTCAAGCCGGGCGAGCGGAGGCGCGTCTCCTTTATTCTGGCCCCCGCGGATTTGGCCCTGATTGACGAGCGCGGCAGGCGCGTGCTCGAACCCGGAGAGTTCCGCGTCTCGGTCGGCGGCAAGCAGCCGGGCTTCACCGGCCGCGCCGACGCGCAGACCACGGAAGTATTGACCGGCAGTTTCACCGTCAGCGGGAAGGCGACGGAGATTCGGAGGGAATAATTCATGCGAGTCAGCTCAAGCTACAAATTGACTCAACCCCTTTGCGGCTTTGCGACTTGGCGTGAGGCGTTTTGGTTTAAGCACGCAAAGTCGCAAAGCCGCAAAGGGTGGAGCCCAGGTTTCAAAACTGCATCTAAGCGGTTCCTCTCATTTTTGCTTGCGTGCTCGGTTTTAACCGCCGTCGCCGCGGCGCAGACTCCCGCGCCGGACTTGACGAGGGAGCCGACGCTGTACGTCGTGGGCTACGCGCACCTGGACACGCAGTGGCGCTGGGAGTACCCGCAGGTCATCAACGAGTTTCTCCCGAACACGATGCGCGACAACTTCGCGCTCTTCGAGAAATACCCGAACTACGTCTTCAACTTCAGCGGCGCGAACCGCTACCGCATGATGAAGGAGTACTGGCCCGCCGACTACGCGCGCTTGAAGAGTTACGTCGCGGCGGGCCGCTGGTTCCCGTCCGGCTCCGCGATGGAGGAGAGCGACGCCAACACGCTCTCGGCCGAAGCAATCGTCCGGCAGATTCTTTACGGCAGCCAGTACTTCCGCCGCGAGTTCGGGCACGCCAGCGCGGAGTACATGCTGCCCGACAGCTTCGGCTTCCCCTCGTCGCTCCCGAGCATTCTGGCCCACACGGGGCTTAAAGGTTTTACGACGCAGAAACTCTACTGGGGCTCGGCCGCGCAGGTCGGCGGCCCGGAATCCCTTGAGAGGACGCCCCCCGGCGTGCCCTTCAACGTCGGCTTCTGGGAGGGGCCGGACGGGCGCGGCGTCATCGCGGCCTTCAACCCGCGCGACTACACGAGCAACGTGCGCGAGGACTACAGCAAGAGCCCGCCCGCTTCGGCCGCCAACCCGGCCGTCAACTACACGCCCGTGGACTGGCCCAAACGCATTCAGCGCAACGGCGAGGTGAGCGGCGTCTTCGCCGACTACACCTACTTCGGCACGGGCGACGTGGGCGGTGCGCCGCGCGAGTTCTCCGTCAAACTGCTGGACGCGGTCGTGGGCCAAAAGCTGACCGTCCTGCCGCCCCCGCCGCCCGTCATCCCGCCCGTTGATCAGCCGGGCACGCCCGTCAAGGTCGGCGACGGCCCCGTCCGCGTCCGCGCGGCCACGGCCGAGCAGATGTTCCTCGACATCAAGCCCGAGCAGACGGCGCGACTGCCGCGCTACAAGGGCGAGCTGTTGCTGACGAATCACTCCGCCGGCTCCATCACGTCCGAGACTTACCAGAAGCGTTGGAACCGGCAGAACGAACTCTTGGCCGACGCGGCCGAGCGCGCCTCCGTCGCCGCGATGTGGCTGGGCGCGCGGCCTTACCCGATGGCAAGACTCAACAGCGCCTGGACGCTCGTCACGGGCGGGCAGTTCCACGACGTACTGCCGGGGACGGCGACGCCGAAGGCGTTCGAGTTCTCGTGGAACGACGACGTAATAGCAATGAACCAGTTCGCGGGCGTGCTGACGAGCGCGACCGAAGCAATCGCCGCCGGGCTGGACACGCGGGCCGAAGGCGCGGCCGTCGTCGTCTATAATCCGCTGAATATTCAGCGCGAGGACGTGGTCGAGGCGACGGTGACGTTTCCCGGCCGCGTGCCGGAGGGGGTTCGAGTCTTCGGCCCGGAGGGCGACGAAGTCCCCGCGCAGGTCCTGGGCCAGGACGGCGACGGCGTGCGCGTCCTGTTCCTCGCGCGCGCGCCTTCGGTGGGCTACGCCGTTTACGACGTGCGGCCCGCGGACGCCGCGGCTTCTCTTCCCCCTTCGCCGCTGAAGGTCACGGAGTCGTCTTTGGAAAACGCGCGTTACCGTTTGAAGCTGGATCGGAACGGAGACGTATCCGGCATCTTCGACAAGACGCTTAATAAAGAGTTGCTCGCGGCACCCTTGCGCCTCGCGTTGCAGACGGAGAGGCCGCGCGACTGGCCCGCGTGGAACATGGACTGGGCCGACCGGCAGAAGCCGCCGCGCGCGTACGTCGGGGGACCGGCGACAGTTCGTATCGTCGAAAATGGGCCAGCCCGCGTGGCGCTCGAAGTCGTGCGCGAGGCGGAAAATTCCAGACTCGTCCAGACCATACGCCTCGCGGCCGGCGGCGCGGGCGACCGCGTGGAGTTTGGCAACGTCATCGACTGGAAGACCGAGGCCGCGACACTGAAGGCGACGTTCCCGCTCTCCGCGTTGAATCAGACGGCGACTTACAACTGGGACGTTGGCACAATCGAGCGCGGCAACAACGACGAGAGGAAGTTTGAAGTCCCCTCGCACCAGTGGTTCGATTTGACGGACAAGGGCGGCGCTTACGGCGTGACCGTGCTCTCTGACTGCAAGTATGGCTCGGACAAGCCCACAGACAACACGCTGCGCCTGACCTTGCTCTACACGCCGGGCTTAGGCTCCGGCAACGGGCGCGACTACCACGACCAGACGACGCAGGACTGGGGGCATCACGAGTTCACTTACGGCCTCGCGGCGCATGCGGGCGACTGGCGGCGCGGGCAGACGGACTGGCAGGCGTGGCGTCTCAACCAGCCGCTCATGGCCTTTGAAAGTCCGCGGCACAAAGGGGCGTTGGGGAAAAACTTTTCGTTATTGAACGTCAGCGACGGCCGCGTCCGCGTGCTCGCGCTCAAGCGCGCCGAGGAGAGCGACGAGCTGATCGTCCGCCTGGTGGAGTTGGACGGCAAGAAGCTTGAGAACGTCCGCCTCAAACTTGCTGGCCCAATTGTCGCCGCGCGCGAAGTCAACGGGCAGGAGCAGCCGCTGGGCCAGGCAAACGTCTTGAACGGCGAGTTGGTCACGGACTTCGGCCCCTCCCAGCTTCGCACCTTCGCGCTCAAACTCGCGCCGCCGCGCGCGCGGCTCGGCGTCCCGCAATCGCGCCCGCTTGAGTTGCCTTACGACCTTTCCGCGGCCAGCCCCCACAACACTAAAACGACCTCCGGCTTCGACGCCGCGGGGAACAATCTGCCGGCGGAGATGCTGCCACGCGAGCTGCCTTACGCGGGCGTCCGCTTCAGCCTCGCCGACGTGACGAACGGCAAGCCGAACGCGCTCGTCCCGCGCGGGCAGACGATAAATCTCCCGGCGGGCAAATTCACGCGCGCCTACCTCCTCGCGGCCTCGGCCGAAGGCGACCAGCGCGCGACCTTCCGCGCCGGCGACCGCGCCGTCGAATTGATAATCCCTTACGCGGGCGGCTTCATAGGACAGTGGGACGACCGTCAGTGGCTCGCGAAGGAAGTCCCGGTCGAGCAGAGTAACCCGCCGGACCCGTCCGCGCCGAAAACGCGCACGGACCCTTACGCGGAGATGACCGGCATCAAGCCCGGCTTCATCAAACGCACGCCGCTCGGCTGGTTCGCCTCGCACCATCACACGCCCGAAGGAAAGAGCGAGGCTTACGCCTACTCTTACCTGTTCGTCAACGTCATAGAGCTTCCCGCCGGCGCGCGCACGCTCACACTGCCCGACAACGACAAGATTCGCATCATGGCCGTCACCGTCTCGGACGAGGGCGCGCAAGTTCGGCCCGCGCACCCGCTCTACGACACGCTGGAGCGGACGCGGCCGTAGGGGGTTTGCGAAGATGCGTCACAACGACGAGCCAGCAACGAACTACGAAGTCACACGAAGCGACACGAAACAAATCTTCTTCTTCGCGTCGCTTCGTGTGACTTCGTGGTTGGTTTCCTTCCTCTTCCTTTTAGCCTGCCATCACGCGACGGCACAGGGGCGCGACGACTCGCCATTTCGCGTGGCGAGGCCCGTGACCATGTCCGAGTTGAAGAGCATACGGACGGGCGGCGTCTCCGTGGCCGAGGTCTCCGATTACGTGTACGGGAACTATCAAGGCGACTTCCCTTCGCCGCCCCACGCGGACCTCAATCCGAAGAAGGCTTTCGTCATCTTCTGGAAAGACTTCGACTACCGCTTCGTCTTCTCGCACGAAGCGAGCTACTGCCCCTGGTTCGAGTTGTCGTCGGGCGCGGCCGTCTCCTACCAGTTCTTCGAGGGGAACCAGGGCTGGGCCGAGTTGTTCAACGACCCCGGCCGGCAGGAGCGCAACAGCTTCGTCGAAATAATCGAAACTGGCCCACGGCGCGTCTGGGTGCGCTGGCATTACACGGGCGTCAACATGCAGTCGGGGGCGGCCGCCTTCCGCGGCGTCGAAGATTTCTGGGCCTTCCCCAACGGCCTCGTCCTGCGCCGCCAGCGATACTACTCGCTGATGCCGGGAGACGAGCGCGGCTACGCGCGCGAGCCCATCGAGTTGATCGTCATGAGCCCCGCCGGGAAATTGTGGTTCGACGTTCTGGCACAGGAGGCCGCGACGGGCGAGGGCCGCGCCTTCGTCGGCGTTGACGCCTTTTCTAAGGCGCGCGTGGACATCTTCTGGAAGAGCGCGCCGAAGCCCAGGCAGCCCTGGGCGGGGAGTTCGCGCCGCACTGGCTCACCGTGGAAGGAGATTGACGACGCGCGCGGCGTGGCGGCCGTCGTCCCGCTCAAGGACGGCTCGCCCTTCTTCGTCATCGGCGACGCCTCGGGCTTCGCGCACGAGACGACGCGGCTCAAGGAGCACTCGGACAAGACGACG
This sequence comes from Pyrinomonadaceae bacterium, assembly GCA_036403435.1. GTDB lineage: Bacteria > Acidobacteriota > Blastocatellia > Pyrinomonadales > Pyrinomonadaceae > QHXM01. The sequence continues at coordinate 65,659 of DASWQY010000051.1, forward strand.
GGCGGCTGGGGCTGGCGCACGCTGACGTGGGACCACTGGCCCGTGGGCTGGCTCAACAGCCAGGCGCACGACACGGACGACGAGTCATACAAGCACTACCCGAGCCACTTCGCCCCGTTCGGCCTGGACCTCTGGAGCGTGCCCAACGAGCAGACCGAGCGCAGAGACTATTTTTCACTGCTGGGCGTCGGCGGAGGCGACGTGGAGGCGATTCGAGGGCTGGCAAGAAACTGGTTAGAAAATGGGCCACGGGCCGCGACCGCCCCGGCGCGTGTGAACTCGCTCAGGCCGCTCAAAGACGCGATGCGCGGCGGCAGGTCTCGGCGTTGACGAGTAGTGATTCCGCGGGTTTTCAAACTTCAAGCCCGAATAGTAAAGTCAAAATCATGTTCAGGAAAATTCATGCGCTGGCGCTGACGTTGATTCTCCTTTCGGCGCACGTCGTCCGCGCGGAAGCGAACCTCGGTCAGACCCGAAGCGCGCGCCCGAACGTCAATCCGGTGCAGTACGTCAACCCGTTCATCGGGACGGGGAATTCCCCGCTGCCTGACTACCTGGGCGGCAACAGCAGCGGCAACACTTTTCCGGGCGCGACGATGCCCTTCGGGATGATTCAGTGGAGCCCGGACACCGAGAAAGGTTTCGGCAAGGACGAGCGCGGCAGCTACCTCTACGCCGACACCCGCATTCGCGGCTTCAGCCTGACGCACATCAGCGGCCCAGGCTGCCCCGTCTTCGGCGACGTGCCCGTCATGCCCGTCAGTGGACCTATCAGAACGTCGCCGGCCTCAGAGCCCGACGCCTACCTCGCCAGCTTCTCCCACGCCCACGAGACGGCCTCTCCGGGTTATTACGCGGCCGTCCTCGGCTCGGGCGTCAGAGTTCAACTCACCGTCACGGAGCGCACGGGGCACGCGCGCTTCACTTACCCTTCGGGTGCGGACGCCAATCTCCTCATCGACGCCGGGCGCAACGCCACCGGCGTCGAGCACGCGGAAGTGGAAATCACCGGCGACCGCCAGCTCGGCGGGTCGGTCGCGAGCGGCGGCTTCTGCGGCTCGCGCAACAAGTACAAGCTCTACTTCGTGGCCCAATTCGACCGCCCGTTCAAGGCCGCCGGCGTGTGGCGGGGCGAGACCGTCACGGCCGGCGCGCGCTCCGTCCGGGGCGCGAAGTCCGGCGCTTACGTCACCTTCGACGCGGGGCTCCGCGGCGGCACTGTGCAGATGAAGGTCGGCGTCTCTTACGTCAGCGCGCAGAACGCGCTCGCGAATCTGCGCGCGGAGAATCCCGGCTGGAATTTCGAGGCGACGCGCCGGCGCGCAACCGCGCGCTGGAACGACGCGCTCGGCCGAATCGAAGTCGGCGGCGGGGCGGACGCCGAGAAGCAGGTCTTTTACACGGCGCTCTACCACACGCTGCTTCACCCGAACGTCTTCGGCGACGCCGGCGGCGAATACATGGGCTTCGACGGCCGCGTGCACAACGAGCGCGGCCACACGCAGTACACCAACTTCTCGGGCTGGGACATCTACCGCTCCGAGAGCCCGCTGATCGCGCTCCTCTTCCCCGAAGAGGCGAGCGACATGGCGCAGTCTCTCATCAGGGACGCAGAGCAGGGCGGTGGCCTGCCCATCTGGCCCATCGCCAACGACGAGAGCGGCGCGATGTACGGCGACCCGTCTGTGCCGATTATCGCCAGCACCTACGCCCTCGGCGCGCATGACTTCGACGCGCGCGCCGCGCTCCGGTTGATGATTAAGGGGGCGACCGACCCCGAAGTGAAGTCGAAGACGTATCCGCAGAGGAAGGGGCTCGTCGAATATTTGAAGTACGGCTACCTGCCGATGGACATTACTAAAGATGGGCGGGGCAACACGCTCTGGGGCTCGCCCTCCATCGCGCAGGAGTACATGACGGCCGACTTCGCATTGGCACAGTTCGCCAGGGCGCAGAATGACGCGGCGACTCACAAAGAGATGCTGCGCCGCTCGCAGTTCTGGACGAGAATCTTCGACCCCGAGAACAAGTACATACGCGGACGCTACTCGGACGGCTCGTGGCTGCCGGGCTTCGACTTCAAGAATCAAGTTTACGACCAGCGTCTCCCGTGGCGGCCCGAGAGTCACAAGAGCTACGTGGAGGGCAACGCGACGCAGTACACCTGGATGATCCCGCACAACATACGCACGCTCATGGACCGCATCGGCGGCAACGAAGTGGTCATCAAGCGGCTCGACAACTTTTTCACCGAATTCAACGCCGGCTCCGACCGCCCCTACTTCTTCATCGGCAACGAGCCCGTCTTCCCCGTGCCGTGGCTCTACAACTACGCGGGCGTGCCGTGGAAGACGCAGGCTGTCACGCGCCGGGTGCTGACGGAACTCTTCACGCCGGACCCCGGCGGGATACCGGGCAACGACGACCTGGGCGCGACCTCGTCGTGGATAGTCTTCGCGGCCGTCGGCCTCTACCCGATCATCCCCGGCGTCGGCGGCTTCGCGCTCAACAGCCCGCTCTTCCCGTCAATCAGAATTAGATTGAAAGGCGGAAAGGAGTTGAAGCTCGTCGCGCAGGGCGCGAAAGCCGACGCGCCTTACGTGCAGGAGCTGCGGCTGAACGGGAAGCCCTACGAGAGCACCTGGCTGCCTTACGAGAAGATCGCCGGCGGCGCGACGCTTCACTTCAAGCTCGGCGGCACGCCGAACACGAAATGGGCCAGCGACCCGCGGGCCGCGCCGCCGTCCTTCCCGGAAGGGATGGAAGACGCAGTGCATTCATCAAGATGAGGAAGCAGGGATAAACAGTAAGGGGACGAACCGGTAGTGGTTCAGTTTCAGACGGGGCGAAGGGAAAGGCGGTTTCACGCAAAGGCGCGAAGAAAGCACGCAAGGTAATGAGGCACTCAACTTCTTCGCGTTCTCCTTTGCGTCTTTGCGCCTTTGCGTGAGACTCCTCCCTGATAAAGACGGCCCACAACTTCAACCCGAACCACTACCGACGAACCACGAAGACACACGCGCACGACACGAATAAGTTGATGCTTTTCTTCGTGCTGTTTCGTGTGTCTTCGTGGTTCGTCCCCTTCTCGACTTACTTTTTCGGATTCGCTAGCTCCGCGACGCGCGCCTTCCAGTCTGCCGGCGTCATGGCGTCGAGTTGCGGGACCTCCGCGGCGGCGACAACCAGTTGCCTGAGCGTCGGGATGATGGGGAACTCGACTTCCCTTTTGGTCGCCGCGGCCCTTTCTATTAAAGCAAGCTTTTCGTCGCGCCACTCGGCCGGCGGGGCCGCGCCCGTAGAGAGATATCCGAGGGCTTCGAGGCCAGCGCCGCTCAAGTCCGCGAGGTCGCGGGCTAACGGCTCGGCGTCGCGCATGACGGGCGACGCGTCGGCCATGACGTAGAGGGCCGGATACACCTTGCGCCACTCCCCTAAAAGATTCTGGACGCCTTCGCGGTGGACCTGGAAGCGCGGCGCGTCCGCGAGCAGCCCGTCAACCATCGCCGCGAACTCGCGCGCCGGACGGCTGTCCGCACCCGCCACGTCCACTATCCTCGTCAGCGGCGTCTGCTGCGTTATCGGGAGAATTTCCGAGCGGCCGAGCACCTTCAGCGGCTCGACCAAATCCGTCAGCGTCTTGAGCGGCCATATCTCTTCGCGGCCCGCCATGCGCCTGAGCATCTTGCCGGAAGAGGTCTCGTGCGTCAGGCCCAGGTCTTCCAGCTGCGCGCTGACATATTCGAGACGCCGGTACATGTCGGCAACGTCCGTCACGGTGCGCGGCGACCAGAGGCGCTCGGCGATGGCGGCCATGCGCGGCCAGATGCGCGAGTCTATGTTTTCGGGGCCGACGTACTCGCCCCACATACACGCCTCACCGCCGAGGATGCGCGCCGCCTCCTCCGCGGTCAGGTCGCTGTCGGCGCGGACGGGGTCAACGAGATAGTGATAGGCCGCCGTCCGCAGGTGGTCCAGGTAGTAGCCGTTCGAGAGGATGCCCGTATAACCCTTCTTCGCGCCTTCGGCGAGCGACTTCTGCCCGCGCCACGACTGTATAACGATGGTGTTCGGCAGGTCGGGGTGCAGAATCTCGTCCCAGCCGACCATCTTCTTGCCGTGCTTCTGGAGAAGCTGCGAGACGCGCTGGTTGAAGTAAGCCTGAAGCGCGTGCTTGTCGGCGAGCCCCTTCTTCTGCATGAAGGCTTGAACCTGCGGGTTGAGCCGCCAGTGTTTGCCCGTCACCTCGTCGCCGCCGATGTGCAGGTAGGCGTCCGGGAAGAGCGCCGCCATCTCGCCGAGGAATTTGTCCAGAAACTTGTACGTCTCCTCGCGCGTCGGGTCGAGCGATGGGTCGAAGACGCCGTACTTGCGCTCGATCTGATAGGGGCCGGGCGCGCTCCCCAACTCCGGGTGGCCGACGAGCCAACTGGTCGAGTGGCCGGGGATGTCGAACTCCGGGATGACGCGTATGCCTCTGTCTCGCGCGTAGGCGACGATCTCGCGTATCTGGTCCTGAGTGTAGAAGAGTCCGTCGGAGCCCATCTGGTGCAGCTTCGGGAACCTCTTGCTCTCGACGCGGAAGCCCTGGTCTTCCGTGAGGTGCAGGTGGAGGACGTTGAGCTTGACGGCGGCCATGCCGTCCAGGTTGCGCTTGATGACTTCTATCGGCTCCCAGTGGCGGCACACGTCTATCAGCAGGCCGCGCCAGGGAAAGCGCGGCTTGTCCTCAATCCGCGCGAGCGGGATGAAGTAGCCCGCGCGGTCCCCTTCCAAAAGTTGCAGGAAGGTTTCGAGGCCGCGCAACGCGCCGACGACCGTGGGGGCGATCAAAGCGGCCCGCTCGGCCGTGACGTTCAGACTGTAAGACTCGTCCTCGTTCAGCGCGGGGATGAGCCACCCAGGCCCCCGGCACTCTATGACCAGCCGGGCGGCCGCCGGGTCCGTGTTCGACGCACGCGACAGGTCGAACCCCGTCCGCCCCGCGAGCCTGCGGAGCGCGCGCTCAATCCCGCCTTGCAGCCGCGCGTCCTTGAAGCCCTTCACGGCCACCCCGAATGAAGAATTGACCGCCAGCCTCCCCGGCCCGAACGTAACCGACGCCGGCACGGGCATGAGGCGGTGGCGCTCAAACCTCTGCGGTTGAGTTTCCTGCGCAGCGCAGTTAATGAACAGCGCGAGCAGGAGGAAGAAAGCGGGCAAGGCGAACTTGTGTTTTCTCATTAGATTCTTCCGAGAAGCCGTTTCAGAACTCAAGCTACAGATTGACTCAACCCTTTGCGTCTTACGTCTTAACTTTGCGCCTTTGCGAGAACGGCTGTTTCACGCAAAGGCGCAAAGTAAAAACGTAAGACGCAAAGGGTTGAGCTTAGGGTTTGGAACGCGCTTTAGTCCTTGAGACTTAAAAATTTAGTTCGGGCAGGTGCGCGCGTTGTAATTCGTGATATGTTTATACCACAGACTTGAGACTCGGGATAAGGATGACGATGACCATCAAACGGCTCGCGCTCGCACACCTGTTTCTGCTCTTCGCCCTCAACGTCCTGGCCCAGGAAAGCCGGCACTCCGCGGGCGGCCGGCTTGCGGCGTCCGACATCACTGTGGCGGTTGAAAGAGGGCTGCTACAGGTCAGAACTCCGGGCGGGCCCGTGCTCTTGAACGTGCGCCCGCGCCTGCGCTTCGCCGACGGCTCTTCGTTCGTCGGCGAGTTCGAGCAGGCCGGCGCGGAGGCCGGCGCGGACGAGAGCGGGAAGTTCGAGAGCTTGCGCTTGCGCCTGAAGCCCGCCGGGGCGCAGGCGGAGCGCGCGCCCTCCTTCAAGGCCGCGCTCGAAATACGCCGCTACCGTCAGCCGCGCGTGCTCCTCGCGTTTCTGGATTACGACGGCCCCGCGCTCGCCGCGCGCGAAGGCGTTCAACTCGTGATGGGCCTCGACAGCTTCGAGCGCGGGATGGCCGTCAGGCGCTTCAAGCTCTACTGGACCTCGCCGCAGTTCGTCTCAGACCACAGGCTGCTCGGCCCGGCCAACCAACTGCTCCTCTGGCGGCGCGTGCGCGATGGAGATTATCACCTGCTCGTGCCGCTCGCCGGCGACGGCATGGTCGGCGAGGTCGGCGTCTCGGAGATTGACTACCGCTACGAGTTCCGCGTCGCGTCTTCGAGCTATGATTCCAAGTTCGCGCCGCGCCGCGTCCCGCTCTTCGCCTACGCCTCGTCGGACGACCCCTACCGGCTGCCGCCCGAGGTCTACAAGGTGTCTTTCGCGGCAAGCCACCAGTACGGGCGGCTGCGCGAGGAGAAGAGTTACCCGGAGGTCTTCGCGTGGCTCGGCTGGTGCTCGTGGAACGCCTATGGGCACGAGGTGACGGCGGAGAAAATTCTGGCGAGCGTGCGCTCGTTGCGCGAGAAGCAGATTCCCGTCGGCTTCGTGCTCGTTGACGACGGGTGGCTCACCGTGCGCGAGCAGAAACTCGTGGCGTTTGGCGCGGACACGCGCAAGTTCCCCGGCGACTTAGCGGGCCTGGCCCGGACCCTGCGCGACGAGTACAAGATTCCGCACGTCGGCGTTTGGCACACTTTTCAAGGCTACTGGAACGGCGTGGACGCGGACTCCGGGATTGGGCGCGCGCACGCGCTCTTCAAAGGGCTTGACGGGAAGGCGCTGCCGGACCCGCGCGACCAAAAAGGCGAGAGCTTTTTCGACGACTGGTATGCGCGCCTCAAGGAGTGGGGCTACGACTTCGTCAAGGTGGACGGGCAGGGCAACAACCTCAAGTTCACGGACGGGCTGATGCCGCTCTTCTCGTCGGGCGGCGGCGCGCACCGCAACTTGCAGGAGGCGGCGCAGAAATATTTCAGCGACGGCCGCGGCGACGACCCGCGGCTCTCCCCCGGCTTGAATCTCATCAACTGCATGGAGATGTCTCTGGAGAACGCGTTCAACTGGCACACGTCGAACGTCGCGCGCAATAGCGACGACTACCTGCCGGAGGTGCCGCACAACCCGAAAGACCACGTTTACCAGAACGCTTACAACGCCTACTGGACCTCCAACTTCGCCTACCCCGACTGGGACATGTTCCAGTCTCACGACGCGCGCGCGGAGTTCCACGCCGTCGCGCGCGCCGCGAGCGGCGGCCCCATCTACATCACGGACGAGGCGGGCAAGGAGCGCGCGGAGGTCGTCCGCCCGCTCGCCTTCGCGGACGGAAGACTGTTGATGCTGGACGCGCCGGGCCAGGTGACAAGGGACGTGCTGTTGACCGATGTCGCGCTCGAACCTGCGGCGCTGAAAGTCTTCGGGACGATCACGCGGCACGGGCTCAGGGCCGGGGTGGTCGCGGCCTTCAACGTCAACAAGGGCGCGCAGACCGTCACCGGGCGAATTGGCACAGAGGATGTTGAGGGGCTTCTCCCGCGGGAGGGGAGCGCGGCCGCGCCGGTGGCCGTTTACCGGCGCGGCCGCGGGCGCGCGGTGCTGCTTGCCGGGAAGAACGCGGCATTTCAGTTCACCCTCGCGGACTTCGGCCACGACCTCTTCACCCTGGTACCCGTAAACCGCGGCGTCGCCGTCTTCGGCCTGCTCGATAAATATCTCGGGCCGGCCGCGGTCCTCTCCCAAAAACTCGAAGACGGCCGCGTCACAATCCGCCTGCGCGAGGCCGGGGACTTCGGCGCGTGGCTGGCCCGCCCGCCCGCGGGCGTGGAACTGGACGGGCGGAGGCTCGCGCCCTCGTCCTTCAGCTACCGCGAAGGCTTGCTGCGCGTGCCGCGCTCAAGCTTCGGCGGCGGCGCGGGCGAGCGCGAGGTGAGCATCATGCTCGCGCGGCCCCGTCGTTAAGACCGCCTCACGCAAGAGCCTTAAAACAGAAAGGCCCTCCCGTCGCCGGTGAGGGCCTTTCTGGTTATGCCGCTCGGCGGGCGTCAGAAGTAGAACTTGCCGCCGATTTGTAGCTGGCGGTAGTTGTCATTATTCCTGACGCTGTTCTCGGGAATCAGGATGCCGAAGCCGCAGTTGTTTGCTGAGCAGCCCGTGTTCATGTTGGGCGAGCCGAAGAGCGGCGTATTGAAGGTGTTGAAGGTTTCGAGGCGGAGCTGGAACCGCACCCGCTCCGTGAAGTTGAACGTCTTGTTGAGCGCCATGTCGAACTGCGGGGCCCAGGGCTCGCGCAGGTTGGCGAGCCTCAGCGGGATGTCCGCCAGGGTGTTCCCCGTGTTGCGCAGCACCCAGGCCGGGTCCGAGCAGGTCTGGAACGTCGTGCTCGTGGTGCCGGGGATGCGGACGCCCTGGATGACCCGTCCGTCCGTCTGGATGACGCAGTTGTTGAAGTACCTGTCGAAACTCGAATCCGAGAGCGTCGGGTCTTTAATCAGGTAGGCGTTCGTCGGGAGGTTGAGCGGGCGGCCCGAGCGGAAGTTCCCGACCCAGCTGTATTCCCAGCCGCCGAGGATCATGTTCGCGGCCTTGCCCGCGCCGCTGAAGTAGCGCCTGCCCCTGCCGAACGGCAACTGGTAAACGCCGCTGACGACGAAGACGTGCGTGCTGTCGATGTCGGTCACTGACTTGGTCGGCGCGGCGTTCTGGTTGTTGAGGAACTGGAGCGCCCCCAACTGCTTCGAGAAGGTGTAGGAGGCGACCATCGTCAGCCCCGTGCTGAGGCGCTTCTCCAGGCTGGCCTGGCCCGAGTCGTACCAGAGCTTGCCGACGTTCTGGCCCACGACGTTGACTGACCCGAACTGCGGGAACGGGAGCAGCAGCAGCTGACGCTGGATGGTGGCCGCGTTCAAAGTCCCGTTGCCGGGAACCTGGCCCGCTAACGGGTTCGGGACCTGCTGGGTGAAGAAGCCAGGCGTCTGGCGGAGCTGCGCGACCTGCGCCGCCGAGAGGACGTTGATGTTGCGCCCGCCGCCGGCCTGGTCGTTGCCGGAGAGGATGCCTCTGGTCCTGCTGCCGACGTAGGACACGTCGAGCTTGAGCCGCCACGGCAGCTCGCGCTGGAAGCCCGCCGAGTACTGCTGGACGTAGGGGATCACGTGGTCCGGGTCAACGATGGTGAGCGGCTGACCGAGCTGAGTCGCCAGCCCGAGCGCGGAGCCCGTCGGCGAGAGGAAGCCGTTCGGGTAGGGGTTCGAGAGCGTGTTGACGGGGATGAAGGCGTTGGCCCCGCCGCCGACGGTCGCGGCGAACGAGGTCGTGACGTTGAAGCCGGCCGCGCCGCCGAACTCGGCCTGCGGGAAGTAGAAGAGGCCGTAGCCGCCGCGGAAGACAGTCTTCTCGTTGAGCTGGTAGGCGAGGCCGAAGCGCGGGCCGAAGTTGTTGCGGTCTTTCCTGAACGCCTCGTCGGGCTGGTCGCCGACGCCGGCGAAGAGGAGCCCGCCGGTTAAATTGGCACAGGACGGGCACTCGGAAGCGCCCGCGGCGGCGCGCACGGCCGCGGCCAGCGGACTAGCCTGGTCGAAGCCGAAGCCGCGGTTCTGCCTGTTGTAACGCTCGATGGGCGGCGACTCGTAGTCGTAGCGGAGGCCCAGGTTCAACGTCAGCTTGGGCGTGACCTTAAAGTCGTCCTGGACGTAGCCGGCCAGGTAGTTCCAGTCGAAGGTGAGCTGCGAGATGTTCTCTAAGCGCGTGTCGCCCGACGGGTAGCCCAGGAGCAGCGAAGCGATGACGCTCCCCTGGCCGTTGGCCCCCGTGTTCTGCGGGTCGCGCACCGTGAACTCCTTAGTGAAGCGGAAGAAGCCGCCGCCCCACGTGAACGAGCCGCCCCCCTGGTTGGCCTGAAGGCGGCGGTACTCGCCGCCGAGCTTCAGCGAGTGCTTGCCCGCGACGTGCGTCACGCTGACGGGGAAGCTCCACGTGTTCGTGATGTTGGAGTTCGGGTTGCGCGGGCCGAACTCGCGGACGGGCTCGCCCGAGAATTCGATTCGCGGCACGATGGAGACCGGGCGCGCGTCGGAGAAGGATTCGGGGAAGCCCAGCGACGTGGCCTCGAAGGGCGAGGAGCGCAGGCGGTAGGCCGCCTGTAGGAAGCGCGAGAAGCCGACGCGCACGTTCAGGACGGTCTGCGGCGACAGGATGTGCACGAAGTCGAGCACTGCGCCATTGTTGACGCGCACGAGCGGGTCCTGCGGGTCAATGCCCAAGCCGACGCGCCCGTTGCCGCCCTGCTGAATCTGGTCGCGGCGGTTGTGGACGTAGCGGAAGAACATGCGGAAGTTCTGCGTGAACTCGTGGTCCACGCGCGTCACGAGCGAGTGGAAGGCGTCCGTGCCGGGGAACGGCTCCAGGAAGTTGTTGAACCTCAGGGTCGGGGAGCCGACGTTGGGCAGCGAGAAGCCGTTGACGATGGTCTGGCCGATGGGGTTGATGCGGTTGGCCGGGATGACGTTCCCAGGGAACGGGTCGCGGATAAAGCGGCCGGGGTTGGCCGGGTCGGGGCGCGTCGTCAAGGGGTCGTAGACGGTGACGCCCGACTGCGAGAAGTCGCCCTGACGTTCGAGGAGCGTCGGCACGTCGCTCAAATTCGCGGCCGGGTCAACGCCCTCGAAGAACTCAAGGTTGACGAGGAAGAAGGTCTTGTTCCGGCCGTTGACGAAGACGGGGCCGCCCTCGCCGAAGTGCGGGATGAGCAGCGGGCCGGAGAGGACGAAGCCGTACTGGTCCTGGCTGTGGCCGCCGAGGTTCTCGCACGTGATGGGGTCGCGGATAAAGCGCGGGGCCGCGTCCTGCCCGGCGCACGGGCCGGTCCGCTGGATGCCGCGCGCGTTCTGGCCGAACCTGTTGGCCTCCCACTCGTAGCGGCGCGCGAACTCGTAGAGCGAGCCGTGGAACTCCGGGCTCCCGCTCTTGATGGTCACGTTGACGATGCCGCCGCTCGTGCGGCCGTACTCGGCGTTGTAGGCGTTGGTCTGGACGTTGAATTCGTCGGTCGCGTCCACCGGCGGGACGAAGGCGATGTTGTTGACGCTGCGCGTGCGGCTGGCGTCAACGTCTGTGACGGCGTTGTTCGGTGCGCCGTCCAAGAGGAATTCGTTGTGGCGATTCAACCCGCCGTTGATCGAGAAGTTGACGTTGTCGCCGTTGTCGAAGAGGCGGTTGAATTGTGGGTTACCGTTGAACTGCACGCCCGGCGAGAGCGTGGCGAGGTTGAGCGGATTGCGCCCGTTGAGGGGCAGCTCGTTGACGCGCATGTTCTCGATGACGGCCCCGCGCGACGCCGTGTCGGGTTCGAGCAAGGGGGCCTCGGACGTGACATCAACCGTCTGGGCCACCTCGCCGATTTCGAGTGCCACGTCGAAGCTGGAGGTCTTGGCCGTCTCGATCACGACGTTGTCGGCCGCGGCCTTCTTGAAGCCCGGCTGCTCGATGCTGACGCTGTAAGTCCCCGGCTGTAGATAAGGGATGGTGTAGTTGCCGTCGTCCGAGGTGGTGACGACTCTGTCCTCGTTGGTGACGGTGTTCCTGACGGTCACGGTCGCGCCGGCGACGGCGGCCCCGTTCGGGTCCGTGACGGCCCCCGTCAGTGTGCCGCGGTTGTCCTGGGCCAGGGCCAGGAGGGGGAGCGTTAACGTCAAGACGATCAAGGCGAACGTGCGCCTGCAAAGGGGAGCTTTCATCAAACCTCCTACCAGCGTGCCGTTAAAATCGAAGGAACCAAAGGGTGTGTCAGTTGACTCTGAATTGAAAACCCTGGGAAGAGCTAATGCGTCCGCGGGAACGCTGACCGAGCACCTCAGAGTGTCGCGATATTATAGGCGGCCCCGGAAAAAAGCAAGACATTATTTAGGCAAGAAACCTTGCATTTCCTCAGACGTAATCGGTTAACCCGCTCAGTCGCCGTCGCTCTCCGCGATGATTCGGCGGTACTCGCGCCGGGCCTGCTCGTAAGCCTCGCGGGCCGCGCCGCGCTCGCTTTCGGAAATTTGCGCGGCCTTCTGGCTCCAGCATTGGTCCACCGCCTTCAGGCACCACTCGGCGCTGCGGCGCGAGGCGCGCACGGGCCTCCCGCCGACCATGACGAAGACGGGGTTCGTGTGTGAGGAGGGCAGAATCCTGAGCGCGACCCAGCTGCTCCGCCCGATTGAGATGTCGAAGGAGACGTTCTGAACGGTGCCGTCGGCCGTGACGTTTCTCGTCGCCACGGCGTGGCCGTTGACGACGACTTCGAGCGGGACTTCGCGCGTCCCCTTGACGCGCGCGCGCTCTATGTCCCAGTAGGGCGTCTGGTCGTAAGGCTTCTCGCGCGCGGCGTCGTTCGGCTGTGACTTCAGGAGCGCCGCCACCTTCGCCGTGACGCGCACTTTTTGCGGCTGGCCCAGTTTTAGCTCGCTGCCTTGAGTCCCGACGAGGAGGTCGTTGACGCGGAAGTCCATCAAGTGGCTGCGGCCGTCGGAGACGTAGGCCCGCCCGTCGCGGAGGCCCTTGAGCCACGCGTCGTAATCCAACGTCTTACCGAGTTGGACGTAGGAGCGGCCCATGCCGACGCGCTCGGCGTAGATGCACGGGAAGTCGGTCTCGCCGCTGAGGCGCGTGCGGAAGCCGCTGTTGAGCGTGTGATACCAGACGTTGAGTTCCCAGACGTAGGGCGTGTCAACCGCCGAGATGAAGTCCACGGCCCCGTGCGTCACGTCCACGATGTACTCGTTGGCCCCGATGCCGTCAAACGGCGGCATCTCGTAGTTCGGCAGCTCGTTCGTCTTGACTTGCAGGCCCCAGCCGGAGTGAGCGAAGCCGACGACCGCGCCCTGCGATTTGGCCCAGCGGAGGACGGGCAAGTCCCAGGTGGGCCAGTCTTCAAGTTTTTTTGTGCCGGGGTAATCCTGATCCGCCAGGCCGAGCAGCACGAGGTGGCCGTTGAAGCTCGACGGGAAGCCGGAGACCTCCACGTCGTAGCGCATCAGGTTGTCGCTCGTGGAGAGTTTGTTGACGTGCCCCTCGAAGAACTGTTTCTGAAAGTAGTAGCCCGGCCCCCAGGTCAGCACGTCGCCGACGTTGAGCGCCTCGCCCAGGATGTGACGAATCATGTCCTTCGGCATGACGCCGATGGTCGGGGCCTCGTAGTGCGAGCAGCCCGCGGCGTGGATGTGATGGTCCCCGGAATACCAGCCCAGAGCGGACGGCTTGATCCAGCGTTTCAGCCGGAACTCCCACGCTGCGGGCTGAGCATTGGCGGTCACGGTCAGCGTATGCTGCTGGGCCAGATATTCGGGGCCGCGCGTGACTTCGACGGTGTAAACGCCGGCTGGAAGTCTGATTCGCTCGCCGTCTTCGCGATAAATCTGCGGGTGGAAGGAGAAGTCCGGGGCGAGGCGCTTGGTCTTCGCGGGGTAGAGGCGCTCCTGCCGGTCGCGTATCAGGAAGGAGGCGACCGTCGGCCTGCCGTCCTCGTCGAGAACCTTCAGCGTCACGTCTTTCGACGGGAGGCAGTTGAAGAGGACGGGCACGTCGTTGCGGAAGCCTATGTCCTGAGAGCCCTGGCCGACGTTGAAACTAAGCTGCGCCTCGCGCCGGCCGCGGTCGCGGCTGTAGAGCTGTATGACGCGGTATTCGAGCGCGAGGCCCGAGAGCTTCGCTTCGAGCGGCTGCTTGTCGAACATGAGGATTTCGAGCCAGCGGTTCTCGACTTCCCTCGGGCTGATCTTCTGTTTCGGGACGGGGTCCAGGCTGAAGCCGCCGGGGATGTCTCCTGACAGACTGCGCGTCTGACCGCGCGCGTAGACGGGGAGCGCGTTCGGGCTCGCCGCCCTAAGCTGCGCCGTCACGCCCGCCTGATTCCTCACACGGACCAGGAACGAGCGCCAGCCCTTCTCGACCAGAGTCGCCTGGGCCAGCCCGCGCGCGACGCTGACGCGGCTCTCCGGGTTGATGTCCACGTAGAGCAGGCTGCGTTTGTCGAGCACGTCCTGGATGGCTTTCAGAGCGCGGCCTTCGTCCTCGTCATCGAAAGCGCGTTCGAGCGCCTGCTTGTCCGCGGCGCTGAAGGGCTCGCCCAGGTAGTCCATCGTCTCGACGAGCCGCTTCACCTGCGCGACGAGCGGCTGAACGTCCGGCTTATCATTGCTCGCCGTCCGCCCGAACGCTCCGGCGGACGCGAGCATGAACGCGAGCGCGGCGGCGACGACGACGGATGGCCTGACGACTTTAACGCTCAAGCAAGCTGACCTCTTTGACATCAGGTCTACTCCCCTTCCCGCCCGTTACGGACAGCGTGACGATGGCCCACGGCTTGATTTGCGCCTTGTGATTAAGGCCGAGCACTTCGCTCTCCAAAGTAAATTCGGTCGCGCGGCCCGCGTGCTCCTGGAGGCGGACGACGACCGATTCGCCGGCTTCGGCGCGCTTCAAGGCGGTCACGGTCACGTTGCCGGGCGAGAGGCGGAAGAAGGACCGCTCCCAGGCTTCGGTGCCTTCGTGCGCGGAGTCCATGACGTATTCCGCGGGCGTCTGCATCTCGCAGGCCAGCCGGTCCAATTCGAGCGCGCTGAAAATTCCCTGCCCGCGCACGAGCCAGAAGCGGCGCTCCTGCCGGCCCTGGTCCAGCCACGCGTTGCTGTCGTTGTGCGGCACCTGGTGCGGGTCGTGGCGCGCGAAGGGCGCACTCCTGATGAGGATCGTGCGCAGCAAGCCTTGCAGGCAGTCGTAAGAGTAAGTCGAGTTGTTAATCAACCCGACCGTGTAGTCTTCCCCGCCCACTTTCCCCTGCACCGCGACCCAGTCCTGGTAAGGCTCCTCCTCGCCGTCCGCCTCGCGCTCGATGCTCGCGCCCGCGACCTTGACGAAGGCGCGCGGGGAGGCGAGCGCCGTCGGGACTTCGAGCTTGAGGATTTGCTCACGCTCGTTCCAATTCATCATGAACCTCAGCTCGACGGCGTCTATCGCTTTAAACTGCGCGATGTCGAGGATGATTTCGGAGTTGTTCCACTTCGCGCGCTGGCGAGTGACGCGCGTCACGGGGCCGTCCTCTATGCGCTGCGAGGAGAGGAGCGAGGGCCTGCCCATCACCTGACGAAACTTGTCCACGCCGTGCGCCCACGTGTCGCTCGCGTCCGCGATGACGACGAGACCGACGGGACCTGCGAGCAGTTCGCGGCCGTCCGCCGATTTCAAAGACGAGATGCCGAAGCCCTCCTCGTTGATGGACAAGAGATTGTTGTAGGCGGGCGTCTCGGGCGGCGTGCCGTGCGCGATTTCCAAGACCTTGTAGCCGCACGCGGGCAAGTCCACCCACGCGGAGAGCCTGGGCCAAATCTGCGTCATGCTGTCGGCGGGCCGCAATTGGAGCGGGACTTTCTGCCCGCCCTTCGTCTCAAGATGCGTAACCGGAATTGTGCCGGCGGGGACGGGAACCCAGGGGTTCAGGCCCGGATTCCTCTCCGTGTGGAATTCGACGAGCGCCTTTCTGGGCCAGGGCAGCGGGTTGAAGGCGAAGACCGAGCCCTCTTTCACGGCGCGCGTGTCCACGCGCCGCGCCAGGGCTTCGAGCGCCTCGACCATGTTCGTCTGCGCCGCGTCGCACGCCGCGCCCAACTGGTCGCGCGCGTCGCGGTAGGCCGCGAGCATCGCCGTCCCCGCCATGAGGTCGTGAAATTGGTTGAATAGAACCTTGCCCCACGCGGCCTCGTACTCGCGCGCGGGATACTCGTGGCCGTGGCTCAAATTCGCCGCGACCGAGATCGTCTCGGCCTCCGTGAGCCACCGCTCGGCCCTGCGGTTGAGTTGTTTGATTTCGCCGTGCGCCGAGTAGCAGCCGCGCGAGTGGTGCTGAAGCTCCGTCCTGACGACAGGCAAATTCGCCATCGCGGGCGACTTCTCGACGGCCGCGAAAAACTCCGCGACCGTGCTCCAGCGCAGCTCCGGCAGCGTCGGGTCCTGGCGTAGCTCCTCTACCTTTTTGATCTGCGCGCGTGTGACGCCGCCGCCGTGGTTGCCCACGCCGAAGAAGTAGGCGGCGTGGTCGAAGCCCTCTTGAAAATTGTTCTGCGCCGCGTCGGGGATGCGCTCGGCGCTCATGCTGTAGCCGCGGCGTATCCGCAGCGTGAGGACGCGCGAGCCGTCGGGCGCTTCCCACCAGAACAGCAGCGGCAGCTTCATCTCGTGCTCCTGCGGGCGCATGAAGACGTAGTAGCGATAGCCCGCGCGTTTGAGAATGGCGGGCAGGCCGGCGGCGTGGCCGAACGAGTCGGGGTTGAGGCCGACGGGCACGTCAACGCCGAAGGCGCGCTCAAGATAGTTCTTGCCGTAGAGCGAGTGGCGGACGAAGCTCTCGGTCGAAGGGATGTTGCAGTCGGGCTCGACGGGCCAGCCGCCGACGATCTCCCAGCGGCCCTCGCGCACGCGCTCCTTGACCTCGGCGAACATCTTCGGGTCCGCGCGCTCGACCCAGCGGTAGTGAATCGCGGAGGAGTTGCTGTAGCGGAAGCCAGGCGTCTCGTTCATGCGGTCGAGCGCGCTGCGGAAGGTCGTCAGCGCGAGGTTCGCGGCGTCGCGCCAGGGCCAGAGCCACGCCGCGTCAATGTGCGAATAGCCGATGACGTGCAGCACCCTGCCCTTCGGGTTCGCCTGCGCCCCGCGCGCGAGCGACGGGCTTTGAACGCCCGAGGCGGCGATTGCCCCCAGCGCCGCCGCGCTGCCCGCGAGGAACCGCCTTCTTGAAAATCCCTCCGACTTACCAGACATCCCAGACCCTTTCATAAGAGCGCGTTTCAAAACTCAAGCCGGCGATTCATTCAACCCTTTGCGCCTTACGTCTTAACTTAGCGCCTTTGCGAGAAACAAAGCTTCACGCAAAGGCGCAGGTAAAGAAAAACCAAAGGCGCAAAGAATCGAACTTTAATTTTGAAACAGCCTTTATTGCGCCTCGGCCAAACGGTCGTCTATGTAAATGCACCAGACGTGGAGCAGCATGAGGTGAACTTCCTGCACGTGCGCGGTCACGTCGCTGGGGACCGAGAGGACGTGGTCGGCCGTGCCGCCCACTAACCCGGCCGCGCCCGTCACGGCCACCGTGACGGCCCCGCGTTCGCGCGCGGCTTCGAGCCCGCGCCGCACGTTCTCCGAGCGCCCGCTCGTCGTGTAGCCGATTGCCACGTCGCCTTTTTGTGCCAGCGCGCGCGCCTGCCGCTCGAAAAGCGCGTCGTAGCCGAAGTCGTTTGCGATGCACGTAACGGTCCCCATGTCGCCCGCGAGCGCGATGGCGGGATAAGGCTGCCTGCTCTCTTTGAAGCGGCCCAACAACTCGCCGACCAGATGACTCGCCTGTGTGGAACTGCCGCCGTTGCCGAAGGCTATCACCTTGCGCTCCTCCGCGAGTGCCCTGACCAGCGCGCGGCAGACCTCTTCCGCCGGCCCCTCCAACTGCCGCAGACTCTCTTCGACGACGCGCTGGTGCGCGTTGAAGTGCTCCGCCATGTAACCTGTTTTCATCTTCACCTCTGACGCGAGGGCTCAGAATTGGCCCTGCCGCTCCACTTTTTCCACATGGAAGCATCGGCCAGCATCTTAACGTACACGCCGCCGACGACGGAGCGCGCCTGGAAGCCGCGCTGCTTGGCGTCGGTGGTCCAGTACCAGTCCGTGAGCGGGACTCTGTCGGGCGTCTCGTTGGCGAAGCGGTAAACGGGCGTGATGAACGCGCGGAAATCTTCCGCCGACTCCGCGAGCGTCGCCGTCCACACGATCCAATCAAGTTTAGTGTACGTCTCGCGGTTGTCGAGCGGCAGGCCGTAACGGTTCTGCTTCGTCCTGTAGAAGCCGACCTCGCGGCGTGCCACCTGCGGCGGGAACAAGTTCAGCCCGAGCAGCTTGTCCCAGACCAGATTATATTTCTGACTCCAGGTGCCCGGCTTGTCGAAGGCCAGGCGGTAATGGTCGCCGTCGTCCGCCATCTCGACCCACTTCTCGACCATGCCCTTTGCCAGGCGAAGATAGTCGGCCGCCTCCTTCTTCCTCCCCGTCAACTGGCACAATTTGCTGTACGCGCCGAGCGCCAGGATGGCTTTCAGTGAGAGGTTGGTGTTGTGCGCGAGGTGGCCCGCGAAGTCGTCCGTGCTCAGCTGATTCTCCGGGTCCATGCCTTTGTCGCGCAGGTACTCGGCCCAGCGCGTCAGGACGGGCCAGTAGCTTTCGGCGAAGCGCCCGTCGTCCTCGACCTGCGCGAGCGCCGCGACCATCAGGAGCATGTTCCCACTCTCCTCGACGGGCATCTGATTCTCTTCGGACGTTTCGCCGCCGCCGTAGGTCTGGCCGTTGGCGAGCGGGTACGTGCCGAGGTCGTGCGGCGCGAAGGGGAAGCGCCAGCGCGGCGAGTTGGCGTAATCGAGGATGGGCTTGAGCTGCGCCTTGAGCAGCCGCGGGTTGAAGAGCAGGAAGAAGGGCGACGATGGGTACGTCACGTCAACTGTGCCAATCGAGCCGTTGCTGTAGTTCTCTTTGGAGAAGAAGAGCGGCGTCCCGTCCGCGTCGGCCGCGAGTTTATGCGCCGCGATTGTCTGCCTGTAGGCCAGCGCCGCGACGGCCGCATATTCCTCGCCGCCGACGCGCCTCAAGTCACTCATCAACTCCGCGTCGAAGGCTTCGCAGCGCCTTTTCAGCGCCTCGTAGTCGCGCGCCGCGCGCTTCAACAGCTCCGCGGCCTCCGTCTTGTCGCGCCGCCAGTACGGTCTTAGCTTGCGGTTGAAATACTCTATCGAGAATTGATCGTCGTAGGCGAGGACGACGTGGCGCGAGACGATAGACGGGCCGACCGGGCCGAGGTCCATCACGACGGCCGCCGCCGGCAACTGGTCACGCGCGGGCCGGGGCAGACGCAGGTCATCCGAGTCCGGTAGCGTCCCCCCCTGGACGAAACTGTTCCGCGCCGCCTGGTTCCACGCGATGACGTTCGACCCGTTGCCCGAAGGAGGGACGACGAGGTGAAGGTAGCCCCAGTCTATTCGCAAATCGTCGCCCGCTTGTTCGAGGATTGCCTGCTGCTGCGAGCCGAAGGTGAGAACATTCAGGTCACCCACTTTCGGCCTGGACCAAATAACTTTCTGGTAAGTCGTGTTGACCACCCACTCGGCCGTCACGTCGAAGTAGAGGGAGACGTTGTGCGTGCGCCCGTCCGTCGCCCGCGCGTCAAAGGTCAGGTAGGTGGCCGGGCGCGACATCACCTCCAGGTCTTCGGCCAGGAGCGGGCTCATGAAGGTGAGCGTGAGCCGCAGGCCGTCGGCCTCGAACTGATAGAGGGTGCGCGTCGGGAGGACTTCCACAGAGACCTGCTTCATCGGAGGCGGCATGGGGCCGGAGGATTGGCCCATGAAGCGGTAGGGCTTGCCGTCAACCCGGAGCATCCCGACCATGCCGTTCGGTGCGCCCGTCCAGTGTCTCGTCCGGTCGTCCGCCAGATTAGTGTTCCCGGACCACACGCTGAAGTAAGGGTCGTGCGTGACGAGCGGCACGGCGGGCGGGCGTAAGGGCGTCGGCTGCTGTGCGAGGGCGCTCGCGGCGACTGCCAGCAGCAGGCAGGCCGCCAAAGTCCTGCGCTTGGTATTAGTGGAAGTGAACATCACGCAGGCTCCTCTAACTCAACCCCCTCTTTGCGTCTTTGCGTGAGACTTATACTCACGCAAAGGCGCAAAGTAATGCTCGTGTTGATGAGTTTAAGTTTTCAGCGCGCCCTGGGATTTGTTGAGCTGGTCGGCGAGCACGGCGAGCAGGATGACCACGCCGAGCGCGATCTTCTGCATGTACGGGTCAATGCCCGCCAGGTTCAGCCCGTTGTTCAGGATGCCGATGAAGACCGCGCCCCAGAACGTGCCGACGACGCTGCCGCGCCCGCCGTTCAAGGAGGTTCCGCCGACGACCACCGCCGCGATCACGTCCAGCTCGTACTGCAAGCCCGCGTTCGGCACGCCCGCGCCGAGCCTGGAGGCCAGGACCAGCCCGGCCAGCCCCACCAGCAGCCCGTTCAAGACGTAAACGAGCAGCGTCACCCGCTTCGTATTAACGCCCGCCAGGTAAGCGGCCTCGCGGTTGCCGCCCACGGCATAGACGTAGCGCCCGAACGTCATGCGCCGCAGGACGAACCACCCGGCCGCGAAGACCAACAGCATCAGGATGACGGGCACGGGCACGCCGGCCAGGCGCTTCTTGCCCATGAACTCAAAGCTTGCGGGCAGGTCGCCGATGGAGCGCCCGCCCGTGACGATGAACGCCAGCCCGCGACAGATGGTCAGCATCGCCAGCGTCGTGACGAACGGCGGGACGCGAAACTGTGCCACCATCACGCCGTTGAAGAGGCCCACGGCCAGGCCAATGCCGAGCGCGGCGATTGCCCCGCCGAGGACCGCGCCCGTGCCGCCGCCATCGGCCGCGATCATCGCCGCGACCACGCCCGAGAGCGCGGCCACGGACCCGACCGACAGGTCTATCCCGCCCGTCAGAATCACGGCCGTCATCCCGACGGCCATGATGCCCGTGATGGCGATGCCCAGCGCGACGTTAATCAGGTTATTGACGGAGAAGAATTGCGGCGCGATGACCGCGAAGACGCTTGACTCGATGACAATCGCGACGACGATGACGTATTCGGCGATGCGCTGCCACGACAACCGCCGCCCGCCGAGCACCACGTTCGGCTCTCCGATGGTTTCACTCATATCCGACAAACTGGCTCAATTCTTTGCGCCTTACGTCTTATCTTTGCGCCTCCAGCGAGAAACAGCCGTTCACGCTGGAGGCGCAAAGATAAAACCAAAGGCGTAAAGGGTTGAGTTTTAATCTCGAAGCAATTTTACTATTTCGCGGGCGCGCCCGACTCTTTCAGGCTGTTGGCGTCAACGATCTTGACGGGGACGGCGATGAACTTCTCGACCTGCGCGCCGCCGAAGTGCGCGCCGATGGTTTCAATCGTCTTGACGCCCATGTCGTGCGGCAGTTGCGCCACGTCCGCCTTGAGCGCGCTCCCGCGCTGGATGGCCTTGGTGGCTTCCGGGATGGCGTCGTAGCCGACGATGACCAGATCGTTGCGCCCGCGCGCTTCGGCCGCCGCCAGCGCGCCCAGCGCCGAGTCGTCGTTGATGCCGAAGATGGCTTTCAGGCCGGCGTTGCCTTGCAGCATGTCCTCGGCCGCTTTCAGCGCGCGGTCGCGCACCCCGCCGCCGTTCAGGACCGATACGACCTTGATGTTCGGATACTTCTTCATCTCCTCCTTAAAGCCCAGCTCGCGGTCGAGCCCCGACTGCACCTCCTGCTGGCCGATGATGCCGACCTCGCCCTGACCATTCAGCGCCTTCGCGATGAAGCCGGCGGCCAGACGCCCGCCCGCCAGGTTGTCGGAGGCGATGTGCGAGACGACCTGCCCGCCCTGCGCCGAGATGTCCGCGGTGAAGACGGGGATGTTCGCGTCGTTCGCCTGCTTGATGGCTGGGCCAATTCCTTTCGAGTCGGCCGGGCAGACGATGATCGCGTCCATCTGCTGCGTGATGAAGTTCTCGATCTGCGACTGCTGCTTGGCAAGGTCGAAGTCGCCGGAGGTGATGGTCAACTGATAGCCCTGCTTGTCTGCGGCCTCTTTGAGCCCGGCCTCCAACTGCCTGTAGAACTCGTGCTCGCGCGTCAGGAGCGTGACGCCGATGCGTTTGCCGCCGGAGCCGCTCCCGCCGCCCTGCTTGCAGCCGCCCGCGACGAGCAGCGCCCCGAGCACGAGAATCGCGCACAGCGTGTAAACGGTTAGTCTCATCCGCCGGACCAGACCTTTCGGTGAAAATCAGAAGAGCGCCTAAATTTTGAGAGCGAACAAAAGCGAAGAGCCCTGAACGATGTGCCACGAACATTAGCAGTTCGACGCGCCCGATGACAAGAGGGATTTTTGACGGGGCTTGCGGCCAGAGTCTCTGCGAGTATAATGCCGCGCGATTCCTTAAGATTGAGGCAAGCAACCGCATGACGAAAAGGAAAGTGGCGTTCATACACACGTCGCCGCCCGCCGTCGGGCCGCTGATGCAGTTCTACACCGAGGCCGCCCCCGAGTTGGAGATCACAAACCTGCTCGACGACGGACTCCTGCGCCTGTTGGCCGCGCAAGAGGTGGCGACCGCCGAGAGACGCCTGTCTGAGATGATCAAGGTGGCTACCGAAACTTACGGCGCGGAGCTGGCGATGATTACGTGCTCGTCCGTGTCGAAGGAGATGGCCGAGCGTTTGGCCCAGGATTTCGCGCTGCCGATTCTGAAGATTGATTACCCTATGGCCCGGCAGGCCGTGCGCGCCGGCCCGAAGATAGGAGTCGCCGCCACCTTCCCCCCGACGCTCGCCCCGACCACGAGGCTGCTCAACGAGGCGGCCGCCGAGGCCGCGCGCGGAATCGAAATCATTCAGGAGGTCTCGCCCGACGCCTACACGGCCCTCCTGGCGAACGACCCCGCGAAGCACGACGAGCTGCTGCTCGGAGTCATAGAGCGGCTTGAGCGGCAGGAGGTCTCCGCAATCGTTCTGGCCCAAGTTTCGATGGCGCGCATCCTGCCGCAACTCGACGGCCGCATCAAAGTGCCTGTGCTGTCGAGCCTGCACACGAGCCTCGAAGCCGTCCGGGAGCAGCTTCACTAAAGCGCCATGAGCAGACTGGTATTCGCGGCGGTCGCGGACGACGACACCGGGGCGAGCGACCTCGCGGGGATGCTGGCCGAGCAGGGCCTGCGCACGCTGCTCGTCATAGACCTGCCCGAGGCCGGGCAGTTTCTCGAATGGAGCACCGACTACGACTCGGTCGTGATGGCCGAGGGGACGCGCAACCTCGCGCCGCGTGAGGCCGCAGAGCGCACGCGCCGCGCGATACGACTCTTGAAAGAGCGCGACCCGCGCGTCTTCCAAATCAAGTATTGCAGTACGTTCGACTCCACGCCCGAGGGCAACATAGGCCCTTCGATTGACGCCGCGCTCGACGAGTTAGGTGAAGCGTTCACCATCGCCCTGCCCGCGCTGCCCGTCAACGGGAGGACCACTTACCAGGGCCACCATTTCGTCGGCCGCCAGTTGCTGAGCGACTCGCCCATGCGCCATCACCCGCTCACGCCGATGACGAATGCCGACCTGGTTGACCTGCTCGGCCGCCAGACGAGACGGCGCGTGGGCCTTGCCCCTTACAGCGAAGTCGAGGCGGGCACAGACCGGCTCAGGCAATGCTTTCATTCTTTGCGCGGCGAGGGCGTCTCCATCGCGGTCGTGGATTGCCTCGGCGACGAGCACCTGCGAACGATCTGCCGCGCCGCATCCGACCTTCGACTGCTGACGGGAAGCTCCGCCTTCGGCGTGGGGATGCCGGACATCTTTCGCAAGCGCGGGTGGCTGGCCGAACGAGACGAAATTTCTGACGACGCGGAAGTTGCCGCGGGCGCTCAAGGCTGCCTGCTGGTCGCGGGCAGTTGCTCCGTCGCCACGCGCGGGCAGAACGAGTGGCTGGCCGCGCAGGGTGTGCCAGTTTATCGACTCGACGCGCGTGAGCTGTTGGACGGCGGCGTTGACGGCGCGGCGGTGGCAGGGAAGGTGCGAGCGCGGCTCGCCGCCGGGGAACATTGCCTGCTCACGACGACCGGCACGCCCGAAGAGGTGCGGCTCGTTCAGGAGTGGGGCGCAGGCCGCGGCTTGTCCGTGCCCGTTCTGGGCCAAAGAATCGCTGACGCCCTGGCCGACTTCGTGTCGAAGATTTTGCAGGACGGACGTGCCGCCGGGCTCGTCGTCGCAGGGGGCGAGACCTCGGGCGCAGTCTGCCGCCGCCTCGAATTGGGGGCTCTGCGCGTCGGGCGAAACATAGCCCCCGGCGTCCCCTTATGTTTTTCCCTGGGAAAATTCCGGCTGCCCGTCGTGCTGAAGTCCGGCAACTTCGGCGGCACGGATTTTTACGGCCGGGCGCTCAACGCCATCGCGCGGCCTTCGCCTGACGTGGTTTGAACTTCGATGAACGACTCGATTCTCGAACAACTCTGCGAGGCGGCCGGCGGCTTCTACGGCCGCGGTTACGCCCACGGCTCCACCGGCAACCTCTCCGTGCGCGCCGGCGACGAGGTCTGGATCACCCCGACCGGGCAGTCTCTCAAGGGCTTGACTCCAGCGCGCCTCGCGCGCGTGGACCTTCTGGGCCAAAGTCGGAACGAGAACCGGCCTTCAAAGGAACTCCCCTTTCACCTCGCCGTGTACCGGCAGAGGGCGGAGGCACGGGCGGTCGTTCACCTGCACTCTACTTACTCTGCCGCGCTCTCCTGCCTGGATTCTTTCGACCCGCTGAACCCCTTGCCGCCGCTGACGCCCTACTTTTTCATGCGCGTCGCCCCGCTCGCCGTGCTCCCCTACTTCCGCCCCGGCTCCGCAGAACTGGCCCACGCGGTCGAGCGCGCAAGCTCCTCGCACCACTGCCTGCTCCTCAGCAATCACGGAACCATCTGCGCCGGCCCGACTCTTGACGAGGCCGTGGACCGCGCCGAAGAACTCGAACAGACCGCGCGCCTCTACTTCATCCTCCGCGGCGAGAAAGTCCGCCACCTGACGCAGGAGCAGATTGAAGAGTTGAAAAGAACTTTTGGCTGACTTGAGTTTGAGTTAAGGGCAGACTAACCACGAAAACACACGAAGCGACACGAAGCTGGTGATGACTTCGTGCGTCTCGTGTTGTTTCGTGATTCGTTCTTTCTTCGGTTGCCGTCAGGGTTATGAAATCCGCGACAGCCAATCCATGTCGCGGCCGCGGTGGGCCGCTTGTTCGTCGAGCGCCTGCTCGACGGTCCAGCCTTTGTGAATGATGCCGGCGACGGCCTCTATGGCGGCGAGCGGGTCGTCGTCGCCGGGGAAGAGGATGTTGCGGCCGACGAGCGCGCCGCGCACGTTCGGGCCGGCCGCGAGCCCCGCGGCCAACTCGCGGAAGAACGGCGTGGCGTCGCCGACGGGCTCGCCGCCCAGGAGCAAAATGGGGAGCGTCGTCGCGCGCGCCACCAGCTCGTAGTTCTCGCAGTACGGCAGCTTCAGCCACAAGTAGCGTGCGCTGTCGCCGAGCGCGGCGGCCACGCCCGCGGTCCTCGCCAATTCTTCCGCCTGCTTGACGATCCTGTAGCCGCCCTCGACTTTGACGACGGGCAGCGACTCTAAAAACATTGGGAGACCGGCCGCGTTCAACTCCGTAATCGCCCGCACCGTGGCGAGCAGCGTCTTGAGCGAGTCCTTCTCCGCGTCGCACAGGCGCAGCAGAATCTTGGCCCCGTCCAGCCCCCACTCGACGCACGACGCGGCCGTCGGCCCGGAGTTCGGGTCGTCTATCTCCCAACTACTCCCCAAAAGTCCGCCGCGGTTGAAACTGACGATGAGCACCTTGTCGTCGAGGAAGGCCGGGCCGCCGCCCGCGCGCATCAGGTCGTGCAGGAGCAGCAGGTCTTCGAGGATGTCCATCGTCGCCAGCAGGCCGTCCACGCCGTCGCACATCATCACGCGCAGGATGCGCGCCATGTACTCGCGGCGGTCGGCCATGCGCAGCGGGTCATTGCCCACGCGCGTCACGCGCCGCGCAGGGTGGTCCGCAGCCAGGATGTTCAATCTGCCGTTCCTCGTCAGGCGCTCGCGCCGCTTGCGCGCTCGCGCGACTCTCAAAGAACGCTCTGGGTCTGTCACGCGGATGTCCGTCAGTTGGGCCAGAATTTCGGCCGGAAGAAAATCCCTCGGGTTGAAAGTCAAATCTTAAAATCCTCCTCTTTGCTCGACGAAGGCCAGGGCCTCGTGCTCGTAAGGCATGAAGTTGGCGCAGCCGTGGCGCGTGACGACAATCGCGCCGCAGGCGTTGCCCATCCGGGCGCACCTGTGCCAGTCCCAATTCTTCAGGTAGCCGTAAAGGAACCCGCCCGCGAAGGCGTCGCCCGCCCCGAGGACGTTCAAGACTTCGACGGGGAAAGTCGCGGCCTCAAGCACACGGCCGCCCGCCGCGTAAACGAGCGTGCTCTCCACGCCACGCTTCACGACCAGGGCCTCCGGCTGTGGCGAATCGGCGCTCTCCCTTTCGGCCCAATTTCCGAGGCCGGCTCTCTCGACTTCGTCCGCCGTGCCGAGAACGACATCCGTCAGAGGCAGAAAGGAACGAACCTCATCTCCGTAAGCGCGCTCGTCCGGCCAAAGCTCTGCGCGGAAGTCTAAATCGAGGACGACCTTCGTGCCCGCGCCGCGCGCCAGCTCGGCGGCGAAGCGGGTCGCGTCGCGGCTCGGCTGACGCGAGAGCCCGGTGCCCGTCAGGAGCAGCGCGCGGCTCTCGGCGACGGGCGCGAGTTGTACATCCTCAATCGTCAATTCCAGGTCCGGGCAGTTGTCCCTGTAAGGCACCAGCGAGAAGCGGTCGGGCGGCTCTATGCCGAGCAGGAAGGCGCTCGTGCGGCGGCCCGGCTTGCGCCGGCTGAAGCGCGTGTCAACGCCCTCCTGCTCCAAAAAATTGAGGACGAAGTCCGCGACCAAATCATCTCCGAGCGGGTTCAGGAGGGCCGTGCGCAAACCCAAACGGCGCGACGCCACGCCGATGTTCGTCGGGCAGCCGCCGACGTAGGCCGCGAAGCTCTTGATCAACGCGAACGGCACGCCGACCTCGTTCGCGTAAAGGTCAATCGAGCTGCGGCCCACGGCCAGCACGTCGTAGCTGCGGCGCTCCATCCCCACTCCCCTTCCCTTACGCGGCCGCCTCCTCTTCGAGCGGCCGGCGCGGGTCTATGAAGAGCCACATCACTACGCCGACGGCGAGGAAGGCCGCCGCGACGAAGAAAGGAATCTTCCAGGAGCCCCACTTTTGCAGGATGTAGCCGAAGACTATGGGCGCGAGCGTGCCGGCGAGGTTGCCGAAAGTGTTGGTCGTCCCGGCGACGATGCCCGAGCGCCGCCGCCCTATGTCCATGCAAGTGGCCCAGACCGCGGGCGTCGTCAGGAACTGGAAGAAGAGTGCCGCCGCGATGAACAGCGCCGCGGCGACGGCGTTGGCGGTCGTCGCCACGATGACCAGCATCAAGGCGCTCATCGTCAGCCCGAACGCGCCGACGCCGCTCCGGGCCAGTTTCCAGCGCCCGTCCCTCACCAGCCTGTCGGTCAGCCACCCGCCGCACATGAAAGCCACGGCCCCGAAGACCCACGGCAGCGAGGCGAACAGGCCCGCCCACTTGGGCGGAAAGTGCAGGGCGTCGAGCAGGTAGGTCGGCAGCCACGTGATGTAAAAGTAGAGGCTGTAGCCGTAGGCGAAGTACATCGCGCAGAGGAAGAAGATGTTCCTGCTTTTGAGGAACGCGCGCCAGGGAATTTTGTGCGAGCGATCCTCCCAGGCGACGGGCAGCCCCGCGCGAATCAGTTTCAACTCCTCGGCGTTGACAGACTCGTGCTCCTCCGGCATGTCGCGGAACCAGCGATACCAGACGACGCACCAGACGAAGCCGAGCGCGCCGAACTCCGCGAACGTCGGCCGCCAGCCCTGCACCTCTACGAGCCAGAGGACGAGCGGCGGGGTGAGCGCCGCGCCGAGGGCGTGGCCGATGCAGACGGTCCCCATCGCGCGCCCGCGCTGCGAGGCGGGGAACCAGCGCGAGACCGTGGAGGCGCTGTTCGGAATGGCCCCGGCCTCGCCCGCCCCGAACATCAGGCGCACGACGAGCAGCGAGTAGAAGCCCGCGGTCACGCCCGTCAGGATGGTGAAGGCGGACCACCAGAGCACGATGCGCGTGAGCGACCTGCGCGTGCCGAAGCGGTCGCCAAACCAGCCGCTCGGAATCTCGAAGAGCGCGTAAGTGAGCGTGAACGCGCTGAAGATGTAGCCCATCTGCAAGCGCGAGAAGCCGAACTCTTTGGTGATGGCGGGCGCGGCCGCCGAGATGCACAGGCGGTCGAGGTAAGTCAGCGCGGCCAGCGCGAAGAGCAGCCCGAGCACCTTGTAGCGCGCCCGCGTCGGGTGGACCACGGCCGCCGCGTCCCGGAAGGCGAAGGCGTCGCTCGAAGTTTTACCGACCTGCATGATTCACACCTCCCGCAGTTGATAAAACAGCTCTTTGCGCCTTTGCGAGAGAAAACCAAAACCACTCACTCACGCTGGAGACGCAAAGGGTTGAGTTAACGGGTGACTGCCGGTTTCGCGCGCAAAGTAAAAATCTGTCTCGGGCGGAGGTCGAAGCTGAAGCCGTCCGCGCCCGCCTGTAAAGCCTGCCCGCACTCTTCGACCGCGTTGCAAGATTCGGCCGCGCCGAGCAGCGGGCTCTTGACGGAGACCCGGCCCGGCGTGCCGCCCAATTCTATGAAGCGGAGCACGGAGCCGTCGCCCTCTTCCGCGCGCTTCCAGGTGCTCAGGAAGACGCCCGCGCCGTTGACCTGTAGGAAACTCGTGCGAGCGGCCGGCAGCGTGTTCCTGAAAGGGTAGGTCTTGTCCTGCGATTTGACGAGCGTGCGCTCAAGGGGCGTCGTCTCCTCCCAGCCCAAACGGCTCGCCCGCGCGTCGTCCAAAGCGGCCGCGCTCGTCAGCGTGTAGCGGAACGTGAAGTCGCCCGACTGCGCCGCGACGTAGTTCGTGTTCCAGTAGTTGTTCATCACGTAAGAGAAGATGACGGGCCGTTTCTTCCCGAACTCTTTGGGCCAGGTTCCGCGCACCACGTCGCCGAACGTCCAGAGGAAAGAGTCTTTGTTGACGAGTTGGACGACGAGCCCCGGCTCAGACACCGAGACCCAGTTCTGCGAGGAGAACCATTCGAGGCCCGCGCCCGGAATCATGTCGCGCGCGGGGTCAACCGCGCCGCTCTGCACTTCATACCTGAAGCGCGGCTCGCGCACGGCGAGCGGGAACGCGAAGTACGCGGCCTCCTTCCTGTACACCTCGTCCTTGCGCACGCGGTTGACGAACTCGATCCTCTTCCCCGCGTCGTGCAGGATGATCTCCGTAATGATGCGCGGCGTGTTGACGGCGCGGCTCTCAAGGCGCGCGACCCAGGCGGCCGGCGTCCGTGTGATTGAGATTAACTTGCCGTCGCTTGCGCCATGAGTCTCAAGTTTTGCGACCGGCGACCACTTGCGATAGGTCAGCAACTGGTTCGGGAACTCGTCGCCGCCCGTCACGTAGACGTACTGGTTGAAGCGGAAGGGGGAGGAGGCGTCAACCAATTCGCGCGCCAATTGCTTGTCGTAAATGCCGCGCACCGCGCCGCTCCGCGGGTCGAGCACGACGCGGTAGAAAGAGTTTTCCATCACGCCCGATTGAGCTGCGGCCGAGGCTTCGACAGGCGAAGGCGCGGCGGGTGCGCCTGCCGTCTTGTCTCTCACGGCGTAAGTTTTGTAGCCGACGGGCGGCACGTTCTGGGCCAGAAAGCGTATGCGCTGGTAAGCGGGCTCATCCTCAAGCACCTCGAACGCGACCACCTTCCCCGTCTCCACGTCCGCGAGTTCCCTGGTCTTTTGCAGGTCGAACTCGACCCAGCCGTCGCGTTCCCAGTTGAGCGTGTTGAAGACGACGAGAGCGCGCGAGGGCGTCTCGATTCGGCCCGCGATGGCAGTCATCGCGCGCTCCAGCACGTAATCCACCGCGTCGCGCGCCTTCATCGCGGCCAGCCGCTTGTACGCGAGTTCCCTCGTGGAATCTTCGCTGTGCGGCTCCGTGACGCTGCGGCCCCAACCCCACGTGTGCTCGTTCATCAGGAAGATGTTGTCCCACATCTCGTCGAGCGCCTTGCGCGAAGGGAGCGTGCGCGTGTCCACTAAGGAGGCCACGGTCGCGAGCTTTTCCGCCGACAGCGCGCGGCGCTCGTTCTCGCGCTCCATTCCCGCATAGAGCGCGTCCGACGCGATGCCGTCCTCCCAGAACGGCCCGCCGTCACCGCGCACGACCGGAAACTCGCCTTTCGCTCGCGCGGCGATACCCTCAAGAGCTTCGCCGAAGTTGGCGAATCTCAATTCGGGGTAGGCGAACAAATTGTGCCAGTCGCGCACGAGCGCGGCCTGCTGCGGGTAGAGCGAGGTGTTCTCCCACTGGCTGCCGTAAAGCAGCACGGCGTCCGGCGTGTAGTCCGTCCGCTCGTAAACTTTAAGAAAACTCGCCAGGCCCTCGTAGCCCGTGGCGACTACCGGCGGCAGGCCGAACTCGCTGCGAATCTGGTGATAGTGTCTGGCGTACCACATGAGCACGCGCGAGCCGTCCGGGCCTTCCCACCAGAAGGGCGAGCGGCGGTGCAGGTCGCCGAGCATCAGCGTCGGCCCGCGGTCGGCGTTGGCCGCGGCCGCGAAATACTTGAGGCCCGAGGCCGCGATGATGGAGGCGTACGACCATGAATAAGAAGGCACGTCCGTGATGTTGAGGTAGTCCCAGCGGCCGCCGTGCTCGCGGTTGAATTTGTGCGAGGCATAGAAGGAGCGGACCAGAGTCTCGGCCACGGGGAAGCCCGTCAGCATCACGGAGTGCTGCGCGGGCACGAAGAGCTTTCGCTCGCGGACGGCGGCGAAGAATTTTTGTCTCTCGGCTTCGGTGCGTCCCTCAAGGAACTGCTGCGCCTGCCAGTAGCCGTCCAGGCTGAACTTGAACTCGGGGTGCTCGCCGCTCAGCTCCATCGCCTCGTTGACGACGCGGCTGTGCAGTTCCGCGAGCTTCTGCTGAAAGTCCGAGTAGCCCACGTCCAGGTGCTCGTGCGGGACCAGATAAACGGTCCACTTTCGCGCGGGGCGCAGTTGCCGTGAGAAGTGGTATTCGCGTCCGTTCGCCTCGACCGTGACGTTCGCCTTCGTGCCCGCCGCGAACTCCGGGACCAAAAATTCCAGCCGCTGCTCGCCGAAATCACGCTCACTCGATAAGTCTTGCGTGCCGCTCCAACCCTGAACGGAGAGCGTGACGGTCCCGCGCGGCGCGAGTTTGTGCCAGCGCACCAGGACCGAAACGACTTCACTGAGCCGCCCGCCCTGGCGCTTATAAAAAACGGTCGGGGTCGCCTCGGCGCTCAAGACCCCCGCAGTCACGTCCCCGGCCTGCGGCGTGTTGACGAGGGCCATCGCGTCGTAGGTGAGCGAGGCGTCGTCCGTGATTTCGCCGCCGGGAAGTGACGTTGAGAGCGGGTCCGTGACGGCCGTCAAAGAGATTTCGTTTCTGCCCTGCCGCAGGAATTCCGCCGGGACGGGCACGCTCATTGTGCCGATAGAGTATTGCGGCAAGATGGCCCCCTCCAGGTTTCCCTCCTCGTATTCCCCGGCCCGCTGGTGAAACCATCCCCTGTGCCCGTTCACCTCCACCTGGACCAGGGGCAGGCGCGGCGCGAGCACGATCAGGCCCAACTTCAGCACGAACGTTCCGCGCGGCGCGTCCGCCAAATCGAACTGAATCCTCCGCGCGGCCGCATCGCTCACTCGACCCGGCGGGACGGCCTGCTGCGTCGCGCCCCAATCTTTCGGCCGGCCCTCGGAGACGACGAACGCCGGCCGGGCGGAAGAAGCGCCGAACTCGGCGGACGAGCCGTCGAAGTTGCCTATCCGCCAGACGGCGCGCTCCTGGCCCAGGGCGCAAGCCGCCAGCATTATTGACAGCACTGCTCCCCCGAGAGCATTCGGACGCATCAATGCTTCTCCCTACCGCCCCGCGGCGGCACTGTCAGCAATGTAAGTGGGACTGCAACGTTAAGACCCGAGCAGACTCAAGCCGTGGCTTTGCACCATACTGCTTATCGGGCGGCATGGTCAACACCATTATTTTCCGGCCCCCCCGACCCGCGACAAATTCTTGACTATGCGAATGCCCCGGACAGTTTTATAATCACGGGCACCAGATGGCCCAGACAACTTCCGACAAAAGCACTTGTGGATTTCTGCCGACTGACTTCTTCAGAGGAGCGAACAAGGGATGGTCACGTCTTTAGTCTTGCACGGCCATTTTTATCAGCCTCCGCGCGAGAACCCCTGGACGGGCGAGGTCGAGCGCGAGCCCACGGCTTCACCTTTTCACAACTGGAACGAACGCATTCATCACGAGTGTTACGGCGCGAACGCCTCGGCCCCTGTCTTCGACGACCGGGGCGCGGTCGCAGCGGTCGTCAACAACTACGACAACCTCAGCTTTAATTTCGGGCCGACCCTTTTGAACTGGCTCTCGACCCATCACCCGCAGACCTACGCGCGCATCATCGCGGCCGACCGCGCGAGCCGCCGCCTCAGGGGCGGCCACGGCAACGCCATCGCGCAAGGCTACAACCATTCGATTCTCCCGCTCTGCAACGAGCGCGACCGCCGCACGCAGGTCCGCTGGGGCGTGCGCGATTTCCAGTACCGCTTCGGCCGCGACCCGGAATCCTTGTGGCTTCCCGAGACCGCGGCCAACGACGAAACCCTGGGCGCGCTCATCGAAGAGGGCTTGCGCTACGTCATCCTCTCGCCCTACCAGGCCGAGAGCGTCCGCCCCGTCGGCAGGAAGAAATGGCATAGCGTCTCGGACGGGACGATAGACACGACCCAACCTTACCGCTACTTTCACCGCGACCGCTCGGGCCGCTCCATCGCGGTCTTCTTCTACGACGGCCAGCTCGCCAGGGCCATCGCCTTCGACCGCATCCTCGATTCGAGCAAAGCCCTCGTTGACCGCTTCGAGAGCGCGGCCGCGGGTCAGAGAGACGGCATCGTCAACGTGGCGACCGACGGCGAGAGCTACGGCCATCACCACCGCTACGGCGAGCGGTGCCTGGCCTATGCGCTGGAGGTCGAGGCCGTCAGGCGCGGCCTCCGCGTGACGAACTACGGCGAATATTTGGAGCAGCACCCGCCCGAGATGGAAGTCGAGCTGAAGCCGGGCGTGAACGGCGAGGGGACGGCGTGGAGCTGCGCGCACGGCCTGGGGCGCTGGACGCGCGACTGTAGCTGTCACGCGGGGGCTCCCGTCGGCTGGAACCAGACATGGCGCGCGCCGCTGCGCCACGCGCTCGATTACCTGCGCGACGAGGCGGCCGCGCATTTCGAGTCGGATGGAGGCCGCCTCTTCCGCGACCCCTGGGAGGCGCGCGACGCCTACATCGAATTGATCGTGGACCCGCGACGCTCGCCCGCGGAGTTCCTGCGCCGCTTCAGGACCAGGAGCCTGCGCCAGTCGGAGCAGGAGCGCGCCGTCGCGCTGCTCGAATTGCAGCGCAGCTCGATGGTGATGTACACGAGCTGCGGCTGGTTCTTCAACGACATCGCGGGACTTGAGGCCGTGCAGGTCTTGAAGTACGCGGGCCGCGTGCTGGACCTGATGGACGACCTCGGCTTCCCTTCCGCCTACGCGGGCTTCATCGAACTGCTGGCGGAGGCCAAGAGCAACCAGCCGACGTACGAGACCGGCGCTGATGTCTTCCGGCACCACGTCGAGCCGTGCCTCGTTTGAGAAAAAATATGCGCCCTTACTCACAACTGAGCCGGGATGACGCGGAGCGATTATTCGCGCTCGTGCACCCCGACCCGCATTCGATTCTCGGCGCGCACCCGGTTGCCGAAGGGTTGGTCGTGCGCGCGCTGCGCCCCGAGGCGGAAAGGGTCGCGGTCGTGGTCGAGAACGAAGGCCCGCGCGAGATGGTCAGAGTTCATCCGGGCGGAATCTTCGAGGCGCTGCTCGCAGGGCGCAGCGAGATACCGCGTTACGAGCTGCGGACCACTTACGCGGACGGCAACGTCTTCACGTCGCGCGACCATTACAGCTTCCCCCCGACGCTCGGAAGCCTCGACGAACATCTTTTCGGCGAGGGCAGGCACGAGCGCATCTACGACAAGCTGGGCTCGCACGTCCGAAAGGTAAACGAGGTGGACGGCGTCTCGTTCGCCGTCTGGGCACCGCAGGCAGAGGGCGTGAGCGTCGTCGGCGACTTCAACAACTGGGACGGCCGCCTGCACCAGATGCGCCGGCTCGGCGTCTCCGGCATCTGGGAACTCTTCATCCCAGGGCTCGGGCCGGGGGCCGTCTACAAGTACGAGATTCATCACCGCGGGACGCCGCGCTTTTTGAAGGCCGACCCTTACGCCTTCTACGCCCAAGTCCCGCCCGACACCTCCTCTATCGTTTACGAGTCGGCTTACCAATTTAATGACGCGGCGTGGCTGGAGCGGAGGGCGGCCGCCGACTTTCTACAACGCCCGCTCTCCATCTACGAGGTCCACCTCGGCTCCTGGCGGCACGTCATCGAAGAGCAGAATCGCCCGCTCACTTACCGCGAGACCGCCGCGGCGCTGGCCGATTATGTGTTAGAGATGGGCTTCACGCACGTCGAGTTTCTCCCGCTCAAGGGACACCCGTACGGCGGGTCGTGGGGCTATCAGGTCGCCAACTACTACGCGCCGACCGCGCGCTACGGCACGCCCGACGACTTCCGCTTCCTCGTTGACCACCTGCACGCGCGAGGGCTCGGCGTCATCATGGACTGGGTTCCGGCGCACTTCCCTAAAGACGCCTGGGCGCTCGGGCGCTTCGACGGCTCCGCGCTCTACGAACACCTGGACGAGCGCCTCGGCGAGCACCCCGACTGGGGGACGTACATCTACAACTACGGCCGCAACGAGGTGCGTAACTTCCTCGTCGCCAACGCGCTCTACTGGATTGACGAGTTCCACATCGACGGGCTGCGCGTGGACGCAGTGGCCTCGATGCTCTACCTCGACTACAGCCGGACGGACGGGCGCTGGGTCCAGAACCGCTACGGCGGGCGCGAGAATTTGGATGCCATAGAGTTCCTGAAAGAATTGAACACGGCCGTCCACGCGCGCCACCCCGGCGTGATGATGATCGCCGAAGAGTCAACCTCCTGGCCCATGGTCAGCCGGCCCGTGCACGAGGGGGGCCTGGGCTTCGACTTCAAGTGGAACATGGGCTGGATGCATGACACGCTCCAGTACTTCGCGAAAGACTCGCTCTACCGGCAGTACTTTCACAACTGCCTGACCTTCGGCTTCCTCTACGCGTGGAGCGAGAACTTCATCCTGCCCCTCTCGCACGACGAGGTCGTGCACCTGAAGGGCTCGATGATTAACAAGATGCACGGGGAGCGCCGGCAGAAGTTCGCCAACCTGCGCGCGCTCTACGGCTACATGTGGACGCACCCGGGCAAGAAGCTGCTCTTCATGGGCGCGGAGATCGGCCAGTGGCGCGAGTGGAACCACGACCGCCAGCTCGACTGGGAGGTGACCTGGGACGCCGACCATTCCGGCCTGCAGCGCTGGCTGAAGGACCTGAACCGCGTCTATCGCGAGCAGCCGCAGCTCCATCGCCGCGACTTCACGCAGGACGGCTTCGAGTGGATCGACTCGCTCGACAGCGACAACTCGGTGCTGAGCTACCTGCGCAAGGACGGCGAGCACCCGCCCGTCTGCGTGGTCTGCAACTTTACGCCCGTGCCGCGGCCGGGCTACCGTATCGGCGTGCCGGTGGGGGGCGCCTGGCGCGAGGTGCTGAACAGCGACGCCCCGTTCTACGGCGGCAGCGGCGTAGGGAACATGGGACAGGTCGAGGCCGCAAACAGCCGCTGTCACGGCCGCTCGCACACGCTCTCGCTGACCCTTCCGCCGCTGGGCGTCGTGGTGCTCGCCCCGGATCACGCGCGATGAACGACGCCGCCCGCTCCCACGTGCGCAACGCCCTCGCCCCGTTCGCGGTGATCGAGGACGTGACGCCGGCGGTGGATGGCGGACGCTTCGCCATCAAGCGCGTCGCGGGCGAGGAAGTCGTTGTCGAGGCGGCCTGCTTCGCGCATGGACACGAGAAGGTCGACTGCTGCGTGCGCTATCGCGGGCCGGGCGAGGACGCCTGGCGCGAGGCGCCGATGCAGTCCCTCGGCAACGACCGCTG
>DASWQY010000052.1:0-2078 GCA_036403435.1 Pyrinomonadaceae bacterium
CAGGGTCGGTCCGTCGAGGCGCTGCAGCGCGATGCCGAAGCGCCCCTCCAGGGTCACCTCTTCGAACACCGCCGGCACCGGGGCGCCGGCGGCGAGGGCGGCGCGGGTCATTCGCGCCTCCCACCAGCTGGCCCGCTGCGAGAAGCCGGCCTTGAACAACTTCAGGACCTGACCGGGCGCCCAGGCGTGGACGTCCGAGTAGGCGCCTTCGCCGATCTTCTCGCCCAGCGATCCCCACATCGCCCGTCCTCCGCCGCGGCTCACGCCACCGCCTCGTGACGGCCGTCGTCGTCGATCACGCCCACAACGATGCCAACGCCCGTGCGCTCGACATTGACCCGCGTGCCGATCAGCACCGCGATTTCCGCATCCGTCAGTGTACGCCAGGCCATGGAACGCTCCTCCCGTTGAGACGGCATGAGATGGCTCGTGGTTGAAGGTCCTTGCAAACCAAGTTAACTTGGTTTCTGATGACCTTATCGCGCTGGCGCGCTCGCGCCCTCTGAAAACCATCTGTCAGACGAGCCTCTTGCAGAATTCACATCGTTGCGTGGATTTAATGGTATCCGAGGCTCAGGCGGGACTGGGGTGAGGCTGCGGCTCGAACAACTTGAGCAGGCAACTGGCGGTGAAAGCGGCAACGCCGAACATCAGGTGGCAGAAGACCTTGACGGGACCGCGGACCCGCAGATGACGACCGCCGTAGTCGTCTTTGATGGAGCCATTGACGCGCTCGGCGGCGGTGCGCTCGTTGTAGATCAGATCATCCGGATCGGGCATGTTGATGGTGCGGCAGGCCGTGCGTTCGGCGGCGATTTCGGCCTTCAGCGCGGTGTTACGGCGGGTGTTGCGGTCGATGATCGCGACGCGTCCCGCAGCCTGGCAATCGGCGATGATGGGGGCGGCATCGTAGGCGGAGTCCATGACGTCGTAGAGCCAGACGATGCGTTGTTGGCTCTTGCGGGCGAGCGGGATGGCGAGCTGGCTGTCGTGAACCGAGGCGGCGGTGAGAATGGCGGAGACCGGCACCATGGCGGCGGTGACGTCGAGATGGAGTTTGTAGCCATTCCAGGTAGTGGTGAAGCCGCGACTGTCGCGCTTGCAGCCCGTGTCGCAGCCGACCGGCAGTTCAGCCAGCATTTCCTCGAGCGTCTGCGAGCGTTGACGTTCGATCCGGGTCAGCGGCTTGGGTGGCGGGGCCTCGCCTTTACGGGGACGACCGCGCCGACGTGGGGGCTCGGGAGGCGGCGGCGGATCGTCGGAGGGCGGCGATGGCGCGGCGGACGGTGGTTTGGCCTTGGGCTTTTCACGCGCCTCGACCTCGGTGGCGTCGCGGGCAACATGACCGAGGATATGGCCATGCAGTTCGTCGCGCACGAGCTGCTCATGAACCCGCTCCGGCAGGTTCTGCGCTGCGAATTCGGCGAAGGCGCGGGAGAATGTTGCTTCGCTCGGCACATCGCTGCGCCGCTCCCAGCCGCAAATGCGGCGTAGCGAGCGGTCGACTTGCAGGCGCTCGATCAGCGCCGAGGTGGTGGGGATGGTGAGCACGGCTTTGGCGACGAAGGCGCGGGCGATCTGCGGTCGGTCGTCAGCCGGGCGACCACGCCCGCGGCAGGGCGGCGCCACGTAGGCCTCCAGACCGAGCGTGTCGAGGAGGATGATCAGGCGTT
Organism: Pyrinomonadaceae bacterium; assembly: GCA_036403435.1. Taxonomy (GTDB): domain Bacteria; phylum Acidobacteriota; class Blastocatellia; order Pyrinomonadales; family Pyrinomonadaceae; genus QHXM01. Next base: position 1,674 of record DASWQY010000052.1, read on the forward strand.
CGAGCTTGACGGTGAGCGGATCGAGTTGCTCGTCCAGCGAGGGGAAGAGTTCGGGTTGGCGTCCGATCCAGGCTCCGGCGTATCGCTTTGGCGGTTCGGTCACGCTTGCAAGCCGACGATCAAGGAAAGACGAACTAGAGACATGCTTTGAGCATAGCCTAAATGTATTGAGCCATAAAGCTAAAACACAGAGCAACAAATTAAGTTTATACAACTACACATACAATAATGGCTTCCAATGTGTATTGGTTGTTCTTTCACACTCTCGGCGTCGGGAATTCTGCAAGAGGCTCCTGCGGATTTGTGCGCACGCACCAGCCCTTGGATTCAGGATTATTCAGCTTGTGCCAAGGACCTTAAGGCCGACTCCCTCGTAGCGTCCAGTCGGTCAACGGGCGTGGTTCA
>DASWQY010000053.1:0-1835 GCA_036403435.1 Pyrinomonadaceae bacterium
CCCCAATTGTATTGGAATGGCCAGTCTTCGGCGGCTTGCAGCCATTCTGACACTCCAGGAGGCCGGATTTTAGCCGATCCGGCCGCAGCGGTGGAAAATCCCGCACCGTGCCGAATTCCGAGCAAATTTGGCAGCCTGGAGAACCCACAACCAGTTGCTATCCCTGGCCCAGAGGCGGCATTGGCATCCGCAAGATCCCAGCGGCTATACCTTGTCATCCGTCCGCACCGGCGCGCCTGTTGCCAGACCTAACAGGCTGCGGAAAAACCCCTTGTAGAATCCGCCATCGATTTGATTTTCTGTGACCAGAGCAGGCACGCAGAGAGAGGCTGTCGGATGCGCGGGCGGGATCATCAGAGAGGTCACCTGGGCGGCTACGTGGACCCGGAAGCGATGGTGCCGGCGGATCATCCACTGCGCCAGATCCGCCCGCTGGTGAACACGGCGCTGGCGCGTCTGTCGCCTGAGTTCGATCAGCTCTACTCGTTGACCGGCCGGCCCTCGATCCCACCCGAGCAATTGCTGCGGGCCTTGCTGCTGCAGGCGTTCTTCACGCTCCGCTCGGAGCGGCAGTTGATGGAGCAATTGAGCTACAACATCCTGTTTCGCTGGTTTGTCGGCCTGTCGATCGAGGCGCCGGTGTGGGACGTGAGGGTGTTCACCAAGAACCGCGACCGGCTGCTGGAGGGCGACATCGCCCACGGCTTCCTGCGCGCGATCCTGGCTGACCCGCAGGTGACGCGACTGCTCTCGAATGAGCATTTCTCGGTCGATGGCACGCTGATCGAAGCCTGGGCGTCGATGAAGAGTTTCCGGCCGAAGGACGGCAGCGGCGAGCCACCTGGACCTGGACGTAACGGCGTGCGTGACTTCCACGGCGAGACCCGCAGCAACGACACGCACGCCTCGACAACCGATCCGGATGCCCGGCTCTACAAGAAGGCCGAGGGGCAGGCGGCAAAGCTCTGTCACATGGGGCACGTGCTGATCGAGAACCGCTCCTGCTTGGTGATCGACACCAGAACCACGCATGCGAGCGGCACCGCCGAGCGTGAGGCGGCGGTGGCGATGATCGCAGCGATCCCGGGCCAGCACCGCATCACGGTGGGCTGCGACAAAGCCTACGACACCACCGACTTCGTTGCTGACGTGCGAGGCCTCAGTGCAACCCCGCATGTGACGCAGAACGACAAGGCCCGCCGCTCCGCCATCGACGGGCGCACCACGCGCCACTGGGGCTATCAGGTGAGCCTGCTTGTGCGCAAACGGATCGAGGAGGTGTTCGGCTGGATGAAGACAATCGGTGGACAGCGCAAGACCCGCTATCGCGGCACGCCGCGGGTCGGCTGGATGTTCACGCTGTCGGCGGCGGCCTACGACCTGATCCGGCTGCCGAAGCTGCTGGGTGGCGCGGCGTAGTGGCACCCGGAGTCTGTTCGTTGCGTGGCCGTTAACGTAAATTCCATCGGCCAGCGCGGCAAAATCTCTCAGAATTACCCCTCATGGTCCACTATCAGCCTGCGTCGGCAGCCGAAAACTCAGGAAACAGCAATCGTTCGGGGGTTTTTCCGCAGCCTGTTATATGGGCTACTGCATCGGCGGTTGCTTTGCCGGGAAGCTGATGCAGCGGGCGCCCGATCGCATCGTTGCCGCCGTCTTCTGCCAGACCGTCGGCCATCGGCCGGAAGACCCGACCATCATGTACCGGCATGGTAAGGAAAACTGGGTGCCCGACTTCATGAAACGCCGACCCGATGTGTCAGTAGAGATGATCGAGAAATATCTGCACAACCTATACGCGGTTCAGCCCGATTTCCTGTACAGCGTGTCGCGCG
>DASWQY010000054.1:0-2561 GCA_036403435.1 Pyrinomonadaceae bacterium
CGGCGCGGCGGCAGCGGGTTCGGCACGGTCTTGTCGGCATAGCGTGACACGTGGGTGCGCTCGTGCTCCTTGGCGAGATGAAACGTCCAGTAGTCGTCGAAGTCTTCACTCGCGCGGATCGCGCGCAGTCGCAGGACCGCCTCGGCCCCGGCCGAAGACCATCGGGCACCGGTTCGGCCCATACGATCCTTGACGAGATACCGGCAGGCGCCTTCGATCACGCCGGTCGCGATCGGCAGTCCGTCGGCCAGCGCGCGGTCGTAGTGCAAAAGCTGCGTGTTGTTGACGAGGTACTTCGCAGCGCGCTCAACGGGCTTGGCCGAGCTGGCGTCCAGCTTGTGGCTCTTGATCATCGCCCGCAGGCTCTTGGCGAGGGCGCCGCCGCTGCGCCCCTGCAGCAAGGCAAGCAGGCGGTCGTCGACCCACTTCTCGGCCTCGTTGCTGCCCTCGGCATGGAACGCGTATGCCGCGCGCCACAGATATTCGATCACGTGCACGAGGTCGAGCACGATCGTGATCTCGACGCCTACCTTGCGCGCCGCGCACCGGATCCGCTTGAGTTGGTCCTTGTTGCCGTCGACGAGGACGACCCAGCGCCGGCCAAGCTCGGGGTCACGCCGGACCGCTTCGGAGAACGCGTCGTCGATGACGCGCTGGGGCGAGTGCACGACGCTCGCCCACACCCGCTTGTTCGTCGGTCGTGGTCTTCGCTTCGCCTGGTCGCGCTGGTCGTGAACACCGTGGAGCACGTCGCCGATCGTGCGCGGCCATTGCTCGATCGTATACACGGTCGCGACTTGGGCCATCCGCTTGTGGTTCGGCTTCTCCCCTTTGGTCAGTCGCGTCTCCAGCCGTCGCGGCGTTGCCTCCGCGGCCTTGCGCGTTGCTTCGCGCAGATCGCGATGCAGCGTCGCGATGCCCTTGGCGTCGAAGCTCAGGATCAGCAGGTGATCGGTATCCTCCGGTCGACTGAGACGGTCACGATAGAACTCATCGAAGTCGCGTGAGGCGCGGATCGCCAGTTGCTCGACCTGTCGCTTCGGCACGTCCGCGCCGCTCTGCTTCTTGATCAGCTCGACGACCTCGTCGAAAGACGCGCGTGCAGCCTCTTCGGCGACGATCCGTCGAACCTCGTACGAGTACTTCTCCTCGGGCAACTCCATCGCCGCATCGAGCGGCGCGAGCCCTTCGGTGTCGGGCGCCTGGTAGAGGTTGCGCTCGAGCTCGACCTCCCCGAATTCGGTCATGACCGTGCGCGATCCGTGGCGCGGCTGCGCTCGCTCGACGCCGTCGGCGCCACGGACCTCGACCGTCCGCTCTTGTTCGCTCCGCCGATCGAAGTGGGCTTGCATCATCGCCCGCAACATCTCCCGACCCTGGGTCCGCAGCATCCGCTCGACCTCGTGCAGCGGCGCGTTCATCGCGTCCTCGCTCGTGAGGTCGTCTTCGAGCTTCTTCATGTTCCGCCGAGATTCGCAGAACGGGCTGTCGTTGGCGATCGTCGTAGCGCGCGCTGTGGACATCAGGCCGCTGACGCTACCCGCTGGCGATCGATCCGGATAGCGGCTCCGAAACCAACTTCGCGAAATTGATCAGCTTTCCGCCGTCGCAAAGGATCCGCACCCATTGAAATTTGACCCGGCGGGCCAGGATCGATGCGAACCGATTCTGCGGAAGCGTGTCGGATTTCGGATCCAGCGGTCGCCCAAGCGCGGTGACCATGGTGCAACAAGCGCGGGCTGGACGGATCGTGACGAACGTAGGGGCCTGGTGCGTCGCCGCGCTGCTCGGGCTGCCCGTGCCGGCCTGGGCGGGTGCGACGCTGCGCGGTGTGGTCGTCCGCGACCGCGAGCACGGCCCGCCCATGGCGGGTGTCGAGCTGACGGCCCCGGGCGAGGCCCGCAAGAACGATGAAGAGGCGCTGTCCATCTACCGCGAGTTCGCGGCGCGCACGCCGGCGAGTTACCAGCAGCACGTGCAGGAAGTGGAACAGAACCTGCGCGCGGTGTCGCCATGAGCGCTCGACGCATCGCCGACCATGACCCGCTGGCCGCGGCAACGCACATGACACGCGACGAGCTACTCACACAGCTCACGAAGCTGCTCCCCGCCCAGTTCGAGCAGGTGCTGTTCCGCGCGAGGGTCCCGCCGGAGTACCTGCCCGGAAGCGGCAGCCCACAAGCAACGCGCGCCGTCGAGGTGATCCGCTATTTCGATCAACAGAACCGGCTCCCGGAGATCGTTCGTGCGATCCAGCAGGGCAGTCACCGGCAAGACTCCACAGCGGCCAGCTCCGAGGCCGACCCGGCGGCTACGCGTCGGGGCGCTCGACCTCGCCGCTTGGCAGCCCTGGCTCCGCTGGTCATCGCAGCCGCCACGGGCGCAGCGGCGCTGGGCCTGCTCGCGGTCATGCTGTCGAGCGCTCCGATGCTCGTCCGGCTCGGGCTGACCGGCCACGTCTGGTATGTGCTGCTGTCGCTCCTCGGCCTGTTCACGGCAGTCACGGTATTCTCGCTCTTCAAGTCGTATGCGCGCTACAGCGGCAAGGCGCTCGGCGGAAC
>DASWQY010000055.1:0-2490 GCA_036403435.1 Pyrinomonadaceae bacterium
CCTGGCAAAGCCACCGCCACAAGGCATGGACCTCTTCTGCAGCCTTGCCGCTCGGTTCCCATTCGGTTGCAGTGTTGCCGGCAACCAGCGCGTTCACGAACGCAACCCGATCGCCGAGCTGCATTGGACAGACAGCGACGCCGGCATTAGCGAAGGCATCTAGCATCAGGCCGTTAATGGTGGCTTTGGCCTTGGCTTCGTTAAGGACGACAAAGGCTGGTTTCGCCGCAATGTCCGCCACGGCCCGCAGTGAGGCGCCGATCGCCTTAGCGTCACGTGGCGATGGCTTGGACGGGATCAGCACGATGTCGGCCGCCTTGGCTGCTGCCAGGGCAATGCTATCGGCGTTTGGCGCGGGCCGGCATTTGCAGGGAGGACAGGCAGATGGGTGAGGCCAAGCGTCGCAGGCAGGCAGGCAACGCGGACCTGCCCAGAGGCAGGTTCATTCTCTACGGCACGTTCCGAAAGACTGGAGACGTCTGTGATTGCTCACGGTTGGTGAGGGCACGCGCATGCGGAGCGCCGTTGTAGGGCGGTGCGGAATTGCAGTGGTGGGTGGCCCGGACGGGCGGGCCGAACTACGCCGGGACGGGGAGCGGCTGACCGCGCAGGGTCAGCAGGATCGCCTCGAGTGCCCCGATCCCGCGCCGTCGCGCCGTTTCGATGACTGAGCGCACATCGGCATGGAGCTTCGCGCCCCAGAGCGAGCGGAAGCAGTTGGTGACCTTGCGGAAGACCGCACTCCAGCGCAGTGCCTGCTCCGAACCGTTGTTGGTCGGGGAAGCCTCCGGCTCGGCGAGGAAGACGAACAGCTTGTCCTGCCACCTGAGCAGGCTGCGGCGGAACTTCTCGGCGGCCACGTTGCCCACGATCGGCTCGGCGATCATCTCCGAGAGCGCGAGGAAGTGGCGCCAGAAGAAGGCGTCGAGCACGCCGGGACCGTAGCGGCGCATCAGGCGCTCGCGATGGCGCCAGACGCGGATAGCGCGGCACAGCAGCGGGATCACCCGTCCTGCCAGCACGGTGTCGCCGCTTTCGAGCGCATACTGGGCATCGCGGAGGATGTGAGCGAGACAGGCTTGGTGCTTTTCGCCCCAGCCTGCCTGCGAGCCCAGCCGGTCAGAGATCCAGACGCGCGGCCGCACGCCGCCGAGGAAGCGCTCGACCACCTCCTTGTCGCGCCCCGGCTCGACGACGAAGCAGCAACTGTCGGTGTTCTGGAACACCCACAGCCACCAATTGGCCTTGCCCACGCGAAAGCGCGTCTCGTCCGAGCCGATCACCGTCCCAGCCAGCAGTCGGCGGCGGATCGGCGCCACCTGCGCTGTGAAGGCCGGCGCCGCTGCCTTCAGCATCGCCGCCAGCGCGCCCTCGCTCAGCTTCACCCCGAACTGCACGTCCAGAACCGAGGCCAGCCGCTCATAGGATACGGCGTGGCACTGCCGCAGATGCACCACCGTCGCCCGAAGGTTTTCGCCGAAGGGTGATCCCGGTTCCATCCCCAGCGGCGGTTCCGCCTTGAACGCCGTGCGGCAGCATGGGCAGGTCCCACGCCGCAGGATGACGCGGGTAATTACCGCCGGTGCCAGCGGGATCTCGACGTGGTCGTACGTCTCGCCCGCGCCTTGCTCCACCCCAGAGAGGTCCGCGGCACAATGCGGGCACGTCCCCGCCCGCATGTCCTTCACCTCGGTCGGATTGTCGCACAGCGGACGGTGTGCGCCCGCATGGCCTCGCCGCGGATGCGCCGGCGTGGCGGCGGGCTGCCCGCTGGCGTTCGGTTTCACCGCCTGGGACGGTGGCATGCTCGAATTCCGCGGAGTCTTCGTCGGCCGGCCAAGCCTGGCCTGCAGGGCCGCGATCTCCGCTCGCCGCCGCTCGATCTCAGCGTCCTTGGCACTGCCCTCGCTGCGCAGCCGCTCGTTCTCGGCCCGCAGCCGACCGTTCTCCGCGTGCAGGGCGGCGTTCTCGTCCTGCACCTGCTCAAGCAGAACGTCCCGGACATCCGGCTCCAGACCGATGCGGGCGGGCATGTAGGTCATGCCCCGCTTGAAACACCGGCTCCGTCCCGGCTTCAATCACCTCGCACACATGCCTGCCAACATGGCCAGCCCGCTTTCAAGCGGACACTTGGTGCCCGATGATGCTTCCCGTCATTCTCGTTCCGATAGAGCGCCGTTTAGACGTGAGCAATCACGCCCGATGAGCCAGGTACCGAGGAAGATCAGCGAGCCGACCGCCGCCATCGAAATAAGCTGCGCAAGCAGCCACAGGCGTAATGCGCGCCCGGACGTGATCAAAGCATCGTCAATGCGGGCATGCTGGTCCTTGGGAAACAGCTTGACCAGGCCACCGCGATGATCGGGGACTATTGTTCCCGCCTATGTGCGATTGAGAATTTTGCCGGACATAAGGAGCAGGCGGATCTGCGGGTGCGGCGCTACGGCGGGAAGAACGCGTAAGTCCAGCAGGCTGGCCGTACTGGCGTAA
>DASWQY010000056.1:0-6950 GCA_036403435.1 Pyrinomonadaceae bacterium
CGGCACTTTCTTGGAGCCGAGCACCACTTCCCCGCCGGTGGTGGTCGAGTAAAGGCAGCGCCTTACTTCTGGGTTGTTGTAGGGGCACTGGGCAAACCTTGTGAATTCGCCAGTCAGTTTCGCGGAAGCGCTTCCCGCAGAGCCGAGCATCGCCACCGCGACAACCACCATCGCCGCGCATAGCGCTCTCGTCCTTATTTGCTTGCGTTGCATATCTCTCCCTAATCGATGTATCTGTTTTTTGGTTTCGGAGAAGTTCTTCTCATTGCTCAGCCGCGCTCGTGGTGACCGCGAGCAGGCCGGTGTTGCCGGCCATCGCGAGGATCTCCTTGCGCGCGGCGGCGGGGTCAAAGCCCGCCTGGGCGCCAAGTGGCCTGGGCAGCGCGTAGAGGGCGAAGATGACCGTTTCCTTGCCTTTTGAGGGACAGATCGAGTAGCCGCGCTTGCCAAAGCTGTTGCGGCCGAGGATCGCGCCCTGGGGCAGGCGCCCCGAGCCCAGGCCCCGCAGGTCGGGGTCAAGGCCGGCAACTGCCCAGTCAAAGAAAAGAGCCCCGTCCACCGGTTCGAGGTTCAAGACCAACAGGGCCAGCTCGGCGCTGCCCGGCGGCACTCCCTCCCACTCGAGCTGTGGCCAGGTGTCCTTGCCCGCGCAGGTATAGGCGCCGGGCAGGGCAGCGGTCGATTCGCCGGCGGGCAAGAGGTCGGGGCTATGCAGGCTGATGCTCGCCAGCGTGGCTTCGGATCGTTCCCTGGCGGTGATCTGCGGCACCCTGGGGCCCTTGGGCGGGGTTATCTGGGCGCCCTGCTTGCCGGCGCCTGGGCTCGCGGCGGCGGCTTGTTGGGCCGCCGAGCCCTGCTCGGCTGCCTCGCTTGGCGCCGTCTCTCCCTGGGAGGAGGAAGGCTTTTGACTTTCGCCCTGCGCGGCGCTTTTGGCGGCAGCTGAGCCCGGCCTGCTCGCCGTCTCGGTCGCGGAGTCTGTGCCACAACCAAAGACGACGAGCATTGCCGCAGCTGCCAGCGTTAGTGAAAACCCAATGCCGGCAGCCTTGCTCATGGCGCTATGAGACCGTCAGCGCCTGGAGTCGATGCCCTTCAAATGCTTCTGTTGGGAAGACACCATTCCATTCGATCGTCGAGCCGAGCGCTTTTAGCGCCGTCCCCGTCGCCGCAAAGCTGGCTTTGTCGAACGTCGCCGTTTCGGCTGTGTTGTCGATACGGCCACCGGCAGTGCCGGTAACCCTCGCCAGCGTCCCCCCCAGCGCGCAGAGTTCGCCCGCGTAGAGGATCGCGACTTTGACTCCTTCGATCACGATGTAATTCGTGCTGGAGATCAGTTTTGCCTGCACTGCCCAGGGCAGCGCTTCTGCGGCGATCGATTTGACCGTGCAGTTTTTGGTATCCGTGGTGCAGTTGTAGAGGGGGAGTTCGGTGACCGATCCTTTGCCGGTTTCCGAGACATTTTCGATCGTTAGTTTGTAGAGGAAATTTTCACATTTCGTCGTCAAACCGGGGATCGTCAGGCTGCTGTCGATCGCCGCCCCCACCACCGTTTCTTTTCCTTCCAGGGCTTTGCCTTCGAACTTCCAGGCGGGACTGGCTCCGGCGCTGGCGGCGAACACGGCGCTCAACATCAGCGCCGCGAAGATGCCCCGCAGGAGCATGCGTGTTGCTTTTGAGCTTTTCATCTCATTGTCTCCTTGCGTGCCGCTCAGGCTAGGGATGTGTTTCGTCATTGGTTTTCACCGCTATCGCCGGGGACTCATAGAGCGTGTTTTTGAGGATCGCGGTGTTCTTTCCCGCTGCCGAGGGCAAGCCGACCTGGGCATTGATGATCGGGTTGACGAGGAAGCTGAGGATTCCCCCGCAACCGCTGGCGCTGGGCGCGGCCCAGGAGTTGTCCATCAGTTCGGTCCCTTTGAGCTTCAGGATCGTGCCTTCTTCGAGCAGTTCCAGTTCGCCCGCCTTGCCTTTGATCGGTTTGTTTGGCAGGGGGGGAGCGGTGGTCCCGGTGGTGAGTTTGAGCGGGATCGGCGCAGAGGAAGAGCCAACCAGGCAGTTTTTGCCCAAGAACGGGTTTTCGAGATGAATTTGGACCGGCATTTCCAAGGCGATGTCGAATTCTTCAGCGAGGTGGTTTTCGCTGATCCGGATCGCGCTGGCGGGTTTTGCCAGTTCCAGGGTGGAGTTGACCCCGGTCAGGGCGTTTTCGAAGAAGAACGCCGAGAGTGCTTTGACCAGGGGCGGTGATTTTTCCGGTGGCACGATGCCAAGCAGCCCGCCGGGCACCGACTGCGGTGCTTTGGAGAGCGTGATGCCGTTTTTGGCGGCAAAGAATTTCGTTGCGAATTCGTCTTCACCAACCGGGCCATAGCCACCCTGCAGGACCGCTGGGCTGGTGATCGTCACGGTCTTGTTGCCGAGCACCACGGTGCCGCCTTCGGTGGTCGAGTAAAGGCAGCGGCGGACTTCGGCGTTGGTGTAGGGGCACTGGGCAAACCTTGTGAATTCGCCGGTCAGTTTCGCCGCGGCGCCGGCGGCGAGACCAAGGCAGGCGAGCGCGACCAAAGAGATGGCCGCACACACCGTCCTTGCCCTTGTCTGCTTCTTTCGCATGGGTTACTCCTTATTGCTCGATGGACTGGGTTATCTGCTGCTGGGAGAAGTTCTAATCGCGCCGCTTGCCCTTCTTGTGCTTCTTGGCGGCCTTGGGGCAATCGGCCTTCATGACCGGCCTTGCGCTCAGGGCCTTGCCGTTTTGGCCTCTCAGCGCCAGGTTGGCGCGGAAGGTATCCCGGCAGATGTTGGTCGAGTTTTGAAAGAGGCCCTTCTTGGCGCCCTGCAGGGTGATGATCGCCTTGCTCACCGGCTGGTCGGGGACGGTTTCGATTGTGGTTCGAAGGCCGCCGTTTACCGAGTCCACGCGGCCGCTGAGGTCGATCGCGATCGGCTGGGAGGGCGGGCCGCGCAGGGCGGCGACGACGTCAGGCAGCTGGTGGTTTGAAGAGCGCAGGTAGATCGGTCCTTCCAGGGGGTAATCGACCAGCGGGCTGATCGCTTTCACGTGCCCGTAGATCGAGCCCGCCGGGCACTGGTTGGCGGCAAACTGCACGCGGGTGCAGATCGTGCGGAAGTGGGCTTGGTCGATGAACTCCGAGTGGGGCAAGGTGAGCGCGGCGCGGGCGGTGTTGGCTTCGCCGGGCTTGGCTTCAAAGACGGCGCGAAAGCGTGGGTGCCCGCCGCGGTGCACCGGGCCAAAGAGGCGCAGGTGCAGCTTGGGCTTGTAGGGGAGGGAGTTGCAGCCGGCCACCTGGAAGGAGTCGCTCAGCGGCGCGAGCGCCCCCAGGGTCGAGGTGACCGAGCCGCCGAAGGACTTCGGTTCACAGGAGGTCGGGTTGAGGGTGAAGTTGGGCCGTGCGACCTTGACCGCGACCGAGCGCACGTCGACCGGGATCCCCTGCAGGATCTGGGGGAAGGGATCGGAGAGCGCGCGCACCTGGGCGGTTACCGGGTCCAGGTAGGCGGCGATTCGCACCGCCACCGAGCCGAGGTCAAAGGGCCCCGCCACCGCCGGGGTGATCGCCAGGAAGGAAAGCGGGGCGCCCTTGTAGGGGCCGGCTAGGTATAGGTGACCGCTGATGTGGAAGGGGTTGGGGCCCGAGCCGGCGCCGACGTCGAGGATGCCGATTTCAGAGCTCGCCGGACAGCTCGGTGAGGCGATCTCAAGCGCGCCGTCATTTGGCTTGCTGCGAGCCTGCGCCTGGGCGACCTGGGCCGCCGAGCACTGCGCGATCCCGGCCAGCTTGCCAGTGAGCCCCGCCGGGAAGATCGTTTCCAGCTTGGCCATCCGCTGGCTGCCGTCGGCGCGGCTCAGCTTTGCGACCAGCGGGCTGAAGGCGCCGGCCTTGGGATCGAGGGTGCCGGCGCTAAAGGTAACCGCGTTGGGCAGCTGGGCGGCTGTGGTGGGGCACTGCCCCCCGCCCGCCGGCGCGGTGATCTCAAAGGAATCAGCGGGAGTGGCATTGGGCGTCTGGGGAGCGCTCCAGGGCACCATCTCAGAGCTGCTTAGGAAGCTGCCGCAGGTGGGCGGTGTTTGCAGCGGCGCCCTGGGGCCGGCAAAGAGGTGGATTTTGGCGTGTTCGAGCGGCAGCTCGGGGTTTTCTTCAAAGCGCGTCCTCAGCTGTCCCGTAAGCGGGTCCGGTTCGACCTTGCCGGCGAGCTTGGCGAATATCCCCGTCTTTGGGTCTTCGACGGTGAGGTAGATCGCCAGCAGCGAGTTGAAGGGGTTATCGAAGGGCTTGGCGATGAAGACCGAGCCGTGCAGCACTTCGGGGATCGGGTTGCCCTGGGGGTCGTGCTGCAAGGCCTTGCCTTCTGGGTCATATTGGCCAAGCAGCGGCGAGCTGACTTCGACGGTGCCGATTCTGGCGGCATCGGGACAGCCGGAGGGCCTATCGCTAAAGCGAGGGGGGCTTTGCCCCACCGCGCTCAGCATCCCGACCTGGGCTGGGCTGCAAGCGGCAAGCCCGTCGGCCTGGGAGGCGTTTACCTCAAGCCCCGCGGGCAAGGTCACCGTGGCGTCTTTTAGCGTCGCCGTGGAGCGGCCTTCGAGGCTGAAGTTCTGCGGCTGTTCGAGGTCGACGTCAAGGCCCGCTGGGCTTTCGGTCACGTTCGTGGTCGGCTTGGCGCTGAGCTTCGGTTTGAACTCGAGTTCGTTGCAGCCGTCGATACCGGTCGGATTGCCTTCCAGATCGCCGCTCTCATAGCTCGCCTGGCGTTCTTTGAACTGCGGGAACGGTTCCTCCCAGCTGTCGGCGAAGGCTTCGTAGCGAAGCGGGTTATCCGAGCACTCGGTGGGCAAGGTCAGGAAGGCGTTGGGTTGTGCTGGGACTTCGCAGGGCGGTTTGAGGCTGGGGTCATAGGAGCAATGGCCGCGGAAGAAGCCGTGGGCTTTTGCCGCTGGATCGCCCCACAGTTCGGTGCTGACGTCGAGGATCGGGTTGAGCCCCAGGGCGAGGACGTCGCGCGAGATCCCCGAGGCCCCGTAATCGCCGTCGCTTCGCAGCTTGGCCAAGACGTGGGGGAAGACGCCCACCCCGAGCGCGTCAAAGCCAAGTGAGGCCGGCGAGCCCGGCGGCGGCACCATGTTGTAAAGGGGGGAGGTGTGGGCGCCCAGGGCGGCGACGGAGAAGGTGTCTATCGTCACCGTGCCGACCTCTGAAGCATCGGGGCAGCCGGGGAACTGGGCGACCAGTTCGGCCTCGGTGCACCGCACCGGGGTGGCGGCGGGGTTGGCCAGCATCCCCCGCGGCAGGTCGATTTTGATGTCGCGCAGGTGCCCGGCGCTGGTGATGATCCCCCCCGGGGCCACTGTCGGCAGGGCGAGGTCGACGATCTGCTCCCAGGGGTGGGAGCCGGCCTTGGTCGCGGGCGAGCCGTCTTCTTCGATCAGCGGCGCTTTGAAGCCTTCGGCGCCGGGCAGGAAGTCAAAGCCAGGCGGGGCAGCCTCGATCCTCGTCGGTGTGAGGGCTTTGGCTGTGCTCGCTTCCCCGCCCGATATTTCGGCTTCGTTGGTCAAGGCGCTGCCTTTGGCGGCGCTGACCTCGACGGGGATTTCGATCACCAGCCAGTAGCTGGGGTGCACCGTGCCGGCGCCTTTGCAGGTGACTGTCCGCCCCACCGTCGCGCAGGTGAACACACCCGGGCCGCTCGCGCCGGGTGAGAGCGTGAAGACGCTGGGCCCGACTCCGCTGAGGTCGACATCGATGCCTTCGGGCAGGGTGTCTTTGACCGTGATCTCACCGGCGGTCACTTTCGAGCCGACGTTGGTCGCCACCAAGAAGTAGACGCCGTTGCTCGAGCCAGGGACGAGGTTGGTCGGCTGCGAGCTCCCCCGCAGCTTCCAGACCGGCGCTTGGGCCGCCGCTGCCGAGGCGGGCAAAAGCGCGGCGAGGCAAAGCAGGCAGGAGACCGCCGCGGCGGTGAGTGTCTTGCGGGCGCTCATCGGGCTTGCCTCCCCTTGGCGTTGGCTTTGTGCTTTTTGTGGTGCTTTTTGCCCTTGTGGTGCTTTGCCACGCAGCGGCCCTTGACCTCGTGCTTTGGCTTTTTGCAGGGCGGGCCTTTGTTTTTCGGATTGCCCGGGCCGGAGACCTTCGGCGGCGATTGAATCCCCTCAAAGGGGGTTGAGCCGGGCTTGCAGCCTTCGCCTTCGCAGACGGGCGCCGGCGGTTCGTTTTGGCTCGCCAGGCCGCCGTTTTCGCGCGCGTCATAGACATCGAGCAGCTGGTCTTCGTCTTGGCCGACAAGCTGTTCGCGGGTGTAGAAGAAGAGGTCTTTGCCTTCGGCTGAGGCATCGGCGATCAGCGCCGGTTCTGTGCCTTTGCCGCTTGAGAGCAGGTAGAGACAGCCGCCTTGCGCCACCGCGTGGGCGGCATCGCAAGTGCCGCTCCCCTGCGCCTCCCACTCATAGACGTCAAGGCAGGAGGGGTAGCTTTGCAAGGCAGAGCCGGTGAACGGGCATTTCAGCGCCCCGTTGGTGTCGGCCTCGACCAGCGGGTCGGTGCTCTCAAAGAAGACCCTGTCCCCGTCGGCGGAGAGGTTGTGGGAGAGGCTGGGCGAGGGGTTCGTCGGCACGAGCACCGAGGGAAAGACGTCGCCCAAGCCGCGCTGGCTGCCCGGCGCTTCCCCGGTTGGGTTGCAAGAGACGCAGGTTGGGCCCGGATCGCCGGCTCGGTAGCGGTAGAACTCGGAGATCCCTTCGCTGGGATAAGCGCTCAGCTGGCGCTGGGAGCGAAACAGCAGCGTGCGCCCGTCGGGGCTCACCCGCGCCGTCTTCTCGAAGTTGGAGGTCGGGAAGATGTTCTCCGTGCTCGCCGCCCAGTTCGCTCCATCGGTTTCCGCTTCCGCCCCGCCGACGTCCAGGCGGGCGATGAAGCTAGTAGTCCCCGCGCTCG
>DASWQY010000057.1:0-13207 GCA_036403435.1 Pyrinomonadaceae bacterium
CTATCTTGGTGATGAAATCTTCTGGGGGCCGGCCGGCGACTCCGGCCCGTGCGGCCCGAGCACGGATGTCTTCTTCGACACCGGCAACGGACGTGATGAGCTGTCTAGTCCCGAAGGCCGTCTCGGCCCGGCCCCGCGATTCTTTCAAATTTGGAACGCGGGCAATTTCATGGAACTGGACAAGAGGCCGGACGGCACGTATGGCAAGCTACGCTTTCACAGCGTAGACTCTGGCTCCGGGCTGGAGCGGATAGCGATGGCGGTGAATGGTTTCTCGACCGTTTATGACATCGACTTGTTGCGCCCCATCCTGGCGGACGTAGAGCAGCAACTCCACGGGAGCGGCTTACACGTGGCCGACTTGCGGGTGCTCGCCGACCACCTCCGGGCGGTTACGTTCATCCTGTCCGAAGGGGTGGTGCCGGCGAATAAAGGCCGCGGCCACGTCCCGCGCCGGCTCATCCGAAGGTGTGTCGCCATTATTACCCGCGCGGGGGTGCCCGAGTTCGATTTCGCCGGTGTCATCGACGGGATCATCGAGCGGTCTTCCGCAGACTACCCTTTGCTGGCTCACAATCGGCCGCGCATCATTGAGAAGTTTCTGGATGAGAAGAGAGACTTCGAGCGCGTCATTCGTGAGGGGTTCGCTCGCCTCAAGCGGTTATGCGAGGGACCGTCCTTTAGCCTTACCGTGGGGGAGGCGTTCGCGCTCTGCTCATGCTACGGGATGCCGCCCGAACTCGTCCGCGACTTCGTTCGCGCGCGGGGGGTGCGGTTCGACGAGGAGGGATTCAAGCGGGAGTTCCGTAGGCACCAGGGCGTATCCCGCGCGGGGAGGCCGGCGGGCAAGGCGGTCTGCAAAGGCGGGACGTGACTCGCCGGCGGAGAGTGCTTCAGGATTCTTCCGTGCGGTTCGTCTCTTCTCGGGCCGGAGTATCAACCCGGCCGCGCGCGGCCGAAGTGCGCTTGAAATTCCGAACCTTCAGCACTTAAGATGCGGAATAATGGATCAATTCAGGCAGGAGCGCATCAAGAAACTTGAGCAGCTGCGCGAGCGAGGGATAGACCCCTACCCTTCCGGCCCTTTTCCGAAGGACCGGATCGCCGACGTGCTGCGCCGCCCGGTCGGCGAGCCGAGCCGCATCGCGGGCCGCGTCGTGCTGTTCCGCCTGATGGGTAACCTGACGTTTGCGCACCTCCAGGATGAAAGCGGCCGCATGCAGATCATGCTGAACAAGAACACCCTGGGCGACGACTACAAATTCTGGGCGCACCAGATAGACATCGGCGACATCATCGGCTGCGAGGGCGTCCGCTACGACACGAACAAGGGCGAGCCCTCGGTCCTGGTCGAGCGCGTCACCATGCTCGGCAAGGCCCTGCGCCCGCTGCCGGACAAGTGGAAGGGGTTACAGGACGACGAGAAGCGATTCCGCCAACGCTACCTCGACATCCTCTTTAACGAGGAGGTCAGGGACATGATTTACAAGAAGGACAGGTTCTGGAACTCGGTGCGCGGCTTTCTGCGAGAGCGGGGCTTCGTCGAGGTCCAGACGCCCGTCCTGGAGACGACCGTCGGAGGCGGCGACGCGCGGCCCTTCATGACTCATCACAACGCCCTCGACTTCGACGTGAAACTTCGCATCTCCATGGGCGAGCTGTGGCAGAAGCGCCTGATGGTCGCGGGCCTGGAAAAGACTTTCGAGATCGGGCGGCAGTTCCGCAACGAGGGGATGGACGCCGAGCACCTGCAAGACTACGAGCAGATGGAGTTCTACTGGGCCTACGCCAACTACAAGTCTGGGATGGAACTCGTGCGCGACCTCTTCCTTCACGCGGCGCAGGAGACGTTCGGCACGCTTAAATTTAAGATCGGCAAGTTCGACGTGGACCTGGGAGCCCCCTGGAAGCAGTACGACTATGCGGAGACCGTCCTTGAGCACACGGGCGTGAAGGTCTTCGAGGATTCGTTCGAGCAGCTCGTGAGGCGGTTGAGGGAGTTGGACGTGACGTTCGACGCGAAGGGCTTCCACCGCGCCCGCGCGCTCGACACGCTCTGGAAGTATTGCAGGCGACGCATCGCCGGGCCTGGGTTCCTCGTCAACGAGCCGGTCGAGATTTCGCCGCTCGCCAAGAGGAGCGCGGGCGACCCGCGCGTGGCCGAGCGATTCCACGTGCTGCTGGCCGGCAGCGAGTTGGGCAACGGCTACAGCGAGTTGAACGACCCAATCGACCAGGCGGAGCGATTCTCGATCCAGCAGAGGCTGCGCGAGGCGGGCGACGACGAGGCGCAGGAGACGGACGATGAGTTCGTCGAGGCGCTTGAATACGCCATGCCTCCCACCGTCGGCTTCGGCATGAGCGAGCGGGTGTTTGCCTTTCTGATGGACAAAAGCATGCGCGAGTGTCAAATCTTCCCCCTGATGCGCCCACGCTAACGCCGCCCGGCGCGCGGCGACGCTTCCCCCGCGGCCGCCTGGAGAAACTTCTATTATGGTTACTGACCAAGACCTATACCTGTTTGACCTTCGCGGCTTCCTCGTCCTCCGCCAGGTGCTGGGGGCGGACGAGGTCGGGGAGCTGAACCGTGTGCTCGACGAGAAGATCGAGCGCCCGCCGGGCGAGAGCCTCGGGAGCCAGGTCTTTAACGACTTCCTTTTGTGGGGTGCCGGCTTGCGCGCGCTGCTGGCCCACGAACGAGTCATGCCTTTGCTTCGTCAGGTCGTGGACGAAGAGCCGAGGCTCGACCGCTACTACGGCCTGCACATGGTTCCGGGGACGACGGGCGTGCCGCTGCACGGCGGGGCGAAAGACGTTGAGGACATGTCCGAGTATTACGCGGTCGTTGACGGGCGGCCGCGCAGCGGCATCACGACCGTCTGCTGGGCCTTGACCGACATGCTCCCGGAGAATGGCGGGTTCGCCTGCATCCCCGGCAGCCATAAGAGCGGCCTCCCCAGGCCGGCCGCGCTTGACGAAGCCGAATGCCTGGTGCAGGTCCCACTGAGCGCGGGCGACGTGCTGGTCTTCACCGGAGCGATAGCACACCGCGGGATGCTGTGGGCCGGCCCGCACTCGCGCCGCTCCCTGCTCTTCAAGTACGCGCCACGGCACATCGCGTGGGCGCGCTTCTACCTGTCCTGGCCGCGCGAGCTACTTGACGCGCTCAACCCTGAGCAGCGCAGCCTCTTCGAGCCCCCACACTGCTTCCGTCGTGAAGGTATCGGCGTCGGGTGAGACCCCGCGCGGCGGGCCGGCTTCACGCGCCGCGCGGAAGAGGAAGCACACTGCCCGCCGGCAGCTTCAGCGCGTCGAGGATGGAGGCGGCCGACTGCTCGGGGGTGAATTTCGACGTGTCTATTACCAACTCGCTCGGCGGCATGGCCGGCGCGGAGAAAAACCCCGCAGCCCTCAACTCGCGGTAGAGCTTGACCGATTGCAGCTTGCCGGAACCTTTCCGCGTAGTGCTCCGAAGACGGTGCTCGACTTCGTGCTCGGGACAGACGAGCGCGACGAACCTGACGCTCGTCCCCGCCGCTTCGGCTTCCCCCGCGAGGCGGCCCAAAAAATCCTCCGACACGGAACGCTCCGGGGTGAAGGTGAAGACTAAACCGGGCAAGCCGGCGGCGGCCGCCTCGCGCATGACCGAAGTCCAAATCTCTTCCCTTAGTTTGACGAAGGGGGGGCTGGCGAACTCGAAGACCGCGAGGAGCAGGTCAACAGTCAGGTGATTGTGGAAGAGTTTGTAACCCGTCAGCCGGCTCAGCTCCCGCGCGACGGTAAGTTTGCCGCAGGCCGGCGGCCCGTGTAGCACGACGAGCGTCATGCCCCCACGCACTTCTTCGTCGCCCTCGCCGGGTGCCGAAAGTCTGGACTCTGAAGCCATATTCCTTTTCCGCTCTCGGGGAGTATATCAGAGGCCGGGCCGGACGCCGCGGCGGGGCGCGCTGCTGTGGCGCGTCGTTTTGTCCGATGTTATCCTATGCTCAGGCAATAATATTTGTTCCGCGTGCGCCGCAAAGGAGAGTCCGGGCGGATACCCTGTGCCCGGTCGGCCGCGCGTCAGGCGGGGACACTGTTAACTTTAACGCCGGGGCGGACACGGCCCCTTAGACTCCAGGGAATTGATCAGTATGAGAGAGAAAATTAGTAGTCAGGAGATTCGCAATATTTTCCTGAAGTTTTTCGAGGAGCACGATCACATGCGGATTAAAGGGTCTTCGCTGCTCCCCGACAACGACCCGACGCTCTTGTTCGTCAACTCCGGGATGGCCCCGCTGAAGAAGTACTTCACGGGCGAGGCCGAGCCGCCGCGCCCGGACCTCTGCAACGTGCAGCCGTGTATCCGCACGCGCGACATCGAGGATGTGGGCGACCGCCACCATCTGACCTTCTTCGAGATGATGGGCAGCTGGTCCATCAACAATTATTTCAAGGAGCGGGCGATTGAGCTAGCGTTCGAGTTGCTGGTCGAGCGGTTCGGCTTCCCGAAGGAGAGGCTTTACGCGACCGTCTATAAGGGCGACCCGGAGTTGAACCTGCCGCCCGACGAGGTCTCGGCGAAGGTCTGGGAGAAGATCGGCCTGAAGCCCCGGCAGATCGTCCTTCTCGGCGAGGACAACTTCTGGGGACCGGCCGGCGACTCCGGCCCGTGCGGCCCCTGCACGGAGGTCTTCTACGACACGGGCGGCGAGTACGGCGAAGAGTACGTGCCGGGCGGGCACTTCGACACGGCCCGGCGCTACATCGAAATCTGGAATGCCGGCGTCTTCATGGAGTTCAACAAGAAGCCGGACGGCACGTTCACGCGGCTGCGCTTCCATAGCGTGGACACGGGCTCGGGCGTGGAGCGCATGACGATGACCATGAACGGCCTGGTCAGCGTTTACGAGACGGACATGATGCTCCCCATCATCACGGCGGTCGGGCAGGAGCTGGCGGGAAAGGACGCGTCCGAAGCAGACCGCCGCATCCTGACGGATCACCTGCGCACCTCGACCTTCATCCTCTCCGAAGGCGTAGTCCCTTCAAACGAGGGGCGCGGCTACATCCCGCGGCGGCTCATCCGCAAGGCCGTCGCGGTCGTGACGCGCGCCGGGAGGTCCAACTTCGACTTCAAGGGCGTCATCAACCAGATCATCGAAGGCTACGCGGTGAACTACCCGCACCTGGCGGCCGGGCGCGACCGCATCCTTGCGGCGTTCGACCGCGAGCGGAGGGATTTCGAGCGGGTCATCGGCAAGGGGCTTGAGCGCCTCGATCACCTTTGCAAGGAGCCCCCTTTCGTCGTCTCGGGCGAGGACGCCTTCGTCCTCTCCTCGACGTACGGGATGCCGGCCGAACTGATTCGCGACTTCGTGGCCGACAAGGGCGGGCGTCTGGACGAGGAGGAGTTCGCCCGCGAGTTCCGTAAACACCAGGAGATCTCTCGCGCCGCCGGCTCGACCGAGGCGGCGTTTGAAAAGGCCGAGAAATGGCCGAAGCCGGACGAGCGTTTCGATGTACTCTCGTCCACGGGCGGGCCGACCGAATTCCTGGGCTACGAGCGGACGGAGGCCGAGGGGAGAGTCCTGGCCGTCTTCAGGGACGGGAGCCCGGTTGACGACGCGACTGAGGGGCAGTACGCCGAGGTGGTCTTCGATAAGACTCCTTTCTACGCGGAGGGCGGCGGCCAGGTGGGCGACCAGGGGGAGATCGAGGCCGATGGCGGGCTGCGCGTCGAGGTGGAGGATTGCATCAAGGCCGGCGACGGCTACCACGTCCACAGGGGGCGCGTGGCCGAGGGCGAGCTGAAGGTCGGGCAGGTCGCCCGGCTCAGCGTGGACGTGGAGCGGCGCGAGCGGATTAAGCGCAACCACTCGGCGACGCACCTGCTCCACAGCGCCCTGCGCACCGTCCTCGGGGAGCACGTCAAGCAGGGCGGGTCGCTCGTCGAGGCAAGCCGCTTCCGCTTCGACTTCCAGCACCCGGAGAAGCTCAGCCAGGAAGAGTTGTTGGACATCGAGCGACTCGTGAACCGCTACGTCCGCGAGAACATCTCCAAAGAGACGGTCAGCACCACTTACGACGACGCCGTCAGGCAGGGGGCGCTGGCCTTCTTCGGCGACAATTACGGGAGCACCGTCCGCATGGTCCGCTTCGGGGGCGCTTCGACCGAGCTGTGCGGCGGCACTCACGTCGAAGCGACCGGCGACATCGGGCTCTTCCGCATCATCTCCGAGGGCAGCATCGCGAGCGGGGTGCGCCGCATCGTTGCCACCACGGCCGAGTCGGCGCTCGAATACACTTTACAGCGCGAGCAAATTCTGCGCGCCGTCGCGGCCCGGCTGAAGGTCGGGGCCGAGGATGCCGTCGAACGAATTGACAAGCTGCTGAGCCGCCCGGCACAGACGCCCGCCGGGGAGAACGGCAACCAGGCGAGAGTGGACATCGGGCGGCAGGCCCGCACTCTCCCCAACGGGGTCAAGTACGTGGTGGCGCAACTCGAAGCCGGCGCGGGCCAGTTGCGTGAAGAGGCGCTGCGCGTCGCCGAGGAGCTGAAGGGCGTGACGTGCCTCATCGGGAAGGACAATGGCGCGGTCCGAATCGTGATCGCGGTCGAACGACAGTGGACCCACCTGTTCGACGCCAACAGTCTGCTGCGCGAATTGGTGCCTTTCATCAACGGCAAGGGCGGCGGGAAGAAGGAACTGGCACAGGGCGGCGGCGACAAGGTCTCGGGCGTTGAAGACATTGAGAGGGAGTTCCCCGCCGCGCTTGAGCGCCGGGTCTCCGCCGCTCAGTAAGAACTCGGCAGACGCCGAGCGCCTGCCGGGCCGCGGCCCCGTCGGTTTTGTCAGGCGCTCTCGATTTCGGAAGGGGGCGTGAGGGGGGACATGGATAAGCCGGGTAGCGGGAACAGCCGGGAACAGCTCCTGTCCCGTAAGGCCGCACTTTCGCCCGCCCAACGGGCGCTGCTCGAACGCCGGCTCGGCGGGAGTCTTCAGGGCTCTCGGGAAGAGCCGGCGGCTTCGCGCATCGAGCCGGTTCCGCGCGACGGGGATTTGCCGTTGACCCTCATCGAGGAAAGCATCTTCGCAGAGTGTTTGGCGAAGACGGACGGAGGCTCGAATTTGGCGAGGGCGGCAGACGGCTCAAATTTAAGGACCAACCTGTCCAAGTTTTGTCGCCTGAGCGGCCCCTTCGATAAAGCGGCGATGGAGCAGGCCGTCTCCGACCTCGCGCGCCGTCATGAAGCCTTGCGGATGAGGTTTGCCCTTGTGGATGCGAAGCCGACGCGCCGCATCGAGCCGAGCCTCTCGCCGGCCCTGCCGGTCATCGACCTCGAACACCTTCCCGAAGGTCAGCGTCTCGAAGCGGCCCTCGAAATAGCCTCCGAAGAGGCAACCCGCCCTTTTGAATTGGACGGCGGTCTGCTCTGGAGAATCGTCTTACTGCGCCTCCGCGCCGACGACCATTTGCTACTCATGGTCCTGGACCACTGCGTCAGCGACGACTGGTCTATGAACCTGCTTGTCCGAGATACGTGGGCGCTCTACCACTCGCGCGCGACCGGCTCCCCCGCCCCGCTGGCCGAACTCCCGATCCAGTTCGCCGATTACGCCTACTGGCAGCGGCGGGTCTTGCAGGGCGCGGCGCTGGACCGGCTGGTCTCTTACTGGCGGCGGCAACTCGACGGCATGGGTCCGCTGCCCGAGATACGTCTCCCCATCGAACTCCCTTCACCCGACCTGCCGGACATCAGGCCGGCGGCCACGCTCTCCTCCGTCCTGTCGCCGGAGCTGAGTGACTCGCTCAGGGCGTTGGCGCGGGAGAAGAACGTCACCTTGCAGATGACGATGATTTCCTCGCTCCTGGCCCTGCTGCACCTGTACACCGGCGAACACGACCTCGGCATACGCGTACTGTCGGCCAAACGTTACCGGCCCGAAGTGAGAGAGGTCGTCGGCTGCTTCACCGATTACGAAGTGTTGAGGGCGAGCGTCTTCGGGGGCGACACTTTTTCCGATCTGCTGTTGCGCGTCCGCGACGCCGCTGTCGAGGCCCAGGAGCATAGCGACCTGCCTTCCGTCATGTACCCAGGCCATGAGCCGTGCAGCGACGAAGAGTCGTTCCCCCCTGGCGTCACCGTTAACATGCTCCCCAGAGAGGCGCGGCCGCCCGGCCTGCCCCGGCGGCGCGGCGACGCCTCAACGCTTTCTCCGCTCATTGTGACTCCGATGGCCTCCCCCCGCTCGGGAAGTCCGGCGCGGAAGCGGCCGGGTTTGACGCTGCTCACGGGCGAGAGTAATGAGGGGCTGAGGCTCGTCCTCAACTACACGATTGAACGGTACGAAGCGAGCGCCGTCGGAGAGTTTTTACACAACTACCGCGTCACCCTGGTGCGAGTCGCGGCGAACCCTCAGGCGCGTCTCTCCGACCTGCCCGTGAGCATCACGCGCGGGCCGACCGCCTGAAGTTAGAAGGATAAGAAAAGGCTATACTGTGTGATCGCCTTCCTAAAACGTTCACGAGATCAAGAGGTACGAGCAGGATGTGTGGTATCGCAGGGTGCGTTCTTCCGGCAGGTTCCGCACCGGACGAGTCGCTGCTCCGACTGATGGGCGGCGCTCTGGCCCACCGCGGCCCGGACGACGCGGGGGTTGAGGTCATCGGGCAGGTGGGCCTTGTCCACAGGCGGCTCGCAATCGTGGACCCTTCCCCGACAGGACACCAGCCGATGTGCGACGGACGACGCAGATGGTGGCTGACTTATAACGGAGAGATTTTCAATCACCGCGCTTTACGCCGGGAACTCGACGGGGTGGATTGGCGCGGCGCGACGGACACGGAAACGCTGCTGAACTGCCTCAGTGTTTGGGGCGCGGCGGCGATTCCCCGCTGTAACGGTTTATTCGCATACGCCGCCCTCGACACGGCCCGCCAGGAATTGCTGCTGGTCCGTGACCGCTTCGGCGTTAAGCCTCTCTACCTCGCACGCCACGACGGGGCCTTGTGGTTTGCGAGCGAGATCGGGGCCCTGCTGGCGGCGGGAGTGCCGCGAAAACCCGACCTGGCGGCGCTCGCCGAGGCGCTCTCAACCGGCTGGGTCAACGGCACGGCCACGCCGGTCCAGGACATTGAAAGCGTAGCTCCGGGCTCCGTCGTCACGATCAGCCTCGCGGACCTGGGGGTCCGCCAGTCTTACTGGTATCGGCCGAGCGACGTGGTCGCCCCTGACCGGATGGACGCACTCGCACGCCGCGACCGGGCCGGGCTGCGTGCGGAACTCGAAGCGGCACTGAGAACCTCCGTGCGGCTGCGCCTCATGGCGGACGTGCCACTCGGCACGATGTGTTCGGGCGGAGTGGACTCAGGTCTGATCACCGCGTTCGCCGCCGCCGAGCAACCCAACCTCCACGCGTATAACGCGCGCATCGCTGACCAACCGGATGCGGACGAGAGTCGGTGGGCGGAGAAGGTAGCGACGGCCCTCCGAGTTGAGTTGAGGACCGTCAACGTCACGGCCGAGTCGTGGCGGCGAGACCTCGTCTCCGTCGTCCGCCACATCGAGTACCCGCTCAGGCACGAGAGTTCGGTGCCTATGGCCCAGATCGCCAGGCTGGCCTGCTCTGACGGGGTGAAGGTCTTGCTGAGCGGCGAAGGGGCGGACGAGCTGTTCGGTGGGTATGAAGGTCGCCACCAATCCGGCTACCGGGCGTTTGTCTCGCGGGCTCAGCTATGGCGTGACGGGAGGCGCACGGCGGCCGCGCTCACCGCCGCCTTGTGGCATCGCCGCGGCCGCGGGGTCACGGACGCTCTCCTGGCAATGGCAGGCCGCCATCCGAGCGACACGCTGGCCCAACCTCTTTTGAACCTTAGCGCCGAGCCTCAACGCGGTTTCTTTGAATCGCGCGCTCGCGCCGCTTACGCACACCACAAAGGGGCGCGGGCGGAGCTGGAAGCGGCGATGCTGGAGGACATCTCCACATTCCTCCCGCACCTGCTCAACCGTCAGGACAAAGCAACGATGCAGCATTCAATCGAGACTCGGGTCCCATTCCTGGACCCGGAGGTCGTCTCGTTTGCGCTCAATCTTCCCCTCGAAGCCCGAGTCACGCCGGCCCGCAAAGGTATCTTGCGCGAGCTGGCCCGGCGACACCTTCCCCGCGGCGTCGCCGAACGTTTCAAATTCGGGTTCGGGTTCGACGTTCGCCGCTACTTAAGTGATGCCGCCGACCCGTCCTTCCTGGAAAGCGGCTGCCTGCGTGAACTCTTTCAAGTCCCGCGGGAATCCTGGCGAAGCGCCACGGCCGGTTTGCCCAGACCTCACGTCCTCCGATTCTGGACCGGCGAAATCTGGTGCAGGCTGCTACTGGAAGGTCAAACGGTCGCGGCAGTGGAATCCGCTCTTTGGGGCGGGCGTGCCGAAAAGAAGAAGGGGCCGACAACCGGCGGCGCTAACGCGTAGCACGAGCGCGGCCTTCGGCCGTCACCGCGCGCTGTCATAGAAACGCTCGGGAATCGCCCGACCCGAGTGCCACACCTCGCCGAGGGTTTGATCGAATTCCGGGGGATCAAAAGGCGCGCTGCCGCCTTCGGGGTAGTGGGTTATCTCGCCAAAAAACACACGCTCGCGGTGTTGATAGAGGTCTATTCGCGCGAACGTAAAGTCCTTCCCCAGTCGTTCAGCGATAGCCAGCATCTCCAGCAGGCGGGCGGGCCTGGGCGGGGGAGAGGGGGGGCGCGGGTAACGGTAGGTGACGGCCAGAGAGCGCCAGTTCTCATCGAAAAGGTTCCGCTCGTGCCGTGTAAAACGCCCGACATCGACCTGTATCAAACGGGCCTTGCCGGAAAACACAAAGAACTTATAGTCGGCGGGCGGCTGCCCGTCCTCGTCAAGAAACTCCTCTACAATCACGCGCGGCGGGATGTTCCGGTACGCCCACTCCTTGTTGTAGCGATACCAGTTGTCGTCGAGCCAGCGGCGCATCGTCTTCAGGCTGGCGACCCAGTCGAGGCGGGCCTTGTCGCGCACGAGCAGGGTGGCCTCGTTGCCGTGCGAAGCCTTCGCCACGAACGCGGTCGGCAGCTTATCAAGGTCCAGGTCGGCGGGGTTCTCTACCACCGCGATCAACCGCGTGAGGTGCTCGGCCCCGACGCGTTCCGCCACGTAGTCCCGGACGGCGTACTTGTCCGCGGTGAGCGTGAATAGCGGATTGCGGTCAAAGAGCTTCTTGGCGTGGACGTGCTCCGTAAATGTCCGTGGACGGCGAAAGGACGGCGGGCGGCGGAACAGCCAGAGGTGACTCAGGTACGTGAAGGGGCGAGCCGGAAGCGGGCGCAGCAAGCGCAGCACGGCCCAATCGGTGGCGGTAAGAATTGCCATCAGACTTACTCCTCTCAGTGCTCCGCTATTCCGCCTTCCTCGCCACGCTAATCAACTCGCCTGGGTATTTCGACCCGAACGGACTCCGGTCATAGTCCGCATACATCACCTCCAGGCTGAACCCGCACCGCGCCAGCAAGTGTTCCACCTCGTACCTGTACACATACCTCCACGAGAATCGGTGCACGAGCCGCTCCTCGCGCCCGTCAGGGTGCGTCACGTAGTAGATTAACTCGTGCTCCGTGATCTGCCGAAAGTAGTCTCGTGAGGCGATGCGCGCGCGCCGCAGCACCCTTCTGCCGTCGCCGGTGGTGAACTCCGGCTCGTCGCCGAACTCGTCAAGGGACTGGTCGGCCGGGAGCGGGAGCGAGGGATTGAAAAGGTCCAGAATCAGCCTGCCGCCGGCGGCCAGGTGCCGGCGAATACTCCGCAAGCAGGAGAGCTGGTCTTCAACGCTCAGGAGGTAATGGAAAGGGCGGAACGGCATCGTCACTAAACTGAACTCCCGCCCGAGATCGAATGAGCGCATATCGCCCTCGATTAAACCCGTCACCTTCTTCCGCACGGACTCCGGCTCACGTGACAGATTCCTTTCACACACTGCGAGCATCTGCGGCGAAGCGTCGAGGCCGGCGATCTCAACCCCTGCCCTCGCCGTCGGGATGAGGACACGTCCGGTCCCGCAGCCGATCTCCAGCACGGGGCCGGGGAAGTCCCGCGCCACCTCCACGAAGAAACTCACATCCTCGCGCTCGCGGTAAGGATTCACGTAGTCGTAGAACTCTACGTGCGGGGAGTTGTCCGAGAAAACATCCACTCGCTTCTCCTCTACTTCCGGGACGCTGCCGCCGCCTCGCTCCCGGTCGAGTCGCCCTTGAAGTGTCTAGACGCCAGCACAAAAGAGACGAAGGACGCAGAGGAACCCTGAAGCGTTCTTCGTCCGCAAGTCACCTTCCGCCTTAAGTCACATTCCGCCTTTGCTCAGCGCCTTTCCCAGCCGACCTCCCGGCGCGAGAGATGTCCTGATGCCTGCGGAACTCCCGGTGGTATTCCTCTTCATCGCATCGCCACCCTCGATCGCGAACGAAGTCGAGGATGAGTTCGAGCGGCATCCCGTACGTCGAGGACAGGGCGAACGCGTCTCCCCCCGTAAGTATAAAAGGCGGCTTTTCGCATAGTCGTTTAAGGCGCTCAAAACCCTTACGAATGACGCGCTCGAAATCTTTCTGCTCAGTCAGAAACTGTTCAACGATGCGCGGCCGGTTTTGGGCCAACAAAGGGTAGTCTGCGGAAGACCGCTCGACGATCCCGTCGATGACGCCGGCAAAATCAAATTCAGCCCCGCGCGCGCGCGTAACTATCGCAACACATTTTCGGATGAGGCGACGCGGGACGTGGCCGCGGCCCTCATTCGCCGGGGCCACTCCTTCGGACAGGATGAACGTGACCGCGCGAAGGTGATCGGTCAGCACCCGGAAGTCAGCTTCGGACAAACCACTCCCCGAGAGTTGCTGCTCTACGTCCGCCAGGATGGGGCGCAACAAGTCGGTCTCATAAACGGTCGAAAAATTGTTCAGTATCGTAGCCGTCCGCTCCAGCCCGGAGCCAGAGTCTACGCTGTGAAAGCGTAGCTTGCCATACGTGCCGTCCGGCCTCTTGTCCAGTTCCATGAAATTGCCCGCGTTCCAAATTTGAAAAAATCGCGGGGCCGGGCCGAGACGGCCTTCGGGACTAGACAGCTCATCACGTCCGTTGCCGGTGTCGAAGAAGACATCCGTGCTCGGGCCGCACGGGCCGGAGTCGCCGGCCGGCCCCCAGAAGATTTCATCACCAAGATAG
>DASWQY010000058.1:0-2748 GCA_036403435.1 Pyrinomonadaceae bacterium
CTGATCGGCGACAATTAGAAGTGCGGGTTGACGACAACTAGAATTGCGGGGTTCCGGTCCTCGTAAGTGCTTGTCCCGTAGTCTCTTCCACCTCAGGGATGGGAGGGCGATGATCACGGACCGGCAGGTGAGGAAGCTAAGGATGGAACTCGGCAAAGGAGAGTCACTGTCGAGCGCAGCTTTGCGCTCTGGCATGAGCGAAAACACAGCACGTCGGTACCGCGTCGGCGACCTCGCCGGCCAGCGGAAGAAGAGTCCACGGCAGTATCGGACCCGTCCGGACCCGTTCGCGGCGATCTGGCCCGAGATCGAAGGGATGCTCGCGCAGGCTCCGGGTCTGGAGGCGGTGACGATCTTCGAGGCGTTGAAGGGGCGTCCGGAGGTGAGCTTTTCGGACGGCCAGCTTCGCACGCTGCAGCGCAAGATTCGTCGCTGGCGGGCGCTCAACGGTCCGGAGCGCGAGGTTTTCTTCGCCCAGGAGCACCGCCCTGGGGAGTACGCCCAGAGTGACTTCACCAGCATGAACGAGCTGGAGATTTGCCTTGGGGGCGAGCGCTTCGACCACCTGTTTTACCACTTCGTCCTGCCGTACTCGAATTGGGAGACAGGCGAGATCTGTTTTTCGGAGAGCTTCGAGGCTCTCATCGGCGGCTTCCAGGCGGCCGTCTGGGAGATGGGCAAGGTGCCCAAGCTGCACCGGACCGACAACCTTTCGGCGGCCACCCATGAGTTGGGCGAGGGGGGCCGCGTCTTCAACGACCGCTACCTTGGGGCGCTGGCGCATTACCAGATGGAGGCCGACTGCAATACACCGGGTCGCGGCCATGAGAATGGCGATGTCGAGCAGGCGCACCACCGCTTCAAGCGGGCTGTCCAGCAGGCCCTGCTGTTGCGCGGGAGCCGTGAGTTTGCGACGCGGGCCGAGTACGAGACGTTTTTGCGCGTGATTCTGGCCGGCCGCAATCGCGGCCGCGCGGGCAAGCTGCGCGAGGAGCTGGAACGGATGCACGACTTGCCGCTGTCTCGCCTGGATGATTTCCGGCGCGAGAGAGTCAGGGTCAGCAGGTTTTCGACGTTGCGGGCGGCGGACAATGTCTACTCGGTGGCGTCACGGCTGATCGGCGAATGGGTGGACCTGCGCCTGTATGCGGAGCGGATCGAGGTGTACTACGCCGGCTCACGGGTGGCGGAGATAGAGCGTCTGCGGGGCCGCGGTCGTGCCGCCATCGACTACCGCCATCTGATCTGGTCGCTGATCCGCAAGCCCGGTGCCTTCGCGCGCTATCGATACCGGGAGGCGATGTTTCCGAGTCTGGTTTTTCGGCATGCCTTCGATGCTTTGGAAGAGCAGCACGGCGGTCGGGCCGACCTGGAGTACGTGAGGATCTTGCATCTGGCGGCCAGCGCAGGAGAAAGCGCGGTCGAGTCGGTCTTGGCCGTGCTGTTGGAGAGCGGCGAGCTGAAGGGCTTCGCGCAGGTCCAGGGGGCGATCCGGCCGGCGCGCCTGGAGCCGCCGGTGTGCCAGATCGATCCTCCCGACCTGCGAGTTTATGACTTGCTCACCGCGGCGGGAGGTGCCCTGTGAAGCCGGCGAGTGAAGCGGGATTGCCGCTGCTGCTGAAGTCGTTGTGCCTGCCGACCTTCGCCCGAGAGTACGCGACGGTGGCCGCGCGGGCGGTACGCGAAGGGCTCTCACCGGAAGGCTATCTGCTGGCCTTGGCCGAGCAAGAGGCCGGCGAGCGCTGCGAGCGCCGGGTCGAGAGACTGTTTCTGGAATCCAAGCTACCCCGGGAAAAAAGCCTTGCTGGCTTCGACGTCGGTCGGCTTCCTCCCAAGGTCAGGGCGGCCGTCGCCGGGCTTCAGGATGGCTCGTTTCTCGATCGCGCGACCAATCTGATCGTGTTTGGCAATCCAGGGACGGGCAAGTCGCATCTCGTCTGCGGTCTGGGCCAAGAGCTGGTGCGTGGGGGGCGAACCGTGCTGTTTTCTCCGACGTATCAGCTCGTGCAGCGGCTTCTGGCGGCCAAGCGGGATTTGCGCTTGGCCGCCGAGCTCAAGCGTCTGGACCGCGTTGACGCTTTGATCCTCGATGATCTGGGCTATGTGGAACAAAGCCGGGAGGAGATGGAGGTTTTGTTTACCCTGATTGCCGAGCGGTACGAGCGCCGCTCGGTGCTGATCACCAGCAATCTGGTGTTCAGCCGTTGGGATCAGATCTTCAAAGATCCGATGACGACAGCCGCCGCGGTGGATCGAATCGTCCACCATTCGATCATCCTAGAGCTGAACATCGAGAGCTATCGGGCCCAGGCGGCCAAGGAAAGGATCGCGGGCACGAAGAGTCCTGCGCGAGCCCCCGAGTAGTCCACGAGAACGTTGCGGCGCATAAGAGCAATTTCTGAAGGAGCCCCGTAGCTACGGGGCTCCTTCCCGAGACCCTTCGTCCACTTCACCGAAAGGAGGCAAAAGCCGCCCCCCCCCAGAAACCTGCCCCCAATCCGCCCCCCCAAAAAAGCCCATGCCCCCCTTTCAGGGGATCTATGAACAGGAGGCCGGATCCCGCAGTTCTAGTTGTCGTCGACCCTCAAATCTAGTTGACGCCGGACACGGGCCAGCCATCGTGCGTCATGACGGTCGTCGACGTATTTCAGGCCCTCGTACTGCCGAACGGCAGACGTGTTGACCAACTGGACTCGATAGCCGGCCTCAAGTAGGCCATCCACCAACCAGTACCAGTTGAAGGTAGAC
>DASWQY010000059.1:0-1811 GCA_036403435.1 Pyrinomonadaceae bacterium
CGACGAACTTCAGGAACGTTGTGTTCGACAGCGAGTGGGCGAGGGCCCACCGGTCGATTGCCAGCGACAGGGCGCGCCTGACCCGGACATCGTCGAACGGCGGCTGGCGCGTGTTGAACACCAGCATCAGGTCGTCCAGCCAGGGCGATTCGTAGGTGCTGATCCGGTCGCCGAGCGCCGCCTGCAGGGTGTCTCGTTCGGCGGGGGTAAAGCTGCGGAAACCGCCCATCAACTGGCCCGCGATCATGCCCTGCACCACCGGAGCCCCGGTCATGAAGTCGGCTTCATAAGCGTCGAGATAGGGCTTGCCGCGCTGGAAGTAATGCTCCCACCGGGCGCCTTTCCAGTCATGACCCTTGTTGTGCTGGACAAAGACGAAGGCTCTTATCGCGGCGGTTGTTGGTATCGGCTATTATGGACGCCAGTGACGCAGGGAGGCCACCATGGACGTGGCGGAATTCAGCGACTGGCTGAGCGGGATCGCAGCACTGACGCCGCCGCAGCGGCGACAGGCTTGGCAGACGTTGGCCTTGGCCGAGGCTTCGGATTGCGATGACAGCGAGACCGGTCAGCTGTGGGGCGTGGACATTGCCAGCAGCGCTCCGGCGTCGCCGCCGGATCAACCGCAGGTCTTCACGCCATCGCCAGTGGTGCGGCAGTTGAACCGGCTTGGAAAGAATGTCGTCGCTGAACTTGGGCAACGCCGCGTGGACATCATCGGCTGCCCGCATTGCGATAGCCGCGATGTCGTGCACTGGGGCAAGGCGAGTGCTCTGCCACGCTACCGTTGCAAAGGCTGTCAGCGAACGTTCAACGGCCTGACGAAAACGCCATTGGCCGGGTTGCGAATGAAGGACAAATGGCCTGCACAGGCCGAGGCCATGATCGACGGCGTCAGCATCGCCAAGGCGGCGAAACGATGCGACGTGGACTACACCACGGCGTTTCGCTGGAGACATCGGTTTCTGGCCGCTCTGGCCGGAGACAAGCCTGGAACGTTGTCGGGGATTGTCGAAGGCGACGAGACTTTCATTTTGGAATCGTTCAAGGGCAAGCGATCCGGCATGCCGCGCAAGGCACGCAAGAGAGGCGGCACATCGGCCAAGCGCGGGATTTCCGCCGAACAGATTCCGGTTATCGTGGCACGAGATCGTCATGGCGCGACCACGGATGCGGTGCTACCGAAACTAAACCGCGTGTCGATTACAGTGGCGCTTGGCGGCATCGTCACGTCAGCCAACGAATTCTGTTGCGATGGCGGCACCGCGATTGTCGCCTTTGCCCGCAGGGCTGGCATCCCAACCCACATCCTGCCAATGCCTGGCAAGCCCAACTCGCAAGCGCCTGATTTCCATATCAACAACGTCAATGCCTACCACGGCCGCCTCAAGGAGTGGCTGCGCCCCTTCCATGGCGTCGCGACGAAGAACCTGCCGAACTACCTTGGCTGGCGCCGCACTCTTGAGGCGTTGGGCCAAAAGGTCATGCCCGAGGATTTTATCTTTGGAGCGATCGGGTTCGGGCCATATCAACAATCAGCGCCATTATAGCCTAAACAAACGCACCAGATCGCCATGACGGCCAGCGCCACACGACCTTCGCCAACAGTTTCGCTATAGTGGCGCTGATTGTTGATATGGCCCGAATCCAATTGCTCCAAAGATAAAATCCTCGGGCATGACCTTTTGGCCCAACGCCTCAAGAGGGCGGCGCCAGCCAAGGTAGTTGGGCAGGTTCTTCGTCGCGACGCCATGGAAGGGGCGCAGCCATTCCTTGAGGCGGCTGTGGTAGGCATTGACGTTGTTGATGTG
>DASWQY010000060.1:0-2154 GCA_036403435.1 Pyrinomonadaceae bacterium
GTCTTTGTTGCCGAAACGCTCGGGTTTGTCGGTCCATCCCACAACTCCGCTGGCGAGTCGAACCTTTACACGTGAGCAAATCCCTCGCCCATGTAATCGAGAACAAACGCGATGTTGTCTTTGGGTAAATCATCTCCCGCGAGGACTATCACGGGCTAGGGCGTAAGGTGCACTTCTCCCGTCAGACCCTGTGCGCGAGTACCTTTCCGAGCTGTTCCAACTACACGGCTACTTCCCGGTTTCCCTCTGTGCCAACATGACTGAGACATCTTGTGTGATCGCAATTAGTGAGCAGGGCGGGAAAGAGATCCAGCATGGCAACGATGAATGGTTCTGCCCGGCCTGCGACATCAGTGACGGGGATTTTGGATTCAGTATCGGATGTTATTGAGGGTGGGCGCGTAGCGCCGCGCCCGAATCCAGAGGTGATAGCTCGCGCGAAACGGCGTACTTACACGGGCGAGTACAAACAGCAGATCCTGGCCGAAGCGGATGCCGCCAGAGGGTCCGGCGAGATCGGGGCCGTGCTTCGACGCCATGGCCTGTATTCTTCGCATCTGACGAAGTGGCGTCAGGAACGCAAGTCCGGAATGCGGGAAGGGTTGGCTGCGCAGAAGCGCGGGCCGAAGTCGAAGGCCAATCTACTGACCGCGGAGAATCAGAAACTGCGGCGCGACAACGAGCGGCTGACGGATCAGCTGCGCAAGGCGGAAATCGTGATCGACGTTCAAAAAAAAGTGGCTATGCTGCTGGGCCTTCCGATCGCAGAGACGGAGGTGTCGTGAGAGCGGCCATCGGGGATCTTGCACCGATGGTCGGAGTGAGAGCCGCTTGCGAGGCCTTCGATTTTCCTCGCGCTTCTTTTTACAGGAAGCGGGGTTTGGGGGTTCTTTCTCCGGCGGCCGCCGCTGTGCGGCAGGTTCCTCGGGCGCTTGTTTCCGCGGAGAGGGAAACGGTCCTGGCCTGCCTTCATGAGGAGAGATTTCAAAACAGCGCGCCGGCTGCGATTTACGCTACGCTGCTCGACGAAGGCCGGTATCATTGCTCGATTCGCACCATGTACCGGATTCTCGAAAGCGCGGGCGAGGCGCGTGAGCGCCGCGACCAACTCGTGCACCCGGCTTACACGAAGCCTGAACTGCTGGCCACTGGCCCCAACCAGCTCTGGAGCTGGGATATCACGAAACTGCTCGGTCCCGCGAAGTGGACATACTTCTATCTCTACGTGATCCTCGACGTCTTCAGCCGCTATGTGGTGGGCTGGATGGTTGCCGACGGTGAAAGTTCGGAACTGGCCAAACGGCTCATTGCGGATACGTGTGGCAAACAGGAAATCGAGCCGGGAAAGCTGACGATTCATGCGGATCGGGGTTCCTCAATGACATCCAAACCCGTCGCCTTTCTGATGGCCGACCTGGGGATCACCAAGACCCACAGCCGCCCCCATGTCTCCGACGACAACCCGTATTCGGAAAGCCACTTCCGGACTCTGAAATACCGGCCCGGTTTCCCGGAACGTTTCGGGTCTCTCCAGCATGCCCGTTCTTTCTCCCAGGAGTTCTTCGCCTGGTATAACGACGAACACCGCCATTCCGGACTAGGCCTTCTCTCTCCCGCGGTGGTGCATTATGGTCTGGCGCCGCAAGCCATTGAGCGGCGGCGCAGCGTTCTCGATGCCGCCTACAGCGCTCATCCCGAACGCTTCGTCCGCAAGCCGCCCCAACCCCTTCCCGCACCGAAGGAGGTCTGGATCAACAAACCACAACCAACTCCAGAGAATAAAACTCAGTAAATTATGCTTCCAGGTGTCTCAAACACGTTGACACGCGCCGACCACAACCAACAAGTTCAAAGGTGCCGAACTCCTTATACCATTCATTCTCCGGCACTGTAGGGTTGCTCTTCGATCCAAGTGACAAGTGTCAGGAGATCCTGTTGACGTGCTCTCGACAAAGTCGACCACGTAGAATTGAGGATCTCGGGGTTCGGCGACAAACCGGCGAAGGAGGATCCAAAGATGAAGAAGGACCGGTTTAGCGAAGAGCAAATCATCGGTATTCTGAAGCAGCACGAGGCAGGCCGTAAGGTGACGGATTTGGCACGCGAGCACGGAATCAGCGAAGCGACAATCTACACCTGGAAAAGTAAGTACGG
>DASWQY010000061.1:0-2260 GCA_036403435.1 Pyrinomonadaceae bacterium
TCCTGCATAAAGTTCGGTATGGGTGATGATTGAAATATATAAGGCAAATTGTTCGTTTGCCACTTTATAGAGGAGGGAGTGTTCTTTATCGGATCGTCTGACCTGAGTTCGCGGTCGATAGGCACATGCGGGCGGTCCGGAGTAGGCTAAAGGCTTGATATATCTTGATCTGGCTTCCGGCCCGAACCGGCCGGAGCCGCAAAACCTAGACACACGATATGACCATTGAGGCATTGAACAGGACCGCGTACACGCTTATCCCCTAGGCATGTACCTGCGGATCACCGAGCGGCGGAACCGGGACGGCTCGACGGTCGCCTACTACGCCTTGGCCGAGAACGCCTGGAACGCCGAGACCAAGCGCTCGGAGACCCGAGTCGTTCACAGCTTCGGACGCGCCGACCGGCTCGACCGCGACGCGCTCAAGCGGCTGGTCCAGAGCATCAACCGGGTGCTCGACGCCGGCGAGGCTGGCGCGACCACCGACCGGAGCGCACTGCCGGAGATCGAGATCGAACGGGTCTACGAGTGGGGCGTCGTGCTCGCCGCCCGCCACCTCTGGGACGATCTGGGCATTGCCGCGGCGATCCAGCGCTGCGCGGCCGAGGTCGGGTTGAGCGCGCCGCATGAGCCGGCGCTGTTCGCCATGGCCGCCCAGCGGCTCGATGTTCCCGGCTCCAAGCTGGCCTGCGCCGAGCGCTGGCTGCCCGAGCGGACCTGGCTGCCCGAGGCCGCCGGGCTGAAGATCGACCAGTTCTACCGCGCCCTCGACTTCCTCGCCATGTGGGCCGACGCGATCGAGCGTGAGGTCTTCCTGCGCGCCGCCGACCTGTTCCGGCTGGATGTCGATCTGATCTTCTACGACACCACCACCGCCTACTTCGAGATTGATGAGGCCGACGAGCAAGACGAGCTGTGGGCTGGCCGGCTGTTCGCGCCGCTGCGCCGGCGCGGCCATAGCAAGGAAGGCCGGGACAACCAGCCGCAAGTGATCATCGCCCTGGCGGTGACCCGCGACGGCATGCCGGTGCGCTCCTGGGTGCTGCCCGGCGACACCGCCGACGTGGCCACGGTGGCCCGGATCAAGGAGGACCTGCGGGCGTGGCGGCTCGGACGCTGCGTGTTCGTCGGCGACGCCGGGATGTACTCGGCCGACAACCTCGCGGCGCTCTCACAAGGGCTGGGCCGCTACATCCTGGCGGTGCCGATGCGCCGGGTGAAGGAGGTCGGGGACGCGGTGCTGAAGCGGCCCGGCCGCTACAAGCCGGTCGCCGACAATCTTCAGGTCAAGGAGGTCTGGGTCGGCGAGGGTGAGCGTCGGCGCCGCTACGTGCTGTGCCTGAACACCGCGGAGGCCGAGCGCCAGCGCCAGCATCGCGAGGCGGTGCTGGCGGAACTGGACGCCGAACTCGCTCTGCTGGCGGAGCGCGACGAGGACCATCCCAAGGCGGCCTGCACCCTGCTGGCGTCGCGCCGCTACGGCCGCTACCTCAGCACCGACTGGCGCGGCCGGCCCCGGCTCGATGCGGCCAAGGTCAAGGCCGCGGCGGCATTCGACGGCAAGTTCGTGATCACCAGCAACGACGACAGCCTGTCGGCGGCGGATCTGGCGCTGGGCTACAAGGGCTACAAGGGCGCCTGGATCATCGAGTCCTGCTTCCGAAGAATGAAACAGACCGGGCTGGCGGTGCGGCCGATGTTCCACTGGTCGCCGCGGCGCATCGTGGCGCACGTCAAGCTGTGCATCCTGGCCTTGCAGGTCCAGCGCGCCGCCGAGATCCGCTGCGCCGTGCCGTGGGCGCGCATCGCCGCCGAACTCGCCACGCTCAAGGCGGTGCGCTACCGGACCGAGGAGCGGACCATTGTTCAGCGGACAAAAATCACTGAGGGGCTTGCCCAGATCCTGAAAAAGCTCGGCGTATCAACGCCCAAGCAGATTCTGAGGGTCGCGGAGCCGCCGCCGCCGCCCGGCGCATAGATACACGCCCGGAATCCGTCTGCTGCAAGCCATTGACGAAGCTGGCTGGAATCAACGCGTCTGCCTAGCCACCGCGAACCCAGGCTCAACAGTCGGGTACCCGATAGCCCGCGGGCTCAGAGGGGAGTAAGATCATCCCAGGATAAAGGCTTAACCCTCTCCAGTTGGAAAATTATCAGCTCAAGATGACGGCGCTGGTCATGTCGGACCCTGCAACTTACTCGGCAGTTGAGCTGCTGCGCAATGGGCAGCACGTAGAGATACGCGCCCTCAGACCGGACG
>DASWQY010000062.1:0-108924 GCA_036403435.1 Pyrinomonadaceae bacterium
AGTTAAAAAGCAGCCGGCGCGATTGGCACAGTTTCTTTTTTTGTCTTTCTCTTAACTGACCACTGACCACCGACCACTGACCACTTTTGTTATGAATTACAAACTGACGCTTCAGTACGACGGCACGGATTTTCACGGCTGGCAGGTGCAGGGCGGTGAACGCACGGTGCAGGGCGAGTTGGCGCGCGTGCTCGCGCTGCTCGAAGGGAGTGATGTGGTCGTGCACGGGGCGGGGCGGACGGACGCGGGCGTGCATGCCGAGGAGCAGGTGGCGAGCGCGAGGCTCCGGCGCGAGATGGAGCCTGGGCGTTTGCGCGCGGCGCTCAACGGCAACCTCCCGCGCGACGTGCGCGTCATGGAGGCGAGCGTTGCGGGCGAAGATTTCCACGCCCGCTTTTCGGCGCGCGGGAAAACTTACGTCTATAGAATCTCGAACGCGCCCGTCATGTCGCCTTTCCTCGCTCGCTACGCGCTGCACGAGGCGCGCACGCTCGACACGGAGCGCATGCGCCGCGCCGCGCGCCTCTTCATAGGCGCGCACGATTGGACGGCCTTCTCGGCCGCGCAGTCCGAGGCGCGCACGCGCGTCCGAACCGTCTCGGGGCTTGAGGTGATGGACCAGACTGACGCGCGCGGCCGCGGGCGCTTGATCGAGATTAAGGCGAGCGCCGACGGGTTTCTGCGCTACATGGTGCGCTCCATCGCCGGCACGCTCCTCGCGGCCGGGCGCGGCGAGACCGACGAAGAGACCATCGAGCGCGCGATCAACACCGGCGACCGCACGCTCTCCGGCGCGACCGCCCCCGCACACGGGCTGACGCTCGTGAAAGTGCACTACTAAAGAAAGAGTTTCAGGTTTCAAGTTTCAGGTTTCAGGTTGAGTCAGCTTGCTTAATCTGAAACCTGAAACTTGAAACCTGAAACTTATATCTTCCTCGTCACTTGTCACTCGTCACTGCTTTAATTAAGATGGCGACGCACAGGCGAATCGGACAAGTGAAAGAGTTTGAATGCTCGCGGATTTCGCTACAGTTGTGGAGCAGGGGACGCGCGACGAGGCGCTTCTGGCGGGCATCGTGTGGGAGCGTCTGCCGCGCCACGTGGCGATCATCATGGACGGCAACGGGCGCTGGGCCGCGCGCCGCGGGCAGCCGCGCATCGCAGGCCACCGCGCCGGCGTCGAGGCCGTCCGCGCGGCCGTGGACACGGGCGCGCGCCTGGGCCTACAGGCGCTCACGCTCTACGCCTTCTCGACCGAGAACTGGAAGCGCCCGCGCCTCGAAGTTGACGCCCTGATGCGCATGCTGCGCCGCTACATTCGTCTTGAGATAGACGCGATTGACCGGCAGCACATACGCTTCCAGGCCATCGGCCGCACGGACTCGCTCGCCGAAAACGTCCGCCGCGAAATCACCCGCGCGACCGAGCGCACGGCCCGCAACACGGGCATGGTCTTGAGCGTCGCCCTGAACTACGGCGGGCGCGCGGAGATCGTTGACGCGGCCCGCGAGGCTTTCAAGCGACTCATAGCCGAGGGCCGAGGCGCGGACGAGTTGACGGAGGAGCGCATCGCGCGCGAGCTGTACACGCGCGGCCTGCCGGAACTGGACCTGCTCGTGCGGACGAGCGGCGAGATGCGCATCTCGAACTTTCTG
Source organism: Pyrinomonadaceae bacterium (assembly GCA_036403435.1). Lineage (GTDB taxonomy): Bacteria > Acidobacteriota > Blastocatellia > Pyrinomonadales > Pyrinomonadaceae > QHXM01. The sequence continues at coordinate 1,656 of DASWQY010000062.1, forward strand.
CTCTGGCAGGCGGCCTACAGCGAAATCTACGTGACCGAAACGTTCTGGCCCGACTTCCGCCGCACGCAACTGCTCGAAGCTGTGCTCGACTTCCAGCGCCGCGACCGCCGCTTCGGCGGCCTTCAACTTGTAGCCAACGCGAAGTAGGAACTGTCTCAATGGAAACAGTCGTTCAACACAAAGTCTGGACCGACGACGAACTGCTCGCGCTCCCGGACGACGGGAACAAGTATGAAGTGATGAAAGGAGAACTCGTTGTGAGTCCGGCCGGGATTGAACATGAAGAGATCGGGGTGCGACTTATTGTCGCCCTTGCTGGTTTCGTCCGAAAACAAAAACTGGGGGTCGTCTGCGGCTCAAGCGCGGGCTACTGGATGCATCCTGAAGGCTCGCAGCCCAGAAACTTTCTTTCGCCCGACGTGTCGTTCATCGCCAAAGAGCGGCTCGGCGGGGCGAAGCGCGCCCCGAAGAAATTTTTCGACGGCGCACCCGACCTCGTCGTCGAAATTCTGTCCCCGAGCGACACGGTCGAAAGACTTCACGACAAGATCGTCGATTACTTTGAGAACGGCGCGCGCCTGCTCTGGGTGGTGAACCCCGAGGAGCAGTTCGTCCCCGTCTACCATTCGTCGCAGCCCGACCAACTCCTGCGCGGGGCCGACACGCTTTCCGGCGAGCAGATCATCCCCGGATTCACTTTGCCGGTCTCGGAACTGTTCGCCGAATTAGAATTCTGACGGATTCGCGATTTTTGATTTGTGATTGGAAGAGGAAGAAAAACCTTTTCCTTGCCCAATCAAAACTCAGAAGTCTAAAATCTAAAATTCCAAATGTCTCGAATCATCACCGCGCTCATCGTCCTGCCGATTCTCATCGCTTCAATTTTAATTTCCTGGCTCGCGCCGCTCTTCGTGGCCCTGGCGCTCTCCGCGATGGTGCTCGGGCTCTACGAGTTCTGGCTGCTGGCGAGAAAGCGCGGGGTCAAGCCGGACGTAGTCGTCGGCTTCGCGGGCGCGGCGGCGCTCTTCACGGTCTTCTATTTCGACAGGCCACAGGAAGTCCCCGTGCTGCTCCTGCTCGTCCTGCCCGCACTCGTCATCGCGGCGCTGGCGGCGGCGATGCTGCGCGGAGCGCCCTTCGACAACATGCTCGCCTCGGTCGGCGCGACCCTTCTGGGCGTGATGTACGTCGCGTTTCTCGGCGGCCATCTCGTCGCCGTGCGGGTGGGCTTCGAGCAGTCGCGCGCGGCCGACCTGCTCTCCTTCTTCTTCCTCGTCATCATGGGCTCGGACACGGGCGCTTACTACACGGGCCGCGCGCTCGGCCGGCACAAGCTCGCGCCCGGCGTCAGCCCCGGCAAGACCTGGGAGGGCGCGGTCGGCGGAATGATCGCGAGCCTCCTGATGGCGGTTTTGGCACACTACTGGTTCTTCAAGGAGCTGCCGCTCAAGTGGGCGCTGCCGCTCGCGGCGCTGATGAACGTCCTCGGCGTGCTCGGGGATTTGACCGAGAGCGCGCTCAAACGCGGGGCGGGCGCGAAGGACGCGGCGCAGATTCTACCCGGACACGGCGGCCTGCTCGACCGGCTCGATAGCTTGCTCTTCAACGCGCCCGTCCTCTACTATTTCGGACGGCTCTACTTCGGATAGTGGTCAGTGGTCTGGTGGTCAGTTAGAAGAAAACCTTTTACTGCCACGGAGTGTAATTCCAGCGTCACCGTTTCTTAACTGACTACTGACCACCGGCCACTGACTACTGATTATGAACGGCATCGCCATTCTCGGTTCGACCGGCTCAATCGGGCGCAACACGTTGCGCGTGGTTGAGTCTTTTGGCGAAGGGGAGTTTCGCGTCGTCGCGCTCGGCGCAGGCCGCAACGTCGAGGTGCTGGCCGAGCAGGCGGCGCGTCACCTGCCGTCGTTGGTCTCGGTCGAGTCGGAGGAGAGCGCGAGAAAGCTCCGCGCGGAGTTGTTCGCGCGCGACGTGGAGTTGCCGCGCATCGTCGTGGGCGAAGAAGGGCTCGTCGAGGTCGCGACGTACAAGGATGCGGACTGCGTGGTCAGCGCGACGGTCGGCGCGGTCGGCTTCGTGCCCACCTTGCGCGCGCTCGAAGCCGGGAAGCGCGTGGCGCTCGCCAACAAGGAGACGCTCGTGATGGCGGGCGAGCTGATGACGCGCGCCGCGCAAGAATCAGGCGCGGAGCTGCTGCCCGTCGATTCCGAACACAACGCGCTGCACCAGTGCCTGAGGGGCGAGAAGCGCGCGGAGGTGCGACGCCTCATCCTGACGGCCTCGGGTGGGCCATTTCGGACGAAGAGCGCGGGCGAGATTGCGGCGGCGACCGTGGCCGAGGCGATGCGCCATCCGACCTGGCAAATGGGTGCGAAGGTCACGATTGACTCGGCGACGCTGATGAACAAGGGGCTCGAAGTGATAGAGGCCCACTGGCTCTTCGGCTTCGGACCCGAAGAGATCAGCATCCTCGTCCACCCCGAGTCGGTCGTGCACTCGATGATCGAGCTGGTTGACGGCTCCGTCATCGCACAGATGGGCGTGACCGACATGCGCCACGCGATTCAGTACGCCTTAACTTACCCCGCGCGCCACCCGTGCGGGCTCCCGCCGCTCGATTTGACTCAGCTCTCCGCGCTTCATTTTGAGGAACCTGACACTGGGCGCTTCCCGTGCGTCGAACTGGCTTACCGCGCGCTCAGGGCGGGCGGGACGATGGCGGCGGCGATGAACGCGGCGAACGAGGAGGCCGTGCGCGCCTTTTTGGAAGAGCGCATTTCGCTCTCCGACATCCCGCGCGTCATCGAAGAGGTGATGGACGGGCACGAGACCAGGCCGGTTGAAAACTTAGATGTCGTCCTCGGCACCGACCGCGCCGCGAGGGCCGCGGCGTCCGCAGTCATCGAGCGTCTCGGCCACGGGATTAACGCGGCGGCGTGAAAAAAGGAAAAAGGTAAAAGGAAAAAGTAAATAAGACGGAGAACCACTTCTCAATATAAATGTGGTTTTCAGCCTCCCTCTTGCCTTTTACCTTTTTCCTTTTGCCTTCTTCAGATTGCCTTGTCCCCCTTTGCCTTGTAAACTTGGAGACAACGGCGCGGGGCGTCCGTTGCTCTCAGCTCGCGGTGAGTTTTGGGCAGTTTGTTCGATAATTCAGAGGCTTTTATTTATGGCAGCAGATTCCAAACCTGAAGGCAGCGGCCCCGAGGCCAAGCCGAAAATTCCCTGGTCACGCATCATCATCCCCGCCGTCATCGCGCTGGCAGTCATTCTCTGGCTCCGCGGCACCATTGACATCACCACGGTCAAGAGCATCTTCGCCTTCATCTTCATCCTCGGCGCGGCCGTCGTCCTGCACGAGTTCGGCCACTTCATCGTCGCCAAGCTCCTGGGAATTCGCGTCGAGACCTTCTCGGTCGGCTTCGGCCCGTCCCTCTGGGGGCGCAAGTGGGGCACGACCGAGTACCGCGTCTCCGCGATCCCGCTCGGCGGCTACGTCAAGCTGGGCGGCGACGAGTCGAACGCGCCGCTAGAGGGCGAGGGCGCGAGCGACATCCCCGAGAAAGAGCAGTTCATGCTCCGCCCGCGCTGGCAGAAATTCCTGGTCGCGGTGGCCGGGCCAGTGATGAACATCCTGACGGCGCTCGCCATCCCTTTCATCGGCGGGCTGATGTTCGGCGTGCCCGTCACGCCGACCTCGCCGACCGTCAGCCGCGTGATGCCCGGCAGCGCGGCGCAGGCCGCAGGGATTGAGCGCGGCGACCGCATCGTCTCCTTCAACGGCGAAGAGAACCCCGCCTGGGACGACATCCGTGGCGACATCATGGTGGTGGAGAATCAGCCCAAGCCGCGCCAGTTCGTCGTCGAGCGCAACGGCCAGCGAATCCCGATCACAGTCACCCCGACCCGGCGCAAGGAGGGGAGGGACCCGGTCGGCGAGGTCGGCATCCTGCCGGACTACGGCGTCGCCGTGCCAGTCACCATCCGGGGCGTCTCGGCCAACTCTCCGGCGGCGCAGGCCGGGTTGCAGCCCGGCGACCGCCTCGCCGCCGTCAACGGCCAGGAGGTTCGCAATCGCGATCAGGCGATGGGAGTCATCTTCGAGGCCCAGGGCAATCAAACTCAATTGACGGTCGAGCGCCAGGGGCGGCAGATGGAGATCACCTCCGGGCTCAATCCGCCGAAGAACGAGGAGGGCAAGGTCCAGCCGAGGCTCGGCGTTGACCTGGCGGAGGTCGTGCCGCGTGGGGGCGTCGGCGTGGCCGGTGCCGCCGCTTACGCCGCCCGCTACAACCTCCAGATTCTGAAGCTGACCGGCAAGGCTCTGAAGCAGCTCTTCGTCGGGGACCGCTCGGCGCGCGACACGCTCTCCGGGCCGCTCGGGATTTACGAGGCGGCTTCGACCTCGGTCAACGAGGGCGGCTGGGGCGGGCTGTTCGCCATGCTCGGCTTTCTGAGCCTGAGCCTGGGCGTCTTCAACCTCCTGCCGATTCCTGTACTCGACGGCGGGGCCATCTTCCTGCTGCTCGTCGAAGCCCTGCTGGCGCTCGGCGGGTGGAAGCTGTCCATGCGCGTGCGCGAGCGCATACAGCAAGTCGGGTTCGTCATGCTGCTCCTGCTGATGGGGTTCGTCATCACCAACGACGTGCTGAAAAAGGTCTCGCCCGCCCAGGACGAGAAGGAGTCGCCCCCGGCGGCGACCGAGCAACAGAAATAGGTCTCAAGAAGTAGGTCTGCGGCGCAACTTAATTTTGTATGCGGAAAACGAGAGCGGTAAAAGTTAAAGATTTACAGATCGGAGGCGGCTCCCCGGTCGTCGTCCAGTCCATGACGAAGACGGACACGGCGGACGTGGGCGCGACCGTCGCGCAGATCGAGGAGATGGTGCGCGCCGGGTGTGAGGTCGTGCGGGTGGCCGTGCCGGATAAGGACGCCGCCCTGGCGCTCAAAGAGATCAGGAAGCGCGTTCCCGAAGTCCCGCTCGTCGCCGACATTCACTTCCACTACAAGCTGGCGCTGATGGCGCTCGACGCGGGCGTGGACAAGCTGAGGCTTAACCCCGGCAACATCGGGGCGCACGAGCGCGTCCGCGAGGTGGTGCGCGCGGCGCAGTCGCAAAATGTGCCAATCCGCATCGGCGTCAACGGCGGCTCGCTCGAAAAGGATTTGCTGAAAAAGTACGGCACGGCCACGCCCGAGGCGATGGTCGAGTCGGCCCTGCGTCACATACAGATTCTCGAAGACCTGGATTTCACGGAGATCATCATCTCGCTCAAGGCGTCGGACGTTCACCGCACGGTTGCGGCCTACCGGCTGCTCGCCGCGCAGGTCGATTACCCCCTGCACCTCGGCGTGACGGAAGCCGGCACGGCCTTCGGCGGGACGATCAAGTCGTCAATCGGCCTCGGCATCCTCCTGCACGAAGGCATCGGAGACACGATCCGCGTCTCTCTGGCCGCCGAGCCGCAGGAAGAGGTGCGCGTCGCGTGGGAGATACTGAAATCTCTGGAGCTGAGGAAGCGCGGCGTGACGGTCGTCGCCTGCCCGACGTGCGGGCGGCTCGATATAGACAACTTCGTCGGCATCGTCACGGAAATCGAGCGCCGGCTGGCCCACGTCGAAGAGCCGCTGCATCTCTCCATCATGGGCTGCGCCGTCAACGGGCCGGGCGAGGCGCACGACTCTGACCTCGGCGTCACGTTCGGGCGCAACGTCGGCATGATCTACAAGAACGGCGTGCCCATGCGCAAGGTCGCGGGCGCGGACATCGTCGAAGCCTTCGTGCGCGAGACGGAGAAGCTGCTCGCAGAGGGGACTTATAAAGAGAAGGCCGAGCCGGAACTCGTCACGATTAAATAGGGACGGGGCCGGAGGATAGGTTCAGGGCTGGCGTCGCTTGCGGGGCCGGCCCTTTTTCTCTGCGCCGGCCTTCCTCTTTGTCTGCGCCATGACGTAAAGAAACAGGTCGTTGAAGTGCAGGTGCGAGAGCCTGCGCGGGGGCCGGACGGGGGGCGGCCCCTCGATCATCATCGGAATGATTTCGGGCGGGGCTGATTCGTCCGCCCCCTTCCGGGCGAGGGCGTAGTCAACTTCCTTCATGACCCACCTGGATTGTTTGGCGGCCGTGGACCAGAAGAGAAAAAACGCGTCGCTCTCGTCAATCTGTTTGTAGAGCCCTTTCTTCCAACGCTCTCCCGGTTCGAGCGTCATCACGTCCAGAAAAAAATCAGGGACCAGGCGGGCCAGCACCTGCGCCCTCTTCAGAACCTCGGCGCGGTCCTTCGAGGCGTAAGAGACGAAGGCTTTTTTGTATTTGACCCAGCCCCCGGCGGCCCGCGGCCGCGGCGCGGGGGCGGCCGCCTCAACCGCGGCGACCGTGAGCTGAAACTTGACGTGGCCGAACGGGACGCCGTCCTGGCTGACGCGGACTGTGCCAATCACGTTGCCGGGCGCGTGCGTCTTCTCGACGGTGACGCCGAACTGGACGGCCTCGGGCCTGCCCCGCCAGATTAAGTGCTGGCTCGGCTCGTCAATCGTGAGGCCGGGCAGAGAGAGGTCGAAGCTCAGTTTCGTCCCCCGCCCGACCTCCGCGTCCAACGTCTTCGAGCCCAGCTTCTCCGACTCCTTGACGGCCTCTTTGGCGAGCCGCGACGCCTCCGCCGCGTCCTCCGGCAGGTGCGCGAAGACCTGGACCATAAAACTCGCGCCCGTCGAAACCTTCGGCGGGGAGAAGACCGTGCAAGAAACCACGTCCGCGGGGTCGGCCGTGGGAAAAGGCGGCGACGTTTTTTCCATGTCGAGTGATCTGTCGTCACCCGCCACCCCGCCTCTGGCTTTACCTTTTCCGTTTGCCTTCGTGGCGTACACTTCCTGCGCGGCACCCAAGTTGATCATAAGCGCGTTTAAGAGGTTTATGACATCCTCGCGGCGCAAGTTGACCAGCACTAAATCGTCGGAGGCGTGTTCGCCTGCCGCGCCTTTCGGCTCCGGCACGCCCGGCCGCTCCAAGCTACTGACAAGCTTTTCGACATCCTCATCCCACCGCGCGTCACTCAATCGCAGTGGTCGGGAAGCGTAGCGCGAGATGTCTATCGAACCGGGTAAATCTGTTCCCCCAGGCATGGAAGCGCCGTTGACCAGCACGGGAATGAGTTGAACGTCGGATGAGAGGGCCGAAGCCACGGCCTCGTTCGCCCGCGCGTCGCCGGCTCGCGCACGCCGCCCCTTCGTCAGTTCGGCCCACCTGTGGCCGACGAGCACCAGCACGACGGTCAAGTCGCTCGTGCCGCCGCGCCGCGGAAACGGCTCGGACGGCGGGAGGTCATAACAAGACTTTACGTTCTTAGCGCCGAGGCGCAGCCTCAAGGTGTGAATCAATCTCTGGGCCTGTGCCTCCGCGTCGTCACGGTGATAGATGACGAGGACGTTCGGGTGTGCAGTGGGGAATGAGGGGGAACGCTGCGACATGGTTTTCTTCCCTCGCGGAGTTGATTTTGGCACGGGACGAGGCTGCCGGCTGCGGGCGAGATTGTACTTCAATCAATTCAACTGTGCACAGAAATAAACCGCCAGCGTCTGTGACGCGCCGCCATCAGCGGACACGAGCGGCGTCAGCCCCGGCCGTCTTGCGGTGACTGCGCGCCATCCAGGTATTTGATGAGGATGACTTCGTTGTGCTTCTCGTTAAAAATCATCTCGTCCACGAGGTCGCGGGCGATGAGGATGCCGAAGCCGCCGGGCCGGAGTCCCTCTTCCTCGCGGACGCGCGCGTGTGCGAGCGGGTCGCCCTCGGGGTTGAGGAAGGCGGCGATGGCCCCCTCGTCGCGGTAGAGCGATTCGATGGTGAAGCCTTCGCCGGGGTCTTTGATGCGGTAGAGGATGATGCGGGGCGAGCGCAGGTAGCCGACCTCGACCGACTGCGCGGGGTCGTTCTTGCCGCCGTGCTCGATGGCGTTGCGGAGCATCTCGCGGAAGGCGTAGGTGACGGTCTCGCGCGTCAGTTGCGGGAGGTCCGTCTTGAGCTGCAACATCAAACGCTCCAGCGGCTCTATGGCCGCGAGGTCGCAGGGGACGCGCAGCTCTATCCACTCGGGGCGTGCCGAGAGGACTTCGATCTGTATCTCGCGCGGGGCCAGCTCGAAGGCCGTCTTGACCGACGAAATGAGCTGCGAGATGTCGAAGGGCTTGTTGAGAAAGTCCGACGCCTGGTCGCGCAAGGCGCTGACGGCCGCCTCGGGCGTGGTGAGCGCCGTCATGACGATGACACGCAGGTCCTTGTTGAAGCCGCGCAGGCGCGAGAGCATTTCGAGGCCGTCCATCCCCGGCATCATCACGTCCACGAGCGCCAGGTCAACCTTCTCCTTCTCTATGATCTCCAGGCCGGCGAAGGCGTCGAACGCCTGGCGCACCTCGTAGCCCTCCTGCCTGAGCGCGAAGTCCACCAACTCCTGCAACTCCCTGTCGTCGTCCACGACCAGAATCCTATGTGCCATCACGCGACCCTCCCTGAATCACTGTTTGAGTAGTCCGAAAGCCCTCACCGGGAATGTGCCCATGCCTTTGACTTTGACGGGGACGGCGAAGAATTTGAAACCGGAGTCGGGCAGGGCGTCCAGGTTGCACAGGTGCTCGACGATGGGGATGCCCGCGCGCAGCAGGATGGAGTGGGCCGGGCGCGACGCGGCGGACGTGTCGTCAATGTTGTAGGAGTCAATCCCGACGAGCCTCACGCCCGCGTCCGCCAGAAACTGCGCCGCCTCTTTCGTCAGGAAGGGGTGGCCCTCGAAGTATTGCTCGCCGCCCCAGTGCGCGGCCCAGCCCGTGTGAACGAGGACGGCTTTGTCCGAGACTTCGACGTTGCCGAAGCGTCGCGCGTCTATGCTTCGCCCGTCACTTGCGCGGACGACGACCGCGTCGAGGTCCGCGAGCGAGGTGAGCGGGAGTTGGGCCAAATCCGCGCCGTCTTCGTACCTGTGGAAAGGCGAGTCGAGATACGTCCCCGTGTTTGCCACCATCTCTATCTTCCCGATCTGGAATTCCGTGCCGGCGGCGTAAAGCGCGCGCGAGTCCGCGCGGCTGAGGTGGTCGGAGATGACCGGCGCGGGCAGTCCGCGGTAAGTAATCATCCCGTGCCCGACGGCGTGGCTGAGGTCAACGAGGCGAGTTGTGTCTTGCATCTCAGGCGTGTCTCTCAGTTTTCGGCCATCGAGAGGAAGAGGGCGTCGGTGGCGACCTTGCGGTTGACGTTCACGTCCAGTTGCCCGCGGTGCCGTTCGAGCTGCGAGAGCCAGCGCGCGGCGCGGCGGGCGTCAACGCCGGAGCCTATCTTCGAGAGCTGCGGGCGCAAGTCCTCGTTGAACACCCACTCGTCGCCCGCGCCCAGCGACAAGACCCACACGTCGCGCACCAGCGTCGCCAGCACGTCGAGCCGCGGCTCGTACTCGTCCTTGCGCTTCGCGTCGTTCATCTCCTCCGAGGCGCGCAGCAGCCGCGCGCGGTCGTGTGTCAGGGCGAGCGCCGAGACCACGTCCAACATCGCCTCGCGCTGCGCCCGGTAACTTTCAACATCGGTTGAGAGCGCGCGCCCGATGCTGCCGCGCGCGACGCGCGAGAGCAGGCGCGCGTCCGCCTTCGAGACCTGTTGACCTTCGAGCAAGTGCTTTTCGATCTCGGCGGGCGTGAGCGGCGCGAAGCGAATCACCTGGCAGCGCGAGCGGATCGTCGGCAAGAGGGCCGCCGGGCGCGAGGTCGTCAGGACAAGGTGCGACGTGCGCGGCGGCTCTTCGAGCGTCTTCAGAAGCGCGTTGGAAGAGTGCTCGTTCAGCCGCTCGGCTTCCTCCACGATGAAGACGCGCGCGCGCCCTTCGTAGGGGCGGAAGTTCGCCTCCTGCTCGATCTCGCGCATCGGGCCGATCCTGAGAATGCGGTTGAAGGGGCGCGCGAGCGCCACGTCCGGGTGGTCGCTCCAGACGAGCTTCTCGCGGTTGTCCTTGTCGTCCGAGTACTCGGGGAACTTCGACTGCGAGAGGCGCAGGCACGACGAGCAGTGTCCGCACGCCTCCGCGCCGCGCGGCTCGCGGCAGTTCAGCGCCTTCGCCAATTCGAGCGCGAACAATTTCTTGCCCACGCCCGGCTCGCCCGCGAACAGCAGCGCCCCAGGCACGCGCCCCTCCCCGAGCATCCGACGCAAAATCTCCTTGACGCGCTGATTTCCTACTAGACGGTCGAACATAAGCAAAGGCGGAATCCAGAATCCAGAATCCAGGAGTCAGCATAAAAAGAAAAAGCGGTTCTCAGCCATTCATTCTGGATTCTGACTTCCGCTTTTCTAAGAAGGGCATCACGACTTCCATCACCTTCCCGTGCGTTTCGCTGACCGAGCCGGTGGCGTTGATGACGCGGAAGCGGTCGGGCTCGGCCTCGGCCATCGCCAGGTAGGCGCTGCGGACGCGCGTGTGAAAGTCGGCGTCTTCGGCGTCCAGGCGGTCGGTCTGGCTGTCGGTCTCCGTGCGACGGCGCGTGCGCGTGAGACACTCTGCCACGGGCAAGTCGAAGATGAGCGTCAGGTCGGGCTTCAGCCCCGAGGTGGCAATCTCTATGACCCGCGCGATCAGCTCGGGCGTGAAGCTGCGGCCGGCTCCCTGATAGGCGGCCGTCGCGTCTGCGTAGCGGTCGGACAGGACTACGTCGCCCCCCTCGATGGCGGGGCGGAGCAGCGTGCGGACGTGCTGCGCGCGGTCTGCGGCGAAGAGCAGCAGCTCGGCCAGCGGGTCAACTTCGATTTGCGGGTCCAGGAGCACGCTGCGCAGGCGCTTGCCCATGGGCGTCCCGCCGGGCTCGCGCGTCGTCACGACTTCGAGGCCGCGCATGCGCAGTTCGCTCGCGAGAAGGCGTAACTGCGTGGACTTGCCGCACCCGTCAATGCCCTCGAAAGTGATAAAAACGCCGGCCAAATTATTAGTTTCCGTGGTGGTCGTGGGATTTTAGGGGCCGTGTCAGGGCTCGGAAGTTTCCGCGGGTTCAGGGGCGGCGGCCTCGGCGGGCGGCGGGCTCGGGGCCTGCTGCACGGGGCGCAAATCGCCGCTCGACCGCCGCGCGTGCGAGATGGTCGAGATGGCGTGCTTGAAGATTAACTGCTCCTGCGAGCCCGTTTCGAGCAGCACCGAGAACTTGTCGAAGCTGCGGATACGCCCCGTGAGCTTCGCGCCGTGCATCAGGTAGATGGTGACGGTGCTCCGCTCGCGCCGCGCCGTATTCAGAAAAGCGTCCTGAATATTCTGGGGAGTAGCCTTTGCGTCCACCTTTTTCTCCGCTTAGCGATCAACCGAAAGGGTGCTGTGTCAGTCAGATTACACCACGGGAAAAGGGAAAAGCAATGACGAATACGGAATGCGGAATACGCAATGAAAAACGCTTTCTTTAATTCATCATTCATCACTCCGCATTCCGCATTGCTTTTATGACTTTCTCCTGCACGGCCGGGTCGTTGCCGAAGCCTTCGACCCACTCGACGCCGGGCTCGCGGCGGAACCAGGTCAGCTGTCTTTTACCGTAATGGCGCACGTCGAGCTTGGTCTGTTCGACGGCGCTCGCCAGGGCGCGCTCGCCCCGCAGGTATTCGACGACCCGGCGGTAGCCGTGCGCGCCGAGGGCGTTGGAGTCAGTCGGGACGCCCTGGTCGAGCAGTCGCCGGACCTCCTCGACCAAGCCGGCGGCGAAGTGGGCCTCGGCGCGCTCGTTAATCCGGCGGTAAAGCTCCGCGCGCGGCGGGTTGAGCGCGAAGACGCGTATGCGAGAGGCGCAAGGCGGCGGCTCGGCGCGTTCGGTCGCTTGCTCCGACATGTTGCGCCCTGTTTGAAGTCTGACTTCGAGCGCGCGCTGGACGCGTGACCAGTCGCGCGGGGCGAGCTTCGCCGCCGACTGCGGGTCGAGCCTCGTGAGCATTTTATGTAAGTGCTCGGGGCCGCGGCGCGCGCGGATTTCGGTCAGGCGGCGGCGCAGGCTCTCGTCCGTTTTTGGTCCAGGGAAGAAAGGTTGGCGCAGGGCGCGCAGGTAAAAGCCCGTGCCGCCGACGAGCACTGGGATGCGGCCGCGGGCCTCTATCTCGTCAATCACGCGGGCAGCCGCGCGCGCCCACTCGCCCGCCGTGTAGTTCACCTCCGGCGGCACGAAATCAATCAGGTGGTGCGGGACGCCGCGCCTCTCTTCAATTGGGACTTTGGCCGTCGCGATCTCAATCTGGCGGTAAACCTGCACCGAGTCGCAGTTGATGACCTCGCCCCCGCACCGCAGCGCCAGCTCAATCCCCAGCTCGCTCTTGCCCGACGCGGTCGGGCCGACGATTGCCGGGATGGGTCTCGGAGATTGACCGGAAGAGTTCACGGGCCGGAAAGGATGAGCCGGAAGATAATCACCACCCAGACGATCAAGAGCAGCGCGAGCGCCCCCAGAGTTTGTGCGCGCGAGAAACGCATTCAGTTATAAAGCCTCGTCAACTCAATGCCCGTGTAGTACGCCTTCAAAATCTTGTCGTACGTCAGGCCCTGGCGGGCGAGGCCGTAGGCCCCGACCTGGCAGAGGCCGACGCCGTGGCCCCAGCCGCGCCCCGTGAAGGTGAAGCCCAGGAGGCGGCCCGCGTCGTCGTAGCGGCGGTCGATGACGAAGAGCTGCTCGCGCAGGCCGAGCGCGGAACGGATGCGCCCGCCGCGCAGGTGCGCCGTGCCGTTTGTGCCAATAATCAGCAGGTCTGTCGCGCGGCGCGACGAGCCGCGCGCCGCGACCCTCAGGTCCGTCAGCGAGCCTATGCCGCGAGACCAGCGCGCGAGTTTCGTCTGGACTTCGCCGGCGCTCATCGCGGCCGTCCAGTTGGCGAAGGGCGACGAGCGGTCGGCCGCCGCGCCGTTCGGGGCGGGCCGGACTTCGAGGTAATCAACCTCGCCGCGCGCGTTCAGGTGAAAGGTGACGGGCTCGCCGCCGACCAGCGAGACGGAGCGCACGGGGTAGGCGCTCTCGCCGTATGCGCGGAAGAGGTATGAGTCCGTGTCAACGCTGATCGGCTGGTCGCGGTTCTTCTGCGAGCGCAGGATCATCGCGCCGGCGGTCGTCGGCTTCGTCGTCCCTTTTTGCAGGCCGAAGAACCCGCGCGCTTCGAGCGTGCCCGCGATTGACTGGATGACGCGGCCGCGGGTCATCACTTCGCGCGGGCGCAGGGTCGCGTCCGGGAAGAGCGGCAGCAGGCCGTCGCGGACCAGCCACGCCACGTCCGCGCGATTCTGGGCCGGAATGTTGTCCGCGTCGCGGAACGAGAGCAGGTATTCCACGTCCGCGTTGTCGAGCAGAGTGTCCGCGCGCGCCTCGCCGAAGACCGCGGCCGCGAGCGCCGTCGCGAAGGCGGGCGCTCGCGTCACGTCGTCCGCGACATTTGGCACAGTCTGCCGCGCCATGCGGGCCACGGCCGCGAGCCAGTTGCGGACTTCGGAGGCGGAGACGGGCGAGCCGAGCCAGTTGTCGGTGAGCTGTTTTGTGCCGAGATTGAAGCCGTGTATATCGAGGAGCGCGCCCGAGCGCGCGAGCCCCGCGTTGGCCCCGTCGCGTATGTCCGGCAGGTCGCGCGAGGACTTGATGGTGAAGGAGGCCAGGTGCGCGTGGCCTTCGAGCGAGCACTCGCGCCCGCGCAGGTAGGGCGTTGACTCGTTGAAGATGTTCTCGACGTTTTCGGTGCGGCCGCCGCAGGTCGAAGTGTAGAGCGCGTTGATGGGCTCGTCGTGGTACGTGGCGACCAGCCCGCGCGTCTCCTCGACGGCGCGCGTGGAGAGCGGGTGCTCGGTCGAGAGGCCGCCGTAAACCTGCGAGCGCGTCGTCGGCAGCAGGTCGAAGCCTTGCGAGGCGAACTGGTTTCGATTCCTGACGGCGTAGGTGCGCGCGGCGACGGCCTGCGCCTTCTGCGCTTCGAGCGCGGGGTAGCCGCCCGGCGACAGCTCGTTCGGGACGACGCCGCGCACGTAGTCTTCCAGGCCCAGGACGTTGACGACCGTCAGCGTCCCCGAGCGGTTAGCGAAGACTTCAAGCCGCCCGCGGTAAGGTTTCTCGTTGAGCCGCACGGGGGCGCTCGATTCATTTTCGGAGGCGAAGGTGACGGGCGCGCTCGTGCTGAAGATTTTGGCAGAGCCGGAGCCGTAGGCGACCACTTCGCGCGTCGGCGCGCTCAAGATGGAGGCGGGCCGTGCGAGACTCGCGGCGACCGGGCGCGGGGCGGCGGCCTGCGTGCTCCGCGCATTCGTGCCTTTCTCGTCAACGACCATCGCGGTCGCGAAGCCGGCGTCTTCGAGTTGCGCGCGCAGTTCGGCGGCCTTCGAGGCGGAGAGATTCGAGCCCACCTGTATGAGCCAGGAATTCGTCGCGGCGTCTTGCGTGACCGTGGCCTCCGCGCCCGTCGCCTCGCGTATCTCGCCCGCGGCGCGCGTCGCGTCTTCGCGCTTCGCCATTCTCGCCAGCTCGACGCGAAAGCCGTCCGCGTCCAACGTCTCCGGCCGAGGGGCGAGCAGCCTTGCTTCCAGGCGCACGCGCGCAACGGCGAGCGGCGCGGGCGGCGCTCCCGGCTCCGTCATGCCCAGCAGCCGCCCGCTCGAAGAGACGGTCACGGAGCGCGCGTCCGTGGCGAGCCCGATGCGGATCAAGGGCTCATTGCTCAGGCGCGTGACTTCAGCGCGGGCCGGCGTCGCGGGTTGTGCGGGCGCTTGCACGCGGCGCGGCCGCGTCTGCGAAGCGTCTTGCGCGAAGGCGGCAAACGAAGACGCCAGGATGGCGTGCGCGAGCGTGGCGGCGATTGCTTTCGACCAGAGGGAACGGCGCATCAGCTTCAAACTTCCGGCTGCGGCAAGATTCACGGAGAGCGGGCTTCGGCCGCCGACATCATACTACACTTGTCTGAGTAAGCAGCACGTCAATGAAGCCCCGCCGGGGGCTGCGTCCCTTTAACTCGCGTAACGCTCCTCGACCGTCGCGGCGAAAACAATTGTGCCAATCAGGCCGATGACGCCGGCCGTGATGAAGGGGGCGCGGGGGGAAATGGCCCAGAGTAGGCCGCCCGTGGCGGCGGCGGGTGTGATCGAGAGGCTCCTGACCAGATAGTAGAGGCCGACGGAGCGCGCGCGCAGGTGCGGCTCGGCGAAGTCCACGATCATAGCCTTGCGCGAGGGCTCGCCAATCTCGCGCAGGCCGCCGACGACGAAGGCGAAGACGAGCGCGGGGAAGCCGTCCGCGAAGGCGACCGCGACCGGGAAAAGCGCGAAGCAGGAGAAGGTCGCGATGACGAAGGGCTTGCGCCCGATGCGGCCCGCGATCCTGGCCGCAGGGATGTAAACCAGTATCGAGGTCGTGAGCTGGATGGCAACCAGTAGGCCGTAGCGCGCGATGCTGATGCCGATGACGTTCGTCACGTAGAGGACGATGAACACGTCCACCATGCCCTCGCACGCTCGGATGATGACATCGGAAATCAGCAGGCGCTTGAGCGCCGCGTGGAACGAGCGCCAGACGCCGCGCATGTTGGTCGTCGCGCCTTTGATGACGGGCAGGTTGATGCGGCGGACGATGAGGACCGTGACGGCGGCGAGCGCGAGCGTGATGGCGAGCCCCGTGCGGACGCCGGCCAGGACGCCCGAGGCGGCGATGAGCGCGCCGCCGGCGAGCGGGGCCGCGGCCATCGGCGCGCGCTTGATCATCGACTGAAGTGTGAAACCCATCGCGCGCCGCTCGGGCGGCAGCGCGTCGCCTATGACGGCGAAGACGGCCGGGCTCGCCATGCTGTTCCACGCCATAGAGAGCGCCAGCCCGACGAAGACGAACGGCCAGGAGGGGCTCAGGAGGTAAATGAGGTAGCCGACCGAGGCGAGCGCGACGAAGGCCACGAACGCGCGCCTCCGGCCCAGGTGGTCCGCCAGCCAGCCGCCCGGATACTGGTAAACGGCGTCGAAGAAATCCTTCGTCGTCCCGAAGAGCCCGATGACGGCCTTGCTCGCGCCGAGCGCCTCCAGGTACTTCGGCAGAAACTTCTTCCACAACTCCTCGCCGAAGCCCAGCAGGAGAATCGCCGACGAGGCAATCGCCACGTTGCGCTCAAAACCCAGGTACTCCGCGACCCGCCGCGTTCGAGTGACAGCCGAATTTGTAACGTGTTCGTCGCTCATGTTCGCCGCGTGATGAACGCGCTGTGGTCGATGACTCTCCCGTCATAAAGTTTTACCGTCGAGGGCTTCGACGGCGAGCCTGTGAAACTCGCGGCGCGTGGCGTTGATGTTGACGAAGGGGAGCGTGCGCGCGTGCGTGCGGTTAGTCAGGAGGATGAAGGTGCGCTCGTGAAGGGGATCGTTCCAGCAGCTCGTGCCGGTGAAGCCCAGGTGGCCGAAGCTGTCGGGCGTGAGACTCGCGCCCGCGGTCGAGTTCTGCATCGTCGCGAGCTGCCAGCCGACGGAGCGCGGCTCCTCCATCCCAGGCGTCATGTCCGTGCGAAAGAGGGCGCACGTCGCGGGCCTGAGCAGCTCCGTTTGATGGGCCAGAAATTGTGTGCCAAGACGCTGCGTCTCGGCGGCGGTCGAGAAGAGTCCGGCGTGGCCGGCCGCGCCGCCCAGGAAGTGCGCGTTGGCGTCGTGGACCTCGCCCCAGATCAGCGCCTCGCGCCAAATGTAACCGCCCGCCTCCTGCCCCGCGCACGTCTCGCGCTCGTAGGCGTTGCCCAACTCTGAGGCGGCTACCTCGGTGATGAAAGTCCGGTCGGGGTTGAAGAAGGTGCGCCGCAGCTTCAGGGGCTCGAAGATTTCTCGGCGGGCGATGTCGGCAAAGCGGAGGCCGTGCAGCCTTTCGAGCATCAGCCCGAGCGCGATGTAGCCGAGGTCGCTGTAGAGGACGTGCGTGCCGGGCGCGGATTCGAGTGGCTCGCGGGCGATTGCCTGAAGGACGCGCTCCCTGTCCCCGCCCGCGAGCAGGTAGAGCGGACGCCAGCCCGGCAGCCCCGCCGCGTGCGTCAGCAGCTGGCGAAGGGTGATGGCGCGCTTGTCGTCCGTGTCGAACTCCGCGAGGTAATGCGCCGCGCGGTCGTCCAGGGCGAGTTGGCCGCGCTCGATCAGTCGCGCGCAGAGCAGCGACGTGACCAGCGGCTTCGTCAGCGAGGCCAGGTCGTAAATCGTGTCGAGCGTCGCGCGGTGTTCTTCCGCGTCTTTGACCGCGTGGCCCAGAGCGTCTGCGAAACGGACGCGGCCGCGCTCGGCCACGACGTAGGCGGCCGAAGGGAAGTCGCCCGCGGCGATGGCCGCGTAGAGCATTGACGAGATGGAGTCTTCGCGCATCAAAAAAAATAATGATGAATGCGGAATGATGAATGCGGAATTTAAGACAAGCTGTTTTTAATTCATCATTCCGCATTCATCATTCATCATTGCTTTAACGTCCGGCCGAACGCGCTGAGGCCCGGATGTAACGCGTGCTCGTGTATGCGTTCGAGCGCGCGCAGGGCCAGCGCGAGTGCGCGCCTGCCGTCTGCGCCCGAGACCGGCGAAGGCCCGCCGTTCTGCGCGGCCCGTAGAAAGGCTTCGATCTCGGCGCGCAGGGGCTCAACGTCCGCGACCTCAAGGCGACGCGTGTTGACGCCGGGGCGCGCGCCCGCCGGCACGAGGCTGCTGATGGAAGCGTAGCGCGTCGTGTAGTCAACGGCGACGTAATCGTGCGGCTGAAAGAAGCGCATCTTCCTGATCTTCTCCGTCCCGACGCGTGAGGCCGTGATGTTGGCGACCGCGCCCGTACTGAACTCCAAACGCGCGTTGGCCGCGTCCACGCGGTTCGTCAGGACCGGAATCCCGACCGCGCGCACGTCCGTCACCTCCACGTCCTCGCCCACCAGCCACTGCACTATGTCCAGGTCGTGAATCATCAAGTCGAGCACCACGTCAATGTCGAGGGAGCGCGCGGTGAACTCGCCGACGCGGTGTATCTCGAAGTAGAGCGGCCCCCGGACGTGCGGGCGCAGGGCGGCGAGCGCGGGGTTGAAGCGTTCGAGGTGGCCCACTTGCAGGAGCGCGCCGCCCGCGCGGGCCGCGGCGATCATGCGGTCTGCTTCGTCCAGGTCACGCGCGATGGGTTTCTCGACGAGGACGTGGACGCCCGCTTCGAGCAGCGGGCAGGCGATCTCGGCGTGCGCCTCGGTCGGGACGGCGAGGCTGACGGCGTCAACGCGGCCCACAAGATTGTGCCAATCCGTCGTCCACTCGATCCCGCGCTCGAAGGCAATCGAGCGCGCCGTTTCTTCGTTGAGATCGCAGACGGAGACGAGCTGTGTTTGCCCTTCGGAGGCCAGGTTGGCGTGGACCCGCGCGTGCTGGCGGCCCAGGTGCCCGACGCCGATGACGGCTGTGCGTAGTGTCATAGTCGGTGGTCAGTGGTCGGTGGTCAGTGGTCAGTTAAAAGACAGACTGTCGCTCGCGGCGCACGACGGATTGAAGATATATGTCTCTTGGCCGATACTCAAGGACGATAACAGATTTTTTAACTGACTGCTGACCGCTGACTACTGACTCATGCTGAAGCACGCGCGCGTTTGGCCGCTCCTGCTGTTCGCCGCCGTCATCGTCTTCTACTTTTACGGGCTGGGAAGCCTTCCGCTCGTCGGGCCGGACGAGCCGCGCTACGCCCAGGTCGCGCGCGAGATGTTCGACCGGGGCGACATGGTGACGCCGACGCTCGGGGGCCGCACCTGGTTCGAGAAGCCTGCGCTGCTCTACTGGATGATGATGGGCGGGTACAAACTCTTCGGCGTCTCCGCGTGGGCGGCACGCCTGGGGCCTGCACTCTGCGGGCTGCTGACGGTCTTTCTTATCTACTGGGTCGGGCGGCGCGTCGAGCGCGCGGAGGGAAACGAAAATGGCCCAGGGCCGTGGGGCGCGGTGGCGCTCGCGTCGTCTGCCGGGCTCGTAGTCTTCTCGCGCGCGGCCAGCTTCGACGTGGTCGTGACCGCGACGACGACCCTCGCGCTCTCCTGCTTCCTCGTCGCCGAATTGGAGACGGGCCGGAAGCGCAGGCTCCGGCTGCTGGCCGCATTCCACGCGGCCGTGGGGCTGTCGCTGCTGGCGAAGGGGCTCGTCGGCATCGTCATCCCGTTCGGCGTCGTCGGCCTCTACCAGTTGCTGCGCCGGGAATGGCCGCGCAAGTGTTTTCTGTCGAGCCTGCTGTGGGGCGTGCCGCTCGCGCTCGCCATCGCGGGCCTCTGGTACGGGCCGGTGATCGCGCGCCACGGGTGGACGTTCGTGGACCAGTTTTTCATACAGCACCACTTCGCGCGCTTCATCTCGAATCAGTACCGCCACCCGCAGAGGTTCTACTTCTACCTGCCGATCATGCTGATGCTCACGCTGCCCTGGACGGCGTTGCTCCTGGTCGCGGTGGCACAAGCGCGGCGCTGGCGGTGGCGCGAGCCGACAGCGGAGGGCCGCGCGCGCGTCTTCGCCCTGGCCTGGCTCGCCGCGCCCGTGCTCTTCTTCTCAATCTCACAGTCGAAGCTGCCCGGTTATGTCTTGCCCGCGCTGCCGGGCGCGATGCTGCTCGCCGGGTTCTGGCTGTCGCGGTTCATGCGCGGCGAGAGTGGAAACGGGGTGATGCGCGCGACGGGCGCGCTGCTTCTGGTCATGGCCGCGGGCGGCATCGCCTACGCGCTGCGAACCGAAGAGGTGACGCTCGCCTGCGCGCTCGGGGCGGTCGCGCCGCTCGTGATTGCGGGTGCGCTGGCGATACTGTGGCGTGAGAGGCGCGCGCTGCGCGTCGAATTGATTTGCGGCGCGATGTTCATCTCGATAGCACTGGTGCTCAACTGCGCCGCCGGCCGGCTGGGGCATCGCGAGTCCGTGCGCGACCTGATGCGCCTGGCGGACACGCGCGGGCTGGCGGCGCTGCCCGTCTTCTACATGCTGACGGATGACCGCACGGGCGAGTTTTACGCGGGCGGGCGGCTCGCGTACCGCGCCGACGGCGAGCCCTTCAGGTTCGACGGCGCGCAGGAGGTGGCGGCCGCGGCCCGCGAGCGCGGCGGGACGGCGCTCGTGCTCGTGCCCGTCGAGTGGACGAATCAACTGACGGACTACAGGGCCGTCGAGACGGAGATCATCGGCGACAACGGAGTCCTGACGCTGGCGTTAATCCGCGTGCGATAGTTTTAATTCAACTCATCCCGCCGCTACGCGGCGTGAACACGCCATCACGATTATTTAAAAGAGTCCGCCCTGATTTCGTAAAACCGGAGCTTGAATTTGTCGTTGACCAGTTCGTGTTCGGGCCGGCGGACGGTATGGGCGTCGAGCCAAGCCCGGCCCTCAGGTGTGGACTGGTAGAGGTCAATCAGCGTGGTGTCCATCCAGGCGGGGCCGCCCGTCCCCTCCTTAAGCTCCTTCTCAAAGCTCTCCCGGTTGACTTCCCGCCAGACGGTCTGCGGGTTGAAGTACTTGACGAGCGAGTTATCGCTGTTCCACTCGGCGAAGTAGATGACCGCCCCGCTGGGCCAGGATTTGTTGAGGCCGAGCGCGAGCGCGAGCGGCGGCGTGGCGCGGACCTGCGCGTAAGGGTAGGCGGTGAAGGTCAGGTTGGCGATTGCCAGCATGGCGACGAAGAGCGCGGCGCGATACCTGTGCGCGTGATGAGGCGCGGCCTCGTAAGGCGCGAGGAAAGTTCCGGCGAGTACGACGAGCGCGGGGAGGTAGAAGAGCCTGTAGAAAGTGTTCTGCGGGATGAAGAAGAAAAGGAAGACGAGGTAGGTGACAATCCACGCGCCGCAGAGCAGCCGGAGCGCGTGCAGGCGGCTGCCGTCTTCGGGCGCTGCGGCGCGGGCCGTTTTCAGCTCACCGAAATGTCGGAAGAGCCGGTAGAAGAAGGCGGCGGCGACGGCGAGCAGGGCGGCCGTCATCGCGTACATGAAGGGGCCGCCGAGGTCGCGCAAGAAACTGAGGCGGCCGCCGACGATGAGCCGCGAGTGGCCGCGCAGCGTGTAGGTCAAATTGTCCCGGAAGCTGAAAGTGAAGCCGTGCTCGGGCGAAAAAGTGGTCAGCCAGCGCACGAAGGGCGCGAGTTCGAGGCCGCCCGTGGTGAGATAAAACGAGTAGCAAAAAATCGGGAAGGTGAAGAGAAAGGCGGCGAGCGAGTACTTCAAGATGAGCGCGAGTCGTCGCCTCGTCGGTTGAGAAGCGGTCTGTAAAAAAATGCCGAGCGCGGCGGCGGGGAAGAAGAAGATCGCCAGTTGATGAAAGAGCATGCCCGCGGCGTGCGCGCCGGCCACGAGGAAAGGTCTGGGCTGACGGCGCTGCGGCAGGACGAAGTAGAAGCTGACGAGGAGAAAGAAGACGCTCGGGACGTAGCTGTCGGCGTCGGTCGCGAATTTCCACCACGTCGCCGAGAGGGCGAAGAGCAGCGTCAGCGTCGCGCTCAGGTAGATGGAACGGAAGCAGTCTTGCAGGACGCGGAAGAGGACGTAGGCGCTGGCCGCGCCGAAAAAGCAGTTCAGTATTTGCAGGACCTCGACGGCCCTCGGACGGAGCCCCGCGCCCTGTGCCAATTTGTAAAAAAGGTAGCCGACGACGTTGTAGATGAGGTGATTCGGGTGGAGCAAGGATGCGTCCAGGCCGCGCGCGTCTTCGATCACGCGGGCGAAGAAGATTCCGTCCCAATAGTAATTCTTCGTCAGCAGCGGAAGGTAAACGAGCAGCACTCCGGCGGACAGGATGAGCGGCAAACGCTCGGAAACTACCTTCGGGACGAGGCCCGGCCGCGGGCCGTGCGAGCTTGGGTGCTGTGGCGAGGGCTCGCCGTGTTTTGACATGGGAGGCTAGGGGGCCGGGCGCAGGGTTTTGTCGAAGTAGTCGATCACGCGGCGGTCGTAGGTCTCGCCCTGCTCGCCCTGCGCGAAGGGCAGGTCGTAGCCGGTCAGGGGCAAATTCGTTTTGACTTCGACCGTGGCCGTTTTGGGGAAGCACTGTGCCAGCGCGACGGTCGAGGCCCGCAGTTCCGGCGGGGTGTCGCCGCCGGCCAGGAGCAGCACGCGGCGGTCGCCGATTGACTGTGCCGCCTCGCACGCGCGCGCGTCTTCGTAGCCGCCTAGAAAATAGATGCGCGTCCCACGCCGCGCCAGCCAACGTAGCAGGCCGTTCCTCAAGCCCGTGCGCTCAAGGACGGCCGCGTGCAAGATGTCGTCCGGCGAATCTGGCACAGAATCGAGGATGAGGGCGCGCACTCCCGGATCGCGCGCGCCGGCGCGCAGGGCGACGTAAGAGCCGAGTTCGACTCCGTAGAGGCCGATTGTCTGGCCGACGAGCGGGCCGCCTTGCGGCGACTTCAGGGAGCGCAGGTAGTCGAGTGCCGCGGCCAGGTCTTCCACCTCCTTCGTGCCGAAGGAGGTCCAGGCGACGGGCGGGTTGACGCCGTGGCCGCGCAGGTCGGGCCAGAGCACTGTGTAGTTGGTCGTCTCGTTGAGCTTGACGCCGAGGTTGAGGAGCCAGGAGCGGTTCGCGCCGTAGCGGTGGAGGAGGACGACGGCCGGGGCTCCTTCGGCCCCGCGCAGGAGCCAGCCGCGCGCGCGCGTCCCGTCGCGGTTGGCCCACTCTTCGTTCGTCGCCCTCAGCCCGCGCTCGCTCAGGAGCGTGAAGGTCTCGGGCGTGACGAGGTAGTCCTGCACGGGCGGCCGCGTCACCTTGAAGACCAGCCACCCCATCGCCAGCGCGACCGCCAGCAGCAGCACCCCCGCAATCGGCAGGAGCATCTTCAAGAGCTTCTTCCCTGGCATCCGGCGAGGCGACATAAAAATAATGATGAATGATGAATGCGGAATGGTGAGTTAAAGGCAAATGCTTTTTAATTCATCATTCATCATTCATCATTTGGTCCCCCTCCTTTTCGCGTGCGCGCGCATAGTCTTCGGGCGTATTGACGTTGGTGAAAAAAAGGTCTGCGCCGCGCAAGCTGCTGATGTCGTCGAAGGCGACGCGGCGCGTGCGCAGTTGGTCGAGCAGGGCGCGCGGGCGGCGCTCGCCCGCGGCGATCAGCTCCGCGGCCGACGCGCCTGCCTCGCGGGCGCGGTAGAGCGCGCAGAGCGGCTGCCAGCGGCCGTCACGTTGTACGGGAACCACGGCGTCAAAGTTTTCCCGCAGGGCGGCGAGCCGTGTGAACAGCTCCCCCGTGACGAAGGGCAGGTCGCAGGCGACGACGACGGCCCACTCGGCGCGGCAGGCCGTCAGGGCCGCGTGCAGCCCGCCGAGCGCGCCCCATTCTACATAAAAATCTGGCACAGAAGGCAATCGCGGCCACGCGGCGCACCTTTCGGCTGAGCCCACCAGCGTAACGCGCCCCGTCAGGGCGTCGAGCGCCCCACGTATGCGCTCGACGAAGCTCAACCCGCCGAGAGTGAGGCGAGCCTTCTCCTCACCCATGCGGCTCGACGCGCCGCCGACCAGAATAAATCCCTCGACATCCTGCATCTCGCGAAACAGCCCCGCGGCCCTCGCTCTTGAAAGAACAGCCGATAATACTTCAGGAAAAGCGTCCAACCGGCGGCGGATTTATCTCATCAGATTGTGCGCGGGTGATGGCTGACCTCGAAGGCGCACGTTAACACGCGGCGCGAGCGGAGGCAAGGGAAACAATGATGAATGATGAATGCGGAATGATGAATTGAAATGCTTTCATTTATTCATCATTCCGCATTCATCATTCCGCATTTGTCCCGGCGTTTCCCCTTGTCACTCGTCACTGACTAAAGTTATATTCGCACGTGGTGAAAGCGGCCGCAGGTTCCCCCTATTCAATCGTCCTCGCCCGGCCGCCGGGGGCGTCCTTACCGTTCGGGCGAGGAGGCCCGGCCCGGACCTTCGTCGTTTCCAGTTTCCAGAGGTAACTTAATGAGAAGAATTTTCGCAGCGACTCTCGGCCTGGCCTTATTGGCCGCGCTCTCGTTCTCCACAGTCTCTGCTCAGAAGGCCGCGGTCAGCGCGAGCACCACCGGCGGCCCGCAGCTTTTCCCCATCGAAGAGATCAAGCCCGGCATGAAGGGCGTCGGCCTCACGGTCTTCAGCGGGACGGAGCCCGAGGAGTTCGGCGTCGAAATCCTGGGCGTGCTGCCCGGCTTCCCGGCCCCGCGTCAGAGCGCGATCATCGCGCGCCTGACCGGCCCGCTCGCCGAGCGCACGGGCGTCTTCGGCGGCATGTCCGGCTCGCCCGTTTACATTGACGGCCGCCTCGTCGGCGCGGTCGCCTTCAGCTTCCCCTTCTCGAAGGAGCCGATTGCAGGCATCAC
This sequence comes from Pyrinomonadaceae bacterium, assembly GCA_036403435.1. Classification (GTDB taxonomy): domain Bacteria; phylum Acidobacteriota; class Blastocatellia; order Pyrinomonadales; family Pyrinomonadaceae; genus QHXM01. Next base: position 25,981 of record DASWQY010000062.1, read on the forward strand.
GCCGATTAAGCAGATGATAGACATCTTCGAGCGCAACGGCGGCGAGCGCAACACGGGCGGCAACCAGGAACCGCGCACCGTCTCGTTTACGGAGCTGGCCTCGACCGACTGGAAGCCGCGCCTGCCGAAGCCGGCCGTCACGGGGGCCGCGTTCGTCGCCCCCGTCGCGGCCAACTCTCCGCTCGTCTCGCTTTTGGGCCAGCAGTTGCAGCCCATCGCCACGCCCGTCGTCTTCGGCGGCGTCTCGCAGGAGGCGCTCGCCATCTACGCGCCCCAGCTACAGGCCAACGGCCTGCTGCCCGTCTCGGGCGTCGGCGGCGCGGCGGCCATCACGCGCCTCGCGCCCGCCACGGAGAAGACGCTCGCGCCCGGCACGTCCATCAGCGTGCAGCTCGTGCGCGGTGACTATTCGATTGCCGCCTCCGGCACAGTGACGATGCGCGACGGCGATAAGATTTACGCCTTCGGCCACCCGTTCCTGAGCCTCGGCGGCAGCGACATGCCCATGACCGAGGCTTCGGTCGTGACCGTCATCCCGAACGCGAACAACTCGTTTAAGCTCGCCGTCCCAGGCCAGATGGTCGGCAACATCTCGCAGGACCGCGCGACCGGAATCTATGGCAAACTGGGCCAGGCCCCGAAGATGATTCCCATCAAGATCAACCTGCGCACGAGCCGCGACCGCACCGAGACCTACTCTTACGAGGTGGCGAACGACACGTTTTTGACGCCGCTCCTGCTGAACCTGACGGTCTTCAGCACGATCACTTCGACTGAGCGCAGCGTCGGCGACGCGACCATCAGCGTGAGCGGCAAGATATCGGTCGTGGGCCACGAGCCCATCATGGTCGAGCGCAGGTTCTCGGCCGCGAACGCGCCGATGATGGCCGCGGGCGCGGTGGCCGTCCCCGTCAACGCGCTCCTGACGAGCGGGTTCGAGGACGTGCAGATCGGCGGCATCACGCTCGACATCACCTCTTCGGAGACGAAGTACGCCGCGGCGCTCGAACGCATCTCGCTCGACCGCACCGAAGCGGGCCGCGGCGACAACGTCGAGGTCCAAGCTTACGTGCGGACGGAGTCGGGCAAGCAGTTCGTCCAGCGCATCCCCGTACAGATTCCGCGCGATGTGCCCCTGGGCCAACTCCTGGTCTTCGTCGGCGACGGCAGCGCCTTGCAGCAGGGCTCGGCCGCGCAGGCTTTCGTCCCGCAGGATTTGGGCCAGCTCGTTGACGCGATCAACAAGGTGAAGAAGAGCGACCGCCTTTATGTGAAACTCTTCCGCATCACGCCGGGCGCGGTCATCGGCACGAGCGAGCTGCCGAACCTGCCGCCTTCGGTCCTCGCCACGCTCAACTCAGACCGCACGACGGGCGGGTTCACGCCGACCGTGCTCTCGCCGATTTACGAGAAGGAGCTGCCGCCCGCCGAGTTCGTCATCACGGGCCAGCAGATGATCGGGCTCGACGTGGTCCGGTAAAATTTAGTCCAAAGTCCAAGTCCAAAGTCCAGGGTCAAGCAGTTTAATTTGACTTTGGACTTTGGACTTTAGAGTCTCTGTTCGTGATGAAGAGGAAGCGGCGGTCTGACGCGGGGATGTGCTGGGCTTGACAGATGAGCCCGTGCTTTTCGAGCTGCTCGCGCAAGGTGTCGCCGCCGAAGAGGAGCAGCGTGCTTCGCGGCGGGGACCATGCGACCAGTGCGGGGAGAATTTCTGTGAAACGGTCCAGCGCGCGGCAGGTGACGTAAGCGGCGTCGGGGGCTGGCGTCTTCTCGAAGCGCGCGGCGACGACCGCCGCTCGCTCGCGCGCGCCCACGCGGCGCAGGGCTTCGCGCAGGAAGACGGCTTTCTTCGGGGACGATTCGATGAGCGTGGCGCGAAGGTCCGGGCGCAGTATCAGGCAGGGGATGGCGGGGAGGCCCGCGCCGGAGCCCACGTCAGCGACGTGCGCGCCCGCTGCGATGTGTGCCGCTGCGAGCAGCGATTCGAGGACGTGGCGCGTCGCGAACTCCGCGGGCGGGCACGGCGCGACCAAGTGCAGCCGCGCGTTCCAGGCCATGACCTGCTCGTAGTATTCTCGTAAGCGCGAGGTAGCCTGCCCGTCCGGCCGCACGCCGTAGCGCGGCGCGTGCGCTTCGAGCGCGACGGCGAATTCGTCCGCAGGCGACACAGGCTTTTCACTCTCGTTCATGTAGACAACAGTCTTTTAACTTAGAACGATGGCCGAAGGCAAAACCTCCGAAAACAATCTGAGCGCCGAGCACGAGCGGCTGGGGCGGGCCGTCACGGAAATCATCACGGAGTACGCGCGCGCGTTGGACGGACTGCCCGTCACGTCCGCCGCGACGCCTGGCGACCTGGAGAAGATTTTCGACGAGCCGCTGCCCGTGGACGGCATCGCGGCGGACGAAATTCTGGCCCAGTTTCAGCGGGACGTTGCGCCGCACGCGATGCAGATTCCGAGCCCGCGCTACTACGGACTCTTCAACCCGACGCCCCTGCCTATCGCCGTCTGGGCCGACGCGCTCGCCTCGGCCATCAACCAGAACGGCGCGGCCTGGCGCAACTCGCCCTCGGCCAGCGTCATTGAGGCGCGCGTCGTCCGCTGGCTCTGCGAGCTGGTCGGCTACGACAGCCCTACAAGTTTCGGGACGCTCGCGAGCGGCGGCTCCGAGGCCAATCTCATCGGCTTGAAGTGTGCGCGCGACCGTGCGCACGCAGATGTCCGTGACAAGGGTGTGCGCGCCGCCGCGGGCGATTTAATCGTCTACGCGTCGGAGCAGTGCCACTACTCTCTCGAAAAGAGCGTGGACATCCTGGGCCTCGGGCGCGGGAGCCTGCGCAAGATAGAGACGGACGACCTCTTCCACATTCGCACGGACCTCCTGCGCGAGGCGATTGAGGACGACAGGCGCGGCGGCCGGACTCCCTGCTGTGTCGCGGGCGCGGCCGGCGCGACCTCGACCGGCGTCGTTGACCCGCTGGAAGAGTTGGCCCAAATCGCCGGCGAGTACGATTGCTGGTTCCATGTCGATGCGGCCTACGGCGGCGCGCTCGCCTTCTCCGGCGAACACAAACATCTCCTGCGCGGGATAGAGCGCGCGGACTCGATCACGATAGACCCGCACAAGTGGATGTTCGTCCCCTTCGCGTGCGGCGCGACCCTGGTGCGCGGCGGCGGGCGCGTCCTGCGCGACGCCTTCGACATCACGCCCGAGTACTTGAGCGAGCAGCGGGAGAGCATGCAGGGCGCGGACCAGGAGTACGACTTCTTCCGCTACGGGCAGCTCGGCTCGCGCCGCTTCAACGCGCTGAAAATCTGGATGGCGCTCAAGTTCATGGGCACGCGCGGCTACGCCCGAATCATCGAGAGGCAACTGGAGCTGACGCGTTACCTGGCCGCGCGCCTCGACGCGCTCGAAGACTTCGAGTGCGTGGGCCGCATCGAGACGGCCGTCTGCTGCTTCCGCTTTCTCCCCGCGGCGACGGGGCGTCGCGACGGCGCGGCGCAGGACGCCTTGCAGCGCGCCTTGCAGCAGCGCGTCGAGCGGAGCCGCGAAGCTTGGCTCTCGACCACCGTCCTGAAGGGCCGCCGCGCGCTGCGCGTCAACGTCAACAGCTTCCTCACGGAGCGCCGCCACCTTGACGATCTGGTAGAATTGCTCCGGCGCGAGAGCGCCGAGTTGATTAAGAAAGGGAAGGCCGTATGAGGTTCGTTAAGACTCGGAGAGCCGCCGCCGCGCTTTTCATCCTGGCGCTCGCCGCCTTGAGCAGCGCCGCGCAAACAGCCGCGCCGTCGTCCGACAAGCGTTACCTGCCGTCAATCTCTTCGCGCGCCGAATTCGACTCTCTCGCGCGCACTTACGACGCCGACACCCCCTACCCGCTCCCGCACGTCATCTTCGTCATTGACCGCAAGGACAAGAACAAGATTTATTACGCCAACGCCAGGCGCTATGCCTTCCACAAAGATTTCGTCAACGCCAACTATCTATCTTTGGAGCGCGGGCAGGAGTTTTTCGAGAACAATTACCTGAAGCCCAACCGCCGCTTCATCCTCGGCACGCTCGCCTACCAGACACCGATCAAACGCTGGACGTTCGAGTTCTGGGAGGGCGACTTGATTTCGGCCGACCAGATCAAGCTCGCCTACGGCGTGATCAGCAAGAGCTTCTTCCAGCCGGTCGCCTATAAGCCGAACTCGCTCCGGCAGGAGGAAGCGACCGGCTCGCTCACAGACCTCCCGCGCGTCCTGCAAAGCGACATCTCGAAGGAGCAGGAGTATCAGCCGCTCAACGTGGCGAAGGGATTGGGCCGGATTCACATCATCGAGAAGCTGGACGAGCACGTCGAGATAGGCTTCAACGAAATCCTGGTCCTGACGGAAGTGCCCATCAACCTCCCGCCGGTCGCGGGGATCATTACGACGAAGCCTTCGACGCCGCTCTCGCACATCAACCTGCTCGCGAAGGGCTGGGGCATCCCGAACGCCTACGTCAAAGACGCGAACCAGCTCCTCAAACAGTTCGACGGCTGGTGGGTGTCGTTCGAGACGATGCGTGACAAGTATTCAATCAAGCGCGCCGACCTCAAGCAGATTGACGAGTACCAGCGGCGGCTCAAGGAGCGGCTCGACGTGATGAAGCCGCGCGCGGACCTTGAGACTGTCAAGCTCGCCTCGTTGAGCGAGCAGCGCGCGCGCGACAGCATCAGTTACGGCGGCAAGTCCGCCAACCTCGGCGAAGTAATGAAGGCGCGGCTGCCGGGGCTCGCGGTGCCGGGCGGCTTCACCATCCCGTTCTTCTACTACGACCAGTTCATCAGGGAGAACAATCTCGAAGAGCCCCTCTACGAGATGATGAACGACCAGAAGTTCGTCCACGACCCGGCCTACAGGCGCGGGCGGCTCACCGAGATGCGCGCGCGCATCCAGCAGGGCAAGCTCAACGACAAGCTGCGCGCCGAAATCCTGCGGCGCGTCGCGGCCGAGTACGAAGGCAAGGGCCTCTTCGTCCGCAGCTCCTCGAACTCGGAAGATTTGCCGAACTTCAGCGGCGCGGGGCTGTACACGACTGTGCCAAATGTGAAGGGCGAGGGGCAGCTCGTCGAAGCTATTAAGACCGTCTGGGCCTCGCTCTGGAACTTCGAGGCGTACGAGGCGCGCGAGCGCGCGGGCGTTGACCACTCGAAAATCTACATGGCCGTGCTGATTCAGGAGGGCGTCAACTCCGAAAGCTCGGGCGTGATGATTACGACTGACCCTTACGACCGCGAGAACAGCGGGGCCATCTACATCAGCGCCAAGCGCGGCCTCGGCATCAAGGTGGTCGAGGGCAAGAAGATCGCCGAACAGATTCTTTACCGCCCGCGTGGCGAGACGGTGCAGGTGCTGACGCGCTCGGCCGAGGACAGCCTGCTGACCTTCGACGAGCAGGGCGGCGTCAAGGAAATTCCCATCACGGGCGAGCGCGCCGTGCTGACAGACGAGGTGATACGCCGCCTCGTCAGCGCCGCCGACCGCATCAAGAAGGTCTTCGGCGGCCGCGACCAGGACATCGAATGGGCATACATGAAAGGGCAAATCTACATCGTCCAATCACGCCCGTACATTTCAGGAAGCTGAAAAGCAGTGGCCGGTGGCCGGTGGTCAGTGGTCAGTTAAAAACAACTGATTCCTACTGACCACCGGCCACCGGCCACTGACCATTGACTATGAGCGAAAAAACTTTTGTTGACGGATTGCTGGCGGGGCGCGTCGCGTTGGTGACGGGCGGAGGGACCGGGATTACGGGAGGCGTGGCGCGGGCGCTGGCCGAGGCGGGCGCGCGTGTGGCGCTCGTGAGTCGGAAGCTCGAACACCTTGAGCCGGCCGCCGAAAGGATTCGCGCCGGGGGCGGCGAGGCCGTCGCCGTCGCGGCGGACGTGCGGAAGACGGAAGAGGTGGAGCGAGCCGTCGGCGCGACCGTCGAGCGATTCGGCAAACTGGACATCGTGGTCAACGGCGCGGCGGGGAACTTTCTGTGCGCGGCCGAGGAGTTGTCGCCGAACGGATTCGGCACGGTCGTGGACATTGATTTGAAGGGGACTTTCAACGTTTGCCGCGCGGCCTTCGCCGAGTTGAAAAAAGAGCGCGGGCAGATTCTCAACATCAGCGCGACGCTGCATTATGTCGGCACGCCTTTGCAGTTGCACGTCTCGGCGGCTAAGGCCGGCGTGGACGCGCTGACCAGACAGCTCGCCGTCGAGTGGGGGCGCTACGGCATACGCTCGAACGCCATCGCGCCCGGCCCCATAGAGGACACGGAGGGGATGTCGCGTCTCGTCCCAGCGGAGGTCAAAGAGAAGCTCAGGCGCAACGTCCCCCTGGGCCGCTTCGGGCGCATCCGCGACATAGAGCAGGCGGCCGTCTTCCTCTGCTCCGACGCCGCCGTCTTCATCAACGGCGCGATCCTCGTCGTTGACGGCGGCCAGTGGCTCTCCGCCGGCCGGATGCTTTAATTCATCCCGCAAAGTTCCGCATTATTTTATGCTCGATCTACAGCCCGCAACCTTTGACGATTTTCTGCGCGAGGCGCGGCGCGGCAACGTCGTCCCCGTAGTGCGCGGCGTGCTCGCGGACTTGCAGACTCCGGTCGGGGCTTTCCTGCGCGTGGCGGCGGGTGCGCCTTACGCCTTCCTGCTCGAATCCATAGAGGGCGGCGAGCGGGTCGCGCGCTACTCCTTTCTCGGCGCGAACCCGGAAATGGTCGTGCGCGGCTGCGGCGACGACACGCTCGTGCAGCGCAATGGCAAGTGGGAGATGTTGAAGGGAGTGCGCGCCACCGACTTCGCGCGCGAGTATTTCAGAGACCGCGAATTGGCCCGGCGCACGGGGCTGGCACCTTTGGCCGGCGGCGCGGTCGGCTACCTCGCTTACGAGGCGGCGCGCTGGTTCGAGCCCACCGTCGGCTCGGACACAGACGAGAGCGCGGAGGTGGACGATGCGGTCTGGATGTTCTACCGCACGGTGCTCGCCTTCGACCGCGTGCGCCAGCGCATCGAGATAACTTCCGTGGTCCTGACCGAAGAGGCCGAGGGCAGCCACGAGCGGCTGCGCTGGCTCTACGAGCGGGCGGTCGAGGAGACGGCGCGCGTCGAGGAGTTGTTGTCGAGGGGCGAGGTAGCCTTGCCGGCCGCGCGCGGCGAGGCGGAGGGCGAAGGCGCGTTCGAGTCGAACTGGGCCAGGAAGGATTTCGAGGAGGCCGTGCGCCGCGCCCAGGAGCGCATCACCGCCGGCGACATCTTCCAGGCCGTGCTCTCACAGCGCCTCAGCAAGAAAGTCTCCGCCGACCCGGTCCAAATCTACCGCGCCCTGCGCGCAACCAACCCGTCACCCTACATGTATTTCTTCCGGCTCGGCGAGGAAGCGATCATCGGTGCTTCGCCCGAAATGCTGGTGCGCTGTCGGGGGCAGCGCCTGGACTACCGCCCCATCGCGGGCACGCGGCGGCGCGGCGCGACCGAGGCCGAAGACTGGCTGCTCGGCGAGGAGATGCGCACGGACGAGAAGGAGGTGGCCGAGCACATGATGTTGGTTGACCTGGGGCGCAACGACCTGGGCCGCGTCAGCGATTACGGCTCGGTCGAGGTCGAGGAGTTGATGACCATCGAGCGTTACTCGCACGTCCAGCACCTGGTCACCAGTTTGCGCTCGCGGCTGCGCGACGGCCTCGACCGCTTCGACGCGTTGGCCTCTTGCTTCCCGGCGGGGACGGTGACGGGCGCGCCGAAGGTGCGCGCCATGCAGATCATACGCGACCTGGAGCAGGGGGCGCGCGGCGTTTACGCGGGCGCGGTCCTCTACATGGACTACGCGCAGAACCTCGACTCCTGCATCGCGATTCGCACCATCGTGATGCGCGGCGGGCGTGCTTACGTGCAGGCCGGGGCCGGCGTCGTGGCCGACTCCGTGCCGGAGCGCGAGTATGAGGAGACGATCAACAAGGCGCGCGCCCTGTTGCGCGCGATAGAGATGGCAGAGAAAGGACTATGAAAGTGAGCCGGGGGAGATTCACACTCGCGACCCTGTTTCTAATCCTGTTGACTGCTTCGACGGTTTTGGCACAGCAGACGCCAGAGCCGAAGCAGACGACGCCAGCGCCGCAGAAGGCCGAGGGCGCGGCGAAGAAAATCAACGAGCGGCCGGCGGCACAGCCGACGCCAGCGCCAGAGCCTTTCGACGGCGCGAGCGTGGAGAAGATGACGGCGCAGTGCGTCCGGCTGGAGACGGAGGCGGGCGCGATAGAAATAGAGATGCTGCCGGAGTCCGCGCCCGAAAGTGTCCGCAACTTTCTCAACCTCGCGGCGACAAGCTTATTCGACACGACCACCTTTAGCCGCGTCGTCAAGGGCTTCGTCGTGCAGGGCGGCAACCTCTCGACCGGGCAGAAGTGGAACTTCGAGACGGCGAAGCGCGCGGCGCGCAAAATCCCGGACGAGCCGAGCCTCGTCAAGCACGAGCGCGGCATCGTCTCGATGGCGCGGCCCGACGAGCCGAACAGCGCGACCACACACTTCTTCATCCTCGTCGGCGAGGCCGCGCAGCTCGACGGCAAGTTCTCGGCCTTCGGCCGCGTCACCGCGGGCATGGACGTGGTGGACGCCATCAACCAGGCCGAGGCCGAAAACGAAAAGCCCGCCAAGCCGGTCGTCCTCACGCGCGCGTTGGTCCGCGAGTGCCACGCGGCGGGCGCGAAGTAAGAACGCAGGCGAATAACTAGAGCGGGATTCGTTTAATGGAAGGTGTCACATAACTGTATGGGCAGAGCTTGTCCCCGCCCGCTCAACCTGCAAGAAGATTCAAACAGGGATGGACAGGATAGACAGGACGAAGAGCTTGCTTTTTTGCCCTGTCTGCCCTGTCCATCCCTGTTAATTTTTTCCGCGGCGCGGGTGGGGACAAGCCCCCAGATTTATTCACCACAGAGGACACAGAGGGCACGAGGAAAAACCGAAAGCAGGAGACCACGCGTTACTGCCCGCTGGTGCCTTCGAGGTCCGCTTGGTGTAGTATCTGAGCGTGAACCCCGACGGCGTCAGACGGTCTGAGGAGAGAGGGCAGTGGCGCGCGACATTCTCATTCGCAACAACGTGAAGGTCTTCGGCAAGGGCACACGGCCGATGCTGTTCGCACACGGCTTCGGCTGTGACCAGAATATGTGGCGCTTCGTGACGCCCGCGTTCGAGGACGACTACCGCCTCGTCCTTTTCGACTACGTCGGCTCCGGCAAGTCGGACCTCCGGGCCTACAGCCCCGAGCGGTACAGCAGTCTCGACGGCTACGCGCAGGACGTGTTGGATGTCTGCGCCGCGCTCGACCTCAGAGACGCCATCTTCGTCGGCCACTCGGTGAGCGGCGTCGTCGGGATGCTGGCTTCGATCCGCGAGCCGTGGCGCTTCGCGCGCCTCATCCTCGTCGGCCCCTCGCCGCGCTACCTCAACGACCCGCCCGGCTACGTCGGCGGCTTCGAGCGCGCGGACATCGCGGGGCTGCTCGACGTGATGGAGAAGAACTACATCGGCTGGGCCAACTTCCTCGCGCCGGTCGTGATGAAGAACGGGGAGCGGCCCGAACTGGCGGGCGAGCTGGAAGAGAGTTTCTGCTCGACGGACCCGAAAATCGCGCGCCGCTTCGCGGAGGCCACCTTCTTCTCCGACAACCGCGAAGACCTCGCGCGGGTCTCCGTCCCGTCCCTCATCATGCAGTGCTCGGAGGACGCCATCGCGCCGCTCGAAGTGGGCGACTACCTCAGCCGCCACCTGCCCGCGAGCACCTTGCGCGTCCTGAAGGCCACGGGCCACTGCCCGCACCTGAGCCACCCCGAGGAGACCATCGAGGTCATCAAGGAGTACCTGAAGGAATGCAAAATGAAAAATTAAAAATGCAAAAAGAATGAGCGGCGAAATGAATAATTACGGGGCGTCAGCGGCGTCCGATGCTCCTCCTGTTCGCCGCCGCATTTTGCATTTTTAATTTTTCATTTTTAATTCTACGATGGACGACCTGCTGAACAGAGCGCCGTGCGGCTTCCTGTCATTCACTGACGACGGCCACGTCGTCCAGGCCAACGTCACGCTGCTGGAGCTGTTGGGGTACGAGGAGGCCGAACTCCTGGGCCGGCACGTCGAGTCGCTCCTGCCGGTCGCCAGCCGAATCTTCTATCAAACGCACCTCTTCCCGCTGCTCAAACTTCATGACCGTGTGGAGGAGGTCTACTTCTCGCTGCGCTCGAAGGGCGGCGCGGAGATACCCGTCCTCGTCAACGCTGCGCGCCGCGAGCGCGGCGGCCTGATGGTCAACGACTGCGTGCTGATGCACGTGCGCCAGCGCAACCAGTATGAGGACGAGATTCTGCACGCGAAGCGCGCGGCCGAGGAGGCCGCGCGCGCTAAAGACGAGTTCCTCGCCACGGTCTCGCACGAGCTGCGCACGCCGCTGACGGCCATCCTCGGCTGGGCCAGGATGCTGCAAGGCGGGACGCTCGACGAGCGGACGGCCGGGCGTGCGCTCGACGCCATCGAGCGGAACGCGGAATCACAGAACCAGCTCATCGGCGACCTCCTGGACTTCTCGCGCATCATCTCCGGCCAGATGCGTCTCGACATTGGCCGGGTCGAATTGGCGTCGGTCGTGGAGGCGGCTATAGACGTGGTCAGTCTCGCGGCGGAGGCTAAGGGCATCAGGCTCCAGACGACTCTTGACCCGAGGGCCGGCCCGGTCTCCGGCGACCGCGAGCGCCTGCAACAGGTGATGTGGAACCTGCTCTCGAACGCCGTCAAGTTCACGCCGAAAGGCGGGCGCGTGCAGGTCCGCCTCACGCGCGTCAACTCCAGCGTCGAGATTGCCGTCAGCGACACGGGGCAGGGCATCAGCCCGGAGTTTCTCCCTTACGTCTTCGACCGCTTCCGGCAGGCCGACCAGACGACGACGAGGCGGCAGGCGGGGCTCGGGTTGGGCATGGCAATCACGAAGCACCTGGTGGAGCTGCACGGCGGGACTATCCGCGCCGAGAGTCCGGGCGAAGGCCGGGGGACTACTTTCGTGGTGAGGCTGCCCGTGATGATCGTCCACGGCGCGGAGCACTTCCCGGAGTCTTCCGCCGAGCGACGCGCCGGGCGTGAAGAGCACGCGCGGCCGGCGGAGCTGGCGAGGCTCGACGGGATTAGAGTGCTCGTCGTTGACGACGAAAGGGACGCACGTGAGCTGCTGACGACCGTCCTGACGCAGAGCGGGGCTGAGGTGGTGGACGCGTCGGGCGCGGGCGAAGCACTCGACAAGTTGCGGCAGGCGAAGCCGGACCTGCTGGTCAGCGACATCGAGATGGCCGACGAAGACGGCTACTCTCTGATTCGCAAGGTGCGCGCGCTGGAAGAGGGCCGCGGGCGCAGAATCCCTGCCATCGCGTTGACCGCCCACGCGAGGTCTTCCGACCGCCTGCGCGCCCTCTCGGAAGGCTACCAGATGCACATCCCGAAGCCGGTCGAGCCCGCCGAACTGGTCCTAGCCATCGCCAACCTCACACACGGAGGGCGAGAGTAGCGAGCGCCTGCTTGCGAAGCCCCTCAGTTATTGGGCGTCAGGTCCGCACATACTATGTGCATCGAGAAACCGACTAAGCTCTCCGTCGTATTCTTCATGGATATTCTCCACGTGTCGGCGTCGAGCGGTCTGCTCTCGTACACGATGAGCGACGGGCTGGACGTATAGCCTCCGCCGGTCACTACGTCGCCGGTAAGGCAGGAGAATTCTTGTACGGTATCCCCCTGAGAGCCTCTGTTGGCGGAGCGCGTCGGCAACTCGCGTATATAAAAACTCAGAGCGTTCCCAGTGCCCGTCGGCCCTTGAGGCCCCTCCGGCCCCTGCGCGCCCTGCTGGCCGTTGCAGACCACGCGGACCCCTGTACTGTCCGTGTACTGCACGCCGCCGACGCCGTTGGCACAGCGCGCGTCGCCCACGGGTATGACCTCGCTCGTGACGGACTGGCCGGCCGCACCCTGCGGCCCCTCTGGACCAGTCGCGCCAGTCGCCCCGGTCGCGCCGGTCTCACCCTTTTGGCCCTGCGGACCCTGAGCGCCTTGAGGCCCCTGTGGTCCCTGCGGCCCGGCCGGACCCTGCGGTCCTTGTGGACCTTGCGGGCCTTGCGGCCCAGGCGTGCCCGCCACGTTCCAGCTAATCGGCAGCTCGGGAGTCTTGCACTGTCCGGGACCGCTCACCTTGCGCAGGTCTCCGTTAGTCTTGTTGTAGCAGGCATAGATGGTATTGCCGGCGGTCTGCGCGCGCGCGACGCTTGTGCTCAAGGCCCCGAAGCAGAGCGACAGGGCGGCGAAGAGGAGGTATTTTTTCATCGAGGGTTATCTTTGGTCAGAGACACTGCGAATAGATGTCAGTGCGTCGGGTTAAAGTGGAGACCGGACAGAAGGAGGTGCGAGGCGAGCGCAAGACTTTCCAGACCAGTCGAAGAAAACTTATCTGATCGGGTGAAATCTATAATGGCCCACGATTTCCAGTCAAGGAGCAAGCCCGGTCGGGAGTTTCGATTTCAGTTCTCCTCTGTGTCCCCTGTGGTTAATTATCGATTCACCACAAGGGACACAGAGAGGGCACAGGGGGAGGCAGGCTACTGCCTCATCACGGGCGGCGCGGGCGGCGTGGGCCTCTTCGGCGGGTTGCGCCGCAGCTCTTCCATCAAATATTTCACGGCCGCTTCGAGCGTCGGGTCTTCGCCGCGCGCGACCGCGTCGGGGCCGTCAATGACTTCGACATCGGGGTCCACGCCGACGCCTTCGACGGCCCAGTTGCCTTCGAGGTCCATGAAGCGGAAAGACGGCGTCGAGAGGCTCCCGCCGTCGGCAAGCGGCGGGTTGCCCGAAAGTCCTATCAGCCCGCCCCAGGTCGTCGTGCCGAAGATGCGGCCTAATGATCGCTCGCGGAAGTAGTAGGGGAGCGCGTCGCCGCCCGAGCCCGCGTAGCCGTTCGTTAACATCGCCTTCGGCCCCGAATGCGCGAAGACGGGCGTGGAATTAGCGCCGACGCCGCGCCGCGCCCAGTAGTTGAGCGGCTTGCGCTCCAGGAGTTCAATCATGCGGTCTGGGATGAAGCCGCCGCCGTTGTAGCGGTCGTCGATGATGAGCGCGTCCTTCCTCGTCTGCGGGTAAAAATTCTTGAAGAGTTCGCGGTTGCCCTCGACCGCCGTGTTCGGCGCGTGGATGTAGCCGATGCGCCCGCCGGAAAGTTTCTCGACGAGCGCCTGGCGCGACTCGACCCAGTCCAGGTAGCGCAGGTTCGACTCGCCCTTGACCGGGCGCACGCGCTCGTCGCGCGCCCCATTTTGGTCCGGTCGGCCGTTGAGCTTGAGCGTCACGACGCGGTCGCCCTTGCCTTCGAGCAGCTCGTAAAAATTCTTCACGCCGCGCGTCGTGCGCCCGTCAACGGCAAGCACGTAGTCGCCGACTTTGGCCCTGACTCCGGGCTCGGTGAGCGGCGAGCGGAAGCTCTCGTGCCAGTTCTCGCCGGGGTAGATTTTCGTGATCTTGAAATAGCCGGAGGCGTCGGGCGTGAGTTCCGCGCCGAGCAGTCCGCCGTCGGTGCGCGCGACGCGCGGCGGGTCCGAGCCGCGCTCGACGTAGATGTGGCCGGCCATGAGTTCGCTCCCCATCTCGGTCAGGACGAAGTTGAGGTCTTCGCGGTTAGCGATGAAGGGTACGAGCTGTTCGTACCTGGCGCGGACGCCCGCCCAGTTGACGCCGTGCATGTTCGGGTCGTAGAACCAGTCGCGCATGATGCGCCAGGCGTCCGTGTACTCCTGCGCCCACTCGGCGCGCGGCTCGATCTTCATCGTCATCCCGTCGAGCTTGAGCAACCCGGCGTCCGGCTTCTGGCCCGCCGCGACCGCCGCCACGCCGAAGTTCTCGCCCGCCTGGAAGATGAACTGCTTGCCGTCGTCCGAGAGGTCGTAGTTCTGTATGCCCTCTATGATCGTCTGCTCTGCCTTAGCGCCCAAGTTGTAGAGAGAGAGCTTGCCTGGGCCAGAAAGATAGAGCACCCCGTCGCCTGTTGCCGCCAGCCGGCGGTAGTTCAAAGGCTGGCCCGGAATGGCCCGTACGCGGTCCTCGAAGTTCTCGAAGTCAATCTTGACGACGACTGCCGGGCCGGGCTGCTTCTCGTCCGGCTTCGCCTGCTCCGCGGCCGGAGTCGCGGCGGGCGTCGCCGCGGGAATCGCCTGCTCGGGCGCAGGAGCCTGCGCCTTCGCGCCCTGCGGCGGCGGGGCCTGCGCGGGGTTGGGCGGCGGCGTCAGAGGCTTCTCGCTCGTCTTGACGCGCTCCTCGTCGCTCGTCGGCAGTAGAATCGCCGGGCCGTCCGCGGCGAGCAGCCCGACGTAAACGCGCGTCGGGTTCGTGTAGATGTAGTTGAACTCGAAGCCGCTGAAGGTCAGGTTGTAGTCGCGGTTGGAGAGAAAATACAGGTAGCGCCCCTTCGGGTCGAAGACGGGCTCCGTGTCGCTCGTCATCCCGCCGGTAAGTCGTCGCGCCTTCGAGTTCGCGAGCGAGTAGACCCAGATTTCGGAGAACTGGTTGTCGCCGAGCTTCGTGTAGGCGAGCCAGCGGCTGTCGGGAGCCCAGGTGTAGCTCGTGATGTCGTTGTTCGTGCCGTGGTCCACGTCCGTGGTCGCGCCGGTCTCGACGTTGACGAAGCGCAGGCGCTGTCGCTTGTCGCCGTAGGCGAGCATGTGGCTGTCGGGCGACCAGACGGGCGGGAAGCGCCAGATGTCGCCGTCGGTCGTGACCCTGCGCTCCTCGCCCGTGCCGTCGCTCGCGCGCACGTAGACTTCGTACTCGCCCGAGCGGTCGGACAGGTACGCGACCCAGCGCCCGTCCGGCGACCAGACGGGTGCCAGCTCGCGCACGCCCTGCGACGCGGTCAGGTTGCGTACCTCGCCCTCTTTGGCCGGCGCGGTGAACACGTCGCCGCGCGCCTCGAACAGCGCGCGCGCGCCGGTCGGCGAGAGCGAGAAAGAGTTGATGTTCGATTTGACGTTCTTGAAATAGGGGACCGTGTCGGGGAAGTCGCCGTAAACGCGAACGGGTACGCGCTCCTCTTTGCCCGAGCCCGTGTCCAGCCGGTAAATGTAGCCGCCGGCTTCATAGACCAACTGGTCGCCCGAGCCGGAGGGCCAGAGCACGTCGTAGTCCGCGTGGTTCGTCACCTTGCGGGTCTTCTTCGTGCGCGTGTCGTAGGCGAAGAGGTTCATCGTCCAGTCGCGGTCGGAGAGGTAATAGACGGTATCGCCGAGCCAGACCGGGACCATGTCCTGCGCGCGCGTCGTCGTAATCTGCTCCGCCGTGTTCTGTGCCAGATCGTAAATCCACACGTCCGGCGACTGGCCGCCGCGGTAGCGTTTCCAGCCGCGAAACTCGTTCGAGATGGGCGTGTAGGCGAGCTTCGTCCCGTCCGGCGAGTAGTGCGCGCTCCCGCCTTCGGTAATCGGCAGCGGCTGTTCCTGCCCGCCCTCGAACGGCACGAGGTAGGGGCGGCCCAGCCGGTTGCTCTGCGCGACGCGGTTGGCGCGGAAGAGCACGTTCTTGCCGTCGGGCGTCCAGCCCAGCACGATGTTGTCCCAGCCGCCGCGCGGTGGAAGTGGGCCAACGTCATTGCGGTAAGTGAGCTGGCGCGGCTGGCCGCCCTCGACCGGGATGACGAAGACCTGGCGCGTGCCGCCGTACTCACCGGAGAAGGCTATGAAGCGGCCGTCGGGGGAAAATTTCGGGAAGATTTCGATGCCGGGGTGCGACGTGAGCCTGCGCGCGGTGCCCCCCTGGGCGGGCACGGTCCAGATGTCGCCCGCGTAAACGAAAGCAATCGTGTCGCCGTGTATGTCGGGGAAGCGCAGCAGGCGCGTGAGACCTTCGGCGCTCTGAGCTTCGGCGGCGGGCGTCGCCGCGCCGAAAATAAGCAGGGCTATCAGAACGAAAAATCTGTGCATTAACGGGGCTCCTCGAAGATTGGGATATAAAGCTCAGGCTGTGGCTTGACTCAACCTCTTTGCGCCTCCAGCGCCTCCAGCGTGAGTGGTTTTTATTTTTTCACGCAAAGTCGCAAAGGCGCTAAGAAATGCTTTGAGTTTGAAACGTGCCCTGAGTCTGGAAGTTCGATAATAACACGCCCGCGGATTCTTTCATTTGCGCGGCAGGCACGGCCGCCACTACAATCCGGGTGGAAGGCGACGCGGCATGCAGATTCTCGTCATAGATAATTACGACTCGTTCACCTACAACCTCGTGCAGTATCTCGGGGAACTCGGCGAGGAGATAGAGGTGCGGCGCAACGACGAGGTGACGACCGAGGAGGTCGAGGCGCGGTGCTGCCCGGACAGGATTCTGATTTCGCCGGGGCCGGGCCGGCCCGAGGACGCGGGCGTGACGATGAAGCTCATAGAGCAGTTCGCGGGGCGTGTGCCAATTCTGGGAGTCTGCCTGGGCCACCAGGCCATCGGCCAGGTCTTCGGCGGGCGCGTGGTCAGCGCGCCCTCGCTCGTCCACGGCAAGGCGTCCGAGATTTGCCATGACGGGCGCACCATCTTCGACGGCCTGGAGTACCGCTTCAAGGCTGGCCGCTACCACTCGCTCGTCGTCGAGCGCGAGAGTTTGCCGGAGTGCCTCGAAGTCTCCGCGACCACGCCCGACGGCGTCATCATGGGCCTGCGCCACCGCGAGCTGAAGATAGAGGGCGTGCAGTTCCACCCCGAATCCATCCTCACGACCGACGGCAAGAAACTGCTCTCGAATTTCTTAAAACTGTGAAAGGCAGAATCCAGGCGTCAGAATTCAGAATCCAGCATGAAAGGCCGCGGCCCGTTCTTCTGATTTTCTTTTCTTCTGACTTCTGACTCCTGGATTCTGAATTCTGCTTTTATGTCCCGCCCTGCATGGCTGCTGCCGACCCCGGCGCGAAAGGATGAGCCGCGAGAGGGCACGGGCCTGCGCGCGCTCCTGCTGCGGTTGATGCGCGGCGAGGACTTGCGGCGCGAGGAGGCGACGGCGCTCCTGGACGCCCTCCTCGAAGGCTCCGCGACGGACGCGCAGATCGGGGCGGCGCTCGTGGCGCTGGCCGTCAAGGGCGAGACGGTCGAAGAGCTGGCGGGAATGGCCCAGGCGATGCGCGCACGCGCAATCAGAATCAACTGCCGCCACGAGCGTTTCGTTGACACGGCGGGGACCGGCTCCAGCCACGCTAAGACTTTCAACATCTCGACTGCCGCGGCCTTCGTCATCGCAGGCGCGGGGCTCGCGGTCGCCAAGCACGGCAGCCGCGCGGCGACGAGCCGCTCGGGGAGCGCGGACGTGCTCGCCGCGCTCGGCGTCAACGTCGCGGCCGGCCCCGAGGTCTCGGAAACTTGTCTGAACGAGCTGGGCATCTGCTTCATGTTCGCCCCGCTCTACCACGGCGCGACGAAGCGCATGGCGGGCGTGCGCCGGGAGTTGGGCGTCCACACGACCTTCAACCTGCTTGGGCCATTAACCAATCCGGCGGGCGCGCGCCGCCAAATCATAGGCGTCTGGCACAAGGCCCTGGCCGAGCCCGTCGCGGAGGCGCTCGTCCGTTTGGGAACGGAGCGCGCCTGGGTGGTTCACGGCTCGGACGGCCTGGACGAAGTGACGCTCGCCGGCCCGACGTTCGTCGCAGAGGCGCACGAGGGGCGGGTGAAGACTTTCGAGACTGTGCCAGAAGATTTCGGCTTCGTGCGTTCGGAACTGGCACACCTGCGCGGCGGCGACGCGGAGGATAACGCGCGGATTATTCGCGCCGTGCTCGACGGGACCAGACGCGATGCGGCGCGCTCGCTCGTGGTGGCGAACGCGGCGGCGGCCCTCCTGGTCGGAGGCGAAGCCGAAGACCTTCCCGCGGCGGCGCGGCTCGCCGGAGAAAGCATTGACGGCGGCGCGGCCCTCGCCAAACTCGAACGCTTAGTCGAGGCGACGAACGGAGGAACCACGAAGTAACACGAAGCGACACGAAGGGAGTTATGCCTGGTGTGACTTCGTGTTATTTCGTGGTTCGTCCGCTGCCCCTACGGAAAATGGATTTTCTAACAGAGATCATGGCGCTCAAAAGGGCGCGGCTCGAACGGGCGAAGCGGGAGCGGCCGGCGGAAGAGTTGCGCGCACGCGCCGAAGATGTGCGGCGCACTGCGCCGGAGCACGCGCTTCGCCTCGCTCTCGATAACGACGGGCGCGTCAACGTCATCGCGGAGTTCAAACGCGCGTCGCCGTCGAAGGGAATCATTCGCGCCGGCGCAGACCCAACGCTGATCGCGCGCGAGTACGAGGCGGGCGGCGCGGCCGCCATCTCCGTCCTGACCGAAGAGGACCGCTTCCAGGGCTCGCTCGACGATCTGCGCGCAGCCAGCGCGGCCGCAAAAATCCCAGTGCTGTGCAAGGACTTCCTCTTCGACGAGTATCAGCTCCACGAGGCGGCCGCCGCCGGTGCGGACGCCCTGCTGCTCATCGTCGCGGCCTTAGACGACGACACGCTCTGCCGTCTGCGGCGCGTCGCCGAAGATGAGCTGCATCTAGACGCGCTGGTCGAGGTCCACACGAAGGACGAGCTGCGCCGCGCGGAGGCGACAGGCGCGACGCTCGTCGGCGTCAACAACCGCGACCTGCATTCCTTCAAAGTCTCGCTCGAAGTCTCAATCGAACTGGCCCAGGCCGCCGCGCCGCACATAACGCTCGTCGCCGAAAGCGGCCTCAAGTCGGGCGACGACATACGCAAGCTCCGCGCGCTCGGCTACAGCGGCTTTCTCGTCGGCGAATCCCTGATGCGCGCGTCGCGGCCGGAACAAGTGCTGCGAGATTTAATCGGCGCGGGCGAGTGAGTCTCCAGAATTATTGACTTCCGTCCGGCTTTGACATAAAAGTCTCTCGTTCCACGCTGCCCCTAAAACGTCCTCCGTAAAAGTTTCCCCGAAGAGACAGGGCCAACGCGATGACTGCGAGAACTCGGACGGGTTTGATCCTGGCGGCCGTGCTCGTCTTCTGCTCGGCGCTCACCATCTTCTTTCTGACGCGCACCATCAACCGCAAGCCGCCGGACTTCGAGGCCGTTGACCCGATTGACCGGCGCACCGACCTGCCGATGGTCGAGCCCGTCAAGCGCGACCTCGCAGACATCAAAGCGCGCGGCCAGCTCGTCGTCCTCGCGCCCTACAACTCGACCACCTATTTCCTCTACCGCGGCGAGCCGATGGGCTACGAGTTCGAGCTGCTACAGGCGTTCGCCAGGGACCAGGGCGTCGCGCTCAAGTTCGTCGTCGTTATCGACCACAAGAGCCTCTACCCCATGCTCAACGCCGGTGACGGCGACATTGCGGCGGCGCGGCTGATACCGACCGGCGAGGACAAACAGAACGTCGCCTTCACGCGCGCTCTTTATCACACGGAGCCCGCGCTCGTGCAGCAGGAGTTGCCACCGGACAAGGCGAACCTGCCGGAGCCAGTGGAGAAGGCGCTTCAGCCCGGACCCGACGAAGAGTTGCCGGAGATGGAGATTCAGGCGCGGCGCATCACGCGGCCCGCGCAGCTCGCGGGTCAGACCGTCACGCTGCCCGAAAAGTCGGCCTACCACCGCACGCTCGTGGAGTTGTCGGACCAGATTTCCGGCGACATCAACGTCGTCGAGATGGGCGGCAAGATAGAGGACGAGGCGCTGGCACAGAAAGTGGCGAAGGGTGAGGTCGAGTTCACGGTCATGCAGAGCAACCTGGCCGAGCTGAAGGAGGCGGAGTTCAAAAACCTGAAGGTGCGCCCCATCGTCGGGCGCTCGCACAGCGTCTCTTGGGCCGTGAGGCAGAACGCGCCCGAGCTGACGGACGCGCTGAACCGCTGGATCGAGGACAAGCAGAACGGCACGCTCTTCGACCGCCTCTACAAAAAATATTTCGTGGACCGCCGCAGCCACCTGGAGCGCGTCGCGAGCGAGTACCTGACTTCCTCGACTGGCAAGCTCTGCGAGTTCGACGACCTTTTGAAGAAGTACGCGGCCGAGCTGAGCTGGGACTGGCGGCTCCTGGGCTCGCAGATGTTTCAGGAGTCGCGCTTCAAGCCGGCGGCGCGCTCGTGGGCCGGCGCAACCGGATTGCTTCAACTGATGCCGAGCACCGCGCGGGAGTATGGCGTGCACAACGCGCTCGACCCCGAAGACAACGTCGCGGGCGCGGTCAGGTTCCTGAAGTGGCTCTCGGAGCGTTGGGCCAAACGCATCCCGGACGAAGGTGAGCGTTTGAAGTTCATCCTCGCCTCCTACAACTGCGGCGCGGGCCACGTCGAGGACGCGCAACGCCTGACGGAAAAGTACGGCGGCGACCCGATGAAGTGGGACGACGTGTCCTACTGGCTCCTCCAGAAATCCACGCAGCAATACTCGGCGGACCCTGTCGTCAAGTTCGGCTTCTGCCGCGGCATAGAGCCCGTCACCTACGTCAGCCTGATTCTCGAACGGTTCGACCATTACAAGCAGTTTGTCGTAAATTAAGAATCAACCACAGAGGACACAGAGGGACACAGAGGTTAAGAGCGATTTGAAATAGCAGATTTGAAAATTCAAATCTGAAAGCTGAATTTGTGATTTTGTTTTCCTGTGTGTTCCTCTGTGGTTAATTGCGTCTCATGATTGTCAAAATCTGCGGCATCACGAATCTGTCGGACGCGCTCGCGGCGGTCGAGGCGGGCGCGGACGCGCTCGGCTTCAATTTCTATCGCCACAGCCCGCGCTACGTCGCGCCGGATGAGGCGCGGCGAATCGTCGCGGAGTTGCCGCAAGCTGTGATGAAGGTCGGCGTTTTCGTCAACGAGGGCGAGCCTGAAGAGGTCGCGCGCGTGGCGGACGAGGTCGGCCTGACGGCCGTGCAGCTGCACGGCGACGAATCGCCGGAATACTGCCGCGCGCTCCGCGGGCGCTTCGTCATCAAGGCCGTGCGCGCGAGAAGCGACTTTGAGCCGGAGAGCGTCTCTACGTACGAAGCGGACGCGATTCTGCTCGACGCCTTTTCGGAGAAAGAGCGCGGCGGGACGGGTCGCGTCGTTGATTGGGGCGTGGCTAGGAGAGTCAGAGAATTGGTCCCGCGCCTCTTCCTGGCGGGCGGCCTCGCGCCGGAGAACGTCGCCGCGGCGGTCGCGGCGGTCGCCCCCTTCGCGGTGGACGCGTGCAGCCTGTTGGAGAGCGCGCCGGGGCGGAAAGACCCAAAGCGTGTGCGCGCCTTCGTCGCCGCCGCGCGCGTTAAACCTTGACGCCGGCCCGGCCCCATCGGTTATCCTGTCGGACGTGGTCCACAGGCGAGCGTCAATGAAGCTAAAGCGCGTCGTCCGCGTGCCCATCCCCCGTCACCTCATAACTGAAGCCTTCTTCGAAAGCAGAATCCAGGAGTCAGAATCCAGAATCCAGCATGAAAGGCCGCGGCCCGTTCTCCTGATTCTCTTTTCTCCTGAATTCTGGATTCTGACTCCTGGATTCCCCCTCTTATGACTTCAACAGCCCAGGCAACTTCAAATGAACGCACACACGCGCGCGACCAGGGACGTGTGCTGCTCGTGACGGACGAGCCCTCCGTGGCCGCTTACGGCGGGACACTCGAACGCGCGGGCTTCGCCGTTGTCGGCGTCACCGGCGGCGCGGCCGCTTTGGTCTCGCTCAGCCGCACCCGCCCCCATCTGGTCGTCGTTGACATCAGCCTCAGAGGCATCAGCGCCAACGAGTTGATGGCGTCGCTCGTGCGCACGGACGAAGGCGCGTCCGTCATCCTGCTCGGCGACGCTGCCTCTACGCCCTCGCGCCGCTCCGAGGCGATGGCGCTCGGCGCTTTCGACTACTTTCAAATGCCGGCGGAAACCCCCCTGCTCGTCGCGCGCGTCGCGCAACTGGTCCAAATCAAGCAGACCGTGGACCGCCTGCGCGCGGAGGCGGACAGGGACTACCTGACGGGCCTTGCGAACCGCCGCCGCTTTCGAACGGCGCTCGGGCAGGAGGTAGAAAGGTGGCGGCGCTACAACGTCCCGTGCGCGCTCGTGCTCTCCGACATAGACCACCTCAAGCAGGTCAACGACAAGCACGGCCACTCGGCCGGCGACCGCGTGATTCGTCACGCCGCGAGCGCGCTCCTTGAGTTGTCGCGCGACAACGACACTGCGGCGCGTCTCGGCGGCGAAGAGTTCGCGCTGCTCCTGGCCGGCACGGACGGCGAGCGCGCGCTGGCGGCCGCCGAGCGCCTGCGCCACGTCGTCTCGGCCACGGCGGTCGAGGGAATTGGCACAGTCACCATCAGCCTCGGCGTCGCCGCCTGCCCCGCGCACGCCGCGACCGAGCGCGCGCTCTACGCCGCGGCCGACGCCGCGCTCTACCGGGCCAAGCGCGAGGGCCGCGACCGCACGGCCGTCGCCGAACTCGTCGCCGCGTCGTAGGCCGACAGGGACGAAGTAACCGAACCACGAACTCACGCGAAGCGACACGAATAGGAGGAGGCGATTTGTGTTGTTTCGTGTGAGTTCGTGGTTTAATGTTTTCGGGTTGAGCATGTTTGACTGGTAATATTAAAGCCGACTAACGAAGATGAAGCCGATGGGTAAAACTGAGCCGGACGCGTTGGGCCACTGGGGGCCGTACGGCGGGCGCTTCGTGCCGGAGACGTTGATGGCCCCGCTCGAAGAGTTGACGGCGGCTTACCGCGCGGCGCGCGCGGACGCGGAGTTTCAGACGGAATTCGAGACGCTGCTGCGCGACTATTCGGGACGCCCGACGCCGCTCTTCCGTGCTCAGCGTCTGACCGAAAGGGCCGGCCGGGCTGTCATCTACCTCAAGCGCGAAGACCTCTCGCACACCGGCTCGCACAAGATTAACAACGCGCTGGGCCAAGTCCTGCTTGCGCGCCGCATGGGCAAGCGGCGCGTCATCGCCGAGACCGGCGCGGGCCAGCACGGCGTCGCGACCGCCACCGTCTGCGCGCTCTTCGGCCTGGAGTGCGTCGTCTACATGGGCACGGAAGACGTTCGCCGCCAGCGTCTCAACGTCTTCCGCATGCGGCTGCTCGGGGCTGAAGTGCGCGAGGTCGAGGCCGGCTCGCGCACGCTGAAGGACGCCATCAACGAGGCGCTGCGCGACTGGGTCGGCAGGCCCGCGGACACTTACTACCTGCTCGGCAGCGCGCTCGGGCCGCACCCGTACCCCTTGATGGTCCGCGATTTTCAGAGCGTCATCGGGCGCGAGGCCCGCGCGCAGATTCTCGAAAGGGAAGGGCGGCTGCCCGACACGCTCGTCGCCTGCGTGGGCGGCGGGTCGAACTCAATCGGACTGTTCTACCCGTTCCTGGCGGACGAGGGCGTCAAGATGATCGGCGTCGAGGCGGGTGGGAGTGGCGACGAATTGGGCCAGCACGCGGCGCGCTTCAATCAGGGCGGGGGCGGGAGGCCGGGCGTCCTCCAGGGGACCATGAGCTACGTCCTACAAGACGAGCGCGGGCAGATCGCGGCGACCCATTCGATCTCGGCCGGCCTTGATTATCCTTCCATCGGCCCGGAGCACGCCTACCTGCATGACGCGGGCCGGGTCAAGTACGTCTCCGCGTCCGACGAGGAGGCGCTCGAAGCGTTCAAGACCCTTTCGCAGCTCGAAGGCATCACGCCCGCGCTCGAATCCGCGCACGCCGTCGCGCACGCCCTCAAGGTCGCGCGAGAAATGGCACAGGATCAAATCCTGATCGTCAACCTCTCGGGGCGCGGCGACAAAGATGTGAACACGGTCGCGGAGTCTATCGAGTCTGTTTGATTCGTTAAACTCGCCGGACTTTCTATGAGCCGTATCGCCGAAACCTTCTCGCGCCTGAAAAGTGAAGGGAGACGTGGCTTCATCCCCTTCGTCACGGCGGGCGACCCGGACCTGGAAACCACGGGCCGATTGCTCGTCGAGTTGGCACAGGCGGGCGCGAGCGTGATCGAACTCGGCGTGCCGTTCAGCGACCCCGTGGCCGACGGGCCGGTCATCCAGAGGGCTTCGGAGCGCGCGCTGCGACACGGCTTCGGTCTGCGCGAGGTGCTGGACGTGGTCGAGCGGGCGCGGGGTGAGCTGAAGGACGTTCCCGTCGTGCTGTTCAGTTACTTCAACCCGCTGCTGCAATACGGGCCGGAGCGTTTGAGCCGCGAGGCCGCGCGCGCGGGCGTTGACGGCGTGCTCGTGACGGACCTCGTGCCGGAAGAGGCTGGCGAGTTCTCGGCCCGGCTCAGGGCTAACGATTTGGACATGATCTTTCTGGTCGCGCCGACTTCGACGGACGCGCGCCTCGGGCTCGTGGCCGAGCGCGCGAGCGGCTTCATCTACGCAGTCTCGCGCGCGGGCGTCACGGGCGCACGCGCGGACGTGAGCCGGGAGGCCGAGCGTCTGGTCGGGCGCGTGCGGAAGTTTTCCGATTTGCCCATCGCCGTCGGCTTCGGGATTTCCACCGCCGAACAGGTGGCCGCGACCTGGCGCTATGCGGACGCAGCCGTCGTCGGCTCCGCGCTCGTCGCGGAGATTGAAAGACTCGCAGGCACGACGGATTTGGCACAGCGCGTCGGAGACTTCGCGCGCGGCCTGCTCCCCCGAGGAGAAAAGAAAGATGTCTGAGGCGGGCGAAAAGACGGACCCCGGAAAGCGCCGGCAGGGAATCGAGCCGGGCGCGGCGGTCGTGCTCGTGCTGCACGGCCCGCGCGAAAAGTGCTGGGGCGTGCTCTCTGAAATCAGCGCGGCCGGCGTCTTCCTGCGCGGCCTGGACCTGAACTCCTTCGACGATTGGGTGCGGGCCGTCGCGCACGACGAGCCCTTCATCGGCTTAGGCGACCTCTTCTTCCCCATGTGGCGCGTCGAGCGCCTCTCGCGCGACGAGAGCGCCGGCGGCGTGCCCTCACTCGCCGAACAGTTCGAGCAGCGCACGGGCCGTGACCTGCGGGAATATTTCCGCGAGTGAAGCACGCTTGCAGGATTCGCCCCGGCCGTGCTATACCCCCAAAGCGCGGCGACGCCGAGTCGCCTCCCACCCCCAACTTTAGAGAGCGCCGCCCCGAGCGACAGCTTACGCGGTCGCTCGGCCGGGGCCTCTGCCCGGAAAATAATTTCGTTGCACGCGTGAAACACTGTTCCATTCTCGCGTCGTGTGTGCTATACTGCCTTTCGTTCGCTGACAGGCCGTTGGGCCGAAGAGACCGGAAGATAGTTCACACCCACGAAACGTGAGAAAAGGAACGGTAGAAAAGAGATGTTTGTGATGGCAGAAGACAGATTCAGCGCGGATCGCGGGAAAGCGGTCGAAGCGGCGCTGCTCAATATTGAAAAGAGATTTGGCAAGGGCTCGATCATGCGGCTCGGCGAGCGCGAGGTCTCGGACATCCCGGCGATCTCCACGACTTCGCTGAGCATTGACTCCGCAATCGGCGTCGGCGGCGTGCCGCGCGGGCGCATCATAGAAATTTACGGGCCGGAAAGCTCCGGCAAGACTACGCTGGCGCTGCACATCGTCTCCGAGGCGCAGAAGGCCGGCGGCGTCGCGGCCTACATTGACGCCGAGCACGCGATGGACGCGGAGTACGCGGGCAAGCTTGGCGTCAACATTGACGAGCTTCTGATTTCGCAGCCGGACTCGGGCGAGCAGGCGCTGGAGATCGCCGAAGCCCTGGTGCGCTCGAACGGCGTTGACGTAATCGTCATTGACTCTGTGGCGGCGCTCGTGCCGCGCGCGGAGTTGGACGGCGAGATGGGCGACTCACTCCCCGGCTTGCAGGCCCGCCTGATGTCGCAGGCGCTGAGGAAGCTCGCGGCCATCGTCGCGCAGTCGAACACGTGCTTCATCTTCATCAACCAGATTCGCGAGAAGATCGGCGTCATGTTCGGGAGCCCTGAGACGACGACGGGCGGGCGCGCGCTCAAGTTCTACGCTTCCCTGCGCCTGGACATCCGCCGCATCGGCGCGATCAAGGACGGCGACCGCGTGGTCGGCAACCGCACGAAGGTCAAGGTCGTCAAGAACAAGGTCGCGCCGCCGTTCCGCGAGTGCGAGTTTGACATCATGTACGGCGAAGGCATCTCGCGCGAGGGCGACGCGATTGACCTCGGCGTCGCCAACAAGGTCGTCGAGAAGAGCGGCGCGTGGTTCTCCTACAGCGGCGAGCGCCTGGGCCAGGGCCGCGAGAACTCCAAGCAGACGCTGAAGGACAACCCGGAGATGCTGCGGCGCATTGAAAACGATGTGCGCCGCGCGCTCGGCATCCTCGTGGCGGGCGACGAGAACGCCGCGGCGGCGGAGACCGCGGAGACGCAGGAGACTTCCGCGCCGGCGAGCCGCAAGGCGGCGAAGTAAGGCGAAAGTAAAAAGGTAAAAGGGAGGATGGGAGCTTGTCTTTCGTCTTCCCTTTTGCCTTTTACCTTTTGCCTTTTTACTTTAAAGTTTCCCGCGTGACGACGGAACACACGATTCTCATCAAGAACGGCACGCTGCTGACGATAGACGCGGGCGGCGCGGTCGTGGACGGTGACCTGCTCATACGCGGCGGCCGGATCGCGAGCGTCGGCGAAGAAGTGAGCGGCGCGGACGTTGTTATTGACGCGGAAGGGTGCGCGGTGCTGCCCGGCTTCGTGCAGACTCACGTGCACCTGTGCCAGACGCTGTTCCGCGGTTCGGCGGACGACCTGGCGCTGATTGATTGGCTCAAGAAACGCGTCTGGCCGATGGAGGCGGCGCACACGGCCGCCTCCGCGAGGGCGTCGGCGCGGCTCGCCATCGCCGAGATGATTAAGGGCGGGACGACCTGCGCGCTGACGATGGAGACGGTCAACCACACGGCGGAGGCGTTCCGCGCCGTCGAAGAAACTGGCTGGCGCGCGACCGTGGGCAAGTGCATGATGGACAAAGGCGACGACGTGCCCGCCGCGTTGCGCGAAGAGACCGGCCGCTCCGTCAGTGAATCGCTCGCGCTCCTCGAAGAATGGCACAACCGCGCCGGGGGCCGCATCCGCTACTGCTTCGCGCCGCGCTTCGCCGTCAGCTGCACGCGCGAGCTGCTCTCAGAGGTCGCGCGGCTCGCGCGCGAGCGCGGCGTGATGGTTCACACGCACGCCTCCGAGAGCCGCACGGAGATAGAGATGGTCGAGCGCGAGACGGGGCAGCGCAACGTAGCCTACCTTGATTCGCTCGGCCTGACGGGCACGCACGTCGCGCTCGCGCACTGCGTCCACCTCGACGACACGGAGTTAAGCATCCTCGCCGAAACTGGCACACACGTAGCACACTGCCCGTCGTCTAACCTCAAGCTGGGCTCGGGCGTCGCGCCAATCAAAGAGATGTTGGAGCGCGGCGTCTCCGTCTCGCTCGGCGCGGACGGCGCACCGTGCAACAACCGCCTGGACATGTTCACGGAGATGCGCACCGCCGCGCTGCTGCAAAAGGTGACGCACGGCGCGGACGCCCTGCCCGCGTGGCGTGCCCTCCGTCTGGCGACGATTGACGGCGCGCGCGCCCTCGGGCTCGACCAGGAAATCGGCAGCCTCGAAGCGGGAAAGCGCGCCGACGTGATAACAGTCAGACTCGACCGCCTGCACTCGACGCCGCGGCCCGCGGACCTCCCCTCGGCCGTCGTCTACTCGGCGCAGGCGAACGACGTTCAGAGCGTCATCATCGACGGCCGCCTCGTCATGCGCGGGCGCGAGCTGCTGACGATGAACGAGCGCGCAGTGATAGAGGAAGCGAACCGCGAGGCCGAACTCTTACAGGAGCGCGCTGGCGTCAAATGACCGAGCCGCGGGCTCCCGCCCGTTCTCCTCAGATTTCAGTTTTAGAATAAATTTGTCGCTCAGAAATGGCTGTGCCAGCTCGAAGGGAGCGTCCTCGGGGGGCGAGAGCGACTTCCGAGCTGGCACGGGCGGGCACTATCGATGTTCGTGCCTCAGATGGCTTGTCTTGCGACCGGCTGACGTTTGGGCGTCAACCCCATCCTCAACGCGCGTCATTATACACTTCTTGGTGAAGCTGTCAACGAATTTTTTGTGACTAATCCAACAAACATACGGGGCAGCCTTTTTACACTACCTTCCCCTGGATTTGACGGTTCAATGGCTGAGACGCGCGTAAATGTTTTCTCCGAAACGCAGCCGCGGGACGCTGTCATTGGCAACACCCGGAGCGGGTCGCGGGCTCGGCGTGAAGATTCCAGTGATGCCGAAAGCAGTTGAAATATCAGGACATTCTACCTAGTCACTGCCATCCCGGAGGACGAGCAGGACACGTCCCAGCCCGCGCTCCAAAGCATCCTGCGGAGCATTCAAATCTCCGAGTAGGCGCGGGAAATGGCCCATCATAATTGAGCCGTAAATCTGCAAAGCAAGCCGGGCCTAATGGGGGCATCAAAGGGAACCTCGCGAGTTGACACCCGGCCCGGCCGCTCCTTATACTTCGCTCTCTTCCCGCAGGGAACGAGAAGTTCCGGCCAGGTAGCTCAGTTGGTAGAGCACCTGACTGAAAATCAGGGTGTCGGCGGTTCGATTCCGTCCCTGGCCACCAAAATCAAGATAGAGACGGGCAGCCCTAAAGCTGCCCGTTTCTGCTTTGTGTGCCTATAGTGTGCCAATTTTCAGACAGCTAAAAACATCTCACTAGCAGTTCAGAAGATTATCCACTAAAAGTGAATCTACAGGCCCACTGAGTGTGGATTCCGTCTACGTTTTCCTAATCGTCGGATGGGCAGGCTGATAGGCGACATTAAGAACGCTTTCAGGGCGGCCCTGAAGGAAGCGGGTGGAGAGGAGTTGAGCTATATCTTTGTGGTCCAGAGTCATTGACTAGAGTCTGTTTCTAATGTAATTTGCTCCCGCTTTCCGCTACGAGGCTGTCCCCTGAGCCCGAGCCCGTACAGGGCACCTCGTCTCAACCTTTCCGGTCTATGTAATCGTTGTAACGCTCGGCCGCTAGCTTTGCCGCTGCTTACCTGCAAGGAGCAAGATGATCTCGGCTTCCCCCCACCGCGCACGCGCCGCGGCCTGCGTCACCTGCGCCGTGGCCTTATCTCTCTTTATCAACCTGCTGCCCTCGCAAGGGCTGGCCGCCGCGTTTCCTCCCGCACCGCCGCACGCGAACAAACCTTCAGCTTCAAGCCATGAGCAGACGGCTCGTGAGGCTGGTGCGCGCGCCCCTCAAGAGACATCTTCGACGGCCGGGCGGCAGTCTCCCAGGGCACGAAGCCCGCTGGCGGAGTCGCCCGTCCTGCAAGAGTTCAGACAGTGGGTCGAACAGTACGACGTGGGCGGCCTCGTCGCCGCCTCCGAGGAAAAGGGAGTGGAGTTATCCACGCGGCGGCGAAGCGTCATGGCTAAACTGATTGAAGAAGACCCGGAGAGCGCCCTGGAGTTAGCCATGCCCGCGCGCCTCAGACAGAAGTTGCCGCCGCAGATTCAGCACCAGGTCGAGGAGCAGGTCAGCGGCTACGGCGACTTCATCGTGGCGGTCTACGACCACATAGCCCCTCAGACGGGCGAGTTCACGGACGGACTCGTGGAGCGTACGGTCGTGCTCGACGGCAAGACGTATCGCGCGAGCGTCTACGGCCGAAAGGCGTGGATGACGACGAAGCTCAACCTACCGCTCAGGGGCGTCCGCGCGGGCGACGTGATCGCGCTGGCCGAGAGCCCGGTCAGAGTGTTGGGGCCGGAGGAGAGGGACCCGGCCGGGGGAGTGGAAGGGATAGAGGCGGAGGTCGGAGGCAGAGTCGAGCGGTTCGAGAGCGAGGAGCAGTTGGCGAAGTTTGAGGAGAAGCTGAAGGGCCGCGAGCTGAGCATCGGGCCGGGCGTGGCGGAAGGGGGGGAGGCTTCGCCCGAGTCGTCTGCAAGTTCCGAGGCGAGTGTGACCGGCGGCGTGACGCCTCAGTCTCCGTGGACCGAAGGGGCGAAGACCGTGCTGTTCATGCGCGTGGACTTCTCGGATGCGGCCGGCGAGCCCGTGGACGTGGGCGGCAACACGCTCACGGTGGCGCGCGCCCAGGCGCTGGTCAATACGGAGTGCAACAACTTTTACAAGAACAACTCTTACAATAAGACTTCCGTCACGACTACCGTGACGCCAGTCTTGAGGATGCCGCAGACAGCGGCGTGGTACGGCACGGGCAATAATATTTATCAGCTACTGACGGACGCCCGCGCGGCGGCCAAGTCGAAAGGCTTCGACACAGCCAATTTCACCCTGGACGTTGCCGCCTTCAGGTACATCTCCACTTTATGGTGGGCCGGGTACGCCTGGATCGGCGCGAAGGGCGCTTGGCTCAACGGCTATTTCGATTTAAGAGTCACGGCCCACGAACTGGGCCATAATTACGGGCTCTACCACGCCAATTTCTGGCACACGACGGACGGCACGGTCACCGGCACGGGGTCGAGCGAGGAGTATGGGAATCCGTTCGACCAGATGGGAATCGGCGACAGCACCGGCAACAGGCATTTCAGCGCCTGGGACAAGAACACGCTGGGCTGGGTGCCGGACGCCGACGTGCAGAACGTGACGACGGGCGGGACCTATCGCATACAAGCTTACGACTCGATAACCGCCGCGGGCCGGCGCGCGCTGAAGATTCAGAAAGACGCTTCCACCTACTACTGGGTCGAGTTCAGGCAGGCGATTGCCGGCAGTCCTTACGCGTCCAACGGCGCGACCATCTACTGGGGCTATACGGCGAACACTGCGAGCAACCTGCTGGACATGACGCCCACGTCCGGCTTCGGAGCCGACGACGCGCCGCTGGCCGTCGGCCAGATTTTTACCGACTCCAAGAACGGCATCAAGATCACGGCCGTCGCGAAGACGGCGACGGCACCGGCCGCCCTGGACGTGAGCGTCACGTTCACGACTAACCTGAACACGCTCGCGCTCGCCACGTCGCCGGTCGCCGGGGGCGGCAAGGTCACTGGCACAGTAACGCTGAACGCGCCGGCCCCTGCCATAGGAGCCGTCGTCACGCTCAGCGACGACCTGGCAGCCACCACTCTGCCCGCCAGCGTGACCATCCCCGCGGGCGCGACCAGGCAGACCTTCAGCATCACGACGACGGCAGTCACCGTCAGTCAGACTGGCACAGTCACGGCCAGTTACAGAGGGGTGAATAAGACCGCGCCTTTGACCGTTCAGCCCGTGTCCCTTGCCTCCATCACTTTGGCCCAGCCTTCGGTCGGCGGCGGAGGGGCCGTCGGCGGCACAGTGACTTTGACCGGCCCGGCCCCGGCCGCGGGCGCTGTCGTCACCCTTGCCGACAATCTCGCCTCCACCACGGTCCCGGCGAGCGTCACCATCCCGGCCGGCGTCAAGAGCAAAACCTTTTCCATTACGACTGTCCGCGTGGCGGTCGCCCAGGTCGGTAGTGTGACGGCGAGTTATGGCGGCGTGGCGAAGAGCGCGCCGCTCACCGTCGCGCCGCTCGCTATTTCTTCTTTAACCATCAACCCGGCTTCTATCGTGGGGGGCAATGCGGTGACGGGCACTGTGATGCTGAACGGCCCGGCCCCGGCCGGCGGGGCGGTGGTCACCCTGAGCGACAGCATCCCTGCGGCCACGACGCCGTCGAACGTCACAGTCCCCGCCGGGGCTAAGACCAAGACCTTCTCGGTCACGACTGTGCCAGTCACAATCAACCAGGGCGGGAACGTCACGGCCAGCTATGGCGGTGCGACGAAGAGCGCGGCGCTAGTGGTCCAGGCGCTGGCGCTCAGCTCCGTCACGCTGTCGCCCGCCTCGGTCGCCGGAGGTGTCGGCGTCGCGGGGACGGTAACGCTGAACGGCCCCGCGACCTCGGCCGGAGTGGTCGTCACGTTGAGCGACAACCTCGCGGCCACGACCGTCCCGTCGAACGTCACCGTGCCGGCCGGGGCCACAAGTAAGACCTTCAACATCACGACGACTGTCGTCGCGGCCACCCAGAGCGGCACAGTCACTGCCAAATTCGGGGCGGTCAGCAAGACGGCGGCCCTGACGGTCAGGCCGCCTGCGCTCTCGGCCCTGACGCTTAACCCGGCCTCCGTCTCCGGGGGCAACAGCGTTACTGGCACAGTCTCTCTGGACGGCCCGGCCCCCGCGGCGGGCGCGCTCGTCTCCCTCTCCGACACTTTAGCGGCGGCCTCGGCACCCGCGAGCGTCACGATTCCCGGCGGGGCCACGAGCAAGGACTTCACCATCACGACGAGCCTCGTCACGGCCGCCCAGCAAGGCTCCGTCGCGGCCGCTTACGCGGGCGTCAACAAATCCGCCGCGCTGACGGTCGGGACCACGGGCAGCCTCGACCCGAGCTTCAACCGGACAGGAGCGGTCACGACGGATTTCAAGAACTCAAGCCCCGACGCCCCTAACGCCGTCGCCATCCAGGCCGACGGGAAAATCGTCGTGGTCGGCGGCGCACCCTACCAGAGCGCCCAACTCATCACCGGCTCCTTCGAGGTCGCGCGTTACAACCCCGACGGAAGTCTCGACGCGACCTTCGGCACCGGGGGCAAAGTGATCACAGACCTGAGCGGGACTCGCTCCGGGACGAGCCCGACTTTCAGCATTGCCAACTCCGTAGCTATTCAGCGCGACGGTAAGATCGTCGTCGGCGGATACACCTACGACGTGAGTCGTACCTTCCACGACCGCTTCGCCGTGGTGCGCTACAACAAGAACGGCACCCTGGACACCAGCTTCGACGCCGACGGCGTCGCCATCACGGGTTTCCTCACGCCCCGCCCGGACGCGTTCTACGCCGTGGACGCCTATCTGTCTTCGGTCGTCATTGAGACCGTCGTGGTCAGCACGCCGGGCGGCGGCAAGGAGTTGGTTGACAAGATCGTCGCGGGCGGCTGGGTCGATACTGACTATAGTTCCAGAGGTAGAGACTTCGGCCTCGTGCGCTACAACCCCGACGGGAGCCTCGATTTCTCCTTCGACGGCGACGGCAGAGTCCTGACGCCTTTCCCCGGTGATGGCGATGATCGGTTGACTTCGCTTCGGATTCAACCGGACGGCAAAATTCTCGCCGGCGGCTACTCGGGCGGGGTCACCTATAAGTTCGCACTCGCCCGCTATAACGAGGACGGGAGTCCAGACCTCGGCCTCGGCGGCAGCGGCCTGGTCCTGACCGATTTCCAGAGGGCCGGAGTTGAGGAGGGAACCGATGCCATACGCTGCATTGCCGTTCAGCCCGACGGCAAGATCATCGCCATCGGAGGGACGAAGCCCCCGTCCGCGGACGACGACTTGGCTATGGCTCGCTACAACGCTGGCGGGGCGCTCGACGCCACTTTCGGGACGGGCGGAAAGGTCATTTCCACCGCCCTCAAAAACGCCTACGGGGTGGCGCTTCAAGCGGACGGCAAGTTTATCGTCGTGGGCGGCCTCTATAATTTCGCGGTTGCGCGCTTCAACCCTAACGGCACGCCCGACACCACGTTCGGCACCGGAGGGTTCGTCAACACGGTAATCTCAGCCTACACGAACCAGGCGAGGGCCGTTGCGATTCAACCCGACGGGAATATTGTAGTCGCGGGCAGGGCCACCAACAGCCCGGACGGCTACCCGTGGTACGGCACCGTCTATGACTTCGCGGTCGCCAGGTATCTCAAATAACGAGCGGCGCAGATGCTCGAAGTCCGCGCCGCAGAAAGTGTCGGCCAGGTTAAGCTTTTCCGCGCTCTCTGCGTGTGCGTCGAAGCGTCGCCCCTGGGACGGCCCACGCCTGAAAGCCGCGCGTCTTCATGTGCCAGTGGGCGGCGTTGATGTTCGCCACGGGGTCTTCCCGCCGCATCCCCGCCCGGCCCTCAGGGGTGTTGCGCCAGGTGACGAGGTCGAACTGGTAGAGGCCGACGTACCTGCCAGTCTTGCTGCGCGCGTCCGGTTTGAACTTCGACTCGCGCCAGGCGATGTACACGACCTTCTCCTCCGGCAGCCCGTGCTTGCGCGCCGACTCCCGAATCAGCGCCTCGATCTCTTTGGGCGTGCGTCGTAACTGGACGCCCTGCGGCGCGAGCGCGGGCGGCGGCGACTGAACCGGCGCGACCCCGCGGGTGACGCCTCGCCCGGCGGGTACTGCGAGGACGGCCCCCGCCAGCGCAATTAAAGAGAATAATTTCAAATAAGCAGTTTGTGCCGCAGTGCGGCTCTCTCGTCTTTTCAACATACGGGCGGGGATTCTACAGCAAAAGCTCACCTTCGGCCAGCCGCCACATCCGGCGGTAGTGGTTCGGGTTGAAGTTGTGGGCCGTCTTATCAGGGAGGAGTCTCACGCAAAGGCGCAAAGACGCAAAGGAGACGGCAAAGAGGTTGAATGCCTCATTACCTTGCGTGCTTTCTTCGCGTCTTTGCGCCTTTGCGTGAGACCGCCTTTCCTTCGCCCCGTCTGACCACAGAGGGGGACAAAGAAACCGGCCCGCGTGAAGAAACATATTCCCTCCGTCGCCCGTAGAATCGGCACGCTCCCGTGAGGATGCTCCACCCGCGTCGCCGCGACCATTCCGCGAGCGGGGATGAAATGACGCTCGACGGTATCGCCGAACCACAACGCGGGGCGAAATCGTGAAAGGCACTCATGAAAGCAATCGTCGCCCACAGCTACGGCCCGCCGGACGTTCTCAAATATGAAGAGGTTGAAAAGCCTGTCGCTGGAGACGACGAGGTCTTGATAAGAGTCCGCGCGGCCTCTTTGAATCCGCTCGACTGGCGCTTGCTGAGAGGCAAGCCTTACTTCCTGCGCGTGATGGTCGGGCTGCGCAGGCCGAAGGAGGCGCGGCCAGGGCGCGACGTAGCGGGCGAAGTCGAAGCTGTCGGCAGGAACGTGACGCGGTTCAAGCCCGGCGACGAAGTGTTCGGCGCGTGCCGCGGTGCCTTCGCAGAGTACGCGTGCGCGCGCGAGTCTGCGCTGGTCAGGAAGCCCGAGAACGTGACGTTCGAGCAGGCGGCCTCCGTGCCCGTGGCGGGGCTCTCCGCGTTGCAGGGCCTGCGCGACAAGGGGCGGATTCGACCGGGGCAGAAGGTCTTGATTAACGGCGCGGCCGGCGGCGTGGGCACGTTCAGTGTGCAGATAGCCAAGTCGTTCGGCGCGGACGTGACCGGCGTGTGCAGCACGAGGAACGTGGAAATGGTTCGGTCAATCGGGGCGGACGCGGCCGTCGATTACACGCGCGAGGATTTCACCGCGGGCGCTGAGCGTTACGACCTGATTCTGGACTGCGTCGGGCACCCCTCGCTGTCGGCGTTGAGGCGCGTCTTAACTCGCGACGGCACGTGCGTCATAGTCGGCGCTCCGCACAGGCCGTCGCTCGTCCTCCTTCTGGCCCACGTGATTAAGCCGCTCGTGTTGTCGCCGTTCGTGAGCCAGAAGTTCGCCATCCTCATGGCGAAGCTGAAGAAAGAGGATTTGACCGTCTTGGGAGAACTGATGGAGGCCGGGAAGGTGACGCCGGTCATCGAGCGGCGCTACGAATTGAGCGAGGTCGTGGAGGCCGTGCGGCACGTGGAAAAAGGGCACGCGCGGGGGAAAGTGGTAATAACTATGGGGCGCACGGACGAAACCTGACGACGCGGCCGCGGCCGGCAAGTGTTCACAAGTGGCACAAAAAGCTTGAGAGGGTGAGCTATGTCGAAAAGCCAGATCGGCCCGGTCGCTCCGAGAGAGCGCATCGAGCTTTTGGACGTGCTGCGCGGGCTGGCCGTCTGCGGCATTCTCATCGGCAACGTGCAGTGGTTCTCCGGCTATGGGATGATGCCGCCGGCGCTCGCCGCGCAAGCCCCGTCCGCCGACAGGGTCACACATTTCCTGGTCCACTTTTTCGTCGAAGGCAAGTTCTATTCGATCTTCTCGTTTCTCTTCGGCTTCGGCTTCGCGCTGCAAATCAGTCGGGCCGCCGAGCGCGGCGACACGAAAGCCTCACTCTTCAAGCGGCGCTTGTTCTGGCTGCTGGTCATCGGCCTCGCTCACGCCTACCTGCTCTGGGCCGGCGACATTCTGAGCATCTACGCCCTGATGGGCTTCCTGCTCATCCCGTTCCGCAAGAAGACGGACGCGGCGCTGCTCAAGTGGGCTCTCATTCTGTTGGCGGTCCCCATCCTGACTTACCTCCTGTTCTACGTGCTGTTCGTCGCCTTCGTCCCGCCCGAAGCCCTGGCGAAGCTGGACGCCGCGCAAGTTGACATGTGGAACAACGCGGTCAGAACGGTCCCGCAAAGCAGTTACCTGCAAATCATCACCGGCTACAACTTGAATTACGTCGTCGGCAGGTACGCGAGTTTGATTCTGGAGATGCGTCTGCCGAAATTGCTGGCGATGTTCCTGCTTGGCTCTTACGCCTACCGGCGCGGCTTTTTCCAGAACCTATCGAGTCATCAATCGTTCGTCCGCCGCGTCCTTGTTTACGGACTCGTCTTAGGTCTCGTCGGTAACGTCGCCTTCGCGGCGCTGGCCGGATCGGAAGCTGTCTTCCCGCCGTCGCCCGCGGGAATCGTCGGCGTCGTCTGCTACGCCTTCGGCGTCCCGGCGCTCGCGCTCTTTTACATCGCCCTGGTCGCCACGCTGTGGCAAAAAGCCGCGTGGCGGCGACTGCTCGCCTTTCTGGCCCCGGTCGGGCGCATGGCGCTGACCAACTATCTGATTCAGACGCTCGTCTGCGTCCTCATCTTCTACGGCTACGGCCTGGGCCAATTCGGGAAACTCGGCGCACGAACGGCGACGCTCCTTGCGCTCACCATCTTTCTCTTCCAGACACTCCTGAGCGCCCTCTGGCTCAAGTATTTCGGCTACGGCCCGATGGAGTGGATATGGCGACAACTCACGTACCGCCGGAGACTGAGTTTAAGGCCCGGGCGCGAGGTGTCCGCGGCGCGCTCGCCTTCGTAAAACTGTCCCGGCCTTTGCCTTTATTTTCGCCTTCTTCACCTGTGCCAGTAATTCTTGATCTTCTGCGCGAGGAGGGGGAAGGGGACGTACTCGGCCTGGCGGCCGGCGCGGCGCAGCTCTTCGACCATGCGCATCGCGCCGTCAGCGTTGCGCGTGTGGACCAGGATGGTCGAGGCGCGTTGCAGCTCCGGGCGCGAGGCGAGCCAGGCTGCGACGGCGTAGCCCGTGCGCTCGTCGTCGGTCGTCTCCGAGTGGTAGTGCTCGGGCAGCAGGTCGTGGTCCAGGAAGATCGCGTCGTAAAGGTTCGCGCTCAGGTACTCGCGCGCGGCGGCCACGTCGTCGGCGATGTCGAGGCGGTCGCCCTCGAATCGCTTGACGAACCAGGTGTGCCGGCGCGAGTCGTCGTCTAATAGGAAGACGCGAATCGGCGTGCGCCCGGCGCGTATGTTGTCGAGCCCGAGCTTGCTTAAGACTCCTCTCAAGATGCCCATCTGTCCCTCTTGACCCAGACCTTCCGAAATTGTGAACTCGCAGGCGCGGCCTGCTATGATTGCCGCATCGTTACTCCGGGATGCCTCAGTATAGTAAATGGTAAATGGTAAATGGTGAATGGGAGAACGATTTTCTATCCGCCCTTTGCTATTTACCATTCCCCATTCACTGTTTTCTCAAGAGTGTGCTAAAAATTTCAGCGGCCCGACGGCGAGTGCGGCTCATGAAGCAGATTTTACAGAACAATAAAACTGGCCGGATGGCGGTCGCGGACGTTCCCGCGCCCGTGGCGCAACGCGGGCGCGTGCTGGTCCGCGCCGCCGCGTCGCTCATCAGCGCGGGCACGGAGAAGATGGCCGTTGACGAGGGCAGGAAGAGTTTGCTCGAACGGGCCAGGGAGCGCCCGGAATTGGTCCGGCAGGTCATCGAGAAGGCCAAAAGCGAGGGCGTCATCAAGACCATCAACACCGTCCGCTCGAAGCTCGGCTCTTCGACGGCGCTCGGCTACAGCGCCGCGGGCGTGGTGCTCGACGTGGGCGAGGACGTGACCGAGTTTCGCGCCGGGATGCGGGTGGCCTGCGCCGGTGCGGGCTACGCCTCGCACGCCGAAGTGCTCTCGGTCCCGAAAAATCTCTGCGTCCGTTTGCCCGACGAGGTCAGCTTCGAGGAGGGCGCGTTCGGCACCCTGGGCGCAATCGCCTTGCAGGGCGTGCGCCTGGCCGGGCCCACGCTGGGCGAGGCGGTCGTCGTCATCGGCCTGGGGCTTTTGGGCCAGATTACAGTCCAACTCCTGAAGGCGAACGGCTGCCGCGTCTTCGGCGTTGACCTGGACCCGGCGAAAGTCGAGCTGGCGCGAGAACTCGGCGCGGACGACGCCGCGGTGAACGACGACGAAGTGAGGCGCGTCGTCGCGGAGTGGTCGCGCGGGCGCGGCGCGGACGCGGTGTTGATTACGGCGGCGACCGCTTCGAACCAGCCGATTGAATTGGCGGGCGAGATTTCGCGCGTGAAGGGGCGCGTGGTCGCCGTCGGGATGGTCGGCCTGGACGTGCCGCGCAACCTCTACTTTAAGCGCGAGCTTTCGTTGACGGTCTCTATGTCATACGGGCCGGGCCGCTACGACCCCGAGTACGAGGAGCGCGGCCACGACTACCCGTTCGCGTACGTGCGCTGGACTGAGAACCGCAACATAGAAGCTTTTCTCGACCTCGTGGCCGCGGGCCGCGTCAACGTCGAGCGCCTCATCACGCACCGCTTCTCAATCGAAGAGGGCGCGCGCGCTTATCAACTGATCGGCGGCGAGACGAAAGAGCCTTACCTCGGAATCGTGCTTCAGTACGACACGGAGCGCGAGCTTGAGCGCCGGATAGAAGTTAAGGGTAGTGTCAAGGTGGGCGCTGCCGCGGGGGCGAGGGCCGCGCGCGTCGGGATGATCGGCGCGGGCGTGTACGCTCAGGCGGTGCTCCTGCCGCACTTCAAAGCGGCGGGCGCGGACTTTCGGGCGATAGCGACCGCCGGCGGTGTCACTGCGCGCGACATCGCGCTGAAGTACGGCTTCGACTACTGCGCTTCGGACGCGGACGAAATCCTGAACGACCCGGAGGTGAGCCTCGTCGTCGTCGCCACGCGCCACAACCTGCACGCGGAGCTGGCGCGGTGCGCGCTCCTCGCGGGCAAGCACGTCTTCGTCGAAAAACCGCTCGCGTTGAACGAAGAGGAATTGGAGGGCGTGTTGGACGCGGGCCGGAATTCCGCCGGACGCCTGACGGTCGGGTTCAACCGCCGGTTCTCGCCGCTGGCGCGCGCGGCGCGAGAGTTCTTCGCGGGCCGCCAGTCGCCGCTCTCGATCAGTTACCGCGTCAACGCCGGGCGCATCCCGAAGTCGCACTGGCTGCAAGACCCCGTCGAGGGCGGCGGGCGCATCGTCGGCGAAGTGTGCCACTTCGTTGACTTGATGCACTTCCTCACAGGCTCACGCGTCGCGCGCGTTTACGCCGAGCCGGTCGCGAGCCGCAGCCAGGAGGCGGTTGACGAGGACAACGTCTTCGTCACGCTGCGCTTCGCCGACGGCTCGAATGGCTCAATCGCTTATCTGTCGGAGGGCGACAAGGCGATGCCGAAGGAGCGCGTGGAGATTTTCGGCGGCGGAAAGAGCTTCGTCCTTGACGACTTTCGCGGCGCGAGCGGTTACACGGGCGGGCGCGAAGAGGTCTGGAAGCCGCGGCCGCAGGACAAGGGGCAGGCGGACGAGGCGCGCGCCGTCTGCGCGATGGTCTTGGCCGCTGGGGAAGCGCCCATAGAGTTAGACGACCTGGCGACGACGACGCGCGCCACGTTCGCCATGCTCGAATCGCTGCGCACGGGCCGGGCCGTCGAAGTCTGACATTTTCCACAGGTGGAAAATAATTCTTTCCCGACTTGAGTCATAACGGTCTTGAAATATCTTCTTTGAGTGTTATAATCCGCCCGCCTTACGGAGGGTTCTCAGATGAGACTCCGAGGCCGCTTCAACAGAGTCTGCGTGATTTAATTCAATCAAGAGTCAGTAAGCAGTTGCACCTTCTCGCGTCGAATGTCGTCTGACAACGCAAAAATTCATCCACTCTTCGCCGTGCCGGACGGCGGCGAAGCCGTGCCGGAAGAGATGCCCGCGCAGGAGCGCCCGTTTGCGACCGCTGAGCCCGCCGTGTGCCAGTATTGTTTCGGCGCGGGGATGGAGGTCGTGCCCGGCAAAGGCGCGCGGCCCTGCCGCTGCCGCACGCAGCAGAACCAGACGAAACTGCTGGAGTCGGCGCGCATCCCGCGGCGCTACAACGAGTGCTCGCTGCAAAACTACTATCCCGTGAAGGGGAACGGCACGCAGCTGCGCGCCTTCAACTACGCCTTCCGCCTGGTGCGCGAGTACCCGGCCGTGGATCGCGGCTTATTGTTTATGGGCACGGTCGGCGTCGGCAAGACGCACCTCTCGGTGGCGATCATGCGCGGGTTAGTTGAGAGAGGCGTCCCCTGTCTGTTCTATGAGTTCGGCTCGCTCCTCAAAGAGATTCAGAACTCCTACAACCCCGTCTCGCAGACCTCGGAATTGAAAGTGCTCGCGCCCGTCTTCGAGGCCGAAGTGCTGGTGCTTGACGAACTCGGCGCGTCGAAGCCGACCGATTGGGTCAGGGACACGATGATGCAGATCATCAACACCAGATATAACGACAGGAAGATGACCATCTTCACCACGAACTACCTGGACGGGCGCAGGACCGAGAGAGACGAGACTTTGGAAGATCGTATCGGCGTGAGGCTGCGTTCAAGACTCTTCGAGATGTGCAAGACCGTGCAGCTAGAGGGCGACGACTACCGCAAGAAGTTCGACGCGCAGCAACTCTGAAGGCTGAAATATTCGTTGAATGACGAAGCCCGCGTCCCTTTCAAAAGAGGCGCGGGCTTCGTCATTACAGTGTCAGCCTCACGAAAAGCATCTCACTTTTTGGCGTAGTTGCTGTCGGCCAGCTCCCTCGCCTTCTCGTTGGCTTTCGGGTCTTTGGCGTCAACCTTGAAGTCAATGCGCTCGTAGCCTTTCAAGCCTTTGACGACGAGCGCCTCGCCCGTCTTGTATTTGGCCTGGTACGGGTTGTCGCCCGCGGTCTCTGCCTTCGCCTCGTCGTAGCTGGAGACACGCGCGATCACCGCGAAGGGATTGCCGTCGGCCATGCGCCATTCGACTTTTTTGCCGGGCTCGTCGCTGTAGCTGATGCCCTCGTTGACCAGCCCGATCAGCAGTTTTTCGTCGCCCTCCATCTGCACGGCGAGGTGCGAGGCCCAGGCGCTGTAGCCTATCGAGATGTAATAGCCGTCGTGGCCCTTACACTTGAGCGGCATGTCTTGGCCCTCGCCGACCTCTTCGTCCTTGAAGGCGGGCTCGCAATCTTTGTTGAGGTCCGTGTAGGCGCTCGTGAACGCCGGGCCGCCCGCCGCCGTCGCGGGCGTCGCGGCTGCGACGGAATTAGAAGGCTGGGCCGCCGAGGTTCCGCCCGAATTGGAGTTGCCTCCCTTCGCG
This sequence comes from Pyrinomonadaceae bacterium, assembly GCA_036403435.1. Lineage (GTDB taxonomy): Bacteria > Acidobacteriota > Blastocatellia > Pyrinomonadales > Pyrinomonadaceae > QHXM01. The sequence goes on from DASWQY010000062.1 coordinate 67,461, forward strand.
CAGGCGAGAGAGAGCAGGGTCGCCGCCGCGATTATCAAAGTAAACCTGCGCATCTGATTGCTCCTTAAAAGCAGTGATGAATGATAAGAAAAAGAAAGACGGTTTTTAACTTACCACTCATCACTTATCACTCATCACTTTATTGCGGCTTGACGATCTCCGGCATGCGGCTCAAGTCGATCTCGGCCGGCTTAATCTCGGCCGGGAAGAACGACTTGTCCATCAGCTCGGACATGGGCGTGCGCGTCTTGAGAAAGCCGAGGCTGATGCCCATGTCTAGAATCTTCTGCATCTCCTCGTCCGTCGGGTTCAGGTTGCGGTAGGTGACGCGGTCGGCGGGCTGCGTCAGCACGTAGCGCAGCAGCTTCTCGTCCTGGCGGAAGTAGGGCGAGACGAGCTTGGCCGCGCTCTCGCGGTTCCTTTCCGCCCACTCGCCAGACTCGCTGATGCCGCGCACGAGGTCGCGCACGACTTCCGGGTTGTCACGGATGAGGTCTTCGTGGACGACGAGCGCGCACGAGATGTAATTGGGCCAGATGTCCTTGGCGTAGTAGAGCACGCGCCCGTAGCCTTCCATCTCGGCCTTGCCGCAGTAGGGCTCGGCGACGATGAAGCCGTCAATCGAGTTGGTCGCGAGCGCGGCCGGCATGTCCGGCGGGGCCATCGAGACGAACTTGATCTCGTCGGGCCTGACGCCCTGGTCGCGCATCATCTTGTTGACGAAGAAATTTTCGTTGCTGAACGGGTTCGGGATGGCGATGGTCTTGCCGCGCAGGTCGCGCAGGTCTTTCGCCGTGCTCTCCTTGCGGACCATCAACTGCGAGCCGTCGCGGTGGCCCAGGCAGGCGATCTTGACGGGCACGCCCTGCTCGCGCATCTTCATGGCGAGCGGCACGGTCAAGAATGCCGCCATCAGCCGCTTGGCCTTCAAAGCCTCAACCATCGTCGGGAACTCTGAGAACCTGAGCGCGTCGAAGCGCGTCCCCGTCGTCGTGGTCTTCGAGGCGTAGTCCGTGACGGGGCAGGTCAGGTGGCAGGTGACGGGGACGAATGCGACCGTCAGCGCGTTCGTCTGCCCCGCGTCCGGCCCCTGATGGTAAGTCTCCTTCTCGTGCCCCCGCGGCTTGTTGAGCGAGCGGTAGCGCAGGAAGACGATCACCGCAAAGCAGGCGACGACCGCCGCCACAATCAAGACAGCTTTCTTCGAGCGAAACATAGATCCTCTTGTGCGGCGCGGCGATTGATTCAGGCCGCCAGCAAAGCCTTCTCTAAATCTTTCGACAGTTCAATCGGCAGGAAATAATCCGCTGGGTATAGATAGTCTTCGCCCGACTCGTCAACAACTCTGCGAAGGTCGTCTCCGGCCGCGGCTTCGTCGGGCAGGACGCGGTAAATCTTACGCAATTCCAAATCTTCGCAATCTTCATTGCGCACGCAAACAACAAATTGCGGCTCTGCTTTTCTGCGCTTCATGGGCTTCAGTCCAGATACCGTTTGATCTTCAGTTTTCTTCTACCAATGCCGTGAGCCTCGTACCAGTGCAACTCGACCTCTCGCAGCCTGCCATTTTTCAGGCGAACTGTAGCAACTCCCTTCAATTTCCGCCAGCGCCGCTTCCCGAATTGCTTGCGCAGGCGCGCGATTTCACGAATGTTGCCCCCGACGGCGATGGTCTCGATTTCACTGATGCCGGTGACGACCTCGAAGTACCTCAACCAAGCATATAGCAAATGGATAAACTTCTTGACAAGGACCACTGACGGGTATAGAAACACTTTCGTTCGACCTTCCAACAAAGTGCCTGAGCTGATTTCGCGGCGGCGGACCCGGCACCCGACCGTGAGGGTGACGGGCGGCCGCTTACGCGCGGGGCTTTCACGCGCCCGGCCCGCCGGAAATTATCTGGCCCAGTTTCAAGCGTCGGACTCTTGCCCAGACCGAGCCCCGCGCGCGAGCCTCACGCGCCGGGACGACTGACCATTCCACCCTTGAGTAAAGGAGAAACTCATGCCGAGAACACGTCGAACCTTCGAGTCGAGAACACGCCTGCTGCTCGCCTTCGCCCTTGCCACAGGACTCGTGGCGGGCTTGCTCGCGGGCACTGCCTCGACGCAGACCGCGCCGTCTTACATCTGGCGGAACGTCCAAATCGTCGGCGGCGGTTTTGTGCCAGGAATCATCTTCAGCGAGACCGAGCCGAACCTCGTTTACGCGCGCACGGACATCGGCGGCGCGTACCGCCTCGACCCCGCCACCAGCCGCTGGATTCCGCTCACGGATTCGCTTGGCTGGGACGACTGGAATTTGACGGGCGTCGTCAGCCTCGCTACCGATTCCGTCAACACGAATAACGTCTACGTCGCCGCGGGCACCTACACGAACGACTGGACGAGTCAGAACGGGGCCATCCTGCGCTCGACCGACAGGGGCGCGACGTGGCAGCGCACGATGCTGCCTTTCAAGCTCGGCGGCAACATGCCGGGCCGCGGCGCGGGCGAGCGCCTCGCGGTTGACCCCAACAAGAACAGCGTCCTCTACCTCGGCGCGCCGAGCGGCAACGGACTCTGGAAGAGCACGGACTCCGGCGTCACCTGGGCCAAAGTCACGAGCTTCCCGAATCCGGGCAACTACGTCCAGGACCCCGCGGACCCGAACGGCTATCTGACGGACAAGCAGGGAATCTACTGGGTCACGTTCGACAAGAGAACTGGCACAGCCGGCAACGCGACGCAGACCATCTACGTCGGCGTCGCGGACCTGGGGACGAGCGTTTACCGCAGCACCGACGGCGGCGCGACCTGGGCCGCGCTTCCGGGACAGCCGACCGGCTTCCTCCCTCACAAGGGCGTGCTCGACACGACCTACGGCTTCCTCTACCTGGCCTACAGCGACAAGGGCGGCCCCTACGACGGCGGGCGCGGCGACGTGTGGAAGTACAATACTGCTTCGGGCATCTGGACCTTAATCAGTCCGATTCCTTCCACCAACACGAACGACAATTACTTCGGCTACAGCGGTCTCTCGGTTGACCGGCAGAATCCGAACACGATCATGGTCACGGGCTACAGCTCCTGGTGGCCCGACACTCAAATCTGGCGGAGCCGTGACGGCGGCATCACGTGGAGCAGAATCTGGGACTGGACGCGCTACCCGAGCCGCTCCTTCCGCTATACGCAGGACATCACGGCCGCGCCGTGGCTGAAGGCCCCGGCCGCGCCCATCTGCGGCGGCGGACGCCCCGGCGCGGAGGTGAACCCGAAGCTCGGCTGGATGACGGAAGCCTTGCAGCTTGATCCGTTCAACTCCAACCGCTTCATGTACGGCACGGGCGCGACCCTTTACGGTAGCACGAACCTGACCACCTGGGACCTGAGCACGACCAGCCAGATCACTATCCGCGTGATGGCGCAGGGCATCGAAGAGACCGCCGTGCAGGACTTGATTAGCCCGCCCTCGGGCGCTCCGCTCCTGAGCGCGCTCGGCGACATCGCCGGCTTCCGCCACAACGATCTGAACGTCGTGCCGCCCGCGCAGTTCGCGCCGCTGCGAGGGAGCAACACGAGCATTGACTTCGCGGAGCTGAGCCCGAGTTATATCGTGCGCGTCGGCAACGGCGACACGGCCAACTGCGAAAAGAGCATGGCGATTTCGACCGACGGCGGGACCACCTGGGCCGCGCCGACCGCGCAGCCTTCGGGCCTGACCGGCGGCGGCAGCGTCGCGGTCGCGGCCACGGGCGGCGGCAAGATCGTGTGGAGCCCCGCGGGCACAGGCGTTTACTACACGGCGAGCGGCGGCAAGGGCTGGACGGCTTCGACGGGCATACCCGCGGGCGCGCGCGTGGCGGCCGACCGCGTCAACCCGAACAAGTTTTACGGCTTCAAGAGCGGCACCTTCTACGTCAGCACGGACGGCGGCAAGACCTTCGTCGCGCGCGCGTCGTTCGGCTTGCCGCAGGGCGGCCCGGTGCGCTTCAAGGCCGTGCCGGGACGCGAAGGCGACATCTGGCTGGCGGGCGGCTCCGAAACGGACAACGCTTACGGCCTCTGGCACTCGACCGACTCGGGCGCGACTTTCACAAAGCTCGTGAACGTCGAGGAGGCCGACAACGTTGGCTTCGGCAAGGCCGCGACGGGTCAGACCTACGTGGCGCTCTACGCCATCGCGCAGGCCGCGGGGGTGCGCGGCATCTTCCGCTCGATTGACGCGGGCGCGACCTGGGTGAGAATCAACGACGACCGGCACCAGTGGGGCCGCGCCGGTGACACGGCCATCACGGGCGACCCGCGCATCTACGGCCGCGTCTACGTCGGCACCAACGGCCGCGGCATCATCTACGGCGACGGGCAGTGAAGAAGTAGCAACTTAGAATCAAGAGACAAAACCGCCCAACCCTTTGCGTCTTCCGTTTTTCTTTTTCTGCGCCTGAGCGTGAACTGCTTTTTCTCGCTGGAGGCGCAAAGCGAAAACTAAAGGCGCAAAGGGTTGAGTGGCGTTGGCGGAGCGTCCTTCGTGCTTCCGCGGGGCCGTATGTATAATGGCTCGACACGTTCAAGTCGAATCGGTTTTTCCCAAAAAGACGGCCAAGCGAGAGATGCCCAAACGCACAGACCTACGCAAAATTCTGATCATCGGCTCCGGCGGTGTTGGTCACGACGGGGTGATGTCGTAAACTTTCGACGGGAGGGGGAAGCATGATTGCCAAAGAGCCGCCGGCGGAGACGGGCCGCGGATTAACTCTGGCCCAGCGTCGCGCTTACATGAAACTGCCGCTGGCCGAGCGCCGACGGCAACTAGCCGAGCAGGCTGAACTAATGGTCGAGCATTACGAATCTCAGCCCGAAACGGGGGGCCGAGAGCTGTGGCAGGGAGGGGATATTGTCGAGTCCTAGTTCTTCGCCCAAGCGCGGCGAAATCTGGCTCGTCAATTTCGACCCGACGATAGGCGCGGAAATTAAAAAGACGCGCCCCGCCATCGTTGTCAGTTCTGACGCCGTCGGGCGCTTGCCAATCAAGCTCGTCGCTCCGCTGACAGACTGGAAGACTTATTACGCGGCGAACATTTGGCACGTTCGCATTGACCCGAATTCTGTTAACGGACTTGCCAAAACTTCCGCCGTAGATGCTTTACAAATACGAGGCATGGACCAACGAAGGTTCGTCCGCCAGCTCGGAAAAGTCTCGGAAGAAATGCTGGAAGAAATTGCGCTGGCTATCGCAGCCGTCATTGAGTATCCCTAATTCTCCCCGGTAAATTTTCACACTATTAGTTGAACGAAGGCGACGCCGCAGACCAGATGCCCAAACGCACAGACCTACGCAAAATTCTGATCATCGGCTCCGGCCCGATTGTCATCGGGCAGGCGTGCGAGTTCGATTATTCCGGCACACAGGCGTGCCGCGCCTTGAAGCAGGAAGGCTACGAGATCGTGCTGGTGAACTCCAACCCGGCGACGATCATGACCGACCCGGAGACCGCGGACAGGACTTACATCGAGCCGCTCAACGTCGAGGCGGTCACGGCCATCATCAAGCGCGAGCGGCCCGACGCCTTGCTCCCGACTGTCGGCGGGCAGACCGCGCTCAACCTCGCCATCGCGCTCTCGGAGGCGGGCGTGCTTGAGGAATACGGCGTCGAGATGATCGGGGCCAAGCGCGAGGCGATTAAGGTCGCAGAGGACAGAGAGCTATTCAAGCAGGCGATGGAGGAGGAGGGGCTGCCGATGCCGCGCGGCGGCTTCGCGCACTCGTGGGCCGAGGCCGAGCAGATCGTCGAAGAGACCGGATACCCGGCCATCATCCGGCCCAGCTTCACGCTCGGCGGGACGGGCGGCGGCACGGCCTTCAACCCTGAAGAGTTCGAAGAGATTGTGCGCGGCGGCCTCGCGGCCTCGCCCGTCAACCAGGTCTTGATTGAAGAATCCATCCTCGGCTGGAAAGAGTTCGAGCTTGAGGTGATGCGCGACCTCAAGGACAACGTCGTCATCATCTGCTCGATTGAGAACTTCGACCCGATGGGCGTGCACACGGGCGACTCGATCACGGTCGCGCCGGCGCAGACGCTCTCGGATGTCGAGTATCAAGCCTTGCGCGACATGGCGATCAAAGTCATACGCAAGGTCGGCGTCGAAACGGGCGGCTCCAACATTCAGTTCGCCGTCAACCCGGCGGACGGCGAGATTCGCATCATCGAGATGAACCCGCGCGTCTCCCGCTCGTCTGCGCTCGCGTCGAAGGCGACGGGTTTCCCGATTGCCAAAATTGCCGCGAAGCTCGCCGTCGGCTACACGCTCGACGAGATTCCGAACGACATCACGAAGAAGACGCCCGCGAGCTTTGAGCCGACGATTGACTACGTCGTGGCGAAAATCCCGAAGTGGAATTTTGAAAAATTCCGCGAGGCCGAAGACGTTTTGGGGACGCAGATGAAGTCTGTCGGCGAGGTGATGGCAATCGGCCGCACGTTCAAGGAGGCGCTCTTCAAGGGGCTGCGCTCTTTGGAAGCGGTCAAGCCTTTGCGCCTGCGCGGCGTCTCCGACGACGAGTTGCAGCGCAAATTGGCCCGGCCCAATTCCCAGCGGTTCTCTTACATCACCTACGCCTTGCAGCACGGCTGGACGATTCCCGAAATTTACCGCCTCTCGCGCATAGACCCCTGGTTCCTCGAACAGCTTCAGGACGTGATGCGCATCCAGGACCGCATCGAGGACCGCCGACTCGAAGACGTGCCCGCCGAAGTTATCCGCGCCGCCAAGGAGGCCGCGCTCTCCGACCGCCGCATCGCCTACCTGACCGGGAGCAGTGAAGACGAAGTGCGCGCTTACCGCAAGCGGCTCGGCATCGTTCCAGTCTACAAGCGCGTGGACACCTGCGGAGCTGAGTTCGAGTCCTTCACGCCGTACCTTTATTCGACCTACGAGGAAGAGGACGAGGCCGCGCCCACCGACAATCGCAAGATTATGATTCTGGGCTCGGGGCCGAACCGCATCGGGCAGGGAATCGAGTTCGACTACTGCTGCTGCCACGCCTCGTTCGCCCTGCGCGACGCGGGGTTTGAGACCATCATGGTCAACTGCAACCCCGAGACGGTCTCGACCGACTACGACACGTCCGACCGCCTCTACTTCGAGCCGCTCACCTTCGAGGACGTGATGAACATCGTGGACGTGGAGCGGCCCGAGGGCGTCATCGTCCAGTTCGGCGGGCAGACGCCGCTCAATCTGGCGCTGCGTCTCTCCGCGGCGGGTGTGCCAATTATCGGGACTTCGCCCGACTCGATTGATTTGGCGGAAGACCGGAAACGCTTCGGCGCGCTCCTGGCGGAACTCGGCATCCCGCAGCCCGAAAATGGCACAGCCGTCTCGCCCGACGAGGCGAAGAAGTGCGCCGCGCGCATCGGCTACCCCGTGCTCGTGCGCCCCAGTTACGTCCTCGGCGGCCGCGCGATGGCGATTGTTTACGACGAGGCATCTCTCGACGAGTACATGCGCACGGCCGTTGACGCCTCTCCCGAGCGACCCGTCCTGATTGACAAGTTCCTTGAGCGCGCGGCCGAGTTCGACGTGGACGCGCTGGCGGACGAGACCGCCTGCGTCGTCGCCGGCATTCAGGAGCACATCGAGGAGGCCGGGATTCATTCGGGCGACTCTTCCTGCGTGCTGCCACCCGTCCGCATTGACCCGGACCACCTGGAGACAATGCGCCACTACACGCGCGAGCTGGCGCGCGCCCTACAGGTGCGCGGCCTGATGAACATCCAGTTTGCCATCAAGGACGACCGTGTGTACGTCCTCGAAGTGAACCCGCGCGCCTCTCGCACTGTGCCATTTGTCTCGAAGGCGACGGGCGTGCCCCTGGCGCGCGTGGCCGCGCTCGTGATGGCGGGCCGGGCGCTCGAAAGTTTCAATTTGCCGGAAGACCTGACCGAGAGCTTGAGAATCAATAAGCACTTCTTCATCAAGTCGCCCGTCTTCCCGTTCGTCAAGTTCCCAGGCGTTGACCCCATCCTCAGCCCGGAGATGCACTCGACGGGCGAGGTGATGGGCATCGGCGCGAGTTTTGGGGAGGCGTACGCGAAGGCGATGATGGGTGCCGGGCTTGAGCTGCCCACGGAGGGCACGGCCTTCATCAGCGTCAACGACGGCGACAAGGGGCAGGCCGCCCTGCTCGCGCGCCGCCTCGTGCGCCTCGGCTTCAACGTCGTCGCGACCGAGGGGACGGCCGAGCGGCTGCGCGAAGTGGGCCTGAAAGTTGAGAGCGTCTTCAAGGTCAACGAGGGCCGCCCGAACATTGTGGACCACATCAAGCGCGGCGAGATCGCGCTCGTCATCAACACCCCTCTGGGCCAAACGTCGCACTTCGACGAGCAGGCGATTCGCCGCGCCGCCTTGCAGTACAACGTCCCCTGCGTGACGACCATGACCGGCGCTCAGGCGATTGTCGAATCAATCGGCTCGCGCCGGCCGGGCCAGCCCGTCAGCGTCTACTCACTACAGGAACTGCACGCGAGAAAGGAAACGATGAATGCGAAATGATGAATGATGAATTAAAGACCAAAGGCAAAGAGCAAAAGCCAGGGGTTTAGGTTCTTCTTTTCATTCATCATTCCGCATTCATCGTTCATCATTTCGGTTATGGTGGAGATCAACAGCCGCGAGGCGATCAGCAGGATACTGGAAGAGTGCCGCACCATCGCCGTCGTCGGGCTCTCTTCGAACCCGTCGCGCGCGTCGCACGGCGTGGCGGGCTACATGAGGCGGCAGGGGTACACGGTCATCCCCGTCAATCCGAACGAGGCGGAGGTCTTCGGCGAGAAGTGTTACGCGACGCTCGCGGACGTGCCCGTCGCGGTTGACCTTGTGGACATCTTCCGCAGGTCGGAAGCGGCGGGCGAGGCCGTGGACGACGCCGTCCGCATCGGCGCGAAGGCCGTCTGGTTGCAGGAGGGCGTCATTGACCGCGCCGCGGCCGGGCGGGCGCGCGACGCCGGGCTGCTCGTCGTCATGGACCGCTGCTGGCTCAAGGAACACGTCAGGAATAAATGACCGCGCCACGCGGGCAGCGCCCCGCGCGCTTCCGGGCATCAGACTGTTGTTCACAAAAACTTCTCTACGGCCGGACGGAGCCGCCATGACCCAACAAAAAGATTTCCTGGAACGCCTGCGCATCGCCTCTCCCTGCAACGTCGGCTGGGAGAACATGACTGGCGACGACCGCACGCGGTTCTGCGACCAGTGCAGCCTGCACGTTTACAACATCTCCGCGATGACGAGGGACGAAGTCGCCTCGCTCGTCAAAAACACCGAGGGGCGATTTTGTGCCAGGCTCTACAGGCGCTTGGACGGCACCGTTCTGACGCGGGACTGCCCGGTCGGCCTGCGCGCCCTGAGGCGGCGCGTCGCCAGAACGGCGGGCGCGGCGCTGACGGCCGTCCTGAGTCTGTGCGCCGCAGCCGCGGGGCAAAGCAAGCCACAGGAGGACAAGACCTGCACGGCCAAAATCGCCGTCAAGGTCAAGCGCGAGCCCGCGCCCGACACTGATGCGACTCTGGCCGGCACGGTCCTGGACCCGCAAGGCGCTGTCGTCGCCGGGGCCGAAGTCGCGCTGGTCAACGACGAAACGAAAAAGAGGCTGGCCGTCCCCTCGACCGAAGACGGGGAGTTCAGATTCTCCGGCCTGGCCGCCGGGACCTACTCTCTTGAGATCAAAGCCGTGGGTTTCAAGTCCCTGATAATGACTGACCTCGTCGTCAACCCGAAGGAGGCCGCGCGGCTGAACGCGACCCTGGAACTGTCGGGCGATGTGGAAGTGCTGGTCGGGGTGGTCGCCATCGAAGAGCCGCTCGAATCAGTCGGGACGACCACCATCAGGGAGAACATCATTCAGAAACTCCCCCTGCCGTAACGGGCCGGGCCGGAGCCTGTGTAAATCAGCCGAGAGCAGTTCATGGCGACTGAGATTCGCGCGGTCATCATCACGGTCAGCGACCGCTCTGCGCGCGGCGAGCAGGCGGACGAGTCCGGCCCCGCGCTCGCGGAGTTATTGCGCGAGGCGGGCGCGCACGTCGTCGCCACGGAAATCCTGCCGGACGATTTAGAACCGCTGGCCCAAAAGCTGAGTGCCTACGCCGACCGCGGCGACGTGAACCTGATTGCGACCACGGGCGGCACGGGCTTCGGCCCGCGCGACAACACGCCGGAGGCGACCTTGTCCGTCATCGAGAAGCAGGCCACCGGCCTCGCCGAAGCGATGCGCCTGGAGACGCTCAAGCAGACGCCCTTCGCCATGCTCTCGCGCGGCGCGTGCGGCATACGCAGCGGCACCCTCATCGTCAACTTCCCCGGCTCGCCCAAAGGCGTCCGCGAAAGTTTTATGGTCATCAGGCCCGTCCTCCACCACGCCGTCGCACTGGTCGCCGGCAAGCCCCACGCCGAGGCGTGACGAATGGGCGACAGGCCGATTCCCTGGAAATTTTTTGACAACGTGCGTCCGGGCGGGATATAAATTTTCGCAAGCTCGACGATTTGCCAGTGAGACGGCGCGCGTAGTTCTATTAAACTCGCGCGGCCCCGGAGGCAGATGATACTCGGCGCTATTCTCCTACAAGCAGGCGAAACAGCAACGACGGCCGGCACGACACAGACGGTCGGCGCGCCGGTGACGGCGTACTGGCCCGTGATGATCTTCTTCGTCTTCGCGGTCATCTTCCCCGTGCTGCCGATTGTGCTGGGGCGGTTCATCCGGCCGATAAAGTACAACAAGGCCAAGATGAGCCCCTACGAGTGCGGGATAGACCCGCAGACGGAGGCGCACGACCGCTTCACCGTGCGCTACTACATCGTCGCCATGCTCTTTCTCATCTTCGATGTCGAGACGATCTTCCTGCTCCCCTGGGCGATCATCTTCATGGGCGACGACTTCTCGTTCACTAAGTTCGCGCTCGTCGAGATGTTCGTCTTCATCGGCATCCTCGTCGTCGGCTACTATTACGCCTGGCGCAAGGGCGCGCTGGAATGGGCATGAAAGGCAACGCGGAATGAGGAATGCGGAATGATGAATTAGAAAGCAGTTGTCTTTAATTCATCATTCATCATTCCTCATTCCTCATTTCGATTATGGCTGAACACGAAGAAGGATTCGTCTTAACGACGGTTGATTCGATTATCAACTCGGTGCGCCGGTCGGTCGGGGCGAAGGTGATGGACCTGGCGGCGAAGCCGGTCAACTGGGCGCGCAAGTCTGCGCTGTGGCCGATGACGTTCGGGCTGGCGTGCTGCGCCATCGAGATGATCGCGACGGGCGCGGGCCGTTTTGATATAGACCGCTTCGGTGCCGGCGTGTTTCGTCCGTCCCCGCGGCAGAGCGATCTGGTGATCATCGCCGGCACGGTGACGCTCAAGATGGGCCCCGTGGTGCGCCGCGTTTACGACCAGATGCCCGAGCCGAAGTGGGCCATCGCGATGGGCGCGTGCGCTTCGACGGGCGGCCCCTTCGACTCCTACTCGACCATGCAGGGCGTTGACCGCGTCATCCCCGTGGACGTTTACATCCCCGGCTGCCCGCCGCGTCCCGAGGCGCTGCTCTACGGCCTGATGCGCCTACAGGACATCATCATGCGCGAGGCCCCGTCGGCCTACATCTTCGAATCGGACGGGACGGTGCGCCGCCGCCGTCAGCTCGAAGGTGACGACGAGTTGCAGGAGATCGCGCCGACCGACCGCGAGGCCGTCGAGGTGATAGAGGCGGCGACGAAGTGAGTTGATAAAAGGTTGAGTGTCGCGGCAGGCGAAGGGGTGAGAGTCAGGCTCTCATCCCTTATTTTTTTCTCCAGGAGTCTTCGCCGGGGAAGGGGAAGCGGAAGGAGAAGGCCCACTTGCGCCCGTTGATGAGCAGGGCGTCGGCCGACTTGTCCTTGACGCTCTTCTTCAGCGCCTCGTACTGCGCCGGCGTCAGGTAGATGCTGTAGTTGATCTGGTCGTCGCTCGCTCCCCGCCGTCTCGTTTCGGGGTGCCTGGTGTCGGGCCAGTTTTTGGGCCAGGGCAGCGCCCCGCCCGCGTTCTCGAAGGGCCAGATCATCAACTCCACCTTCGCGGGCAGCCAGCGGGCCGCGTGCGCCGGCTGGAAGCCTTTGAGCTTTTCGTAAATCTCGACGAAGGCCGCGGGCGCGCCTTCCTTCCTGTCGTTGTCAGTCCGCTTCAGGCCGCCGTACACGGAGACTGATTTCGCGCGACCCTCGTCCCACAGAGTGATGAGGGTCGTCGGCTGGTCCGTGGCGAGTGTCGTCTCGTAGCGCGCCTCCAGCTCGAAGAACTGCGTCGCGGGCATTGACCGCACGAGCGAGTCGCGCTCCCCGGCGTCGAGCGTTGCTGACGCGTACTCGTAGCCGCCTTCCGCCCTGGGCCTGGCGAAAATCACGAGGCCGTCCTCGTAGAGCGCGAAGGACGGCGAGTCGGAACCGAGGACCTGCGCCCACGGGTTTATCTCGTAGACGAGCACGACTGGTCTTCTGCCGGCCGCCGCATTACTCTGGCCGCCGGGTTGAGGGCTGACTGTGCCATTATTCGCGTCGGCGGGACCAGCCGTTCGGACTACGTCGTCAGTCGCGCGGGCGGGCGATTGCGGCTGGCATTGAATCGCCAGCACGCCCGCGAGGAGCAGGGCTCCGAGTACCACCCAGCAACGGGCCTCGAATGTTTTCGACGTTGATTCGGGCATAAGTACCTTTCAAAACCTCCGGGCTAAAGGAACGGCCGCGCGGGTTGTTCTTGCGTTGGCGGGAGAATCGAAAGCGGCCGGAGAAAATTTTCGTAAGTATCTAAAAAAAATTGGAAGAAAACCCGAAACGCCTTCGTCTAAGGGTTTGAGAAGTGAAAATGAAGGGGGCGGCGGATGGAGCGGCGCGCGGTGGTGGCGAGCGACAGAGAGACGAACGAGCGCGTGATCGAAGCCTGCCGGCGCGGCGACAGGGAGGCTTTCCGGCTGCTCTTCGAGACCTACAAGGACAGGGTCTATTCCATCTCGCTCTACTACTTCAAGGGCGACGAGGAATTGGCCCACGACGTGACGCAGCAGGTCTTTCTCAAGTTGATGACGAGGATGGAACAGTTCCGGCGCGACGCGGAGTTTACCACCTGGCTCTACCGCATGGTGGTCAACGCCTGCACGGACGAGCAGCGGAAGCGCCGGCGCTTCCTGCCCTTCGGGGACGGGTTCGGGATGAGAGAGAAGAGTCATGGGAAGAGGTCCGAGGAGGAACGCTACGCGCGCGTGGAGCTGGCCGACTGCGTGAAGGCGGCCATCGAAGACCTGCGGCCGAAGCTGAGGCTCCCCATTCTGCTCAAGTACGTGGAGGGGCTGTCGTACGACGAGATGGCCGAGGTGCTCCGCTGCTCGAAGGGGACGGTCGCCTCGCGGCTCAACCGCGGGCACAAGATTCTGGCACGCCGCCTGGCACATTTGCGCGGCGCGCTCACGGGTGAGTGAAAAAAAGATGTTCGGTAATCATGTCAGCGGGGAGTTGTCCGCGTACTGCCACAATGAACTGGCGGAGGAAGAGTCGCGCCGCGTGGCGGAGCACTTGATGGGGTGCTCGCGCTGCCGCCGCGAGTTTGAAGAGATCAAGCTCGGGGTGAAGCTCGCGGAGCAACTGCCGCGCGCCACGGCCCCCGCCGCGCTCTGGGCCGAGATCGAAACGGCGCTCGACGAGCGACCTGGCACAGTTTCTACGCCTCGTCGGCGTCGCGCCTCTTTCTTCCGATTGCCGGGGCTGGCGGCGGCCTGCGCCCTCTTGCTTCTGGCCCTGGCGGCGGGCCTCGTCTGGTACTCGACGCGTCAACCCGAGAGCATTCCGCAGGTCGCGGTGACGGACGAAACAGAGCGGGCCGTGCCGACGCCGCCGCAGCCTCAGCACCAAGCGCCGCCGGTTCCCGGCGTGACCCGGAATCCGCCCGTGACGAGCAACGCGCCGCAGCCGAACACTTCGCGGCCAGGCACGACGCAGCCGAAGCGGCCGGCCGTTAATGACAGGCCCGCGGGGGGCGCGCAGACTTGGGCAGTGGCGCGTGTGGCTGGCGCTCCGAAGGTCGGGAGCAAGCAGCTCGAAGGGAGCGGGCGACTCGCGGTCGGTGAGTGGTTGGAGACGGACGCGTCTTCGCAAGCCCGCCTCAACGTCGCGGACATAGGCGAGGTTGATATTGGCCCAAACTCGCGCGTGCGTCTCTTGAGGACGCGCTCGACGGAGCACCGGCTGGCGTTGGAGCGCGGGCGACTGCACGCCGTAATAGACGCGCCGCCGCGCCTCTTCATAGTCGAGACGCCGTCGGCGACGGCCGTTGACCTCGGCTGCTCTTACACGCTCGAAGTTGACGACGCGGGCCGCAGCCGCCTGCACGTCACTTCCGGCTGGGTCGCGCTCGAAGTGAAGGGGCGCGAGGCGATTGTGCCGGCCGGCGCGGTCTGCCTGACGGAGCCCGGCAAGGGGCCGGGCACGCCTTACTTCGACGACGCCTCGCCCGCCTTCCGCGCGGCGCTCACGCGCCTGGACTTTCAGGGCGGCGGAGCGAGTGACTTGAGCATCGTGCTCGACGCGGCGCGCGAGTACGACACGCTGACGCTCTGGCACCTGCTCCGCCGCCTTAGCGGCGACGAGCGAGCGCGCGTCTATGACCGCATGGCCTCCCTGGTCCCCCCGCCGCAGGGCGTCACGCGCGAAGGCGTGCTTAAACTGAACCGCGCCATGCTCGACCTCTGGAAACAGGAACTCGAATGGGCCTGGTTCGACATAACGAAATGATGAATGCGGAATGATGAATGATGAAACCGATTGTCCTTCATTCATCATTCATCATTCCGCATTCATCATTTAATCCCTCCTCGTTGTGCAGCAGACTTCGATTCTGAGGAGAACGAACATGATTAGACGCATTACACCGAGACTGGTCGCGGGTTGTCTGACGGTCTTCGCGCTCGCCGCGTTGGTCGGGGCCGAGCTTTTGGCACAGAACGGGCCGGCGAAGCAGGCCGGCAAGAAAATCACTTCGCCCGAGAACAGGTTAGTCGTGCACGAGTGGGGCACGTTCACTTCGGTCGCGGGGCGCGACGGCGTGGCGCTCGAATGGCGGCCCCTGAACGGCCCGAGCGATTTGCCGAAGTTCGTACACAGCATCGAGAAGGGCGACGACGGCCTGCGCAACCAGAAAGGCAAGGGCGATCTGCGCGCCTCGGTTCGCATGGAGACGCCCGTGCTCTACTTCTACTCGCCCGCCGAGCTGAACGTCTCCGTCAAGGTTGATTTCCCGAAGGGCAAAATCACCGAGTGGTATCCGCAGGCGCGCGCCGTCAGCACGGGTATCGACTGGGGCAAGTTAAAGGTCATGCCGGGCGCGGCTCTAACATTCCCGGTCGAGAGCGCGGAGAGCCACTACTACCCGGCGCGCGAGGTGGACGCCGCGCCCGTGCAGGTCTGCGGGACGAACGGCAAGCCCGGTCAGCAGGAGAAGTTTCTCTTCTACCGCGGCGTCGGCACGTTCGACCTGCCGCTCTCGGTCAAGCTCGAAGGCGAGAACGTCGTTTTGAAGAATCTTGGCACAGAAGAAATCTCGCACCTCGTCATCTTCGAGAACAGGGGCGGGCGCATCGGCTACCGCGTGTGCGACACGTTCACGGGCGAGATGACTCACGAGCGGCCCGCGCTCGACAAGAGCATGGACGCGCTCCTGGCGGAGTTGAAGCATGTGCTCGTCGCGGGCGGCCTTTACGAGCGCGAGGCCGGGGCGATGATCAAGACGTGGCGCGACAGTTGGTTCGAGGAGGGGCTGCGCGTCTTCTACCTCCTGCCGCGTCGCACGACCGACGAGGTTCTTCCCGTGACCATCGAGCCGCGCCCGGCGGAACTGGTCCGCGTGCTCGTGGGCCGCGCCGAAGTCATCACGCCCGAGACGGAGAAGAAAGTTCGGCAGCAGGTCGGCCTGCTCCGCGACCCCTCGCCGCGCGTGCGCGAGCTGGCGCGCAGGGAGATTCAAAAATACGGGCGCTTCGCCGAGCCGATTCTCAAGCGACTGCTGGAACAGGAGCCGGAAGCTGAAGCACGGACACGCATCAGGAAACTAATCGAATCCGAATAACAACCTGAGGGGCGGGCGCTGATTAAACGGGGAGCGAGTGTCGTGAGAGCTTACAGGGTCATTCTGGCGCTGACGGTCTTCGGATTGTTCGTCTCGAACTGCGGGGTCGGCCGGCAGAAGGCTGACCCGGCGGGGGCCGCTGGTTTTCGCATCTCCGTCGGCGATTCCCCGGCGGGCGTCCTCATCGCGGACCTGAACGGCGACGGCCGTCTGGACCTGTCGGTTGCCAACGCGGAGGGCCGCAGCGTCAGCGTCCTCCTGGGCGACGGGCGCGGCAATTTAGCGAACGCGCCCGGCTCGCCGTTCGCTGCCGGAGACGGGCCGTCCGACATCGCGGCCGGCGACATCAACGGCGACGGCAAGGCGGACTTGGTCATCGCCAATCACGGCACGAAGTACGTGACGGTGCTGCTCAACGATGGGCGCGGGAGTTTCTCGCCTGCGCCCAGGTCGCCGTTCGCTGTCAAGAGCGACCCGCACCCGCACGGCGTGGCGCTGGCGGATTTCAACAGCGACGCCAAGCTGGACGTGCTGGTGGACGACTGGCAGCACGATCAGGTGACGGTGCTCTTCAGCGACCGCGCCGACGGCTTCGTCTCCCCCGGCGTCCAGTTCGCCGTCGGACGGATGCCTTATCACAAGGCGCGCGCGGCGGACGTTAACGGCGACGGGAAGGCGGACATCATCACCACCAACATGAGGGGTAATAACGCGACCGTGTTGTTGGGCGACGGGCGGGGCGGCTTCAGCCAGGCGGCGGGCTCACCGTTCACGACCGGCGACTCGCCGTTCTACCTGGCCGTCGCGGACCTGAACAGAGACGACAAGCCCGACCTCGCCATCGCGACCTATTCCGGCCAGGGCAGCGACCCCAGCGATGACGGCGTTACGGTCCTCCTCGGAGACGGCCGCGGCGGCTTCGCTCCGATGCGCGGCTCGCCGTTCAAGACGACGGGCCGCGCTTCCGGCGCTCTCGCCGTCGGCGACATCAACGGCGACGGCCGCCCAGACATCGCCGTCACCAACGGGGTCAGCAACGACGTGACGGTGCTCCTCGGCAACGACCAGGGGACGCTCTCACCGTCCGCCACCCTCGCGGTCGGACGCGAGCCCTACGCCATCGCCGTCGGCGACCTCAACGCGGACGGCAAGGCAGACATCGTTACCGCCAACAACGGCGACGACGACGTGACGGTGATCCTGAGCAAGTAACTTCTTACAACCCTGCGAGGTGGCGCGTGTCGTTGACGGCGAGGACGCGGACGAAGCCGTCGGCGCGGAGTTCGAAGCGTGTGATGCCGCAGTTGGCCGTGGCAATCCAGACGGGTTTGAGTTCGGGGGCGTCGAGTGCGCCCATCAGGTGGAGGACGAGGATGCAGATGGTGCCGGTGTGGGAGAAGACGACGATGCGGCCGCCGGTGTGCTGCTCGATGACGCGGTCGAGTTGGCCGGAGGCGCGGTCGAGCATCTGGCGGTAGCTCTCGCCGCCCAGGAGGACGTGGTCGAAGTCGCGCCGGATGAGCGCGGCGTACTGCTCCGGGTGTTGCTCGGCTGCCTCCTCGAACGTCAGCCCCTCCATCACGCCGACGCTGCGCTCGCGGAAGGCTTCCGACTGCTCCACGTCCAACCCGGTCAGGCGCGCGAGCGGCATGGCCGTCTCGACCGCGCGCGACAAGTCCGACGCATAGATCGCCGTTATCTTCTCTTCGAGCAGCGCGCGCGCCGTGGCCTCAGCCTGACGGCGTCCGCGCGCAGAGAGCGGCGTCGCCGTGTGCCCGCCGAAGCGCCCCTCCGCGTTCCCCTCAGATTGGCCGTGCCGCACGAGCAGCACTCGCGTCGTGTCCATAAAAAGGGATGAGGGATGAGGGATGAGGGATGAGGGATGAAGGATGAAACAGGGACGCTTCACTTCATCCCTCATCCCTCATCCCTTCTACGCTGCGACTGCTTCGGCCTTCAGTTTCTCGGCCTGGTAGTGTGTGGCGAGGGCGTTGATGATTTCGTCGAGCGCGCCCTCCATGACGAGGTTGAGTTGGTGTATGGTCAGGCCGATGCGGTGGTCCGTGACACGGTTCTCTTTGAAGTTGTAGGTGCGAATCTTCTCGGAGCGGTCGCCCGAGCCGACCATCGCGCGGCGCTCGGAGGCGACGGCCTCGTGCTGCTTCTGCTCTTCAATCTCTTGCAGGCGCGCGCGCAGGACCCGCATGGCCTTATCGCGGTTCTTGATCTGCGACTTCTCGTCCTGCATGGAGACAACTGTGTTCGTCGGCAGGTGTGTGATGCGGACGGCCGAGTAGGTGGTGTTCACGCTTTGCCCGCCCGGACCCGACGAGCAGAAGGTATCAATGCGTAAGTCCTTCGGGTCAATCTTCACGTCAACCTCTTCGGCCTCGGGCAGGACGGCGACCGTGATGGCGGAAGTGTGTATGCGCCCGGAGGTCTCCGTCTGCGGCACGCGCTGCACGCGGTGGACGCCCGACTCGTGTTTCATTTTCGAGTAGACCTTGTCGCCCTCGATCAGCGCGACGGCCTCCTTGACGCCGCCGATGCCGGACTCGGAAGCGTCGAGGATTTCAAAGCGCCAATTCTGCCGCTCGGCGTAACGCTGGTACATCCTGAGCATCTCGGCCGCGAAGAGCGTCGCCTCGTCGCCGCCGGTCCCGGCGCGAATCTCGACGATCACGTTCTTCTCGTCGTTCGGGTCGGACGGGATTAGCAGGAACTTGAGGGCTTCTTCGGCCCGCTCGACGCGCGCCTGGAGTGACTCGGCCTCGGCGCGCGCCAGCTCGCGCATCTCCTCGTCGTCCGCCGTGTCGAGCAGCTCCCGCGCCCCCGCCAGCTCGTCTTGCAGAGACTTCAGCTCGCGATACTTGGCGACGATCTCGCCGAGGCTGCGGTGTTGCTTGGCCGCTTTCACGTAAGCCGCCTGGTCCGACATCACGTCCGGCGAATAAAGCTCCGCCGTTAGCTCTTCGTACCGCGCTTCGATCTGTTCCAGTTTCTCTAGCATAAAATTTTAAGAGAGCGGCGCGGCCTCGGCCGTAGCGGGCTGCGGCTCAAGTTTCAAAGATTCCTTGAGGGCGATGAGCGCGACTTCGAGCTGCTTGTCGTCGGGCTCTTTGGTCGTGATGTTCTGGAGCCAGACGCCGGGCAGCGTGATGAGCTTGAAAATGATGCCGCCCTCTTTCTTCGCGGAGAGGCGTATGACTTCGTAGGAGAGCCCGGCGACGACCGGCATCAGCGCGATGCGCACGAGCAGGTTGTAGAGGAGCGAGTCGAACTTGACGACAGAGAAGAGGACTATGGAGACGAGCATCACGACCATCAGGAAGCTCGTCCCGCAGCGCGGGTGCTGGCGCGGCTGCGTGCGCGCGTTCTCGACCGTGAGCGGCAGGCCGTTCTCCCAGGTGAAGACCGTCTTGTGCTCCGCGCCGTGATACTCGAAGACGCGGCGGATGTCCTTAATCAGCGAGAAGCTGAAGATCATGATGATGAAGAACGCCATGCGTATCAGGCCGTCCATCAGGTTGAAGCCGACCGTCGGCGTCACGGGGCGAAGGTAAGACCTCACGCTGCGCCACGCGCGCGAGTACCAGGCGTCGTCAGTCGTCGCGGCGGGCGCGGCGGCCGGGGCCGTGACAGTAGCCTGGCCCGGCGCGGCCTGCGTTTGCACGGCGGCGGCAGGTTCGGTCTTGGCGGGCGGCGTGGCCCAGCCGGCGGCGATGAAGAGCGCGTTGGTCAGGAGGAGCGGGGCGACGATGAAGAGCAGGATGTTGAAGATGATGGCGAAGACTATGGAGCCTGCGGCCGCGGCGGTCGTGCCTTTCTTCATCTCGTCCCTGGCGCGCTTCTGCGTCGGGATGGGGATGAGGCCGGGCAAGCCCCCCGTGATGCCTGCAAAGTCGCCCTCGCCCTCGATGACCGCGGGTTTCAAAGCGACTTCGACCGCGGCGACCTCTTCGGCGTCCGTGAACGCCTGGCTTGCGGAGTAGTTCAGCGCCTTGATGCCGAGGCCCATTGATTGGACGAGCACCGCGCCGCCGCGCAGCACCGGCAGTTTCAGGAGCGGGTATTTGTCGCTCCACTTGGGTAGGGAGGCCGCGGTGTTGACAATCGTGCCGTCGGCGCGGCGCACGGCGATGGCGTAGGCGCTCGGCGTACGCATCATCACGCCCTCTATCACGGCCTGCCCGCCGACAATCAAGTCTCTCTCGTTTGCGCTCACAGTGAAAATCCCTTCGGCCTTCGGAAAAGTTAAACAATAACGCCGACCCTTTTCGGCTGTGGCCGGCGCGGTCGCTTCCCATGATACACGAAAAGCGACCGGCCGGACTCCGCAATCGGATCGGCGTCCCCTAAAGAATTTGGCGGCTAATGCTGGCGGGCGAAGGCCCTTAAATCATGCATCGCTCGTGCGGCTCGAAACCTTTGTGGCTTACTGCGCCGCGGCGTTCTCGGCCGGTGGCGTGGTGGCTTCGGCCGGCTGCTTCTTGCCGTAACGCTTGTTGAAGCGGTCAACGCGGCCCGCGGTGTCCACCAGCTTCTGCTTGCCGGTGAAGAACGGGTGGCACTCCGAGCAGATTTCGACGTGCAGCTCGTCCTTGCGCGTCGAGCGCGTGGTGAACGTGTTGCCGCAAGCGCACTGGACTTTGATTTCGTTGTATTCCGGGTGAATTCCTTGCTTCATTTCCTCTTCCTTCTCCTATAGACGGCTCCCCGAGCCTCTCTCAAAACAAACCATCATACGGTGGCCGCGCGGCGCGGGTCAAGCAGCGGGCGGCCCTCCGACAGACCCTTCACTCCGGCGGAAAGCCGGGACCACGAAGCAACACGAAGAGACGCGAAAAGGGTTGTTTCCGGTTCGTGTTGTTCAGTGTGTTTTGGTGGTTTCCGGCCTCTCCTTGAATGCCTCCGGGTGGAGGTAAGTACCCCGCTCGCGCAAAGGTTTTTCTTCCTCCACTTGGATGCGGTGGAGGTTCGCATAGGTGTCCTGCCTGACGCCCGTCACCTGCCACGAGACCTCGACGCGCGGCCTGTCGGTCCTGATGACGAAGGTGTTGCCCTCGATCTTGCGTGCGACGATGGCCCGCGCGAACTGGCCCAGGACCGTGAGCTGGTAGCGGAAGTCGCGGTTGAGTGCCTGGAAGTAGTCGGGGAGTCGGACCACGGCCAGCCCGCGCGCGTCCGTCCTGACGTTGCCGTTGTAGATGTTCATCATGTCGGGGGACTCGACAAACGAGTGGTAGAGGTACTTGTTCAGGGGGTCGAGCGGGTGGTCTATGACGAACGAGCCGCTGCCCTTCGAGACGGAGCCCGAGACCATGAGCTTGCCGGGTATCTTGACCGTCACGGAGCTTGTCCCGAGCACCATCGTGTTGCTCTCGCTGACCTCGGCGAGCGCGCCGATGGCCGTGGCGTTGAAGAGTTCCGAGCCCAGCGACGAGCCGGCCAGCCAGCCGATGTATGTGTTCCTCTGGCCGCCCTCGTTGTAGCCCGCCTCGGGGCCGACGAACGTGTTGAAGCTGCCGGTCGTGTTGAAGTAGCCGGCCCTCCGCCCGACGAAGACGTTATAGGTGCCGTCCGCCGTGTCGCGGCCCGCGTCGCGGCCGAAGAAAGAGTTCCCAACGCCGGTCGTGTTGGCGTCGCCCGCGAAGGCCCCGAAGAAGGCGTTCTGGTCGCCGCCTGTGGTCTGCGCGCCGGCGTTGGTGCCGAAGAAGGTGTTGAAGCTGGCGGTCGTGACGTGCCGGCCCGCGTTGACGCCGTAGAAGGCGTTGCCGCCGCCCGTCGTGTTCGACGCGCCCGCGCCGACGCCGAAGAAAGAGTTGTTGTTGCCGGTCGTGTTGGTCAGCCCTGCGTCTTTGCCGAAGAAGGAGTTGCCGTGGCCGCTCGTCGTCACGTGCCCCGCGCCCCAGCCGAAGAACGAGTTGAAGTAGCTGGACGTGTTGCCCGCGCCTGTGTTGACGCCCGCGAACGTGTTCGTCAGAGGGTAAGCGGAGCTGCCCGAGACGCCCAGCGCGCGGTTGCCGTTGAGGTTGTACTGCGTCTTGGCGTTGACGACGTTGCCGGAGAGCGTCCCCGTCAAGCTGGTGGCGTTCGCGCCGAGCGTGAGGTTGCCCGTGATGTTCGCTGTGCCAGAAACGTGAAGCCTTGAGGTCGGCGTAATACCGATGCCTATGTTGCCGCCGGACTCCGTGACGACCGAGTCACCGAGCGCGCCCGTCGGCCCGTTCGTCCACTTCACGAGTTTCCCGGTTGTGCCAGTTCCAGAGACGTACGGCGTCGCCCCGTCTTTCGGCATGTCCGCCCCCGAAGGCGTCGCCGCGGCGCTTCCCTCCGAGTCTGCTTTCCCCGCCGGCCCCGCTTCGATTGGCACAGTCCTGACGCCCGCGTCCAGGGCGAGCGAGGCTTGCCCGCCTTCCACGCGCACGCTCGCCTGTCTGAACGTCAAGCGCCCGGCCGACTCTCTGACTGCGATCACGCAGAGGTAATCGCCGTCCGGGAGCCGCTTGCCGCCCGCTGTCAGGAGCGTCCAGTCGCGCACGTTCCCGGCGTTGAAGCCCGTGTCGAGCACGACCTCGCCCGCGGCGTCGAAGACTTCGAGGCGCATGCGCCGGACGCTCGTGCCTGCGGCGGTGAAGCGCACGCGCCCGCCGGCGGTCGCGGCCGTGACGCGCGGGCCGTCGGGGGCGTGCTGCTGCGCGAAAGTCGCGGTGCAGGAAAGAAGCGCGATGAAGAGGCAGTGGCTCAGGCTTCGTCTGGTGAACATCAAGGGAATTCTCCTTTCCGGGCGGTTGACGAGGATCGTGCGTGGGTGCGGACGTGCGGGCGTCGGCGAGGGTGATTTCGGGACTGTCTTCGGCTTACTGGCCGGGCGAGAAAGCCTGAAAGAGACGCGGCGTTAAGACGCACAGGGGGAGCCGGAATTATATGCCGGCGGGGGGCGTTGTCAATCATTTAATCCGGCGGCGCGTGCGCTCGTCGGCGCAAAATTCTATTGCGGGACGAGTCGGCGCGCACCCTGCGACACGGTTTATTGACAACGCCGTAAACCGCGTGTTACAACCCACCTGACCGTCCTTAGCTGTACCCTTAGCATGAACACTGTGAGAGCGGAAGCTGATGTTTTGCGCTCTGTCCTGCCGTAGCCGAGAGCGCAACCGTATAAGTCAGGGTGTAGGTTCGAGACGTGATGGCAGACGAAAACAAGCAGCCAAACGTTGACGAGACGGACGCCGCGGCCCAAGACCGTGTCGCTCCGTCGCCGCCGCGCACGGACGACACAAGCCCCAGCCCCGGCTCTGAGACCGCACAAGCCGGCGGCCTCCCGCCCCCGCCCGAAAACCCTCAGCCCGACGTGCCCGTCACCCCTGAAAGCCAGGCCGCACTCACGGGCAAAGCACCTTCGGGCAGCTCCACGAGCGGCACGACCGTCCCCGCTTCGAGCGCAACGCCCGCCGCCGCCACGCCTTTGTCCGAATCAACCGGCCCGCAGCCTCCGGGCGGCGCGTCGCCCGCGGCCGGCGACCCCTTGAAGAGTCCGGCGCAGTCGGATTTAGAAAAGGCGGCGAAGGTCGCGGAGGCCAAGTCGCGCGCCGCGGCGGCGAAGCAGGCGGCCGGCGACAAGCCCGCGCCCCCGCAGCCAGCGGCAGGGGCGGGCTCGCCCAAAGCACCTGTCAAGAAGAAGGACGAAGGGCCGAAGCCCACGGACGCCTCGAACCACCCGCTCGTCAAAAGGCTTCGCGAACAATTCGGCGGCGCGATCACGGAGGCCACGGAGTTCGTGGGCCAACTTTCCCTGCGCGTCGAGCGCGGGCGCATCGCCGAAGTCTGCCGACAGCTTCGCGACGACGCGGAGACGCCCTTCGATTACTTGTCGGACTTAACCTGCGTCCATTTCCCCGACCGCGCGGACGCGCCCTTCGAGGTCGTCTATAATCTTTACTCGATCAGCGCCAACGAGCGCGTGCGCTTGAAAGTGGGGACGGACGAGGAGGCGGGCGTCGAGAGCGTGACGGCGTTGTGGCCGACGGCGAACTGGATGGAGCGCGAGGTCTACGACCTCTTCGGCGTGCACTTCGTCAATCACCCGGACCTGCGCCGCATCCTGCTGCCGCCCGATTGGGAGGGCCACCCGCTCCGCAAAGAGTACCCGCTCGAATTCATGGAGAACGATTGGACCGCACGCCACCTCCCCGAATTCACGGAGGTGCAGCAGGAGCAGCTTGAGCAGCGCCGCAACTACGGCCTGGAGATTCTCTCGATCCCGGCCGAGCGCCGCGTCCGCGAGATTTTCCGCGCGGGCAAAGAAGTGATGCCGAAAGACAAATGAGAATTAAGGCAGAATCCAGAATCCAGAATCCAGAATGAAAGGCCGAAACCTTCTGTCTGTTATTCTGACTCCTGGATTCTGAATTCTGGATTCTGTAGTTGAGTTATGACTCCCAAAGAGCTAGCGGCGCATTACGGCGCGAAGACGTTCGAGACGAAGGAGGCCGCGGAGGCGGCGGGCTTCGTGCTGACCGAGACGCATAGCCCGCGCAACACCTGGAACAAGGCGAGCGCGGCGCAGGCCATCATGCACAAATTGCTCCAACTCAAACGGCAAGGTGAAGCCGCCGAACTCGGCCTTGTGCTTGAGAACTACAGCGTGACCGGATGTTATAAAAAGCAGGAGTCAGAAGTCAGGAGTCAGAATACAGAATAAAAACGACAACGGTTCTCGGCCTTTCCTTCTGACTTCTGTATTCTGACTCCTGACTTCTGCTTTTCGAGTTATGCACCAAGTAGAAATCGCGACAACCAGAGAGACGCTGCTCGACAGCCCCGAGATGATCTTGAACATGGGGCCGCAGCACCCTTCGACGCACGGCGTCTTGCGCGTCGTCCTGCGGCTCGACGGCGAGACCGTGATTGACCTCGACTGCGACATAGGCTTCCTGCACCGCGGGATGGAGAAGATCGCGGAGAACCGCCAATACCCCATGATCGCGCCCTACTGGGACCGGCTCGATTACCTCGCCGCCGTCTCGAACGGCCTCGTCTGGGTCGAGACCGTAGAGCAGATGATGGGCCTGGACGTGCCGGCGCGCGCGCACTACATACGCACCATCCTGACGGAGTTCAACCGCATCGCGTCGCACCTCTTGTGGCTCGCGACACACGCCCTCGACATCGGCGCGGTCACGGTCCTCCTGTGGTGCCTGCGCGAGCGCGAGGAGATTCTGAAGATTTTCGAGCGCCAGTTCGGCGCGCGCCTGACCTGCCACGCCTGGCGCATAGGGGGCATGCCGAACGACGCCTACGACGACTTCGATAAGGACGTGCGCCAGTTCGTCAACAACTTCCCGAAGCGCATAGACGAGTACGAGACTATGCTCTCGGAGAACCGCATCTGGCTGAGCCGCACGGTCGGCATCGGCGTCATCACGGCCGCGGACGCCGTCGCCATAGGGCTTTCCGGCCCGGCCTTGCGCGGCTCGGGCGTGGCGTGGGACATACGCAAGGCGCGGCCTTATGCGGCCTACGCCGACATGGACTTCGACGTGCCCCTCGGCGAGAACGGCGACACTTACGACCGCTACCTCGTCCGCCTCGAAGAACTGCGCCAGTCGCGCCGCATCATCCAGCAGGCGATTGACAATCTGCCGGACGGCCCCGTCAACGCCAAAGTGCCGAAGATCATCAAGCCGCCCGCGGGCGACTACTACCACTCGATTGAAGGGCCGAAGGGCGAGATCGGTTGCTACCTCGTGGCCGACGGGACATCGAGCCCGTGGCGCGTCCGCGTGCGCCCGCCGTCCTTCATCAACTTGCAGGCGCTCCGCCAGATGTGCATCGGCCATCTGGTCGCGGACGTGGTCGCTATCATCGGCACGCTCGACATCGTGCTCGGGGAAATAGACAGGTAATGCAGAATCCAGGAGTCAGGAGTCAGAAGGGATAAGGCGGCGAGCCGCTGTCACAGATTTTCTTTTCTCCTGACTCCTGGATTCTGACTCCTGACTCCTGCTTTATGAACGTCGTTCGTCTCAAAGTTCAGCCGATGACGCGCGAGGCGTTCGCGCCGTTCGGGGTCTTGATTGACAGCCGCGGGTCAGTGGACGTTGATTTGGGCGCAGGGCAACCGTCTTTGACCGGGGCGACTTCCGAGTGGCGGCCCTTCGGCTTCGATTTCATGGCGCGGCACAAGCGGACGATGCAGGTCTTCAGCCCGCTCGTCTCGTCGCAGTCCGTCATCGCGGTCGCGCCGCCCAATGACGCCGCCGCGCCCGACGTTGAAAAAGTCGTCGCCTTTCTGGTTGACGGGCGACTGCCTTACGCCTATCACAAGGGGACCTGGCACACGCCGCCATTCCCCGTCAACGAGTGGGCTTCTTACCTGGTCGTTGACCGCGCCGGCACGCTCGACGACGACTGGGAGCTGGTGGACTTGAAAGTCACGCGCCAGACGGTTTTTGAGATTGACATGTGAAAAGCAGTGGTCAGCAGTCAGTAATCAGTCATCAGCCAAAAGCTCTTACTGACTACTGACCACTGATTACTGATTACTGAATTCTTATGCTTGCGTATCTCGCGCCGCCGAATTTTATAGACAACCTGCTCCTGAAGTTCTTCGAGCCGGAGACGGTCAACTACGTCGTCTGGCCGTTCATCCAGATCGGCGCGGTCGTCACGGCCATCGCCGTCTACGCGCTCTACGCGACCTACGCCGAGCGCAAGATTTCCGCCTTCATGCAGGCTCGCCTCGGCCCCATGCGCGTCGGCCCCTGGGGACTCTTGCAGCCCATCGCCGACGCCATCAAGCTCCTGACGAAAGAAGACCTCGCGCCCGACAAGGCCGACCCGTACATCTTCCGCTTCGCGCCCTACATCTCGGTCGCCGCCGCCTTCATCGTCTTCGCCGTCATCCCGTTCGCGCCCGACTGGGGCGTCATCACGGACGTGAACATTGGCCTCCTCTTCGTCCTCTCGATTTCGAGCGTCGGCGTGCTGGCGTTAATCCTGGCAGGCTGGGCGTCCAACTCGAAGTACGCGCTGATGGGCGCGCTGCGCTCGTCTGCGCAGATGGTCTCCTACGAGGTCTCGATGGGGCTGGCAATCGTCGGCGCGCTGATGTTCTCGCGCACGCTCTCGCTCTCGGGCGTGGTCGAGGCGCAAGGCTCCGACTCCATCTGGTACGTGCTCTACCAGCCGCTCGGCTTCCTGACCTTCCTCGTCGCCGGCATCGCCGAAAACAACCGCGCCCCCTTCGACCTGCCCGAGGCCGAGTCGGAACTCGTCGCGGGCTTTCACACGGAATACTCGGGGATGCGCTGGTCGCTCTTCTTCATGGCCGAGTACGCGGCGATGGTCGTCGTCTCGGCCGTGGCTACGACGCTCTACCTCGGCGGCTGGTATTTCCCCGGCGTGCAGTGGCTGGTCGTGGACAAACTGGGCCAGCCCTGGCTCTTCCCCATCGTCAGCCTGTTGGTCTTCCTCTTCAAAATAACGCTTCTGCTGTACCTCTATTTCTGGCTGCGCTGGACGCTGCCGCGCTTCCGCTACGACCAGCTGATGGACATCGGGTGGAAGTGGCTGACCCCGACGGCGCTCATCAACATCGTGTTGACGGCCGTCGCCGTCTTCACGGTGCAGGCGCTGGACGGCTGGAACGGGTTCGACACGATAGACAACAGGACGCGGGGGCTCAACCTGACGGCTTCGGGGAAGGGAATCATGATCGGGTTCGCCGTCGCCGGCGTCTTCATCGCCGCCGGCCTGCTCTCGATGATTAACTGGCGCTCGCGCGACTTCAACTTGAAGAAGCAGCGCCGCAACATACGGCTCGTCAACTTGCCCCAGGGCAAGCCGGCGGTGGAAAAAGCAGTGATGAATGCGGAATGATGAATGATGAATTAAAAGCAATTGTCTTCCATTCATCATTCCGCATTCCTCGTTCATCATTCTGAGGAGTTTTTGTTATGCCCGAAGTACCTGTCCCGCGGCCGACGTTCAAGGAGAAGCTGAAGCGTTTCTTCATGGTGGATTTGTTGAAGGGCTTGCGCCTGACGATGAAGTACAACATCGGGGCGCTCGTGGACAAGGACGCGGTGGCGGGCAAGGGGATTTACACGGAGCAGTACCCGAAGGTGCGGCCCGAGGTCGCCCCGCGCTTCCACGGAGCGCCGCGGCTCAACATGGACCCGGAGACGCACGAGACGCTCTGCATCGCCTGCAACCTCTGCGCGCTCGCCTGCCCCGAAGACTGCATTGACGTGCTCCCGATGGACATCGAGATCACGGTCGCCGGCAAGGGGCGCAAGAAGAAGGTGCTCGACGAGTTCATCTTCGACACCTCGCGCTGCATGTTCTGCGCGCTGTGCCAGGAAGCCTGCCCGACGAACTGCCTGGAGCTGACGCAGGACTTCGAGCTCGCCACCTACTCCCGCGCCGGCTTCGTCTGGAACCGCGAGATGCTGGAGCAGGGGCGCGAAACGGTCAAATACACGAAATGACAGTTTTCAGTTTTGAGCAAAGTCAACTTGCTTCTACTGAAAACTGAAAACTAAAAACTATAAACTATGATTCTCAGCGGTTGGGAAGCGGTCTTCTTCTGGGTGTTCGCGGTGGCGGCGCTCGTGGCGGGGCTGCTGACGATCATGGCGCGCAACGCCGTGCACTGCGCGCTCTTTCTGATTTCGGCGCTCGTCTCAATCGCGGCGCTCTTCATCCTGCTCGGCGCGGAGTTCATCGCGGGCGTGCAGATTCTGGTCTACGTCGGCGGCGTGATGGTGCTCTTCCTGTTCGTCATCATGCTCGTCAACGTCGGGGCCGAGGAGCGCGGGCGCGAGCGCATCTTCAACAGCCAGCCGCAGGTCGTCGCGACCACCGTCTTCGCCGTCCTGCTCGCCCTCGGCTTGGTCGTCGCGCTCAACCAGGGCTACAACGGCCTCAAGGCGAGGAACGGGGCGAGGGACGCGCTCAAGGCCGGGGACGCCGCCGGCCCGCAGGGGAAGACGCCGGAGACGGCCGCCACGGGCACGTTCGGCATCAGCCGGGACACCGAGCGCGTCGGCTCCAGCCTCTACCGCTACGCCTCGCTGCCCTTCGAGATCGCAAGCGTGCTCTTGCTGGTCGCCATCATCGGCTCCGTCATGCTCGCGCGCACCGTCAAGCAGGAGGCCGCGGCCGACGACGTTGACCCGGAAGAATTGGAAAAGCAGGAGTCAGAATGAAAGGCTGAAACCTGTTTTCATTCTGACTCCTGACTCCTGACTCCTGATGGAGAATTTATGAGCAATTTGTTGACGCCCGCGCTCCTCTTCTGGTTGCAGGACGAGGCGCGCGGCAGTTGGTGGCAAACGGCCACTGAGGGGCTCAAGCATCCGGACCTCTCGAAGTTTCTGGTCATCGGCGCGCTGCTCTTCATCATCGGCATGGCGGGCGTGCTCACCAGGCGCAACATCATCGTCATCTTCATGTCCATCGAGCTGATCCTGAACGCCGCCAACCTGAACTTCATAGCCTTCTCGCGTTACCTGCAAGACACCGGCGCGATCAACGCCGTCGCCGGCCAGGTGTTCACGGTCTTCATCATCGTCGTCGCAGCCGCCGAGGCCGCCATCGGGCTAGGCATTGTCATCGCGCTCTATCGCAATAAAGAGACAATCTGGGTTGACGAGATTGATCTGCTGAAATGGTGAGCGAACCAGGGTCATGATTTCACGCTCCACCCAAATTTTGATTAGCGAGGTAACTCCCCCAGTGCCCAGACAACCCGACGTGATTCGACGCAAGAGTGCGACGCACCGCAAGCGCAGTGCGCTCGCGCTCGCCTTGCTCCCGGTCCTGGTGGCGGCCGGCGGCTGCTCCAAGACGACGAACACGAACCAGGCCAACTCGCAGGCCCCGCAGAACACCACGAGCGCGACTTCGCCCGCCCCCACTCCGGCGCAGGGCGCTTCCCCCGCGGCCGATGACAAGGGCGACTTCAAGCTGGCTTACGTCCCCGTGAAGAACGAGCAGCACGAGCACCTGGAGAAGATGCTCACGGACTCGAAGCTCTTCGACCGCTTCACCGACGACCTGAACAAGAACCTGGCGCTGCCCTTCGACATTGACATCAGCTTTAAGGAGTGTGCGGACCTGCCGGAGGCGCAGCAGATGGGCGCGGCCAACGCCTGGTATAACCCGGATGACCACACGGTCACGATGTGCTACGAACTGATGGCTAAGTCCGAGGAGCTTTTCCGGGACGACGAGAAGACCCCGGAAGATTTAGCGGAGGCCGTGAAGGGCTCGACCGCGTGGACCTTCTACCACGAACTCGGCCACGCCATGATAGACGTTTACAAGCTCCCCCTGACGGGGAAGAACGAGGACGCGGCGGACCAGATTTCGACTAACATTCTCATTGACGGCGGGGACGAAGGCGAGAAGTTCGCCCTCAGCGGGGCGGAGGACTTCGGGCGCGAGGCCGGCGCGGACAACGACCTCAACGACCTGCAATTCGCCGACACGCACTCGCTCGACAAGCAGAGGTTCTACAACATCGTCTGCTGGGTCTACGGCCAGAACGAGGCGAAGTACGGCAACCTGATCGAGCAGGGAAGTCTGCCGGAAAACAGGGCACCTCGCTGCAAGGAAGAGTACGACACGATGGCGCGCAGCTGGCAGACGCTGCTCGCGCCGCACATGAAGAGCTGAGAATCTATGTACAGGTACATCTGGCTCGTCCCGCTCCTGCCGCTCCTCGGCGCGGCCGTCAACGGCCTGCTCGGGCGCAGGTTCCGTTTCTCCGAGAGGCTCGTCGGCGGCGTCGCCGTCGGCTCGGTGGCGCTCGCCTTTTTAATCAGCGTGCTGGCGGTCTGGTCCTACGGCTTCGGCAATGAGGCGCGCTGGCCCGAGCCCTACGTGACGAAGCAGTTCACCTACACCTGGATTCCGGGCGGCGCGACCGAGATCACGCAGGGAGCGCCCGAGCGCGCCGCGGCGTTCAAGAGAATCGCGGAAGAGCGCGGGGGCGCGGAGGCCGGCGAGCAGTCGCCCGACATCCAGAAGCAACTGGCCCTCGGCGAGCGCGCGGCGATGGACGACCGCGTCAACGAGCGCACGGGGCTGGGAAGCTCGCTCAACGTCGAGTGGAGCTACCAGCTCGACCCGCTCTCCTCAATCTTCATGCTCGTCGTCACGGGCGTCGGCCTCTGCATCTTCGTCTTCGCCACCGGCTACATGCACGGCGACACGGGCTTCTACCGCTTCTTCGCCTACCTCGGCCTCTTCATGTTCTCGATGCTCGTCCTCGTGATGGGCTCAAACTTTTTGATGATGTTCGTCGGGTGGGAGGGAGTGGGCCTCTGCTCCTACCTGCTCATCGGATACTACTTCGACCGCCAGGAGGCGGGCGACGCCTCGCGCAAGGCTTTCATCACGAACCGCATCGGCGACTTCGGCTTGACGCTCGCCATCTTCGGCATCATCGCCACCTTCGGCTCGGTGCAGTACGCGGACGTGACGGCGAGGGCGGCGCAGTACCCGGTCGAATTATTGGGCCAGTGGAACCTGATGTCGTGGCTCGCGCTCGGCCTCTTCGTCGGCGCGATAGGCAAGTCCGCGCAGATTCCGCTCTACGTCTGGCTGCCGGACGCGATGGCCGGGCCGACGCCCGTCTCCGCCCTGATTCACGCGGCGACGATGGTCACGGCCGGCCTCTACATGCTGACGCGCACGAACGTCATCTTCCAGCACTCGCAGACGATGATGCTGGTCGTGGCGGCCGTCGGCGCGCTGACAGCCATCTTCGCCGCGACCATCGCCATCACGCAGAACGACATCAAGAAAGTCCTGGCCTACTCGACCGTCTCGCAGCTCGGCTTCATGTTCCTCGCCTGCGGCGTCGGCGCGTTCGTCATAGGCATCTTCCACGTCGTCACCCACGCCTTCTTCAAGGCGCTGATGTTCCTCGGCGCAGGGAGTGTCATTCACGGCATGCACCACGAGCAGGACATGCGGCGCATGGGCGGGTTGAAGAAGTACATGCCGAAGACTTACCTAACGTTCCTCGCGGGCTGGCTCGCCATCTGCGGCGTCATCCCGTTCGCGGGCTTCTGGTCGAAGGACGAAATCCTGTGGCAGACGGCCTCGACCAACTACATCCCGCTCGGCTGGCTGCTCTGGCTCGTCGCGACGATTGCCGCGACCATGACGGCCTTCTACATGACGCGGCTCGTCGCCATGACCTTCTGGGGCAAGGAGAGATTCCGCGAGGTGGCCGCGGGCGGGGAAGCGGACGAGGCGCACGCCCACGCCTTCGACGAAGGGCTCAAGCCGCACGACGCGCGGACTGAGTCCGCGGGCGATAGGCCGCACCACGAGCCCGGCGCGCACACAGGATTAGCGCACGACGAGCACGTCGCGCACGACCTGGGCGGCGCGCACGCCGCGGACGAGCACGGCCGCGGGGCGCACGGCCACGGCGCGCACACGCCGCACGAGTCGCCAGCTTCGATGTGGGTCCCGCTCGCGGTCCTCGCCGTGCTCGCGACCGTCGGCGGCCTGATAGGAATTGGCCCAGCCTTCACGGGCGGCACGCACGCGGGCGGGCGCGTCAACATCGTCAACTGGCTGGAGCCCGTCATCTGGAACCCGCAGACGCGCGCCTTCGGCCGCGAGCACGAGGCGGCGGGCGCGGCCCCGAGCGCCGAGAGCCGGGAAGCCCCGCTCGCGACGGACGCGCCGCACGGGACGGCCGAGCCCGCGCGTGCAAGCGCGGGCGGAGAAGAGGCCGCCGCGCCCTACGGCAGCACCGGATTCAATCTGGCCCACGCGGCCGAGAACTCGCTCGGCAGTCACGGGGCCGCCGAGTGGCTCTTCATCGTCATCTCGCTCGTCGCCGCCGGCCTCGGCATGGGCTTAGGCTTACTCTTCTACGTCAAGCGGCCGAGCCTGCCCGACGCGTGGGCCGCGCGGCTGCGCCCGCTCTACCGCGCGAGCTTCAACAAGTACTGGGTGG
Source organism: Pyrinomonadaceae bacterium (assembly GCA_036403435.1). Lineage (GTDB taxonomy): Bacteria > Acidobacteriota > Blastocatellia > Pyrinomonadales > Pyrinomonadaceae > QHXM01. Next base: position 100,572 of record DASWQY010000062.1, read on the forward strand.
ATGAACTCTACGCCAAGCTCTTCACGCGGCGCACGATGGATGTCTCGCGCGGCGTTTACGCGGTTGACTCGCGGGGGATAGACGGCGCGGTCAACGGCGCGGCGTGGCTGACGCGCTGGGCCAGCCGGATCGTGGGCGCGTTCGACCGCTACGTCGTGGACGGCCTGGTCAACGGCGTCGCCGGCTTCATCGGCAATCTGATGTCGCGGCTGCTGCGCTCGGCGCAGACCGGCCTGGCACAGAACTACGCGCTCGTCATGGTGCTCGGCCTCGTCCTCGCCGTCGCCCTCTTTTTCGGCGGGGACCTGTGGAGTGCAGTTTTCGGTTTTCAGTTTTCAGTTTTCAGTTTCTATTGACGACTGGCACCTGAAGACCGACTACCGAGCTGTCCTGGCTGAAAACTGAAAACTGGAAACTGAAAACTACCCATGAGATACATTCTCTCCATCGTCACGTGGCTGCCCGCGCTGGGCTCGATCATCATTCTCGCGGCGTTTAAGAAGGACCAAGTCAACTGGGTCAAGAAGTTCGCAACCGCGTGGTTCGGGCTCACCTTCGTCATCTCGCTCTTCCTCTTCACCTACGACAAGGCGAAGGGCGGGATGCAGTTTCTCGAAGACCTACAGTGGATTCCCGTCATCGGCGCGCGCTACCAGATGGGCGCGGACGGCGTCGCCGTGCTCCTGATAGTCCTGACCACGCTCCTCGGCGTTATCGCCTCGCTCTCCTCCTGGAAGTACATCGAGAAGCGCGAGAAGGAGTACTACGTCCTGCTGCTCTTGTTGCAGACGGCCGTGGTCGGCGTCTTCGCCTCGATGGACATGTTCCTCTTCTACCTCTTCTTCGAGGTCTCGCTCGTCCCGATGTACTTCCTGATCGGCATCTGGGGCGGCGAGCGCCGTCTCTACGCGGCGATAAAATTCTTCCTCTACACGCTGGTCGGCTCCGTCATCATGCTCCTCGGCGTCCTCAAGATGTACTTCCTGACGCAGGACGTGGGGCTTGCCGGGCAAATCACGGACGCGACGAAGACGCTGGTGGCTGGCAACCCGGAGGCGAGGGCGCTGCTCGACTCGGCCGTGGCCGCGGCGTCCAGCGGGGCCGGCACTTTCAACATCATGTACATGCAGGCGATGGGCTCCGTGATGCAGATGGGGACGATGCAGGTCCTGCTCTTCTTCGCCTTCGCCATCGGCTTCGCCATCAAAGTGCCGATGTGGCCCTTCCACACGTGGCTGCCGGACGCGCACGTCGAAGCGCCGACCGCCGGCTCCGTCATCCTCGCGGGCATCCTGCTGAAGCTCGGGACCTACGGCTTCTTCCGCTTCAACCTGCCGATGTTCCCCGCGGCCTCGGCCGACGAGAGTTACTTCGGGAGCTTCGGCGTCAGAAGCATCATGATCCTGCTCGCCATCATCGGCATCATCTACGGCGCGCTCGCCGCGATGTATTTCGTCGTCAAGAAGGATGGCGACGTGAAGAAGCTGGTGGCGTATTCGTCCGTCTCCTCGATGGGCATAGTCATCCTGGGGCTCTTCGCCCTGAACCCGAACGGCGTGAACGGGTCTGTCCTGCACATGATCAACCACGGCATCTACTCGGGCGCGCTCTTCCTGCTCGTCGGCATCATCTACGAGCGGCGGCACACGCGCAAAGTCTCCGAGTTCGGCGGGCTCTCGCACGTCATGCCGGGCTACGCGGCGGTCTTCCTGGCGATGACGATGACGGCCATCGGGCTGCCGCTCCTGTGCGTCTTCATCTCGGAATTTCTGGCGATGCGCGGCGCGTTCGAGGCCAACCCGTGGTGGGCCGGCTGGGCCGCGCTCGGCATCATCCTCAACGCGGGCTACATGCTCTGGCTTTACCAGCGCATGTTCTTCGGCAAGATTGACAACCCGAAGAACGAGAAGCTGAAGGACATGACGGGCCGCGAGTGGGCCTACATGCTGCCGCTCGTCGTCCTCTCGCTCTGGATAGGCGTTTACCCGAAGACGTTCGTGGACTACATCCAGCAGCCGGTGGCGGCCGTCGTGCGCCACGTCAGGCCCGACTACCCGATGCCGGGCGCGCGGCCCGCGCCGCAGACGGCCGCGCAGCCGCAGCGCGCCGCGAAGTGAGTTGTCCTTTGCGTCTTTGCGTCTTTGCATGAAAAAGTATTCTCACGCAAAGACGCAAAGGTGTTGAGCCGTTGAGTAACTTGAGTTTTTGAAATCTTCCCTCGCTGTTCGGACGTGTGATGGAGGAGCGTAACAGGAGACGGAAGAGGCGGCGGCTGCTGAAAGGGATACTGGGGCCGCGCCTTTCTCAACAGCGGCAGCCTCGGACGAAGCTACAGATTCTGGGCCGGCAGGCGTTTCTCGGCTCAGTCCTGTGGACGCTCGGGGTGGCGCTCCTCGGCTCCGTCTTCGGCCACTCGCCGCTCTCGATCATCGCGGGCGTCTTCGCCGTCGGCGGCTGGTTCGCGCTGCTCTGGCTCAACGTGCGCTACTTCTATTACTTCGTTTACCGCAACGACACCGAGGATTTGAAACGACAGTAAGCGATTGACCGAGGCAGATTCCGACATGCTCCTGCTCCAAGCCAACAACACTGGACTCTTCAGCCTGGGTGACCTGCAACTCCTCGCGCCAGAGATGATCCTGACCGTCTGCGCCTGCGTCGTGCTCGTGATGGAGGTCATCCTCCCCTACAGGAAGAGCAAGTGGACCGCCTACTTCGCGCTCGCCGGGATCGCGCTCGCGCTCCTCTCGCTCGGCGCGCTCTTCTTCAGCATGGGCGGCTTCGAGAGCCTGCGCGCCTCGGGCTCGCTCACGCCGCGCGACGGCTTCTACGGCATGATCCGCATAGACGGCTTCAGCTTCGTCTTCAAGCTCATCTTCCTGCTCGCCGCCGCGCTCTCCATCGCCATCTCGACGCGCTTCCTCGACATCGAGGGCGAGCAGCACGGCGAGTATTACGCGCTCGTGCTCTTTGCCACCGTCGGCATGATGCTTCTCGGGTGCGGCTACGACTTGATCACGCTCTACATCAGCCTGGAGCTGATGGCGCTGACGTTCTACGTGCTCGTCGCCTTCACCAAGCGGCAGAAGCGTTCGAACGAGGCGGCGATGAAATACTTCCTGCTCGGCGCGTTCTCCTCCGGCATTCTCCTCTACGGCATGTCGCTCGTCTACGGCGTCGCCGGCTCGACGAACATCGGCGACATCGCGAGCGCCGTCACCACCGCGCTGACTTCCACCGACCCGACGGGCGCGGTGATGGGCCTGCCGCTCAGGCCGCTGCTGCTGCTCGGCATGATCGCGATGGCGGCCGGGCTCTTCTTCAAGATTGCGGCCGTGCCCTTCCACATGTGGGCCCCGGACGCCTACGAGGGCGCACCGACTTCCGTCACGGCCTTCCTCTCGACGGGCTCTAAAGCGGCGAGCTTCGCCATCTTCGCGCGCATCTTCATGGAGGCGCTGCAATCCATGCGCGCCGACTGGGCTCCGCTCCTCGGCCTCGTCGCCGCCGTCACCATCCTCGTCGGCAACTGGGCCGCCGTCACGCAGGAGAACTCCAAAAGGCTCCTGGCCTACTCGTCAATCTCGAACGCCGGCTACCTGCTGCTCGGGCTGATAGCCATGAACGAGTACGGCCGCCTCGGCCTAGTCATCTACCTGCTCGTCTACGCGCTGATGAACCTCGGCGCGTTCGGCGTCATCATCAGCCTCAGGCGGCGCGGCATCATCGGCGACCACGTGGACGACCTGACCGGGCTGGGCCAGAAAGCGCCGGGCATGGCGATCATGATGACGGTCTTCATGCTCTCCCTGGGCGGCCTGCCCGTAACGGGCGGCTTCATCGGCAAGTACTTCCTCTTCGGCGGGCTCTTGCAGCGCGGGGCCGCCGAGGGCAAGTCCTGGTACTACTGGCTGGCGATCTGGGCCATCATCAACACGGTCGTCTCCTTCTACTACTACGTGCGCTTCATCCGCGCCATGTACCTCTCGGACCGCGTGGCCGACGACCGCCCGCTCTCGCTCTCGCCCGCGCTGATGACGGCGCTCGTCATCTCGCTCGTCGGCATCCTCTTCATCGGCATCTACCCGCAACCCTTCATCAACATCGCGCAAGGGTTGCTGCGCTGACTCTCTGAGCGACCTTGCGTAAGACTTAAGTCTCACGCAAGGTCGCTCAGAAAAGTTTCGCTAAATGAGTTGTTCGGCGCGACTCACTCGGCCGGCCTCTTTACCTTGAACACGTCGCGGCCGTAGACGAACACCCTGAAGCGCGGGTCGTCAAGGCCGCCGTAGGGGATGCGGTCGGTCCTGCTCCCTACGCCTTCGTGAGCTAACTCGCGGGCCAGTTCGGCCGCCTCGGCCTCGCTCGCGAACATGCCGATCATGTGCGACCGCGCCCACTCGTCTTTCGAGAGCGTCTCGTAAGCGAACCGGCAAGCCTCTTCCTCCGAGGCGAAGACTCTTTCGGCCGGCCCCCTCCGGCCCCGCTCGACGTAAAACCACTCGAACGAGTTGCCGACTTTGTCCAGCGCGAACGCGTCGCCCAGGCGACGCCACCCCGGCCCTATGCAGTAGAACTGAGGATTGAAGCCCTCTTCGTCGAGACGTTTGTTCAGCTCTTCGATGTTCATCACGATTCGTCAGGCGGCTCTGACGCGGCACTGACCTGCGTCGCACTTAATCGCAAGTCACTGTAATTATATAACAGCGGGGCGACACGCTTAACGTGCGGAAAGCCCGCGCCGCTTAACAAGCGTCGGCTTCGTGCGTAGAATCACCGACTCGGACATTTATGTGGGTCTTCTACCTCTTCGCCTCGCTGCTCGTCATCCAGTCGGCCGTCTCGCTGCGCGGCGGCCTGCGCTATCTCTCTTACGTCCGGCGCGAGCTGGCGAAAGGCGGCTCGGGCTTCACGCCTTACGCCTCCGTCATCGTGCCCTGCCGCGGCCTCGACCAGGGTCTGCGCGAGAACCTCGCCGCGCTCTTTCTTCAGGACTACCCGGCTTACGAAATCATCTTCGTCACCGACTCAGCCGCAGACCCCGCGCTCGCCGTCGTCGAAGAGGTGCGCCGTGAGTTCGGTGCTCGCGTGCGGTCGCGCATCTCTGTCGCGGGCGAGGCGACGAAGGGCGGGCAGAAGGTCCACAACCTGCGCGCCGCCGTAGGCGACACGGACGCGAAGAGCGAGATTTTCGTCTTCGTTGATTCGGACGCTCGGCCCCGCGAGGGCTGGCTGCGCGCGCTCGCCGCGCCTCTCGAAGACGAAGGCACGGGAGCGGCCACGGGCTATCGCTGGTTCATCCCGGTCAGGGGCGGACTGAGTTCCGTCTTGCGCGCCGTCTGGAATGCGTCCATCGCCTCCGCGCTGGGCGAGCAGCGGGAGCGAAACTTCTGCTGGGGCGGCTCGACGGCGATTCGCCGCGCGACGTTCGAGCGCGCGCGTGTGATGGCGGAGTGGGAGGGCGCGGCCTCGGACGACTTCGCGATGATGCGCGCTCTCCGCCGCGCGCGGCTGCCCATTCATTTCGTGCCCGCCTGCCTGACCGCCTCGCACGAAGACTGCGGCTTCCGCGAGCTGCTCGAATTCACCACGCGCCAACTGAAAATCACGCGCGTCTACGCCCCGCACTTCTGGTACGTCGTCCTCTACAGCAACCTGCTCTTCGTCCTCGTCTTCTACGGCGGCATCGCGCTCACCATTGCGCGCGCCGCGCTCGACCTTTCGGTCGCAGCCACGCTCCCCTACGTCCTGGCGCTCTACGCGCTCGGGACGCTCAAAGCCCTGTTGCGCTGGCGGGCGGTCAGCATCCCCCTGGCACAATTCCGCGCAGAGCTGCGGCGCGACGCCCCGGCGCACCTCCTGCTCTGGCCGCTCGCCTCCGCCCTCTACCTCTACAACGCGCTCGCGGCCCTCTTCTCCCGCCGCATCGAATGGCGCGGCATCACCTACGAATTGAAATCGCCGCACGAAACTGTCATCATTGCCCCCGCCCGGCGGCAATAATTCGGGACAGCCATTCAACCCCTTTGCGTCTTTGCGCCTCCAGCGTGAGGAATCAGTCTCACGCTGGAGGCGCAAAGACGCAAAGAAAAACTTTCTCAGCGTAAGACCCTTCGTGACTAATAAAGCGGTCCAATTCGTTCAACTACTGCGCTCGACGAAACGCGAGAAGCGGCTCGGGACGGTGATTCTCTTCGTCACCTCGCGCTGCAACGCCTTCTGCAAGACCTGCTTCTACCACGAAGAGTTGAACCGCCCCGGCGACATGACCCTCGACCAGATCGAGAAGGTCTCGCAAACCATGCCGCCCATCACGGACCTCTGGCTCTCCGGCGGCGAGCCCATGCTCAGGCGCGACCTAACCCGCGTCGTGGACACCTTCGTCCTCAACAACGGCGTCACACGCCTCATCATCCCGACCAACGCGCTCGTCAAAGCGCGCACGCTCGAAGTCGTCGAGCACGCGCTCTCGCGCCACCCCGCGCTCGACCTCTACCTGAACATAGCACTGGACGGTTACGGCGCGACGCACGATCAAATCAGGGGCGTGCCCGGCAACTGGGAGAGGACGCTCGACTGCATCCGCGCGCTCTACCCCCTGAAAGAAAAATACGCCGGCCGCTTCCGCCTGAACGTCAACACGGTCATCTGCGCCGACAACTACACGGAAATCGAAAAGCTCTCCGACCACCTCTGGCACAATTTCCGGTTGGACGGCCACTACTTCAACATCATCCGCGGCGAGACTGCGGACGGCGGCCGAATCAAGCGCGTGCCGCCCGAAGTCCTGCCCGCGATCTACGCCAGCGCCGCCGCGCTCACGAAGCGATACGGCGACCGCATGTTCTCGGCGGACGCGCCCGACAAGCGTTTCGTCAAGAACGCGGCCTACGTCGGCACGATCACGACGCACTACCGCACGCAGCACGCCAACTTCGACGGCCCTTCGGCCTGGCCCTTCCCCTGCACGGCCGGCGAGACGACTGCGGTGATTGACTACAACGGCGACGTGCGCGCCTGCGAGCTGCGGGATAAGTTCGCGAGCCTTCCGGACTTCGACTACGACTTTGGCAAGCTCTGGGAGTCGCAGGGTAGACAGGAGGAGTTGAAGCAGATTGACGAGGGGCGCGCCTGCTGGTGCACGCACGTCTGCTTCATCCACGACTCGATGCGCCACTCGCGCCGCGCGCTCCTCTACGATCTGCCGAAGAATTATTTGACACGCGAACGCTGGTGAGCGCCACACGTCTATGCCCGAAAGCGACGAACAACAGATCACGCGCAAGAGCGGCATCGTGTACGGCGCGGTCTTCTCGCTCGTCACGGCGATTGTCGCGTTTCTCTTGATCGGCTGGGTGCTGGATCGCTGGCTCAAGACGAGCCCGTGGCTGCTCGTCGCCGGGATCGTCCTCGGCGCGGTCGCGGGCTTTTACCAGTTCGTCCGCATGATGTCGCGGGTCGCATGAAAACGGGCGCGCATGGCCCGCAGATCGCGGGCGTCCGGCTCGACACCGCGCGCCGCGTCCGTGTAAAATCACCTGCTTTAAGATGAGTGCGAATCTAGATCAACAGGCACGCGTGCGCGACGACGAGCCGGGCGCGATGGAGCGCCGGATGTTTCGCGTGATGTGCTGGGCGGTGTCGTTGGCGGTGCTCCTGAGCGCGCCTTTCGCGCCGTGGCGCGTGACGACCGGGCTCGCGCTCGGCGGCGCGCTCGCGCTGCTCAATCACCACTGGCTGCGCACGTCGGTGCGCGCGGCGTTCACGAGCGCCACGCTGACGGGCTTGCGACCGAGGCTCGGCGTCGCGCGCTTCATCCTGCGCTATTTCGTCGTCGTCGCGTCGGTCTTCGCGGCATACGAGTTCGGCATCGTGTCCATCGTCGCGACGCTCGTCGGCTTGAGCGCGTTTGTCGTCGCAGGCGTCGTCGAGGGCTTCGTCCAGACCTATTTAATCTTCGCACGACGGGAGGAGAGTTAGCGGATGTTCTGGTTGCTGCAAGCGGAAGGGGCGACGGGCGAGCCCGCCGGGGGCGCGCATCAAGCCGCGGAGGCGGCGGGCGGGGGCGAGCATCTGCCGTGGATCGTGACGAAGGTCAACGAGCTTGTCGGCGAGCCGCTCTATCACCTGCAACTCAAGACGACGAAGCCGCTCTGGGACAAGTTCTTCGGCGTCTTCGGCACGAACGCCGAGGCGGTCTTCGGCGCGAAGTATTCTCCCGAAACCGCCGTGCCGTGGTACACGGTGATGTTCGTCATCGCGTGCATCCTGACGTTCATCATCGTCTGGCTGCTGAAGGGCAAGCTCTTCGGCAAGTCGCTCTCCGAAGGCGACCCGCACGGCGGCCAGCAGA
>DASWQY010000063.1:0-86482 GCA_036403435.1 Pyrinomonadaceae bacterium
GGTCCGGTTGTGTCGAAGGCTCGCGCTCGCCGAGGAAGAGGGTGCCGAGTTGGAATTGACCCGCCGAGAGGTCCGGGACTTCGATCCATTGCATGGCGCTGCCGGTGCGGCCGCTGGCGCGTTCGCGGACGGCGACGCGGACCTGGTAGAGGCCGGGCGCGACCGTGAGCGGCTGGTTCCAGGTGATGACTTTGCGGCCGCTTTGTGCGCTCGCGTCCGCTCCGATGGTCACGGTCTGCTTGAAGCTGTGAATGGCCCCGCGGTCGTCGAGTGCGACGCCCAGCACGTCAACTTCAGCCTTGCGCTGTTCGGCAGTCGGGTCGAGCATCAGGGCGGCCGCGTCTATCTGCATGGAGGCGGTGAGCGTCGTTTCGTTCTGCTGCCTGGACGCGTAGCCGACGGAGAGCCAGACGGGCAGGGCGCGAACAGGGTAGAGGGAGGCGAGCGCGGCGCGCAGTTCGTCTTCGGGAGTGCGCTCCGCGGCTCTCGTCGTGCCTTTGTCCCCGCGAGGCTTCGCGTCAACCACGGCCGGCGCACTGATGAAGCCGCGGCGGACGCGCACTTTCAAATCAGGGCGGCCTTTGATTCTGACTTCGACGCGCGCCTTCCCTTCCTGCTGCTCTTCGCCTTCGGGACGCCAAGCCAGCAGGTAGTAACGGGACGATTCTTCGAGCGCCTGGCGGAAGCCGTCGTCGAACGAGTTGGAGTTGAGGATGGCGCGGCCGCCGGTGTCGTCGGCGAGGATGCGGAGCGCCTCCTGCGTGGCGACGCCTTCGGCGAAGACGTTGCGCGAGACGCTGCCGGTGAAGTCCGGGTAAGGGTTCTGGCTCGCATCCGTGTAGATGTTCACGAAAGTGCCGCGCGCGTCCATCGTGTAGATGACGGCCCCGACCTCGGCCGCGGTCTTTGTCACATCACGCAGCCGCTCAAGCGCGTTCGTGCCCCGCGGGTCAGTGACGAAGCCGTCCGAGATGAAGAACACGACCTTCCGCCCCGGAAGCTGCGCGGACGAGCGCATCAAGCCTTCCAACGCGCCGAGCGTGTTCGTGGTCGCCACCCTGGACTGCTCAGCGATCTGGTGCACGCGGTTGCGCACCATGTTCGACGCCGTTACCTCGTCGGTCTGATACTCGGCCATCGTGGCCTTGACGAGATAGTTGAAAAGCTGTTGGTTGAAAGCCTCGGCCACCTGCGAGGCGTCGTACTCACTGATGGGCACTTTGCTCGAGTAAGTCTCCGTGTTGCGCCGGTTGCTCAGCCTCGCGGCGGCCGCGCGCAGGACGGCAGGGTTGTCCGTGAGCTGCTGAAGGAAGCCTACCTGCCCGCTCGTAGAGACGACGGCCGCCTGATCGTTCTGGCCCAACTGCGTGTCAACGAATTCGAGGAGCGCCCGGCGCGCGCGAATCAGATTGTCGGGTGCCAGGTGCAGGTCGTCCACGAAGAAGAGAATGATTCGGCCGCGCTCGCCGGCCGTGGCGGGCGCGCGCGCCGTTTGAGTTTGGGCCGCCGGGGGCGCGTCCGTGTCGCCCGGCACGGGCGCAGCTTTTTCTTCCGCCGCGGCCTGTGCCAAAACGGGCTCGAAGAAGCTGAGCGAGCGGGGCTTGCCGCCGACCGTCAACTCGAACTGCTCGCGACTCAGGCCCGCGACGAAGCGGCCCCGCCGGTCAACGACGGTCACGTCCGTCTGCGCCAGCTCCGTCCTGATTCGCACGACCTCGTCCGCCGCAGGGGGCCGGTCTTGAGCGAACGAGAGGGAGGCGGCGAGCAGAATCCACGCGGCGGCGAGCAGGGGGCGCGGGCCGAAGATTTTTGACGAATGCATGAGAGTCACCTCGGGCGAAGGCATGTGCAGCAGGTTTGATTACGAGAATCACGCTCGGGAGGCGTGCGGCGCGCAACGCGAGTGCGCCGCACACTTCTCTTCTCTACTCGACGACGAAACTGGACTGCTGTGAGCTGGCGCTTTTCGTCTTCCGGTCGCGCGCGGTGACCTGAAGCACGTACTTGCCCGGTGCCAGCTTGTCGAGCGCGATCTCGGACCAGTACGGGAGGCGCGTCAGGTCTTTGGTGGTGTCCGCCGGCACGCGCGCGGGGGCGACGGTCATCACGGCGCGGCCGTCGCCGAGGACGCGCGCCTGAATCTCCACGTCGGGCGTCGCGCCGTCGCGCGAAGCGTTGTAGACGTAGGTCTGGAAGCGCAGGACAGACGAGCGCGGGAAGCGACGGTCAACGTCAACCGTGACCGGGCGTGGGCCACTCGCGTTGGCAAACTTCTCGTCCGGCCGCGCCGCCTTGCGCTCGCCTAAAAAGAGACTGCTCAGCTGGAAATGGCCCGCCGAAACGTCCGGCACTTCGATCCACTGCTGCGCGCTCCCCGTGCGGCCGCTCGTGCGCTCGCGCACCGCGACGCGCACCTGATAAAGACCCGGCGGCAGCTTCAACTGCTGGTTCCACACGACGGGCTGCCGCTCGTTCTGCGCGGACGGGTCGGCCGCGACGGTCAGCACCTGCTTGAAGGTGACGATGACGCCGCGGTCGTCTATCGCCGCGCCGATCACGTCCACCTCAGACTTCTTCGCGTCATTCATCACCACGTCCAGCGCCCCGCGCTCAAGATGCATGGAGACTTTGAGCGCGAGCCCCTGGTCCGGCGTGTTGAGGTAGCCGACCGCGAGCGCGACGGGCAGCGTCCGCCGCGGGTAAATGGCCCCCAATGAGGTCAGCAACTCGGCCTCCGGCGTCAACGCCTCCGCCTTCTTCGTGTCGGCACTCTTCTCGTCAGTCTTCCCCGCGGGCGGCGGGGCGTAGTAGTTGCGCCGGAGACGCACGCGCAGGTCGGGCCGGTCCTTGATGCTGACTTTGATTCGCGCACGGCCCGTGCGCTGCTCCTCTGTGTCCGGCCGCCACGCGAGCAGGTAATAACTGGCGGTCTCGTCAATGGCCTGCCGGAAGGCGTCCGGGAACGAGTTGGAGTTGATGATGGCACGCCCGCCCGTGTCCTCGGCCAGGGTGTGCAGCGGCGCTTGCAGCGCCGAAGCCTCCATCATCGGGTTGCGCGCCTGCGTGCCCGTTGACATCCCGTCCGGGAACTCGTTGCGGCTCGCGTCAACCGACGGGTCGCCGAAAGTCCCGCGCGCGTCCATCGTGTAGACGACGACGTTCGTGCGCGCCGCCATCTCCGTCACGCGCTTGAGCAGCGGCACGGAGTTCGAGCCGCGCACGTCGGCCATGAAGCCGTCCGAGATGAAGAAGACCAGCTTGCGGCCGGGGAGCTGCGAGGACGACTGCATCAGGCTCTCCAGCACGTCGAGCAGCTCGTTCGTCACCGTCTTCGCCTTCGCGGAGATTTGGCGCACGCGGTTCCTGACCATGTTCGCCGCGACACGCATCAGCGGCCCGCTCGCCTGATACTCGTTGATGGTCGCTGCCACCAGATAGATGAACAGGTCGCGGTTGTAATGGTCCGTGACCTGCATGGCCTGGTAGTCGCTGATCGGGACTTTGCCCGCGTAGGTCTCCGGGTTCCGCTTGTAGTTGAGGCGGCCGATGGCCGTGCGCAGCACGGGCTTGTACTCCGTCAGTTGCTGAAGGAAGCCTATCTGCCCGCTGGCGGAGACGATTGCCACGCGGTCGTCCTGGCCCATCTGCGTCTCCACGAACTCCGTCAGCGCCCTGCGCGCGCGCATCAGGCTGGACTCGCTGAGGTGCAGGTCGTCGAGGAAGAAGAAGATCACGCGGCCCGGCGCGGCCGCGGGCGGAGGAGCCTTGCCCTGCCCGGCACTCAAGCCCGCGACGCCGTTCGTCTTCGCAGACAACTGCGCGGCCTCCGTGGCGCTCCCGGCCGCCACGCGCTCGAAGAAAGAGACGGGCCGGGGCTTGCCGTCGAGAGTCAGCTCGAACTGTTCGGGAGTCAAGCCTTCGACGAAGCGGCCCTGCCTGTCGAAGACCATCATGTCCGTCTGGACCAGCTCGGCCTTGATCCGCAAGACCTCGTCGTCCTGCTGCTGCGCTTCTTGCGCGCGCACGGGCGCGACGCGCGCGCCGGCCAGGAGCAGCGCGGCGAAGAGGAGGGCTCGCGCGACGAAACTTTTCGTTGGCTGCATGACGTTGACCTCCAGGAATTCGGAGTGCGGATTGAAAGGCTCTACACTTTGCGTCTTACGTCTTCCCTTTGCGCCTTTGCGAGAAACTAAAGAGCTTCACGCAAAGGCGCAAAGTGAAAACTAAAGGCGCGAAGGGGTTGAGTCAGTCGGCCTGTTGAGTGCTTCCGACCGCCTGCGAATGCGGCGGCAACTCTTCGGGTGCGCCCTCGCCTTCGACCCAGACCTCGCCGTCCTCGTAAAACTCTTTCTTCCAGATTGGCACACGACGCTTGAGTTCGCGGATGGTCCACTCGCACGCCTCGAAGGCCGCGCGGCGGTGCGGGGCGCTGACGGAGACGACGACGCTCGTCTCCCCGATTTCGAGCCGGCCCGTGCGGTGGACGATGCCGACGTGCGCGACCTCGAACCGCTCGCGCGCCTCGCGCCCGAGCCTGCGCAACTCGCTCAACGCCATCGGCGCGTAAGCCTCGTAGGCGAGGTGAAGCGTCCGGCGGCCGCGCGTCCACTCGCGGACGTAGCCGTCGAGCGTCACGGTCGCGCCGCACTCAGGAGGGACTACGCGACGTGCCACCTCCCCGACATCAATCGGCTCGGTCGTCAGCTCAAAAAAATCTTTCCCCGCGTCCCCGCGTCCCCGCGTCCCCGCGCCCATTTCCCCCGACCCGCCGCTCACGGGCGGGAAGACGGCCAACTCGTCGCCCGCGCGCACCGCGGTGTCGGGCCGCGCGTACTCCTGGTTGACTGCGAAAAGGAGCGAACGCCCGAAGCGGCGCAAAGGCGGGTAGAGCGAGAGAATCTCCTCGAAGGCCGCGGCCGCGTTCATTGGCGCGCGCAAACTCACTTCGGCCTCCTCGCGTCCCACGTGGTCGCGCGCCGCGCCGAAGAAGAGGACGCGAACCTGTATGCGCTCGCCCGCCGCGTCGCCCGCCGCTCGTTCGAGAGTGTTCGTCATTCGAGGTCTATTTTCTTGCCGCCGTGGCCGTTGCCTTTGGCGATGTCGTGTATGCGCGCGCGCTCCTCGTAACCGGGGGCGGCGCGCGCCAGCAGGTCGCGCAAGCGTTTCAGGCGCTCCGAGGTCGAGCGCAGCTCCAACAGCTCCAGCTTGACCTCCGTCTCCAACTCCATCGCGGCCGCGACCAAGAACGACAGGCGCTCCGGCTCGGTCGGCGGCAATTCCGGCAAACTGGCCCGCTCGTCGTTGATGATACGCACCGCGCGCGCGATTCTGATGAAGAGCTTCGAGACTTCGTCGGCGCGCTCGGCCAGACTTTGCGGGTTCTCGCCCTCGTCCTCGAAGAACCGGACGCGGCCGACGAGGTACGGGTCGCCGTGGTCCACGTAAGACTCGACGCGGTAGCGAACCAGCCCGACCGTCAGAATGTTGGCCCGGTTGTCGGGCAGGGGCTGGACTTCCGTCACCTCCGCGACGCAGCCGACGTGGCCGACGGGGGGCGCGTCGGCGGCCGCCCCCGTGGCGTCGAAGTAGGAGAGGCCGAACAACTGGTCGCCGGCGCGCACGTCCGCGAGCAGGCGCTGGTAGCGCGGCTCGAAAACGTGAAGCGGCATCGGCACGCCTGGGAAGAGCACGACCGGCAGCGGGAAGAGCGGCAACTCGCGGACGCCGCGCACCTTGTCTGAGGCTTCACTCATGGTCAGTGGTCAGTGGCCGGTGGTCAGTGGTCAGTTGGAAAATCAGTTTATTAACTGACCGCTGACTACTGACCACTGACCACTGCATTGCGTTCGATGGCGCTCAGGGCGGCGGCGGTCGGCGCGGGCTCGGCCGTGGCGGCTTCGGCGTCCGGGCTGGCTTGCGCGCCGTCTCGTTCCAGCTTTTGCGCGATCAGTTCGAGAATCTTGTCGGGGGCTTCGTTGCCGAGCGCCTGGCGCTTGGCCTCTATGACCAGCTCGGCCATCTCGCGGGCGCGGTGCTTGTAGCGGTTGTCGCGCGCGATCAGGTCTTCGATGATGCGCCGCTCGCGCTCGTGGCGCGGGGCCTGCGCGTCCATCCCGGCGGCCACGGCGTACTCCACGGGGACGCTCTGGTTGCGAATCATGACGTGCAAAGCGTCCGTGCGCTCGCGCGCCTCGTCCCTCATGCGGCCGACTTGCAGGAGCGAGTTCTTAAAGCCCAACTGCCCGCGCAGAGTGATTTCGATGATCGGGGCCGGGGCGTCGCTTTCGGCGTCGTGCCTGCGCGCCTCGCGCTCGATCATCTCCATCACGCCGGCGTAAACAGCCTCTGCGTCCTCGACGCCCGACACGTCGAACGAGAGCCGCTGGAAGGGGCGCTGCACGTAGTCGTCAATGGCCTCGGCCTTGACGTTGTGCTCCTGGTCCACTTCGACGAGGAACGCGCCGCGCGCCTCCTTGTATTCGTCAATCGAGGTGGGCTCAAGCGAGCCGGGGTTGAAGGCCCAGCCGTCCAGATCGAACCGCTTGTGCGTGTGGCCGAGCGCGAGGTAGTTGACGAGCTGTTTCAGCTCCTTCAGTTTCGCGACCGGGACGGCGGGGATGGGCCGATTGGTCTGGCCCTCCACGTCCGTGTGCAGCATCAGGATGTTGAAGCGCCCCTCGCCGCGCGCGTCGCGCAGTGCGTCTGCCAGGAGCGGCACGGCGGCCGAAGCAGACGCGCCGAACCAGTGCGAGCCGAAGATGCGCGCGCCGGCGATGTCCACGAAAGAGCCCGCGCGCTCGTCCTCGTCCCACGGCACGAGCCGGAAGCCGCCCTCCGGGTTTGCCCGCGGCTCCAGGAGTTTGAGGAAGCCCCACTCCGAGAGCGAGCGCATCCAGCTGTGCTCGGAGACGGCGTCGCGCTGGTCGTGATTGCCTTCGATGGCGACGACGGGGATGCCCGCGTCTTTCAGCAGGTCCAGGCCGGCGATGGCGTGATTCATCGCCTGCGGGTCAATGTTGCGGCGGTCGAAAAAGTCGCCGGCGATGAGTACGAAATCAACTCGGGTGGGGATGGCGTGTGTGGTTATGACCTCGTGCCAGGCCCGGAAAAAATCCTTCGTGCGCTCTTCCAAGTTGTAGCGGCGGCAGCCCAGGTGGATGTCCGCGAGATGTAGAAATTTCATAAAAGGCTCTTAATACTGACTTCCGATAAAGCCCCGCCCCCCGCGAGGGGCGCAAGGTATTCAATATTTGGAGGAGCATTATACGCCAACTCCGCCATCCGTGGCATCTCAGTTGCGATTAGCTTTACAGCCCCATGAGGGACGGCTGATTTCAGTACAACGCGAGGGGAGTTAAGCATCATGCGTAAATTTTTGTGTGCATTCATGTGCACGTTAGCGTTGGCGGCGGGTGTTTTCGCTCAGGACACACAGCAGCGGAACGGCGCGAAGGAAGAGACTAAGGCCGCGGCCCAGGAGGTGGGCGACAAGGCCGAGGACGTTAAAGACAAGACGGTCAGTGGGGCCAAGACGGTCGGCAACGAGGCGGCGGACAAGGCCGAGGACGTGGCGGGCGAGGCGGCCAAAGGCGCGAAGGCCGTGGGCCACGGCGCGAAGAAAGTCGCGTCCGGGGCGGCCGACAAGGCCGGCGACGCGAAAGACAAGGCCGTCGAAGTTGGCACAGAAGTAGGCGACAAGGCCGAGGACGTTAAGGACCAGGCCGCCGAGGGCGCGAAAGTCGTCGGCAGCAAGGTCCATGCCGTCGGCGAAGCGGCCGCGGACAAGGCCGAGGACGGCGTCAAGGCCGTGGGCCACGGGGCCAAAACTGTCGGCAACGAGGTCGGCGACAAGGCCGAAGACGCCAGGGACAAGACGGCCAGCGCCGCCAGGAAGACCGGCAACTGGTTCAGCCGCGGCATGAAGAAAATCGCGCGCATCTTCTGACGCCGCCGCGATTCATCAGCCGCACGGACCTTTGAACCTGATAGATACGAGAGCACGCTCATGGGGCGCGTTCGCTGCTGCAACGCGTCCCAGATTCACGGCCCTCCCTAATTCTTAATTGCAACACGGACGAAAGCTATCCGTCACAGCACCGCAACGAAGCCGCAACCAAGCGAGGGGCGCGCGGCCATAAGATGTCTCGCACAAGGGGAAGGACAACTTCTCCCTTCACAAGAAAATCGGGGCGCTTAATCTGTCGGGGATTAGCGTCCCGGTTTCTATGTGCGCGAAAAAGAAGGGCCGCGCTTCGCGCCCCTTCTTTTTGGCCCAGGGTCCGGCGAGGGCGGCCGGGCGTGAACGCAAACACGCAATTAAGCGCAAAGATTCCGCAGGCGATTCATAACCGGGTCGCAACCCGCAGCCGTTCAATCACAGGTATCTTGCCCACCAACTGAATCGTCGCATTGCTTCGGCGTGCCGAACCTCGCACGCGAATAACACGCGTGACCGCTGGCTGTTTCGCGCGCGATTCAAATATTCTTGTGATAA
The DNA here is from genome assembly GCA_036403435.1 of Pyrinomonadaceae bacterium. Lineage (GTDB taxonomy): Bacteria > Acidobacteriota > Blastocatellia > Pyrinomonadales > Pyrinomonadaceae > QHXM01. The sequence continues at coordinate 8,495 of DASWQY010000063.1, forward strand.
GGGAGACATTGTCCATGACTGCGAACCACTTTAGAACTTTAAGCTATCTGTGTGCCTCGCTCGTGCTCCTGCTGGCGCTCGCGCCGGCAGCACTGGCCCAGAACACTTCGTCCCAATCTACCAACACCACGACGGTCGCCTCCGGGCAGAAGATGAAGCTGAAAGGCGTCATCACGCGGCGCGACGCGGACACCTTCGTCGTCCGCGACATGAGCGGCGCTGACACGACCGTCGTGATGAACGACCAGACGAGCGTCAAGTCGAAGGGCGGCTTCCTGGGCGGCGGCACGCGCTACCAGTTGACCAACATTCTCCGCGGCCTCAACGTCGAGGTCGAGGGGCGCGGCGACGCTTCCGGCCAGCTCGTGGCCCAGAAGATTCGTTTCAACGAATCCGACCTGAGAGTCGCGCGCACGGTCGAGTCGCGCGTTGACCCTGTGGAGACGCGCGTCGGCTCGGCCGAAGGCCGCATCGATCAGGTCGAGCAGAACTCTCAAAAGCTCTCGGGGCAGATTGACGAGTTGGCGGCCGTCTCGAACGCCGCGCGCGGCGGCGCGAGGGCCGCGCAGGAGACCGCGGACGCGGCCCTGGTCGGAGTCAACTCGGCCAACGAGCGCATCTCGTCTCTGGACGACTACGAGCCGCAGGGCGGCGCGACCGTCCTCTTCCGCAGGCGCAGCGCCGTGCTTTCGGCCGACGCCAAATCCCAGCTCGATCAGTTGGCACAGAAGGCGCTCCAGTCCAGGGGCTACGTCCTCGAAGTGAGCGGCTTCGCCAGCCAGGAAGGCGGCAAGGAGCTGAATCGCCGCCTCAGCCAGCAGCGCGCCGACAACGTGATTCGCTACCTCGTCGAGAATCACAACATCCCGCTGCGCCGCATCATCACGCCTTACGGCTACGGCGAGTTGAACCCGGTCGCGGACAACGCGACACGGGCGGGCCGCACCGAGAACCGCCGCGTCGAGATCAAAATCCTCGTCAGCCGCGGCCTGACGCAAGGCCCGACGCAGACGAGTTCTTCCATCGCGCCGGAATAAACTTTAGGACCCAACTCGAAACAAGACGGGCCGGAGGGAGTCATCCTTCCGGCCCGTCTTACTTTGAAGATGAACTTTGATTCAGGCGACGGCGTTGCGGGCGATGACTTCGTGGTAGAAGTTGGCGCTCAGCTTCGGCGTCCGCTTCTGCGTGTCGTAGTTGACGTAGTGCAGGCCGAAGCGGTTGGTATAGCCGTCGGCCCACTCGAAGTTGTCCATCAGGCTCCAGAGGAAGTAGCCGCGGACGGGGACGCCCTCGCTCGTCGCGCGCTGTAGCTGCGTCAGGTAGTTCCGCAGGTACGTCACGCGATCCGTGTCGTAAACGATGCCGTCATCGGCCGGCACGTCCGATGACGAGCAGCCGTTCTCGGTGATGTAGATGTCCTTGACGTTCCAGAGGCGCGCGACGTGGCGCGGCCCCCAGTAGAGCGCCTCCGGCGCGATGAAGAGCCAGAACGACGGCGCATGCGGGAACGAAGGCGGGTGCGGCACGTAGGCGAAGCCGGCGGGCGCAGACTCGTCGGCGCGCACGAACTGCGGCGTATAGACGTTGATGCCGACGAAGTCGAGCGGGCTTGAGATGACCTTCAAATCCTCGGGCGTGAACTTCGGTGCGTCAGCCGCGGCCGACTTCAAGTACAAGTCGGTGTACTTCCCTTCCATGATGACGGTCAGGTACTGCGCGTTCATCTCGCGCGTCGCGCGCTCGGCCGCCGCGATGTGCGCGGGCGTCTCGATGACGGGGGCGGCAATGGTGATGTTCTCGGCCAGGCCGACCTTCGTGCCCGGCTTCGCGCTGGCCCGGATGGCCTGCACGGCCAGGCCGTGGCCCAGCACGGCGTGGTGGCGCGTCTGGTTGAGGCGCAGGCCCGTGAGCTTCAGGCCCGGCGCGTGGACGCCCATGCGGTAGCCGACCTCGACGAAGGCCCCGAACTCGTTAATGGTGAAGATGTGCTTGACGCGGTCGGTCAGGCGCGCGGCGACGTGGCCCGCGTAGTCCGCGAAAGCCTTTGAGGTCTCGCGCCCCTCCCAGCCGCCGAAGCGGTCCTGCAAGGACTGCGGCAGGTCCCAGTGGTAGAGCGTCGCGTACGGCTCGATGCCGTTGGCAAGTAGTTCGTCCACGAGGCGGTTGTAGAAGTCCAGGCCCTTCGGGTTCGCCGGGCCGTCGCCGTTGGGGAAGACGCGCGGCCACGCGACGGAGAAGCGGTAGCCCTTGACGCCGAGCGCCTTCATCAGCTGCACGTCCTCCTTGTAGCGGTGGTAGTGGTCGTCCGCCACGTCGCCGTTCGCGTTGTTCACGACCTTGCCGGGCGTGTGCGAGAAGGTGTCCCAGATGGAGGGGCCGCGGCCGTCCTCTTTGACCGCGCCCTCGACCTGATAGGAGGCCGTCGCCGTGCCCCAGAGGAAGCCTTGCGGGAAGGCGCGTTGTGGGCCAGAAGCGGACGTTGCCGCCTGACTGTTTTGTGACGCCGCGCCCGCCGCCTCAAAGGGCGTCGTCACAGTGGAGGCCAGCGCCGCCGCGCCGGCCAGCTTCGCGAATGTCCGCCTGGATACTTTCCTGCTCATCGAAAGACCATCCTCCTGAGTCGGTTTCGTCCTGACCTGGTCGCCCGAAGAAAAGTCGCTCTTCGAGACTGCCTTAATGTTCGGGATTTTGCTAAGAGCACGTCAGGCTAGCACAGGCCGCGCGCGCCCATCAATCTTCAAACAAGTATTGCCGGCGCGGCCGCGCGCTTTCACCCCCGCGGCGGGAAACTTTTGGCCCAGCCCCGGCGGGGTTGATCCGCCCCGGTGGACGAATCGCTTCCTCAGTGCCGGCGATAAAATGTTGCTTTAACTTCAGACCTGAGGTAGAAGCATGGGTGGTCGTCCGGCACGGAGAGTTGTGATGAGACAATGCCCACGCTGTAATCGCGCCTACTCGGATCAAACGTTAATCTACTGTCTGGACGACGGCTCCACGCTGGTCCCTTACACACCTCTCGCGACTCTACAGCGCCCGGCCGCGCGCTCGACGACTCCTCTGGCGACTGAACTCCTGCCGGCGACCCGGCCTACACTTCCACGCGCGAGAAAGAGTCCCTGGCTTCTGTACTCCGCCATAGCACTTTTATCCGCCGGCCTGATTGTCGGGGCCGTACTTTTCCTCGCGTCGAGAGACGGGGACACGCGCCCGCGTCAGGCCGTCGCTTCTCCCACGCCACAGGCCGCGGTCGGCCCTGGCCGTGGCGACGCGCCGGGGAGTACGGAAATTGGCCCAGGTAAGACCGAAGCGGGGAAGAACGGCGAAGGAGAACCAGAGACACCGAAGACCAGAGGCGAAGGTGCGCCTTCCCACACGCCTGCGCCTGTCACTCAGTCTCCGTCGTGGCGGCTTGTGGGGGTGTGGCGCGCGAATCTCTCCGCGGGCGGGCGGCCCGTCGAAGTCACTAACACCTTCAACGCCGACGGCACCTCTAAATTCGTTGTGAAGGATCGGCAGGGGCGCAGGGCGGCGAGCCAGGGCACGTGGCAATATTCCGAGGGGATGCTTTACCAGACGTTTGCCAACGGGGCTTCAGGGAAGGGCTCAATCGAGTGGATTGACGACGACACTTTTGAAGTGACGATCATAGACAACGGCGTGCCGGCCGACAGCGGACAGAAGCGCCGCTACCACCGCTTACATGGTGTCATCACTCCGCTCTCTCAACAGCGGCCGAAGCTCAAAACACCTCTTCCAGCTCAATGAAGAGCCCGCCCGGCTCTTCAAATTCGTGGGCCTGCGCTTTCTCCTGGTCACAATCAGAAATGAGCGCACACGCTGACGCCGCCCCTCGCTCCACCTCCAGCATACTAGCGATAATCTGACGGGCCTGCTCCAGCCACCAGTCAAGCTGGTCGCGCAGTCGGAAATAATCTCGGAGGGCGTGGTTCAGCTCGTCGCGATGTGACGCCGCCTCTTCCGAACTTAAGAAGCCGAACGCTACGCGCGAGGACAGCCTTTGGGCATAGTCGTACGCCTGTATGAGCTGCGCTTTGTATCGCGCAAATCCTTCGATCAAACTCATGAGCGTGTCTTCGATTCTCTCTATCCTCGTATTCACACCGATACCGTCTTTCTCCATCTAGACTAATCCCAATCGCGCGCCGTTCTCTAAAGTTAATGTGCCGGGCGCGGCCGACCTCCCACTGATCGGCCGCGCCCGGCCGCGCGAGCGCCGGACGTTGTTACTGGTTGCCAGTAACGCCCCGCGCCCGCTGCCGCCGGCCTCTACTACACTAGAGCGCCAGCCGGTGCAAGCTGCATATTTCAGTCAGCTCCGCTACCTGTGATTTATCCAGAAAGTAATTGGCACCGGCCTCCAGACAGACCTTCTTGATAATCGGCGACTGTTCCGCCGTGAACATGATGATAATGGTCGAAGAGTCCGTGGCGCGAATCTCTTCGAGCACCTCAATCCCGTCTTTGAGAGGCAGCGAGATGTCCAGAACCAGCACGTGAGGGTTATGCTCCCGCACCAGGCTTATTGCCTTGACTCCGTCCGCCGCTATGCCAACGACATTGAGCCCCTCAGTCCTTGAAAGCGTCCGCCTCAACAGGTGGCTCAACATCTCAAAATCTTCCACGATAACTATCTTTAATTCTTTCACTCTCGACGACTACCTTTCCCGTGCGCGCAGGAGTGATTTTGCCTTCAGATGGGTCCGGCGACAATCAGCGAAAGAATGATTTATCTGTCGTGATGATGAAGGGTCTCGGCTGTCATATTTCGAATGACAGCCGGGAAAGAGGAGGGGGTGATTTAATCTTTGGAGGAGGGTGGGACGCCGGGGAGTGGAAAGGTCCGCGCGCTGCGTCAATTAACCAGGCGGTTCTGAATGGCGTAGCGCATCAACTCGGCGGTCGTCCGCATCTGCATCTTCTCCAGTATGCGCGCGCGGTAGGTGCTGACGGTCGGTGGGCTAAGGCTTAGTTCTCTGGCGATCTCTTTGACCGTCTTGCCGCCGCCGAAGAGGCACAGAATCTGAAACTCCCGGTCGGAGAGCAGGTCGTGCGGCGGCTCGGCCCCACGTTGGTTCGGGCTGCACAGGAGCTTGTCCACGACGCGCTCGCTGAAATATTTCCCGCCCCGCAGAATCTTTCTCACCGCCTTGACGAGTTCTTCGGGGGCGGAGACTTTGGACAGGAAGCCGGAGGCACCGGCATTGAAAGTGCGCAGGGCGAACTGCTCCTCGGGGTAGACGCTCAGGATTAGCACGGGCAGGCGGGGCCGCTCGCGCCTCACGTCCTTGAGCAGTTCGAGGCCGCTCTTGCCCGGCAGGTCTATGTCGAGCACCACCAGGCTCCAGGGCTGCTCCCGGATCAATCTCAGGGCTTCGTGCGGGTCCGCCGTTTCCGACACTTCGAGATTCCGCTCGTCCGCCAGAATTTCCCTCAAGCCCCGCCGGACGACGGCGTGATCGTCTACGATGAGAGCGCGAAACATGGCCCCTCTTGTTGCGGGCTGGCTTCACTGGCGTCGAAGGGGATGCTGGCCTTAACCACGGTCCCGCCGTGAAAACCTTTCGACACGTTAAAAGTGCCTCCCGAGCCTTCGGCCCTTTCGCGCATTCCCAGCAGGCCGAGCGAGGCGGGCGCTGACAGCTCCTCTTCCTTGACACCTCTGCCATCGTCCCGCACGACGAGTGTCATGAGCCCGTCTGCGGCGCGCAGGTCCACCTTCACACTCTTCGCCTGGGCGTGGCGCACGACGTTCGTTAGCGCCTCCTGAAGAATGCGGAAAAGAGCGGTCGAGTGCTCGGTATTTAAAGGCAACTCGTCTTTCGGCAAGCGGCACTGGCAAGAGAGCCCCGTGCGCCGTGCGAACTCCTGGCACTGCCATTCGACAGCCGCCGAGAGTCCGAATTTATCAAGCACCTCCGGTCTCAACTCCGTTGAGAGATTTCTGACGACGGCAATGGTCTGCTCCAGAAGCTGTGTCATCTCCTTGAGCCTTGCGGCTATCTCGTTGCGAACGCCCTCAGCTCCGGCGTCCGGCAATCTTTTGCTGAGCCAGGAGGCGTCCATCTTTAAGGCCGTCAACCCGTGCCCGAGGCTGTCATGCAGCTCACGCGCGATGCCCGCCCTCTCCTTCTCGCTGAGCGATTGCAGGCGGGAGACCAGAGCGCGCATCTGCCGGCGTGAACTTTCGAGCTGCTCCTCGAAAATTTTGCGCTCGGTTTCGTCGCGCTGCGTCCCCCAGAGGCGGAGCAGGTATCCGTTGATGACGATGCCGATGATGTTGCTGGAAAAGAATCTCTTGCTGCCGCCCGCGCCGAACCCGACCGATTCCGCGTCGAACAGCCGGTGGCCGTTTTCGATGAAGGCTCGCGCGTTGGCGCGCGTCGTGTCGTTTAAGGCCGAGCGGAGTGCCTGGAAGCTCGCGCCGACCAGGTCGTCAGCACGCTCGCAGCCGTACATGCGCGCCATTGCGTCGTTGCACTCGGCCAGGTAGCCGTGCTCGGACAACATCTCAAGCTGCTCGTCGGCCGACAGGCTAGTATCTATAGGCTGCCCAGCCTCGAAGCGCCAGATGCCTTCGGAGCTGTTGACGACGAAGGAGCGGTAACGCTCCTCGCTGGCCCTCAAAGCCTCCTCGGCGCGCTTCCGCTCGGTGATGTCCTCGACCATCGCCAAGCCGTACAGCGGTTCGTTCTGACTGTCTCTGACGAGGAGCGCCGTCACGTCGAGCCAGACCTCGCGCCCGTCCCGTTTGAGGCAACGCTTTTCCAGCCGGTAGCTCGGAATCCCGCCCCGGAGCAGTTGGCCGGCCAGCGCCTTATCTTTCTTCCTGTCGTCTGGGTGCGTGAAGTCGAGCAAAGTATGCTCAAGCAGCTCGCGCTGGTTGTAGCCGAGCATTTTGCAGAACGCGCTGTTGGCCCTGTGCAGGCGCTGGTCGAGGCCGAAAATCGCCATGCCTATCGGGGCGTGCGCGAAGGCCAGGCTAAACTGCCCCTCGCCCGCTGGCGAAATCTCATCCCGGTCTTCGTCCCCGGCCTGTTTATCAAAGTGGGGAACGCCGTCGGCGACTCGTCCCGGCCCGCTCTTGTGATCAACTTTCATGACGGAGTTTCCCCGAAGAGGGCCGGTCGCGTTTCAGTCTGTTTGAGTTACGGGGCGCAGTGAGGATGAGATGTATGTACGTCCGGCCAGCACTTCTTTTACTGCGACACGCAGGTCCGAGGCCATTCGGGGCTTGACGACGTAACCGGAGGCCCCGGCCTTCAGCGCCGCCACCAGAAAATCCGTGTCCTCGTGAATTGTTAAGAAGATGATTTTGGTTTTCGACCCGTTCTCTTTGAGTTGGATCGCGGCCTCGATGCCGTTGACGACCGGCATCGAGATGTCCATGAGGCATACGTCCGGCTTCAACCTGGAGACCGCCTCTAAAAGCTCTTGACCGTCTTGCACCGGCTCAAGCATCTCAAATTCGCGCTCCAGCAGGCGGACGACCCTGTCGCGCATTCCCTTATGATCGTCTGCGAGCAAGATGCGAGCGCGCGTCACTTTCCCTCCTCCCCTTACGCAGATTTTTTAGCCTGACCCCGATCTTGCTCTGAGGAGGCGCGGCGTAAGGCGTCTCCGTGACGGAGAAACTTCGCCAGCATCCTAAGCGATTTTCCACCAATAACTACTGGTAAAAATGACAGTACGAATCGAAGGAAACGTGATTGGGATTGGTGCTGAAGGTGCTCAGCGGCAGAGCCGTGTCGAGATGGCGTCGCCCGGTATCAGGGCTTTCAACTCCGGGTCGAGTCCGAGTAGAGCGCGAATGGTTTGATCCTGGCTTAAATGCTCGTCGTCCGGGGAGTCGCCGTTGTAGGAGGCGCAGAAGTCTTCCCAGGCGCGGGCGAGGCGTTCGGCAGGGGGCTCGTAATCGAAGACGCGCGAGAAACGCTCGACGCTGGTCTCTTCAGTGGGATGAAGAGCGATGTAACGCTTGAGAACCTCCGCGCCGGTGTAGTCACACGCCAACTCCTCCTTCTGCCTTTCGGCAAGCTCCAGATTGGCGGCGGCCCGCGCGACCTTATTCACGTCCTCGATAAAAAAATTCAGCCTCCCGGCGCGCGCCGCGACGTGGGTCAGTTCGTGGCCGAGCAACAGCATGGTTTCGTCATCAGAAGTCAGAAAGGCCGCGTAATCGGGGCCGACGTAAATGACCTTTAAGTCGTCGTCCCGCACCTCGGAGGAGCCGCCCAAGCTCGGGTCGAGCACAAGCCGGTGCACCGCAGCGATCAGCCGTTTCTCTCTCGACAGCCTTGAGGTCTTCAGCTTCTCGTCGAGCGATTCGAGCGTCAATTTCTTGGCTAGCGGCAGCAGCCGCCTCGCGTTCTCCATCCCCAGCCGCACCTGCGACAGGTTGTTCCCAGGCCGGTCCCACGAACTCCACGCAAGGTTAAAAAAACCCCTGTGTGCCACGGGCCCTTTCCTCTGCTGCAATGCCGTGAGGGCGTCGAGCGTGAGCGATTCGAGTTCTGTGGGCGACAGGCGAGCGATGTCAAACGTGGCCTGGTGAGGCTTTGGGTCGGAAGGCTCGCTCGCCTGCCGGTTCAGCGGGGCTGTCGCCAACAGCCCGAAGAGAACCCCCACCGCCAGGCCCGGCAGAAACTTGAGCCGCCTTGAGACTATTATCAAAAACTCAGCCACTTCCTTCTCGCCCCGACACAAGCAATCAGCGACAGCCCTCTTTGTTTCACGCGGCAGTGACCGAGTTCCTCATCGCATACTGAATCAACTCGGCGCTGCTCCTCAGGTGGAGGTGCTCCATCATGGTGTACTTGTGGAAGGCGACAGTCCGCGGGGAGACGTTCAGGATGAAAGCGGCTTCCTTCATCGAGCGCCCTTCGGCAAGCAGTTGCAGCACCTCCTTCTGGCGCAGTGTCAGGTCGCGCGGCTCCTTCCTGTGCTTGAAATTTCGGATGACCGACCCGACCATGTCTTTCGTCATCAGCGGCGTCACGTAGGCCCCGCCGCGCACGACATCGCGTATCGCCCGCACCAACTCCGAGGCGGCAGAATTCTTAACCAGATAGCCGGAGGCCCCCAGGCGAAAAGCCTCGGCGGCCACGTCCGGGTCATGATTCATCGTGAGGTAAATCAGCTTCACAGACGGCATCAACTGCTTGAGCCGCTGGCCGGCGAGCAGGCCATTCATCTTCGGCATCCCGATGTCCAGGACTATCACATTCGGGCCGAGGGCGGGCGCGGCCTCGACGAGCGAGAGGCCGTCGGCGAAGATGCCGACGACCTCGAACTCGGGTTCGAGCAGATTCTTCAGAGCGTCCGACATCAAGGTGTGATCGTCCGCCAGTATGACGCGCGTGCGTTTCATAACCCCTCCATTACTGAATCAATGCTCTAAAGCATCTGACACGTTAGTTGCGAGGTGTCCTGCTGGATAAGTCTCACCTTCCTTCGGCCAGGGGCACTGATATTTCAATCCGCGTCCCGCTCAGTGGCTGCGAGCGTATTCGCATCTCACCCCCTACGAGATGCAGCCGCTCCCTCATGCTGGTGAAGCCGAGCCCCCTGGTCATCTCGTCCGACCTCGAATCAAAGCCGCGCCCGTCGTCTGTGACGGAGAGGAGGACGGCCCCCTCGGTCTTCTCAAGCACGACCCTAGCCTGACGCGCGCCGCTATGTTTAAGGCAATTGCGCAGAGACTCCTGCGCGATTCTGAAGACGCACAGGCTGATGTCATTCGTGACGACGGCCGGGAAACCTTTCTGATGGAACTCGACCCTGATCTTCCCGCTCCCTGAGAGTTCCCCGCACAAGCTCTCGACCGCCGCCGCCAGACCCAGGTGATCCAGCTTCGAGGGATGCAGCCTGTAAGAGAGGCGGTGAATCTCCGCGGAGATTTCCTGGGCTTTCGTTTGCAGGCTGTGGATGAGCGGGCGCAGCTGGCGCGGCTTTTGTATCCTCTCCCCGACCTGCGCCAACTCGATTGAGAGAAGCGCCATTCTCTGATTCAGGTCGTCGTGGAGTTCACGGGCGATGCGTTTTCGCTCCTCCTCCTGCGCGTTGATGAGCCGGCCGCTCAAGTTGACGAGCGTCTCCTCCGCCCGGAGGCGCAGGGTCTCATCATCCTCCGCCTGTTTATCCGGCGCGACCTCGTCGTGAGTCACCAGGACGCGGAAAGCGTTGGGCAGGTCGAACCGCGTCGCGTGAATCAGCCCCCGCCACCGGGCGTGAGCGGCATGACAGGAATATTCCTTCTGAAATTCGAACTCTCTGCGCAGCAGGATTTGAGTGATGCCCTCCGTCACGGCGGCGACTTCCTCGGGCCGCGCGCCCGAAATCTGCCGGCAGACCTCAAGGTAACTCAGCCCGACTCCACACAGGTCATGCGCCAGGCCACGCCGGGCGGCCAACTGACGCCAGGCCCTGTTCGCGTAAAGAATCGTCCCGGACTCGTCCAGCACCGCCACGCCCGAAGAGATGGCGTCCAACATCGCCGGCAAGTAGAGTTCCGGCGCGTTACTACAGTGTTCGCTGAGCTCAACGTCTATGTAGGAGCGGCGCTCCGTAGCCTCCTGTGCAAGATGAGTTCTCATGGGGAAAGTCCTTTTCCGAAATTTGCTTTAGTCGTGGCCTGTGAACCTCACCACGTCTGGCATTCAATCCTGGCCCTGGTCATCTCCTCGACGGCTGCGACATGCGACAGCAGTTTGAAGTCAATGGGGGAGCGGTTGCACAGGAGGCCGATGGAGCCGAGCAGGACCGCAAAATTGTCCGAGTGCAGGTGGTCGTTCCAGGCGTCGGGCGTCTCCCACTCCCCTATTAAAACGAATGTGTTCTCATCACCCGCCTCCTCGTAGAGGCAGAACGTCAAACAGCCCCTCTCCCTTTTCACCGACTCAACCAGGGACGAGATTGTCTGGCACATTTCCTTCCGGTGTTCGGGGCAGACAGTGATTCGGGTCACGTTAACAATCGAGTCGTCTCTCTTAATCATGTCCATGGCGACACTTTTTCTGTATCGGAACCTTTGTTCCAACTGCTTTTGGTTTGGGCGAGAGCAAGGCCCCTTGATTGATGTCTGCACTGTAAGAAGGAAGTTCTGACGCCTGGATGCTGTGCAATCGCCGTGCACAAAAACTGGAAGCTAGAGTGCGATTCTTCGAAGTGAGTTATCCAGCGGCAGATAGCCTCCAACACCTTCGAAAAATATTTAAGGCCGTGAGGGGCGCGAATCCGCGGAATTCCAAAGGAGCCTCGGTATTCCGCGGGTCGCGGCAGCGGGAGGCAGAGAGGAGGCAGAATCTCAGAGGGCAGACGTGTGCCTGCCTGTCAAGACGAGGCGATGGGGCTTCGGTATTTAGCGGCTGCCGTAGTGGCCCACGGCCCTGCGCGGCGGGCGGTTTAGACGGAACTCTGTTGACTCTTCCTGATGTTCAGTTTAGCCATGCGGGTGCGGAGCGTGCTCGGGTGGAGACCCAGGATGCCTGCGGCCCCGTGCAGCCCCTCGATTCTCCAATTCGTCTTGCCGAGAACAGTGATGATGTGCTCCCGCTCAAACTCTTCGAGGGTCATATTTGGCAATGGCTGCGCTTCGGCTCTAAAGGTTTCCGAGATGTTTGAGATTTGCAGCACCGGCCCGATGTTGTTGATGACGGCCCGCTCAATCGCGTTGGCGAGTTCCCTCACATTTCCGGGCCACGCGTAGCTGCGTAAGGCGTTCATCGTGGCGGGCGCAACCGACGTTATCTCTTTCCCCATCTTCTTGGAGAAGACGCGGATGAAATGTTCGACCAGCAGCGTGACATCTTCCGCGCGCTGGCGCAGGGGCGGCATGGTGATGGGGAACACGTTCAGGCGATAGAAGAGGTCTTCACGGAAGCGGCCCCTCTGGACTTCGTCCCACAGATTCCGGTTGGTCGCCGCGATGATGCGGGCGTCCACCCTGATGGTCCTGGCGCTGCCGAGGCGCTCGAACTCGCCCTCCTGTATCACCCTGAGCAGCTTGACCTGCAATTCCTGCGGGAGTTCCCCGATCTCGTCCAGGAAAATGGTGGCCTGGTCGGCCAGCTCGAAGCGCCCCATCTTTCGGCCCGTGGCTCCCGTGAAAGCGCCCTTCTCATGCCCGAACAGCTCGCTCTCGATGAGGGAGGGCGAGAGCGCGGCGCAGTTGACCTTAACGAGCGGGCGGTCGCGCCGCGGGCTCTCGCTGTGGATGGCGCGGGCGACCAGCTCTTTGCCCGTACCCGTCTCGCCCATGATGAGCACCGTGGAGTTGGTGGGGGCCACCTGCTCGATCTTGTGGAGAACATATTTGATAGCATCGCTGCCGCCGATTATCTCGCTGAAGCTGTGCTCCAGCTTGAGCTCTTCACGTAGGTAAATATTCTCCTCATGGAGTTGAGACTTCAGCCGGCTCACCTCCCCGAGCATCTCTTGCAGGGCCGCCTCGTCCTCCTTGCGGCCCGTGATGTCTATGGTTGAGCCAATATAGCCGAGGAACTCACCGCCGGAGGAAAGGCGCGGGGTGCCGCTGTCGAGCACCCAGCGGAACACTCCGTCGGCGCGCCTCAGCCTGTACTCCATCTTGAAAGGCTCCCTGCTATCGAAGCTCGAACTGTAGATTCCGAGGCAGCGGTCGTAATCCTCCGGGTGAACCAGCTCGGCCCAGCCCATGCCGAGTTCCTCGTCCATGCTGCGGCCTGTGAAATCCAGCCATTGCTTGTTGAAATAGGTGCGCAGCTTGTCCGCGTCTGCTATCCAGATCATGACCGGGGCGGTGTCGGCCATGTTCCTGAACCGCGCCTCGCTCTGGCGCAGCGTTTCCTCCGCCGCCTTGCGCTCGGTGATATCATGCGTGACCAGGAGGGCTAGAACCGATTCGCCCTGCTCGTTCCGCACGGGCTCTCCGCTGTAGCTGAAGAACCATTCCCGCCCGATGTCCTTGCGCCGCACCAGCAGCTCCCAGTCAGCCACCGATTCGCCCCTCAACGCCTTCGATAGGGGCCACTCCTCGTAGGGGACGAGCCGCCCGTCAGGGTAGAAGAGTTCGTAGATCGTGCCGAAGTAGGCGAGGTTCCGCTTCATCTGGTCGGCACTCTCATACCCATTCATTCTTGCCATCGTCTCATTAACGAGCAGGACGTTGCCTGCCATGTCGGAGACGATGAGGCCGTCGGCGACCGTATGGAAGATTGACTCAAGCTGCGCCCGGTTTTGCTCCGACACCGCCATCGCGTCGCGCAAGGCCATTTCGGCTCGCTTGCGCTCGGTGATGTCTATGTTGACGCCGAGCATTCGCTCGGGCTGCCCCGAAGCCGAGCGGATGAGGCGGCCTTTCGCAGACACCCACAGCGCGCGGCCGTTGCGCCCGACGAGGCGGAACTCGTCGTAGTACTCCTCGCCCTCGGCGATCACCTCATGGACTTTACGCAGGGCGCGGTCACGGTCTTCCGGGTGGACGAACTCCACAAACCTTTCGACCGTCGTCGCGCCGTCGCCTGGTCCAAGCCCGACCAGCTTCCAGATCATATCCGACCAGACCGCCTCGCCCGTCCGCACGTTCCACTCCCACGTGCCGACGCGGGCCGCCTGCTGCGCCATGCGCAGTCGCCCTTCACTCTTCTGCAACGCCTCCTCTGCCTGTTTGCGCTCGGTGATGTCGCGGACGACGCTCAGGATGTTCTCGCCGCTACTGACGAGGCGCGCCTCGTACCAACGCTCCTGACCTTCTATCGTCAGGTCGTACTCAAGAACCTGAGGGTCGGGCGACCCGTTCACGTGTTGAAAGCAGGTGAGGAATTTTTCCGCCAGCTCCGGCGGCAGCACGTCCCGCATGTTCTTTCCAATAAATCCCTCGCTTGGAACGAGCAGGTCTTTCGGGTCTTTGGCGTGGTAATCCTGGTAGACGCCGTCGCGTGTCTGGAGGAACATCAGGTCCGGGATGGCGTTGAGGATGGCGCGGTTTCTCTCTTCGCTCTGCTGCTGCGCAGCCTCGGCCTGGCGACGCCGGATGCGCAAAAAGAGCAGCCAGGCGATGAGCAGTGCTTCGAGGATGCACGCCGTGGTGAGGCCGATGATGTACCACTTGTACTGCTCCCAGAATGATGACGGCCTGAATCGGATGACGCTGCCGGGCGGGAGTGATTGTTCGCTGATGCCCCATCGTTGGAGCTCGCGCCAGTCGAACACGGTGACGCTCGGAACACTGTGAGGGGCGATGTCCTCCGGCTTTTCGCCCGCCAGCAGGCGCAGGCCCACCTGCCCGCCCTCGACGCCGAGTGCTTCAAAACTAAGGAGCCTTCCGCCAACGATTCCAGCTCCCAGATGAGCATCCGTGGTGCCATAGATCGGGGCAGTTGAACCTGGGGAGACTTGTCTCAGATATTCCGGGCTTTCGTAAGTATTGCCCGCTTTATCCCGTATACTTGAGACGAAAAATACTATGGTGTTCGGCGGCAAGCCGCCCAGTGCGTTGCGCATCTCCGCAGTGGTCAAGCCGGTAAGGTAAATAAACTCCAGGCTGGATTGGTATGCGCGAAAATCCTCCTGCGCTCGGGTTGCCCAGTCTTTGTCTGTCTCAGAAACCCCTTGGATCACTGCTACTCGCTTGGTTCCGGGATGCAATGCCAGGGCAAGCTCCAAATTCGGCTTAAAATTGACCTCTCCCCAAACCCCGGTCAAAGCGGCCGCCGGATAGAGGCCGGCAACAAGACGTGGATCGATGGCTAGAAAAACGATAGGAGTACCGGGAAACAACTCGTCCCGGTGTCTGAGGAGGATACTTGTTGGGAATTGGCCGATAGTAAAGATTACGTCAAACTTCTTTCCCTCATACTTTCGCCGCAGCAGGGCGACGAACTCTTCCTCATAATCAGTGCCCGCGCGTGTGTCGCCCACATATTCTGAGGAGGTTTCGACGGGCACAGGCGAGCCGTTCTTGAGAGTCGAACGTAAGGCTCGTTCGATGATGGCCTGCGTGGCGGTGAATGAATCATTATTTAATATTACAAGAACTCTTTTATGCTCTACTGCGTCCTGCGCGGACGCCGAAGTCGCGCAGGGCGCGGCCATCACCAGCGCCAGCCAAAGGACCCGCACCAGCGTCCGACACAGTTGAATCTGTGCTGCTCGAATGGACATCTTAGAACTCAAATTCCAGCCCGAACTGAAATTGTCGTGCTGGGGCCGCTGCCACAAACCCGAGCGGTGCCGTCGGCGGCAGCCCGCGAATGCCTCTAAGGTTGAACGGCCCTGTCAGGAATTTCGGGTCGCATCCATTGATGAAACCCGGTTGGGATGTCGTCCCGCAGACGACATCGTTCACGCGCAGATAGTTGACGTGGTTAAAAAGGTTCGTCGCCTCAACGATGAACTCCACTCTCGGCCCTTCCGCATTCTGCCGTAAGTAAAATTGCTTGCTCAGCCTGAGATCAACGCTGTAGAAGTCCTCGCCCAATCCAGAATTGCGCGGGGCATGAAACGGGCGGTCGGTGGTATTCAAATCACCGTTCACATCTCGACCTATGAAGAGATTGAAAGGAAATCCGCTGCGCAAAGTAACAATCGGGCTCAGCGTAATGTCAGCCAGTGCTCGCCAAATCCAGTTGTGTCCGGGGCCGGCCTTAAACGGGCTTTCAAAAGTTCCGCTGAAGACAAAACTATGGCGCAGGTCGAAGGACGAGAGGCCCTTCTCAACGTAGCGCCGCGTCGGCAGGTACGGCGTCAGGCCGCCGTTGAAATCCGTTGTATCATCAAGCGCCTTGCTGTAGGTGTAGCTGGCGCGGAACTGGAAGCCTCCGCCGAACCTCTTGAGCACAGAGGTGGTCATCCCGTAATAGATTGAGTTGCCTTCGGATGAATGCACAACCATCTGTGCAATCGAAGGGTTAATGCGCTCAAGTCTTGGGCCGAAAAGATCGCTCCCAGGCATTCCCGGCACGGTGACCAATTGACCGCTTTCACGGTAATTTCCTTCGAGCGCGATGGGCAGGTGAACTCCGTGGTACATCAGGAAGGTGACTTCGAGCGCGAAGTCTCGACCCAGTTGTTGGGACAGGCCGAGGCTGGCTTGAACCGTATAAGGATTATCGTAGTCTTCAGCGGCTTTCGTTACACGCCGGTTAGACTGGCCGGGTGCGGGGATGATGCCGAAGGCGCGAATGTCCGCCTCGGTGAGCGTCACAAAAGGCAGTTTTCCGAGGCCGACGCCGTAAGCCCACAATGCCTGGGTTGATTGTGCGCCGTCTTGCAGCGTCCGCGATTGAGAATTTATGAACCGCCCGTTGTCGCTGAGCAGCGTAGCCGCGAGAAGAACCTGAAGGCCGACAGGCGCGTAGAAGGTGCCGAAGCCGCCGCGGATCACCGTCTCGCCTTTACCGAAGGGGTCCCATGCGAAGCCCACGCGCGGAGAGATGCTGATATTCCTATCAAACGGCTCAGGCTCACCGTCATAATTGAGCCGCGCGCCCAGGTTAAGAGTTAGTCGAGGGGTCACCTTCCAGGAAACCTGCCCGAAGGTGCCCAGGTTATGTTGCCAGGCCCGGAAGCCAGGGTTTCCGAACCCCTGTGTCCAAATGGAGGGAAGACCTAAATTGAAGGTCTGAAGCGAGGTCAAGACAGTGTCTGCCGGTGGGGCCAGCGGCCCGGTCAGCACGCCCACGTCCCCTGGCGAGAGGGCACGAGTGAGAGGAAGTCCGGCGGCGAACTGGTAGGTGCCTGGAAACCCTATCTCAGTGATCATCAGCGCGTCAATGGGCCTGTAGGAGACTCCGAATTTGAAATCCTTTGATCCCCGGCTCCAACTCAGGATGTCTTCAAACTGGTAGCGCCTCTGCTTGATGATAAAGGGAACTGTGCTTAAGCGCCCGTAAGTCAGCAGCCCGGCGATGACGAGCTGTGTGGTTCCAGGAGCGCGCGAGATTTGCTGGTAATCGTCATAGGCAAACTGAACGCGCAGTTGGTTCACCAGATGATCGTTGAAAATGTGAGTCCACGTTCCGACCGCCGTGTAATCGTCAGCGGCTTCGATAATTCCGTTGCTGGGGGATTCCAGGTTATCTATGCGAAGCAGGTCGTTATCTTCCTGCACCCAGGTGAAACGCCCGCTCAAGAAATCTCGGTCGCCACGGTTGTAATCCAGACGGGTCGTCCAGTTGTAGTTCCGGCTCGGCGCGGTAAATTGCCCCTCACTCTCATGCAGAATTTGCATTGTCGTAGGGTAGTTTGTGGTGGTGAGTGTGGCTTGCAATTGCGCGGCAATGCGGCGAGTCGTATCGGTTGCGCCTGCGCCGGATCGGAGAGTTTGCAGGTATGCGGACTGCGCCCCGGTCGGTTTCAGCAGCGATGCATTGCCCGTGTAGGAGCGAAGGCGGGCAACGTCGTACTTGAGGGCTTCAAATGAAGTGAAGAAGAAGGCGCGATTTTTGACAATTGGGCCGCCGAGAGTAAATCCCGGCGAGACTCTCTGCTCGAAGGCTTTCTTACTGCTCGTGTTCAGCGGGTCACGCGCAGCCGTTTTCTGAGAGCGATAAAAGAGATAGCCAGAGCCGTGAAGCGTGTTGGTCCCGCCCCGCGTGACGACGTTGACGGCCGTCCCTGCGGTAAAGCCGTACTCGGCAGCGTAAGCGTTCCGGTTTACCTGAAACTCCTGCACCGCCTCCACGCTCAGGTTTTTTATTCTCAGACTGCCGGTGCCGGAATCATTCTCGCCTCCGTCAATCGAGATATAGTTGCTCCGGCCATTGCCTGCACCGACAGAAAAACCAGAGGCCGGGATAGCGAGCGAGCGCGATTGCTGCACGCGCGCCGCTGCGACATCTGCCACGCCCGGCAGAGTGAAAATGTAGGAAGTGAAACTGCGTGATAGATTCGGCAGGGTCGCAATCTGCTCGCGTTCGACTGTGTCGGACTGTTGCGTGCGCTCGGTCTCGACGAGCGCCGGCGCTGCGCTGACGCTCACCGCTTCGTTAATCTGGCCGACCTGTAGCCCAATGTCACGGATGGAGACCTCTCCGACCGTCAGCACCACTCCCTGCAAAACCTGCGGCTGGAACCCTGCCGCCTCAACACGCAGTTCATAGGTGCCGGGTTGTAAAAGCGGCACCCGATAAACTCCTTCGTCGTCAGTCTTGACGCTGCGCACGACTCCGCGCTCGGGGTTCATAACGGTGACGGGTGCCTGACTCACTCCGGCACCTGCTTGATCCATCACCTTGCCTTTAACGGTTGAATTGGCGACATCAGCCTGAGCAAATACGGCCACCGTCTCCGCGCTAGCCATCAACCATAGGAAGCCAGCCACGGCAATCGCGATGAGCAACGCGCGACCACCCTTTTGCGCCGCGCTCGGCGACGCAAGGTGTCCGTGCATTTCAACAGAGTGCACACAGAGAGGCGCAGCAGTAGAATTTTGGAAAGCGTTCTGCCTGAGGAAATGTGGATGAGGTTTCATCGCTCCACTCCATGGCCTGAGAACTCAAGGCTCCCTCGACATCACAGAGCGACGCGTAACACCTAGAGGAGAGAGAGTCGGGAACTCAAATTAAGGTGACAATAAGCCCATTGACTGAGCCAAGTCTACCACTGATGTACGCAATCGTACAATACGATTTTTTGGACGAGCCGGAGCCGAAGCCACCGAGCTTATTCGCCGTCGGGGGAAATTTGAGGGCGCTTGATATCCCTTGAGCGCCCTCTTCAAGGCAGCGAATGGCCCGGCACTTCCTAGAAGGCCTCTCCCACCCCGATAGAAAGCGTGTGCCCTTCCCTGCCGAAAGCAAAGTCAATGCGATAGTTGATGTGGTTCTTCTTGTCGAGCTTGAAGCGGAGGCCCGCGCCCGCGCCCGGCAGCAGACCGTCCAGGCGGAAGTCACTCCACTCACGGGCGACCCCGCCGACGCCGCCGAACGCCACGAAACCAAAACGCTTCTTCCAGTCAAGCCTGTACTCTGCCTGCCCCGCGAACATGCGGCGATTCTGAAACTGGCCCGTCGTGTAGCCGCGCACGTCGCTGCTGAAGCCGTACAGGCAGAGGTCGTAGAAGGGGACGCTGCCGTTGGCCGTGCAGCCCATCGCCCGGTAGGCGAAGACCTGACGAGGCGCGACCTCGTGGAACCCGTTGTACGCAATCTTGTAGGTCTGGTACTGCCGCCGGCTCCCCCACGCCTGGTCGAAGAAGTCGGCCGTGAAGTCGAAGAGCGAGCCCTTCGTCGGGTAGAAAGTGCTGTCGCGCAGGTCGCGCTGGACGTGAAAGCCGAGCGCGGCCGAGTTGGATTTAAGGTCAATCTCCGGCACCTCGAAGCCGCCCGGCCTCAGTTCGCCGTCAATCCTCGCCGTCAGCTTACGGAACTGGTAGCGCGGGCCGACGAAGATGTTGCCGCCCACGTTGCGCAGCAGCTCGCCGAAGAAAATCGAGCCTCCCATGCTGAGCGGCACGACGACGGATTCACTGCCGGGGATGCGGCCGATGCCGTAGAAATCCAGGTTGGCGCGGCCCTTCGCCACGGCGAATGTTGTCTGGTACTTGTTCTCCTTCAGGTACAGCCTGCCGCCCAGGGCCAGAGCGCCGGTGCCGTTGCTTGTAAACTCGCCGGCGAGCCCGAGCCACGACGGGGGCGAGACGGCATCTTCCTGATCGACCTTGAAGACGTAGCCGACGATTAAGAGCAGGCCCGACCCGAAAGCGGGGCTTGAGATGGGAATGGGTGCGATGACCAGCGAGCCGCGCTTCCCGCCCTTCTGTTGACCCTGCGCATCCTGCGCTTGGTTTGCCGGGGCCGCGCCCTGGTCTGCGGTCTGGCCCGTTGTCGCAGGATTTCGGTCGGCCGCGTCGCACTCTTCTTCCGCAGGGGTGGGAGTCGGGTCTAACTGAGCAGTCACCGGAATCTGCGTCGCCTGCACTTCCGCGGGAGTCTGGACCTGGCTAAAGGCGGTCGAGCAGCCCGCAATGATAAGGACAAGGAGACGGGCCGCGAGCGCGCGACGACCGCCGGCAAATCTGGGCGGGTACGCGCTTGCCGCGTCAAAGAGCTTTTCATTGCCGTGCCGAAGTCTCATCGCGTTCAACCTCCTGCCTGCGGCGCGGGCCGCAGACGCTAGTGAGGTGATGCGCGTCACGTCCCTCTCACTAGCGTCTGCCGGCCAACGCGCCTTCCCGGAGTCACTCTCGCCCCCCGAGGTGCCCTCCGAAAGAGGAACCTTACGATTCTTCATCTAACGTCTGCGGCCGCCGCCGCGTCCACCGAAGCCGCCGCTACGTCCACCGAAGCCGCCGCCGCCGCGATAGCTTCCGGCGCTGCCCCCGCCCCGGCTGCGGTATGTGCCGAGGTCGCGTGTCCGTTGCGCCCCGTCGCGGCGGGCGGCGCGGTCGCGCTCAAGCGAACCGAGAGTCGAGCGGTCCAACTGACTCGCCCTCGGCGCGGAGTCCCCGACCCGCTCGCCTCTCGCGGGGTTGTTCCTCTCCCTCTGTCTTGCGCCTTCATTCAAAAAG
The DNA here is from genome assembly GCA_036403435.1 of Pyrinomonadaceae bacterium. Lineage (GTDB taxonomy): Bacteria > Acidobacteriota > Blastocatellia > Pyrinomonadales > Pyrinomonadaceae > QHXM01. The sequence continues at coordinate 29,004 of DASWQY010000063.1, forward strand.
TTGTCGCGCACCGATTGCTCTGGCCGCTGGGCCGAATTCCAACTACCGTTCTCCCACTTGTTCCAATTCCCGTTCTGGTCGCGCCGGTAAACGTTGCCGTCTCTCCCGGCGTAGACGTTGTCGCCCTGTTTGCCGACGAAACCGCTGCCATCCTCCCCGCGACGACGAACCATTCCGCCCTCCGCGCCCTGGGTCACGCGCGTGGTATTGCCCGTGGCGCGGTTCGTGAAGCGTTTGGTGCTGGCCCAGTCATCACCGCGTTGCACGTAGGTCGAGCCCCAGCTCCCATAGACGCCCGAGCCCTGGCGCGTGGCCGCGTAGGTACCCGTGCGCGAGTTCCAGGCTTCGGCCGCGCCCCGCGCGCCGAAAGGCCCGTAGGCGAAAGCGCCCCGCGCGTAAGTGCCCGTCGTCGGGTTGTACCGGGCACCGAACCCTACGCCGCCGTAAGGCCCATAGACCCTGCCGGCGGTGCCGTACCTTCCTGTGTACGGGTTGTACCAGGAGCCGTAGCCGTAAGTTCGCCAGGCGGGGTAATAGCCGCCGTACCCGTAGTACGGCGGGTAGTACCAGCCCGTGCCCCAGACGGCGCAGCCCCAGCCGATCATCATGCCGGTGTAGCCGCCATAGGCGGCATACGTCACCCAGTCGTCATCGGCGTCGCCGTCCTCCTCAATGGTCACATAGGTGACGTTATGTGCCTGAGAGCTGGGCGGGATTTCATAGATTTCTTTGGGGACGGAAGTGCCGAGCGTCCACGGCCCCTGCGAGCTGCTCGCCATGAACCAGACGCCCTCAAAGCACATGTAGAAGATGTCGCCGACCTTGATGATGTCCTTGTCCGTGTTGACGGCGCGCTGGAGCCCGGTCCCATCGATGGGCTGGTACTGCGGGTCGCCCTGGTAAATCACGTCGGGCGCTTTCACTTCACGTTTGTTGACGTGCGCGGTCTGCGGCACCCGCGCCAGCAGGACGGCCTCCGCCGCCTGTTGAGTCCCTGGCACGGATGCCAGCACGCGCGAGCGTGGATGCTCAAGCGAAATCTGTTTGAAAGCCTCCGGCAGGGTGGGCGTGGCGAAGGTCCAGTCCCCATTAAAGTCCGCGGCCTTGAACCACCTGCCCGCCACCAGGTAGTAAACGGGTCCGTTCTGCCCCTCGCGGAACAGGTCGCTCTCCGTGTTGTTCACCCAGAGCAGCCCGGTCCCCGGCACGGGGGCGTATCGCGGCTCGCCGCCGAGTTGGATGAGTTCCGCCGGCTCGGTGCTGAAGAAGACCGTCGGCACCTGAGCGGCCGGCTTGCCCGGCAAGTTTTCTCTGACGGACTTCCAGTTGTCGTCGGCCGGCAGCTTCGTGAAGCTGTCGGGCAGCTTGGCGGCCTGCGTCCAGGGGCCTTTCAGCTCGGTGGCCCGGAGCCACGACGTGTCGTAACGCAGGTAGTAGACGCCTGTCGGCCCGTGCTGGAAGAGGTCCCAGTTGGTGTTGACGGCAAACTTCAGCTCATTCTCCTTGATGGGACTCCAGATGGGGTCGCCGTCGAAACCGAGGAGGATCGCGGGCGTCTTGCTGAAAAAGATTTTAGGTGGGTCGGCCTTGATGCCCGGAACGTTCTTCGGGATGATCAGGCTCTTGTCCACATGGGCCAGCACGCGGTCGAGCGCGATCATGCGGTCTTCGTCCGGGATGGCCTTGTCAATCTCCGCGGTTAATTCCTGGACCTGTTCTTTCGGGAGCGTCGGAAAATTCGTCTCCGCAATCTTGAGCGCAGAGAACCTGACCAGCCGCTCTTCCAAAGAGACGCTTGTGTCCGCCTCAAGCTTCAGCGTACCGAGCGCCTGCTTGCGCATACCGCTCGGCAGGTACGAGGCCGCGGCGTAAGCAACCATCTGTTTCTGGTCCGCCCAACTGGCGACCTGCGGCTGGTAAATCACTATTTGCGCGCCGCTCGGCGTCGCGTAGTCGCGCGGCCAGCCCCTGTCGCCGGGCGGCCGCGTCGGAGGGATTGTAGCGTTTGCCGATTGCGGGTGGGTCTGAGCCAGGGAGGGCAAAATCGGTGACAGACCGACCAGGAAGGTAAGTATGAGTGAAGTGACAGACCGCCTCATAGTAATGCTCGCTTTCCCCCGCGCGATTAAGATTCAGCGGCGAGCGCGATGCCGCGAGCACGGGGTTTCATTCGAGGTGGATTTTATGGACTACCTACCCGGCCGGGTAACTGTCAGTTTTGACAGGTGAAGCTGGGAAAAGCTGCCGGGGCGCAGGAAGCGGTCCGGAAGAGATTGGTCTGCTAGGCTCAGCCACCGATGAGCCGGCGGTACGAGTTGTAAAGGTCAAAGAGCCTGTCGGCTGAAGCCGGGTCGTTGCGCGCGAGCAGGGTGATGACCTCGTCGTGCTGTGCGAGCAGCGGCTTGATGACTTCCCTTCTCATTTGCGTGCGAACGGGAGCGTCCTCTTTGTCCGACTCCTCGCGCAGGGCCGTAAAGAACTGGCTGGCATCCTGGCGCGCGGGCTCGTAATCGCCTTTGCGCGCGTTGATGAGCGCCGAGGCAAGGTTGTTCTGCATCCGCGACAGCTTTAATTGCTTCTCCGTCTCGGCCAGCCCGGCGGCGTATTGACGAGCCTTGAGCCACACAGGGATCAAGCCGAGCAGGAAGACGCCGAGCAGCACGGCGGCCTGGATACTTATTCGGCGCACGCGTGGAGTCACACGGGCTGATTCAAGTTGCACTTTTTCAGGTTGCACTTTTGCGTTGACCATTGCTCCCTCCTTTCACCTCGCGGCTTGGCCCGCAGGATACTGCTTGAACATCTTCTCCAAAGCCCTTTTGACCTTACCCTCAGTCTTTTTGGCGTCCTCGGTCATGGCTTCCAAAGGGTTCCGCTTTTTGCTTCTACTGTTGAGCCTGGACTTGGCCGCCCCGCGCCAGAGAAGATTCTTGCCCGAAGCGTCGGAGAGGCAGACGACGAGCGTCCCCATCTCGACCTCCCACATCTGGCTCGTGACGCTGATGCCGCTCGCTATCGGGGTCATCCAGTTGCCGGTGTTCACCCAATTGCTGGTGGCGACCTGCACGTCCGTATTCACGGCGGCGACATAGATGACGCTGAGGTCGCCGCCCTGCTCGACGCGACTCAGCCCTTTTGTCGCCAGGCGCTCCTCGATGCCGGCCCTGATCTGCTGGTCGATGAGGTAGTTCTTCGCCGGGACGCCGTGTGCCCATGAATAAGTTTTGAACTGTGAAAAGTCCGCACTCTTAACGAAGTCCACGGTCACGTCCTGCGCGCGCGCGCCCGTCACGGCCGTCAGCGCCAGGAGGCAAAAGATAGCCACTCTAAACTTCATCACTCCGCTCCTCCACTTTGAGAGCACGCTATTTAGACACGTCAATCAGTCTCTCCAGAATCAGCCTGTAAGGGTCGGATGGGATGCTGACGTAGCCGTAGAACGGCCTGTCGTTGATGATGATCATAAAAAGTACCATCGCCAGGAAGCCGCCCATGAGCGCGACCAGGATGACGTGCAGCTTCACGTCGTCTATCTTGTAGAAGTAGGCGACCCCGATACTGATGGCCGCGCCCACCCAGATGACAGCCCACATCACGCCCGACAGCCCGCTCCCCACTGCATCTATCCGCAGCCGGCGATACTCAAGCAGGTGGTTATAAGCTGCTAGTGTCTCCTGGTGCAGCGCGGTCTGGCCCGAAGTCGAAGGCTCGAACGCGTACAGCTTAGCTTGAAATTCGTCTATGAGCTTCGTCCCGCCGTCGAGGGTTTGACCCAGCCCCTTCCTCTGTGCCGGCCACGCCTCCTCGATCACGAACACCGTGTACTCTCGCAGCTTCGCGTGCAGCTCGTCCCGCAGCGGCGTGGGATAACTGCTCGTGTCCCGATACAGCGAGGCAATCGAGGCGGCCTCCTTCGAGACCAGTTCCGAAGCGTTCGAGTTCGTGTTCCAGACGCCGACGGCGATCAGGCCGACCGTGATGCCGTAAAAGACGCCGATGGCCTGCACCGTCCCGCTGACGGCGTCGTTGAATCCTTCGCTGTAATGGAGGCGGGGCGTCACGTAGCGTCTCGTCAGGAAAAGTCCGGCGAGCGAGATGGCTTCAACGAAAGTCGCCATGATTAAGGCGGCCTGCAACGGCGAGATGTCATAAAGCCAGACCGGCACTCAACTCACCTCTTTCCGACACCGTCCCTAACTGCTCGGCCAGGTGCGGGCGCTCGCCACGCCGGACCGCGCCAGTTCAAGCTGGCGGCGCTCATCCCGGCCGCCCCCCAGACCCTGTAGGTCGCTGACCTCCGCCAGCGCCTGGTCGTCGGCATCCGGGAAGGCACGCCTCGATGTCCTCTCAAGCAGGCTCAATTCTTTGCGTAGGAGCGGCGCGCGCCGCTCCGGCAGAGTCTCTATCAAGTTCTCCAACATGGCACGCAGCCGCCGCATCACCTGTATGCTGTCGCGCCCGTACTGGCGAATTTCCGTCACGGCCAGATGGACGAAGTCTCCCCAATTCGGTGTGCGGTAGACGAGACGCACGCGGCCCGCCCCGTCCCGCTCCCGCCCGTCGGCCAGGTGACGGCCTCCCACGTCGCGCAGGAGGTGGTGAATTTGGTCTATCGCAATGACGGCCGTGGTCGGGTCGTTGATGGCGGGCGAGAGGGCTTTGGAAGCTATGTCCACCAGGATGCGAAAGGCGCACATCGGGTCTTGCTCAAGAGTGCGTTCCAAGCCGAGCGCCACCGAATCGCGTAGAGCGTCGTCGGAGAGCGCCTCCCCGCCCTCAAAGACGCGGAACAGCGGGTCGCCCGCCGCGACGTAGTCGCCCACCTCCGGGACTAACTCGATGAGGCAGTCCGCCCCCTCTGCGAGCGAGACCAGCCCTTTAAGGTCAAACGCCAGCACGGCCCCGTCCACCACGTTGAAGACGACACGCGCCGGCCCGCCCTCAAGGGATTTGACCAGCTCGGGCGGCGCGGAAGGCTGCCCGTTCAGCGGCCGCGGGTAAACAGCCCTGACGACCTCGCGCCCCGCCAGGGCGACGGCTTGCGAGACGGAGCTAGGGCGGAGCGTCTTGCCCACGCTGTCTATGAGGAAAAGAAAAAGGGCCAGATTCAACAGGAAGCCGTAGGCCGCGACATAGACCGTCAGCGCCGGCACAGCGCCTCCGAGCCGCGGCAAAACGGCGACCGAAAAAGTGAAGGTGAAAGCGAACACGGAGAGCGCGAGTTTCCGGCGAGGGTTCCTGTAGATCAGAGTGATGATTCGCGGCGTCAGTTGCGCGCTGGCAAGCTGCACGGCGACCAGCACCGCCGAGCAGACCAGAACCAGCAGAGTGAACATCGAGCCGGCCACCATGCCCATGACGGCCTGCGCGGTCTCGCGGCTGACGCTCATCTCCCAGCCGAAGAGCCGGTCGAGACTAATCGTGAGCCTGACGGCCACGAGTCCGGCGAGGATGCTCAGCGCCGGTAAGACCCAGATCGAATTGCGAAGGTATAGCCGGAAGCTATACCGCCGAAGCCAGCTCATTTAAGACTCCTCAGCATCACGAGTAAGAGAGACAACAAGAGCGCGGCAAACACTTCCAGCCCGAGAACCCACCAGACATAGGCAGGCACCCGCCTCCATGCTCCGCCTGCCTTAGCCATGATTTAGAACTCTTTCCGCCTCGCCGCCCGAGGCCACTCAATGGATCACGATGCCGACGCTCAGACGCAGGTTATCCTGCCTGCTGCCCGGTACGACGAAGGGCTGGCCCACGGTCTGAAACGGCGTCGGGACCAGAACTATCCCCAGCTCCTGGTCGCCGCGGTTGATGATGTTCCAGTCAATCTGGCCCGCGCGCACGTCTATGCGGTCGTTGAGCTTGATGTCTACCCCTCCGCCGAAGGCCATCGCAAAGCTCGTCTCGTTGGCGTGAAAGTCACTGATGCCGAAGACGGCGGGCAGTTGAGTGCTGTCAACGTCTAGCTTCTGGTTGGCGACGCCGAAGAGGACGTGCGCGAAGGGCTTGAACCGCGGCCCGTCCTCCCGGTTGTTCTTGAACTGGAGTCCGCCGAGGAAATTCTGCACGGTCGAGTCTATCGTGCCGCTCCCCGCCGGGCGGGAGAATTCGTCCTCGCGCAGGTGGAGCGAGTAGTCGAACTTAACGCCGACGTACTTGTGGAAGTTGTAGGTGAGCGACAGCTCAAGGCCGCGCAGCGTGTTCTTCTCGCCGAGCACGTCGTTGATGTTCGGGTTATCCGTGTCGCCCCCGAGGTTATCGAAATTCAGTGCGGAGTAGCCTCCGAAGAACTCCCACTTCTTGTACCCGTCGCCCGCCATCTGCGGTGCGGCGCGCGGGGCGTCCGTCTCGCCCAGCACGTCGATGACTTTCACGCTCTCAATCTTCAGGACGGGACTCCCCCCGGTGAGATTGTACCCGTCGGACTGCCCCAGGGCGGCCGCGGCGAAGGCCAGAACCAGTGCCGCGAGTGTCGCCAATCGTTTCATTTAGAAATTCTCCTTTGCGTTCGTTTCTGTTGCTCATCTGCACCACTTCGGAGTGTAGCCGCGGCGGGAGGGGGGGATAACTGTCAAATTTGACAGGTGAGTGCTAAACAACTGACGGCCCGGTGTGAGCGCGCGGCCGAGGCAGTCGGGTCGTGAGCTTTGTTTTAACGCCTGGCTTGCTGCTGCGTGCGGGCTTGAAATAGCGCGCTCACGACGACGAAAAGAAACGCGCCCGAGAGTCCGCAGAGCAGGACGCCGGACACGCCCTCTATGCCGCCCAGCAAGCGCCACCTTTGCGGGAGCACGACATCCCCGTAGCCAATCGTCGTGTAGCTCCCCAGGGAGAAGTAGAGTGACGTTTCGTAGTCCGGGAAGAGTCTCTGCCATTGATAGAACGCCGCCCAAATCGCCGTCTCTATCAGGTGCAGCACGATAATAGCGGCGAACACGTTAATCAGCAGGAGTATGGAGCGCGCCATGCCGGGCTGCTTTCCGAGCGTTTCGCGCCGCTTCAGCATCCTTTCGGCGAGGCTGACTACGCCCGTGATATGAATCACCACGCAAACTGCCACGATCCCGAAAGCGATCATCAGCTCCGCCAGCATCAGCCCTCCACACCTCCGCAGGCGTCTCACAAACCTGCCCGCCCCGCAGCCACACCCGTCAGACGTTAAAGGCGAACGGCTGTGAGCTGTACTGTCAATTTTGCCAGTACAAGCCGTCCGCCCCCGCCGTTAAAATCGCAGGCAATACCAACCGGGTTGCTATTTGCCGTCAACATAGGAGGTGGCTGTGAACATCCTGAAAGCGCGCAATCTTTCTGTTTTAGTGGCTGCATCGCTCATCGCCCTCGCGGCGCTGGTCAACGCAGGATGCGGTGGCAAGGATGTCACCCAGGTGCATGCCGCTGAGGCCACGGCCCCCGTCGTCGTCGTGGCCCAGGTGGAACAGAGAACGGTCCCCATTTACAGCGAGTTCGTCGGCCAGACTAAGGCGCACGAGACCGTCGAGCTGCGCGCCCGCATCGAGGGCGTGCTGGAGAAGGCTTATTTCCAGGAAGGCCAGCCGGTGCGGAAGGGGGCGCTTCTCTTCAGCATAGACAAACGCCCCTTCCAGGCGATTCTCCAAACCGCCAGGGCGCTGCTCGCAAAAGCCGAAGCCGACCTGGCACAGGCGCGGCAGAGGACTGACGTTCTCCAGGCGCAGGCCGAGCTGGCGGACGCCCAGGCAGTGCTGAGCAAAGCCGAGTCGGACTTAAACCGGATGGCCCCGCTGGCGAAAGAGAAGGCCGTCACCGAGTTGGAGCTGGACGCGGCCGTTGCGGCCGAGAAGTCGGCCCAGGCCCAGGTCGCTTCCAGGCAAGCCAACGTCACCAACCTCGAAGCCTCCGTCAAATACACCATCGAGCGCGCCGCCGCCGAAGTCTCCGCCGCCAAAGCCCGTTTGACTCAGGCGCAACTCGACCTCAGCTACTGCGACATCTACTCGCCCCTCAGCGGCATCATCGGCTTCAAGAACGTTGATGTCGGCAATCTGGTCGGCCGCGGTGACGCGACGCTGCTCGCCACCGTCTCGTCCTCCGAGCCGCTGCTGGTTGACTTCAGCCTCAGCGAGAACGAATACCTGAACCTGACCGACCCCGACACGGTTCGCAGCCAGCGGCAGAGCCGCCAAATCGAGTTGATTCTGGCCGACGACAGCGCGCACCAATTTTCCGGCGCGCTCAGGGCCGTTGACCGCGTCGTTGACACGCAGACCGGGACGATGAAGGTCGAAGTCAGTTTCCCGAACCCCGGCAGCTATCTGAGGCCGGGGCAGTTTGCGCGCGTGCGCGCCGTGGTCGCCGAGCGGGAGAACGCCATCCTCGTCCCCCAGAAGGCGGTCCAGGAGCTACAGGGGGCGAAGACCGTCATGGTCGTGGACGCTCAGAACAAAGTCTCCGTGCGGACCATCACGGTCGGCGACAAGTCGGACAACTTCCTCATCGTGCTCCAGGGGCTCAACCGCGGAGAGCGCGTGATCGTGGAGGGGATGCAGAAGGTCAGGCCAGGGAGCGAGGTAAAACCGACGACCAGCGAGACGGCTCAGAACAATGAGGGGAGTTGAGTCGTGGCAAACTTCTTCATCCGGCGGCCGATTGTTGCCATCGTCATCTCGATCCTGACCATCCTGCTCGGGGTCGTCGTCATCCGTGGCCTCGCCGTCGAGCAATATCCTTTCCTCGCTCCGCCGAACATTCGCGTGACGGCCAACTATCCGGGCGCGTCGGCCGAGGCGGTCGAACAGTCCGTCGCGACGCCGGTTGAGCAGGAGGTGAACGGCGTTGACCGCATGATCTACCTGAAGTCGTCGAACACCTCGGACGGGCGCATGCTGCTGGACGTTAACTTCGAGGTCGGCACCGATCAGGACACGGCCAACGTGCTCACGCAGAACCGTGTCTCGACCGCAGAGGCCCGCCTTCCCGCGGAGGTCAACCAGCAGGGCGTGACCGTCAAAAAACAGAGTCCCAGTATCCTGATGGTGATCTCGCTTTACTCGCCCAAGGACGCCTACGACGCAAACTTCCTGGTCAACTACTGCGGCATCAACCTGCGCGATCAAATCCTCCGTATCCCCGGCATCGCGCAGGTTGACCTCTTCGGCGGGACCGATTACGGGATGCGCGTCTGGATACGGCCCGACAGGTTAGCCAAGCTCGGGCTGACGCCGGCCGACGTGATTTCCGCCATCAAGGAGCAGAACCTGCAAGCGCCCGCGGGCAAGGTCGGAGCCCCGCCGACGCCCAAGGAGCAGGAGTTTACACAGACCCTGAGCGCGCCGGGCCGCCTCGTCACGCCCGAAGAGTTCGAGGACATCATCATCCGCCAGACGGGGACCGGCGCTGTCGTCCGCCTGAAGGACATCGGCCGCGCCGAGTTGGGCTCGCAGGATTACAACTCGTTCGGGCGACTGAACGGCAAGCCGGGCGGCGCGATGGCCGTCTATCTGCTGCCGGGCGCGAACCAGCTCAAGGCCGCCGAGACGATCTACGAGACGATGGAGCACGCCAAGACGCTCTTCCCGTCCGACATGGATTACAAGATCGTCTACGACACGACGCCGGCGGTCGAGGCTTCCATCGAGGCCATCCTGCACACGTTCATCGAGGCGCTGGTGCTGGTCATCCTGGTGGTCTTCATCTTCCTGCAAAACGTCCGGGCGACCATCATCCCGGTGATCACCATCCCGGTCTCGCTCATCGGCACCTTCATCTTTTTCCCCATGCTCGGCTTCTCCGTCAACACGCTCTCGATGTTCGGCCTCGTGCTCGCCATCGGCATCGTCGTTGACGACGCCATCGTCGTCGTCGAGGCCGTGATACACCACCTCGAACACGGGATGAGTCCGAAGGAGGCCACCTTTCAGGCCATGAAGGAGGTCTCCGGCCCGGTCATCGGCATCGCGCTCATCCTCTCGGCGGTCTTCGTCCCGGTCGCGCTGCTGGCGGGGCTGGTCGGCAGCATGTACAAGCAGTTTGCCCTCACCATAGCCATCTCTGTCCTGCTCTCTGCCTTTAACGCCCTCTCGCTGACGCCCGCGCTGTGCGCCATGCTGCTCAAGCCGCCGAAGCCCATGCGCGGGCCGCTCGGCGCTTTCTTCCGCGGCTTCAACAAGGTCTTCGACGTGACGACTAAGGGCTACGTGAGCGCCTCGCGCCTGCTCATCCGTCGCGGCATCCTGACGATTGTCCTCATCATTGGTGTGATCATCGGCGCGGTCTTCTTCGCGCGCAAGCTCCCGACGGGGTTCATCCCCGACGAAGACCAGGGCATTTTCGGCGTCAACGTCCAGCTCCCGCCCGGCGCGTCGCTCACGCGAACCAGCACGGTGCTCAAACAGGTGGAAGACCTCCTGGGGAAGACCGAAGGGATCGAGTCCTACCAGACGGTCGGCGGGTACGGGGTCGTGACGAACACCTATCAGACAAACTACGGCTCAATCTTCGCCCGGCTCAAGCCGTGGGATGAGCGCCACGGCGAGGCGCTGCACGTCAAGGGCATCATGGCGAAGCTACAAAAGGAGTTCGCGGCCATCCCGGAGGCGATCATCATTCCCTTCAACATCCCGACCCTGGCCGGGTTCGGCGCGGCCTCAGGCTTCAACTTTCTGCTTCAGGACCGCAGCGGCTCGATGTCCGTCCAGCAGCTCGGCGACGAGACGAGGAAGTTCCTGGCGGCGGCGCGCGAGCGGCCCGAGCTGGGAGCCGCCTTTACCTCGTTCGACCCGAACTACCCGCAGGTCAAAGTTGACCTCGACCGCGAGAAGGCGCGGACCCTGGGCGTCCCCGTCAACGAGGTGTTCCAGGCGCTGTCAACCTCCATGGGCGGCTCGTTCGTCAACGACTTCAACCGCTTCGGGCGGCTCTACCGCGTTTACGTGCAGGCGGAATCAGAGACGCGGCTCAAGGCTAAGGACATCGGCAACATCTACGTCCGCTCGAAGACCACGGGGCAGATGGTACCGCTCTCGACGCTCGTCACCATCAGGGACATCGCCGGGACGGAACTGACGACCCGCTTCAACCTGCTGCGCTCGGTGGAGGTTCAGGGCTCGCCCGCGCGCGGCTACACTTCGGGTCAGGCTCTCGCCGCGCTCGAAAAGGTTTTTGAGGAGACGATGCCCAAGGAGATGGGCTTCGCCTACTCTTCGCTCTCCTACCAGGAAAAGATCGCGCCGCCCGCGGCACCGACCTTCATCCTTGCCATCCTGGTAGTTTTTCTGCTGCTGGCCGCGATGTACGAGAGTTGGCGACTGCCGTGGGCCGTGCTCCTGGGCTCGCCCCTGGTGGCGCTCGGCGCTTTCTTCGGCGTCTGGCTGGCCGGCTACGACAACAACGTCTACGTACAGATCGGACTCGTCATGCTCATCGGGCTGGCGGCCAAGAACGCCATCCTGATCGTCGAGTTCGCCAAGGCCAAGCACGAGGAAGGGCTCTCGCTTGAGGACGCCGCGCTGACCTCGGCGCGGCTCAGGTTCCGGCCCATCCTGATGACAGCCTTCGCCTTCATCCTCGGCGTCGTGCCGCTGATGAGGGCGAGCGGGGCGGGTGCGGGCGCGCAGAACGTGATGGGCACGGGCGTCTTCTGGGGCATGATGGTCGCAACCTTTCTCGGCGTCTTCATCATCCCCGGCAACTTTACCTTCATCGAGGCACTCGGCCGCAAGCGGCGCAAGCAGGCTGAGCCTGGTGGGGCCGCGCCGCCCGAGGGCGAGCACCTGCCTGTCGCAGTTGAGCCCGTGACGGCGGAGCACCAGCCGGTCAAGGTCGAACCGCAGCCGGTCGTCACCTTGCTGGCGGAAGAAAGGGGTGAGCACGTATGAGGAGATTGATAGTCCTGCTGTTGATCGCGTGCGTGGCTCACACGGCCGCGGTCGGCCAGAAGAAGAAGAAAGAGGACCAGAAGAAATACGAGCCGCCGAAGGTGCTGGCCCCGGCGGACTACAGGGGCGTGGACGCGGCCGCGCCGCAGCCCGGCCCCCAATCGCTCGCCGACGTGAAATGGTTCGAGGTCTTCGGGGACGAGAAGCTACAGGAACTGATTCGCGAGGCGCTCGCCCACAACTACGACCTGCGCGAATCCGTGGCCCGCATAGACGCGGCGCGGGCCGAACTGGGCCTCCAACGCTCCGAGCAATTCCCGACCATCGGCGCGAGCACGGACGTGACGACCCAGCGCAGCTCGCGTGACGGCGCGTTCACCTTGCCCGAGCCCGTCAAGCGAGACCGCACGTTCGGCAGCGTCCTCGTCAACCTGCTCAACTTCGAGATTGACATCTGGGGAAGGCTCCGCAAGGCGAGCGCCGCGGCGCGGGCCGACCTGCTGGCCTCCGAGGAGGCGCGCCTGGCCGTGATGACGACCGTGGTCAGCGATGTTGCGGCCTCCTATTTCGTTTTACGCGAACTCGATTTCGAGCTTGAGATTGCCAGCCGCACGCTTGAGTCCCGCCGGGAGTCTCTCAGAATCATACGGCTGCGGCAGGAGCGCGGCGTCTCGAACATGCTCGAAGTCAGGCAGGCGGAGGAGTTGGTCTACAACGCGACCGAGGTGATTCCAGACCTTGAGCGGGCAGTCGAACAGCAGGAAAACTTCATCAGCTTTCTGATCGGCAAGAGCCCGCGAGGCGTCCTGCGCGGGCTCTCCCTGACGGAGCAGCAGCCGCCGCCCGCGGTGCCCGCCGGCCTGCCCTCGGACTTGATCGAGCGCCGCCCGGACATACGCTCCGCCGAGCAGGACATGGTGGCCGCCAACCTGCGTATCGAAGTCGCCAAGAAGGCGTACTTCCCGCGCATCTCGCTGACAGGATTTCTCGGCTTCGAGAGCGCCCAGCTCTCGAACCTCTTCAGCCCGTCGCGCAGCATCTGGGGCCTGCTCCCGCAGATCACGCAGCCCATCTTCACGGGCGGCCGCCTCAAATCGAACGTCCGGCTCACGCAGGCGCAGAGAGACTTCCTGCTGGTCAATTACGAGCGGACCGTGCAGAACGCCTTCCGCGAGGTATCCGACTCGCTGATTGCCTACCGCAAGGTGAGAGAGGTTCGCGGCCAGCGTGAGCTGCTGGTCACGACGCTCCGGGATCGCTCGCGCCTCTCCTACATGCGCTATAACGGCGGGGTCGCCAACCTGCTCGAAGCACTCGACGCGGATCGCGAGCTGTTCGACGCCGAGCTGAGCCTCGCCCAGGTCCGGCGCGACGAGCTGCTGACGGTCGTCCAGCTCTACAAGGCACTCGGGGGCGGCTGGCAACAGTGAGCGAGTGGCGGGAGATGAGAGCCTTGCCGTTCCGCGATGAGACGGAGACCGAGCCGGCTCGGCTACGCTCTTCAGTTCCGTTAGCAGCATGGCGGGACTGAGAAGGTAGCCACGCGCGCGGCGTCCGGGAGGCGGAGCCTCGTTGCTCCCTACGCCGACAACTCCCGGACGCCGCACGTCCGACCAACCTCTCGATGTGCCCCCGCCCGGCCTCACACTGTCAGTTTTGACAGTGGTCGGCGCTCTGCCCGCCCACTATCATCGGTTTGAGTTTGTCTCTCCATTCGGGCGGAACCAGCATGAGTTTGGAGCGCATAGAATCCGAAGCCTTTCAACGGGCGGCTCTCAAAAGCGAGTCATACAGAATACTAGGGCTGCTCGGCCTGCTGGGCGCTCTGATGCTTTACGCCGTCGCGCACGGCCTCGCCGTCCTACATCTCCGGCTCATGCTGGCGGAAGTCCTGCTCCTCGGCCTCGCCATTGCTTATAAGGTCTTCAAGCTGTCCGTCATCAGAAGGGCGCTCCGGGGGGGCGGGGCCGTCCCGCAAACAACCTGGACAATCCTCGGCATACTCATCGAGACTCAAATCCCGACAATCGCCATCTTCCTCCTGATGGGAAGCGGCCTGACGAGCCCTTACCAGGCGCTGGTCGCGCCCGTCGTCCTCGTCTACTTCTTCATCATCATCCTCTCCACGCTGCGGCTGAGCCCGAGTCTTTCTTTCCTGACGGGACTCACTTCCGCATTGGGTTATCTGGCCGTCGCCTTTTACGCAGGCGTTCGGTACGCGAGCGCGGCGGCGTCTCCCCGGACCCCCTTTCTCATCTACGCCGGCCTGATACTGGCGGGCGGCATCGTCGCCGCCTTCGTCGCCGGGCAGATTCGAGTTCACGTCCTCGCCGCGCTCAGAGAAGCCGGGTTACAGAGCGAACTCGAAAGGGTGCGTCACGACCTGGACATTGCGCGCTCGATTCAGCAAGGGCTGTTGCCCGCGAGCCCGCCCCTGCTGGACGACTTTGAAGTCGCCGGGTGGAATCAACCGGCCGACCAGACCGGCGGCGACTACTTCGACTGGCAGGCGCTGCCGGACGGGCGCGTCGCCATCAGCCTCGCCGACGCCACCGGCCACGGCATAGGCCCCGCGCTCGTCAGCGCGTCGTGTCGCGCCTACGCTCGCGCCAGTTTCCTGTCCGGCAACGGACACGACGGCGTGTTGGAGCAACTCAACCGGCTGCTGGCCGAAGACCTGTCCGCCAACCGCTTCGTCACTTTCGCCGTCATCTTTCTGGACCCGGACAGTTCACACCTGGAAGTGCTCTCGGCCGGGCACGGCCCCATCCTCTGGTACAGACGCGAGACCGGCAGGATCGAGAACCTTGAGGCCCAGGGAATCCCGCTCGGCATGTTCGCAGGCATCCGGTATGGCCGGGCGACGGAGGGGCAGCTCGCCGCGGGAGACTTTCTGGCGCTGGTGACCGACGGTTTTTACGAGTGGGAGAACCCGGAGGGCGAAGAGTTCGGGCAGGCGAGGCTCGAAGATGTCGTGCGCGAGTCGCGCGACCTCCCGGCCGAAGAAGTGATTGCGAGATTGCGCTCTGCCGTCTCCGATTTCTGCAAGGGCACGGAGCAGAAGGACGACTTGACGGCAGTGATTCTGCGGCGAAAAGCCGGGCCGATGACTCTCCGACAGACCGCCGGTATGGAGCCGGCATTCGTCAACAGCCTGCCAGCGCACGGGCCGGAAGCGCCCCTGCCCGCGGCAGGCGCAAACAGTTAGCCGTGTGGGTTGCGCGCCGTCAGGGCGCGCGAGCCGTCAGGAGGTTTCTACTATGTCCAACGCCAGTTCTCTTCAACAGGAAAGCGGCCCGCAGCTTATCTCTCAGTTGGTCGAGATAAGTAAGCTCGATACCCTCTACAGAGACCTTTACCTGCAAAGGGCTCGCGGGTTGATGTCCGCTGTGCTCTCCCATGCATCTTATTCCTACCTCAAGGACAGCATCGCTTCGCTCGGAATGGCCGAGGGACAACTGAGGACCGCCGTCCAGCGCGGTGACTGGAAGAGGGCCGGCGAGTTGACCGAACGCGTCCGCACGATCCGCGCGTCCGCAGCGACGGGGGGCCAGTCGCTGGCGCTGGCCGAGTCCGTTTACGACGGCATTAGCGATGTCCCGATTGACCCGTTCTCCCCCGGCTTCCACGCCTTCTTCGGCGACTCGACCGATACGCTGCGGCAGTGGCGTGCCCGCGCCGTCGGCATCCTGTCTCAACTGGAGCGCACCAATCCCTTGAAGCGGGACTTCTACTCGCGGCGGCGTGCCGATTTTCAAGCTCTTCAGATTGGCGCGCAGACGGAACAGAAGAAGGTTTTGGCCGTGAGTCCCGTTGACCTCCGGCAGGAAGCCCTGAGCGCGCTCGAATCCGGCGACTTCTCGCAGCTTGACCGCGTCGTTCAGAAGCTGGCGAAGAAGTCTGAAGTGAAGGAAGCGGAGCCGGAATCCGCCGCCGTCGAACTGACGGCGGCGGCGGAGTTGGGCGACGACCTGCTGTTCCCCTTCTCGGAGGAGACGCTTGCGGCGGCCGGGCGGCTCGGCCTGGCTCCGGTGCGGACCCACTCGCGTCGCCATTTCGCCTACCTCATCCCTTACGGCTGGCAGCCGTCGTTCCTGAAATCGGAGAGCAAGAAGTGGGCGCGGGACCAGCTGACTCGTCTGCCGCATCCTTCCGAGAGCGGCGACAAGGCCCGCGACGCCATAGAGCTTTACCTGCTCAACCCGCTCATCAACTCCGGCGGCGCGCGCTACCACGTGTGCCTCGTCGAAGAAGACCTGCTCGTCGAGGACTTCGCGGAGCCTGAGCCGAAGGCGGCGGTGCCCGGCACAGGGCTGCTCTCCGCGCTCGGGCTTGAGAGTCGCTGGGGGCTCACCCGGATAGACATTGAAAACGCGCTCCTGGAGCACGGCCCGCGGATTCTGGAGGAGGAGTTGAAACTCGACCCCGAAGCGTTCCGGCTGGTAGCGGTCCCGCCGGACATCTACACGAACCTCGGCCCGGAGCGCGGGTGGGGCCAGCAGGAGATGTGGACGCACTTCGACGGCTACTGGGTGCGCGAAGGCGGGAAGCTGCAAGCCCTGGCCGGAGGCGACAAGCGATTCGGCGGGACACACGACGTGGTGAGCTTCCCTCTCACCTACACCAACGAGAAGATTCTGGCCCGCTTCGCCGTGGTGCAGCGGAGGCGAATGATGACCTGGCATCAGAAGTGATTCTCAGAAGTAATCAGTGTCGCAAGACAGAAAACCTTTGAAGGAGGAGGCACGACAATATCCAAAAAATTAGCGGCGGAATTCCTCGGCACTTTCTGGCTGGTCCTCAACCCGGCCGTGACGGTCGGCCTCTTCCGGGTCGCGCCCGTCATCGGAGCGGCCTTCGCGGGCGTCGCCCACAGGCGGCTGTCCGAGGAGCGTAAGGTGTTGAACCCGGAGCTTGCAAGCAAGGCCGGTTATTACTTAAACTTTGCCCGCAGGGGGGCTCAATCAGATGAGGCTAGCTTTATTCATTCTCTCAATAGCCGCCCTGCTGACGGGTTTGCCTGTGGCCGGCGTTCGCGCGCAAACCTCTCCTCGGAGCGCCAATCGGAAGGCCCCGCCGGCTCCGGTTAAAATCTGCAAGGGCGTCTCCATCCCTGAAGGCTACACCGTCGTCGCCGAAACGACTTCACCCGCGTGTCCGGGCGGCGCTTACATCATCATCAGAGAAGGGACTGCTTCGGCGTCTGCGCCCCAGGGCGGTACGGCGGCGCAACAGCCCGCGCCCCCGACTTCCCGCCCGAGTCGCGTCACGACTGAAGCGGCCACCGACTCGGGCGTGTCGCCGACGCAGTCCGCCGGCCAGCCCCCGGCGCTCAAGATAGTAACCGCCCCCGCGTCGTCACCCTCTCCGCCGTCGCCTGCTCCTCCTTCAGACTCTGCCCCGCAGGAGATCGGCGACGGGGATGTCGTGCGCGTGTACACGGACCTCGTCACCGTCCCCGTCAGTGTCTTCGACCGGCAGGGCAGGGCCATCACGGACCTGCGCCAGCAGGAGTTCCGCATCTTCGAGAACGGCGTCGAGCAGGAGATTGCTTATTTCGAGCCGACCGAAAAGCCTTTCACCGTGGCTCTCCTCCTGGACACTTCGGCTTCGACCAGCTTCCGCCTCTCGGACATAAAGAAGGCCGCCATCGCCTTCGCCCGCCAGTTGCAGCCTCAGGACCAGGTGCTCGTGGCGACCTTCGACGACGAGGTGCTGCTGCTGACCGAGGCAACAAACGACCAGGAGAAGATCAGCGGCGTTATCAACGTCGAGACGCGCACAGGCAACACCACGCGCCTCTACGACGCCCTCGACGTAGTCATCAGAGAGCGCCTGGACAAGCTCCAGGGGCGCAAGGCAATCGTCCTCTTCACCGACGGGGTTGACACTTCGAGTTCCCAGGCCAGCTACGAGAGCACTATCCGTGAAGTCGAGGAGTTGGACGCGCTGGTCTTCCCCATCCAGTATGACACCTTTGAGGAATTGAACGCGGCCACGGGTGGGGGCGTCACGATTACGCCCGGCCGCAACAGTCGGCCGTTCCCCGGAAGTTCCCGCCTGCCTCGTCCCACCTATAGCCGCCCGTCTATTGTGCTGGACCCTCTGGGCATTACCCGCGAAGAGTACGAACGGGCAGGGCGCTATCTCCACACGCTGGCGGAAAAATCCGGCGGGCAGCTTTACAGCGCCGACGACCCGCACCAACTCACGCTCGCCTTTTCACAGATCGCGGAGGAACTGCGCCGCCAGTACAGTCTCGGCTACTACCCGAAGCAGCCGCTTGCGGGCGCGGGCGAGAGGCGACAGATCAAGGTGCGTGTGCAACGACCCGATCTGGCGGTGCGCGCGCGGGACGGTTACCTCGCCACGAGCGCGGGCGGCGTACGTTAAGGAGCTTTAGAGGGACGGCCGACCGGACTCGGCCGTGCCCGTCACAACATCGTCGGAATCAGATAGAACATGAGCGCGATGATGGCATAGACCGTGATGAGTTGGACGCCCTTGTACCAGTTGGATTGACCGTCGCTACAGACCATAGCGCCGATCAGCACCGCGATGAAGAGTGAGCCGATCTCGGCCCGGTTGAACGCCAGGTCGAGCGGCTCGGGCGCGATGAAGTAGCTGGCGATCACCAGCAGCGGCGCGACGAAGAGCGCGATCTGAATGCAGCTCCCCAGCGCGATCCCGACCGATAAATCCATCTTGTTTTTCCGCGCCATCGCGACGGCCGACCCGCTCTCGGCCGCGCCCCCCACCACGGCCAGCAGCACTATCCCGATGAAGATTTCCGACATCCCCAGCGCCTTGCCCGTGCCCTCGGCCGCGCCCACCAGAATCTCGCTCATCCACGCCGCGAGCGCGGACGCTCCGAGCAGGCTGACGATGGCGCGCGTGAGACTCCACCTCTCCTCTTCATGGCCCGCCGCCTCTTCGCCTTCCACGCTGGCGAAAGTGCCCGGATGCGTCTTCAGCGAGAAGAAGACGTAGAGCACGTAGGCGACGAGCAGCAGGATGGCGATGCCTACGTTGAGCAGCCGCTCTTGCCGGATCATGCCCTGCGGCGCGACGTAGCGGCTGAACGCGCTCGGCACGGCCATGCTGACGGCCGCCACAAACATCATCGTGCTGTAAGCGCGCGTGGCCGACGGGTTGAACCGCTGTGTGTGATGACGCAGGCCCCCTAACAGGAAGGCCACGCCGAGCGCCAGCAGCAGATTGGCGAGGATGGCCCCGACCAGGGACGCCCGCACCATATCCAGATAGCCCGCCTTCAAAGCCACCAACGAGATGATCAACTCCGGCGCGTTGCCGAAGGTCGCGTTCAGCAGTCCGCCCACGGCGTCGCCCGTCCGCATCGCAATCTGTTCGGTCGCGCGCACGATCAGGGCCGCGATGGGCAGGATTGAGACCGCCGCCGAAAAGAAGATGACGGGAGCGGGGACCGTGCCGGCGTGGTCCAGGACCACCGTGAGCGGAATGAAGATGAGCAGCCAGTTAGTAGGAGTCCGCAGGAACTTGCCGAGCGGTGCTTCGAGTGGTTGTGTGACAGCGTGACTCATTTTGCGCGCCCCCTACGCGGGAAGGACTTTGCTGAGCCAGAGCGCGATGGCGACGGTCGAAACTATCGTGACCAGCCCCGGCAACATGAAACTGTGGTTGAGCAGGTACTTTCCAATCTTCGTCGTCCCCGTCTGGTCGAACGAGACGGCGGCGATCAGGGTCCCGTAAGTCGGCAGGAAGAAGACGCCGTTGGCGGCCGGGTAGGCGGCGATCAGCGACGCTGCGGGGAGGTTTAAGGCCAAGCCGACGGGCATCAGGATGGCGACCGTCGCGGCCTGGCTGAAGAGCAGGCTCGACAGGGCGAACATCCCCGCGGCGAAGGCCCACGGGTAAGACCGGATGAGGTCCGAGATGCCGCTGACGATGAAAGGCCGGTTGCCCTCGAAGAAGGACGAGCCGAGCCAGGAGACGCCCACGATGGAGATGACGGCGATGATTCCGCTGCGCATGATAGTCCCCTTGAGTGCGGCCTCGGGCGAGGCGCGGAAGAGAATCATCGTCAGCCCGGCGACGGCCAGCATGACAATCATGATGGCCCTCCCCATCTCCACCTGGTCCGTTTCCGGCCCGCCGCTGCCGGCCACCTCGTAGGCCGGGCGCAGGTTCGGGAAGATGCCGATCAGCACCACGAGGACGATGCCGGCGAGGAAGAGGGCCGTCGAGCCGCGCGCGTTCATCAACGCTTTTCGCGGCATCTCCGGCAACGCTTCCGGGGGCTTGACCGCGCCGCTCGCGAGACGTTGCCGGTACTCCTCATCCTCGCTCAGCCGCTTACCCCGCCACGCGACAGACAGCGCGCCGACGATGACGCCGAGGAAGGTGGACGGGATGGTGATCGCCAGGAGGCGCGGGAGCGAGACGCCTTGCGCCGCGAGCAGCCCGATCATCGCCACCGTGGCCGCCGAAATCGGCGAGGCGACGACGCCCTGGAAGCCCGCGATGACGCTGATTGACAGCGGCCGCTCCGGCCGGACGTTACCTTTCCGAGACACCTCCGCGATGACCGGCAAGAGCGCGTAGATGACGTGCGTCGTGCCCGAAGCCAGGACCAGCACGTAGGTGACGATTGGTGCGACGAAAGTGATGTATTGCGGGCGGCGGCGCATGATTCTTTCGGCGACCGACACCAGGTAGTCGAGCCCCCCGGCGGCCTGCATGGTGGCGAGCGCGGTGATGACCGCGACGATCATCCCAATGACGGTCTGCGGCGGAGCGCCGGGCGGCAGCGCGAAGATGAAGACGAAGACGGCGAGGCCGATGCCCGAAACGGTGCCGAGCGCCATCCCGCCGAGCCGCGCGCCGACGATGATGCAGGCCAGAAGGATGCTGAGTTCGATCCAGACCATCGCTTGAGTAGCTCCCGCACGCCGGGGCGATCAGTAGCTGTAGAACAAGTTCTGGATTTCGGGTGCCGGGCGCTGCTTCAAGAGCGCCAGCGAGAGCAGAATCCGCGCCTTCTGAGGATTGAGTTCGTCGGAAGCGATGAAGCCCAACTCGTCGTCGTTCACCTCCACGTTCCGCCCGACTGCGCCGGTCGCGACGCGGCTGCTCCTGACGACCACCACCCCCTTTTTGACCGCCCTGGCCGCGGCTTCCAGCGAAGCCTTGTTCATATTGCCGTTGCCCACGCCGGCGATGACGATGCCCTTCGCGCCGCTCGCCGCGGAGGCGTCAATCAAGTCGGGGGCCATGTCGGCGCAGCCGAAGATGATGTCTACGCGCGGCAATTTGGTGGCGTTCGCCACGTCGAACTCGCTCGCCGTGGTGTGCTTCCAGGTGGGGCTGTTGTAGAAATCGTTCTTGCCGTAACTGGCGACGCCGACGACGCCGCGCAGCGGGGACATGAAGGTCTGGACGGCCGTCGTGCTCGTCTTGGTCAGAGAGTGGGCCGCGTGTATCCAGTCGTTCATCACGACCAGCACGCCCCGGCCCCTGGCTTTCGGGTCAACGGCCACGCCGACGGCGTTGTAGAGGTTCAGCGGCCCGTCCGCGCTGACGGCCGTCGAGGGACGCATCGAACCCACCATCACCACGGGCTTGTCGCTCTTCACCACGAGGTTGAGGAAGAAGGCCGTCTCCTCCATCGTGTCCGTGCCGTGCGTGACGACGATGCCGTCCACGTCGTCGCGGGCTGACAGTTCGTTGATGCGTTTGGCGAGGGTCAGCATGATGTCGAACGACATGTCCTGCGACCCGACGTTGGAAACCTGCTCACCCTTAACGTTGGCTAAATCTTTGATGCCGGGGACGGCAGCGAGCATCGCGTCAATGGTCACAGCGCCGGACGTGTAGCCGGCCTGCGTGCCGGTCGCGGCGGCCCCGGCGATGGTCCCGCCGGTGGCGAGAATCACGACGTTCGGCTTCTTCGCCTGCGCGCCCGCATGTTGCGCGCACGCGATTGTGAGAATGAAAAGAAGAACTAATCTGGCTTTGTCTAGCTTCATGGTGTGCCTCTCTTTCATTCGAGTGAATGAAGGCCCGTTCGACGCCTCAAAATCAATATGCCTTGAGCCCTTCGCCCCGGAACTGCTCGCAGGCGCGTTCGACCGCGGCAAGCGTAGGGGGCTCAACGTGCGCGAGCCCGTAGTCGAGGCCGAGCTTCTTCCATTTGAATTGCCCCATCTGGTGAAAGGGCAACACGTCCACGCGCTCGACGTTGCCCAGGCCGGCGACGAATTTGGCGAGGTGCGCGATGTCTGCGGGGTCGTCAGTCAAGCCGGGCACGAAGACGTAACGCAGCCAGACGGGCCGCCCGCGCTCGGCCAGGCGGCGCGCGAAATCCAGCGTCGGGCCGATGTCCTTCCCGGTCAGACGGCGGTGGCGCTCCGCGTCCCAGCTCTTAATATCCAGCAGCACGAGGTCTATCCTCTTCAGCTCCTCGTCCGTCAGCCGGTCGCCTAAATGTCCGTTGGTGTCGAGTGCCGTGTGGATGCCCATCGCCTGGGCGGCGGCAAACAGGCGGACGGCAAAACGGTCCTGCATCAGCGGCTCGCCGCCGCTCAGGGTGAACCCGCCCGCCATCACCTTCAGCCCGTGGCGGTACTGGCCCAGCGCCTCGGCCGCCCGCTTTAAGCTGACGGGGATGCCGTTCATCATGTTCCACGTGTCCGGGTTGTGGCAGTAGAGACAACGGAACTGACAGCCGGCAGTCCAGCCGATGACGCGCACGCCAGGCCCGTCAACGGTCGAGCCCGTGGTGAACGAATGGAGGAAGCCCATGTCCCCGCTCACGAGTGCTCTCTTGACGGCGGATTCCTCCACGCCCCGACCCTGATTCACGCGCAGCTCGAAAGGGCTGCGCGCCTCAAGCCGCGCTGTTCGGACAGTCTGCTCTGCGCTCATATCGTCGCCTGCTCTCCGTGGAAAGTGCGGCTGATGACCTCCATCTGCTGCTCGCGCGTCAGCCGCGCGAAATGCACGGCGTAACCGGAGACGCGAATCGTCAGGTGTGGGTACTTCTCCGGGTGCTCCATCGCGTCTATCAGCGTCTCGCGGTTCAGCACGTTCACGTTCATGTGGAAGCCCGTCGAGCCGAAGAACGCGTCGAGCATGCTCCGCAGGTTAGTAACGCGGTCGTCCGCGACTCTCCCCAGACCTTCCGGGAGCAGCGAGGCCGTCAGCGAGATGCCGTCGGCCGCGTCGCGGAAAGGAATTTTGGCGACCGATGCGCCCGAGGCGTGGATACCGCGGCTGTCGCGCCCGTGCATGGGATTAGCGCCCGGCGCGAACGGCTCCCCCAGCCTCCGCCCGTCCGGGGTGTTGCCGGTGCTCTTGCCGTAGACGACGTTCGAGGTGATGGTCAGGATTGACTGCGTGTGCGTGGCGTTGCGGTAGGTGGGGTACTTCCTGAGCTTGCCCATGAAGGTCGAAACGAGCCACGCGGCGAGGTGGTCAACCCGGTTGTCGTTGTTGCCGAACTGAGGGAAGTCGCCTTCCGTTTGATAGTCCGTGACCAGCCCCGTCTCGTCGCGGACGACCCGCACCTGCGCGTAGCGGATCGCCGAGAGGCTGTCCGCCACGACCGACATGCCCGCCATGCCGAAGGCCATCGTCCGCTGAGGGTCGTAGTCGTGCAGCGCCATCTCGACCCGCTCATAGGCGTACTTGTCGTGCATGTAGTGGATGACGTTCATGGCGTTGACGTAGACGCCCGCGAGCCATTCCATCATCTTTTCGAACCTTTCCACGACATCGTCGAAGTCCAGGTACTCCCCCTCGACCGCGCCGAGGGCCGGGCCGACCTGCGCGCCGGTGATCTCATCGCGGCCCCCGTTGATAGCATAGAGGAGACACTTGGCGAGGTTGGCCCGCGCGCCGAAGAACTGCATCTGCTTGCCGACCCGCATCGGGGAGACGCAACAGGCGATGGCCCCGTCGTCGCCCAGAGCGCCGCGCATGATCTCGTCGCTCTCGAACTGGATGGAGCTAGTATCTATCGCCACCCGCGAGGCGAAGCTGCGGAACCCGTCGGGCAGGCGCGGGTTGTACCAGATGGTCAGGTTCGGCTCAGGCGCGGGGCCGAGGTTGTAGAGCGTCTGGAGAAAGCGGAAGCTCGTCTTCGTCACGAGCGGCCGCCCGTCGTCCCCCATGCCGGCGATGGACTCCGTGACCCAGGTCGGGTCGCCCGCGAACAGCTCGTCGTACTCCGGGGTCCGCAGAAACCGGACGATGCGCAGCTTGATGACGAAGTCGTCAACGATCTCCTGCGCCTGTTCTTCGGTTATCACCCCGCTTGCCAGGTCGCGCTCGAAGTAGGTGTCCAGGAAGGTCGAGGTGCGGCCCAGGGACATCGCCGCGCCGTTCTGCTCTTTGACGGCCGCGAGATATCCGAAGTAGAGCCACTGCACGGCCTCGCGCGCCGTCCGCGCCGGGGCGGAGATGTCGAACCCGTAAGCGGCGGCCATCTGTTCCAGTTCACGAAGCGCGCGAATCTGCTCACTGAGTTCCTCGCGGTCACGGATGATGTCGTCCGTAGACATAGCCGCGTCCAGCCCGCGCTTCTCCTCCTGCTTCCGCGTGATGAGCCGCGCGACGCCGTAGAGGGCCACGCGGCGGTAATCGCCGATGATGCGGCCGCGCCCGTAAGCGTCCGGGAGTCCCGTCAGAATGTGCGAGCTGCGGCACCGCCTGATGTCCTCCGTATAAGCGTCGAAGACGGCGGCGTTGTGCGTCTTGCGATACTTCGTGAACGCCTCCACCACCTGCGGGTCGGGCTCGTAGCCATAAGCCTTGAGCGCACTCAAGACCATTCGTAATCCGCCGTTCGGCATGATGGCGCGCTTCAAGGGCGCTTCGGTTTGCAGGCCGACGATGACTTCCGATTCTCTGTCAATGTAGCCGGGGCCGTGCGCGGTGATGGAGCTGGGGACCTGCGAGACATCCAGCACCCCGCGCTTCCGCTCTTCGACGAAGAGTTCGCTCAGCCGCCCCCAGAGCTTCCCTGTCCGCTCGGTCGCGGGCGCGAGGAAAGAGCCGTCGCCCTCGTAAGGCTCGTAGTTCTGCTGTATGAAGTCGCGGACATTTATCTCCTTCTGCCAGAGCCCCGGATGGAAGCCCTTCCACGCGGGGTTCATTTTCTCGCCGGCAATCTTTTCCTGAATTGTAGTAGCCATCGCGGTTCTCCTCGTTTCCGTCCGTTCACGATCTCAATCCGAGCAACTTGCCCGTGTGGCGGGCTATCATCAACTCCTCGTTGGTCGGGATCACCCATGCCGAGACCTCGCTTCGCAGCGTGGAGATACGCGGCCCTCGGTTGTCGTTCGCCTTCGTGTCGAGTTCCACGCCCAGCCAGCGCGAAGCCTCGCAGATTCTGCGGCGTACCTCGGGCGAGTTCTCGCCTATCCCCGCGGTGAAGACCAGGGCGTCCACGCCGCCCAGCACCGCGGCCAGCGCGCCGATCTCCTTAGCAGCGCGGTAGACGAAGTAGTCCACCGCGAGGCGCGCTTCCGGCTCGCTCCTGCCGAGGAGGTCGCGCATGTCGTTGCTGATGCCTGAAATCCCGAGCAGCCCGGACTTCTTGTAGAGAATCGTCTCCACGTCTTTCGAGGAGAGCTTGAGGTTCTGAAAGAGATAGAGGACGACGCCGGGGTCGAGCGCGCCCGGCCGCGTCCCCATGCAGAGCCCGTCCAGCGCCGTGAAGCCGAGCGTGCTGTCCACGCTCTTCCCTTCTCTCAGGGCGCACAGACTCGCGCCGCTCCCCAGATGCGCGACGATGACGCGCCCCCCGGCAAGCTCAGGCGATTTCTCCCGCAAGACGGAAGCGATGTACTCGTAAGAGAGGCCGTGGAAACCGTACCGCTGGAGGCCGGACTGACGGATGTCTCGCGGAAGAGGTATCAATTCCGCGACCGGCGGCTGGCCGCGGTGGAAGCTCGTGTCGAAGCAGGCGACCTGCGGCACGTCCGGCAGCCGCTCGAAGACCGCCTCAATGGCCGCCAGGTTGTAAGGTTGGTGCAGTGGGGCGAGTGGAATCAGCTCTTGAAGCTCCGTCAGGATTTGCCGGGTCACGACGGTCGGGCCTGTAAACCGCGCGCCGCCATGAACGACGCGGTGGCCGACGCCCAGCACTCGCGCGCCGCCGTATTTGGAACGAAGCCAACGGGCGAGAACAGTGACGGCCGTGCGCCCGTCGTGAACCAACGCACCCAGCTTCTGGTCAACGAGGCTTGCGCCGCCTTCGTCTTTGGCGGACAGGCGCGGCGATGTCCCAATGCCTTCGATTTGGCCTCGCGCTGCGAGTCGCCAGCTTTCATCCTCCGGCCTTCGGAACACGCAGAACTTCAGGCTCGATGACCCGGCGTTCAAGACCAGAGCATAGGCTTCCATGCCAGACCTTTCCCGACGGCCATCTCGCGTCGCGCATGAGCCACCAGCACGGCGACTGCACAACTGGCAATCCGCGACCGCACGCTGTCGGCGCGGCTCGTCAGAATCACGGGCACCCGCGCCCCGAGCACCAGCCCCGCGCTGTCCGCGTTGGCGAGGAAAGTGAGCTGCTTGGCGAGGATGTTGCCCGCCTCCAGGTCAGGCGCGAGCAGGATGTCCGGGTCGCCCGCGACCTCCGAAGCGATGCCCTTCGTCGTGGCCGCCTCCCCGCTGATGGCGTTGTCGAAGGCCAGCGGCCCGTCCACCTCTCCGCCCTTGATCTGCCCCCGCTCGGCCATCTTGCAGAGCGCCGCGGCATCTATGGTCGCGGGCATCCGTGAGTTAACGGTCTCGACCGCGGCGAGGATGGCGACTTTAGGCTTTTCGAGGCCGAGTGAGATGGCGAGGTCTATGGCGTTCTGGCAGATGTCCACCTTATCTTCGAGTGATGGCGCGATGTTGATCGCGCCGTCGGTGACAATGAGCACCTTGTGATAGGTAGGGACATCCATGACGAAGACGTGGCTGATGCGGCGGCCCGTGCGCAGGCCGTCGCGCGCGACGACCGCCGACATCAGCTCGTCCGTGTGCAAGCTCCCCTTCATCAGAATTTCGGCGCGGCCTTCCCTGACCAGTTCGACCGCGCGGACGGCCGCCGCGCGACTGTCGGCAACGTCAGCGATTTTGAGGCCGCCGAGGTCTATCCCGGCCGCCCGTGCGGTCGCCTCAATCTCGGCGGCGGGGCCGACCAGGATCGGATCGATCAAGCCTTTCTTCGCCGCCTCGACCGGACCCAACAAGGCCGTCGCCTCGCAAGGGTACGCGACCGCCGTCGGGACGGCTTCCAGGCTCCTGCACCTCTCCAACAGCCTTTCGTACTTTCCGGTCCCGGTTTGCTGACTCACTTCGACACCTCCTCAACTGCTCCGACTCGCCTCGTGCGAACTGCCGGCCCCGTCTCCCTCAACAGGAGCGCGAGGGCGATGGCGGCGGCGACGCCGTATAGGAGCGGAACGAACGCCGCCTGGTAATCCCCCAGGTCCATCCGCGCGGCCCCGCCCGACGCGCGCAGGAGAAGCCAGCCGAAGACAGGCCCCAGCAGGGCGCTGAAGGTGAAGTTCAGAAAATTGATGACGCCGGTCGCAGTGCCGGCGTACTGCGCAGGGTTAGCCTCTTTAATCACCGTGTAAGGCAGCATTGCCGCGCCCGACGCGATTCCGGCCACGAGGCCCAGCACGTAAGGGGGCAGCACGCCGACGGGGCCGTAGAGAATCCACGCCAGGCAGGCCAGGAGCACGAGCGCGCCCCCGATGATGACGGGCTTGCGCCGGCCCAGGCGGTCGGAGATGAAGCCGAGCAGCGGGCAGCCTATGATCCAGCCGAGGGGGACAGTCGCTGAGCGCATGACCGCCGAGCCGTAGTCGAAGCCGTGCGCCTCCTGTAGGTAACGCACGCCCCAGATCATGTCGAAGATGGTGGTCGGGATGAACAGCAGCCCGGCAATCAAGCCGCACAGGATTGACTGCGGATTCTTGAAGACCACTTTGAAAGCCGCGCCCGCGCTCTTCACCCAGCCGTCGGACTGCTTCCTTTTTTCTTCTTTCGGCAGGATAAAAAGGAGCAGGGCTCCGAGCGCCAGGGCAATAACGCTCATGCCAATCCAAAAGTGGTTCCAGGCCAGACCCCGACTCATCATCGGCCCGACGGCGAACTGCCCCGCAGCGCCGCCCGCCATCCCAAACATCTGCGTCGCGCCGGTCAAGGTGGCGGAGCGTGAGGCGGGGAAGTAGTTCGAAGCGATGTAGAGGGCTCCCACCGCCGCGAAGGCCCCGCCGCCGCCCTGCAAAAATCTGCCGACGCTCGCCGCTTCGGGGCTGCCCGCCGCGAACAGGAGCGCCCCGAGGCAAAAGACTGCGGCGGCGACCGGCAACAGGGGCTTCGGCCCCAGCCGATCAAAGGCGGCCCCCGCGACCAGACTGAAGAACGAATAGCCGTAGTAGAAGATGCCCACGATGGAAGCGACGCCGAGGGCGCTCAAGCCGAACGCATCCGACAACTGAGGCATCATGACGGCCGGCGCGGAGCGTGCGACGTACTGATAGAAATAGAAGATGGCAGCGACTACCCAGGCCACGGCGGCCACGCGGACGCCCATGCGCGACTCGCGCCCGCCCACTATTTCTCTTGTCGCCGTCGTCTCCATCAACTCTCAGCCCTTTTGCTCCGCGGAGCCTCGCCGCCCCGGCGGTCATGCGTAACGCTTGCCGTAACTTTGACCAAGAATCAATCAACCGCGCTCTGACTTAACCCGCCGAGTCTATTTGTCTTCGACAGCGATGCGATACTGTCATTTTTGACAGGTTTCTTTGAATATATTAGGGGGCTAGTCGCGGTGGACGGGCGACCTCAGCCAAATGGCGAGGCTCATCGCGTCGGCTGGGTGTGTTGGCTCGCGCCGGTTTGATCGGCGCTCTGACGGTGCCGTACTGCCAGGTCTTTTGGGGGATGTTGATGAGGAGGTGAGAGCGTGGGATTTTGAAGCGTCAGGACCACTATTCGGGAATCCAAAAGCTCCCGTAGCCGCCGAGACCGTCTACGGTATAGTTGACCCATTCAGACTGGCAGGACTTACACCTGAAGTGCGTCTCCGTTTCAACCGCCCCACCATCCAGGTAAGTGCGGTGTTGCGACTCTCCGACCTGCTCAAGGACGCTGCCTCTCTGGTCCTTATCATTGCACTTCTCGCAACTGTGGCAGCTCGTTTGAATGATTCTTTACCTCGTGGCTTTCTTGCAGAGCCAAACATGATATCACCGTGACATTAAATATCTAAACACCGGGATTTTCCCTTTTTGCCCTTCGACTTCTGAAAGAGTGAGGGGCGGCGCGATGGGATGAGGACACGCGCCGCCCCCTACTGATGAGATTCCAGTGTGAGGCCGAGCCGGGTGGACTTCACAGCAAATCCCGGCGCGTTGATTGGCCGCACCATATTTTACTACGGCGGCGGCGGCTCGCCTTTCGTCGCTTTGAGGCCAGCGCGGCACCTTGAGTTGCCCGCCGCTCGGACGGGCGCGGACTCAGGGAGTTTCGAGAGGTACTCCCGCTCTATCCTGGTGAGGAGTGTCTGGGTGTCGGGCGATCCGTTCCAGCCGCGGCCGCGCCGGGTTGATCCTCTAAGCGCAGCTCGGCACCCTGGGTGACGATTACGGCGCGCTCGATGGTGTTAGCCAACTCCCGTATGTTCCCAGGCCAGTCGTGGTCCAGCAGCGCCCTCATCGTCTCGGGAGGCACCACCCGGATAGATTTACCGACCTTACGGTTGAGTTCGTTGACGAAGAAGTTGACCAGGAGCGGGATGTCATCTTTGCGCTGTCTGAGTGGCGGAACCTTGATGGGGTAGACGTTCAGCCGGTGCCAGAGGTCCGCGCGGAAGTGTCCGCGCCCCACCTCCTGTTCGAGGTCGCGGTTGGTCGCCGAGATGAGCCGCACGTCAACCTTGATCGTGCGTGTGCCGCCGAGGCGCTCGAACTCTCCCTCCTCCAAAACCCGCAGCAGCTTGGGCTGTAGATCGAGCGGCAGCTCTCCCACTTCATCGAGGAAGAGAGTCGCCCGATGAGCCATCTCGAAGCGGCCGAGTGTGCGCGCCCCCGCGTCGGTAAAGGCCCCGCGCTCGTGGCCGAAGAGTTCCGACTCGATGAGGTTTGCCGAAATGGCCGCGCAGTTGACCCTCACGAGCGGGCGGTCTCGCCGCTTGCTCGCCGCGTGGACGGCGCGGGCGACGAGTTCTTTGCCGGTGCCTGTCTCGCCCAGGATGAGCACGGTCGAGTCGGTGGGGGCGACTTGTTCGATCTTGTGGAGTACGTACTTGAGCGCGTCACTCTGGCCGATACTCTCGTATGGCTTGTCCATTTTTCTGTCCTCTCAGTGGCCGTCTTAGGTGATGCTCCGGCTCAGCTCAGGCACAGCTTTCGCAATCTGCTTCAAGGATAGCGGGGCCGGCACTCTCTGTGTATCGGGTAGATTGTGTAGTGAAGTCAGGTGGATTACGTATACAATCGTCTGCGGAGAATACGTTACCTGGGTCGGGTATTGTGGCAAGAGCGGTTGGCTTCCTGGAGTAAGCAGGAGACACCATGATGCGTCCATCAATCAGCGGCAGTGGAGGGGGGCGGTTACAGCACTTGGCTGCGCGCGTCACGCGGCCGAGCAGCACGGCGCTTGCCGCGCTGCTGGTCGGGGTCTCTTACTACCTGGGTTCGAAGGTCGGCTTCGCCATCAGGTTCCCCTCCATCCCCACCTCCATCGTCTGGCCCCCGAACTCGATCCTGATGGCCGCCCTCATGCTCACCCCACCCCGGCGGTGGTGGGTGTACCTGCTCGCCGCGCTCCCGGCTCACATTCTCATCCAGTCGCAAACGGCCGTCCCGCCGCCCACCATGCTCTTCCTCTTCGTGACGAATGCAGGCGAGGCGGTGCTCGGCGCTTGGGCCGTGCGCCGCCTGTGCGGCGGCCCCCCACGTTTCGGTTATGTGCGGGACGTAGTCGTCTTCTTCCTCTTCGCCGTTTTCGCCGCCCCGTTCGTGACCTCTTTTCCGGACGCCGCCGCCGTCGTCCTCACGAAGTGGGCCGACGATTTCTCACTGGTCTGGCAGGTCCGCTTCCGCTCAAACGTCCTGACGGTTCTCACGCTGGTCCCGGCCATCGTCATGTGGGCGACGAACGGGCGCAACTGGCTGCGCGGGGTGACTCTTGGGCGCTTCACCGAAGGGTGCCTCCTCGCCCTCGGACTGTGGGTGGCTTATGCGTTCGCCTACTCCCAATCCTCATTCGGGCAGAGTTTCGCGCCGGCCCTGCTCTACGCGCCGCTGCCCTTCCTGATCTGGGCGGCGCTGCGGTTCGGAGCCGGCGGCGTGAGCACGTCACTGCTCGCGGTTCTGCTCATCTCGGCCTTGTACGCGATTGTCGGGAGGGGACCGTTCACCTCTCACGCCCCTGCGGAAGATGTCATCGGGCTGCAACTCTTCCTCATCGCAATCTCGGTGCCGATGATGATGCTGGCGGCCGTGACGAAAGAAAGGAGGCGGGCGGCGGAGGCACTCAAAGAGAGCGAGGCGCGTAACCGCGCCATCCTGCAAGCCATCCCGGACCTGATGTTCCTTCAGACGCGCGAGGGCACCTTTCTTGATTACCACGCTAAAGACAGGGCAGATCTATACGTCCCGCCGGAGGACTTCATCGGGAAGAACGTGCGGGACGTGCTGCCGCCGGAGCTGGCCGAAAATCT
The DNA here is from genome assembly GCA_036403435.1 of Pyrinomonadaceae bacterium. Taxonomy (GTDB): domain Bacteria; phylum Acidobacteriota; class Blastocatellia; order Pyrinomonadales; family Pyrinomonadaceae; genus QHXM01. Next base: position 60,570 of record DASWQY010000063.1, read on the forward strand.
CATTAACTGCTTCCGACTCGCGTTCGAGTCCGGCGAACCGCAGGTCATTGAGTACGCGCTGACTAACGACGGGCAGGAGCGTTGGTATGACGGGCGCATCGTGCGCAGCGACGAGAATGTGCTGAGCATTGTTCGCGATATAAGTGAGCGCAAGAGGGCTGAGCAGGCGCTCGTTGAGAGCGAGAAACGCTTCCGCATGATGGCCGACGCGACACCCATCATGGTCTGGATGAGCGGCCCGGACAAACTTTGCACCTACTTCAACAAGGGCTGGCTTGACTTCACGGGCCGGACGATGGGGCAGGAAATTGGGAACGGCTGGGCCGAGGGCGTACACCCGGAGGAACTCGACCACTGCCTTAGAATTTACACAACGTCTTTCTACGCCCATCTGCCATTTACGATAGAGTATCGCCTGCGCCGCCACGACGGCGAATACCGTTGGGTGCTGGATAGGGGCGTGCCATATTACTCCCCCAGCGGCAGTTTCCTCGGCTACATTGGCTCCTGCTTTGACATCACCGAGCGCAAGTGGACCGAGGAGGCGTTGCGCGTGTCGGAGGAGAAGTACCGCACCCTCTTCACCTCGATTGACCAGGGCTTCTGCGTCGTCGAGTTGATCTGTGACGGCGAGGGGCGCGTCGTTGACTGGGTGTATCAGGTGACGAACCCGGCGTTCGAGCGGCAGATCGGCTGGCGGGACGCAGTCGGCAAGCGCCTCCGCGAGATGATGCCCAACCTGGAAGAGTTCTGGCTTGAGAGGTTCGACCGGGTCGCCGCCACGGGTGAGGCCGAGCGCATCATCGAGTACAGCGCCGTGATGGACAGTTGGTTCGACGTTTACGCCTTCCGCGTCGGCCAGCCGAGCAGCAGGCTCATGGGGATGATCTTCAGCAACGTGACCGAGCGCATCCGGGCCGAGGAGGCGCGCAGGCGCGGCGAGGCCGTGCTGGCGCAGGCGGGGCGGATGGCGAACCTGGGCGCGTGGGAGGTAGACCTGTCGCGCTCGGCCGAGATCAACGAGAACCCGCTGGTCTGGTCGGATCAGGTCTACCGCATCTACGGCTACGAGCCCGGCTCGGTCGAAGTGACGAGCGGGCTGTTCTTCCGGCACGCACACCCGGACGACCGCCAGCGGATCGACACGGCGATCCACGCGGCCGTCGCCGAGAGGAAGCCGTACGAGCTGGAGCACCGCATCATCACGGCCGACGGTGCCGAGCGTGTAGTCCATGAATACGCCCTGATAGACTTGGACGAGGCGGGGCGGCCGCGCCGGATCATCGGTGCCGTGCAGGACATCACCGAGCGCACGCGGGCCGAACAGTCGCTCGAACAGCTGACGGGAAGGCTGCTACATTTGCAGGACGAGGAGCGCAGGAGGATCGCCCGCGAGCTGCACGACACCACCGCCCAGAACCTGTTAGCCATCGTCATCAACCTCGAAACTCTGGTGCAGAAGTCTTCGACCCTCCCGCAGGACTTTGTGGACGCCATCGCCGAATGCCAGTCGCTGTGCGAGCAGACACAGGCCGAGATACGCACGCTCTCCTACCTGCTGCACCCGCCGATGCTCGACGAAGCGGGACTCATCCTGGCGCTGGAATGGTTCATCGACGGCTTTTCCAGGAGGAGTAGTATCCGCGTAGACTTCGTCGCCCCGCCCGACTTCAGGCGCTTGCCGTCACAGATGGAGACGGCACTCTTCCGCGTCGTGCAGGAGAGCCTCACCAATATCTACCGCCACTCGGGCAGTGCGACCGCCGAAATCCGGCTGGAACGCGATAAGAGTCAGGTGCGTTTGCGGGTCGAGGACCGCGGCCGCGGGATAGACGCCAGGGGCAATGGGGGAGGCCGCGCCAAGCAGACAGGGTCTCTCGGCGTAGGGATTTCCGGCATGCGGGAGCGGCTCCGGCAGCTGGGCGGGCGTCTCGAAGTCCGCTCGAACGAGGCGGGGACGAGTGTCACAGCGGTGCTGCCGCTTGAGAAAGGGAAGTAGAGATGACGCGCATCCTGCTGGCTGACGACCATGAAATCGTGCGCAAGGGCCTCCGGGAGATGCTGGAAACGCGGAAGGGCTGGGAGGTTTGCGGCGAGGCTTCGACGGGGCGGGAGGCCGTCAGCCTGGCCGCCGAGCTGCGGCCCGACGTGGCCGTCATAGACCTCTCCATGCCCGAACTTGACGGCCTCGACGCGACCCGCCAGATTAAGCGCGAGGTGCCGCTGACGGAAGTCCTCGTCTTCACCATGCATGACACGCCGCGACTGGTCAGAGAAGTGCTCGCGGCGGGGGCGCGCGGGTACGTCTTGAAGTCGGATGCGACACGACACCTTATCTCCGCCGTGGAGGCGCTCTCGGAACACAGGCCGTTTTTCACGCCCGTCGTGTCCGAATCTATTCTGGAAGGCTACTTACAGTTTGTCTCGGGCGACGACCCGAGGGTAGCCCGCAAAACGGCGGCCGCGCCGGACCCTTTGACCAAAAGAGAACGGGAGATCGTGCAACTGCTGGTCGAGAACCTGACGAACAAGGAAGTTGCGTCAAAGCTCTCGATCAGCGTCAAGACCGTGGAGACGCACCGCGGCACGATTATGAGAAAGCTGAGGTTGAATTCGGTCGTGGAACTGGTCTACTACGCACTCCGCCATAAGATCGTGGAGCTTGAAGATTATGAGTTCGTGAGAAATTCGGTACCCCGGTAAGATACCCCTTCGCTAATGTCAAAAAGCGAGTATCGTCTGAACCATCGGTGCCCAGCCGGTCAGACCTGCGGTATACGGAGTAAAGGTGCCGCCATAAGGAACTTTGTAAACCCGCATCAGCTCGCCGCTGAGCCACAGGCGCTCGGTCGGTAGGAAATGCCACTTGAAACCGCCGGCATATTCATGAGAGTCCCCGAATTGTCCGAAGACCATCGATCCGCGGACATAGAACATCAGCTTCTTAGGAATGACAAATTTGCCCGCCGACAACTCGAAGCCGTGGTCGAAGGTGGAAGCGAGGGGCAGTGGCCCGTCGGCTTCGAAGTCGTTTAGCCAACGAGCGTAATATTGTCCGTTGACCGCAAGCCCGTTGTATTTAAGGCCGCCATCGACCGCCCACATGCGGTAGAGAGCCTTGTCAACGGTCACACCCGGCGCAAACGCCCCGGTCGCGAAGGTCAGCACTCCATCGGAGTTATGCAGTGCAGTGTTATCGGGATTTGATTGATCGAGATTTGAAAAACGGTCTTCCCGCGACCTGGTAAAACTGGTCCCGATCCGAACTCGAACTTTTTTCCGGGCGAAAAAATCGTCGTACATGTTCCGTGATTTGCCCGGCTCGCTGTAGTCCCCCAGCGGTTCCCACCAGACGCTGCCGGAAGTTAGTAGATTCGTGTCGATCTTGTTCGCCGAGATACTCAAGGTATTGAGGCCGTTGCCGACGAATGCGAGATAGTGCAGCCCCTTCAGGATTTCTCCGTTCGCCCAGACCCCCTGAGTGAAGGCGGGGCGGAAGAAGTTGTCCGCCAAGGTCCTATCGGTTGAGGCAAAGAATGGGAATGTGTTGATGAGTGAGCGGCTGCCCGGAACGCCCGTGTAACCTCCGGTGATCGTGAGTTTCTTGTTGAATTGCCAGCCGATGTTTCCGGCGACGACGATTGAAGCGGACCCGGCTGAAGTCCAGACAGTCATGCTGTAACGCAGCCTTTTGTCGAACACGTAGCCGCCCAAAATGAACATCGCGCGATTGACCGTGATGTCGTTGCGTTTATGAACCTCGTGGACAACGCCCAAGTGGTCGGTGAAAGTGTCGTTGGCTGAAAGAGTATTGAGATATCGGACCTGCGTATTGACGTTGAACCTCAACAGGAAAGGTACCCTGGCATCGTCGGAATTTTGCCAGATGACCATTCCATCCCGATAACGATCCTCTTTCTCCTGTGCTCCGGCAGATGCCGGCTGCGCAGAAGCACTTCCTGAATCCGTCGGTGGCACCGGGGCATTCGCTGCGGGCGTCGAATCCACCGGGACGTTTGCTGTATCCGTCACAGGTACGGGGCCATCCGCTGCCGTCGTGCCGTCAAGCCGTCGCTGCAAACGGCCGACCTGTTCCAGCAGTGCCTTCTGCTGCTCCTCCATCTTGCGAACTTGTTCTCGAACGGCGGTGTTCTCGGCCTTCAAGGACTCGACTTCGCTCTTCAGGTCGTTCGGCCGGGGTTCCTCAGCAGGGATTTCCGGGTTGCTTAATCGGGATTCCTGCGCGGCAGCACCTTCCTGCTGCTGGCTGTCTGGCCGAGTTGCCGGAGACTGTCCGAGGGCAGAACCCGCAAACAACGTCACCGAGGTCAACGTCAATGCGACCAAGTGCTTGATGTACGCGCAGTGTCTTGACATGTTTGGCCTTCGTGAAGAAGTCATCCAAAGATTGATTGACGGATAAAGGAACCGCCATGGCCCGCCAAGTCATGGATGTTTCCTATGACTTGGCGAGTCTCGGCCGGTAGCTAATGGAAACTCCGGTGGAACAATTCCCCAGGGCCGTGTTCCATCGGAGCCCCATTCGATCAGCAGAGCACTACGGAGAGGGCCAGGCCGGCCTCGCTCGTCTCCTTGTACTTGCTGTTCATGTCCTTGGCGGTCTGGGCCAGGGCCGCCACGGTTTCGTCGAGTCCAATGCGGTGACGGTTTGCGATCTCGTTGCTGGCAATCGCATAGGCGGTCCATGCCTTGACGGCACCGAACGCACATCTTTCAATGCAAGGGACCTGCACGTACCCGGCTACCGGGTCGCAGGTCAGGCCCAGGTGATGCTCAAGAGCTGATTCCGCGGCGTTCTCGACTACCCGCGACTCAGCTCCGCGCGCCGTGGCTACCAATGCCGCAGCCATGGCGGAAGCGACACCGATCTCGGCCTGGCAGCCACCCTCGGCCGCAGACAACGTCGCATGATGCTTGCAGAGATAACCTACCCCGAGCGCGGCAAGCATGCCTTCACGGACCTTATCCCGCGATATCTTGCGTCCTTCCATCAGGGCGTAGACGATTGAGGGCATGACTCCGGCAGAGCCGCCCGTCGGAGCGGTGATGACCAGGTGGCCGCGAGCGTTCTCCTCAGAAGCGGCTATCGCACATGCGGAGAGCAGACCGACTCCGCGGTCAGCCGCATTCTCCTCCTTCATCGCTCGCTTATAGACCGTCGCTGCTTTGCTGTAGAGCTTGATCGGGCCCGGAAGGACATCGTCTTCCGGCATGCTCAGCCCCGACTTTACCGTCGCGAGCATCGCATTGATGATCTTGTCGATGAACTCATTTACTTCCGCTTCGGTCTTGCCGGAAATCGACATTTCATTCGCCAACATCACCTGTCCGATGGACATCTTGTTATTGTCCGCATGAGCACGAAGCTCCTTCATGGTCTCGAACGGGTACTTCGGAGCATTCTTCTTCGGCGGCTCGTAGCCTTTCCACTCTATGAAGCCGCCGCCGACGGAGTAATACTCCAACGAGAACAGGTCTTCGTCGCCGGCCAGAAGATGGCAAACCATCGTGTTTTGGTGATGGAAGTCGCCTTTGGTAGCGTCGTAGATGACATCCTTGAGGGTGACAGGGATTTCTTTTCCGCCGAGCTTGACTTTGAACGACTGGTCAGGCTTGTCGCGCAGGCTGTCAAGAAACAGGGGATCGACAGTGGCTGGTTCCATACCGATCAATCCTGCCAGAGTAGCTCGTTCCGTGCCGTGTCCCTTGCCTGTGGCACTGAGACTGCCGAACAGATTGACCCTAAGCGCGGTTGCCTTCGCGAGTTTATCCGCCGGCAGTTTGGCGGCACGCTGGTAGAAGTCGTAGGTGATGCGCATCGGTCCTATCGTGTGCGAGCTTGAGGGGCCGGGCCCAACTTTGTAGAACTCGTCACCCGTTGTCACGATGGGCCCTTTTTTCGCCAGTTGGAGATACAGTCCTCTGGAGAGCGGGGGCGGCATCGATTTGACTGCCTCATATGTTCTGGCCGAAGCCAGGATGGTCTTGCCCGTCATTATCGCTGCGGCACCGACCACTGCGCTGCGGATCAGGAAACTACGACGGTCCACGCCAGGCGGGACCTTCTGCGACAGTAACTCGCCCGAACTGCCGAGCGGGTCTTCGCGGTCGGATTCCGGCAGCCCCTCTTTCAAACTGCTGCCGCCGGGTCTCTTGTCTTCTTTAATCATGGTGTCTCTCCTTCTTCACGACTTATTGCTGTTTCTTGTACTTGCTCTTATCCAACCCGCTCAGCTTGACGGGGTCGAGCAACTCCTTGATCTGCGCTTCCGTCAGAATCTTTTTCTCCCGGATGATTTCGAGAATCCCTTTGCCGGTCGTGTACGCCTCGTTAGCCAGCTCGGTCGCTTTTTCGTAGCCGAGCACGGGGTTGAGCGCGGTGACGATGCCAACGGTGGTTTCCATGTAATGTTCGAGCGTCTTCTCGTTCACCGTGATGCCGTCAACGCACTTGGTTCGTAAGGCTATGGAAGTGGTGTAGAGCAGGGCTTGTGATTCGAGCACCGCCAGGCCGGCGAGCGGCTCGTAGGCGTTGAGCTGCAACTGCCCGCTGTGGGCCGCCAGGCTGACGCTGTAGTCGTTGCCCATGACGCGGAAGGCGACGATGTTCACCAGTTCCGGGATGACGGGGTTGACCTTGCCCGGCATGATCGAGGAGCCGGGTTGAAGCGCAGGCAGGTTGATCTCGGCGAGCCCCGCGCGCGGCCCCGAGGTGAGCAGGATGAGGTCGCCCGCAATCTTCGACAGCTTCACCGCAAGCGTCTTCAGGGCCGAGGAGTAGACGAGGAATCCCTGCTGGTCCCAGGTGGCCGCAAGCATGTCTGCGGCCGGGACGATGGGCTTGCCGGTCAGCTTGGCGAGGTGCGCCGCGACTCTTTCGGAGTAGCCCTTGGGCACGTTGATGCCCGTGCCGATGGCCGTCGCGCCCATGTTGACCGCGTACAGGTATTTCTCCGCGTCGCGCAGCAGGCGGATTTCGTCTTCGAGCGAGGCGGCGAACGCGTGGAACTCCTGGCCGACGGTCATGGGCACGGCGTCCTGCATCTCCGTGCGGCCCATCTTCACGATTTCCAGGAAGGCATCACCTTTGGCGCGGAAAGAGGCGACGAGCTTTCTCAGCTCTTCGATCAGCTTCTCGTTACGGAGGAGGAACGCGACCTTGATCGCCGTCGGGTACGAGTCGTTCGTAGACTGCGACATGTTCAGGTCGTCGTGCGGCTCGATGAACTGGTACTCGCCCTTCTTGTGCCCCGACAGCTCAAGCGCGACGTTGGCAAGCACCTCGTTGGCGTTCATGTTCGTGGAGGTGCCCGCGCCGCCCTGATACCAATCAACCTTGAACTGGTCGTGGTACTTGCCGTCGAGCAGCGCCTGGCAAGCCTTTTCGATGGCGGCCAGCTTCTCTTGCTTCATCGCGCCGACATCCGTGTTGGCGCGCGCGGCCGCGAGCTTGACCACGGCCCAGGCTTCGATAAAACCCGGATAGTGATTAATCAGGACGCCGGAGATGGGAAAGTTTTCGAGAGCGCGCGCGGTCTGCACGCCGTAGTATGCCTCGGCCGGAATCTCCTTCTCCCCGAGCAGGTCTTTCTCGACCCGCGCCTTCTGCTGCCCGCTCGCGGCGGGGGCGAGAAGTAAACAGACCAACATTACATTGGCGGTGAGCTTCTTTTTCATAACCACTCTCTCGAAAGCCCGACTGCGCGGGCGACCGCAGTAGTCCGGTTCAGCGAATTTCACTGCCCTGGGTCCGGCAGCGGCTCCTCCTCCACCGGGCTCCACGTCCGGTCCGGGTTAAAACGCTCCAGGTCCCTGGCAATTTTCGCGGTGTTCGGGCCGAAGTCTTTTTCGTAGACCACCCCGTCGTGGCTCACCATGAAGGTCTTGACTCCCGTGATGCGGTACTGCGCGGGGTACGCCACGAGCGCGAAGCCGCCGATCATGACGCCCTTCTGGAGGAAGTCCAGCTCGCCGAGAGGCGCGGCCTTCCCCTGCCCCGTCAGCACCTTGAAGTAGTAGCCGTGGTACGGCTCACCCTGCTTGTAGCCGCGTTCAATAGCTTGCGCAGCCTTCTCGCCGATGGGGCCGCCCCACGTGCCGTCCGGGTTCTGCCAGGCGAGGCCGTCCTGCTTGCCGGGCGTGCTGATGATGCGTTGCGCGTACTGGTTCACGCCCGAGCCGTCGCGCTTTGTCAGCGCGAACTCGTGCTGGGCCTCGACGTAGCCGCGGCAGATTTGGATGGCGTCCAGCTCGTTGCGGCCGATGCGCCGGTAGAGCAGTTCCTGCCGGCCCGCCTTCGAGTCGAAAGCCCACTTCCCGCCCTGCTTGACGATGGGCACGGCGAACGGCCAGTCGTCATCGCCGATGGTGAGAAGGGCGCGGCGGCGATTCATCGGGTCAAGAGAGATGCCCTTCTTGACGCGGGCCAGCGAGGCGAACTGCGCGGCCACTTCCCGGTCGCGCGCCGGCTCGCCCGTGTGGATGATGTCGTAGCTGTCCGCCCCCAGAATTTCCGTGAGAGCCGCCTCGTCAAACTTCTCTGCGGCGGCAATGAGCGCGTCCGCAGCCTCGTCGGCCGTCGCGAACGTCCTGGCCTTCACAGAGGAAGCTATTGAACTTTGCGCGCTCGTTTGCGACGCGGCTCCGACGAGCAGCAGAAGACACGAGAAGGCAACTAAAATTCTTGAGAGCTTCGGATTCAAAAGTGCTGTTTTCATGATTATTCTCCCGCTCATAATTCACTACCTCCTTCGGCCACCGCCGCCGCCGCCGCGACCACCACCGCCGCCGCCACGGCCGCCGCCGCCGCCGCCGCCACCGCGACCTCCGCCACCAAAACCTCCGCCGCCGCCCCCCAGGCTGGAAGAGCCGCGACTGCTGCTGGCGCGCGCGCTAGAGCCGCCGAAGCCGCCGGAGCCGCCGCCAAAGCCGCCGGAGCCGCCGCCGAAGCCGCCACGGCCGCCACTGCTCCCAACACTGCGATTGCCGACGCGGTCACCGCCCCCGCCCCCGCCGAAGCCGCCGGAGCCCCCGCCGAAGCCGCCGCTTCCGCGGTTCCCTCCGCCGATAGAACGATCACTTGATCCGGCCGCGCCCCGACTGCCGACACGGTCGCCGGCCCCGCCGCGGTCGGAAACGCGGCTGCGGTCACTGACCCCGGCCCCGCTGCGATTTCCAAGCCCGCCCCGGTCACCCGCTCCGCCGCGGTCGCCGACGCCACCACGGTCGCCCACGCCGCCACGATTTCCGACGCTACCGCGGTCGCCAACTCCCCCACGGTTGCCGACGCTACCGCGGTCGCCCACGCCACCGCGGTCGCCGACTCCGCCGCGGTTGCCAACTCCGCCGCGATCACCTATGCCGCCGCGGTCGCCCACTCCGCCGCGGTTGGCGCTACCGAGATTGCCGTTCTGCCGGCCGATATCTCTTTGCGCGCCCCGCTGGCGGTTAGCCAGGGAATCGCCGCGCGTGGTGCCGCCGAACCTGTTGGCCGTCCCGCGGTCCCTGTAGGGCGCGCCCCCGCGATGCGACGGATTGTGCTGCCACTTGTTACCGCCCCTGGCGTTACCGCCGCCGACACGATTGCCGCTGATGTTGTTAATGTTCGTGTTGCGGTTGAAATTATTATTGTTGTTGATGTTGATGTCGTTGCCCCCCCATCCTGCGCCCCAGCCCCAGCCGCCGCCCCACGCCGCCCCCATCGCCAGGCCGACGCCGAAAGAGATGGCGCTCGCGGCGATGACTCCGCCCGTCGGATAAGGCGGGTAGTAAATGGACGGGTAGGGATAGGCCGGTGCTCCGTAGACGACCGTCGGGTTGTAGGAGGGCACGTACACGACCTCCGGGTTTGCCTGCTCTATGACGATCACCTCCTTGCTCTGAATCACCTGAGTCTCGACCGTCTGCTGCTGGTTCGACGACAAAGCGCCCGTGCCCTGCGCTTTGCCGCGCATGCGCTGGATGGCGTTCATCACGTCCGACTGCTGGGCGAGAAACGAGTTACCCAAGTCGGTCGTCCACTGGATGTCGTCGGTCAGACGTTTCACCACGTCCGGCATCGGGGCCATTGCCTGAACGCTCGGGTCCCAAGGCTGTTTCATGATCGCGTCAGCGAGCTTCTTGTCCTTGAGGCCGGGGTTCCTCTCCAGCCACTGCTGGAGCTGCATCAGCTCCAGCGGGTAGGTCGAAGCCACCAGCGTCTGGCTGAGCAATTCGTCCGGGTAGAGCGCAATCGGCGCGACGAGCGCGTCGAGCTGTTCGGCCGGGATTTTGGCAGACTCATCCTGGGTGGCGGCCGGGGGCGGCTGCGCCTCATGCGCGAGCAAGACAGGATTGCCGGGCATCAGGAGCGCCGCGACGGCGATGAGGCTGGCGCATCGAATGAGAAAGTTTGAAAATCTCTTGCGGGCTATTTTACTTTGCATGCTAAACCTCCGAGCAGAACGCTGAATATCAAAATGGCGACTCACTCACGGAGTCACTTGACGTGCGCCTTCTCCCACGCGCGCACCTTTCGCCTCGCCTCGTCGAAGACCCGTTCGTAGTTACCTTTGCGCACCTTGTCGCCCGTCGCCCTGTCGAGCAGCGCCCACAACGGGGCGTACTGGTTGTAGACCCTGAGATACGCTTCCTGGTCGGGCGGCGCGACCTCGTCCGTGCCGAAGATGAAGCGGTCTGGGTAGCGGTTGAGGATGTCGGCCACGGCCTTCGTTGACTCCGGGGTGGCGACCGCGTACTTCGCCACCTCGCTCCACGAGATGTCGAAGTTGACGTGACTGAACGCGGGGTCTTTGAGCATCTCCTCGATGAGCGCGGCCTGCGCCTGCGCGGGGCGGACGATGCGGCCGACGCCGATGTGCGCCCAGATGAAGGTCGCCCTGGGGTGGCGTTTGAAGAGCGCCTTGATCTGCTCGAAGTAGGCGGGCGGCGTGCCCTCTTTGGCGAACGGCGTGTCAATATCGTTGTGGATAAGGACGACGAGGCCCACTTCGGCGGCGAATTCGATGAGCCTGTCCAGTGCCGGGTCTTGCAGGCTGGCGACCCCGCCCGCGATCTTCGCCGAGACGAACTCTTTGTGGACGCTGAACTCCCCTATGCCGGAGAAGACGGCGGGGAAGGCCGTCAGCACGCGGCGGATGTGGTCGGCGGCGTACATGTCTGTGGGGTTGAAGCCCGTGATCATCGGGTCGAAGCGGGCCTGCTCTTCTCTCGACAGAGATTTGTAGGCCGTGGCGATCCAGGCGTCCGTGAACGAGTAGTAGTAAAGCGGGGCGTCGGAGTTGAGGTAGTAGGTCGGCCCATTGTCGCCGTCAACCCTGTACGACCACAGCTGCTGCAAGGGAATGCCGAAGAGCGCGACGCGGCCCGCCTTGTTCCCCATGATTTTCAGGAAGTCACGGACGTTGATGCCCTCCTGTATGTAGTTGGTCAGGTGAAAGTGTGTGTCGTTGAAAAGATAATCCTTCGGGTGTGCAGCCTCGGCCTGAGTCTGGGCGGCGGCTTGAATTGCGCAGACGAAGAGCGCGGCGCAGAGGACTACGCCCCGCGAGGGGTGTGATTTCGCTTTCCAAGACGGTCGCCTGTTCATGCTTCCACCACTCAAAAAGCCAGCTCGACACTTGAGTGAAACACGTTGCCCCGGCCTCCGACCGCGAAGGGCACGGACGAGTAGCCGACGGGCGAGTTGAAGAGGTAGAGCCACTCGGTGTCGGCAAGCTTGAAGCCGAGGTTGGGCGTGTAACTGTCCACCCCTTTTCGCTCCTCGGTCTCCTGAGAGCCTTTCGCAGTTTCGGCCGGGGGCAGCGGACTCTCCATCTCACTCGGAGGTGTCCCGTCCGCCGTCCCCGCCTGCGCGCCGCCGGCCGCCTGAGCCTCAAGCCTGGTTACTCGCTCCTGTAGCTCCTTGAGGAGTTCCAGCATCGCCCGCTTACGGTCCGTGAGCGGAGCCACCGATGCGTCAGGAGTGCTCGGCGTCGGCGTCGGCACTGGTATTTGATTGCCCACTGGCGTGACGGTTTGAGCCATGCAGACGTGCGAGACAACCGGCAAGCCGAAGACGTGCGCGGCACACTGCGCCGACATTCGAGCGCGCGCCGCGCGGTTTCTGATTCTCGTCCGGTTAGCTCCCATGCCGCATCCTTCGCCAGTCGGAACCTGTCTTCAGCGTCTCGTCGCCTGCTACTTCTGCCCTATCTGTGCCGCGGGCTTCAGGCCGACGGAACCAGGGGAGTACAGGTTGTAGTCCAGCTTCCTGGCGACGTACTCGATCACCTTCTGGGCCTTCACGCTGTTTCCGGCCTCGTCGAGCGGGGGGGCGAAGACGGCGATAGCGCCCTTGCCGGGGACGACCGCGACGATGCCGCCGCCCACCCCGCTCTTCGCCGGGAGGCCGACGTGCCACGACCAGCCGCCGGAGCCGTCGTACAGGCCAGCCATCATCATGGTCGAGAGGACGTACGGGACGTTCTCGGCCTTGATGACCTGCTCGCCGGTCGCGGGGTTCCTGCCGTTGTTCGCGAGCGTGGCCCCCATGCGCGCCAGCTGCACCACGTTCACGCCGACCGAGCACTGCTTGGTGTAAACGTCAACCGACTCGAACGGGTCGGAGTAGATGCGGTCGTATTTAGCGAGCAGCATCGAGAGCGCCTTGTTGCCGGTGTTCGTCGCCGCCTCCGACTTATAGACCTCGTCAATCAGCTTGAGACGCTCGCCCGCTGCGCGGCTGTAAAAGGCTAGAATCTTGTTCCACTTCTCGTCCGCGCTCTTGGCGGAAATCAGGCTGACGGTGGCGATGGCACCCGCGTTGACGAACGCGTTACCCGTGTGCGTCGGCATGTCCGCGACCGCGAAGACGGAATTGAAGGCACGCCCCGTCGGCTCCGAGCCGATCTTCTGGAACACTTTTTCTGGCCCTGCCTCCTCCATCGCCAGCGTGAGTGAGTAGACCTTCGAGATGGACTGGATCGAGAACGAGTAGTCTATGTCGCCCATCGAGATGACCTGGTTGTCGGTGGTGACTATCGCGATCCCGAACAGCTTCGAGTCCACCTGCGCCAGGTACGGGATGTAATCGGCGTTCTTTCCGCCCATGTCGCTCTTGAACTTTTCGTAAGCCTCGCGGACGGCCGCCTGCACCTGCTCTTTCCTGGGCGCGACCGGGCTGGCCTGCTGCGCCTGCGCGGGCAGGCTGGCGGGGATGAAGCTCGTGACGAGTAGCATCGCCACGATCAGCAGGGCGGCGCGCATTCCCTTCGTAAACATCTCTTTTCTCCTCAGGCGTTCTGGTTGGGTCTGGAGTCGGCCGTCAGCCGAGCGTGACACCCAGGCACCTCTTACCTATCTTTCAACGAGCCTCTTATCTGTTCCGGTCCAGAACCTTCGGACTCTCTCTGCTTTCTCCACCATCATTAAAATTCCCAGACCTTCGAGAAGTTGTACTTGAACGAAAACTGGATGCGGTAGTCATTGGCACCCCAGCCGTCGCTAAAATTCTCTCGCCGTCCAAACTGGAACTCTCCGCCCACCGTGACGTTATCCAGCGGGTTGAAGAGCAGGTTGCCGAGCGCGTAGTGACCTCTGTGGAAGGCGCTCGGAGCCTGCGCGTCGGAGTTCGAGATGTTGAGCATGGAATAGCCGATGGCGCTATTGAAACGCTTGCTCCAGGTGTGGTCCAGGAATGTGGAGAGACCCAGGACGGGGAGGGCCACGCCCTTGATCGGCCTGCGCGGGTCTCCGAAATTGTTCTTGACGCCGATGTCAACCGGGGCGTCATTCATGTAGTTCTCGATCCCCTTGCCGTAAGTGACCTGAAAGCGCCCGACGTTCTTCTTGGTGAAATTAAGGTGTGAGCTGACGGAGCCTCCCAACCCGAGGGCGCTTCCGCCGAGATCGAACTGGTCGTCGTTCATATCCACCCAGCGGATACTTCTTACTAACCCGCTGAACTGGACATGCCCCCAGTCTCGGTCGAACCGCACGTTACTGGTTAAATCGGGCCAGGCTAGTTTCGGCTTGACGCCTTGCAACTCGATGCGGTTCGCGTAATTGCCCAGGTCTGAGCCTGCGCCCGGACGCTCAAGCGCGATGGTCAGAGAGTTTTTTCCTTTGAACGGCATCCAGCGCACCTGGACGTTGCGAAACCAGACCAACCCGTTTGGCCCCCAGTACTCGAAGGAGTTCGGGTAGGCGTCCGTATCACCGAAGACGGTCCAGTATTGACCTGCGCCGAAGTGTCCCAGTTCGCCGTAGGCGTGCCGCAGGCGAAAGGTCGTCTGTCCGGCGTCAACTCCTGTACCGAACAGCTCGAACTCAAAGACCGTTTTTAACTGGCCGTATTTGGTAGGGGTGGAGTAGCGGACGCCGAGCCGTGACTGTCTGACGCCGAAGTAGGTCTTGCCGTCGGGGCCAAACTCATCTTTGAAGGCCGGCAGTTTCGTGGGCCTGACGGTATCGAACCAGTCAGGATGGTTTTGCTTGAAATCGTAGCCCATGTCGAGCATAGCAAAGCCATAGACCTCGAACGTGCTCCCGCCCTTTTCATCGTCCTGGGCCTTGCCCGCCGGCTTCTCCGTGGGGATGGGGGCGGGGGCCGAGGTCGCAACGTTTTCGCCCACGGGCGCACTCGTTGTCTGCTTCTGCGCATCCTCGATGACCCCGATCTGCCCTTTCAACTCCTCGACCGTCTGCTCCAGTTGCCTGACCCTCTCCTTCAGTTGCTGCACATCAGGGGTCTGCTCCTTCGCGTCCGGGGTCTGTGCTCGAATGGACGGCGCAACAACCGCCGCGAGCAGGATTGCCATGAGAGTTGCGCCGGCAGCTCTTGTCCATTTTTGAAGATTCAATTTCATGTGGCCTCCGTTTCTACAAAGGGACCGACCCTCACACACGCTGGCGAACTAATTCCTCAACCCGAAGGGTAGCGAAGCGTGTGCTGACAGGTAACTGTCACTTTTGACAGGTGCGGAGGGGATGAATTGACAGGCGGCAGTTACTTCTTGCTCATCTTCGTCCCATTGACTTACAATCTATCCGTCCCCTTTCGCAGAGCAGAATCGAGAACGGCTCCCACAGTAGACAATCAGCTTCAAGGAGGGTTTGTGATGCCGTACGCCCAGGCAGTCAGACTCGGCGCGTGCGCGAGTCTGGTTCTAGTCGCGCTCTTTTTCTCCCCGACCGCCAGCGTTCAGCAGAGGGATGATTCCCTGCTGAACCGAGTGGCTCCCGCGTCTTCAACAGCGCCCTCAAAAGCCGGCGACACAGGCGGCGACGACCAGGTCGTCGTCAACACGGACTTGATCTCCTTCAACGTCACGGTGACGGACAAATCCGGCCGGCACATCTCCGGGCTTCCCCAATCGGCCTTCACCATCTTCGACGAGAAGAGGCCGCAGGAGATCAGTTTCTTCGGCGAGGACGACTCGCCCATCTCCGTCGGAGTGGTCTTTGACCTGACGGCCTCGATGACGGGAGGGAAAGTGAGGCACGCCAGGGAAGCCCTCGCGCACTTCATAGAGACGAGCCATAAGGATGACGAGTACGACCTCGTTACGCTCCGGGGTGGAGAAGCCCTCCTTTCCCTGGACAGGACGCACGACAGCGAGGCCGTGACGGCCGCGCTCACGGGCGTCGCCCCGCGCGGGGCTACGGCGCTTTACGACGGCTGCTACGCGGCCCTGAACAATGTACTCCGGGGCACATATCCACGCCGCGCCATCCTGCTCATCTCGGACGGGCGCGATAACAACTCGCGCCACACGTTCGACGAGTTACGCCGGCTGGTGAAGGAGTCGGACGTGGTCATCTACACGATTGGGATACCTGACGAGGACAGCGAACACGCGAGACTGTACGGCGAAGACATTCTCGAAGATTTGGCGGACATCTCCGGCGGCAGGTTCTTCCAGCCCCACTCCGGGGAAGAGATGTACTCCGCCTTCGAGCGTATCGCGCTTGAGTTGCGCCGCCAGTATGCCATCGGCTACAAGCCGGCGAACTTCACGACGGACGGCAAGTGGCACCGCGTCAAAGTGAAGATTGCCCCGCCGCCCGGCTCGCCCCGCCTGTCTATACGCCACCGCGACGGTTACTACGCGCTGACGAAGTCGCGCTGAGCGAGCCGGGTCACCTCGGCCTGCGGTAGCGGGCTGTGCCAACCCGGCTCGCCTCAGTCACAACCATCTTTCCCTTCCGACCTGTAACTTCTGACAGTTAGCCGACCGCCGTCCCGAGCCTTACCCTGTGACTCTCGGGCAAGGCTTCAGCCTGCCTGAAAAGAGACGGCGACGAAACTCGGGCTAGCTGTCATGAGGACCACAAAGTATCTGCTCATCCTGCTCTCTCTGCTCTTCATGCCGACGCTCTGCTCTGCGCAGGACGCGAAAGAGATGGTCAGAGAGCGGCGCGTTTCCGCCCAGGGCGAAGAGGTCGGCCCAGGTGATGTCGTCCGCATTGAGACAGACCTGGTGCCAGTGGAAGTAACCGTCAGGGACGCCGTCGGCCAGACCGTGCCGGGCTTGCGGAGCAACGACTTCAGGCTCTTCGAGGACGGGGTCGAGCAGTTGATCAGCTTCTTCAGCGCCGAGGCGGCCGGCGGCGCAGTCAAGTGTCCGCTCGACCTGGTTTTCGCGCTGGACGTGTCCGGCAGTATGAAGCGCGACGAGATGGAAATGCTTCACGTGGCGGCGTCGCTTTTCACGGCGCATCTATCGGGGCCGCGCTCCCGGTTCGCCGTCATCACATTCGGGATGAAGGCAAAACTCCGTCAGTCACTCACGGACGACCGGCGGAAACTGGCTCAGGCATTCGATTCGGCCATAGAGGATGAGATGGGATTGTCCACTCACGCCTACGACGCCGTGGACGACGCCGTGCGCCTGCTCGCCCGCCAGGGCCGCAAAACATCTGGAGGCTTGGTGGTCAAACGCGTGGTGGTCGTCATTAGCGACGGCTTCCCGACAGGCGATACGGTCTCGCCGCGGCTCGTCATCGAGCGGGCCAACGCCGCCAGCGTGAGTGTCTACACGGTGACGATGCCCTCCTTCTCATTCAATTACGCGGCGGCGGCGGGCGGGCGCGCGCTGCCGACCATACTCGACCTGAGCGGCCTGGCCGAAAAGACGGGTGGCGTGAATGCCTATGTCACGGACAGGAACTACACGGCGGCCCTTGAGGCAATCTCCAGGGAAGTTCTGTCCCGGTACGTTCTCGCGTTCTACCCGGACAGAGGAAACCGGCGGGACGGCAGTTTTCACAAACTCCACGTCAAGGTGCCCGACGGCATGACCGTCAGCCAGAGCCGCCAGGGATACACCGGCAAGGGTTTGAATTAGTTCCCCCCCCTATTTCACCTGTCAGAAGTGACAGTTTCCGGGCCTCCGTCCTGCCGGTAGACTTCAATCAGGGTGTGGCAAGGGAGGGCCGAGAAGATAAATCCTAACGCCAAAATCATCTGTCGCGTGGTGGCCGCGGTCCTCCTTCTGGCGGCGATTGTTCCATTCGCCCAGGCTCAGAGTGCTGACGACGACGAGCGAAGCGAGTGTGAGCGCGCCGCCGGCTCCGAGCCGGAGCCATGTGAGAGCGGGACGGCCGCGCCCGGCGGTACAACCATGCTCGAAGCCCTGGGGCAACCGGCGCAGTTCGGGCCGGGCCGACTCCCCCTGACGCAGATACGCGAAGACTTGGGCTACTTGCAGTCCGTCACCAACTATCTATCGCGGGCCGCCGCGCAAAGCGCCGACCTGGACCTCAAAGCCATTGCAGAGTCTGCGTCCGAAATAAGGAGGCGGGCCGGCCGGCTCCGGGAGAGCCTCGCTTTGCCCTCCCCTGAGCAGGATGCAGAGCACGGAGAGAAGACGGCCCCGGCCGATTCGGTGCAACTGCGGGCGGCGCTCTCGGCGCTCTCGGCGCAGATTTCCGGCGCCGTGGACAACCCCGCTTTAAGGGGCCACTTGCTGGACATCACGGGGTCTGTCAAAGCGAGGAGCGAGCTTGAGAAGATAGTCTTACTTAGCGGACGCATCAAGACGAGCAGCACGACGCTCGGCAAAACCAGGCAGTGATGATGAATCAAATGGCAAGCTATGATCTTCTGCCGACCCGGACTTTTTTCCTGGGCGTAACGGCTGAAAGCCCGCAGGACGCGGATTACGCGCTGGCTCGGGAGGTCGCAGGCGGGAGGACGGCGGCCGTCGGCGACCTCTATGACCGCCACCGCCGGCGAGTCTACTCACTGTGCCTGCGCATGACGGGCAACGCCGCGGACGCCGAAGACCTGACGCAAGAAATCTTCATCCACCTCCTGCGGAAGATCGGCTCGTTCCGCGGCGAGAGCCAGTTTACCACCTGGCTGCACCGCCTCGCCGTCAACCAAGTGCTGATGTACTTCCGCCGCGTCAAGGCGCGCAAGGAACAGATGGCCGAAAACGTTGATGCGGAAATCTCAGTCTCGCAAAGAAGAAAACATGCGGCGCGTTCGCAGGTCGTTGAGAGAATTGCCCTGGACGCTGCCCTGGCTCAGGTCGCGCCGGCCCGTAGGCAGGTATTCGTCCTGCACGATGTGGAAGGGTACAGTCACGGGGAGATAGCGAGCATGCTCGGTCTCAAGATTGGCACCTCGAAGTCGCAGTTGCACAAGGCCAGGAGGAAGCTCAGGCGTCTGCTGAATTCCGACGGGCCGGCCGAGCCGTAGCCCCGCCGACGCGCGCCGCGCTTCAACCTTTAGCCGGAAGACCCGTCACAGCTGACGCACGGCCATGAGGCGCACAGGGTTTATCCCGTAGTTCTCTATGTCGAGCTTGTTCCCGTCGAGCAGCTTCACCTTAGCCGCGTAGATGAGAACGCCTTCGCCTTTCTCCTTGCCGTTCTTGCCCTTCTTCAAGTCCAGTATGAGAATTCCGAATTTGTAGTCCTCGGACCTGGTTCCGGCGTAGACCTCCAGGAAGCCTATGGGCCGATCCCCCACGGCGTAAATCCGCCTCCCCGTCGGCGTCGGCCTTGAGCGGACAAGCTTAAAATCGTAGGAGCCAACCCTCCCGGTGATCGCGATATGCCCCAACTCGTCGGCCTTCTCCAGCGCCTTGAGCAGCACGTTCGGGCCGCCGTCGAGGAGCGCCCCGCCCATCAACTTCGCTTCCTCGTCGCTCGTATAGCCTTTGATGTAGAGATCAACATTAGCCGTCGAGCGGCGGCCGCCGTGAGGCAGGTAGGCGAGTGCTCCGAACTGCTCTCTCTTCGGCTTCCCCTCTTGCGCCGGCGCTGGCCCAGCCGCGCTCGCAAGGCACAGGCATAAGAAACAAAAAGCAATCCCTGTGATTGTCTTCATCCGAGCCTCCTTTATTAAGCGCGCGGCCGTCGCCCGGCTATTTCACGGGCGGCGGGTAGTTCTTCATTAACTTCGCCATCGCCTTGTCCAGGTTCTTCTGGAGCTTCCGCGGGTCCTTCTGTGCCTTCACGGTCTTGGTCGCCTCGCCGCGCCAGACTTGCTTCTTCGTCGCCACGTCATAGAAGTCCACATTTAGAGTGCCGACGTTGATGGTTGAGCTTGTGACCGTAGTCGTTGACATCCCGCCGCCGTAAGATCCGCCCCAGCCGCGCCAGCCGCCCCACCCCCAGGAGTCGCCCCCCGTGTTGTAGGCGTTCCACTGTTTCTCTTTATCAATCGCGAGCTGGTACATGACGTACAGGTCCGGGCTGTCGCTTTCGGTTTTGGCTAGGCCCCTCATGGACATCTGCGCGTCAAGTGACTGCTTGATCTGATCGTCGAGAATCTGGTTGGGATACTGAGCGTTCGGCACTCGGACCCATTTGTAGGTTCTGTACTTCGAGAAATCCGTGCCTTGCAGGTAGTTGTAGCGCACGTCCTGCGCCGCGACGTACACGGAGCAGAGCAGCAGCACGCACCCCGCCATCACAGTTTGAAAGACCCTGCCATTTACTCTCATCTTCATCACCGCCTTTTTGAATTTCTTGGACACAGCCGATTTTATCGGCCCGGAAGTGGGAAGATAACTGTCACTTTTGACAGGCGGCGCAAGGTGGAGATTGACAGTGGCCGCGGGAAGCGGGAAGTGCTTAACCTCAGGGCGCGGCTATTCCATGACGACAGAGCCCTCAGTCGGAGATTTTGACGGCCCGCTGCAACACGCGCCGGCCTGTTCGGGAGGTTGTGCCCATGCTCAGAGATTCGACAGCAAGCCGCCCGTCAGGGCGGACAAGAACGACCTGAGCGTCAGCACCTCTTTAGGGTGGAAGTTCTAACGCGCCGCCGCCTGTGAATGACCACGCCGAGCGCCAACACGCCGGCCGTGGCGATCAAGGCCAGAACACCTGCCAGCAGGGAGGTGTTGGTGAGAAACGGCGACGCCAACATCTGGTCAAACGAGTCCGTGGGGAACCCTTGCGCGCTCTCGGTGTAAGCCTCCGCGTCGGCGGTGCTGATGGTGGTCTCAAGGCGTGCCCGGCTCGCAGACAGTTGCGCGAGCCTCTCGCTCGCGTACTCTTTCTCAATCTGGAGTTGACGGCGGCGCTGCTCCCGCAACTCTTCCGGCCTCGTCGTGCCGGTGGCCGCGAAATAACGCGCTATGTTTTCCGGCTTCGACTCCCAATCCAACTGCTCGGCGCGGGCTTGAAGCTCTGCTGATTCGGCCTCAACCTCTCGTAACTGCGCGCGCAGGTTCTCGGCTGTTTGGGCGGCGCTCACCCTCTCTTGGGCGAGGAGGTTGAAGGCGGGAGTGAAGAATAAAGCGGTGAGCAGGATCAAAACTTTGCTGAATCTCATGGCACCGTCTCCTTGATGAATGAACCGCCCGGAAGTTCGCACCCGGCGGAGTGTAACCCCTCCGCAAGCCCTCAGACACTGGTACTTTTGACAGGGTTTCCCGCCAAGCCGCTCACGCTATAGTGACGCCGCACTTCACCAACCCGCGCGCCCGTAAGGAGGATGATTTATGTTTCCGGTGAGAGGCATACTCAAGAGGTCGGCCCTGTGCGCTCTGGCCGTGGCGTGTGTGCTCGCCGGCGCAGTGCCCGCCGCGCTGAGCCAGAAGCGGCGGAAGCCGCCCCAGTACGTCGTGCCGGCGGACACGGTCCTCCGTCTGAGGCTGAACGAAAAATTGAGTTCAAAGGAAGCACGGGTCGGCGACGCATTCACTTCGACTGTGGTGACTCCGGTTTATGTGCGCGGCGTCGAGGTGATTCCGGCGGGCAGCATTGTCGCGGGCAGCGTCACGCACATCGAGCGCGCCAGCCGCAAGAGCCAGGCGGGGAGTATCAACGTGGCCTTCGCGTCCATCGAAACACCTAACGGGAAGCAGTACGCAATCAACGGCTCACTGACCGCCTCCGACAGCGCCGACAACGAGGGAGAGATCAAGGGTAAATCCTCGAAGAAGCGCAACGCCAGGTTTATAGGCCGCGGCGCAGTGGTCGGGGGAATCTTCAACGGCGCGGCCGGCGCGGTGACAGGGGGAGTGATCGGGGCCGCGCGCGGCCTGATAAAGAAAGGCGAAGAGGCGGAGGTCAATTCCGGCACGGAGTTCGACATCATTCTGAACCGGAGCGTCTCGATGACCGCCTTCCGCTAACCGCCACCCGGAATACCGCGTGAGATAGATTAAAGAAAAACCGATCTCACTCAGACTCGTCAGGAATCCGGTAGCGGCCCAGCAGCACCGTCACGTTATCCTTGCCGCCGGCCTCCAGGGCCAGGTCAACCAGGGTGCGGCAAACGTCGGCGGCAGACTCCTGTTTTTCCAGCACCGCCGAAATCTTCGCGTCCGCGACCATCTCCGTGAGCCCGTCGCTACAGAGCAGAAGTTGGTCGCCGTCCGCGAGCCTGACGTGATGTAGCTCGACCTCGGCCTTCTCACCGCCAGCGACGATTGAGCCGGTCAGGAGGTTCCGCGCGGGATGTTTTGCGACATCTTCGGGGCGAATCACTCCGGCTTTGGTCAGCACCTGTGCCACCGTCTGGTCGTTGGTCAGGCGAAACAGCCGGCCCCGGCGGAAAAGGTAGGCGCGCGAATCGCCGACGTGAGCGATGACCAGGTCTGCGCCGAGGCTCACCGCCACCGTCAACGTCGTCCCCATGCCGCGGAGATTCGGCTCAGCCTGTGCCTGCTTCGTTAAGGACTCGGTGAGCTGACCGAACCGCTCCTCCATACGTCGCAGCACTTCCAGTGCTCGCTCTTCGTTCAGGCGCATGATCCAGTCCGGCGTTTGAATCATCAATTCGACGAGCGTGCGGATAGTCGTGCGGCTGGCGAACTCTCCGGCGGCCCTTCCGCCAATGCCGTCCGCCACGAACATCGCGTAGCCTCTCTCGCTGTACTGGCCCGGAACCTGTCCCGCGGGCAGGTTCGTCAACAGGGCGTGCATACTACGCTCGAAGCGCATGACCAGGAAAGAGTCCTCGTTATTCGGCCTGACCTTCCCTTTGTCCGAGACGGCCACCAAGTCCACGTTCGTGCGCGACGAAACTGTGCCCCAACATGGGTTCGCCTCGAAGCGCGGGTAAAACCGGGCCGCGTCGGTGCCTGTGTTGTCCGGCATCATTGAACTCATTGCCTTCTGTATCGCGGAATGTCAGCCGGTGATGCGCGCAGGAGGAACCCGTTTGACAACTCTCCGTGAGGATCACGGGATTTCCACTAACGCCCCGCTGCTTGGAAACCGTTCCGATTTTTCGCGGGGCGCGGCAGTCTCAGCTTTTACGACCGGGGGAAGCTGCCCCAAGCTCCCCCGGTCGCTTCCCCCTTTTTCTTCTCCTGTGCTTACACGCATCAATCCTACCGCCGCCTGTAAGGAATTTGTACTGTCAAAATTGACAGGGTGCGCGGAGTAATAGCGCCAGACCAGCTCCGCGCAAGACCCTCATTTTTTTTAGCCGAGACTGTCACTTTTGACAGTATCAAGGCCAACCCGCTGTCACTAGAATGCACGACCGCACGGTTGTTCAACCAGGAGCAGAAACAAAGGAGCAAATCAGAAACAAAGGAGCAAACCTATGAAAATCAACAGGCGCACACTGAACAAACTGCTCGTCCTCTTTTTCGTTCTCGCCCTGACGGGCGCGACACAAGTCTTCGGCCAGGACGCCACGACGCGCGCCGTCCCGAGCGGCGAGAGGGTGAAGAAATTCAAAGGCATCGTCGTCAAACGCGACGCCGACTGGTTTACCATGAGCGATTCGACGGGCGGAGAGCAAACGGTCGTCCTCCTGACCTCCGGGACAGAGGTCAAGAGCCACAAGCGGGGTGCTTTCCGGGGCTCGAAAGAATACGGCGCGAGCTTCATCCTGCGCGGCCTCCGGCTGGAGGTTGACGGCGTGGGCAATGACCAGGGCCAACTGGTCGCAGACAAAATTCGTTTCGACGAACAAGACCTCAGGACCGCGCAGGCGCTCAGGACTACGGTTGACCCGATGGAAGCCGAGGTGCGGGAGAAATTGAAGCAGCAGCAGGAGGCACAGGAACTGCTGGCGGGTCAGCTCGTGGAGGCACAGGCCGTCGCCCAGAATGCCAGGGAGGAGGCGGCGAAGGCGCAGGCGACCGCCGACCTCGCCAACAACCGCATCAACGGGCTTGACGATTTTGACCCGATTAAAACCATCACCGTCAATTTCAAGACGGGCAGCTCCACCCTGAGCCCGCAGGCCAAGTCCGCGATTGACGAGGCCGCCGCGTGGGTGAAGACGCAGAACACCAACGGCTGGGTCATGGCGGTCGTCGGGTACGCCGACTCGTCTGGAAAAACTGCGCGGAACCGCGACCTCAGCGAGCGCCGCTCCCAAGCCGTCATCTACTACATAGTGACCAAGTACAGGACGCCGATGCACAGGTTCGTGCAGCCCTTCGGCTACGGAGAATTAGACCCGACCGCCGATAACAAGACGCGCGCGGGGCGGGCGAAGAATCGGCGCGTAGAGATCAGGCTGATGGTCAACAAGGGCATCTCCGGTCAGGTGGGTAGCGGTCAGTAACTGGCATTCACCTCCCGTGCGCGAGAGTTATAGAGAGGAGATGCTGGGTGAGGAAGACGTACCTGATTGCGCTGCTGACGGCTAGCATCCTTTGCAGTCTGCAACCGCGCGGTTCAAGCGCCGTGCAGGAGAAGGCCGGGGGCACAGTGCCCCCGGCCTCACAAAATTCGGTTAAGGTAACGATTGCGACAGGAGGCGGTTTCTACGATCCTCCGAAAAGTCAGTTCAAGATCGGCGAAGACATCCCCGTGGTCATTTCGATGACCAACACAGAGGACAAACCGGCCAGGTACTGCCGCTCCACCTCACTACTCCAGAATCGTCCGGTTCTAAAAAGAGACGGGCGGCTCATCCCGCATGTCCCCGAGCTAATCCGAGTAGCCGACCAGAAAGACCTCATAGAGAGATGCGAGAAGAGCGCGGCGCAGCAATTCTACGAGCTACAGCCCAAACAGACGAAGGTGGTTGATTGGTTCAAACTCAGCCTGACCGGCATCGTCTGGTACGGGCCACTCCCGCCCGGACACTACGAGCTAGTCCTGATGCGCCGGATAGGCTGCTGTCAGGGGCCTTTGCTGGAATCCAACAAAGTGACCTTTGAGATTGTGCCGTAAGTCAAGAGGCGAGTCTCTCCCCGCGGCCGCCAGGCCGCAGAAGGGCCGTGGAATCTTTGTCCCGGATTTGTCACACTAAAGAGCGGAAAGTGGCTGTTTTCAAGGCATAATGAAGCCCCTGCGACTCAGGGCAGGAGTCGAATGGGAGCAGGGGCTTCTTGGCTCCGCGCCGTGGGAGGGGATTCCACTTTGCGCGGGGCGCTTCACGGCCTCTCAAAGGGGGCGAGCGGCCGAATCTAATTAACAAAGAGCCTGTAGTCGGTGGGCGGTTGGTGAGGCGACCGCCCGCCTTCCTTTCCCTCAGACCTTACCTCACATCATGCAAGACACCGCGCGCCACTGCGCGTGTCAACCGACTCACCTTCCCCTTGCTCGAAACTCTATGAACTCTCGCGCCGCCCGTCATCATGCTCAGGAGCCGCGTCGCCGTCAGCAGCGCGTAGAGCGCGATGACCGCCATCAACAAAATGTCCTGCGCTCTGCTCATCTCACAAGTCCGGTGACGCGGGCGGCCCAGCCTTTTGCGTGCCGCCGCCGCGAAAAAATTTTCAATCGGCCGCGTTGAAGGAGTGCTCCGGCGCGATGCGCCGCACGGTCGCCAGCAGGTTCTCGATCTCGAAGGGCTTGTCCAGGAATTCGTCCGCGCCGTTGGCGAAGCAGGCGTGGCGCATCTCTTCGTCGGCCGCGGAGCTGACGATCAGCACCTTCGAGTGCGGCAGCCGGTCTTTCAAATATCCGAGTATCCGCAGGCCCACTTCGGGCGAGTCGGCGGCCGGCGGCAGGTGCAGGTCCAGGATAGAAACGGCCGGCTCGTAGATGGTCGCCCGTCGCACGGCTGATGCGAGATCGTTGGCAGTCATCACGTCGTACTCGTCGCACAGCGTCCAGAAGAGCTGCTGCGTGATGGCCGCGTCGTCATCAACTATTAAGACTCTGGGCTTCATTTCAATTTAACTCCTTGCTGTTGCGGATTCATTGCAATGCCCATACCGCGAACGTAACAAACACGCGCGCCCCTCCCTCTCCCCGAAGAAACCGCGAAACCAAACGGTTTTCGAGTGCCTGCAAATGACCTGGCACCGCGAGCCTTCGGCCCGACTGTCCTCAAGAGCTAACTAAACGGATAGCCACGTGTCTACATTTGTGGACAGCGGGGAATGCAAAATTACAGATCGTTGCATAAGTAACTTAACTTTTAAGAAGCAAACCAGCGCCACCAAAAAAGGATTTAATCAAGTGCGGTTTGCTCCTTAATCTCAGGATCGCCAACTTCAACTCCTGACGAAGATGCTCAAGGCTCTTAC
>DASWQY010000064.1:0-2213 GCA_036403435.1 Pyrinomonadaceae bacterium
CCATGCAGAAAGCGCCAATGCGCAAACAGATGCGGGTTGGTGCGGATGACCCGCGCCAGCCAGTCTCTTGCACCTTTGGGCCGCTGATGCAGTCGCTTGAACTTGTTGCGCGCCCAGCGGATCAGGAAGGCATCGATCCGATGCAAAGTCGAGGTCAACTCCGACTTGTAGAAGTGGCTGTAGTAGTTGATCCAGCCTTGGATATACGGCCGGTACATCCGTGCCAGATCCGCCAGGGATTTGTCGGTCCGATGATGGAACGCCCACCGTCGGATCGTCTGCCGGATTGCTTTCAGCGCGTCCGGACTGGCCGCAGGCAGAAAGGACGTGCCATAGCGACCCCCGCGCCAGGCTGCCTTTCTCGGTCGAAAAGTATAACCGAGGAAGTCAAACGACTGGACCGGATAGTCGCCACGCCGGTTCGTGTCCTTGCAATAGACGAGCTTCGTCTTTGTGGGATGAAGAACCAGCCCGCAGGTCCTGAAGCGGACCTCCAGGGCACGCCAAAGCGTGCGGGCCTCCTCTTCGCTTCGGCAGTGGCAGATGATGTCGTCTGCGTATCTCTCGAACGGGATGGCCGGAAAGCTCCGCGCCAGCCACAGATCAAAAGCATAGTGCAGGAACAGATTAGCCAGGATCGGGCTGACCACCCCACCCTGAGGCGTTCCTGCCGTACGCGGGACGATACTACCATCCTGCATCTGGACCGGAGCCCTCAGCCAGCGCTCAATGTAGAGAAGCACCCACGGGCAGTCCGTATGATGACGAACCGCCTTGAGCAGCAACTCCCCATCGATGCTGTCGAAGTAGCTCTGGACGTCGATATCGAGCACCCAGTCAAACCGCCAGCAGCGCTGACGGGTCTTCCGGAGGGCATCGATCGCCGAGCGGCCGGGGCGGTACCCATAGGAGTCCTCGTGGAAGCGGGGCTCCAGGATCGGCTCCAGGTACTGTTTGACGACTTCCTGGGCAACTCTGTCGCCAACCGTTGGAATGCCCAACGGCCGGGTCCGTCCATCGCTCTTGGGAAGGTCAACCCGCCGCACCGGTGGAGGAAAGTAGCTCCCTGAGGACATGCGATTCCAGAGCCGGTAGAGGTTGTTGGCAAGATCAGCCTCGAACTCAGCAATCGTCTGCCCGTCTACACCAGCCGCTCCCTGGTTGGCCTTCACCTTCTGGAAAGCGTCCCAGACGTCCCGCTTCGGGATGGAAAACGGCTTTGCCTTGGCCACAGAGCTCCTCCCGCTACCGGTTGGCTCTGGGTCGCGGCGGAACACTGCAGCCCCTTTGGTCCAGTTCCATTACAGAACCTTCCTCCCTCCTACGAGCTGCTCCGCCCCTGTGCCCCGCATCGGTACTCTGATCCTTGCGGTTTGAGCCGCTTGGACGTCTCCCTTTGCATCGGAGCGACAGGTTCTCACGTTCCATACGAGAGCCTGATCCGGCTTCGCGCCGCCTACATGCCGGATGTCGCTCGGGCGGTCTTCAGGACAGCCCCCGACCTGATCCCGGAAGCTGGACGCCCCTCCGGTTTTGACATCATCTTTGGCATTTCGACACGTCCTCAGCAGTTCGCTTTCGCTCGCCTCTCCGGATCGTACCTGACGGGATTGTCTCCCGCCTTTGGCTGCAACGCTCACCACGATCGCTCTTGACGATCGCAGCTTGCAGGGGTTTGAGGCCGGCACCTGACTGCGGACCTCGAGGGGCCGACCCTCATCTCTCGTACAGCGCCACACCTCCTTTCCTCAGGAGATGTGTTCGTGACACACCGTCGAGGTGCCACTTGTCTCCAGCACCGGGGAGCCGGCGCCGGATCTGGTTGGCGAAGCCCTGGCCGAACTTGCGGGCCCACTGGCGCACGGTCTCGTGGCTCACGTCGATGCCGCGGGCGGCCAGCATCTCTTCGACCATGCGCAGGCTCAGTGGGAACCGGAAGTACAGCCAGACGGCGTGACTGATGACCTCGGCCGGAAAGCGGTAGCCGGCCTAGGGGGGCTTGGCTGCGGGGGGCATGCCGGCCACCTACCCGTCCCGACCTTCCCCGCCAAGCCCCGCCCCAAGTTGACGGTGCCGCGCTCCAAGGAGGTCAAGGAGAATGCTTGGGTGCAGAGGCTGCTGGGCCGTTGTGCCCGGCTCAAGGTTGCAGTCGCGCTGGCCAACAAGACAGCGCGCATTGCCTGGGCTTTGATGAGAACGGGAGACATCTATCG
>DASWQY010000065.1:0-38604 GCA_036403435.1 Pyrinomonadaceae bacterium
ATACATTGCGACTCTGCTGGTCGTAAAGTCAGAAGCCCGACCGTAAGAGAGGGCGTCGGCCTAACGTAGAAGGAGGGATGATGAGAGGAAGGCTTCCTCTCATCATCCCTCCTTCCGTTGTTAAGAGCGCCTCAACTAACTTGAGACGCCCTCCCTCACGGTCGGGCTTCCGTCAGAGTTTACTTGACCGAGATGTCGTCAATGCGGAAGTTCGTCGGCAGCGTGATGTCGTTCGTGCCCCGGAACTGAACCCGCACGGTCTGGCCCGCGAAGGCGCTCAGGTTGTACGGCCCACGCAGCACGTAGACTCCGGCCGTGCCGCTGTTCTGGTTACTGAAGGTCGCGAGCGTTGCGAGGAGCGTCCCCGAAGTGTTGCGCACCTCGATGAAGAGCCGGTCGAAGACCGACGCGCCCGCGGCCTCCTGCGTCGAGATGTTCAGCCAGAAGTTTAGATTCGCGCCCGCGCTCGGAATCGTCAACGTCTGGTAGATGGTGCCCGTCGTGCTGTTCACGCCGTTGACGATGACGTAGTTCGTGCCCGTGTGCGGGAAGGCTCCCTGACTGAACGTGATTTGACCCGAAGCCACCCACGGCGCAGTGCCCGCTTCGAAGCCGGGATTCACAATCAACTCGGTTCCGCCTCCGCCGGTCGTGCCCGCCTGCGTCACTGTGAACGTCTGACCCGCGATGGTGATGGTGCCCGTGCGCGAAGTCGTAGCGGTGTTGGCCGCAACGGAGTAGGAGACCGTTCCGTTGCCGGTGCCCGAAGAGCCGCCGGTGACGGTGATGAAGGTCGCGTTGCTAATGGCCGACCAAGTGCAACCCGCCGTCGCCGTGACGCTGACCGTGCCCGTGCCGCCCGCAGCCGCGACAGAGGCGCTCGTCGGGCTGATGGAGAACGTGCAGGTGCCGCCGCAGTCGGTCGGAACGTTCGTCGCGGCGGTGTGCGTCGTGCCGTCGTTGCCGACCGCCGAGACGCCCATGCCGTGACGCGCGAAGACCGCCCAGATGGCGCAGCGGTTCGCGCCGCCGTTCAGATTCTGGTCGGCCTGAAGGATGCCGTCGCGCGCGTTCAGGAACGAGGGGCGCGTGGGCGTGAACTTCATGCCGTTAAGAACGATGCGGTCGGTGATGGTCTTCCCCAACTGCGTGCGCAAGTCCCAGAGCGCGGCGGCCCAGACCTCGCCGTCGTTGTGGACTTCGCAGCCGCCGGCGCAAACGTCCGCGTAAGAGTCGTGGACGGTGGCCGCGGGAACGGTGTAGGCCGCGCGCCGGATGCCGCGCGTCGTGTCCTGCGTGACGTACTCGCCCATCACGCCGTCGTTGTTGATGGTGGTGGCCCAGTAGTCAGACCAGCCTTCGCCCATCGCGCCGGACTGCGTGCCCTGGAGCGCGGTGCTGCCGTTGCCGATGAGGCGGTTCGAGATGCCGTGGCCGTACTCGTGGAAGACCACGTCACTGTCCACAGAGCTGTCGCGGTCCGGCGTCGGTGCCGTGAAGAGGTACTGCTGCATGCGCGGGCGCTGGCCGTCGGGCGGCGTCGAGAAGTTGGCGTTGTTCGTGCCGGAGCCGTCCTGCGCCTCGGCGCGGACGGAGTCGTTGCCGGTCCCGCCGCGGCCGTAGTTGTTGGTCTGGAAGTTGCCCGATGTCTCCGTAAAGCCGAGGCGGTACGAGAAGTCGTGCATGATGTTGTTGTAGTAGAAAAGATTGGTCACGACCGCGGCCTGCTGCGTGCGCGGGTCAACGGTGGTCGAGAACGGGAAGGTGAAATCCTGTGTGGGCGACGACGCGTGGCCGTTCGACAGGTTGGTGCCGTTGTTCGCGTCCGGCGCGTTGTCGGCGTTCGTGTCGAGGTACGCCTCGACGTTGTTGCCGGTGGTCGTGGTCGAAGTGCCCATCCAGCCGGCTGTCGTGTTGATGGTCGTGTCGCCGACGAAGGAGACGAGCACGCGCGGGCCGGCGTCGGGGTCTTCGGTGTAAACGGTGCCCTGCGCCTCGTTGACGTAGAGGTTCGAGCGCAGCAGCAGCTCGCCCGTGTGCGCGTCAACGAGCGTCTCGTACCACTCGGAGGGGCCGACCTCCGCGTAGACGTGCCACGCGAGGCGCGCGGTATCGGCCACGCGCACGACGTTCAGTTCCGCCAGCACGTCTTCGTAAGAAGACTTCAAGGGGTTCTTGTAGGAAGAAAATTCGGTCCTGGTCTTGCGGGCGGTGATTCTGGTGAACGACGCGTTGACCGTGCGGCCCGCGTGCTCGAAAGCCTTGACGATGCCCTGCGCCTCGGTGAGCGTCGGGGTCAGCTTGACCTTCTGCCCGGTGACGAGAAAGCCCTCGCGGACGGAGAGGACTTCGCCGCTGTTGTTAACGACGACCCGCACGTTGCCCTCGAAGACTTTGTAGCCGCCGACGGTCTGCGCGTAATCCAAAAACGTGGTGCCGCGGTCGTTGTCTTCCTTGACGCGCTTGAGGCCGGCGACATCGGCGTCGGTGAGCGCAAAGAGCGCAGCGCGGCTCCTCAGGAAACCGCGTGCGACGTTGTCGGGGGTATCGGACTGCGGCTCGGAGAGCGCGGCCCCTTCGACGAAGAAATTCTTCATCGCGCCTGTTTCGTTGGCGACGGCGCGCAGGTTGGACGCAGCCTCGGGCTTGAGGCCGGCGCGGAATTCGTCAAGGGCCGAGAGGCGTGCCTGCACGGCCGCGAGCTTGCCCTCTGCCGCCTGCCGGCGGACTGCGGCGGAGTTAAGGTCGGAGTCTGTGAACTCGCCTTTGTTTGCGAGGCGTATGTCGAAGTTAGGAAGCCCGGCGGACTTGGTCAGCGCCGGCGCGGTGGGGACTCTGTCACGCTCACGGGGCGCGCGCTGCGCACCGGATTTCGTGAAGGGAAACAACGCAATCGCAGCCAGGGCGACGCCCAGAAGTCCTATGAGTAATCTCTGACGCATGATTATCTTCCTTCCTTAAGTAGGGTGGAGGTAAGGCAACGTGTCGTCGGGTAATCTCCCACGGCGCAGGAATCTCAAAGGTAGAAGGCCCCGCGTTTCGGACGATTGGAGGTTTGCCTTAACGTTAAGGTTTCGCGACGATCAGGCACGCCGCACGTAGTCTCGCCTGTTAAGGGACGCTGCCGGACGCATCCGC
Source organism: Pyrinomonadaceae bacterium (assembly GCA_036403435.1). Lineage (GTDB taxonomy): Bacteria > Acidobacteriota > Blastocatellia > Pyrinomonadales > Pyrinomonadaceae > QHXM01. The sequence goes on from DASWQY010000065.1 coordinate 3,139, forward strand.
GCCGCGCAACGTCTCTAGCGATTCCAGACCGAAAGCTCGGGGCTTACAGTCGTCTGACGTGATCCGTATAACGTTCGTCTGGGCTATGGGGCATCCGCAATGGCCGGTGGCCGTTGTTTGTGAGGGCGCTAGAGTAGCAAATCCGGCGGCGGATGTTAAGCCGCCAGAGCCATCTGAGAAATAATTTTCAGCGAAAGGCGAGGAACCACGAAGAGACACGAAGAGACACGAAGCAAAGTCAACTTCTTTCGTGCCGTGTTGTGTGTCTTCGTGGTTCCTGCATTTTCGTCGGCTATGCGACAAGGCGGGCCACTATCTCTTCGACGTGCAGCTTGGTCGTGTCAAGGAAGGGAACCTCGCCGTGCTTCTCCGCGCGCAGAATCAAGGGAAGCTCGGTCCCGCCGAGTATCAAGCCTTCGATGTCGTCTCGCGCGCCCATCCGCTCGACGACGGCCAGCAAGCTCTCGCGCGTCTCGGGCAGGAAGATTCCGTTGACCAACTCGCTCATGTACTTGTCGTGTATGTAGTCCTGCTCTTCGGCGCGCGGCGTCACGAGGGTTATCCCCGCGCGGTCGAACACGTTGCTGTAGAAGTGTCCCTGCATGGTGAACCGCGTGCCGAACAATCCGACTCGTTTCATCCCGAGCGACTTCGCGGCCGCGCAGGTCGTTTCGATGATGCTGATTAGTGGGATGGGGGAGAGGCGACTGAGTTCGTCGAAGACGATGTGCGGCGTGTTGGCCGAGAGCGCCCCGAAGTCCGCGCCGGCGGCCGCGAGCCTCTTGACTTCCGCCGCGAGGTACGCGGTCAGCTCCGGCAATCTGTTTTCGGTGATAAGGTCGCGCGCCTTGTTAAGGTCAACGCTGTTGATGATGAGCGAAGGGTAACTGCCGTCATGCCGCCGCTCGCGGTAGGCGGCGATGATCAGCTTGTAATAGTCTATGGTTGACTCTGGCCCGAGCCCGCCGATAAGTCCTGCCGTCTTCATCCGCACTCGCTTCGTGATGGCTCACGCCTTGTATTGAATGACCCGGACCTGCTCAAGCGTCACCAGCCCGTCCGAGATCATCTCGTCCAGCGTGGGCAAGAAGTGTTCGATCTTCTCCAGAGTGTCCACGATCTCGACCACCATCGGCAAGTCTTCGGAGAGCCGCAGAATCTTCGCCGTGTGTAAGACGCTGTGTTTGCCGAAGCCCATCACCCCGCGCAGCACGGTCGCGCCGGCGAGGCCCGCCTCCCGCGCCTTCAACACGATGGCTTCGTAGAGCGCGTGGTGGCCGTGCTTGTCACTCTCCCCGATAAAAATTCGCAGCAGGTATCCGTCTTCAGGAATGATCATCGTGCCCTCACAGAACTTTCGCCAGAGTGTAACCGGCCCAGACCATGAGCAGGCCGGCGAAATTCGAGACGCCAACGTTCAGGGCGGCTAAGCCGAACTCCCCGTCGCGCATCAGCGCGAACGTCTGGAGCCCGAACGAGGAGAAGGTGGTGAAGCCGCCGAGGAAGCCTATAAACAGCACCGTGCGCAGCGTGTCGGAGGTCAGGAAGCGTTCGTACATGACGTAGAAGAGAAAGCCTATCAGGAAGCAGCCCGTCACGTTCACGACGAGCGTGCCAACAGGGAAGGTCTCCCCGGCGCGCTTCGCGAACCACCCGGACATCCAGTACCTGACGAGCGTGCCGCACGCGCCCGCCAGCCCCGTCAGCAGCAGCTTGTTCATCATCACCTCTAAGCGAAAACTCCTAACCGCGTCGCGCTTCGTTGCGACAAGGTTAGGAGTCATCAACCCTTCTCTCAAAGGATGGTTCGACGGCGAACTCCATCGCCCGAATGTCCGGGCCATCTTATCAGAAGATTTGCCCGAACGCCGTGTGAGCGCGGAGGTAGCTCAAGGTCTCTTCATTCTCAAAAAATAGGAGCCACGAAGCCACACGAAACAACACGAAAAGAGATTTCTTATTTCGTGGCGCTTCGCGTGGCTTCGTGGTTCCAGGCTTTTCGCCGAAAAAGAAGAGACCCTGGGAGGTAGCTATCCTTCCTCGTAGCAAGAACGGAATCCGCGTCCGATAAGGTCTGAGGGATGCGGGAGGCTTTGCACACAAAGTCACATTATGGGAGGGGGTATTAACATGCCCCTTTGGGGAAGTCGTTTTCACCAGCGCGCGGAGTCGTCGTCAATCAGCTCGGGCCAGGCTTCTTCTTCGACCTGCTCGTGCTGCTCGATGACGGCTTCGGCGCTGCGCAGGCTTTCGGCGAGCGTCGCGTTATCGCGCTCCAGTTCCGAGACGCGCCGCTGTAATTGGCGGTTCTTCGTTTCGAGCGTCATCAGCGAGATGAATTCCATGCCCGCGACGCAGGCCAGTGCGAGTGCGAAGATGAAGGCCAGGTAAACCATGATGTTTGAGAACTCGTCTTGATATGAAGTTCGGCGGGTCGAGCCGCCTACTCACCGGCGCGTCTTCTTACTTGAACGCGCCTTGCGGCCGGACTTGTTCGCGCGCCCGTTCTTCTGCTGAAACTGTTTCGCGGCCTCTTCGATGAGCCTGGCTGCCTTGACGGGGCCGAAGCGGCCGAGCGGCTCGAACGTCTTCCCCTTAATCTCGTTGTAGGAGACGAAGAAGTGCTCGATCTCGTCGAGCAGCGTCGCGTTGAGGTCCGCGAGCGTGCGGACCTCCTTGTGCATGTGCGAGTCCGCGGCCACCGCGATCAGCCTGTCGTTGCGCGTGCGCTCGCCGTCGCGCTCGGTCTGCAACGCCTCGATGACGGCGACGAGACGGGCCGGCACAAGGCAGCCCGGAAACGCCGGCTCGTCCATCAGCAGCAGCACGTCCAACGGATCGCCGTCGCCGCCCACGGTCGAAGGAATGAAGCCGAAGTCGAAAGGGAAGACCGCGCCCGCAGGCAGCACGCCCCCCAACTTGAAGAGGCCGCGCTCCTCGTCGTAATTGAACTTGTTACGACTCCCCTTCGGCGTCTCTATAATCACGTGCAACTCGCCCCCATCGTCGGCGTAGGGACTGAGTCTGATAAGGCCCCCGTTTTTAGACATCCCAATAAAAGTTCAAAGCTCAAAATCCAAAGTCAAAGGTCCAAAGTCTCAAACCCGAGGTCTGAAGTTTAAAAGTCCCGGCCCAAATTTTTGACTTTGGACCTGGGACGTTTTCATTTCGTGACGCGTATGACCTGCACGTCGCGCTCGGCAACGATCTTCCAGCCGGCGGCGGTCTTGCGCCAGCGCAGCTCCTGTACGACTTCGCCGCTCGTGGGGCTGACGCCCGAGAAGTCCCACGCCTTGCGGAAGCGCATCGTCGCCGTCTGCCCGTCGGCGGCCACCTCTGTCACGGGGTCGCTGACGCGCACGTCAATTCTCGACGCCGCCGTGAGCAGGCGATTCTTCTCGGCGCGGACCGCACCCAGCGTCGCCCCGCGCCGCTGGTAAAAGATGTCAACGGTCGGGGCGTAAAAATTCATGAGCAGATTTATGTCGCGGCTGTTTGTCGCCGCGACCCACTGGTCAAGCATCGTCCGCAACTCTCCCTGCGCGTCCCGCGGCACCTCCTGGCGATTCGTGGTGCCGGCGTCGTTGGCCGGGCGGTTGCCCGCGCCCGCGGAGTTATTGACCGGCGCGGGTTGATTGTCGCGCCCCGCCTGAGTTGCCGGCGTCTTCTCTTTCAACAGGAAGTAGGCGACGACGATGAAGCCGAGCAGGAAGATCACGGCTCCGAAAATGACGAAAAGCTTTCTCGAAGCCTGTCCGCGTTCTTCGAGAGTCTGACTCCTCACAGTCTCCCGCGCGCGCGCCTTATCTACGTGAACGACGACAGGCTTGCTCTCGGCGGCGGGCGTGGGTTCGCTCTCCACCGTCTCGTTCATTTGCGCGGGCGGGGCCGCGACTTTCGTCCGCAGTTCCGAGGCCGCTTCGATTGGCACGGCGAACGCCCTCACGGACGGGTCGTCGGATTGCTCGGGGGCGAAGGCGTGCTCGATGGTCGGGCCGCCCACCCTGTGCGTCTCGCCACGCTCCGTGCTGAAGGCGTCCGTCTCCCGCCCGGCCTTACTCTCGCCCGACAACTTCTCCTGGCCCGATGGCCTCTCAGTCGGGACCGTCGCCGCAGCGGTGGGGACCTCGGCAGTGGCGGCCGCGAGCCTCCTCGCGAACTCGGCGGCAGACTGCGGGCGCTTCTCGGGGTCCTTGTCCATGACCTGGCACAGAAACTCGTTCAGCTCGGGCGGAACGTCCGGGCGCGTTTCTCTGACGGAAGGCGGCGGCTGTTGGATGTGCTTGATGGCGATGGCCGTGGCGGAGGGTGCGTCGAACGGCGGCCGCCCCGCCAGCATCTCGTAGAGGATTACACCCATGCTGTAGATGTCCGAGCGCGCGTCCGTCTTGTGACCCGAACACTGCTCGGGCGACATGTACCGCGGCGTGCCAATGAGCGAGCCGGAAGAGGTCAGCCCGCCGGTTGACGAATACTCCTTCAGCTTGGCGACGCCGAAGTCAACCACCTTCGCTATGAGCGAGCCGTCGTGGTCGCGCGCCAGGATGATGTTCGAGGGCTTCAGGTCGCGGTGCACTATCCCGCTGCGGTGGGCCACTTCGATGCCGGCGGCCACCTGCCGCCCGATCAGCGCCGCCTCGCTCACACTCATCGCCCCGGCCGCGTCCATGTACTCGCGCAACGTCTGCCCCTCGACCAGCTCCATGACGATGTAAGCCCCGCCTTCGGGCAGCAGGCCGTAGTCGTAAGTGTCTGCGACGTTCGGGTGGTTGAGTTTCGCGGCGGCGCGCGCCTCGCGGCGGAATCGCTCCATCGCGTCCGCGTCCGCGGTGAAGTCCGAGAGGAGAAGCTTGATGGCAATGGGCCTGTCCAAATCCAGATGCGTCCCGGCGTAAACGGCCCCCATCCCGCCGCGGCCGAGCATCCGCTCCAGACGATACTTCTCCCCGATCATGCGCGGGCCGGGGCGCGAGGCGACCAGCGCCGTATGGTCGATGGCGCACGACGAGTCCGCGTCGTCATAGCATCGCTGGCAGACAGGGCAAAGTTTCATCGGAGTAAGGACAAGACGGCTTCCGGGCGTCGGCACACGGCGCGTCACAACGTGTTCGAGTCGTCAAGACTCGCACGGTGGCTACTCTTTCATGTTAGCCGAAGAAGACTTCGGCGACGCGGTAAATCTCTTCGTCGAGCTGTTTGATGCCGCCCACCGCCTCTTCGAGCGGGACGCTGCTCACTGTGCTCCCGCGCAGTGAGGCCATGCGCCCGAACTCGCCGGCGCGGACCATCTCGTAAGCTTTAATGCCGAAGCGCGTCGCGAGCACGCGGTCGAACGGGGTGGGGGAGCCGCCGCGCTGCACGTAGCCCAGTTTCGTGACGCGCGTCTCGATGCCGGTGCAATGCTCTATCTCGCTCGCCAGGACTGTGCCAATTCCGCCGAGGCGGTCGTGGCGGTAAAGCTCCTGCTCGACCTCCGGCGGGAGGAAGTCTTCGTCGGGGTGCGGGTGCGCGTCCTCCGCGACGACGATGATAGAGAAGGCCCGGCCCTGCGCCTCGCGGTGCTTGAGCATCTCGCAGACCTGGGAAAGTTTGAAAGGGTGCTCGGGGACGAGCACCACGTCCGCGCCGCCCGCGATGCCGCCGTAGGCCGCGATCCAGCCCGTGTGCCGGCCCATCACCTCGATGACCATTACGCGGTGGTGCGACTCGGCCGTCGAGTGCAGCCTGTCCACCGCGTCGGTGACGACGGTGACGGCCGTGTCGAAGCCGAAAGTGAAATCGGTGCCGCGCACGTCGTTGTCAATCGTCTTGGGGACGCCGACGACCTGTAGGTTGTGCTTGCGCCAGAGTTCGAGCGCGGCCGAGAGCGAGCCCTCGCCGCCGACGACGATGGTCGCGCGCAGGCCGAACCGCTCCCAGTTCTGTTTGACCAGCTCCATCGTCTCGGGGCTTTTAACCGGGTCCAGGCGCGACGTGCCGAGGATGGTGCCGCCGCGCGGGAGGATGCCCGTGACGGAGGCGCGGGTGAGCGGCTCCACGTCGGCCTCGACCAGCCCGCGCCAGCCGTTCTTAATCCCGAGCACTTCGACTTCGTCTCTGTGCGCGCGGCGCACGACGGCGCGTATGACGGCGTTCAGGCCGGGGCAATCGCCGCCCCCCGTGAGAATCCCAATTCGCTCGCGCGTGGACAAGAAAGTGAAAGCCCCCTTCAGCTCGTGGAAGCGAAAGGGGCGCTCTCGGAAAGCCTCTTGATAGCCCGCTCGCTCGCGTCGCCTGAGCCGAAAAACTCAACTAATTGCATTCGGGTGAAAGCGCATCCTATAATCGCGCGGCGGGAGCAGCATGTCAAATTAGTTGTCGGAAGGCGGCCCCGGAGGGGGCTCCGCGGGGGTGAAACGTCTTTCAGTGTCGGCCACACAAACGCCTCTCATCCTGAGCATCGAAACCGCGACGCGCGCGGGCAGCGTCGCCCTCACGCGCGGCGACCGCTTGCTCTGCGCGCGTGAGGGCGACGCGAGTGTTTCGCACTCGTCGCACCTCTTGCGCTACGTCAGCGAGGCGCTCGAAGAAGGGGGCGTCGCGCTCGGCGAGGTGGAACTCTTCGCCGCGGCAATTGGGCCAGGAAGTTTCACGGGCTTGCGCATCGGGCTGGCGACCGTCAAGTCATTCGCCGCGACGCTCGGCCGTCCGTGCGTCGGCGTGCCGTCGCTCTACGCAGTGGCGCGCGCGGCGGGCGAGTCCGAAAGAACGCTCGCGACGCTACAGGCCGGGCGCGGGGAGGTGTTCGCTCAGCTCGTGAAGGTTGACGCCTCGGGCGACGTGCATCCTTTAGAAGAGCCCGCACACCTGACGCCGCAGCGGCTGTTGGAGAAGGTGAGAACGATGCGGCATCTGAGGTGGGCGGGCGAGGGCGCGCTTGCGCACGGGGAAGCCCTCAGGGCGCTGGCACAGTCTGAAGAGATTCCGTTCTCACGCGAAGACGCAAACGGAATTGAAGCGCGCGGCGGTGCTCAAGGCTGGACCCTCGCCCCGCCACCTTCCATTTTAGCCGCGGAGGTCGCGGGGCTGGCACTCATGCGTGCGCGCTCGGCTCAGGTCTCGCCGCCCGATCAGTTGCGCGCCGTCTACGTGCGTCCCTCCGATGCAGAGCTGAACGAACGATGTCGAGAATAGGGAAGGGAATCCGTCAGGAGCGGGACTTCTACCTCGCGCAGATGACCGAGCACGACCTGCTCGAAGTCGTCGAGCTAGAGGAGACGTGCGGGCTGAGTCGCTGGGGCTGGGACGCATACCACGCGGAGCTGACCGAGAACAGCAACTCCATCATGCTCGTCGCGCGCTGGCGCGGGAGTCAGGACGCCCCGCCCGAGCACAGGGTGCTGGGCTTCATCGCCGCGCGCCTCGTCGCGGGCGAATTGCACATCAACAACGTCGCGGTGCGGCGCGAATGCCGGCGGCTGGGGATGGCGCGCGGGCTCCTTGAGACGGCCATCAACGAGGCCATACGAAGGGGGGCGCACGCGGCTTTCCTCGAAGTGCGCGCCGGGAACGAGATGGCGCAGGCGCTTTACAGGAGGTGCGGATTCCGCGTGGTCGGGCGGCGCGCGGGCTACTACACGCAGCCGCGCGAGGACGCCCTCGTCATGAACCTCAGCCTCCAAAGCCCAGCTTGATATGTCCGCGCCTTTTGCGTTAACATTTTCGCATCGTGAAGAGCGCCGGCCCCCTTCTGCACGGAACGGCGTCGGCCCGAAGTAAACTACCGACCAACGCACCACAAAGGAGGACTTCCGCCAATGGAAATGATCAACACGGACAGCCTGAAAGAGCAACTGATGATGAGCGACCCGGAGTTTCGCGAGCTGGCGCGCGAGCACGGTCGCTACGAAGAGCGCCTGAGCGAGCTGTCCGCGCTAGCTTACCCGAGCGATGAAGAGCAGTTGGAGGAGATTACTTTAAAGAAGAAGAAATTAGCCCTTAAAGACCAAATGTATTCGATCATGTTGCAGCACCAGAAGGGGCAGGACGCCGGGCACTGAAGTAAAGCCTGTTCGACCCGCAGACATAAATATTTCCCCGCACCCGCGGCTCGAACGAAACGGGGGCGCGCTCATCGAAAGCGCCCCCGTTTCCTACAGGGACGAAAGGGCGAGCGGACAAAGCAAGTTCCCCTCGAAGCACTAAGAGAAACGTCGTGGCGCGCGAAGGTCTTTTCTACATACTGATTCCGCTCCTGCTGGCGATCATCCCGCTCGCGTTCGGCTACTGGCCCGTGGCCCTGGTGCTGCTCGCCCTGGCGGGCTTCATGGCCTTCTTCTTCCGCGACCCGCAGCGCACCTCGCCGCCCGAAGCCGGAGTCGTCGTCTCGCCTGCGGACGGGCGCGTGACGCGCGTCCGCCCGCTCGTCCCCGACGACCCGGACTCCCCAAACGTCGTCAGCATCTTCCTTTCGCCCTTCGACGTGCATATCAACCGCTCGCCCATCGCCGGGACGGTCACGGACGTGACCTACACGCGCGGAAAATTTTTGATGGCGACGAAAGAGGAGTCGAGCCTGATTAACGAGCAGAACGCGTTGACGATTCGCGGCGAGGAGTTGACCGTGGTGTGTAAGCAGATCGCGGGCGTGCTGGCGCGGAGAATCATCTGCTGGAAGCGCGCGGGCGACGCGGTGGCGCTCGGCGAGCGCATAGGGTTGATTAAATTCAGCTCGCGGACGGACCTGGTCCTCCCGCCGAACGTCCGGCTGGAGGTGGCAGAGGGCGCGCGCGTGCGCGGCGGGGCGACGATTATCGGGAGGGTCGTGTGATGGCAAGCGCAACCGAATTGAGCGCGGAACAGCAAGCGGCCAACCCGGAGCGGCGCGGGATCAAGAAAGGCTTGTACCTGATCCCATCTGCCTTCACGGCCGCCAACATCAGCATGGGGTTCTTCGCTGTCATGGCTGCGCTGCGCGGGTTCCAGTTGGTCGGCGAGGGCGGCGCGGCCGAATTGCAGCGCGCCGCGGAACATTTCGACAACGCGTCGAAGGCGATTTGCTGGGCCGTTCTGTTCGACATGCTAGACGGGCGCATCGCGCGCATGACTAAGACGACGACGGAAATCGGCGTCCAACTCGATTCGATTGCCGATGTCGTGACCTTTGGGATAGCGCCGGCCGTGCTGGCTTACGCCTGGGGCTACGGCTCGGCGCTGCCCGAAGGCGGCTGGGCGCACAAGCTGGGTTGGTTTCTCTCCTTCATGTATCTGATGTGCGGGGCGTTTCGCTTGGCGCGCTTCAACGTGCAGGCCGCGCGCCCGCGCATCCTCGCGGAGGGGACCGGCAAGGTTGATAAGAAGAATTTCGTCGGTCTCCCCATCCCCCCGGCCGCGGCGCTCATCGCCACCATCATACATTTCGCCCCGAAGCCGCTGGTCCAATACGAGCCGCGTCCAGCAAATCTTTATAGCGGCCTCATGATGGCGCTGGTCGGCTTCCTGGGGCTCCTGATGGTCAGCACGCTGCGGTATTCCAGCTTCAAAACCCTCGGCACGCGCAGCCGCAGCGCGCGGCCGGCCCTCCTGCTGGTCGCGGCCGTAGGGATGCTCATCTACCTCTTCTCCGAATACGTCCTGTTGATTCTCGTCTTGCTCTACGTTCTGCACGGGCTTCTTTTAAAGCTCGGCAGTCTGTTCCGCAGGCGCAGCGCCTGAAGCCGGTGTTTGACTCACGTCCCCATCCGTAACAGAGATTTAATTGGGCTGTCTTAGCTCGGGCGGGAGAAGGCCAGGAGACCGTGTCGGGTCGTGACGAAGAGCACTTTACCGGCCGCTATGGGAGACGCCGCCAGGCTATTGTCTTCACCTATCGGAAGGCTGTTGAGCTGTTTCCCGTCGCGTAGGTCCAGCACCACCCCCGTCGAACTAGAAAGAGGCGTGAAGAGAGCGCCGTCGGACGTGGTCAAAGGCTCCGCGGCGAGTCTCCCCGCGAGCTGTCGCTTCCAGAGCCGGTCGCCGTTACCGAGAGAAAGTAAGTAAACGAAATTGTCTAACGAGGCTACCAGCAGACCGCTCTGTGCGTGCGCCACCGTCTGGACCCCCGCGCCCGTTCGTCTACGCCACCGCAGCCGCCCGTCCGCCTCGTTGACCGCGTAAACGAAGCCATCGGCTGACCCGAAATAAACGACACCTCTGACCACCACGGCGCGGCCATTGATAGCCCCCCGAGTCCGATAACGCCAGTTGACTTTGCCGGTGCTTTGACTCAAAGAGAAAAGGGTTCCGTCTGTGCTCCCGACGTAGAGGTTCGGGCCGAAGACGGTCGGGAGCGCGGCGAAAGGCGCTGAGTGTTGCATGATCCAGGAGATGTCTCCCGTCTTCTTGCGGACGGCGTAAACTCTGCCATCGACGGACCCGCCGAAGAGGTTCACGTCATTTGCCACCAACGAGCCTCGGAAGGGCATAGGGAGCGTCCTCATCCAGAGTGTAATCCCGCCCTCCTGCCCCAAAGCTCGTAAAGCGCCGCTGGAGTGATTGGCCGGCCCTTCCCCAACTGTCTCGGAGGCGACGTACACGCTCTGCTCGTCCGCAATGGGAGAGGAGGACAACTCACCGCCGAGGTCCGCCTTCCACAACAACTGTCCGTCTGCGGCCCGTAACGAGACGAGCAGTCCCGACGCCAGAGGCAAATAGATTCGCTCGCCGTCCGTCGCAGGGGTCAAGTTGATCGTGAATTCCGATTCGTAAAGCCACTTGACGGTTAACGGCTGGGAGAGCGCGGGCTGATGATTGTCCGCCGAGGGCTTTTGGGCGAAAACATGCAGGGAAGGGAAGAGCGTGAGGACGATCAAGAGAAAAATGCTTCTGATGTGAGTCCCTTGGTTCAGCATATCCATTTCCGCGTCAGGCTATATCTTACACACACGGGTTTCATCTGGCGAGAGGCGCGGTTCGCAGCACGGGTTGTTCCTGAAAAGATTCCCCCATATAATCCACCCTCGGCTTGGAAGTGGATGACCTCAGACGTTCTTTCGCTTACGGAGGTTTACTCAGTTGAGTCATAAAAAAGAGCACGAAACCGTCCTGATTCTGGATTTCGGCTCGCAATACACACAACTCATCGCGCGCAGAGTACGCGAGGCCGGCGTCTACTGCGAGATTCTTCCCTTCGATGTCTCCGTGGAGACAATAAGCGCCAGAAATCCCCGCGGCCTGATTCTCTCAGGGAGCCCCGCCTCCGTGTATAACCATGACGCCCCGCGCCCGGACCCACGCCTGCTGGACGGTTTAAAGTGCCCCCTTCTAGGTATCTGTTACGGATTGCAGGTGCTCGCGGCCGATTTGGGCGGCGAGGTTCAGCCCTCCTCCAGTAGGGAATACGGCTACGCCCGCCTGAAGATACTGGATTCGAGCAGCCCACTCTTTTTGGGTCTGCCATCTGAGATGGATGTCTGGATGAGCCACGGCGACCATGTCACCGTCCCGCCCCCCGGTTTTAACATCACGGCCCGGTCCGACGGTGCGCTTAATGCTTTCGAAAGCTTAAGCAAGCGCATATTCGGCCTTCAGTTTCACCCCGAGGTAGCGCACACGCCGTTGGGCGGGCAGGTTTTGAGGAATTTTTTGGTGAAAATCTGTGGGTGCCGCGGAGACTGGTCGCCGCTTGCGGTCATAGAGGAGCAGGTCGAGAAAATCCGAAATCAGGTCGGCGACCAGGGCGGCGTGATCTGCGGAATCTCCGGCGGTGTTGATTCGGCCGTCGCGGCGGCACTGGTCAACAGGGCGATAGGCGATAGGCAGGTCTGTGTCTTCATTAACAACGGGCTTTTAAGGGAGGGCGAGTTCGAGGTGACGACAGCCCTCCTAAAGCAAAACATGAACTTGAACCTGCACCCCGTACGGGCCGAGGAGAGATTCATCAACGCCTTGACTGGCGTCATAGACCCAGAACGAAAGCGAAAGATCATAGGACGGGTATTCATAGAGGTCTTCGATGAGAAGGCCGCGGAACTCGGGGACGTGCGGTTTCTTGTTCAGGGAACGCTGTACCCTGACGTTATAGAGTCGGTTTCGGTCCGCGGCCCGTCTGCCGTCATCAAGAGCCATCATAACGTAGGCGGGCTCCCGGAGAAGATGAAGCTGAGGCTTGTGGAGCCGCTGCGCGAGCTGTTTAAGGACGAGGTGCGCGTCATCGGTCGGGAATTAGGCGTGCCGGAGGAGATTCTCCGCAGGCATCCTTTCCCCGGCCCCGGCTTGGCCGTTAGGATTTTAGGGGAAGTGACAACCGAACGCCTCGGTATACTCCAGGCGGCGGACCGGATCTTAGACGAGGAATTACGCTTGGGGGATTTGTATCACGCCGTTTGGCAGGCCTTCCCCGTCCTGCTGCCGATTTCGACCGTGGGCGTCATGGGCGACGAGCGGACTTACGAGCGCGTTATAGCAATCAGGGCCGTCACGAGCGTGGACGGGATGACGGCTGACTGGGCCCGCCTCCCGCATGACATTCTCGCACGCATCTCGACCCGTCTGGTCTCCGAAGTCAAAGGGATTAATCGTGTCGTCTATGATATTAGTTCCAAACCGCCCAGCACCATCGAATGGGAGTAGCTGTAGGTAAAGACATACGTTTCATGTGAAAGTTTTGAAGTATTTTGTCTCGCCGGTCCGCGAAAGTCTTTACAACCAGCAGCCTTATTCCGTTTTTTCTCTCCTTTCGGCCAAGATATAGAGTCTTTTCATTTCGGAGACACGTGATATAGTGTGCGCCGCTGTGTGACCGCCATTGTCTGCGCTGACCCGTTATTACCTTAAAGACTCTTAGGCAGAAGGAACTCATGAGCGAGAAGAAATTCGTACACCTACACTTGCACACCGATTACAGCCTTTTGGACGGGGCCATCCAGATCAAGCCGTTAGCCAAACGAACCGCGGAGTTGGGCATGCAGGCCTGTGCCATCACCGACCACGGGAACATGTTCGGCGCCATTTCCTTCTACCAAACCATGAAGGCGCAAGGCGTGAAGCCTATCATCGGTTGTGAAGTGTACATCGCTCGGGGGAGCCGCAAAGACCGCGCGGGTGCGGCCGGCGCGGGAGAAAAGGCCAACTTCCATTTAATACTTCTCGCTAAGAATTTAGATGGCTACAGGAATCTGGTCAGATTAACGTCTAAAGCCTACACAGAAGGGTTCTACTACAAACCTCGGATTGATAGAGAACTGCTGGCGGAGCATAGTAAGGGGCTGGTGGCGCTTTCGGCGTGTATGTCTGGCGTCCCGTCTGCGATGCTGGCGCGGGACTGCTTTGAAGACGCCGCTGCGGCCGCCGTCGAGTTCCAGGAGATCATGGGAAAGGGCAACTATTACCTGGAGATTCAGGAGCACGGCTTGGACGCTCAAAAGCGTATACGGAAACCGCTGGTTGAGCTAGCGAAAAGAACGGGGGTCCCTTTAGTAGCGACCAACGACGCACACTATTTAACGCCCGACGATGCGGTGGCCCACGACATCCTGCTCTGCATAGGTTCCGGCAAGACCGTTAAAGACCCGAACCGTTTGCGCTACGGATCGCCCTACTTTTACGTCCGCTCGCCCGAAGAGATGTGGGCGATTTTCGGGAAGGAAATTCCAGAGACCTTAACGCGCACGGTTGAGATCGCCGAAATGTGTGATTTACAGCTACCGAGCGGGATGAATTATCTGCCTAATTACCCGATTCCCCAATCAGACTTGGGGCTGTCCGTGGATGAATATTTTGAAAAGGTGGTCAGGGAAGGGTACGAACGCCGGCGTGAACTGGTTTGGGAGAGGCAATTCGGCAAAGGCACTTTGCGTCACTCTTTGTCGGATTACCAGGAACGCATCTCGCGCGAAATCATTATGATCAAGCAGATGGGTTTTGCGGGTTATTTCCTGATCGTTTGGGATTTTATTCGCTACGCCAAGGAGCACGGGATTCCTGTCGGCCCAGGCAGGGGCTCCGCGGCCGGTTCGTTGGTGGCCTATTGCTTGGACATTACGGACGTTGACCCGCTGCAATATGACTTGCTATTTGAAAGATTTCTAAACCCTGAACGCGTCTCCATGCCCGATATAGATATTGATTTTTGTGTCCGCGGGCGCGGCGAGGTGATAAACCACGTGGCCGATTTGTATGGGCGGGACTCTGTCTGTCAGATCATCACTTTCGGTACTATGGCTTCAAAAGCTGCCATAAAGGATGTCGGGCGCGCTTTGGATATGCCTTACGCTGAAGTGGACCGCATAGCCAAGATGATCCCGCCGCCTATACGCGGGCGGAACGTGAGCATTAGTCAGGCTTTGGAACACGTCCCTGAACTGCGGAAAGAGGTCGAGAACAATGAACGGGTCAGGGAGTTAATTGATTTGGCGAGGCGGCTGGAGGGCTGCGCGCGGCACTCTTCAGTGCACGCCGCCGGGGTCGTCATTTCGCCGGAGCCGCTACAGGAATTGGTGCCGGTCGCCGTTTCGTCCAAAGACGAGTTGACAACGCAGTACTCGATGTCGGACCTGGAAAAGACGGGGATGTTGAAAATGGACTTCCTCGCCCTGACGGCCCTCACCGTTATAAGCGATTGCTTAAAAACTATTAAGCAATCGCTTGGCGGGGGGGTGGATTGGGCTGATGTCCCGCTTGATGATCGCGAGACGATGAGGCTTTTCGCCGAGGGGCGAACGGAGGCCGTTTTCCAGTTTGAATCCTCAGGTATGCAGGAGATTTGCCGGAAGCTAAAGCCAAAAGGCCTGGAAGACCTAGCCGCCCTGAACGCGCTTTACAGGCCGGGGCCGTTAGACGGCGGGATGGTAGATGATTTTATCGAAAGGCATCACGGACACAAGGCCGTCCGTTATATAGTGCCCGAGATGAAGGAGATTCTGAGTAACACTTATGGCATCCTGGTTTATCAAGAGCAAATCATGCAGTTGGCACAGAAGCTAGCCGGGTATAGCTTGGGCGAAGCTGATCTGATGCGTCGGGCCATGGGTAAGAAAAAGCGGGAGGAGATGGCGATCCATGAGGAGAAGTTTATTAACGGGGCTGTGGAGCGGAGAATTAAACGAGAAAAAGCCCAGCAAATTTTTACCTTAATGGCTCAGTTCGCTGACTACGGGTTTAACCGGAGCCATAGCGTCGCCTACGCTTATCTTGCTTTTCAGACTGCCTATCTGAAGGCGCATTTCCCGGAACATTTTTACGCGGCCGTGCTTTCCAACGAAATCCAGGACACTGCCAAAGTCTTCAAGTACTCTAACGAATTGCGAGGCCAGGGGATTCGCCTGCTTCCCCCGGACGTCAACGAGAGTATGGCTGTATTCACGCCTCTCAAGGGGGCTATCAGGTATGGTTTGGCCGCCATTAAGGGAATCGGTCAGTCGAGTGTTAACGCTATAATTGAAGCGCGTGCAGAAGGAAAGTTTCGCTCATTCTTTAATTTTATCGAGCGCGTCGGTCAAGGCTCTATTAACAAGAGGGTTTTGGAAAGCTTAGTATCGGCTGGGGCGTTCGACTCCCTAAATGCAAGCCAGCAACCCGTCGCTAAGTTTCGGGCGTGTCTATACCAGGCCGTAGATACGGCACTCGCGCGCGCGGCACGGGCACAACGTAATAAGTCACGAGGTCAGAACGACCTCTTTGCCGCGCCCACAAATGATCATTCAGCTGAAATAGTTGATGAGCCTCTCCCGGAAGGCACTTCTTGGACTCACGCGCAGTTACTCGGCGCTGAAAAGAGTGCGCTCGGGTTTTACATTTCAGGCCACCCGTTGGAAAATTACTTAGAGATTCTAGCTGAATTTAAAGCCACGACGGCTACCGAATTGTGTCATGCCACGAGCGGAACCAAGGTGTACGTGGGAGGCCTTGCGACCAGCTTACAGGTTCGGACAACGAAGACCGGGAATCGCTTTGCTTTAATGAGATTGGAGGATCAGACGGGCGGCGTTAAATGCGTCTGCTGGCCTGAAGTTTTCAGTAAGTTCGAAGCTAACATACAAGAGGATGCTCCCGTATTGATAACTGGCAAGGTCGAAGTCACTGATGATGGGGCTGCGACCGTCATTGCCGAAGAGGTGGCCCGCCTTGAAGAGGTTCTTCAGCGAAAATCTAGAGGAGTGATCGTTAGACTTCCGGGGGCTAAGGACGGCTTACTCGATAAAGTTTTTGGCATCTTGGACAGCCATCGCGGGGATTGTGAAGTGATGTTGGACATGGTTTTGAATGATGGAATGTTAGTGCGTTTGCGTCCGCACGGCGCGTTCCGGGTTCGAGGCAGCTTAGAACTGGAGAATGCTTTGCGCGGACACGGATGTCAGATTGAGTGGCTGAACATTTCAATTTAAACTACAAAAAAGGGTAGGCTTTGGAGGTCCACGCCGTTCGGTGCGCGGGCATTATTATCTTTAAGATAGGTTGGCATAGATAATGGTTAAAGATAAGGATCAAAGTGCTGACGATTCGCAGGCTCATTCAGTTCCCAATAGCGCGTTTGAGCGTGTGCGGCTCGCTCGTCACGGGGAGAGGCCTTACACGTTAGATTTTATTGAAAGGCTGTTCGAGGATTTTACCGAAATTCAAGGAGATCGCCGTTTCGCGAATGACCCTGCAATTATTTGCGGTCTGGCTAATTTCGGTAATATCCCGGTTGTGGTCGTCGGTCATCAAAAGGGGAGGGACACGAAGCAGCGACAGTTTAGAAACTTTGGAATGCCGAAACCCGAAGGCTACCGGAAAGCTCTACGCGCGATAAGACTGGCAGAGAAATTCGGCCGTCCTGTGCTTACTTTTATTGACACTCCGGGGGCGTATCCGGGGATTGATGCCGAAGAGCGAGGCCAAGCGGAAGCCATAGCCTATAATTTGCGCGAAATGGCTAAATTGCAAGTCCCCTTGTTGGTTACTATCATAGGCGAGGGAGGATCTGGCGGGGCGCTGGCAATTGGGGTAGGCGATCAGGTGTTAATGCTTGAGAATGCGATTTACTCCGTGATTTCGCCAGAAGGCTGCGCCGCCATCCTCTGGAAAGATTCTGCGCGGGCTGACAGGGCCGCTGAGAGCCTGCGTCTAACAGCTAAGGATTTACTTGAAGCAGGGATTGTTGATGTAGTTGTTGAAGAGCCGGCAGGCGGGGCACACGCTGATCACGACGAGGCGGCTAGATTGCTGGAAAGGATTCTCAAGGAGAGATTATCAGCAATCATCAAAACACCTCCGAAGCAGAGGTTGGTTGATCGCTATCGTAAGTTGCAGGGATATGGGAAGTGGGGAGGGCTAGTATAATTTTATGGCGGTCTCTGGCTAAAAGAACGAATAGGCGGATGATGTCGGCACGCCGACATCATCCGCCTGCGAGCTAGAAAGGGATGTCGTCGTCGGAAAGGTCGGCTTCGGCAGGCGAGTGATCAGTTGATGCGGCTTTGCCTCCGGTATGAGGGGCCTCGTCGCCGCGACCTCCACCTATGAACTGCATATCCGTGGCATGAACTTCAAGGGTGTATCGTTGTTTTCCGTCTCGGTCTGTCCACTCTTCAAGGCGCAGCCTTCCTTCTATATATACGGGACGGCCCTTGGTCAGATATTGCGAGGCGGTCTCCGCTTGTCTGCCCCAGAGCGTGACCCGAAACCAGGTTGTAAAGTCCTGTGCTTCGCCCGCACGGTCTTTGCGCTTCTCATTCGTGGCAACAGTAAAGCTACAAACCGGGGTTCCTTGCGGCGTATACCTCAGCTCCGGGTCACGTCCCAAATTGCCGACAAGTATGATTTTATTAAAAGACATGAGTAATGCTGCTCCTTAGATTTAGAGAAAGACAAAAAGCGGACTGATACTACTAGCGTGTCCGTGTAGGGTCAAGTTTTAATTGATTTTCCTTTTGCCTGGAATGCAGGTTTTACTTTAAAGGTAAATTCTCACCCTCGGAAATCCTTTATGTTAAAGTGTCTTAATATCTTCAATTTCGCGGTGGTTGATCGTTTACGCGTCAATTTAAACCGGGCCTTAACGTGCTGACGGGGGAGACCGGTTCGGGCAAGAGTCTTATTGTTGATGCT
Organism: Pyrinomonadaceae bacterium; assembly: GCA_036403435.1. Taxonomy (GTDB): domain Bacteria; phylum Acidobacteriota; class Blastocatellia; order Pyrinomonadales; family Pyrinomonadaceae; genus QHXM01. Next base: position 21,184 of record DASWQY010000065.1, read on the forward strand.
TTGAGTTTGCTGATAGGCGCGCGCAGTTCACCGACCCAAATCCGAACCGGCGAGATTATGGCCTCCGTCGAGGGAGTTTTTCAGATTGATTCAAATAGAGATCAAGATTTTCAAGTCGTATTAGAGGAACTCGGCATTAAAAAAAACTCCGAATTGATTGTCCGCAGGGAGATTTACGCGGCGGGTAGGAATCGTATCTTTCTCAACAATCAAAACTCTACAATAAGTACACTTAAGAAGTTACAGCCGTTTCTTGCAGATATTTACGGGCAAGGTGAACAGCGTTCGTTACTCACGCCAAGCTCCCACCGCAGACTGCTGGATCATTTCGGGGCATGCTCGGCGTTAAAGGATAGTGTGAAGCAGGTTTACTTACGACTCAGATTGATAGAGAGGGAACTGAAAGAGCTTATCGGCGACAGCGGCGAGCGCGAGCGGCTGAGAGATTTTTATCAGCACCAACTGGCCGAAATAGAGGCCATCAATCCTAGGGTGGGGGAGGATAATGATCTGTTAGCCGAGAGAAAAACACTGGCGAATACAGAGAAAATTAAAGAGTTATGTTCGGCGGCCTACCAGGATTTGTATGAGAGTGATGAGAGCATCCTTGCCAGGCTCGCCCTGACCCGGCGGCAGATTGAAGGCGTAAGCAGCTATGTCGAAAATGCCAGGACCGCCTTGGACTCTCTTTTATCAGGAATCGCTTCTTTAACAGATGTGGCTGAGACACTGCGGAAGTATGCCTCGGGTATTGAATATACGCCCGCAAGGCTAGCCGAAGTCGAATCCCGCTTGGCCGACTTGGAAAAACTTAAACGTAAATATGGGCGAGATTTAGAAGACATTCTTAAACTGAAAGATGAACTTTCGAGGGCAGTCTTGCGGTCGGAGGATTCGACCGAAAGGATCGGGACGTTAAAGACGGAAGCCGATTCCTTGCGCCATAAATATATAGAATATGCAAGGCAGTTGACGGCCTGTAGAAGTGCGGCGGCGCCTCTTCTGGAGCAGAAGGTCCTGAGCGGGTTACAGCATCTTGCCATGGGGCGGACGAAATTTTTGGCTTCTTTGGAAGATGATGAGCCGGGGCCAGACCCGTACTCGGCGGAGGTTTCAGACGACTCGGGCGGAGCCCCTTTCTTTTCACAATACGGGGCTGACTACGTGGAGTTTTTGTTGTCCACGAACCCTGGTGAAAGTCCTAGTCCACTATCGTACGTGGCTTCAGGCGGGGAACTTTCCAGGTTGATGCTGACTCTGCGCACCATCAATCAAGAAGATTCGATGGTCGGGACCGTGGTCTTTGACGAAATTGACGTTGGGATTGGCGGCAGAGTTGCGGAGGCTGTCGGCCAGAGCCTAAAGAAGATCTCGGTTGAGCGCCAGGTATTTTGTGTGACGCATCAAGCCCAGATTGCTAAATTTGCCGATCACCATTTCCTGGTCACGAAAACAGTTGAAGGCGAGAGAACAAGCACAAGTGTTGCGGAGCTTGAACGGGAGGAGCGCATCAGCGAACTGTCACGCATGATCGGGGGCGACGAAAGGGCTAAGAAAACACGCGAGGCCGCGCAGTGGCTGCTCGAAAATGTAAAGGGCTCATCCGGGGGCGGTCAAAAAAATAAAGGGTGATGATCTGGCATCACCACGGCTCAGGAAGAATCACCAAAGGGGAAGATTTTCTGTTACACTCAGCGCCTGCGGGATAGACAGAAAGTTGGACGGAGATGAAGGCGAGCGTTTACATAGAAACTCTGGGTTGTCAGATGAACGTGGCCGACACGGAGCGGGCGGCCACTAGACTACGCGAAGCGGGTTACGATCTGACTCCGTCACCGGACTTAGCTGATGTCGTTATTTTTAACACTTGTTCGGTGCGTGCACGCGCGGCTCAAAAGGTGTTCACAAGGATCGGAGAGGTCAGAAAGGCCAGGGCGGGGAACGATCCTAAGATAGGCATCATGGGGTGCGTGGCCCAGCTTGAAGGGGAAGCGCTCTTTGATCATTCGTCTGCGGTCAATCTTGTGGTCGGGACGAGGGCCACAGACAGGCTTCCTGCGTTAATCAAGATCTCGCTCGACGGTCAACGGAAAACTATAGATCTGGGAGAGCGGGTCAAGGGGGAAGAGTGGAATGTCTCTAACGTCGAGCGGCACTCACCTTACGTGGCGTTTGTTCCCATCATTGAAGGCTGTAATAAATTTTGCACCTACTGTATCGTGCCGTTTTCAAGGGGCAGGGAAAAAAGCCGACCTGCGAGGGAGATTATCACGGAAGTGCGGCGGCTGCGGCACGAGGGCTTTCGCGAGATTCATTTAATAGGCCAGAACGTGAACAGCTACAGACCCAAGACGGAGGCCGGCCTGGAAGGTTTTGCGGGAGTTACGCCGTTTTCCAGGCTATTGCGGGCGGTCGCGGCCACCCGCATGGAGAGGATTAAGTTCACAACCTCTTTCCCCAGGGATTTTCATACGGATATAGTGGCGGCCCTTGATGAGAATGACAATCTTTGTGATTGGGTGCATCTGCCTGTACAATCCGGCAGCAATCGTGTGCTTCGCGCCATGCGCAGAGGTTATAAAGTGGAAGACTATTTGAGTCGGGTTGAGGCTATAAAAAGCTCTCGGCGAAGGCTTTCACTGACAAGCGACATTATTATTGGATTTCCGGGTGAGACTGCTGAGGAGTTCGAGGAGACCGTAAGATTAATTGAACAATGTCAATATGATGGGCTTTACATCTTCAAGTATTCCGAGAGGCCAAGCACTCCGGCCGCAACGCTTTCTGATGATGTTTCTAAAGAGGAAAAGGCCGCTCGATTTTTAGCCCTAGAGACTCTACAAAAGAGCATTCAAAAGCGTATTTATGGAGAGTATGTTGGCCGGGATGTTCGTGTGCTTGTGGAAGGCGAGAGTGCGAAATCTCAATTTGACGTGACGGGCCATTCGACGTGCCATAAGGTCGTAAATTTTAGGGGAGATACTTCGCTAATCGGTCAAGAGGTGCGTGTCAAGATAACGGCCGCGAAAGCAAACAGTCTGTACGGAGTGGCAAGCCAGAATTGAAATTGCGTTACTTGAAGTGATGGGTGAGGTAATGCCATGGAAATCGAAGTTAAAATTCGTGCTTTAATGATGGACCCCAATAGCGGCACTCCTATCATAATTCTAAAGGACGTTAATAGCGAGACGATGCTGCCGATCTGGGTCGGGGCATATGAGGCCAACGCGATTGCGCTTGAGATAGAGAAGATCGCGCCGCAGCGGCCTATGACACATGATTTGTTGAGGAATTTTATTGTCGAGATGGGGGCGCGCGTTAACAGAGTTGTGGTTACAGAGCTGCGTGATAACACTTTCTTTGCCGTAATTGAAATGAGTACGAATGATGGGGCGACCCTGATGCTGGATTCACGCCCCTCCGACGCGATTGCGCTTGCTTTGCGCGCGGATTGCCCAATATTTGTTGATCTGGAAGTGATTAAGGCTTCGCGTAATACCGTCGCGGGTGGGCAAGAGGGCACCGAGGGCGAAGAGTCCTTCGAGGAGGAATGGCCGGATGTCATCGGTGAGGCCGGAGACCTTCCGATGTAAAAGGATTGTGGGGTATGGTTGCAAGCTGGGGCTAGAGTTTATTTATCCCACTTTTGGGGTGAGGTTTTCAGGCCAAAACGTATGGTTATTGCAATCGCGAATCAGAAAGGTGGGGTAGGGAAGACAACTACAGCTATCAACTTGGCTGCGGCTTTCGCCAGACGCGGAAAGAATGTTCTTCTGCTTGACTTAGACCCCCAGGGTAATAGTTCTATCTCATTTCTTGATCCTCAAACGGTAGACCTCTCAGCTTACGAGTTAATGATGGACGGCCTTGATAATTTCGAAAGAGCCGTTTATCACACGTCCGTGAAGGGGTTGGACATCATTCCGGCTCGCATCAGCTTAGCCAAAATCGAGTCCAAATTGGTCGGGGATTTTGACGCGCCGTTCAGGTTAAAGGACCGTCTGGAGTCTCTTCGCCCGCTCTACGATATTATAGTTATAGACACCCCTCCCACTTTGGGGTTAATAACAGTCAATGCGCTCGTCGCCGCCACGCACGTTTTGATACCCATCCAGTCTTCTTATTTCGCTCTGGAAGGCACGGACGACCTGCTGGAAACGATTGAGAAAGTAAAGGCTCGCCCGAACCCTAATCTACAGGTCCTGGGTGTTCTCGTGACGTTGCACGACAAGAGAACCACGCTGGCCCGTGAGGTGTTTGAGCAGATACGGCGCGTGTTCGGTCCTAAAATGTTTGAAACGGTTATTACGAAGAGTGTACGGCTAGAGGAGTCGCCGGCTCATAAGGAATCCATTTTCACATTCGCGCCGAGTTCTTCGGGCGCAAGCGAGTACGCGAAACTCTGCGAAGAGGTGATCAGTCGTGTCTAAAAGAGGCCTACCATCGGGGTTACGTATGCGCCACGACGCGCACTATGTGGAGGAATTAGCGCAGCATCGCCCCACGCCTGTGGGACGTATGATTGCACTCGATAAGCTTGACCCGAATCCTGACCAGCCCCGCGTTGAGATTGGCGACTTGGCCGAGTTAACCGAGTCAATCAAGGAGAAAGGGGTTTTGGAGCCTCTGTTAGTCAAGCCCTCCAGAGTGAGCGGACGCTGGATGATTATTGCGGGTGAGCGGCGTTGGCGGGCCGCGCGTGAAGCCGGCGTGCGTGAGGTTCCTTGTATTGAGATGGACGTGGATGATCGGGCGGTGGCGGAGATCGCATTGATAGAGAATATGCAGCGTAAGGATTTGACCCCCTGGGAGGAGGCTGATGGCCTGCGGGCTCTGTGTGAGCGGTTCGGTTACACGCACGAGGAGGTGGCTCGTAAGGTAGGGAAGAGTCGTAGTACTGTTACTGAAGCGCTCTCTTTGTCCACCCTTCCTGAGGACATTCGTGACCGATGTCGGCGCGCCGACATCGGCGCAAAAACCCTTTTACTGGAGATCGTCCGGCAGCCTGACGAGGAGTCTATGCGACGACTCACGGAGGAGATTGCCTTGCGGGGAATGACCAGAGATGACGCCAGGGCATCCAGGCGCTTACGAATGGGACGGGGGAGCGCCGTTAGCTCTACTTCGAAGCCTTATACGTTTCGGTACGTGTCGTCCGGAAAAGAGTTCAAGCTGGTATTGCAGTTTCGTAAAGCAGAAGTGGAGCGTCACCAAATTGCAACTGCCCTACGCGAGGCCGCCGAAAAAGTTGAGAGAGAAGATTGATTTGCTGGAGGGGATTGTTGTCGGGTCTGATAATGTATTAGGGTTGGTGTGATTTAAAGAACTGGGGATAAGATAAAGGTAGCTAGCTTTTATTTGCAGGGTTCTAGTTATTTTATTGATAGATTCAAGAGCGAAATGATTGTTTCCTCTTTCTTTCGCTGGCTGCTCGTTTCTGCAGTGATCTTCCCCACTTTTCAAGTGTCGGCTGAAGCGGCTTAAAAAGGCGCGAGCGGACCGTATGTTGGCGTTCATGCCAGATGCGCAGGTATTTTTCCGTATAAGCCCTGACCGCCGATTCGATTTGTCCACGCTTGATTGAATGTCGTAACGTCAAGTAGTAGTGCTGGCCAGCCAGAGAAAAAATAATTGCCGCCAAGTTCCCCTTGAAGGATAGTCTGGGCATGATTCGCTTTAATATGGGCTTGGAGAGGGGAAGCAGAACGCCAGCAGCTATTTCAAGCCATGCAGCTTGAGCCCCTTGCTTGGGGTGGTACAGTCCTGGCAAGTCAGTACGCTGTTGTAAATGCTTAATGCGCGGATCATTGATACTGGTCACCAATTTTATTCTTTCCACCCCGCGTAAGTGTTCTCGGGGCAGGCATTCCAGAATCTTTTCAATTTGATTTTGGGTCTTAGTGGGAAGACGCACGCCTTCCTCGATCTCAATTTTAATCGCCATAAAATTTACCTTAGCTAACACTTTAAGGGATTGCGATAAATAGGTCAAGAAAACACCGTGAAGCGTAAGTCCATGGGGTCCGATAATATTTATTACGCTAGCCGCGCTTAAAATGTGTCCGTTAAGAGCTTGTCCGTATCGCCGCGTTCCTAATTAACCTATACCTAAAATCTGGTAGTGGTTCGGTTTGAAAAGGAGTCTCACGCAAAGGCGCAAAGACGCAAAGGAGACAGCAAAGAAGTTGAGTGCCCCATTACCTTGCGTGCTTTCTTCGCGCCTTTGCGCCTCCAGCGTGAGACCGCCTTTCCTTCGCCCCGTCTGAAACTGAACCACTACCTAAAATCTGTCGTCCTTGACACTCTTGGTTATAGACTGTTACAGTACGCGGTCTTTTTGCTATACATCAACGCTACACAAGGAGTCGAAAAGGTTGAATTCTGAAGGAAGCTATCTGTTCACCTCCGAGTCTGTCACGGAAGGACATCCAGACAAAATCTCCGACCAAATATCTGACGCCGTTCTTGACGGAATTCTCGCGCAGGATCCGACCGGCCGGGTTGCCTGCGAGACATTGGTCACAACCGGCTTAGTGGTCATCGCGGGTGAAATCACCACCTCCGCAACTATTGACTTCTCAAGAGTTGCACGTGAAACAATTAGAGAGATAGGTTACACGCGTGCCAAGTACGGATTCGATTGCGATACTTGCAGCGTATTGTCAGCGGTCGGAACTCAATCTCCTGACATAGCTATGGGCGTGGACACAGGTGGGGCCGGCGACCAAGGGTTAATGTTCGGCTTCGCTTGTAACGAAACACCGGAATTGATGCCCATGCCTATCCAACTCGCGCATCAACTGACCAAACGCCTCTCGGAGGTGCGTAAATCTGGCGCCCTTCCCTACCTACGCCCGGATGGAAAATCCCAGGTGACCATAGAGTACAGGGACGGTCGCCCCTTCAGGGCTGAAGCGGTCGTTATCTCCTCGCAGCACGATCAGAATGTTTCGAATGAGCAATTGCGTGCCGAGATATTGGAGAAGGTAATAAAAGAAACGATCTCACCGGAGCTGCTGGATAATAATACTAAGTATCACATTAACCCTACGGGCAGGTTCGTGACCGGAGGGCCGCAGGGTGACGCGGGGCTAACGGGCCGCAAAATCATAGTGGACACCTACGGCGGCTACGCGCCACACGGCGGAGGGGCTTTCTCTGGAAAGGATCCCACGAAAGTTGACCGTTCAGCCGCATACATGGCCCGCTACGCGGCCAAAAACATAGTTGCCGCAGGCTTGGCTGAAAAGTGCTTGGTACAGTTAGCCTACGCCATTGGCGTGGCAGACCCTGTTTCCGTTTTGGTAGACACAGGAGGCACCGGGCGTCTCAGCGAGTCCAAGCTTGCGGGCCTGATTCGTGACCATTTCCGCCTGACCCCTAAAGGAATAATCGAAGATTTAGAGCTACGACGCCCTATATACAGGCGGACTGCCGCTTACGGCCATTTCGGCCGGGACAAAGAGGGCTTCAACTGGGAGGAGACGGATAAGGCGGAGGCGTTGCGTGAAGCGGCGGGCGTCTAGTCTTCCATCTCTTATTAGATTTTAAACAATCACCTCAAAGGGGACACCTTAAATGCCTGCAAGTCGGTCGTTTGATTACGACATAAAAAATATCGAGTTAGCCGATGATGGGAAGCGCAGGATTGAGTGGGCCGAACGCGAAATGCCCGTCCTGCGCCTCATACGGGAAAGATTCTCGGAAGAGAAGCCTTTAAAAGGTGTTCGCCTGATAGCCTGCGCGCACGTCACTACGGAGACGGCTAACCTAGTCAGGGCTCTGCAGGCCGGCGGGGCCGAATCCGTGTTGATCGCCTCCAATCCACTCTCCACGCAGGATGACGTGGCGGCCTCTCTGGTTCGAGACTGGAATGTCCCCGTCTACGCTATTAAGGGCGAAACGACCGAAACCTACAACAGGCACGTACGCACCGCGCTGGATTTTCACCCGGAAATAATAATTGACGACGGCTCGGATGTCGTAGCCACTCTGATCAAAGAGCGCGGGCCACAGATGCAGGAAGTGATAGGTACTACGGAGGAGACGACGACGGGCATTGTGCGGCTGCGCGCCATGGAAGCATCCGGGGTGCTGACGTTTCCCTCCATAGCCGTGAACAACGCCCAGACGAAGCACTTTTTTGATAACCGCTACGGCACAGGACAGTCCACGCTCGACGGAATCATACGCGCCACGAATGTGCTGCTCGCTGGAAGGACCTTGGTGGTTATAGGCTACGGCTGGTGCGGGAAGGGGGTGGCGCTGAGGGCGCGCGGGATGGGCGCTAACGTGATCGTCACGGAGATTGACCCCATTAAAGCCGTTGAAGCCGTTATGGACGGCTTCCGCATTATGCCCATCCTGGAGGCTGCCCCGCTGGGCGACATCTTCGTCACGGTGACCGGCAACCGCCATGTCATTGACGGTCACCATTTCGACTTGATGAAGGACAGTGCCATAGTCTGCAACAGCGGGCACTTTGATCTGGAGCTGAATCTGGTGGCCCTGGCGGAGATGTCCGCCGCGCCCACTCGACTGCGGCCTTACGTCGAAGAATATACTCTGGAGAGGACGGGCCACAGAGTCATCGTTCTGGGTGAAGGGCGATTAATTAACTTGGCCGCGGCCGAAGGGCACCCAGCGAGCGTCATGGACATGAGTTTCGCGAACCAGGCGCTTTCCGTGGAGTATCTCATACGCAAGAGGGGGGAACTGAAGCCGGGCGTGCACCTTCTCCCGCAGGAAGTGGACACGGAAATAGCCAGCCTCAAGCTGCAGGCCCTGGGCTTTTCCATAGACACGCTGACGGCGGAGCAGTTGGAGTATCTTTCCAGTTGGGAGACCGGCACTTAGAATTTTGGGACGGGGGCTGGTTTTAGGTGCGCGTGCGGGACAACAGGTAGAGGCCCGTGGCGGCGAAGACCAGCACGGGCGACCAGGCGGCCACGAGCGGCGGAAGAAGACCGTATTCCCCTATCTGCTGGAACCCCCCGGAGACGGCCCAGAAGCCGAGCCCGAGAACGACCGCAAAGCACAGGGCCAGTATCGCGCTCCTGCGCCCGAAGGAGAGGGCCAGGGGCACGCCTATCAAGGCCATGACGAGCACACCGAAGGGCCCCGCGTACTTTTTCTGCAAGGCGACCTCATAGGGCGGCACGCTCCCGCCGCGCCTCTTCATGGTCTTTATGTAATCGCTTAAAGCAGTCGCGCTTAAATGCGAAGGCTTATCCACGGCCGGCTTAAACACCTCGGGCGGCTCAACCTGGGGCAAGCTCACTTCCCCCTGCTCGCCCCAGCCCTCCCCCTCCAGGCCGAGCGACACCACGCCGCGAAGCTCCGCCCCTCCCGTGTTCACGCTCGCCCAGCCCGCCGAGCGGCTCGCCACTATTTTTCGCAGGTGTATACGGTCCGGGTCGAACTCGTAAACCACCAGATTTTTCAAGGAATCTGTCTCCTCGTACTGGTAGGAGTAGAGTCTCCCCGTTTCCGCAGACGCCAGCCACTGCCTGTCAAAGTCGACGGTGGCGCGCGCAACCCCGCCGCGAATTTGTGCCCTCAAAGCGTCTTGCCGCAGATTTGCCTGCGGCATCACGCGCTCCTGGACTACCCAGAAGCAGGCCGCGACCACCGCAGTGAAAACGAGGCCGGGTAGCATCAACCTGTAAGCGCTCTGCCCGCCTGCCCACCAGGCGATTGCCTCGTTGCGCCTAGCCATCAGCGCGTAGGTCGCCAGCACCGCGAGCAAGATGCTGGCCGGGAGGAGTTGGATGCTAACCAAGGGGAGCAGGAATAGAAGGTACTCGCCGACCGTTCGGACTCCGACCCCACGCATAATGATAAATCGCCACAACTCGAATAGCGTGAAGACCAGGAAAATCAGGACCAGGGAGGCGTACGCCACCGTAAAATTCAACGCGATGGCGCGCAGGACGCTCATGTCCAGCAGGCCCGGAAAGCCCTGCCAGCGCGCCTCGCCCGGCGATTCCTGGGGGCCCGGCCGCCCTGCCGAAGGCCGCCTTCTCCCCCTACGCCAAGCGTCTCTAAACCTCCCCAGCAGGCTCCAGCGGCGTGCCAGCAGCAGAAATCCGCAGCATACAGTGACGAAAGAAGACAGCCAAGCTCCCAGGAAAGGCTGGACAGTCCCTGCGCGCGCCATCTGCTCGCCTGCCAGGGTGAGCAGGTAATACAGTAGCATCACCAGCACGGAGAGTAAGGCTCCCATGCCGCGCCCGCCTTTTCGGACGCTCATCCCCAGCGCGGCCCCTAAAAACGCGAACAGCAGCGGCGAGAGCGCCAGCGCCAGCCTTTTGTGCAATAAGGTGCTGGCTTCCCTGCCCTCCGTCCCGCCCTTCGCGGCGGCGTAGGTCGCCAGGGCGCGCAAACCCATTTCGTTCGGCCCGGCCTCCGTCTCGTCCCGCCGTATGCTCTCCAACAGCCGCTTGCGCCCAGTCTCAAGCACGATTCGCCACTGCTCCAGATGCTCCGTGGCGTATTGCCCGCGTCCCCAGTCGGAGACCTTCGGCAGCGAGGTGAGGACTACGTCGCTCAAGACCAGTTCCGACTGCTCCCCGCCCGAGTCTATGCGGCCCGAGCGCGCCGTCACGATTCTGACGGAGCCGTCCTTCATCTCCGTGTGCAGGAAGACCCTCCCCCACTGCCCGCTGTCCCTGTCCCCATCGCGCACGTAGATCACGTAGACGGGGGAGTCCGCGCGCCCCTCACTCTGAGCCCCTATCACGCTGAACGAGCGCGGCTCTACAGGCGAGTCCAGTTTGTAGAGGGCGGCGCGAGCGCCCACGCGGCGCAGCGAGCGTGCGGCACCCGGCGCCATCTCCAGGTTGACGTAGAGCGCCGCGGCCGTTAAGAGTGCCCCGATCAACAAGACGGGCCAGAGCTGCTGCCACGTACCGACCCCTGCGGCGCGCATAGCCACCAGTTCGCTGTCGCTCCCCAGGCGGCTGAACCCTATCAGGATGCCGGTCAAGAGCGCCATCGGCAGTGTGAAGACGAGGACGTTCGGCAGCAGCGAGAGTGCCAGGTCGAAGACCATTCCCGGAGGGACGTTGGCGCCCATCAGCAGTTCGCCGAAGCGACCCGCTTGCTGTGTGAAAAGGATAGCCGTCAAGAGGAGCAGGGAGAGCAGCAGGTAGGGCACGACCGCGCCTATGATGTACCTTTCGATTAGCCTGCTGTTGGTGCGCATCTGGAGTAAAGTGTTTGGGAGACTAAAATCTTATCGGACCCGGCGCTCACGCCGGCAGACTGGTGATATTTATCTCTTTGCCCTCTCAGCCTAAAGCCACGCGGCTACGCGGCTGGCGTTCCAGGACACGACCTATCAAGCTCTGGGAGAACTCGGCCAGCTCGCCCAGCACAGCGGCGACGGAGTCTCGTGCGTAGACGGCAAAATCGTGTGGCGAGAGGCGCTGAGCCTGCCGCAGATGCTTGTACGCGGCCGGCGAGAAAGCTTTCCCTAGCCGGTTGCTGCAAGGGCCGCAACGCGCCCGCAACTCCGCGTTGAGGTAGACGCATGGCTCCTCACTTAAAGCCCGCGCGCAGTCCGCGCAGGCCCGCACGTCCGGCAGAAATCCGCCCAGCTTGAGCGTCCAAATCTCGAAATATCTGACGAGCGCCGGCACATTCTCCGGCACACTCGCCAACTCCTCCACGACCGCCCTCACCATTCTGAAGAGTTTTTCGTTAGGCTCCTGCGGCGGCGCAAACTCCATCACCAGCTCGCTCATGTACGCCAGGGCCGCAACCGCCTCGCTGCTGCCCGCCAGATTGAAAAACGAGCGTATGATCTCCAACTGCCTGAGCGAAGCCAACTCGCGCCCTTCCTTCTCGTAGTAGGTCAGGGCGATAATCGTAAACGGCTCCAGGCCCGCGCCGAATCTGCTCTTCAGCCGCCTGGCCCCTCGCGCGACCATTCTAACCACACCAGCCTGCCGCGTCAGACAGACCATAATCTTATCCGCCTCGGCCAGATTATAGGTGCGTAGAACTATGCCCTCTGTCTCGATTAATCCCACTGCTATATTTTTAAGGTTCCAAGTTCGAGGCGGGACGTTATCGGACGCCGGTGGCCGTCAGAACGGGAGAAAGTAGAGAAGCCACGCCAGCGCCAGGCCGATCCCCATAAATTCCGCGAAAACCTTCAGGCCGTAGACGAGCCGCTCGCGCAAACTGTCCCTCGCCACGACCCCAAAAATCACGGCCACAATCATGGCGAACAGCATCATCACCAGAAAATGGATCAAGGCTTCCTCCCAGCAGCTATGTCGAAGGCGTCCAGCATCGCCAAATAATTGAGCAGTCCCGCCACCAGTAAAAACGTGTTCCCATATTCAAACGTCGCCAGCTTAGCGTATTCCGCCGCGTCCGAAAAACCCGTCTTGCCGGCCCAGCACAGCAGGTAGAGCACGCCCGTCCCCAGGTTGGCGATCATGGGCGGCAGTTGTAGCAACTGCGAAGAGCCTTCGCCCCCGCCGCCCAGGCCGAACAGGTGGCCGCCGAAGAGGAGCCCTATGACGAACATCCCGCACACGGCCGCCGCGATCACCAGCCCGCGCACCCACCTGCCTTGCAGGAAATGGCCCGCCCCCGGCACGGCCCAGGCGGCAACGCCCATCCACCATGCGCTCGCAGGCGCTTTCGCTACCGCCAAACCTCTTCCCTCTTTAGCCGCCAATGCTCCCTCCAACCAAAAAAAGTATCTCAGCCCCTGCCAGTATAGCCCTCGCGCGTCGCGACCTCGTAGTCCCCGTTCAAGACCAGCACGCGCACACGCCTGTACTCCCCCGCTCCCGCGCGCGGCTGCGGCTTATACGTGATTATATACTGCGTGCGCAGCTCCTCCGCTATGGACTGGTAAGCGGGAACCAAATCCCCGTCCTTGAGTGGGAAGAAGACCCTGCCCCCTGTGCGCGCGGCCAGGTCCTCCAGGAGCTTCTCGGATTCGTCAATCAAGCCCAGGAACCGCGCAATCTCACGCGAGTCGTAGCCGCTGAACATCCTGCGAATCTTCGACCCGCCTGCTTTCTGCTCCAACTCCGCGCGCAAGCTCGCCGTCAAGCTCACGACGTACACGCCTGCCTCAACGCGCCTGACCGCGCTCAGCGCGTCCGCGAAACTGGCCCGCTGTTTTTCCGCAGTGTCCAGGCCGTCCGTCAGCAGAATGATTATGCGGCGGCCTTCGACTTTACTCAACTGCTCGCGCGCCGCCAGGTACAGCCCGTCGTAAAAGGTCGTGCGCAGGCCCGGATGGTAGCGCCAGTCCAGAGACTTTTCGAGCGCGTGCAGGCTCGTCGCAGGCGTCCAATCCTGCAACAGCTCCACCTTGTCTGCGAACTGCACCACGCAGACTTTATCCTCTGAGAGCAGCCCCTCCATGAACCGCTTGCCGGCCTCGCGTATGAACTTCATCTGACTGAACACGCTGCTCGAAGCGTCCAGCAGAAGGACTATGTTGGCCGGGACGCGCCGGCGGTTGAAGCTGGCGATCTCCTGGCGGACGCCGTTGTCGAAGACCACGAACCTTTCCTGCCCCAGCCCGCCCACCGGCGCGCCCGCCAAGTCCCTGACCGAGACAGGCAATAAAATCTCCTCCGTCTTGATGCGCACGACATCGTCGTCCTGCGCCTCCGAGGGCTCCAAGGTCCTGCGCCCACTCTGCCCGCGCGCCTCCCACCCCGTCTGTAAGCAGACGAACATGACCAGCAGGCCCAACGCCTGCGCCAAAGAGCGCACGGCCCGCCCGAGAGCCTGCCACTTCAAGTCCTTTCCACGGCCAAAGCGTAAAACCATAAACGCTTCTCAACTGCGCCCAGAGCCTGCGCGGTCACTTCCCAGGTCCCTAAAGTTTCTGCCCCGCGCAGGTCATGATCCTCCCAGCCACGGAGCCACGGATTAGCAATCACGCGCCTTCTTTTCTTTCAGAATGTCCCTGAACTATTCAGCCTTAAACGCTGGCGTCAAAGAGACAGTCCCCAGGCTCTTGTAGTAGCCGCCCCGCGCGCACGGGCGGCACAGCGTCGCGCCGTCGGCCCCCACAGATTCGCGCCCATCGTTGACCCCCTCGCCGCACCCGGCGCACTTAACGCGCGCGCGCGGCCGGCCCGGCTCGTCCATCTCGCCGTACTCGACCGACACGCGTTCAGTCCTGAACAACTCAGCCTCGTCCGCCTCCCTGTAGGCGCGAAACTGCCGCTCCTTTTTACTCTCGATCTGCGGATAGCGTTCGTCTGCCAGTGCCCGCGACTCGTCCAGGGCGGCGACGCGCACGGCCTCACACGTCTCCGTGTTGAGAAACGTCGCCGCCACCTTCCCGTAATCGAAATACTTCAGACTGCGCCGGCCCAGCCTGACTCCCGTGACCGCCCCCAACGCGTCCGTCATGCAGCGGTCTATCTCAACCCAGACGATCAGCTTCTTGCGGTCCGCCCCGCGCGGGTCTTCGACGCCGACGAGCCTGCAACCCAAGAGCGCCATGCGCACCCCCAGAAGCTGCCCCGCGCACAAATGGCCGTGCAAGCGCCCGCACTCCTCCAACAACTCGTCCAAAGACTCTTTCAAAATCTTTCCTCAGTAAAGCAGGAACTGCTCACGCAGTTCTTTAAACTTTTCCAGCCCCGCGGCCCAGGATTTCGCTATGCTCTCGACGTTATCGCCGCGCTCAATCGCCTGGCGCAGCTTGTCCGTCCCGGCGATAACGTCGAAGGGATTCTTGTCGTAGACGTACTCGTAGGGCGGCTCCTTCCAGCGGAATTGGTCCGCGTACATCTCATGTGCCACTTTAATTGTCGCCACGCCGACAATGACCGGCTCGAACACTCTCCTGTCCGTGACGTGTATCTGCACGCCGCCGCAAGTCACTTGCGCGTGCTTCTGAAAAGTCGGCTGGAAGCCGCACGCGCGGAAAGAGACTCCCGGAAAATTCAGCCTGTTCAATTGCCGCGCGTACTCCTCCGGCTCTATGTAAGGTGCGCCGACCAATTCGAAGGGCCGCGTCGTCCCGCGCCCCTCCGACAACTGCGTCCCTTCCACGTGGACCGTCCCCGGAAAGACCGTCGCCGAATCCAGCGTCGGCATGTTCGGCGACGGCATCACCCAGGGGGCGTCCGTCTCGTCCAGCCACAATTCGCGCGACCACCCATCCATCGTCACGATCTCCAATTCGCAGCCTATGCCGAAATGCTCGTTGAACAGACGCGCCAGCTCGCACACAGTCATCCCGTGCCGCGTCGCTATCGGAAATTGGCCCACGAAAGAGGCGAACTCGGGCTCAAGCACGGCCCCCGCCACCTCTACGCCGTTAATGGGGTTCGGGCGGTCGCACACGACCACGCGCTTGCCCAGCCGCCCGGCGGCGCGCATGCAGTTGGCGAGCGTGTAGACGAAGGTATAGATGCGGCAGCCCACGTCCTGCATGTCGAAGACCAGCGCGTCCACACGGCCCAGCATCTCGTCCGTAGGCTCCCTGGTCTCCGAGTAGAGCGAGTAAACGGGCAGGCCCGTCTGCCTGTCCATCCCGTGCGCCGTCTCGACCATGTTGTCCTGCACGTCGCCCCGTATCCCGTGCTGCGGGCCGAAGAGCGCAGTCAACTCCAGCTCAGCGTGCTCGTGAAAAAGGTCCGCGGCGTGTCTGAATTCGTGGTCAACAGACGACTGGTTGCAGATCAGGCCGACGCGCGCGCCCTGCAAACGCTCGCCCGCCTCACTCAACAATTTTTCCAGGCCCAGCACAGTCCTCACACCTGTGCCACTACTACCGCGCGTCGCGCCCCGTTCGGGTTGAGCGTAAGCAAGACCCATCGTTCCATTCCCCCGATTCTTATTTCCTTAATCAGAAATCTCAACAGGCGTTATCGGACTCCGGCGGGCCGCCGTCTCCCGCGCCGTCTTCGCGTAACTGCGCGCCGCCTCGACGAAGCTGCCGAAAATGGCTTGCGAGAAATCGTCTTCCCGCCAGCCGATCTCCGGGTGCCACTGCACCCCGAGCGCGAAGCGGTCGCCGCGCGGGTCCTCCACAGCTTCCACCAATCCGTCAGCGGTCCAGGCCGTCGCCACCAGTTCCCTACCCAGCGTCTCAATCGCCTGGTGGTGATGGCTATTGACCGGCGCTTTGTCCGCCCCCGCCAGCCTCGATAAAAGAGTTCCATCCAGTAACCGCACGCGGTGCGAGCGGCGGTCGCGCGGCGCACCCTGCTGGTGCTTGATCGCCCCAGGCAGCTCCGTCCGTATGTCCTGTATGAGCGTCCCGCCGCGCGCGACGTTGAGCGCCTGCATCCCGAAGCAGATTGCCAGGAGCGGCAGGCCCAGCCGCTCCACCTCTTCCAGCACGAGCAGGTCCGTCTCGTCCTTCAGAGGGTGCACGCTACCCAGCCCCCAGCGCGGCTCGCGCCCGTACCTTAAAGGGTCCACGTCGGAATCGCTCCCAGGCAGGAGTATCCCGTCGAGCCCACTGACGACCTCGCTCAGGTACTCCCCGCGCGGGATGAGACTGAGGTGGACGGGCAGCCCGCCCGCGGCCTCCACGGCCTCGCTGTAATCGCGCCCCAGGTAGAAGCGGTCAGTCTCCAACTCCAGGCGCATGGTGATCCCTATGCGCGGCCTCTCGCCAGCCATCAGAGCTTCCCTTTCATCAACTGAGATAAAACTCCTGCCACCCGTCGCCACACATCATAACCCAAAACCTCTCGCGAAGCGCACGCCCCTCTGACGCAGCGCGGATTCGCCTCTCCCGGTACCGCCGCTTGACTACGCACGCCTGGTCTTCCTATAGTTCTTCGCTACAGAACGATGAACAAAGAAGCATCAAAAGTGCGCAGCACGACCGTGCTGCACGTGCGCCGCGGCGGGCACGTCGCGCTCGCCGGAGACGGCCAGGTCACTCTCGGCGAGACCGTCATGAAGAGCGGGGCGCGCAAGGTGCGCCGCCTCTACAACGACCGCATACTGGCGGGCTTCGCCGGCGCGACCGCCGACGCCTTCTCGCTCCTGACGCGCTTCGAAGGGAAGCTCGAACAGTACCACGGCAACCTTGAGCGCGCGGCCATTGAGCTCAGCAAGGACTGGCGCACGGACAAAATCCTGCGCCACCTGGAGGCGCTGCTCGTCGTCGCCGACGAGAAAAGCTCCTTCCTGCTCTCCGGCAACGGCGACGTGATTGCGCCCGACGACGGCGTGCTCGCCATAGGCTCCGGCGGCTCCTACGCACTGGCGGCCGCGCGCGCCCTCGTCGAGCACACGGACATGTCCGCGCGCGACATAGCCGTCAGCGCCCTGCGCATCGCCGGCGAAATTTGCATCTACTCGAACACGAACATTATCGTCGAAGAACTATGAAGAGCAGTGGTCAGTGGTCGGTGGTCAGTGGTCAGTTAAAACCACTGTCCTTAACTGACCACCGACCACCGA
>DASWQY010000066.1:0-32326 GCA_036403435.1 Pyrinomonadaceae bacterium
GGGGGGGGGGCCCCAGGGTTTTCGTTGACTCTCGCCGAACCTTGATGCTTGTGGTGTATCCGAAAGCCTCGATGCGTCGAGGTCTTTAACCGGCCCCCGGCCCCTGACCCCATTTTTCCTATGGCCGTCAAAGCGAAAGACTACTACGAGGTGCTGGGCGTCGGTCGGAGCGCGTCCGGGGATGAGATCAAAACGGCTTATCGGAAGCTGGCCCGAAAATTTCATCCTGACCTCAACCCCGGCGACCGCGCGGCGGAAGAGCGTTTCAAGGAGTTGCAGGAAGCCTACGACGTTCTCTCGGACGCGGAGAAGCGCAAGCTCTACGACCAGTATGGCGAGAACTGGCGTGCCGTCCAGCAGGGCGGGGGGGCGCCGCCGCCCGGATGGGGAGGAGGGCCACAAGCCAGAGGTGGAGGGCCACAAGCCGGCGGGTTCGACTTCAGCGGTTTTGATTTCGGAGGCTTCTCAGGCGCGGGCGGCTCAGACATCTTCGAGGAGTTGTTCAGCCGTGGCGGAGGACGAGGGCGCGCTCGGCGCAGCAATCGAGGCTCTGATGTTGAGGCCGAGCTTGAACTCTCGCTCGAAGAGGCGCACAGAGGCGGACGCCGCACGCTACAGATGCAGGTTGCTGAGCCCTGCGCGACATGCCAGGGGACGGGCGTCGTCAAAGAGAATCAGGTTTGCCAGACGTGCGGCGGCGCAGGTCAAGTGCTCAGGCCGAAGACGATTGAAGTGAATATCCCGGCAGGGGTGCGCGACGGCTCGACCGTGCGTTTGGCGGGACAAGGGGGAGTTGGAACGAGTGGGGCGCAGGCGGGTGATCTTTACTTGCACATCCGCCTGCGCCCGCATCCCGTCTTCACGGTGCGCGGCGACGATCTCGAAGTCGAGTTGCCGATTGCGCCGTGGGAGGCTGTGCTCGGCGCGAAAGTTGAAGTTCCGACGATTGACGGCAAGGCCGAGATGACTATTCCTGCGGGCGCGCAGAACGGGCAACGGCTGCGCCTACGCGGGCAGGGCTTGAATAAACGCAAGGGTGGCCGGGGCGATGAATACGTGCGCTTGAAAATCGTCGTGCCGAAAGAGACGAGCGATGAAGAGCACCGCCTGTATGAAGAGTTGAAGCGCATCTCGCGTTTCAACCCGCGCGCCAGGATGACAGGGAAATAATTGAGAGGCGGTATACCAGCAGTGAATCCTGAATGGCTGGCGAGCTTGATGCTTAGTTCCGCCCGTCGGGTAGAGGGTTGATAAGGGTGAGTCAACGAGCAGCAGACACCAGCATGGAGCCTGCAATCTTAAGGGCCATACATACGGTTTCGCGCAAACCTCTTGAGGTGGTTCAAGACCTCATTGTGCTGGCTCTTTGTGCGGTGCTTTTCGTGGCAATGCTGATCAAGCTCGTTCATCTGGGTCAGGTTCTAGTACGCACCACGGATTTTTCGGAAGTGATCGCCGACATTCTCTTCATCCTCGTGCTGATCGAGTTGTTTCGGTTGTTGATTATCTATCTGGATGAGCACCGTATTTCGGTCTCCACGATGGTGGAGGTCGGGATAGTCAGCACGCTGCGGGAAATCATCCTCGTGGGCACGCTGCAAGTCGAGTGGCAGAAGATGCTCGTCCTGTGCGCATTCATACTCACGCTCGGCGTGGTGCTGCGCTACGCAGGGATTCGGAATGGACAACAGTCGGATGCGAAGACGCACGACCGCTAGGTTGTGAGGCGTAGGAAGACGACCGGGAAGGAGCTTATGGAACAGGCGGATTTCGATCTTGACGAAGCCCTGACGTTCGACGTGGTAGCCGAGACAATCGGCGCGAGGCGCTCGCTCGTCGCGCGCCTCGCGCGCCAGGGCTTGATTGAAACCCTTGAGGGCGAGACGGCTGAGCCGCTCGTGCCACGCCGCGCCATCGTCACCTTGCGCAGGATGCAGCGCCTACGGATTGACCTCGGCGTCAACTTCACGGGGGCGGCCATCATCCTCGAACTGGTCGCGCGTATCGAGCAGTTAAACCGTGAGCTGGCCGAGAGGCAGAAGAGACAATAACGATTGTGGATTGTGGATGGAAAAGGCACTCGTCGCGTTCCTAAATCCGCAATCCGAAATTCAAGGAGGTTCACGCCTGATGAGTGTAGAGAATACCAGGAATCAAAAACACCCTGCGTCGGCGCTTGCCGCGGGCACGCCCGCACCCAAATTTACGCTGCCTTCAACGCCTGACCAGAAAGTTTCGCTTGAAGACTTTCGCGGGCGTCCCGTCATTCTGGCCTTTTACCCGGCGGACTGGAGTCCGGTTTGCGGCGACCAGATGGCGCTTTACAACGAAATCCTGCCGGAGTTCAAACGCCACAACGCTGAACTGCTCGGCATCTCCGTGGATGGCGCATGGTGTCATAGCGCTTACAGGCAGCACCGCAATTTACATTTCTCGCTGCTCGCAGACTTTGAGCCTAAAGGCGAAGTGGCGAGGCAGTACGGCGTGTATCGCGAGGGAGAGGGCGTCAGCCAGCGTGCGCTTTTTGTCTTAGACGGCGACGGCCTTGTGAGCTGGAGCTACGTCTCGCCGATTGCTGTCAATCCGGGGGCCGACGGCATTCTCACGGCGCTGGAAAATCTGTCGGCAAAGGGGGCACAAAATGGAAAGTAGAATGGTAGCGAAATTGAGCTTGCCCGTTAGCGAGCGCGACCACATGCAAGGTTCACCGGCAGCCTCCGTGACGTTGGTCGAGTACGGCGATTTCGAGTGCCCGCATTGCGGCGCAGCACACCTCATCGTCAAAAAGATTCAAAAGATGGTGGGCGATCAACTGCGCTTTGTCTTCCGTCATTTTCCGCTCACGCAGATGCACCCACATGCCGAGCGCGCGGCGGAAGCCGCCGAAGCTGCCGGAGCGCAAGGCCGCTTCTGGCAGATGCACGACCTTCTCTTCGAAAATCAGCAGACGCTGAGTGACCGGCATCTCTTGCTTTTTGCGGAGGCTTTAGACCTCGACACCGAAAGGTTCGCGCGCGAGCTTGCCGAGGGCGTACATCAACCCAGAGTGCGTGAAGATTTCATGAGCGGCGTGCGAAGTGGCGTCAACGGCACGCCGACCTTCTTCATCAATAGCATTCGCCACGACGGCGCTTTTGATTTGGATCCGTTGCTTTACGCAATTGAGCGAGCCGTGGAATAAGAAGTTTCGAGTTTCAAGTTTCAGGTTTCAGGTTAAGGACAATTCGGTTCTTAACCCGAAACCTGAAACTTGAAACGCCAACGGAGTTGGATTATGGACATCAACCGTTTGACTGAGAAAGCGCAGGAGGCACTGCGCGCAGCACATAGTGAAGCGACTCGACTGGGTCATCAGCAGATAGATGTTGAGCACCTTCTGCTCGCATTGCTGGAGCAGGATGGCGGGCTGGCGAAATCTATTCTGGACAAAGCCGGGGTTGATGACGGATTAGTGCGGCAACGCGTCGAAGCCGAATTAGCGCGGCTGCCGAAAGTTTCGGGCGGAGGCGGTGTCGGCGACGTGAGCATCACAGGGCGACTCAATCGTCTGCTCGTGCAGGCTGAAGACGAAGCCAAGTCATTGAAGGATGAATACGTCTCGGTCGAGCACATTTTGCTGGCGATGGTTGAGGATCGGTCAGGTGCAGCCGGGCGGATTCTCAAAGAGTTGGGGCTGACACGCGACAAACTGATGCAGGCGCTCAAGACTGTGCGCGGCTCTCAGCGCGTCACCTCGCAGAACCCGGAGGCGACCTACGAATCGCTCGAACGCTACGGGCGTGATCTGACCAAGGCCGCAGCCTCCGGGAAGCTCGACCCTGTGATTGGGCGTGACGAAGAGATTCGCCGCATCACACAGGTTATTTCGCGGCGCACGAAAAATAATCCCGTCTTGATAGGCGAGCCAGGGGTGGGCAAGACCGCCATCGTCGAAGGGTTAGCCCAGCGTATCGTGCGCGGCGACGTGCCCGAAAGCCTGAAAGACCGTCGCGTCGTCGCCCTGGACATGGGTGCGCTCATTGCCGGCGCAAAGTACAGAGGCGAGTTTGAAGAGAGGTTGAAAGCTGTACTCAAAGAGGTACAGGAGGCTGAAGGCCAGATCATCCTCTTCATAGACGAGCTGCATACGGTCGTCGGCGCAGGCGCTAGCGAAGGCTCAATGGATGCCAGTAACCTCTTGAAGCCGATGCTTGCGCGCGGTGAGTTGCATTGCATCGGCGCAACCACCCTGGACGAGTATCGCAAGTACATCGAGAAGGACGCCGCGCTCGAACGGCGATTCCAGCCCGTCTTCGTGGATCAGCCGTCGGTCGAAGACACCATCTCGATCCTGCGCGGGCTTCGCGAACGCTACGAGATTCATCACGGCGTGCGCATCAAGGACTCTGCGCTCGTCGCCGCAGCCACGCTCTCGCATCGCTACATCACAGACCGCTTCCTACCGGACAAGGCCATTGATCTCGTTGACGAAGCGGCGGCGCGTCTACGTACCGAAATTGAGAGCGTGCCTGTTGAGTTGGATGAAGTGCAGCGTCGCGTCATGCAGTTGGAGATCGAGCGCGAGGCTTTAAAGAAAGAGAAAGACCGCGCCTCGAAAGAGAGATTGGAGAAACTTGAGAAAGAGCTTGCAGATTTGAAAGCGCGCGGCGATGCCCTTCGCGCGCAGTGGCAAGTCGAGCGACAGGCGATTGATCGCCTTCGCAAGCTACGCGAAGAGATAGACCAGACGCGCGTCGAAATCGAGCAGGCGGAGCGTGCCTACGATTTGAATCGAGCGGCGGAGTTGCGCTACGGCAAGCTACAAGACCTGGAGCGACGGCTTGCTGCCGAAGAAGAGTTGTTGTCGAAGAAGCAGGGCGGCACGCGCCTCATCAAAGAAGAGGTGGACGAAGAGGACATCGCCGAAGTCGTGAGCCGCTGGACGGGCATTCCGGTCTCGAAGCTGATGCAGGGCGAGGTGGATAAACTCTTGCAACTCGGCGAGCACCTCCATAAGCGCGTCATCGGGCAGGCGGAAGCTGTCGAAGCTGTGGCGGATGCTGTGATCCGCGCCCGCTCCGGCCTCAAAGACCCGCAGCGTCCCATCGGGTCATTTATCTTCCTCGGCCCGACGGGCGTCGGCAAGACGGAACTGGCGCGCGCACTCGCCGAGTTCATGTTCGACGACGAGCAGGCGATGATTCGCATAGACATGTCCGAGTACATGGAGAAGCACGCCGTGGCGCGTCTCATCGGCGCTCCTCCGGGCTACGTCGGCTACGAAGAGGGCGGGCAACTGACGGAAGCCGTGCGTCGTCGCCCCTACTCTGTCGTCCTCTTCGACGAGATAGAGAAGGCGCACCATGATGTCTTCAACGTCCTGTTGCAGATTCTGGACGACGGGCGGCTGACCGACAGCCAGGGGCACATCGTTGATTTCAAGAACACGGTCATCATCATGACCTCCAACATCGGCTCGCAGCGAATCCTGGAATTCAGTGGCAGGATGGAGTCGGAGGCGTACGAGTTGATGAAAGAGGCAGTGCTGATCGAGTTGAGACATCACTTCCGCCCGGAGTTCCTGAACCGTGTTGACGACATCGTGGTCTTTCATTCGCTCACCGAAGAAGACCTCAAGCAGATATTGGATATTCAACTCAACCGTTTGCGCTCGCGCCTGGCTGAACGTCACATCAATATCGAGCTCACGCCCGAGGCTGCGACGCACTTGGCGCGCGAGGGCTACGATCCTGTGTATGGAGCGCGCCCGTTGAAGCGTGCGATTCAAAAGGAACTGGAAACGCCCATCGGGCGTCGCCTCCTGAAAGGCGAAATCCGCGACGGGCAAACAATCTTCGTGGATTGGCACGACGGAGAGTTCACTTTTACGACCAAAGGGGCAGAAGAAGGAGCAGAGCGCGCCGAGGCCGTGAGCAGTAAGGGATGAAGCGATGAGCATTAACGGCGAACAATCCAACATCTCTAACATCCTCGTGGCGACCGACGGATCGCTTCATGCGGAGACAGCCGTCGAATACGGCGCATGGCTCGCGGCGCGCACGCGTGCGTCCATTTCCGCCATCCACGTGATTGACGCGCGACGGCTCGCGGGGCATTTCATTCGCCACCTGTCGGAGATCATGGGCGGCAGCGATCATGAAAAGGGACTGTTAGAGCGTGTGCGCGATTACTACCGCGCGCACGGGGAGAAGTTGCTCAAGCAAGCCGCCGCCATCTGCGAGCGCCAAGGGTTGAAGTGCCGGACGGAGCTTGAAACAGGCAACGTCGTGCAGCTTCTCGCCACGCGAGCCGCAAGCGCAGACCTTCTGGTGATGGGGCAGCATGGGGAAGACAAAGAACGCGAGACGGGTTTTCTCGGGTCGGTCGCAGAGAAGGTGGTGCGTAAAGTCGAGCGCCCCGTACTCCTCGCGCAGCCGCCATTCCGTGAGTTTCGCCGGGCGCTGCTTGCCTACGACGGAAGCGACGCGGCGCGGCGTGCGATGCAGGCACTCGCTCGCCTGGCAGTCGTGTTCGACCTGGAAGTTGACGCGGTGGAATTGGTCGAGTGGAACGAGCCGACAGAGGCGCTCATCGAGGTCTCTCACTATTTCAAAGATTTTCCGGTGCGCGCGAGCACTCATTACCTGACGGGCGACAGTCTCTCGCTGATTCTCGATCATGCTAAGGAGAAGAAGTGTGACCTGCTCGTGATGGGCGCTTACGCAGACCAGACGGCGGAGAGCCTCGGACTAGGCTCAACGACGGAGTACCTGATGCGCAACAGCACCGTGCCGGTGCTCGTGCATCACTGAGCGGACGAAGACAGGAGAGACGCCAGACGCCTTCAGGTGCACGGGGCTTGCTCGGCTGATTCGTCTGAGAGAGGAGCTAAAGAAATGTTGCATGTGTATAGGCAGAGCTGGTGGACGCTTGTCTTGCGGGGACTCGCCGCCGTCATCTTTGGTTTGCTGACCTTTTTCATGCCGGGTCTCACCGTGGCGGTGTTGGTCTATTTCTTCGGCGCTTACGCGCTGGTTGACGGCATCCTGGCAATTGCCGCCGGTATCAAATCGCGCGAGTCTAAGCGTTGGTGGGTGCTGCTCATTCAAGGCATCCTGGGCGTCATCGCCGGAGTTCTGACTTTCGTGCTGCCGGGTATTACGGCGCTGGTCTTGCTCGGCATGATCGCAGGCTGGGCGATGGTGACGGGCGTGTTAGAGATCGTCGCGGCGATTCAGATGCGGAAGTACATCACCGGCGAGTGGCTGCTGGCACTCTCAGGCATCGCCTCGGTGCTCTTTGGAGTGGCGTTGCTGATTAACCCGGCTATCGGACTTCTGACACTAGCCATAATCATCGGGGCTTATGCAGTGGTCTTCGGCGGCCTGTTGCTGGCTCTCGGCTTCAGGTTGCGAGGCTTGGAGCGATCAGCTCGTCAAATGTCACCGAAACCCGCTTGATCTAGAGACTGCCGCCGAGAATGCGAGTGCGCGCCGGTTGACGCGCATTCGCGCCGCGTTTATGCCGGGATGGGAGCGGGAACAGAGACCAGAGAAAGGGAGGCAGCACGATGGGTGCTAAAAGATACTTGTCTGATGATGGGCAACTGACGGCGCGAGGTCTTCTTGCGGTGGCTCTGATTGTCGTAGCTTTCTCGCTTGGGGCGTGCGGCGGCGGTAATCAAAGCTCCTCAATTCAGCCTACTGCATCGCCGACGCCGATTCCGGCTGTCAAAGCCAACCTAACCGACGAGAGCGGCACGGAGGGCAGCCCCGCAGTGCCTGTCACTTCCTATGCTGACGTGGTGGGACGGGTTGCGCCTGCTGTCGTCACGATTCATTCGCAATCACGCATGCGCGCCCCTCAGCAGTTTCCGTTTACAGAAGATTCATCTTTCCGAGACTTCTTTGGTGATCGCGGTAATGTGCCCCCAATGCGCGCACAGCAGCGCAGGTCGGGATTAGGCTCAGGCGTCATCGTGAGCACTGACGGCTACATCCTGACGAATCATCACGTCGTTGACGGCGCGGAGCAGATCAAAGTGGATTTGAACGACAACCGCAGTCTAGATGCGAGGCTCGTAGGCTCCGATCCGCCGTCAGACCTGGCCGTGCTGAAAATAGAGGCCACGAATCTGCCCGTGCTGCCGTTGGGAGATTCGGAGCGTGTGCGGGTCGGGGACGTGGTGCTCGCCATCGGCAACCCGCTAGGGATCGGCCAGACTGTGACGATGGGCATCATCAGCGCCAAGGGGCGTCAAACGGGTCTGAGCGACGGCAGCTTTGAAGATTTCCTGCAAACCGACGCGCCGATTAATCAAGGCAATTCTGGCGGCGCGCTCGTCAGCACAAACAGCGAGCTGGTCGGCATCAACTCGCAGATTCTCTCGCCGTCGGGGGGAAGCATCGGTATCGGTTTTGCCATCCCGTCGAACATGGCGCGCCGCGTGATGGAGCAATTGATTCAGGGCGGCAAAGTGCGGCGGGGGCAACTCGGAATTGTTGTGCAAAAGGTGACGACAGACATCGCATCGCGTCTCGGACTCAAGGAGGCGAGGGGAGTGGTCGTAGCTCAAGTGCAGCCGGGCAGTGCCGCCGCGCGAGCAGGTATCAGGCAAGGGGACGTGATTACGTCACTCAATGGCGTTGAGGTCAACGACCCCAACAGTTTCCGAAATCAAGTTGCGAGCACACCGCCCGGCTCAGAGATAGTTCTGACCGCCCTGCGTGACGGTCGAGAGCAGCAGGTGCGCGTCACACTCGGAGAATTTACGCCCCAAAGTGAACAGCGAAGATAAGCAATAACGAAAAGGTCAAATTATGATTACGACGGACGATCTGGAAGGCTTGATGCAGCGCGAAGCGAGACCGGGCAGCCCCGTTCTGAGCGTTTATCTGGATACCGATCAATCGCGTCAAGTAAGGAAACTTGCGATTACTGCGGGCAGGCTGTGCATGAGGTCAATGATTTGATCGACCGAGCGGACGCGCGCGTTTTGGAGATGGCAGGCCGTGTCGAGCAAGTGCGCGGCGCAGCCGCCACACGCCTGCAAGAGGTCGGAAGCATCGGCGCGCTTCTACGCTACCGAGCAATGGAATGGAAAATGATAACGATTGAAGAGCATATTCAGGGAATAGTCGAAGCGAATTGGGGTGATAAAGAGGCCCTGATTTATCAAATCGTGCATGAGATGCGATTGCTTCGCGCTGCCCTGCCCACACCAGCTTATCTGGAATCCGTCGCTTCGCAACTGGAGATGACCTGCGTTCAGGAAATGGATTTGCCTGACGGAACGAGTTTCCACGGGCCTGTATTTCTGCGGCACGCCGCGCAACTTGTACGCCTTGCGATGAGCGAAGAGACAAATCCAGAAAACGAGGCGACCGGTTAGGACTCGCTTGCGCGGGACGCGTGCGTCAAAATATCTGAGAGAACATGCAGGGCCTGAGCGCATCCATCATCTTTGAGTTGGTCTTGATCGGCTTTCAGGTACTCATCTGGGTCGCGCTGTTGATTTTGACTGTCTTTGGCTACAACTGGCTACAACTTGAGAGTCTCAAGCAATGGAGTGCTCAGCTATCAGTGGCGCTGGTCGGAGTTGCCTATATGTTCGGCTTGATTTTCGACAAGGCAGTGAGCGCATTACCCTATAGCTGGATAGTTGGCGGCGGCGCTCTGACTAAAGCGGGTGATTTGCCCAGCCCCTTAGAAATGCGAATGCATATACTGGCTAAAAAACCTGAGGTCTCCGAAGTTCTGGAGAGACGAATAAATCAGCATCGGCTAGTCCGGTCAACCGTTTTCAACCTGGCGCTAATTTCGCTTTCGGCTTTAGTATTCTTTATCACACAGATAGGTTTCAGGATTCGTCTGTTAATAGTCTTTCTCTTCCTTTCCATTATGTTCGTTGGTCTTGCACTATTTACCGGACGCCGCTCGGCAGAGATACTTAACTTTGAATTGTTTAAGGCATATCAAGCGATCAATGCCTCCGACCCTGAGAAGTCGGGCGAACCAGATTCACCATCGTCAGCACAGGGACGGAAAGCTTAAAGCGGAACGAGCGCGCTATTCTTATCAGGCGTGGGCATTGATCGCTTAGTGAAAGCAAAGCTAGCGAGGAGGAGAAAATCATGCAAGGTGAAATAGAACGCAACCAATGGAAAACATTCCTTGACGAGTTCAGCAAGCGCAACCAACTGCGGCCCACCCGCCTTGAAATCATCGGAGCAGACATCGGTGCGCAGGAGGAGGAGAAACACCTTCCATTCGTCGGCATCAGTTTCGAGCCGAAAGGAAGCACAGCCGGGGGCGTGGAGATCATCCTGGGCAGGGAAACAGCCGCCGATCAAAGACATGTCACCCACACTATTCTCAACGTGCAGCGAATCGTGCCGCTCATCGGCACGAGCGGTCTTGAAGATGGTTTAGGGATTGAAGACAAAGGCGGTGTGAAGACGCTGCTGCGCTTTGAGACGCTGCCAGAAATTCCAGAAACAACATCGTGAGCGCTGGTGGGAGCGTCAACCGGTAGTGTTGCGGGAAATACTTTGAGGCAGGAAGGGGTACTCTGTAGCTTTCTTTAAGCGGCGATATCGAACAGGCTCGCGACGAACTCCGCCTGCCCCACCGCGTCTCTCCCGTCTAACCTTTTGACCTGCCCCTTCCTTAGCATGTTCATAGCTTCAATGCCTTCCAGAGTTCGCTCTGCTGTGTGAAAGCGTTTGAAGCATTGCGAAGCTCGCACTTTCTTTTTAATGAAACGGTGATCCTGCTCAATTACATTTTTCAAGTATTTCACGCGCCGCAGCTTGCAGTCTCTTGGTACAATCCGCTCCTCTCGTGAAGTGCTGAATGCCTCAGGATAAGCCGCGTTCTTATCGACACTAATCCAGAATGGAAGACGGCGATGCTCGGCTCTCAACATCTTCTTAAAGAACCGTCTTGCGGTAGTGACTTCACGCTTCGCGCCGGGCATAAACTCAATCGTCTGCCCTTCTTTGTCCACGGCGCGATACAGATACTTACAAGACTTTCCAACCTTGATGTAAGTCTCGTCCACCCGATAAGACGTGCCACTCATCTTTAGATGTTGGCGCACGCGTTTATTGATCTCCGGGGCATCACGCTGGACCCATCGAAAGACAGTTGAGTGACCTACAAAGAGTCCGCGCTCTTGCATCATCTCCTCGACATCTCGATGAGAGAGTTGGTAGCGGCAATACCAACGAACGCACAAAAGAATGATCGTGGGCTCGAAGTGTCGCCACTTAAAAGAGGAGGTGTGCTGTTTCACGAGTATGATTCCCGGATAGTGATTGATGAGCTGAGAGGTTGGTTATAGCCGGAGAACCCAATCTCGCAACACTGCCATTCGGACTATAGGCTCGAAATGGAAAAGAAAACGTCTGGTTTTCGGGGGAGGGAAGTTGTAAGGGTGCGCGGCACGACATTCGATGTTTGCCGTCCCGCGGCAAGTGCTATAATGAATTCGTTATGAGTACGAAGACCGCAACGCCGGTGACAGCCCTCGACGCGCAGGCCGCGGCCAATCTCTTCCTCTTCGAGCAGCTCTCGGATCGGTTTTTGGCCGACGACCCGCAACTGGACGAGGCGGGGGACGTGTGGCATGTCCCCGTACTCCTGACCTACGCCGTGCTCGGCCCCGTGGGCGCGGTCGGGGAAATCTTAGTTGACGCCTCCACGCGGGAGATAGTTTCCCACACCCCCGTTTCAGAGATGAGGGAGAGCGCCCGCGCACTCTACGAGCGGCACCGTGACGCCATTGAAGCCCCGCTTTCATAGGCAGGAGACTACCTATTCCTGCGTCCCGGCCTGCCTTGCGCATCGCACTCTCAAGCTGCGGCCTAGACGTCACTGAGGAGGCCTGCGGGAGCTCTGCGACTGCACCCCCGCATTCGGCACGGACGCGCTCGAAGCCATCCGGGCCGCACACCATCTCGGCTTTACCGGCACGGCCAAGCACACCTTGAGCTTCGCGGAACTCGGAGCCCTAGTCGAGGGCGGGCGTCATCCGATCGCCTTTATAGACCTGCGGCCGATCAGCGGCATCAGACAAGCCCACGCGGTGGTCGTCGTCTCCGTCCGCGATACAGAGGTGACTGTTTACGACCCGGAGTACGGCGAGCGCTCGCTATCCCACCAGAGCTTCAACACGGCCTGGGCGCTCAGGCACAATTTAGCGATTCTGGTCGAGCGTTAATCCGGGCATCAAGCCCCAGCCCGTTTTCACTGCCCAGAGTGATAATTGCCGTCACGCCTTTATGAGCACGATAACCCCTAAGTCAGGTGGGTAAATACGGCAGCTTCTTCGGGAGCGCGCTGGCAGTGACATCGTCACGTTGCGTGAGACCATGCAAATGCCGGCTCAGTTATTCCGCCCGACTTCCCGCTGTCACTGTCTCCTGACAAAGACGTGGTATGTGACGGCGTCCCGAGCATTGTGAATGCCGATCCGACTATGGGCCACAGCTTCGCAGGGTGCTCCCCGCGGAGGTCGGCCCAACTCGCCCCGGACAATCAGGGCTCAGGGTCGTCCAGTTCGCGCGTCATCTCGATCATCGTCCGGCGGAACCCCATGCGCGCGAAGAGCCGCTGCGCCGCCTCGTTCTGCTCGGCGGTCGAAAGCACCACGCGTGGCACGCTGCGCGACCTGAGGAACTTCAGCGTGGCTTCGAGGAGGAGGTGTCCGATGCCCCGACCGCGATGCTCCGGGTCGACGATGATGTCATGCAGAACGCCTGCCGGCCCGCGCAGCGCCATGTAGTCGTATCCCTCTATGGCGGCGTAAGCGTAGCCGATCACTTCCCCCTTATCATCGGCGACGAGGACGGCTTTGTCCGCTTCTTCGAGCTGAGTGCCCATGAAGGACGCATAGCCCTCGGGCGTCCCCGGCCTCGCGGACAGGAAGCGCCGCGGGTCAAAGTCATAATGCTCCTTGACGAGGAGCGCGCCGAGGCGGCCGATCCGCGGCAGGTCGGCGGGCGTCGCGCGCCGGACTATGGGCCCGGACTGAGAGTCGGATGGCGTCATACGAGGCTCACGTTCACGAGTCGAATCAGGGAGTTCGACCGGATCCGCCGTGTATCTAAAGACCGATCCCCCAGCCGGCCAGTTGCACCGCGGCGTCAACTTCATGGAAAGGAAGCGCCTGTCATCTCCTGGCACAGGCTTAAAAAGCTCTCCTGCAACAACGCGTCATCAGCTTCGGGGTTATGGCGGCTTTCTTTTCGATGATAAAAATATCGCCCGCTTACCCTCGCCTTCTCATCGTCGCTGACGGCGAGCCACACCTGCGTCTCGTATCCTTTTTGCAGATCATCAGGCGCACCCTGCCCGCCCATCTTCGTAGGGACCCAACCTGGGTCAACTGCATTAGCGTAAGCTCCGGGCCACTTGCGTGCTACCGCCATGCATAGCATCAGCACGTGCAACTTCGAATCGGAGTAGGTAATACGGCCAGTTTCAGTTTTGAAACTATCCAGTTTCGAGCGCCCCTGCAAGTGCATGTCGGAACTCAGGTAGATCAATCGCTTTGGTCTTCGTATGAGGCACGTAAGAATGTAAGGCGCTAATGTGTTGACGGCGAATATCTCTTCCGCCGAAGCGTTGTAAACACCCGCATTATGGATAACTGCGTCGAACATCCCCAAGGCATTCACTTTTGAAGCCAACTGTTTTGTCTCGCCTATAGAGCCGAGGTCGGCTGTCACTACACCTTCTGCGCCGGGCACTTTGTCCAGAGCCTCTTGTCCCCTCCTTTCATTGCGTGCATGAAGTACAACCCGGTGATCCTGGGCGATCAATGCTTTTGCCGCCAACTGCCCAAGACCATCTGCCGAACCGGTGATAAATATTCTTGCCATTTGCCGAATAGAGGTAACTTTTGCTTTATTAAAACACCCGCACCAAGAGCTACAAGTATGTTGAAGTGTTCGCGCTCGCTCGCCCGGTCTCAGGCGTTCTTACCCGACCTGACTCCCGGCCCGGTCCGCCCCACTTCTGGACCAGGCCCGACGAGGTGGAAAGTTACTTCCTACTGTTCAAGACGGCGGTCAGCACCTCTTCGGCGCTTTCGGATTCCCTCTCGCCGACCTTGGCCGCGAGCACGGAGAGGAAGTCCCTCATCTGTGCTTCGGTGAGCCCGACGTTCATCGCAGCACCGAGGTGGAACTGAAGCTGGCCCTGTGTGCCCGTCATGCTGGCCAAGGCCGCGATGGTCGCAAGTTCACGGCTCTGATGATCTAAGACATCGCGGGCGAAGATGTCGGCGAACAGGTGCTCTTTCAGGAACGTGTCGATGACGGGCGTGAACAGTTGATAACCTCCGGGGGGCGGGATCACTTCCTGCCCGGCAAGCCTCGCCCGCACTCTCGCGCCGTATTCATCCCTGTTCATGCCGGCGGGCAAGGGGGCGGCGTCTTTGCCCACCTGATCTTTAATGCCTTTTGCCTGCCGCTCGTCTATCACAGCCATAAAGGTCTGGATGCCGCTCAGGCTGCGCGGGAACCCTGCATACGCATACATCTGAACCAGGATTTCCTTGATTTCATTCACGGTCAAACCCGCCTCCAGTCCTTCGGTCAAAGCCGTTTTCAGCCTCTCCTGATCGCCGGTGGCAGTGAAGGCCGCGATGGGGATGATGCTTCGCTGTTTCGTGCTTAGTGCATGAGTTGTGTTCATGGTTCGTGCCTCCACATTGTATTGCGCGCCGGTGACTTTCTCCATCCACTCGACGTTTCTGTTGTTGACGGTGCCCGTGAGGGCGAGGTGCGTCATGGCGGTGGTGGGGGAGGCCCCGTGCCAGTGCTTGACCCCGGGCGGGCACCAGATGAAGTCGCCCGCCTTGATCTCCTGAACCTTGCCTCCCCACTCCGCGGTGCGACCTACCCCGGCGGTCACGACAAGACGCTGCCCCGCCGGGTGCGTGTGCCATGCCGATCTGGCCCCCGCCTCGAAGGTGACATACGCGCCGGAGTAGGACGCGGAAGCGTTAGCCGGGAACAGAGGGGTGACGGTGACGTTGCCGGTGAAATTCTCGACGGGGCCTTTGCTCGAAGGCTGAGAGCCGTAACGAACTATGGTTTGCGATGGTTTGCCTGCCTGTGCGTTCTGCGCCCAGATCGAGAAAGCGACCGATAGGACCAGAGCCGGGACCATTATCAGAATTGCTGTGTGTTTCATGTCTTTCCCCTTGCATGAGGTTTATGGCTTGTACCTCGTTAAACCGGCTGTCGAGAATCTTTGTCTCGCGGCATGACCTTGACGGTCGCCGAGCGTGCGCGCGCGCCGATCATCGGGGCTAGATACGGGCTACCCTTATATTTCTCCCGATACGCGTTGTCTATCCAGTCGTTGACCGGGCCCTCGATCGGCTCGAAGGTGACTTCCTTGGTCATACCGGCGGCGATGATCCGCCCCGCCTTCTGCCGCACTGCGGCCTGATACCAACGAGAGTTCTGCCCGTTGTAGGCGCGCACGTAGAGGGCGTCGTCGACCGCGACGGACCAGATCCATGTCGGAGTGCCGTACGTCACCCGGTCCTCACGAAACGGTGAGATATGCAGGTCATCGGCCTCAGCGATCTTGCGTAATTCGTCTTTCGACCATATCTTCATAATTTCCCCTCGACTATCTTTGCCCTTAGGGCACCGTGTATCCACCATCTACC
This sequence comes from Pyrinomonadaceae bacterium, assembly GCA_036403435.1. Taxonomy (GTDB): domain Bacteria; phylum Acidobacteriota; class Blastocatellia; order Pyrinomonadales; family Pyrinomonadaceae; genus QHXM01. Next base: position 15,671 of record DASWQY010000066.1, read on the forward strand.
GTGAGTGCGTGACCGACCACCAGGCTTGCGGCGGAACTGCAAAGCCAAAGAACAGCATCAGCAATCTCCTCGGGGCGACCAAGTCGACCGATGGGGACGTTTTTCAGCATCGCGTCAAGTGCGTCGGCCTGACCGGCAGCCACCATCTGGTCAGACATCGGCGTCTGGATGAGTCCAGGACAAACGGCATTGATGCGAATCCCCTGTGCCGCGTATTCCAGAGCGGCGCTTTTAGTGAGTCCGATTACTCCGTGCTTGGCGGCGTGATATGTTCCACGTCCGGCACCGCCTATAAGTCCTCCAATCGAAGAGCAGTTGACGATTGCGCCGCTTCCTTGCTTGCGCATCTGGCGCAGTTCGAACTTCATGCAGCTCCAGACCCCACGAAGATTGATGGCAGTCACCCGGTCAAAATCCTCTCGGGTTTGATCGGCTGCTTCCGCAAGGACATTTTGAACGCCGGCATTATTGTAGGCCGCATCCAGCCGGCCGAAAGTGGCGACCGTCTGCTCAACCATTGCTTCTACCTGGGCGTCATCAGCCACGTCGCAATGTATTGCGAGTGCTTTATGACCCTGGGCAGCCAGTTCCTCAGCTGCTGAACGCGCTGCCTCCTCATTCCAGTCCGCCAACACTACTGAAGCACCTGATTCGGCAAAAGCCTTTGCTGTCGCAAGGCCCAGTCCAGACCCGGCGCCTGTAACTAGTGCAACTTTGTTTTCAAAAGATATATTCATAACGAATCCCTCTTCCTTCCTTCCTCTTACTTTGCAGGTGAGGTTACTTTACTCCGCGTTCGCGTCGGCGGTCGCGCCCGCTCTTGCTCCAACTGTCCCGATATTGCTCTAAACCGCGGAACGGGGCGCGAGGCGAAACGATAGGCGTGAAAATCGACGCAGAAACGCGCTCGGATTCCTACTGAAGGGATGGAGTTTTACTGGAGTTCGCAGCGAACGGGAGGTTAACGCTGGCGGCGGTAGTCGCTAGGCGAGAGGCCAGTCTCTTTGCGGAAGAGCCGCGCGAAATGGCTGGGGTTGGCGTAGCCCACTTCGAGGGCGACGTCTATCACGCTCTGCTTCGTTTCGCGCAGTAGTTGTCGCGCGAGGTTCATCCGCAGATTGATGTGGTAGCGCGAAGGTGAGACGCCCACGGCCGCTTTGAACAATCGCTGAAAGTGAAACTTACTCAACCCCGCTTGAGCGGCCAACTGTGCGAGGTCGAAGTCTTCGACGACGTGTTCGGACATCCAGTCTGTTATCTGTCGGAGCTTATAGCCGGGAAGTGACGGACTACCGCTACGCGACTCTTCGTCTGTGACACCGTAGTTTCGAGCGAGGTGGACGGCGATTGCCTGAGCGAGGGCCTGCACGAAGAGCGGGCTCGCCTGTGGGCGCATCAACTCATCGCGCACCTGTTCCATCAACGAATTCAAAGCATCGTCGGTGAACGCCGAGATGTCCCGCAGTCGGACGTGAGTCGCGTCCGTTCCGAATACTTCTTCCATCGCGCGCTGGAGCACCGGCAGTTCGATGAACATCGTCATGGATTCGAACGGCTCCGGGGTCACCGACCTCCAGCGGACATCGTAGGGGGCGCCTCCCGAGGTGAGAAAGAATGAGCCTTTCTTAATCCGGTGGGTGACCCAGGGCTGTCCGTCTTCCCGCTCCTGAAAATCGACCTCACCCGACGTGGTCCACGCGAGGGACGGTTCGCTGACTGAAGGGAGGTGCAACGTATCGACAACAGGCGGGAGCGCGTAGAGACAGGCTTTGATGTCTCGCCATGCTTCGCCGCGACTTTCGAACAAGCATTTCCCGCCCACATAGCGGTCAAAGGCTTCGGCAGATGTTGTCTCAGGAATCGACATTTAACGATGTAGACTGAAAAAGCGCGCTTATGATTTTACTTAATTGCCGTTAGAAAACACTATTAAAAGCGGGCGCGAAGTTCTTTGAACTTCGCGCCCGCTTTTATCGCTAACCATCAGAAACCACATTGCCATAAGTTATTTTGAGTACGCGGGAGAAATTTTTCTGGACGATCAAACGAAGCTAATCCTCCTCTTGACAATTATCGTTATAACGAGTATATTGCCTCCTATGGGCGCAAAGACTAAAAAAGAGGCAAGTCAGACCGGGCCTATCGGCGGCCGGGAGGAAGCCGTTTACTTGGTCATACTCCGCACGGTCGAGCGGCTTTCGCGCGGGGTGGCCGAAACGCTCGCCCGGGCCGACCTGACGCCGACGCAGTACAACGCGCTCAGGATCCTCCGCGGTGCTGGAGAAGCTGGCGCCTCCTGTAGCGAGGTCGGTGAGCGGATGGTGACGAAAGACTCAGACATCACGAGGCTGCTCGACCGCCTGGATGAGCGAGGGCTGATCTCACGCGAGCGCGAGGTTAAGGATCGCCGCCGCGTAGTCGCACGAATCACAGACGAGGGACTGCGAGTGCTCGCGGAACTCGACGGGCCGGTCGCGGAGACCCACCGCAGGCAATTAGGCCACTTGGGTGAGAAGCAACTCACGATGATGGGTCAGCTACTAAATGCCGTCATGAGCGAGTCGAGTTAATTTTTTTTTTGTGATAATGCTTGTTATAACGAATATGCTTACAACAACCAACTGGGCAATGACATTAGGAGAAGTGAGATGACTACCCTTGATTCGTTTTACGCGGCTTGGACGCCGCGCCTGCTGAGCGTCCTGCGCATCGTCGCGGCTTTCCTCTTCATCGCCCACGGCGCCCAGAAGCTCTTCGGCTTCCTCGCGCCCACAGGGGCAGCGGCGCCACCCGCGTTCTCGCAGATGTGGGTCGGCGGGGTGCTGGAGTTCTTCGGAGGGATCTCCCTCCTCGTGGGACTCTTCACCCGCCCCGTGGCATTCATCCTCTCGGGGATGATGGCGGTCGGCTACTTTCAGATGCACGCGCCGGCGGGGTTCTGGCCCCTCCAGAACAAGGGCGAACTGGCGGCAGTCTACTGCTTCCTGTTCCTGTTCCTGTCGGTCGCCGGTGGCGGCTCGTGGAGCGTCGACCGGCTGTTGCGGAGGAACGTATCCGAAGCTCAACCCCTCCCCCTTGATGAGGCAGTAAGAAAGGCGGCTTGATCATGATTACCCTAACTGAAGCTCCGGCCCAGGTGCACGACCTGATCAAAGATCGGCGGAGTCCGCTGGCCTATTCCGACCGGCCTGTGGGGCGTGAAGAATTGAGGAGTCTGCTCGAGGCCGCTCGCTGGGCCGCCTCGAGTTACAACCAGCAGCCCTGGCACTTTATCGTCGCCACGAAGGAGAACCATCGTGAGTACGAGCGACTCCTCGGCTGCATAGTCCCGGCGAACGCCCTGTGGGCCGCGAGCGCCCCGGTACTGATGCTGTCGGTGGCCAAGCTCACCTACGACTCGAACGGCGCGCCCAACAGGCATGCGCTCTACGATGTCGGACAGGCAACGGCTAACCTGGCCATCCAGGTGACGGCGCTCGGGCTGGCATTGCACCAGATGGGTGGCTTCGATATGGAGCGGGCGCGAGAGGAGTTCCAGATACCCGAGGGCTACGAGCCGGTGGCGGCAATCGCCGTCGGCTATCCCGGCGACCCGGCGAGTCTGCCCGAGAGCCTGCGGGCGAGGGCGAGCGCGCCGCGAACGCGCCGGGAGCTGGGGGAGTTCGTTTTCACCGGGCGGTGGGGAAAGACCTCGCCGGCCGTCGAATCGGCAGAATGAGGGATGACTCGGATGAAACTCATGAAAGCCATCAGGATCTACGAGTACGGCGGGCGTGAGTCCCTGCGTTACGAGGACGCGCCCATCCCGGAGCCGAAAGCCGGAGAGCTGCTGGTGCGGGTCAAGGCTGCTGCGGTTAACCCGGTCGACGTGCAGGTCCGCGAAGGGCGGCTGAAAGGACTACTGAAACACGAGCTGCCGCTGGTCCTGGGCTGGGATGCTTCGGGAGTGATCGAGGCCGTCGGCGAGGGCGTCTCGAAGTTCGATGTCGGTGACGCCGTGTTCGCCAGACCAGGGACCGCGCGGCAAGGAACCTACGCCGAATACGCCGTCATCCACGAAGGCGAAGCGGCCTTCAAGCCGCAGACGCTCGACCACATTAGGGCTGCGGCCGTCCCGCTCGCCGCGCTGACCGCGTGGCAGGCTTTGTTCGAGGCCGGGAAGCTGTCTGAGGGGCAGACCGTCCTCATCCACGGCGCGGCGGGCGGGGTCGGACACTTCGCCGTGCAATTCGCTAAGAGTGCGGGAGCGAGGGTGCTGGCCACCGCCTCCGCGGGCAATCAGGAGTTCGTCAGCCTGCTGGGCGCGGACGCGGTCATAGACTACGGGGCCACCCGTTTTGAAGAAGCGGCAGACGGGGTGGATGTCGTACTCGACGCTGTCGGCGGCGAGACGCAGGAGCGGTCGTTCAAGGTGCTGAGAGAGCGGGGGCGGCTCATCTCCATCGTCAGCGAGCCGTCACAGGATTTGGCCGAGTCAAAAAACGTCCACGCGCAACTTCTCGTCGCCCGGCCGGACGGCGAGTTGCTGGCACGGATTTGCAAGATGCTCGACCGCGGGGAAGTCTCGCCCACTGTCGAGGTCGTGCTGCCACTCGCAGAAGCACAGCGGGCGCATGAACTGATCGAGTCTGGACACACGCGCGGTAAGATCGTGCTGAACACTATGGCGTAACATAAACGGGGCGGGTGCAAGCGATTGTGCCTCAGGCTTCCCGAGAGGAAAGAGGTAAAGCGATGATTACAATCAGACCGGCTAACGAACGCGGTGGAGCCGACCACGGTTGGCTCAACACCAAGCATACTTTCTCATTCAGTGATTATTACGACCCGCGCCACATGGGCTTCCGCTCCTTGCGCGTGATTAACGAGGACCGCGTCGAGCCAGGCCGTGGCTTCGGTACGCACGGCCACCGCGACATGGAGATACTCTCCTACGTCGTCTCGGGCGGGCTCGGGCACCGCGACAGCATGGGTAAGTCCGAAGTTATCCGCCCGCACGAGTGGCAGCGGATGACGGCGGGCACAGGCGTGCGCCACAGCGAGATGAACGCTTCGAAGACCGAGCCGGTGCACTTCTTACAGATATGGATCATGCCCGAGACCGAGGGCATCCGGCCAGGTTACGAGCAGAAGCTGTTCGCGCCGGAGGAGAAATCCGGGAGGCTTCGACTCGTCGCCTCGCACGACGGTCGTGAAGGGTCTTTGAAGATTCATCAGGACGTGTCTGTCTACAATACTTTGCTCAAGGGCGGCGAGACGGTCGAGCACCGGCTCGAACTGGGCCGCCACGCGTGGCTGCAAGTCGTCAAAGGCGCGGTCGAGCTGAACGGAAATAAACTCAACGCCGGGGACGGCGCGTCTGTCAGTGAAGAGAGCGCGTTAACTATCAGCGCGGTCGACGACAGCGAGGTGATTCTGTTCGACCTGGCCTAATTTCGAGCCTCCCTGGAGTGGCGGGACACACCTTCGGCCGTGCTTCATTAGGCCCGGAGGTGTGTTCGTCATTGGGTCAGGGATGGCCTGCGAGCTGGGGTGCTTTTTCTAACTCTCCGAGAGGAGCAGGCCCGATCACTTCTCCCTGAACTCTCTCGGGGTCGTGCCGGTCGCGCGGTGGAATACGGTTGTGAAGTGGCTCTGGGTCGCGATGCCGACTTGTGAGGCGATTTCGACCAGCGATAACTGTGTCGTCCGCAGCAGCTCCTTCGCATGCGCTATTCTCTTATTAAGGATGTATTGATGCGGTGACTGCCCCACAGCCTTCTTGAATGTGCGCGCGAAGTACTGCGGATTCAAATCAACCTCGGCTGCGATCTCGGCGAGGGTCAGACGACTCCGCAGGTTCCGATCTATGTATTCTGTGGCGAGCCGCAGCTTACGACATAGTTCCGGCGGCAGGTTTGATTCGATCTCAGGGTCCAATATACCGTCAGTCAAATTCTACTCCTTCAGAGAATTGTTCTGGTTCTATATCACACATCCGGCTGGTTGCAGGTCAATGGTCTAAAAAAAAGTCAAGGACACGAAAAAATAGTCATGATTGCGTAAGACACTCCCATTCCATTCGTCTAAACTGCCCTATATACATTAAGAACAGTTTATCTTCCACAGAGGCAAAAACCAGAGAACTCCCGGGTAGCCTCTAGAGATTAGCTTTCAGCCGGGCTTGATATATGTTTGATATGGCGACTTGATAACTAAGCTATTTCGGTTCCCCGCCGGATCCCCTTATTGGTCTACAGCGTAATACCGCTCCGGCTGCGCCGCGGTATTACCGCTTCCCCCGCAAGCTATTCGCGTCACGGTGCTGAAGGAGTTACGTCTTCGGCAGGGGAGATATGTTTTTAGCGAATTGAAGTGAGCTTCATTCTTTCCCATCTGTCAGGCGGGAAGCGCGTGAGTCTCGGTAGAACATTACGACCAAGGGGAGTCCTGATGTGGGTTCTTATTATTCGGTTGAGTTGACGCGGCGTGAGGACAAGTCGTCCTCACGCCGCGAAATATTTTGAGCCAGGAAAAGCTAAGGAGAAAAAGTGATGACTAATTCGACAAGTAACAGTCCCGACCCGGCGCAGGGAAGCGCCGACCTGTCAAATGGGGCCGGAAGTGTTCGCACGCTGCTGACGCCCGATAACTGCGCCGTGGTCCTGATCGACCACCAGCCGCAAATGGCCTTCGCCGTCCAGTCCATCGACCGGCAGACGCTCGTCAACAACGTCGTCGGCCTCGCCAAAGCGGCGAAGATCTTCGACGTGCCCGTCGTCCTGACTTCGGTGGCCGCCAAGTCGTTCAGCGGCGACATCTTCCCGGAGATCCAACAGGTCTTCCCGGACATTCAGCCCGTGGACCGCACCTCTATGAACTCGTGGGACGACGAGCACTTCCGCGCCGCGGTCGAGAAGACGGGCCGCAGGAAACTGGTCATGGCCGCGCTCTGGACAGAAGTCTGTCTGGTGATGCCCGTCATAGACGCTCTACAGGAGGGGTACGAAATCTACGTCGTGGCGGACGCCTCCGGGGGCACGAGCGTAGACGCGCATAACATGGCGATCCAGCGCTGCATCCAGGCGGGCGCTGTGCCGGTGACGTGGATACAGGTGCTCCTCGAACTCCAGCGCGACTGGGCGCGGCAGGACACATACAACCCTGTGCTCGAAGTCGCCCAGGCGCACGGCGGCGCTTACGGCGTCGGCATCCGGTACGCCAAGTCCATCCTCGGCGGCCACGCGAACGAAGGCGAGGCGGCAACGGGGGCAGCGACGAAGCAAGCTACCGCCAACGTGTAGCTGACCGGACGTGAGCGAGAGGCCGTGTGCGCCTGCGCACGGGTGACAGCAGATGATGTTTATCCAGCCGGGCGGGGTTCGTGCCCGCCCGGCCTCTTGCATTTCTACGGGGGAGGGACGCTCGCATGTCTTCAAATATCAATACCGAGGGGAAAGGGAAGGCCGACGTGATCGTCACGAACGGCCGCATCAGCACGCAGGACGAGCGCGGGTCGTTCGCCTCCTCCGCCGCTATTAAGGACGGACGCTTCGTCGCCGTCGGCACGGACAAAGACGTGATGGCATACCGGGGCGAACGGACGGAGGTGATAGACGTCGGGGGGAGGACAGTCATCCCCGGCCTCATCGACTCGCACATGCACCCGATTCGCGGCGGCCTCAACTACAACATGGAGCTCAGGTGGGACGGCGTGCCCTCGCTCGCCGACTCCCTGCGCATGCTCAAGGAGCAGGCCGAGCGCACGCCTGCGCCGCAGTGGGTGAGGGTTGTCGGCGGATGGACGGAGTTCCAATTCGCTGAACGGCGCATGCCGACGTTGGAGGAGATCAATGCCGCCGCGCCCGACACGCCCGTCTTTGTGCTGCACCTCTACGACCGCGCCCTGCTCAACGGCGCGGCTCTTCGCGCGGTCGGCTACACTAAGACCACGCCGGAGCCGCCGGGCGGCGAGATTCAGCGGGACAAGCAGGGTAATCCGACGGGGCTGCTCATCGCCCGCCCGAACGCGATGATTCTCTATTCCACATTAGCGAAGGGGCCGAAGCTTTCTCCCGAAGACCAAACGAACTCGTCACGACTGTTCATGCGCGAGCTGAACCGCTTCGGGGTGACGAGCGTGATTGACGCCGGCGGCGGCTTTCAAAACTACCCAGACGATTATGAGATCGTAAACGAACTGCACAAACGAAACGAGCTAACCGTCCGGTTCGCTTACAACCTTTTCACTCAGAAGCCGAAGCAGGAGTTGAGCGATTTCCAGCGATGGACGGGGATGACCAGGCCGGGTGAGGGCGACGACTTCTACCGGATGAACGGCGCGGGCGAGATGCTAGTCTTCTCCGCGGCGGACTTCGAGGACTTCCTCCACCCGCGGCCTGACATGCAGCCCGTGATGGAGGATGAGCTCAAAGCCGTCATTCGCCACCTCGCCGAGAACCGCTGGCCGTTCCGTCTGCACGCCACCTACGACGAGACGATCACGCGGGTCCTGAATGTCTACGAGGAGGTGAACCGCGAGGTCCCCTTCGAGGGGCTCCACTGGTTCCTCGACCACTGCGAGACGATCTCGGACCGCAACATCGAGCGCGTCAAGGCCCTCGGCGGCGGGATCGCTGTGCAGGACAGGATGGCGTTCCAGGGCGAGTACTTCGTCGAACGCTACGGCCAAGGGCAAGCGGCGCGCACGCCGCCCATCAGGCGGATGCTGGAGATGGGCGTGCCTGTGGGCGCCGGCACGGACGCGACGCGCGTCTCAAGTTACAACCCGTTCGTCGCGCTCTACTGGCTCGTCACCGGGAACACAGTAGGCGGCCTGAACCTCTACCCCAAAAGCAATCGCATGGAGCGCGCGGAGGCGCTCCGCCTCTACACGGTCGGGAGCAGTTGGTTCTCAAGTGAAGAAGGAAAGAAAGGCTCAATCACGCCGGGACAGTTGGCCGACCTGGCGGTGCTCTCGGCCGACTACTTCTCGATCCCCGAGGAGCAGATCAAGAGCCTCGAATCCGTCCTCACTATCGTTGGCGGCAAAGTCGTTTACGGCGTCGGCGAGTTCGAGAGACTAGGCCCGCCGCCGCTGCCAGTGAGCCCAGACTGGTCGCCGGTGAAATATTACGGCGGGTACGCGCAGGCCGGCGCTACGCAGAGCTCGGCGGCGAAACATCAGTCCCACCGCTCGCTGCACGACCACGTCCACGCCCTCGGCGCGAAGGCGCACAGGTGGGTGCTAGGCGAGTCCGGGCTGTGGGGCCTGGGTTGCGATTGCATGGCCTTCTGAACAAGTTGGCGGGAGGGGGCCGCGGGTGGCATGTAGCCTCCCCTCCCCCGCCCCAACTATTAATCCCGCGAGGAGAAATGTTATGAGCGCTCCAGGCAAGGTGGCAGTCGATCAAGGCAGGTCGGCCGCGTTCGTCGTAACCCACACCGTCAAACCCGGCGCGGAGCAGCGGTACGAGGAGTGGACCAGGGAGATCCTGAGCGCCGTCAGCCTCTACCCCGGCTATCTGGGCAGAGAGGTCTTTCTCCCGGCGCAAGGCAACCGGAAGTACACGATCATCGTGCGCTTCGACGACGAGGAGCACCTGAAGGGCTGGGCCGACTCCGACGCGCGCAGGCAGTTCATCAGCCGGGCCGACGACCTGCTCGAGAAGGGCGACCAGAACGAGATCAGGACGGGGGTGGATTTCTGGTTCACGCCGGAAGGAACGCATCCCCCCAAAGCCTGGAAGCAGTTTCTCCTCACGGCGTCGGCGGTCTACCCACTGAGTCTGATCCTCCCTCGCCTGCTGGCCCCGCTGTACAGAGTCGCGCCTGCCCTCGGACATCCACTTATCAGCGCCCTGTTGATGGCGGCACTACTCACCGGGTTGTTGACGTTCGTGATCATGCCTCGCTACACGCGGCTGGTGAGAGGGTGGCTTTATAAAGAATCGGAATAAGGGCGGGCTTTCAAGTGCTTCGCGGGTTATCTATAACCGTACTTTTTGGCCTGCTCTTTATCCTGGCCGTCCGGGTGGCGGGTCAGTCCGGGCAGACGAATGAACCGCCCCCCTCTCGTCCCGACTACGCCAACATGCGGCAGGACGAAGACTGGAGTTATTTGAAGGACAGGGCGCGGCGCGCGGACCGCTGGGACCCGATTAAATATATTCCTCTTACCAAGAGGGATGAGTGGTATCTCTCGGTAGGCGGCGAGGCGCGCCCCTTCTACGAGCGCTTTCGCAACGAAGAGTGGGGAGCGGAACCGGATGATCTAGGGGGTTATCTCCTTCAGCGCTACATGCTCCACTTCGACCTCCACATGGGCCGGAGGGCGCGCGCGTTCGTTCAACTCAAGAGCGGGATTGAGACCGGGCGGCGCGGCGGCCCGCGGCCGCCGGACGAGGACAAACTCGACGTCAATCAAGCCTTCTTTGACGTGACGTTCGGCAATGGGGCCCCTGACAACCCGAGCCGTGCGAGATCTATGACCCTGCGGGTGGGGCGACAGGAAGTCTCCTTCGGTTACTCGCGCCTGGTCTCGTACCGGGAGGGGCCGAACGTGCGCCAGAGTTTTGACGGCTTGCGCGCCACCGTGCGCGCGGGGTCGTGGCGTGTGGACGGATTCGCACTCAAGCCGGTGGAGACTAACACCGGCTTCTTCGACGACGCGCCCGACCCGGCCAGGACGTTCTGGGGCGTTTACGCCGTGCGGCCTCTAACAATGCTCCCGTTGGGGGGGAACGTCGATCTTTATTACATGGGGCTCGACCGCAAGCGCGCACGCTTCGACCAGGGGACGGGGCGCGAGACGCGGCAGACGGTGGGCGCTCGCCTCTGGAACAAGGGGAAGGCTGTAGATTACAACTACGAACTCGTCTACCAGTTCGGCGCCTTCGGGCGGGGCAAAATTCGCGCGTGGACCGTTGCTTCCGACACTGGCTACACGTTCGAGGGTCTCAAGGTGCGACCGCGGCTCGGCCTGAAGGCCGACGTGACGAGCGGGGATGATGACCCCGCCGACCCCGACCTCGGGACTTTTAACCCGCTCTTCCCTAAGGGTGCGTACTTCGGGTTGATCGCTTCCACGGGCCCGGCTAACCATCGCGACCTCCACCCGCAGTTGGACTTCCGATTGGGCGGGCGGCTGTCATTTACGGCGGACTGGCTCTTCTTCTGGAGGCAGAGCCTCCGGGACGGTTTGTACGGGATCCCCTCGGGTGTGCTGCGTACCGGCAGCCAGAGCCGCGCTCGGTTCGTCGGCCACCAGCCCGGAATCGAGGGAGTCTGGAGCATAGACGGGCACACGACGTTTACGGTTAATTACGCGCGCTTCATCAGCGGGCCGTTTCTGCGGGAGACGCCGCCGGGCAAAAACATCAGCTACTTCGCCGCATGGCTGACTTATAAGTTTTGAGGTAATGTGCGCGTAGGGTAAAAGGGGTTATGGCCACGATTCCGTCATCACAGGTGACAGCCGCTCAGGTTCCGACCGGCCCCTCCGGCGGGACAGAGCCTGTGTCCGCCTGGGCGCCCCTCCAGAACCCCGTCTTCCGCTCGATCTGGCTGGCTATCGTCGCTTCCAACATCGGCACATGGATGCACGACGTGGGGACGGCGTGGCTGATGACCTCGCTGACCCCATCGCCGCTCCTGGTATCACTCCTCCAGACCGCCACGACGCTCCCGGTCTTCCTGCTCGCTCTGCCCGCCGGGGCACTGGCCGACGTGGTGGATCGGCGTCGCATGCTCATGATGCTGGAGGCGTGGATGTGCCTCTGCGCCTTCACGCTCGGCGCGCTGACGCTCATGGGGCTGGTGACGCCCGTCGTCCTCCTCGTTATGACCTTCGCGCTCGGGATGGGCGCCGCCATGGACGCCCCCGCCTGGCAGGCGACTACGCCCGAGGTCGTTCCCAAGCCCCAGCTTCCGGCGGCCGTGGCCCTGTCGAGCGTCGCCATCAACATCGCGCGCGCCGTGGGCCCCGCGCTCGGCGGTTTCGCCATCGCCGCCGCCGGCTCCGCCGCCCCCTTCCTGCTCAACGGGGTCTCGTTCCTCGGGGCGGTCTATGTCCTCTATCGGTGGAAGCGCGCCCCGCGCGAGAGCGCGCTCCCGGCGGAGCACGTCACGGGCGCGGTGCGGGCCGGCATACGCTACGTCCGAAATTCCCCGCCCTTGCGCGCGGCGCTGGTGCGCACCGGACTCTTCATCCTCTGCGGGAGCGGCTTCTGGGCGCTGCTGCCCGTTCGCGGGCGGCTCGAACTGGGTCTTGGTTCCGCCGGGTATGGCTTGCTGGTCGGCTCGATTGGTGTTGGCGCACTCACGGGGGCCGTGCTCCTCCCGAAGCTGCGGCCGAAGCTCTCATCCGACCTGCTGGTGGCCGGCGCGACGATACTCTTCGCGGTCGCGGCGGTTGCGCTCGCGTACATACCTTCGTACCAGCTTCTGTGCGCCGTGATGCTTGCCGGAGGGTTCGCCTGGATCACTCTGATGTCGAGCTTCAACGTCGCCGCTCAGATGTCCGTCCCATCGTGGGTCAAGGCCCGCGCGATGGCCGTCTACCTCATCACCTTGCAGGGGGGGACGGCAGTGGGGGCGATCCTCTGGGGCGCACTCGCCACGCGCTACGGGGTTCGCACGGCGCTCACGCTGGCAGCCGGCGGAATGCTCCTGAGTCTCGCGGCGATGACTCGCTACCGGCTGACCGCAGCGGAAGGGATCAACCTCGCGCCTTCGGCGCACTGGCCCTCGCCGGTCATCACGGATGAGCTGGACCAGGAGCGCGGGCCAGCCATGGTAACGGTCGAATACCGCATTGACCCGGCGCGCGCGACGGAGTTCCGTCAGGCGATGCGCAAGGTCAGCATGGAGAGGCGACGGCACGGAGCCACCTACTGGCACGTCTTTGTTGACGCGGAAGACCCGGCCCGATTCGTCGAGGTCTTCATCGTCGCGTCATGGCTCGAACACCTCCGCCAGCACGAGCGCGTGACGGTCGCCGACCGCGACGTCGAAGAGGTCGCCCGCTCATTCCACGTGGGCGAAGGGCCCCCACTCGTTTCACATTTCCTCTCCGGACTTGAGGGCAGGCAGGACCCGAAAGCACGCAGCGGCACAGCTTAAGTTAGTCAATCAAACCAGGTTTTCAACGATCAAAGGAGGAAGGAATCAAATGGCAGTTAAAGTTGCGATCATTTACTACAGTGCCACGGGCACGACCTACGCGCTGGCACGCGCCATCGAAGAAGGCGCGAAAGCGGCGGGCGCGGAGGTCCGCTTCCGCAAGGTGCATGAACTAGCCCCGGAGGAGGCTATCAAGTCCAACGAGGGTTGGGCGGCGCATAGTCTTGAGACGCAGGACGTAGAAGAGGCGACGAACGACGACCTCAAGTGGGCCGACGCCGTCATCCTCGGCACGCCGACCCGCTACGGCCTACCCACCGCGCAGCTCAAACAGTTCATCGACGGGACGGGCGGTCTCTGGGCCTCGGGCGCCCTCGTCAACAAGGTCTGCTCGTCATTTACCAGCACCGGCACGTCACACGGCGGGCAGGAGACGACCATCGTTAATCTAAATACGACCTTCTACCACTGGGGCGCAATCATCGTCGGGCCGGGGTACGCGGACCCGATACAGTTCCAGTCCGGCAACCCTTACGGCACGTCGTTCACGAGCAACAACGGCGCGCTCAAGCCGGACGATGTGGCCCTGGCGGCTGCCCGCTTCCAGGGCAGGCGCGTTGCGGAAGTAGCGGCGCAGTTCCGTTCAGGAAGCGGAAAGTGAGCGGGCGTACAACCTATTTTGGGGAGCGGCGCAAGTAATGCGCCCTCCGCCTCTATTTTAGGAGAATCAACAAAATGACTGTCGAATGGAACAAGGATGTAGACGCGGCACTATCGCAAGCGAAGGCGGAGAATAAACCCCTTCTTATAGATTTCAGCGCCGCCCCGGCTTGAGGCGCATGTGCTCGGCTGGAGGCCGAGTCCTACGCAGACCCGGAAGTCTCATCTTTCATCAACGAGAACTTCGTGGCGGTCGAGGCGCACATCAAAGAGCATCCAAGATACTTCCACCGCTTCGGCGCCGTGTGGACGCCGACTGTGCTCATCATGGACTCTGATGGCGTGGAGAGGCTTCGCATCGAGGGCTATCTGCCGAAGGAAGAGTTCCGCGCGCACCTGGAGATGGGGCTTGCGCGCGTCTCCTTCATGCGTAAAAAATGGGCCGACGCCGAGCGACGGTACACGGAGGTCGTCGAGCGATACCCGGACTCTAAGGTCGCGGCTGAGGCCGTCTATTGGAAGGGGATATGCCGTTACAAACAGACGAACGATCACACCGTCTTGGGCGTCGTGCCGGAGCAACTCAAAGAGAAATATGCCGATACCGTGTGGGCTATGAAAGCGTCCGTCTGGTCAGATTAAATGAGGAGCGCCGTCGCAGGCTTATCAGGCCGAAGCCAACGCTTGAAACACTCAAGCGTGGCGGTTTGTGTCGTTAACCTAAAGGGATAAAGAATAAACCATGGAGGGCTTACAATAATGGCCGAGCAGTCGTCCGCTTCTGACGACCTGGCGCCGGAGGCAACACGACAGCGGCTAACAAATTTTCGCCGCGCTTTGCTGCGCCTGCACAAGACGCTGCTCGACGACAAGCGCCTGGCCTACGAACGTGTATACGGTCAGGTGACGGGCGGCGAGTTGCTTCAACTCGTCATCAATCACGAGCAGTTCGCGTGGCTGCACTCCATCTCCGAACTTATCGTGAGCATAGACGGGATGCTGGATGCGGAAGAACCCATGACCAGTGCTGACGCCGAGTCGTTGTTCACTCAAGCGCGGACATTGCTCAAGCCCTCTGAGGACGGCACCGATTTCGAGCGCAAATATTACGCGGCCCTCCAACGCGACCCCGACATCGTGCTGGCACACAGGGAGGTGACTAAAATCTTTTAGGACAACGTCTACTCTGTAATCGAGGCTCTGATGGACACAGACAGTTTGCGGAAACAAACAGGGGAGACTTCCCCTTCCCTTGAGACCGTCATCGTCACGCGCGTGCGTGATTTAGTGGACGGCTTCAAGGTGCGACGCGTGCTCCCTGCACCCCGCCGCCGCATGGTCGGCCCCTTCATCTTTCTGGATCAGATGGGACCGGAAGTTTTGAGCGCGGGGCGCGGCCTTGATGTCGCCCCTCACCCGCACATAGGACTTGCCACCGTCACTTACCTCTTCGAGGGAGAATTACTGCACCGCGACAGCCTGGGTACTATCCAGATGATAACTCCGGGCGAGGTCAACTGGATGACTGCCGGGCGAGGCATCGCGCATTCGGAGCGAACGCCAGAGGAAACTCGTAAATCCGGCTCAAACCTCTTCGGCATACAGTCCTGGGTAGCTCTGCCGCAGCAGTTTGAGGAAAATACTCCCGGCTTTGCACATCACGGGGCGGATGAATTGCCGGTCGTGGAAGGCGAAGGTAAGCGGGTGCGTCTCATCACAGGCTCACTCTACGGGGCACGTTCTCCTGTCGAGACGCTCTCCGAGATGTTTTACGCGGACGTGACACTTATGGACGGAGCGCGCCTATCCATACCGACCGAGCACGAGGAGCGTGCAGCCTACGTTGTCGAAGGCAGAGTGGAACTCCTGAATGACGGTGCAAACTTTGATGCCGGTCAGCTCATGGTCTTCAAACCCGGTGCCGAGATCACGCTCTTTGCGCCGGAGTCTTCAGGCGTCCGGCTGATGCTTTTGGGCGGAGAGCCGATGGATGGCCCCCGCCACATCTGGTGGAACTTCGTATCCAGTTCGAGCGAGCGCATCGAGCAGGCTAAGGAGGACTGGAAGGCGGGCAGATTCGCGCCGGTGCCGGAAGAGACGGAGTTCATCCCGCTGCCTGAGTCGGGGCCAGTAGTTGTGCGATACCCCTAACCTCTATAGGGCTTCGAGGGTCTGTGTTGCAAGAAATCTATTCTCGACTATAATTCCAGTTCTCTTATATCTTACTCCTGTTCCGGGACAGGCGAAGTTTGTCGCCGCGCTTTTCGGAATTGCTGCATAGCGAAATGCGCTCGCCAACCTGCTGCGCCTTGAATTAATTCTCGCAACACTGCCCGATTCTAAGCATAGTCTCGTTCAGTTCGATTGGTTCACTCGGACAGTCCACGTTCCCTCTCTCGCGAAACCCATTCGCTTACATAGGCCGGACAGTTTCGAAGTTCGATTCCGTTGGCCTCCGCAACGGTAAGCGCCCTGACGGCTCCAAGGCTCACCACCGTGACCTCCGTGAGGTCTAGCGCGAGTCTGCCCTTCGCTGTCTTCTCGTTCTCTATCAATTCCTGCAATAACCCGACGTATCCAGCGTCAATTCGTCCACTCCCGTGGAACAGAACAAAACCGACCGGAGTAAGAACCCGTTCAATTTTGCACGCCATCGTGGCTCTCCGCTCCAGGCTCGTTGCGATCTGGCACCCGATACCAAGGTCTAATTGAATCGTCTCGGTGCGTGTGATATCGTTCACAACACGAGGCATGGAGTAAAAGAATGAGAGTTGAACTCTTTCACCCCGACTCTGACACAGAGCCGCGTCATTGGGTACGGCATGATCAAGCCTTCGCAATGATGTTGCGGCCCGGCTCAATTGAGTGGGGCTCGAAGCGTTCCGCGCTGGAAAA
>DASWQY010000067.1:0-1631 GCA_036403435.1 Pyrinomonadaceae bacterium
CGTCAACAACGACGGGCGGCGTGAGGTGCTCGGCATGACCGTCGGCCACAGCGAGGCCGAGCCCTTCTGGGTCGAGTTCCTGCGCAGCCTGGCACGACGCGGCCTGCGCGGCGCGAAGCTGGTGATCTCGGACGCGCACGAGGGTCTGAAGGCCGCTATCGTCAAGGTTCTAGGGGCCACCTGGCAGCGCTGCCGCGTACACTTCATGCGTAACGCGCTCGCCTATGCCGGCAAGACCCAACGGCGCATCGTCTCCGCCTGGGTCGGCACCGCCTTCGCCCAGGACGACGCGGCGGCGGCTCGAAAGCAATGGCGCGAGGTCGCCGACCAAGCCAGGCCGCGCGTCCCCAAACTGGCGGCACTGATGGATGATGCCGAAGCCGATGTGTTGGCCTACATGGGTTTCCCGGCTCAGCACCGCGCTAAACTGCACAGTACCAACCCACTGGAACGACTGAATGGCGAGATCAAGCGACGCAGCGAGGTCGTGGGCATCTTTCCCAACGAAGCCGCCGTCACCCGCCTCATCGGTGCGTTGCTGCTGGAGCAGAACGAGGAATGGGCGGTCCAGCGTGCCCGATACATGAGCCTGGAAACCATCGCTCCTCTGAGCGATGCTCCCACGGTCACTCTGCCCACTGTGGCAGCCTGACCGAGGCAGCCAACACTGCTTAGGATAGCCGCTCCTACACCACGAGCGAGGAGTACGTCATGCCAAGCTGACGAGTGCCTGTGAGTGAAAGTCTCACCTGGCCAAAGCCGTAGCGGGCAGGCCGGGACCGAGTCTTGCGGGCGTCGTGGTAACGCGGGGTCCGAAGTGTAGACAGGGGCCATGCGGGGTGCGGGATTGAGCCTCGAAATGTGGAAGATCGCGGAGGCCGAGTGTGTTCCCGTTCACGAAGGCAGCACGTGCGTCATCGCTATGCGAGATGGCGTCGCTCCGCCGGGGTCGAAGGCCGGATCACGCATGGAAAGCATTCGTCGGAACATGAGAGGCCCGACCGGGTCCGCCGGAATGGTCGCCGGCGGGGGAGGGCGGCGAGGCGCTGCCGGAGCCGCCATCCGAGCTGAGGTCGGGAGTCGGACTGGCTCATAGTACTGATGACGCCGTCGAAGGAAACGAGACGCGCCGAGGGAAGGGGCCAGCCCGGAAGGAACCTAGGCGAGGGGAGCAGGGTCCGGACACAGAGCCGGGTCGCCCTGCCAGCCAATCTCGCCCGGGTGAACGCGACGGCCCGTACGGCCGTCCAGACCCGCTTCACCGCCCTGCTGCATCACGTTGACACCGCGGCGCTCGAACGAGCGTTTCGGCGCCAGCGGCGGCGGGCAAGTGCGGGAATCGACGGGATCACGGTGGCGATTTACACGCAGGATCTGGAGCGCAATCTCCGGGATCTGTGCGCGCGCATCCACACCGGGCGCTACCGGCCGCAGCCGGTGCGGCGCGTCTACATTCCCAAAGCCGATGGCGGGCAGCGCCCGCTCGGCGTGCCGACGCTGGAGGACAAGATCGTCCAAGGCGCGGTCGCCGAGGTGCTGAGCGCCATCTATGAAGTCGATTTCCTCGGGTTCAGCTACGGCTTCCGGCCGGGTCGGAACCCGCACCAGGCTCTCTCGGCGGTGCACACCGC
>DASWQY010000068.1:0-4129 GCA_036403435.1 Pyrinomonadaceae bacterium
GGGCGGCGGGGTATATAAAACCCGCGCCGCCCTTCTCTTAAAGATTGGACCTGACCTCGTGAGCGTTTATCACCCGCAGTACGTCGTCGTACACCAACTCCCGTAAGGATCACTCTGGCACATCGAAGCTCCTGGGATGGAATTTGAGCAATCGGCCCAGTAGCAACCGTAGCCCCCACAGGAATGATACACGCAGGCGGTGTACGTGGGGATGCATGACTGCGGAACCGGCGCAGGCGTGCTTTTCACGTAACCGGTTTTGACGAAGGAGAAGTTGTTATTGGGCCAGCTCTCCCGCGGAACGCTCAGGTAATCCGAGAGGCTTTCGTCAGCCCGCGCCTGCTGCGGGACGCTCAGGTAATCCAACCTGGCTTTGGCCTGCTCTCGCCAGGTGCCCCCGTCCGCGTACACCACCGAGCTGACACTGACATCGAAGTGAAACTCCGCCCCACGGTCGGCGTGGTCTTTCACCTTGTCCAGGATATTCTCGAAGGCGACCACCTCCTGCTTGACCTCTACGGTCCCCCCAGCGGGCAGTCCTCTGTCAAACCTGATGGCCGGGGTCTCACCTGACAAAAGGATGACGCCCTTATTCTTGTCGTCCGAGAGATACCACTTGAGCTTCACGGACTTGACAGCCTTTGAGCGGCTGAAGATTTCGACCTTGTTGATGGCAAGCCCGCGTTTGGCGTCCGTCGTGACGCTTCTGACGATGACCGGCCGGCGGCCGATGTCGGGATCAATGTAGGGCATGCTGTAAAGGGACCAATTTTTTTTGGCAGAGGAATTGTTCGGCCTTCCGGCAGCTCGGCTGTTGCCGATCCTCAGTTGAGAGGCTGTCAGACAGGCAAGAACCAGAAGAGCTACGACCAACATCTGTTTCGCGTATTTCATCAGACTTCCGCTCCTTTCGGTTAGCTTCCTTTTTGTGGGTGCTGGGCCGACACTCAGAGCATCTGGGCAGAACGGAGAACGACCCGTCCATGTGAAGGTGTCCGGGGCAGAAAACGTTAGCGGCTAAGTCCTTAAAATTGCGGGGAGTCACGATAGTAGTTTCGTCCCGCATCATTTGTCAACGAAGTTAGAGAGGCGTGCGGGTCGAGTGAGTTGTTGGGCCAAGCGCAATTTATCTCACTCGACCGCGCCGTAAGAATTTTTAGCAATTCGATATCTTCTGACTGCTCTCCTCATCCGTCTATGCCGGGCTCCGCCCTCGGATATTGACATCCGGGTGGTACAGGTAAAAACTATCAGGACGATGAAGACAGCCCCGCGCAACTTCGCCCTTCTCTCACTATGTCTGGTCTCCGCCGCGTGCTTCGTGGCAATCGCAGTCTCCGGCCGACAGAACTCTCAGCCGGCCCGGCCCGAGGATTATGCCGGGGACGATAAATGCCTCTCTTGTCACCGAGACCAGAAGACCTTTCGGGAAACGGCCCACCACCTGACCTCCAGGCTGCCGACGGAAGATTCAATCGCCGGTAAATTTAGCGAGGGCGCAAACCTTCTCAAGACCTCGAACCCGTATCTGCATTACAGGATGGAGAGGACCAAAGACGGCTTTTACCAGACCGCCGTGCTGGGTGAGCCCCCCAACACCGTCACCTTCTCCAGACGATTCGATTTAGTAATCGGCTCCGCGCGGAAAGGGCAAACGTACCTCTACTGGGGGAAGAACGGCGGCCTCTTTGAGCTGCCGGTCTCGTACTGGATTGCCCCCGGAGAATGGGCCAACAGCCCCGGCTTCATGGACGAGGATATAAATTTCGGCCGGCCCGTGACGGCCCGCTGCTTGGAGTGTCACGCCTCCTACTTCGAACCGCTCACGGGGCCCGGCACTGGCAACCGCTACAACAAGTCTAATTATGTTCTGGGCATCTCCTGCGAGAAGTGTCACGGCCCTGGGCGAGAGCACGTCGCGCGTCAACTCTCGCAGTCCGCCAAATCTTCCGGGCAGGCCATTGTTAATCCGGCGAAGTTGTCCCGCGACCGGCAGATTGAATCGTGCGCGCTGTGCCACGGCGGCCTCGGAGCGGGGAAGGCCCCACCGTTTTCCTACACGCCCGGAAAGCCTTTGGGTGATTACCTCACTCTAGGGTCACCGGACCCAAGTGTGGCACTTGACGTTCACGGCAACCAAGTGGCCCTGCTGGAGAGGAGCCGGTGCTTTCAATCCTCCGCCATGACCTGTTCCACCTGCCACAACGTCCACCTCCCGCAACGGAACGCCGCGGCCTTCTCCCGCAACTGCCTGACGTGCCACAAGGTCGAGAGTTGTGGCATCTTCAAAAAAATGGGCCACAAGATTGCCGACAACTGCGTTGACTGCCACATGCCTAAGCTCACGTCGAACGCCATCATCTCGACGACCGCCGGGGGCAACTTGCAGCCACAAGTGCGCACCCACTGGATTAAGGTTTACCCCGGAACCGGCAAGCCCTGACATCACGCAGCGACGCCGCCCCGGCCCGGCGCTTTTACTCACCCACCGTGTTATTCGCCAGGTATTCGACTATCCTCAATAACTGTTTAGCCAGGTTCGCAGTCGCAACTTTGAAGTTCTGGTCAAACTGCCCCGCGAACCCGACGGCGTCGTCAAAATCCACGATTGCCTTAGCGGCCATAAATGGTTTCCCCAGAAGCATACTCATCTTGGCGACGGCGGCGCACTCCATTTCCACGGCCGAACCGTCCAGATTTCTAATCTGCCTGTCGTCTATCAGAGAGTTCTCGAACGAGCCTCCCGTGACTACGATTCCCGTTTTTAATCCAAGCTCCGTCGCCATCTTTGAGGCGTCAATCACGGGATAGAACCCTATCGCGTAATCCTGGTAGTTCGGGCTGGTGATGGAGACGCGGCGATCAAAATACCGCACGGAGTCCTGACTCAAATACACGTCGCCAATTGCCGCCCGCGACTTGAAGCCTCCCGCGACGCCGGCACTGATTACGAGGTCCGGCGAAAACGCCTTGATGCCGAGGTAAGTCGATAAACCTGCGGCGTCAGTCCCGAAGCTATCGAGTTTATACATCGGGTCCTGACCGTTAACGACCAAGTGCAACTTCAGGCCGCCGTGAGTCGTCGCATAAAATATCGGCGGCAGCGGCGGCTCCAGAGGAGTCCCCACCCCGTCAACACCCAGAGCGTTAAGAATCGGGTCGGCCTCGCCTTGCATGGCGATAATTAAAAGTATGCTTCTGACTTTCACGCGTCCTCCTCGGCCGTCATGGGTTACCTTCGGCCTTTAATCACAAGCGAGTTGAAATAGAGCATACTCGGCGCGTCGGACCGCGCGGCGACGATGTCGGGCGAGCCGTCGCCGTTGACATCACCGAGCGCGAGGCCATAGACGGTGCCTTGCTTATCTCCGAAAGAGATGCGCGTGAACTTGCGGCCCGTTCCATCGTTGATTAGTACCGCTCCTGGTGTCTCTAGATTCCCAAGCACAACGTCTGCATTGCCATCCCCATTCATGTCGGCGACGGCAATCGAATACACAGACTCCGTCTTTTCACCTATCGGAACAGGGTCGGAGAATTTCACGCCGCCCTGATTGAAATAGACGGAAGCTCCATCGCGCGCCTGGTCGCCGATAATTATGTCCAGACGCCCGTCGCCGTCCAGATCGGCGAGAGCGACGGAGCGTGTCTCGGCGTTGGCGGGGCCGAATGGATGCCTCTCCGCGAACCCGCTCTTGCCGTCGTTGATGAAGATATAGCTCTGGTCGCCGTCGCGGTGGGGGACCACTAAGTCCGGCACGCCATCGCCGTTGATGTCTCCGGCGGCAATCGTCGTGGCCGATTCGGGCGACAGTGTGCGGCACGACGGGAAGTGTCCGCGCCCATCGTTCAGGCAAACGTAATTGGCACCGGGCTGGTCCTCACTTCTATTAGCTACGACTATATCGGGACGGCCGTCGCGGTTGAGATCAACGACGGTGACATTGCGCGTCGGCCAAAGCGCATCGCCGAACCTACCCGCGAGCGTGAAGCGGCCCTTGCTGTCGTTAAAATAAATGACCTTTTCGTCCAGGGTGTCGTTACCGACGACCGCATCAAGGTCGCCGTCGCCGTCCAGGTCGGCGAGCGCCGCGGTGTACGTCCGATCCGCCTTGCCGCCGAGGTCGTG
>DASWQY010000069.1:0-43091 GCA_036403435.1 Pyrinomonadaceae bacterium
TTTCCGACGATGCTATCAACACGGCTTTGGAGATGGCTCCGAAGTACATACGCAACCTGCACCTGCCTGACAAGGCAATCGGCTGGCTCGACACGGCTGCCGTTAAGGTTGAGATTAACGAGCCGCAGACTTTGATCGTCAAGCCTGAGCACGTCATAGAGGTTATCTCTCAGGAGTCGCGTATTCCGCGCGACATGATCTTCCGCGACACCAACGACCGCTTCTCCACTATGGAACAGGATATCGGGAAGCGCGTCATCGGGCAGAAGGAAGCAATCGAGGGCGTCGCGCGACGCCTGCGCCTGAACAAAGGCCCGCTCAAGGATAGTCACTACAAGCCGGACGGCGTGCTCCTCTTCCTCGGCCCGACGGGCGTTGGCAAGACGGAACTCGCGAAGGCCGTCGCCGAGTTCATGTTTGGCGACGATGAGAAGATGGTCCGCATAGACATGTCCGAGTACGGCGACGGGACCATCGGCATCGAGAAACTTATCGGCATGCCGCGCGGCATCGTCGGCAGCGAGCGCGGCGGCATCCTGACGGAGCAGCTACGCGAGAACCCGTACACGGTCCTCCTGCTCGACGAAGTCGAGAAGGCTTCGCCGTACCTGATGAACCTGTTCCTACAGGCTTTCGACGAAGGCTGGATGACGGACGGGCGCGGGAAGAAAGTTTATCTCTCGGACGCCATCGTCATCATGACCTCGAACCTCGGCTCGGAGAGTTTTAAGAAGTACGAGAAGCCGCTCGGCTTCGGCCAGAAGACGCTGGGCGACGTGCGCGCGATTAAGAACGAGGTGATGAAGGCCGCCGAGCACCGCTTCTCGCCGGAGTTCCGCAACCGCATTGACGAGATCGTCGTCTTCTCGCCGCTGACGATGGACGAGGTCCGGCAGATCGCCGAGCTTTACCTCTCGAAGCTGCGCCGCCAGATGGAGCGGCAGGGCAAAGAGGTCGAGGTCACGTCGGCGGCCATTGACCTGCTGACCGAGAAGGGCTTCAGCCCGGCCTACGGCGCGCGCTTCCTCAAGCGCCACATCGACGAGAAGGTGAAGCTGCCGATCACGACCATGTGGAAGGGCGCGACGCGCTTCCGCGTGGACGTGGAGGAGGGCGAAGTCAAGATCAAGGCAGTTGACAGTACGATGCCTGACGAGGGCTTCGCGGAAATGAACTAACAGACGCCATAGCAGCGTCTCCCGTGTGGAAGGGTTTCAGTGATACAATTTCATTGAAGCCCTTTCGCTTTGTCTCCCGCCGGAATTTTGAGAGTAAACGCGAGTCAGTACCGGCTGGATGCAACCGCAAACAGCTATCACTCAATCTATGAACAGAACTTTCATGCGCAAACGACTCTTAATCTCACTCGCCCTCCTGCTCTGCCTGACTTCGCTCCCCGCCCTCGCGCAGGGGGACAAGAAAGCCGCGTCGAACGACGAGAAGGCCGAGCAGGTCGTGCGCCAGGCCGTCGAGGCGATGGGCGGGAGCGCCTACCTCGGCGTGCGCTCGGCCGTCGGCCGCGGGCTCTTCACGCAGTTCAAGGACGGGCAGTCGGGCATCCCCTCCACGTTCCTCGACTACGTCGTCTTCCCCGACCGCGAGCGCACGGAGTTTAAGGGCCAGGGCGGCAGGATCATTCAGACCAACGACCGCGAGACGGGCTGGATTTACGACGGGGCGTCGAAATCGCTCAAGGACATGTCGAAGGAGCAGGTCGCGGACTTCAAGCGCGCGATTCGCGCGAGCGTGGACAACCTGCTGCGCGGCTACTGGCGCAAGGAGGGCGCGACGCTCTCTTATATCGGGCGGCGCGAGGCGGGTTTGGCGAAGCGCAACGAGGCGGTGCGGCTCACTTACCCGGACGGCTTCTCGGTCGAGTTCGAGTTCGGCTCGAAAGACTTCCTGCCGATGAAGGTTCTGTACAAGAAGACGGACGCGGACGGCGCGGAGTCTGACGAGGAGGACCACCTGGCGCAGCACATCACGGCCCAGGGCGTCGTCGCGCCCTTCGTCGTGGACCACTTCACCGCCGGCACGCAGACGAGCCGCATCAACTACCAGTCAATCGAATTCAACTCCGCACTCACCGACACACTCTTCGCGCGCCCCGCGAACGCGAAAGCGGTTAAATGAGTGATAAGTGATCAGAGCGTGTTTGAAAACCCAGAACTCAACCCTTTGCGGCTTCCGGTTTTCTTTTGTTGCGCCTTTGCGAGAAATGCTTTTTCACGCAAAGGCGCAAAGAGAAGACGTAAGGCGCAAAGGGTTGAATCAATGCCTGGCTTGAGTTTTCAAACGGCCTCTCATCACTTATCACTTTTCTTCTTCTGTCTTCGCTTGAAGCCTGTCTCGCCGCCGGACTCGCCGACGTGGCCGCCGCCGATTTGGGCCGGAATCGAGGGCGAGTTCGACTTGGGCTTGGAGGGGTCCGAGGCCGTGTGCTGGCTGGACTTGTCCGCGAACATCTTGTTGGCGTTCTTGCGCCGTCCGCGCAGCGCGGGCGTCTCCTCCTCCTTCGCCACGCGACTCTTGTCCGGCGTGCCCCCGCGCCCCACTTCCTGCCCGCGCGGCTTCTCAGGGATGCCCACCTTGTGCTGGTCCTTCTTGCTGCTCATAATGCCGAATCCTCCCTCTTTTCGATTAAGAAAACCTTCCGAACTCGATTCATTGCGACGTGCGCTCGATGGCGTCTTCCGCGACCTCGCGCAGCGCGCCCGTTGATGCGCCCGCGTCCGGCGCGACGGCCGTGCGCGCGAGCGAACGCTTGAGCGCGGGCGGCGTGACGAGCGTCGTCACGATGACCATGATGATGATGACGCCGAACGTCCCGGAGTCTATCACCGGCTCGGGCACGCCTCGCACGTTCGGCAGCACGAGCGTCGTCCCTATCCCCGCGAAGATCAGGCCCACCTCGCCGCGCGGAATCATCCCCAGGCCGATAGCCGCGCGGTTCAGCCCGCGCTCCGCGACGACGAGCCCACAGATTTGCTTGCCGACGATGGCGGCCACCGTCAGCGCGACCGCGAAGCCCAGCAACTCGACGCGCGCGAAGGCGCGCAGGTCAACCCTCATCCCCATCAGGACGAAAAAGATTGGCACAAGCACCGCGCCGACCGGCGCAACCAACTGCTGCAAGTCGTGCTTGCCGCGCTCCTCGAAAGTCTCGAAGTGGACATCGTCGAGCACCAGCCCGGCCGCGAACGCGCCGATGATCGGCGCTAAGCCGACGAGCGTCGCCGCCCACGCCAGCAGGAAGCAGAAGGCTATCGAGAGGGCCAGGAGCACGCCGCCGACCGCGAGCCGCCCCGCGACCCGGAAGACGTGCGGCGCGAGATAACGCCCGACGAGGATCGCGCCGCACAGGAAGGCCACGGCCTTGCCGGAAATTTTCGCCACGTCCGGCAGCGACAGCCCCTCGCCCGCACCCGAAGCGCGAATCGCGCCCGCGACGACCGCCAGAATCACCAGCCCGAGCACGTCGTCAATCACGGCCGCGCCCAGGATGATTCTGGATTCGCGCGTCTTCAGCCTGCCCATGTCCCTGAGCACGCGCGCCGTGATGCCGACGCTCGTCGCGCAGAGCGTCGCGCCGAAGAAGAAGTGTGCCAGTCTAGACTCCTGCGGCAGGAAGTAAGCGGCCACGCCCCAGCCCAGCAGGAAGGGCGCGACCACGCCCGCCACCGCCACGAAGAGCGACGACCAGCCGACCTCAAGCATCTCGCCCAGGTTCGACTCCAGCCCGACTTCAAAGAGCAGGATGATGACGCCGACCTCTGCCAGCGCGGCGATGATCGCGTTAGTCCTTAAAGGCTCGGCCGCCGCCCAGCCCGTCAGGGCCAGATTGCCGATGACGATTCCGACGACCAGCTCGCCCAGCACCGCCGGCTGCTTCATCCTCTCGAACAGCTCGCCGCCGAGCTTCGCCGCGACGAGGATGACGGCGACGCCCAAAAGCACGAGCGGGTCCAGCCCGTGGGCCGCCTCGCCGCCCGCCGCCTCCGCCGCGGCGAATTGGCCCACCATGAACAGGCCGCCGCCCGCGGCCACGCTGATTACCACACGCCGCTTCATCAGTCGCCTCTGTGTGAATGTTCTAACGACCCCGCCATTCTAACTTACTAGGCGCGGTTTGCCGCATGCTGTTGACAGGCCGTGACCGTTCCCGTAAAACTAGCCTGCTTTACTCGACAGCCCGTTACGCTTCCGCATCGAGTCCGCGCACATCTCGCGGACCTGACGAAGAGAGGTTTACTCCGATGCCCTTTTTCCCCGGCAGTTCTCAAATGGCGAGCGCCGCCGCCGCCACGACGCCGCCGGAGCCCGCGGTCGCAGACAAGCTGGCCGAGCTTTCGGCGGACGAGCCGCTGCCGGAGACTTACACGGTCAACCGCATACGCCTGCTCCCGCAGTCGCCGCGCCGCCTCTACCTTTACTGGGAACTCGAAAAGAACCCCTTCGAGATTTTGGAGCGCGCCTTCGGCCCGCGGGCCGAAGGCTACGAGCTGGTCGTCCGCCTGGTGGATTTAGAAACTGGCACAGAGACTCTTCACTCGGCGTCCCCCGCGCGCTCGCAGTGGCTCGACGTTGGGCCTGGGCATAGCTACCGCGCCGACGTGGGTCTCTACGCGCGCGGGCTGGTCTTCATCCGTTTACTTTCGTCCGCCGAGACGCAGACGCCGCGCGCCTCCGTCTCGCGCTCGGCCGACAGCGCGCCGGACTTTCAAGTCTCCGCCGACGATTTCGCGCGCGTGCTGGACGACGCGGGCTACGCGAGCGACGCGCTCGAAGTCTCGCTCGAAGCGGCAGACCTTGAGACGGGTAACGCGGCCACGCTCGAAGTCGCGCGACGGCTCGGCGGGGCTGAGCTGCCGCCGCTCGGCGAGGAAGGGTTGGCCGAGCTGCGCGGGCTGCTCGCCGCGCTCGCGCTCGGCCTCAGACTTGACGAATTGCGGACGATGATTTCGGCGGGCCTCGGCGGCTGGCTGGATGAAATCCTACGCCTGCGGCAGGAAGGGCTTGACCCGGCGCACCTGCTCGAAGTCCTGCGCTCCGTGCTCGGCTTCGAGCTGAACCGCGCGGCGCTGGCCGCGTTCGATGCGGAGGCCGCGCGCCGCGCCCCGCGCTCAGTCGTCGGGGCCAGCGAAGTCAACCTCCCGCTCCAGCCCTTCCACCTCTGGATGCCAAGCATGAACTGGAAATGATGAATGCGGAATGATGAATTAAAGACTTTTGTTTTCTAATTCATCATTCCGCATTCCGCATTCCGCATTATTTCTTTCCGTGGTTACTGGATACTTCAGCCTGATACTCCACGCGCACCTGCCGTTCGTGCGCCACCCGGAGCACCCGGAGTTCCTCGAAGAGGATTGGCTCTACGAGGCCATCACGGAAGTCTACCTGCCGCTCATCTTCGTCTTTCAGAATCTTCAACGGAGCGACGCGCGCCCGAGGCTCGCGCTGAACGTCTCGCCGCCGCTCTGCGA
Source organism: Pyrinomonadaceae bacterium (assembly GCA_036403435.1). GTDB lineage: Bacteria > Acidobacteriota > Blastocatellia > Pyrinomonadales > Pyrinomonadaceae > QHXM01. The sequence goes on from DASWQY010000069.1 coordinate 5,484, forward strand.
GATGCTCTCGGACTCGCTCTTGCAGGGGCGCTACACGCGCCACCTCGAAAACCTGCTCGCGCTCGCGCGCAAGGAGGTCGAGCGGGCCGGCCGCGAAGCGCCCACGTTCCTCCCGGCCGCGCGCATGTACGAAGAGAACCTGGCTGCCGCGCTCTCGCTCTGGGACACACACTACCGGCGCAATTTGGTCCACGCCTTCCGCGAACTGCAAGACGAGGGCGTGCTCGAAATCATCACCTGCGGCGCGACACACGGCTTCCTGCCTTTAATCTCCACGCCGGAAGCCAGGCGCGCGCAAGTGTCGGTCGCGGTCGAGAATTATCGGAAACACTTCGGCCGCCGGCCGCGCGGCATCTGGCTCCCCGAGTGCGCCTACGAGCCGGGCGTCGAAGACCTGCTCAAAGACGCGGGCATCGAATACTTCATCGCCGACACGCACGCCATCCTCTACGGCGAGCCGCGCCCGCGCTACGGCGTTTACTCGCCCGCGCGCTGCCCGAACGGCGTGGCCGTCTTCGCGCGCGACCTGGAGACGAGCCAGCAGGTCTGGAGTGCCGTCATAGGCTATCCGGGCGACCCCGCTTACAGAGAGTTCTACCGCGACCTCGGCTGGGACGCGCCGCTCGACTACCTGCTCCCGCACCTGCACGCGAATGGTGAGCGCCGCCACCTGGGCCTGAAGTACCACCGCATCACCGGGCAGGACGTGCCGCAGCAGCACAAGCTCCCCTACGACCCCGAGGCCGCGCGCGAGCGGGCCGCCAGCCACGCCACACACTTCGTCGGCGAGCGCGTCAAACAGGCCAGACATTTGAGAGAAGAGTTCAATGGTCGCCCGCCGCTCGTCACCTCGCCCTACGACGCGGAGTTGTTCGGCCATTGGTGGTTCGAGGGGCCGCAGTTCATTGACTTCGTTTTCCGCAAGCTCCACTGGGACCAGGACGAAGTTGTGCCAATCGCGCCCAGCGACTTCCTCGACTTCGGCATCCCCATCCAGACGCAGAGGCCCTCGCAATCCTCCTGGGGCGAGGACGGCTACTTCAAGGTCTGGCTCAACGAGCGCAACAGCTGGATGTACCCGCACCAGCAGGCGGCCGAAGAGCGCATGACGGCGTTAGCCAATCGGCATGACTCGCCGGACGAGTTGACGCGCCGCGCGCTCGACCAGGCGGCGCGGGAGCTGCTGCTCGCCGAGTCGAGCGACTGGGCCTTTCAGATTTACCAGGGCACTACGGTCGAGTACGCCACGCGCCGCTTCCGCTCGCATATCCGCCGCTTCAACGCGCTGGCCTCCGACATCGAGCGCGGCCGGATTGACGACGAACGCCTCACCGAAATCGAATCCCGCGACAACATCTTTGCCGAGCTGGACTACGGTCACTATAAAAGTGGTCAGTAGTCAGTGGTCAGTAGCCGGTGGTCAGTGGTCAGTTAAAAACGCCTGTGCCAACGCTGACTCATATCTTCAGGCTTCAAGGTCGCCAATGCTCAACAAACTGACCACTGACCACCGGCCACTGACCACTGTCCTCATCATCGGCCACAGGGGCGCGGCCGCGGTCGCGCCGGAGAACACGCTCGTCTCTTTCGAGCGGGCGCTCGCGGACGGCGCTGACGGCGTGGAGTTCGACGTGCGGCTGGCGCGCGACCGGGTGCCCGTCGTCATCCACGACGCGACGCTTAAGCGCACGGCCTTGAGGCGCGGTCTGGTGTCGAGCTTTGCGTCAACCGAATTGGTCCAGATGGACGCCGGCACCTGGTTCAACCAGCGCCGCCCGCGGCTCGCGCGCTCCGAGTACCGCCTGGCGACCATCCCGACGCTCTCGTCGGTCTTCGAGCTGATGAAGAAACGGGACGCGCTGCTCTACGTCGAGATGAAGTGCGGCCCGCGTGACCGCGCGGCGCTGGCCTCGGAGGTGGTAAAGCTCGTCCGCGATTATTCGTTCGGCGGGCGCGTCGTCGTAGAGAGTTTCGACCTGGCCTCGATTGCGGAGGTCAAGCGGCTCGACGCCGGCCTCAGCACGGCGGCGCTATTCGACCGCAGGCTCTCGCGCCCGGCACCTTCGGCGCGCGGGATGATTACGCGGGCCATCGGGTGCGGGGCCGACGAGATCGCCCTGCGTCACAGCCTCGCCACGCGCCGCACGGTCCAGGAGGCCGCGCGGCACAATCTGCAAACCGTCGTCTGGACGGCTGACGACCCTTCGTGGGTCTCGCGCGCTTTGCGTGGCGGCGTGCGCGCCGTCATCACGAACGACCCGGCGCGGCTCTGCGCGCGGCGTGCTGAGTTGCTCGCGGGCGAGTGATAGACTATCGCTTCCGATGGACCGCCCGCGAACCCAACTCGACCGCGTCTTCGTCCGCCCGCAGTACGCGCTCCACTACAGGCGCGCGCCGCGCGTCATCTGGACGAGCGAGGCGCGCGCCGACTACGCCGCGCTGTTTCTGCTCGGCGGGAGATTGCCCGGCCACGTCAACGAAGTCGCGTTCGAGATTAACGGAAGCGACGCGCTGCTCCTGGACCCAGGCGTGCGGGCCGCCGCGCGCGGGCGCGACGCCGAGTACCTGTCGCTGACGCTCGCGCCCGCCTTCGTGCTCGACGCGGCGGCCCGCACGGGCCTCGTCGGCGCGGGCGCGAGCGTCCAATTCCGCTCGCGCCTCGTCCGCGAAGACGCGCGGCTCTCGCGCCTGGCCCGCGACCTGGCCGCGGAATTGGCCCAGGCCGAGGCCGGGCAGGACCTGGTCGTCGCCGCGCTGATAGAGCAACTGGTCGTGCACCTCCTGCGCCGCCATTCGAACGTGCGCCGCTCCGAAGAGCTGGAGCTGTCGCGCGTCGGCCTCGTGGACAGGCGCGTCCGCCGGGCCATAGAGCTGATGCACGCGCACCTCCACCGCGAGCTGCCGCTCGAAGAGATCGCGGCCGCGGCCTTCCTCTCGCCCTTCCACTTCGCGCGCCTCTTCAAGAAGCTGACGGGCGCGAGCCCGCACGCGTATCTTGCGACCCTGCGGGTCACGCGCGCCCAGGCGCTTCTCGCCGAGACGGACCTCTCCGTCTCCGAAGTGGGCGCGCGCGTCGGCTACGGCAGCCCGAGCCACTTCACCAAAGCCTTCCGCCAGGCGACCGGCCTAACGCCCCGCGCCTACCGCGCCGCGCTCGTCGGCCGCTGAACGTACACGTCCCGGCGTATGCTATCATTCACGCCCGGAAAGCGAGGAAGCATGTCAGTCCAAATCGCCAAACGCTGGTTCACCGTCGCCGAGTATAACCGCATGAGCGAGACCGGCATTCTCACTGAGGACGACCGCGTCGAGTTGATCGAAGGAGAGATCGTCGAGATGTCACCTATTGGCAGGCGTCACGCCGCGTGTGTTGACCGGCTGACCGAACTACTCAGCGAACGGTTACAGCGCAAGGCGATTGTTCGAGTGCAAAGCCCCATCGTGCTGAACGAATACACCGAGCCGCAGCCGGACGTGGCGCTGCTCAGGCGGAGGGAAGATTTCTACGAGCGGTCGCTGCCCACGCCCGCCGATGTGCTGCTCGTAGTCGAAGTCGCAGACACCACGCTCGATTACGACCGCCAGATTAAAGTCCCGCTCTACGCGCGCGCCGGAATCTCGGAGGTGTGGATCGTCAATCTGCACGACGAGCAGGTCGAAGTTTACACGCGGCCCGCGGGCGGCGCGTACCAGGACGTGCGCCTGCGCGGGCGCGGCGAGGCGATGACCTCCGCGGAAGCGCCGAGCCTTACTTTGAGCGTGGACGAGATACTCGGATGAAGAGTATGCCGGCCCAATCGCACGAAGGTGCCGTCGCGGTGCGCCCCGTCACGCCGGAGGACGGGCGGCTGCTGCTCGAAATCTACGCCGGCACGCGCGCCGACGAGTTGGCCCAAATTCCCTGGAGCGAGGCGCAGCGCGAGGCGTTCCTCGGGATGCAGCTCACGGCGCGCGACCGCTCCTACCGCATGTACTACGCGGGGCTCGAAGACAGCATCATTATCTTCAACGGCCAGGCGGTCGGCCGCCTCCTCGTCGTCCGCGGCGACGAAGAATTCAGGCTCGCCGACATAGCCCTCCTGCCCGATTACCGCCGCGCTGGAATCGGCACCGTCATCGTCAAAGAATTGATGGAAGAGGCCGGCCGCGAGCGCAAGCCGCTGCGGCTTCAGGTCGAGAAGTCTAACGCCGAGGCCCTGCGCCTCTACGGGCGTCTGGGCTTCGCGACCACCGGCGAGAACGACACACATTTCCAGATGGAGCACAAAAGGGAGGAAGAAGAAATGCGGAATGCGGAATGATGAATTAAAAAGCAGTTGTCTTTAATTCATCATTCCGCATTCCGCATTTCTTCTTCCCCCCTCCAATGATCGGAGGTCATCAAACGTGCCTGAGTTTTTCACCAAGGAGGGGTTCGCCGAACACCTCAACACGAAGTTCCACGTCCCGCTGCAACCGTCGGGCGAGGCCGAGCTGGAGTTGACGGAGGTCGTCAGCACGCTCTCGACGCCGAGGCAGGAGCAGTTCTCGCTCTTCTTCCGCGGCCCCGCCGACCTTTACCTGCCGCAGATGACTTACCACATGAAGCACGACGCGATGGGGGAATTGGACCTGTTCATCGTCCCCCTCGGCCGGCAGCCGGACGGGTTCCGCTACGAGGCCGTCTTCAACCGCCCGCTCGACCCGCAGGACTGAGGCCGCGCGCACGACCTTTATGACTCAAGAAGAGATTCCCGCACGCGCCGCGCCCCGCGTCACGCTGCGGCCCGTCGCGTCCGACGACGAAGAGTTCCTGGTCCAGGTTTACGCCAGCACGCGCGCCGACGAGTTGGCCCAAATTCCCTGGAGCGAGGCGCAGCGCGCGGCCTTCGTCCGCATGCAGTTCGACGCGCAGCTCCTGCACTACCGCACGCACAACCCCGCGGCCACCTACGACATCATTCTTCTGGACGGGCGCGCGGCCGGCCGCCTCTACGTCGCGCGGCGCGGCTACGAGATTCGCATCCTGGACCTCACACTTCTGCCCGAGCACCGCGGCGAAGGCGTTGGCACCTTCCTCGTCAAACAACTGGTGGACGAGGCGGCGCGCGCGGGCCTGCCCCTCAACATCTACGTCGAGAGCTACAACCGCTCGCGCGGCCTCTTCGAGCGGTTGGGCTTTAAGAAAGTGGACCGGGCGGACGACGACGGCATCAATTACCTGCTGGAGTGGCGGCGCACCTGAAGTCTTCGCGCGAAGGCCCGAGCCGAGAGCTGATGTTGGCGCGGCCTCATCTCCGGGCGATAATGATTTAGACGGCGACCGCGCGGGCGGCGCGGCCGACAGGAGTGTTTTATGAAGCAATTTTTCGCGGCCGGATTACTACTAGTCGCGGCGTCCGTCATCCCCGGCCAATCGGGTTATTCTGTCGCCCGCGCTCAGGGGGCGTGCACGCTGACCCTGGCGCAGGCCCCGGCCGTCGAAGGGCTCCGGCTGGGCATGAGGCCGGAAGAGGTGCTGGCGCTTTTCCCCGGCAGCCGTAATGACAAGGAGGTGCGCGACGACCTGTTAAGGCCAGCCAGCCGGCACGGCGTCTCCGGCATGACCGTCAAGCCCGCGAGGTATTCGTCGAAGGCTAAATTCCCGCGCGTCAGCAACGTCTCGCTGACGCTGCTCGACGGCCGCGTCATCACCGTCAACGTCACCTACGACGGCCCGGAGTACAAGCACGTGGACGAGTTCCTGGGAAAGTTTCTGGAGGGGAAGAAGCTGCCGGCCGCGCACTCCTGGGAGGCTTACGAGGGGATGGACACGCAGTTGAAGACGCTCAACTGCAAGGGCTTCGAGCTGAAGGTCTTCGCCGGCGGCAAGAACGTGCACAACATCAACTACGTGGAGCTGACGGACGTGGCGGCCAAACAAAGGATCAGAGACCGCCGCGCCAAGACCAAAAGTCCTGCTCCGTAGGTTCCGGCCGACGACGCCCGAGAAGCCGGACGAGCCTGACGTGAAACGGCGCGACCTTCTTCCGCCTCGCGCCTTCGCCGCGGTCTCACCCCGCCCGTCCTCAGGGCGTGCGCCGGTTGATGATCGCTTCGTAGTATTCGGGAGTGGTCCGCGTCCGGCGGCCGATGGGGACGAGGAAGAGCGAGAACTTGCCGAGGGCGGCGTGGCGTAGGCTGTAGGTCTTCTGCTCAATCTTCTGGCCGCGCGAAGCGAGGAAGGTGAGCGAGAAGCACTCGTCCAAATTCCCGGCCGGCACGCCGCCAGTCTTTGGGCTCAGGTTCTTGACCTCGACCAGCGTCATGTACCTCCACGTGCGGCCGATGAGAATCAGGAAGCCCGTCTTGACGTAGGGGAGGAAGGTCGCCATGTTGTAGTAGCTGGCGGGATCGTTCTGGACCTCCGCCGGCACCTGGAAGTAGCCCCCCTGCTGCCGGCCGCCGTCCTGCTGCTTCTGCGCGGAGGCTGGACCAATTGTCAGGGGGACGCCGGCGCAAGCGGCGGCGACGATTCCGGCCTGGATGAATCTACGACGGGGGATTTTCATTGGCACACTTCGTTCCTTACTTCCAAGTCTTATTGAGTAGGTCCAGCTCCGAGGTTCTGTGTTTTTACTTCTGCGGGATGAATTAGATGGGAAATCCTGCCCTGCTGGAAGAGGACTCTATCAGTAAATTGTGCCAGAAGCAATAAGATTTGTCTTGTGTTAGAGACGGCGAGGGTTTACAATCCCCGCGCCTCGTTGGTTACATTGCAAGACCCTTGAGAGCCGCTACTTTATTGGGCCATGCAAAATCTGCATCGGAAGTAGGGCTTCACCTAAGCATTACACTCGCGGTTAGTTTTCTTCCAGAGGGGCGCTCTTTACCCATCCAACTTGTCTGAAACCTTCTACCTGGAGATTAAAAGCCCAGAGGAGATGAAACTATGGCCGAACCATTTCTGTCTGAAATCAGGATCATGAGCTTCGTGTTCGCGCCGAAGGGCTGGGCGTTGTGCGACGGCCAGCTATTGCCGATCAATCAGAACCAGGCGCTCTTCAGCCTGCTCGGCACGACCTTCGGCGGCGACGGGCGCGTCAACTTCGCGCTCCCAGACCTGCGCGGGCGGACCCCCATCCACGTCGGCTCCGGGCACACGCTCGGCGAGCGCGGCGGCGAGCAGGCGCACACGCTTTCGATTGCCGAACTGCCGACGCACACCCACTTCGCCGTCGCCACCAGCGCGACGGCTAATCAGACTTCGCCGGCCGCGGCCAATGCCTCGCTGCTGGCGAAGACGAACCCGCCGCCGCTTTACGGGCCGCCGAACAATATCGTCGGCATGAATCCGGGCGCGATCTTAAACACGGGCGGCTCTCAGGCGCACTTGAACATGCAGCCCTTTCTAATACTCTCGTTCTGCATCGCGTTGCAGGGCATCTTCCCGAGCCCCAACTAAGGAGACGTTTATGGCACAACCCTATGTAGGTGAAATCAGAATGTTCGCGGGCAACTTCGCCCCGGCGGGCTGGATGTTTTGCGAGGGGCAACTGCTGCCGATCTCTGAGAACGAGACGCTGTTCCAGTTGATCGGGACGACCTTCGGCGGCGACGGTCAATCGACGTTCGCGCTGCCGGACCTGCGCGGCCGCATCCCCCTCCACCAGGGCAACGGCTTCATCCTGGCCGAGACCGGCGGGGCCGAAGAGATTACGCTGACGGTCCAGCAGATTCCGGCCCACTCCCACCCGCTGATCGGCTCGTCAAGCATCGCCGCATCCGCCGACCCGACCTCCAACATCGGCGCGAAGATTACGACGGCCAGCGTCTTCGCTTACGGCACGGACAACCCGAAGACGACGCTCAGCCCACAGGCCGTCTCGCCGGTGGGCGGGAGCCAGCCGCACACCAACTTCCAGCCGTACCTGTGCGTAGACTTTATTATTTCACTGTTCGGGATTTTCCCGTCCCCGACATAAAAAGGAGACTTTCATGGCAGACCCATTTGTTGCTGAGATACGCATTTTCCCCTTCAACTTCGCGCCGAAGGGTTGGGCTTGGTGTGACGGCCAGTTGCTGCCGCTCTCGCAGAACACTGCTCTGTTCTCGCTGCTCGGCACGACTTACGGCGGCGACGGCAAGAGCACTTTCGCCCTGCCCGACCTGCAAGGCCGCGCGCCCATGCACCCCGGCCAGGGTCCGGGTCTCTCGCTGCACGACCTGGGTGAGACGGGAGGGAGCGAGACTGTGACGCTGCTCGAATCTGAAATCCCGGCCCACTCCCACGGCTTCCAGGTCTCCGTGGCCGAGGCGCTGCAAAACGACCCGACCGGGCAGTTCTACGGCGGCGGCTCGGGCATCAACATCTACGCCGTGCCCGGCGCGTTAGTCAACATGTCGGATTTCTCGCTCGCCCCGGCCGGCGGCGACCAGCCGCACAACAACTTGCAGCCCTACCTGACCTTCTTCTTCTGCATCGCCCTCCAGGGCGTCTTCCCGCCGAGGACCTAATGCGGAATGCGGAACGATGAATGATGAATTAAAGACAATCGGTTTTTAATTCATCATTCATCGTTCCGCATTCATCATTTCTTCTCTACCCTGTGATAGTCGCGCTCACCGTCTGGCTCCACGGCCCCTGCTCGCCTTTCTTGTTGACCCAGCGCAGCATGTAGTGCGCGACCTTGCCCGCGTCTTCGCCGCCGTAGACGGCGACGTAGGGCGTGCGCGTGTCTGTGGCGAGGAAGCGCAACTGGCTCGGGTCCGTCGGGGCCGGGTCTCCGACCTTGACCCAGATTTCGCAGCCCATCGCGCCCTCGGGCTTGGCCCTTGAGTTCGGCGTCGTCTCGTCCGTGAAGTTAATGGTGTGGCGCAGCCGCTGGCTCGTGTCCACGTTGCCGATGGGCCTCGTCGTGGGCATGCTCGACGCCGTGCGCGGCGTGTCGCGCCGGCCGACGCCCATCCCCGCCCTCTGTGCGTCGGTGAGAGTCGGCAGCCCCTGAATGCGCCTGACCAGCGAGCGCAGCGACGACTCGAAAGAATCGCGCGTGTTCTTCTTGGTTTGCAGCGCCGCTTCGGCCGCCGACTGCGCCGCCATGTGCGCCGAGTAATTATTGGTCCAATCCGACTGCGACGTGTTGAGCGGCAGCAGGTCTGTCGCCGTCAAACCGAGCGCCGTCAGGTTGGTGTTAATGTAAGTCAGGAAGTTCGCCTGCCACGAATTGAAATCCGCGTCAGAACCTGGAATGTAGTCTGCCATAATGAGGTTCTCCTTGCCGCGGTGATGCGGCGGAAAGACTGACGGTGGAAGTTACGCGAGGTACAGGTTTGAGGATAGCCGGAAACCTGCGGCGCGGATACTATCACCACCGCGCGCTGATACACAACGCCCACAGCGTCCGGCTAGCGGGTCAGTTTGAGGCTGCGCGAGTAGGAAGTCGGACGCACCGCAGAGTACGCGGGGGGAACGGGGAGTCGAATGCCATTGGCTTTGCCCGAGAAGTAAACAGCAGGAGCGCCCCGTTTTACTGATGCTTATTTGGGGAGAGCCTGGCGCTGGTCGGCGAGTCCTCAATAACAGTCGCCCCCAAGCTAAGGGTACTCATAATCAGGATGATAAAAAAGATAGCTTTTTCCGCACCCTCTGAAGGCTTACCTAAAAACGCCCAGAGTAAATACACCAAGATGCAGAACACTAGCATAGCCAAATTCAGGCATGCCCAAAAGAAGTGGATGCGTAACGGCGCTCGTCGTCTGGTTATCAGCCACAAGCCAAATTTAATGAGGAAGAAGACAACGTCATAGGTTAAGAGCAAAATAAGTATCCAGATAAACGTGCTGACTTCCCTGCCGTTCAAAAGTATGCGATTAAGCCACTCTGACAAAGGCGTGGCGGGGCTTGTCGGAGCCGTGACGGAAAGAGCCAGCGGGACGAAAATCAAGAAATTGATGAGGGCCTTGAAAAAATCAAAAAAGTAATTTATGCCGAGTTGAGGGGGTTGCGGATTCTGCGATATATAAGCTCTATCGAAATACCATAGAGTTTCTAACGTCCATCGAATTGAGAGTATTAAAAAGATGAAAAAGCGAGTTAAGGCAGGAAAGATTGGAGGGACGCCCGGCCCAGGCGGAGTGGCTATCAGCGTGGACAATTCTTTTACGGCGCTTGTCAGGGCGACGCCCATGACGACCGTGAGCAACCAGGAATAGGATTTCGCGCGGTCCATGCTCGTGAGGGTGAGCGCCTCCTTTAGGATTCGTAGAAATTAACTTTTCGGGAATCTGTTCCCCAATTTCTTGTCCAACCTTTCGGCTATCTTGTTTATCTTCTCTTCGGTAAGAAAAGAGGAAACGGCTCCGACGAGAACCGGGAATAAGAGAACGGCAAGGATGATAATTATGATGTAGCTCATACTTACCTCACAGAAGATTCCAGTAGTAAATAATCCCCCTGAATTGTTTCTTTGATGCTTAATCCTTAGTCATTATATGACGCCGCCCGCTTCCAGCGAGCAGTCAACTTGACCGGCGACTAACTCGCCGCCGGATTCCGGGGCGAGGGCGCGGCCCGCGCGGCGGGGCGGGAGCGGTGCCACGACTAAGCGGAGTCACGCCGTCACTCCGTGGAGTGGTGCCATGATTCCGCGGAGTGACGCCGTGGTTCCGCGGAGTGACGCCACGGCTCCGCTTAGTCGTGCCGTCACTCCGCTTAGTCGTGGCGCGGCTCCGCGGAGTGACGCTTCGCTCCCGTAAGGGAAAGCTGAAATCCGGCCGTTTTTACGTCCCGCGGGCGGCGGATGGTAGATTTTTCCACAGAATTAACACGAATCCCATTGAGTATTTGGTCCTGTTGTGTTACTTTTTACGCTCCGTCCGCGGAGGCGCTGCCGCGCTTTAGGCTCACGGTCACTCCTTAATATAGACTGGTCAAGAGGCATTGCAATTATCCCTGTTAGGAAAAGCGGCGGCTGCTGGTCGGCAATAGTCTCACGCGTGACCTGGTCATCCCTTCCTCGTTGATGAAGGTGCGTTCTTCCCGGTAGGTCTTTCGCCTGGTTTTCCGATTTTGCAATTAAGCTCTACCCCATCAGCAATCCAACCCCCTCGCGGCCGGAGTCTGTCCACGGGCGCTTAGCTCTGTTTGAAGGAGAAGTCATGAATCGTTCCCTCCACATGTCCCCCAGCAGCCTGAGAGTGTTTACTGCTTGCTTGCTCTCCTTCCTGATGCTCCTCGCGCCAGTCGCCACGCTGGCCGGCTCCGTCAAGGCGGCGGAAGCGAACGCCGCGGCCACCGAAGGCCAACGCAAGCTGACGAACGACCAGAAACTGGACTCGTACCTGTTCGCCAACGCGCCCGCGCCGGCCGCCACCCCGGACGTGAAGGCCACGATGACCGACTCCTTCGCCGACGCAGACGCAGACGGCAAAGCCGAGTTCGGCGAGACCATCACCTACACGGCCGACATCAAGAACAACGGCCCCGTTGCCGCCACAGGTGTCAAGTTCGACGCCGCGCTCGACCCGAACACGGACATCGTTCCCGGCTCGGTCAAAGTCTCCCCGCTCGCCTTCGCAGACACTTACGTCACGGCTAAGAACGTGGTGCTCAACGCCGGAGCGCCCGGCCTGCTGACCAACGACTCCGGGACACCCGCGCCCACCGTCTCGGCCATCGTCGGCTGCTTCGACGTGACCGCTCCCTTCACCAACTGCGACACGACGCAGGCGGGCGGCAAGGTGACGGTCAACGCCGACGGCAGTTTCGACTACACGCCGCCCTCCGGCTTCGAGGGCGCGGACACTTTCCAGTACACGATCTCCAACGGGCAGACGCCCGACTCGACCGCGACCGCGACCATCAACGTGGACGCCGCGCCGACCGTCACCTCGACGACGCCGACTAACAGCGCGAATGGCGTTGACCCGTCCGCGAACATCACCGTCAACTTCAGCGAGAACGTCAACGTCACGGCCAACACTTTCAAGATCGAGTGCCCGACCGGCTCAAACATCCCCTTCGCGCTGACGCCGTCGGCCCCCGGCGGGACCAACGCCTTCACGCTCAACCCGACGGCGGACCTCCCCGGCGGCACGACCTGCACCGTGACCGTCACCGGCACGGAAGTCACGGACGTTGACACGTTCGACCCGCCCGACAACATGGCGGCCGATTACGTCTTCACTTTCACGACCGACGCCGCGCCGGCCGTAACCACCACCAGCCCGACCAACGGCGCGACCGGCGTGGCGACCGACTCCAACGTCGTCGTCAACTTCACGGAGAACGTTACCGTCACGACCAGCTCCTTCAAGATCGAGTGCCCGGCCGTCGGTAACTTGCAGACCTTCGCCGTCACGGGCTCCGGGACGAGCGCCATCACGCTCAACCCGAACGCGAACCTGCCCGCCGGCACGACCTGCACCGTGACAGCCATTGCCCTACAGATTTCAGACTCAGACGCCTTCGACCCGCCGGACCACCCGGCGGCCGACTACGTCTTCAGCTTCACGACCGACGCCCCGCCGAGCGTCACCTCCACGACGCCGACCAACGGCGCGACGAACGGGGCCTCGAACGCCAACATCGTCGTCAACTTCTCTGAGCCGGTCAACGTCACGGCCAGCGCCTTCACCATCAAGTGTCCCGCGGCCGGTGCCGCCATCCCCTACGGGCTGACGCCAGCCGCGCCCGGCGCGTCCAACACCTTCACGCTCGACCCGACGACGGACCTCCCCGGCGGCACGACCTGCCAGGTGACGGTCGTCGCCACGCAGGTCACGGACGTGGACGCGGGCGACCCGCCCGACAACATGGTCGCCGACTACGTCTTCAGCTTCTCGATTGACGCCGCGCCCTCCGTGACGACGACCGTGCCGACCAACGGCGCGACGCAGGTCGCACAGAACACCAACCTGACCATCAACTTCAGCGAGAACGTTGACCTGACGAGCAACGCCGTCACCGTCACGTGCGCCACGAGCGGCGCGCACACGGGCGTCATTTCCGGCAGCCTGGCCGCCTACACCTTCAACCCGGATACGGATTTCACCACTGGCGAGCTGTGCACCGCGACGGTCCACAAGGACGAGGTCTCGGACCAGGACACCAACGACCCGCCTAACAACATGGTGGCCGACTACGTCTTCACTTTCACGATTGACCTGGCCCCGTCCGTCTCTTCGACGACGCCGATCAACAATGCGACGGGCGTCGCCGCGAACACGAACGTCACCGTCGTCTTCTCTGAGCCGGTCAACGTCACCACCAACACCTTCACCATCGAGTGCCCGGCCGGCTCCAGCGCGAACGCGTACGGCATCAGCGGCAACGGGACGGCCACCATCGTGCTCGACCCGACGGCGAACCTGCCCGTCGGCGCGCAGTGCACCGTGACGGTCAATAAGGACGAGGTCTCGGACGTGGACGCGGGCGACCCGCCCGACCACATGGCGGCCGACTACGTCTTCACGTTCAAGATTCCGCCCGTCGCCAACGACGACACGCACCCGCAGACCGTCATCGGTAACGTCAACGTCAACTCCGCGAACATCCCGTTTAGCGTGACCGCTAACAACGACGTGTACGCGGCCGCCGACCCCGTCACGATTGACAAGGTCCAAGCGGCCACGACCGTCGTGACCAACACCATCACGGCGACCACCGCGCAGGGCGGCACGGTCGTGATGACCGTCTCCGGCGCGGACATGGGCAAGTACCTCTACAACCCGCCGGCCGGCTACGAGGGCGGCGACACCTTCACCTACCAGATCACCAACGGCGGCGGCAGCGACTCGGCGACCGTCAGCCTGCCGATTGCCGGCATGGTCTGGTTCATCAACAACACGGCCGGGGCCGGCGACGGCAGGCTCTCCTCCCCGTTCAATACGCTCGCGGCCTTCCAGGCCGTCAACGACGGCACGGGCAACCACCCGGCCACGGGCGACAACATCTTCATCTACGAGAGCAGCACGGCTTACATAGGCCCCGTCTCGCTCCTCGGCGGCCAGAAGCTGTTCGGCCAGGACTCGACTTCGTCCCTCGCGGTCCTGACGGGCCTGACCCCGCCGTCCGGGAGCGCGCCGTTCCCGACGATGTTCCCCGTCGATGCGAACATTACGAAGATCACGAGCGCAGGCAACGCCATCAACCTGAACAGCACGGAGGGCAGCAATACCATTAACGGCCTGACCGTCGGCAACACGACGGGCATCGGCATCAACGGCACGAACTTCAACGTCCTGACGGTCGGCGACATCAATATTGACGAGCCGGCCGGCACCCGCACGGGGCAGGCGCTCGGCCTGAGCGGCGGCGCGACCACCGACACGGTCAACGGGACTTTCGCCGTCATCGAGACGACCAGCGCCGTCAACGGCGTGAACCTGACCAACATCAACGGCACGATCACCGTCACCACCGGCTCGACCGCCACGCTCACGGGCGCGGACTATCAGCTCAACGGCGGCTCGGCGAGCCTGACCTATGGCGGCACCATCACCAACACGGCGGGCCGCGCGGTGGACATCTCGAACAAGACCGGCGGGACCGTTGACTTCAACGGCCTGATCACGGATACGGGCGGCTCTGGCATCTCGCTCCAGAGCAACAACGCCACCACGCTGACCCGCTTCGACGGCGGCCTGACGCTCTCGACCGCGGCCAACAACGGCATCGTGGCGACTAGCGGCGGCGTACTCGCCATCACCGACCCGGACGGCTTCAACACCGGCGTCGCCAACACGATCACCACCACCACGGGCACGCCGCTCAACGTGCAGCTCACGGACATCCACGCCAACGGCCTGACCTTCAAGAGCATCTCGGCCAACGGCGCGGCCAACGGCATCGTGCTCAACACCACCGGCACGACCGTGGGCACGCACGGCTCGCTCGTCGTCACGGGCGACGGCAACACGAGCGTCGGCGGCAACGCCTCCGGCGGGACCATCCAGGGCACGACTCTAAGCGCCATCTCGCTGACGAGCACGCTCAGCCCGTCGTTCACCAACGTGACCATCCAGAACGGCGCGCGCAACGGCGTGGACGGCACCGGCGTGGTCAACTTCACCTTCAAGAACGGCACCATCACGAACGTCGGCACGGGCAACGCCGGCCAGTACGAAGAGAACGGCTTCACGTTCTCCGACAAGGTGGCCCCGTTTGACACCAGCACCGTCAGCGGGACCGTCAACATCACGAGTAACACGATCACCCAGCCGCGCCGCTACGGCATTCGGATTAACACCTACAGCGGGACGATCAGTAACATCACGGTCAACGACAACACGATCTCGGGCGGTACGACGGGCGCTAACATCGCCGACGCCATCCAGGTCCTGTCGCAGGGCTCCGCCTCGACGACCGCGAACATCACGACGGGAACCTTCCAGAACAACACCATCTCCGGCTTCCGGTTCTTCGACGTAGCAAACAACTTCTTCATCGGCGGCATCGGCATCAACGTCGGCGGCGGTAACACCGGCGCGGCCACGTCCTCCACCATCGGCGCGGTCGGGACGCCGATTGTGATTAACAACAACCATATTTCCAACGTCGGCGACAACTTCATCAAGTTCACCTTCAACGGGCGCACCGGCCTGAGCAACGTCAACATCACCAACAACGGCACGCTAGCCACCCCCATGCTCAACGCCGAGGGCGTCGCCATGTCCATCTACTTCGGCGGCAACATGACCGGCAACGCGCTCATTGATAACAACTTCATGGACGCGCACAACCGCGCCGGCTCGTCCGGCCTGGCCGTCCAGTCCGACAATGGCGGCAACGTCGCCGACAACACGCAGTCGTTCTTCACCATCACCAACAACCGCGTGGACCACGTGGACGGCAACGGCATCATCGGCATCGCGATTAACAACGCCGGTGACATGAACATCCAGGTCAAGAACAACTCGGTCCCGACCGCGCCGACGACGGCCAACCGCTACGGCATCCGTATCGCCCACAACAGCGCCGGCCCGGACATCTGCGCCGACGTGGAGGGCAACACGGTCATCGGCAGCGGCTTCGCCTCCGGCATCGGCCTCCGCAAGGAAGGCACCGTTCCGGGGACCAACGCTTTCGGCATCGAGGGGATGGCCGCGACCGCCACGCCCGGCGTCGAGCAGTTCGTTGACGGTCTGAACACTGCGCAGCCTGGGCCGCCTTTCGGTGACGGCGACGGCGTGCAGCTCATCTCCGCCACCAGCGGCTTTACCAACTGCAACACCGCGCCGGGCTCCATGTACAAGCCCGAGAGCAAACTCGGCCGCGACGAGCTGGCGCAGTCGAGCCAGCCTGTCCAGCCCGCTCAGGAGGGCGTCCTTGCCGCCAAGCTCATGATACTGGGCAGCGACATCCTGACGGACCACCTCGTTGCGACGATGCAGCCCGCGCCGCAGGCGGCGACGACGCAGACCGCGGCGACGCAACCGGCCGCGCAGCAAGCCGCGCAACCCGTCGCGCAGCGCGTCGCGCTCGGCGGCGACCGCATCACGCACCACAACGGCGCGGCGGCGCAGCCCGCGGCCCTGAAACCCGCGGCTTCCAAGCCCGCGGCGCAGAAGGCCGCTGAGCCGGTCGCGCTGCAAACGAACACGTTCGAAATGGTGAAGGCCACTTACAAGCAGCCGGCCACCGCCAGGACGCAGACCAGGCGCGCGGCCGCTGATGAAACTTTCACCAGCCACGCGAGCGTCAAGCCGAAGGCACAGCCGGAAGCGAAGGCGCAAGCGGTCGCTCCGAAGTCTGCCGTGACTGCTCCGAAGTCTGCCGCGACCACTAAGGCGCTGACGGCCGCTCCGGCGGCAGCCGCCGCCCCGGTCGTCAACAACCTGCCCGTCACCATCGGCACGATTCCTTCGGGCAAGACAGTACGCGTGACCTTCCAGGTGACCGTCAAGAGCGCAGCCAACTACACCGGCACGCTCTCAAAGGTCTCAGCGCAGGGCACCGTCACTTTCGACGACCCGAACAACCCGCCGACGGGGACGCTCTCCGTCCTGACGGACGACTCGGACGTTCTGCCGAACACGGGCGAGACAGACCCGACCGACACGCCTGTTGACTCGCAGCCCGACCTCGTCCTGACGAAGGACGACGGCGGCGTGACGGCCGTGCCGGGCGGTACAATCGCGTACACGCTCACTTACAACAACACCAACGGCAAGCGCGCGGCCTCGGGCGTAGTCATCACCGAGACCGTGCCCGCCAACACCACCTTCAACGCGGGCGCAAGCACCGCTGGCTGGAACTGCACGCCGAACGGTAACGCGGGCAGCACCTGCACGCTCAGCATCCCGAACCTGCCCGCAGGTGACGCGGGCTCAACTGCGACGTTCGCCGTCACGGTTGACTCCCCGGTCGCGGCCGGAGTCACGCTGATCAGCAACACGGCCTCGATTGCCGACGACGGCTCGAAGGGCGCGGACGGCACGCCTGCCGACAACTCGTCCAGCGACACGACGCCCGTGACCGCGGTTCCCAACCTGAAGATCGTGAAGACTGCCGACAGTCCGGGCGTCAAGGCCGGCCAGGTCGCCAGCTACACGCTCGCCTACTCGAACATCGGCAACCAGGGCGCGACCGGCGTCGTCATCACCGAGACCGTCCCGGCCGATTCGACCTTCAACCCTGGCGCGAGCACAGCGGGCTGGGTCTGCGCGCCGAACAACAACGCGGGCAGCACCTGCACGCTCACCATCGGCGCACTCGCCGGTGGCGGCTCCGGCACGGCGACCTTCGCCGTCACCACGTCCCTGACGCCCGTCGGCACGCAGGTGGACAACACGGCCTCAATCGCCGACGACGGCACCAACGGCGTTGACCCGAACACCGGCGATAACTCGGACACTGCTTCCACGCAGTTCGACGACCCGCCGACCCTGGGTAACTACGCGGACACGACCGTCTTCGTCACTCAGGGCGCGACCGTCACGCCGAGCGCCGTGCCGACGGATGACAATCCCGGCTTCGATCTAGACGTGACAGTCTCGGCCGGCTTTACCGGCGGGGCGACCGTCAACGACACGACCGGCGTGGTCACGATCACGTCGGCCGCGCCTGCCGGGACTTACACCGTGACGATCAAGAACACGGACAACATCGGACAGATAGCGACCAAGACCTTCCAGTTGACGGTCAACAAGTCCGACACGACGACGGCGCTCGCCTCGTCGAAGAACCCGTCGTTCAACAACCAGAACGTGACCTTCACGGCGACGGTCACCTCTAACACCGCAGTCGCGGGTCCGCCGACCGGCTCCGTTGACTTCTTCGACGGCGCGACCTTGATCTGCGACAACGCGCCGCTCGACGGCACGGGCAAGGCGACTTGCTCCACCTCGACGCTCGATATCCCCGGCTCGCCGCACTCGATCACGGCCACCTACAACGGCGACCTGAACTTTGCGACGAGCACGTCGGGCATCCTCTCGCAGGTGGTCAACCCGTCGCTCCACATCGAGGTCAACACGCTCGGCGACGAGTCAGACCTCGCGGTGGCCGACGAGATCTGCGACGTGAGCCCGGCGGTCGGCGAGCAGTGCACGCTGCGCGCGGCCATCGAGACGGCGAACTTCGTCCCGAGCGACGACGTGATTTCCTTCAACGCGTCGCTCAACAACGGCACCATCTCGCTCGGCTCGGCGCTGCCCGACCTCGGCGATAACGTGAACAGCGGCAACCTGGACATCACCGGTCCAGGCGCGACGCTGCTCAAGGTCCAGCGCGACAGCGGTGCGGCGCAGTTCCGCATCTTCACGGTTCCCTCCGGCAAGACGGTCAACATCAGTGGGCTGACCATCTCCGGCGGCGACTCCGCTCTGGACGGCGGCGGCGTCTCCAACGCCGGCACGCTCAACCTCGACGATGTCGTAGTCTCCGGCAACAGCACGGATAACGACGGCGGCGGCGTCCGCAACAACAGCGGCGGCACGCTGACCATCACGGGCAGCACCATCGGCGGCAACACCGCGGCCAACCTCGGCGGCGGCGTCTCCAACGCCGGCACGGCGCTGACCATCAAGGACAGCACCATCAGCGACAACGACGCCATTAACGGCGGCGGCATCTCCAACTCGGCCGGCACGCTGACGGCGACCAACAGCACCATCAGCGGCAACCGCGCCAGGAACGATGGCGGCGGCTTGCGCAACGCCGTGGCGACTGCCACGCTGACCAACGTCACCGTGACCGACAACCGCGCCGACAGCGACAGCTCCGTGGGCGGCGTCGGCGGCGGCGTCGGCGGCGGCATCCGCCGCATCAGCGGCACCGTCACGCTGCGTAACACGATTGTCGCCGAGAACTTCAACGACCAGAACCCGGCCAACACCCCTGACGACATCAGCGGTACTGTCACGGGTTCCTTTAACCTCATCAGCGCGGGCGGCTCCGGCGGCCTCGTCAATGGGGTCAGCGGCAACCAGGTCGGCGTCGATCCGAAGCTCCGCAAGCTGGAGGACAACGGCGGCCCGACCAAGACACACGCGCTGAAGCCGAACAGCCCGGCGCTCGACGCGGGCGATAACACGCTTGCGACCAACGCCGGCCTGACCGACGACCAGCGCGGCCCCGGCTTCAACCGCTTCGCTGACTCGACGGACGCGGACGCAATCGCGACCGTGGACACCGGAGCCTACGAGGCCCAGGTGACGGTCGAGGACATCTCCAACAGGGGGACGGCCGAAGACACCACGCTCTCGGCCTTCAACTTCGAGGTCGCCCAGGACGTGGGCATCACGGGCTTCACCGTGACGGCCACGTCCAGCGACACGACGCTCGTGCCCAACGCTAACTTTGTCCTGGGCGGCGCTGGTAATACGCGCACCCTGGCGATCACCCCGGCCGCCGACAAGTACGGGACGGCGACCATCACGGTCACCGTCTCCGGGCTGGTCTCGGGCGTCTTCCCGACCAGCATGTCCGACACCTTCGACTTCACGGTCACGCCCGTCGCCGACACGCCGGACGTGGCCGACGTTGCGACTAACGAAGACACGCAGAGTGGGCCAATCGTCGTCACGAAGAACCCCGTGGACGGACCCGAAGTCACACACTTCCGCGTCTCGGCCATCACGGGCGGCACGCTCTACATGCCGAACGGGACGACGATGCTCGCCGGCGACAACTACGTCTCGTTCACAGACGGCGCACTCGGCCTGCGGTTCACGCCGCTGCCGAACTACAACGGGCAGGGCCACTTCAGTGTCCAGGCCGCGACCGGCAACATCCCGGCCGCGCTCGGCGGTGGCATTGACACCTCGACCATCACCATCAACGCGGTCAACGACCAGCCCATCTTAGGGCCGCTCAACAACCGCTTCATCCTCGAAGACTCGGCGGGCGAAGTGATCACGCTGACGGGCATCGGCGCGGGCGGCAACGAGTCGCAGACCTTGCAAGTGACTGCGGTCTCCAGCAACCCGGCCATCGTCCCGAACCCGGTGATTAACTACACGAGCCCGAACTCTTCGGGAACGCTGACCTACGCGCCCGTCGCCAACGCCAACGGGACTGCGGTCATCACGGTCACCGTCAACGACGGAGGCGGCGGCGCCGAGACGGTCTCGCGCACCTTCTCCATCAACATCACCCCCGTGAACGACGCGCCGTCGTTCACCAAGGGGCCGGACCAGGTCGTGGGCGAGGACGCCGGGCCGCAGTCGGTCAGTAACTGGGCCAACCCGATCTCGCCCGGAGCGCCGAACGAGTCGGGCCAGGTCTTGACCTTCACGGCGACGAACAACAACAACTCGCTCTTCTCCGTGCAGCCCGCAATCAGCCCGACGGGGACGCTGACCTACAAGCCGACGGACAATGCCTCCGGCACGGCCGCGGTCACCGTCGTCCTCAAGGACGGCTCGGGCACGACCAACAGCGGGCAAGACATGTCCTCCCCGCCGCAGACCTTCAACATCACGGTCAACGCCGTCAACGACGCGCCGGTCAACACCGTGCCCGGCGCGCAGACGGTCGTCAAGAACGGCACGCTGACCTTCGCGCAGGCCAGCTCGAAACTCGTCAAGGTGACGGACGTTGACGCTGGCGGGGCGATCATCAAGGTCGCGCTCACGGCGCAGAAGGGCACGGTCACCCTGCCGATCATTGCGGGGCTCACGTTCTCGATGGGCGACGGGACGACCGACCAGTACATGATCTTCACGGGCACCATCAGTAACGTCAACGCGGCCATGAACGGTATGCAGTTCAAGCCCAACGCCAACTACGTCGGCGCGGCCTCCTTGACGATACTCTCCAACGACCTCGGCAACACGCCTGGGCCGGCGAAGACGGACTCGGACATCATCGCGATCACGGTGACGAGCCCGCCGCCGTCGAGCCCGAGCACCTTCTCGCTGGGCGCACCCGTCTACAGCACTGCGGAAGGTTCACTGCGCGCCACGGTCACGGTCACCAGGGAGGGCGACAAGTCCGCGCCGGCCTCGGTCAACTACAAGACGACTGACCCGTCGGCTGCGGGGGTAGGCTGCGGTGCCGTCACGGGCCAGGCCTCGAACCGCTGCGACTATGCCACGGCTGCCGGCACGCTGCGCTTCGCGGCGGGCGAGTCGAGCAGGGAGATTTCTATCCCCGTGGTCAACGACGCCTACGCCGAGGGGCCGGAGAGCTTCACGGTCAGCCTGTCGAAGCCCACGGGCGCGAAACTCGCGGGCACGACCTCGGCCGTCGTCACGATTGCCGATGACGACGCGAACGGCGCGGCCGCGGCCAACCCGCTCGGGTCGGACGAATTCTTCGTCCGTCAGCTCTACGTGGACGTGTTAGGCCGCGAGCCGGACGAGAAGGGGCTCAACTACTGGCTCACCACTCTGAAGAAGTGCGGCGGCGGCGCGGACTGCGGTCGCGCGGCCGTGGCCTCGGCCATCTTCAAGAGCGATGAGTTCAAGCAGAGCGGCTACTTCGCCTACCGCCTCTACCGCGCGGCGCTCGGGCGCGTGGCGCGCTTCGACGAGCTGACGCCGGACGCGGCCAGGCTCGCCAGCTCGCGCGACGCCGCGGAGCTTTCGCTGAACAAGGCTGACCTGGTCTCCGACTTCATGGCGAAGGCGGAATTCAAGGACCGCTTCGGTTCCAGGACTCAGGCTGCGGACTACGTGGACGCGCTCCTGCTGGCCGCAGGGCTGCCGAACCACTCGCAGCGCGGGGCGTGGGTCGCGGGGCTTTCCGGCGGCTCGCTCACGCGGGGCGACGTGCTCTGGCAGCTCGCGGACAGCGAAGAGGTCTCGGCGAAGTTCATCGGCGAGGCCGAGGTCGTCCTCCAATACCACGCCTTCCTCAAGCGCGAGGCGGACGCGGGCGTCGGCAGCGGCCTAGAGCCTTTGGGCCAGAAGCTGGACCTGCTCAAACTCGTCGGCGGGTTCCTCGACTCGGCGGAGTACAGGCAGAGGTTCGGGCAGTAGTCAATTAAATCGGCCCGGCCCTTAACAGTAGAGCCCCGCGTCGCCTTCCGTGCGGCGCGGGGCTTCTCTTTTTGGTAGTGGGTTATCTTGAGGACACAGAGGGGGCGCAGAGGCTTGAATACCGTTCAACTCTCTGCGCCCCCTCTGTGTTCTCTGCGTCTCTGCGGTGAACGCCGCGTCGGCGCACACTCAACTTCCCGCCCCTACATACATCAGCTAAATTCGCTCTAAGCCTCGCGCACCCTGACGACCTCGCCCTCCGGCTGCTTCTGGCCGCGCTCTTCCTGCGGGGCTCGCGGGTGCTGTGGCGGCGGCGGGTTGGAGACGAGCATTTCGAGCGCGGCGTCTACGACCTCGCCGATGCGCGTGACCAGTACGATCTCAAGCTCCTTGCGCACGTCGTCGGGGATGTCTTCGAGGTCGCCCTCGTTGCGCGCGGGCAGGATGATGCGGCGTATGCCGGCGCGGTGGGCCGACAACACCTTCTCCTTGATGCCGCCGACGGGGAAGACCAGCCCCGACAGAGTTATCTCGCCCGTCATCGACGTGTCGGGGCGAACGCGTCTCCCGGTGTAGAGCGAGGCCAGCGCCGCCGTGATCGTCACGCCGGCCGACGGCCCGTCCTTCGGGATAGCCCCGGCGGGCACGTGCAGGTGCACGCCGTAGCCCTTGAACATCTCCGGGTCTATGCCGAACTCCGAGGCGTGCGACCACAGGTAAGAGCGTGCGGCGCGCGCAGACTCCTGCATCACCTCGCCCAACTGCCCCGTGATGGTCAGCCCGGAGCCGCCCGGCAGAAGTGTCGCCTCTATGAAGAGGACTTCACCGCCCATCTCGGTCCACGCCATGCCGGTCGCGACACCGGCAGGCAACTCCTTGCGCGCCTCTTCGGGGTAGAACTTAGGCGAGCCCAAATACTCCTTGATGTCCGCGGCGTCAGCCACGACGCGCTCCGCCTCGCCGCGCGCGATCTTGAGCGCCGCCTTGCGGACGATGCCGCCGACGGTTCGCTCCATCTGCCGCACGCCCGCTTCGCGCGTGTAACGCTCGGCGATGAGCTTCAACGCCGCGTCCGTGATTTCAAACCGTCCAGCGTCGAGCCCGTTCTCCTGAATCTGGCGCGGCACGAGGTAGCGCCGTGCGATATGCAGCTTCTCCTGGTCCGAATAGCCGGCCAGCCGAA
The DNA here is from genome assembly GCA_036403435.1 of Pyrinomonadaceae bacterium. Classification (GTDB taxonomy): domain Bacteria; phylum Acidobacteriota; class Blastocatellia; order Pyrinomonadales; family Pyrinomonadaceae; genus QHXM01. The sequence goes on from DASWQY010000069.1 coordinate 29,053, forward strand.
TAATCTCCATGCGGTCGCGCAGCGGGCCGGGTATCGGCCCCAACTGGTTCGCCGTCGCGATGAAGAAGACCTTCGAGAGGTCGAAGGGCAGGTCGAGGTAGTGATCTCGGAAAGAGTTGTTCTGCTGCGGGTCCAGAACCTCCAGGAGCGCCGCGGCCGGGTCGCCGCGGTAGTCCGCGCCGAGCTTGTCAATCTCGTCGAGCATCATCACCGGATTATTAACCGCGGCCCGCCGGATTGACTGGATGATGCGGCCGGGCATCGCGCCGATGTAGGTCCGGCGGTGGCCGCGCAGCTCCGCCTCGTCGCGCACGCCGCCCAAACTCATGCGCTCGAAGTGCCGCCCCATCGCGCGCGCAATCGAGCGCCCCAGGCTGGTCTTCCCGACGCCCGGCGGGCCGACGAAGCACAAGATGGGGCTCTTGGCCTCGGGCTTCAACTTAATGACGGCGAGGAATTCGAGGATTCGCTCCTTGATCTCTTCCAGCCCGTAGTGGTCTTCGTCGAGGATGCGCCGCGCCTCGTTAAGGTCCAGCTTGTCCTCCGTCGATTTCTTCCAGGGGAGTTCGAGGACGTATTCGAGGTACGTGCGTATGACGTGGTAGTCGGGCGCGGCGGCCGGCAGCTTCTCCATCCGACGCAGCTCGCGGTCGGCCTCTTTGGCGACTTCCTCCGGGAGGTCCGCCTGCTCCAGCCGCTCGCGCAACATCTCTGCCTCGGCGCGCTCGCCGCCCTCGTCGTCGCCCAGCTCCTTCTGGATCGCCTTCATCTGCTGGCGCAGGATGTAGTCGCGCTGCGCCTTGTTCATCTCCGTCTGCGCCTCGGTCGCAATTTTCGACCGGAGCTGCATGATCTCGACCTCGCGCGTGAGCAGGCCATGCGCCAGGCGCAGCAGCTCGTCCGCCGTGTTGGCTTCGAGCATCTTCTGCTCCTGCTCGACGCCGAGGTTGAGGACGGAGGCGAGGAAGTAGGCCAGCCGCACGGGGTCGTCCGAGTTCATCACGGCCATGCGGACTTCGGGCGGGACTTGCGGCAGCATGGCGAGCGCCTGCTGAATCAGCCCCTGCATGTTGCGCTTGAGCGCCTCGACCTCTTCGGGGTCAACGACGGTGAGGTGCGGGAGGATTTCGACGCGCGCGCGCAGGTGCGGCTGCTCCTGCGTCCACTCCAGGACCTTGATGCGCTCCGTGCCCTGGACGATGAGCTGCATCACCTCCTCGTCGCGCATCATGCGCTTGACCATGACGAGCGTGCCCACGTCGTAGAGGTCTGAAGGCACGGCGTCCTGTCCCGTCACCCCTTCCTTGCGGAGCGTGACGCAGGCCAGGAGCTTCTCTTCGGTGGCGAGCGCCGCCTCGACCGCGTTCATCGAGCGCGGCCGCCCGACCGAGAGCGGAATCACCGTCTCCGGGAAGAGCGTCGTCTGCTGCAAAGGCAGCACGCTGATCTCGAACGGCACCGCCCGCGGCCCGCCCTGCTGTTGCGTTTGCTGGTTCTCTCTATTCTCAGACATAAAATTCAATGCGGAATGCGGAATGATGAATGATGAATTAAAAACATTTTCTTAATTCATCATTCATCATTCCGCATTCATCATTCCTCGCATTTCTCTTCCCCGCGCAGGTGCAGAATCAGCAGGCCGTCGCGGTAGTCGCGCAGGAGCGAAGCGCCCTCGATTGAGCAGGGGAAGCGCAGCGTCTTTTCAAAGCGGCTGTAGGTGATTTCGAGTTGATGGTAAACGACGCCCTCGCCGAAGGAGGTGTCGCGGCGGCACCCCCTGATGACGAGCGTCCGCTCGCCCACCTCGATCTCCAGCTCGTCGGCGCTCACGCCCGCCAGGTCAACCTTGACGATCCACCCGTCCGCCGTCCTGTACACGTCCGCGTCGGGCCGCCACGCGCGCGAGCACGGCCGCGACCGCCTCCCCAAAGGGATCATCCGAAAATATCGCTCGACCGATTCAGCCATAAGAACAGAATTCAGAATTCAGAATCCAGGAGTCAGAATGAAAAGAAAGCAGAAGAAAGGGCGAGAGCCTCTCATTCTGGATTCTGGCTCCTGGATGCTGCTTTTAGCCAAAGATTTTGCTCCAGAAGGAGGAGCCGCTCGAAATCTCTTCGAGGGCTTCGGCCAGCTCGCGGTCCTCCTCGGTTTCGAGCGCCACGTCGGCCATCGAGATGATGCCGAGCAGGTTGTTGTTGTCGTCCACGACGGGGATGCGTCGCACCTGCTTGTCGCCCATCTTCCGTATCGCGTCAATCACGCGGTCGTTCGGACGCGCCGTGTGAATGTCGCTTGTCATCACTTCCTCGGCGCGGGTCAGGCGCGCGTCCTTGCCTTCGGAGACGGCGCGAATCACTATGTCGCGGTCGGTGATGAGGCCGACGAGCTTGCCGTTGCTGCGCGTCCGGCCGTTGCCTTCCCCTGCCTGCCCGTCCTGGCGCTCGACGACGGGAATGACGCCCGTGTCCTCGTCGCGCATCATCGCGCCGACATCCATCAGGCTAGTCTCGCGCATGGAGACCGTCACGTCTCGCGTCATGATGTCGCGGCAGCGCACGTGCGAGCGCGACGCCCCGTGCCCGCGCTCCTCGCGCCGCCCGCGGAAATAGTCGCGCGCCTCCTCGTACCACGAGCGGTCGTCAGCGTCTGCGCCGCCGCGGTGCCGACGCCCCTCGCCCTCGTAACCACCGTAGCGCCGCTCGTCCGTGCGGTAGTCCGCGCGCTCGCCGTACGCGCCGCGCGCGTAGTCGTCACGGCCGCGCGCATCCCGCACGCCGCCCGGATAGCCTCCGCGCCGCGGGCCGTACGAGTCGTCGAAACCTAAGTCCCTGTCGAGCGGGCCGCTGTGGCGGCCGCCGTAACCGCGCTCGGACCTGTAGCCGCCGCGCTCTTGACCGCCTCTCTCGCCGGAGCCCCCGCCGTAATAATCGTCGTCCCTGTCGTACCGATTTCTTGACATGATCTTTCGGCCTCCCTGTCACGCTGTTCGTCAAATGACCGCCCGGAGCGGCCGCGGGCGATGCGGCGCGCGCCGATGAAGCGGCCGCCGTCGCCTGAACACAAAATGCGAAGGGGACAATTGAGATGATTATAACTAGGTTCGGCGATAAGGCAAAGGCGAAGGTAAAAGGCACAATGGAGGCGGAAACCACGTTCTTATCTAAACGTGGTTTCCGCCTTGCTTACTTTTACCTTTTACCTTTTTACTTTTTCCTTGCTTTTGCTACGATTCCGCGCGTGCAATCTTTTACGCCGAAGTTCGGGAACCTCAAGAGGCCGCGGCGCGAGGGCCAGACGGTGACGGTCGGGCGCGTCGCGGATGTGCCCGAGGGGCGCGGCGCGACCGTAGAGCTGTTGAACGGCACGGAGCTGGCGCTCTACAACGTGGGCGGCGAGTTCTACGCCATCGAAAATTTTTGCCCGCACAAGGGCGCACCGCTCGCCGACGGCCGCCTCTGCGGCCACTCGGTCGAGTGCGACTGGCACGGCTGGCGCTTCGACCTGCGGACGGGAGCCTGCCTCAACCGCCCCGCCGAGACGGTCGAGACTTACGAAGTCATCATCGAAGACGGCTGGATAAAAATCCGGGTCTAAGGTCCAAAGTGCAAGGCCCAAAGTCAACTCGATGTTTTTGACTTTGGGCCTTGCACTTTGGACCTCTTTGGACTTGAGCGTTACCCGTCGTTGCCGATGGCTTCGACCGGGCAGGCGGCCATCGCCTCTTCGGACATCGCGCGCTCGTCTTCCGTCTCGGGCTGCTTGTAGACGAAGGAGTAACCGTTCTCGTCGGAGCGCGTGAAGTTGTCCGGCGCGGTGTCGCGGCAAACGTCGCAGTCTATGCAATTCATGTCCACGTAATACGCGCCGGCGACGTTCTCCTCGACGCGATCATTCGGGTCAGCCACTAATGCCTCCGTTCAAGTGATAAGTGATGAGTAAAGACGGTTGCTTTACTCATCACTTATCACAGCTTTTACTTAATTGCCAGCATCCGGTCAAGCGCGACGCGAGCCAGGCGCGCGGTCTCTTCGGGGACGCTGATCCGGTTGACGACCACGCCCTCCAGGAGCGATTCGAGCGCCCACGCCAGGTTCTGCGGCGCGATGCGGTACATCGTCGCGCACATGCAGAGGTCCGGCGAGAGCAGCTGGATGTGCTTGTCCGGGTGGCGCGCAATAAGCCTGTTAACCAGGTTCACCTCAGTGCCGACGGCCCACTTGGAGCCGGCCGGCGCGGCCTCCAGCGTCTTGATGATGAACTCGGTCGAGCCGTTCAGGTCCGCCTTCTGCACCACCTCGTAAATGCACTCCGGGTGGACGAGCACCTTTATGCCCGGCACCTGCTCCCTCACCTGGTCCACGTGCCACGCCTTGAAGCGCCCGTGGACGGAGCAGTGGCCCTTCCAGAGGATGAGCCGCGCCTTACGCAGCTGCTCCTCCGTGTTGCCGCCAAGCTCCCTGAACGGGTCCCAGACGACCATCTCGTCGAGCGGGATGCCGAACTTAACGCCCGTGTTGCGCCCGAGGTGCTGGTCCGGGAAGAAGAAGAGCTTGTCCGCCTCCTTCAAACTCTTGTCGAACAGCGGCACGGCGTTCGACGAGGTGCAGACCACACCATTATGCGCGCCGCAGAATGCCTTGATCGCGGCCGTCGAGTTCATGTACGTGATCGGCATCACGCGGAACTCGTCGTGGATGCCGAGCGCGCCGAGTTGCTCCCAGGCGTCCTCGACCTGTTCGGCCGAAGCCATGTCGGCCATCGAGCAGCCCGCGCCCAGGTCCGGCAGGATGACTTGCTGATCGCCCGGCTTGAGAATGTCCGCCGACTCGGCCATGAAGTGCACGCCGCAGAAGACTATGAACTCGGCTTCGGGGCGCGAGGCCGCGAGCTGCGCCAGCCTGAACGAGTCGCCCGTGAAGTCCGCGTGCACGATGACATCGTCGCGCTGGTAGTGGTGGCCCAAAATCACCAACTGCCTCCCCAACTCGCGCCGCGCCGCATCGATGCGAGCGTTCAATTCGGCGTCCGACATCCCGAAGTAATCTTCGAGCGCCGGGGCCTTTTTCGTCTCAAGAACAGTCGTCATCTTCGTCTTCCCCCGCGCCAAACTGGCAACTATACGGCCCGCGGAAACTGCGCGCAAGCACTCGCGCTCGCGCGTCCCTCGGCCGGACAAAAATCGAGCAGGCCGGGCGACCGCTAGTCCCCTCACGCCTGCACCAACTTAGATGCAAAAAAAGTCGCCGCAGATGGGCGGCGCGGGGCGCTCCTGCGCGCCGGTTTCCGCCCGCCGGCTCTTTCCTCAGCCCGACAAAATGATGAATGCGGAATTAAAAAGCGACTGCCTTTAATTCCGCACTCATCATTCCACATTCCGCATTGCTTTTCTGGTGGTGGTTCGGGTTGAAGTTGTGGGCCGTCTTTATCAGGGAGGAGTCTCACGCAAAGGCGCAAAGACGCAAAGGAGACAGCAAAGAGGTTGAAGGCTTCTTCGCCTTGCGTGCTTTCTTCGCGGCTTTGCGCCTCCAGCGTGAAACCGCCTTTCCCTTCGCCCGTCTGAAACTGGACCACTACCGCTTTTCTAGGCGTGCGTCATCTCCTCCGGCTTGACGTACTCGTCGAACTGCTCGCCCGTCAAGAGGCCAAGCTCGACGGCCGACTCGCGCAGGGAGATGCCCTTCTTGTGTGCGTTCTTGGCGATCTTCGCGGCGTTGTCGTAGCCTATGTGCGGGTTCAAGGCCGTCACCAGCATGAGCGAATTCCTGAGGTGCTCGTCAATCTTCTCGCGGTTCAGCTCGATGCCGGCGACGCAGTAGTCAACGAAGCCGTGGCAGGCGTCCTTGATGAGTCGAATCGAGTGCAGCAGGTTGTGAATCATTACCGGGTTGAAGACGTTCAGCTCGAAGTTGCCCTGCGAGCCCGCGAAGCCTATCGCCGCGTCGTTGCCGAAGACCTGCACGGCGACCATCGTCATCGCCTCGCTCTGCGTCGGGTTGACCTTACCCGGCATGATCGAAGAGCCCGGCTCGTTCTCCGGCAGTATCAGCTCGCAGAAGCCCGCGCGCGGCCCCGAAGCCAGCCACCGTATGTCGTTCGCGATTTTCATCAAGGAGCCGGCGAGGGTTTTGAGCGCGCCGCTCGCAAACACCATCTCGTCGTGGGCCGAGAGCGCCGCGAACTTGTTCGGGTGCGACTTGAAAGGCAGCCCGGTCAGCTCCGCAATCTTCGCCGCCGCGCGCTCTCCGAACTGCGGGTGCGAATTGAGCCCCGTGCCGACGGCCGTCCCGCCGATGGCGAGGTCGTAAAGTCCGGGCAGCGTCAACTGTAAACGCTCCACGTCGCGCTCAAGCAAACTGGCCCAGCCCGACATCTCCTGCCCGACCGTGATGGGCGTCGCGTCCTGCAAGTGCGTGCGCCCGATCTTCACCACGTCCGCGAACTCTTTGGCCTTCGCGTCAATCGCGTCGCGGACCCTCTGGACTTCCGGGATGAGCTTGTTCATCTCCTCGGCCGCCGCGATGTGCATGGCCGTCGGGAAGGTGTCGTTTGACGACTGCGACATATTGACGTGGTCGTTCGGGTGCACGGGCTGCTTGCTCCCCATCACCCCGCCGCTCATCTCAATCGCGCGGTTCGAGATGACCTCGTTCGCGTTCATGTTCGTCTGCGTCCCGCTCCCCGTCTGCCACACGCGCAGCGGGAAATGCTCGTCCAACTTCCCCTCTATGACCTCGTCCGCCGCGCGCGTAATCAACTCGGCCTTATCCTTCGGCAGCTTCCCCAAATCCTGATTCACCAGCGCCGCCGCCTTCTTCAACACGCCGAGCGCCCTGATCATCTCCCGCGGCATCGCGTCGTCGCCGATCTCGAAATGAATCAGCGACCGCTGCGTCTGCGCCCCGTAATACTTGTCTGCCGGGACCTCAATCTCCCCCATCGAATCCGTCTCGACGCGCGTCGCGCTCGCATCCTCAGCCTTCTGCTGACCTGCTTCCTCTGCCATAGAATCCTTCATCCTTAGCCTGAGTCGCGGAGACAAACCCTCGCCCCTGCAACTGAGAATCGTTCTACAATTTTAATTGTACACCAGAGGTGAAGGCGTAGGGTAAAAGGGGAGGGCACGTACTCCCGCTCGCGCTTCCCGGCCGCGGGCGACAATCTCCCTCTCACATAATTAGCTTGACAACGGGGCGCAAGCTGATAGACTCCGCCCCCCCTGCACCTCGCCCCCTTGACGCATATACTTCTTCACGACCTCAACCAGCCCGACTCAGTAAGGAGAAAACCGATGGACAGATATCCTATTACCGAATTCCGTCTAGCTTCAACGACACAAGATGAACTTCCTTGCGACCAAAATGCCTGGGATGATATTCCGGGACTGGCGCTGAGCTTTGGCGAGCACGAAAGCGGCAACTTTCTCGTCACGCTGACCATTCCGAGCACCTGGAATGATCAAGCCACCGCGGACGGAACATACTTTCAGTTGGTATTAAGGACACCGTCAGACGACGATCAAACGTTTGGCAGGGGTTCGTCTCCCACGCCCGTAGCTGGTCAGTTGGCGACGTTCTCCCTCACCTGCTACGCCGAAATCTCCCCTGCCGCGGGCGGGTCATCAATAGTGCCCCAGTGGCTAGCAGCCGGTGGAGGCACAGCCCGCATTGACGGCTTGTGTTCCCTCTCGGCGGTCGGGACAGCGGCGATTACAAAAGTGCCGTTCAATGACACGCATCACTGGGAGAACACGGAACTGTTCAGCCGCGGGCTGCGGCTCTCCAACTTCTCAGAAATACTCTTTATCACAGGTTACGGCCCGGCCGACGTTGGCGGAAAGCCGGGCCAGCAGACCAACAACGTCGCGTATCCGAATGAGCCCGCCCCGCAGATGCAGTGGATAGTGGATCATCTGGACGCCTTCTTCGCAACAATCCCGTACGCGGACGGTTCGGGTTTCTATTCCAAGTACGACATCGTCTATTTCGATCTGGTCGTTGACAGCAAGGTTCAAGACGATCAGCAACAGGCCGTGCTCGAAATCCTGGAGCAATGGTTCGGGCCGGAGAAGGGGCAGATTTCAGTGTATCCCAAGCCGGCCACGGGCATTCTGAAGAAGGTCGAGGGGCTGGCGATCCCAGGGATGATGGTGGAAATAGAATTCACCCTGGCCCATTGAGAGGCGTCCTTAGCGGGCGAGGTGTAAAAGCCGCGGAGGAAAAGGAGGGAGGAGAAACACCCACTGACGGCGCTTCTCCTCCCTCTTTCCGCGGCCCGACGTAATTTCCCCTAACTTAAGCCGGCGCGCTCCCCTTCTTCGCGCGCGCCTTCGGGCGGTTGTACTCCGATTTCCTCTTCAACCCTACCGCCTGCACCTCGTTCGAGTCCTTCCCGAACTGCGCGATAATCTGGTCTTTCACACTCAGCATCAGGTTATGAAACTCCCACTCCCTCGCCACCGCACCGTCGCGCGCCGCCGCCGCAGCCGCCGCCGTCTGCGTCTCCGCTGCCTGCGCCCCATCAAGATTCGTCCGCGCCGCCGTAATCGCCGTCAACGCGTAAGCCGGATTAGCCGGCGCATAACCCGCAACCGCCTGCAACGCCGCGAACGCGTCCCTGTCAGCTTGAATCTGCGCTGGACTTAATCTTCTACTTTGATCTGGCATGGTGAGAACTCCTTTTTAAGAGAGGTTGAGGCCACGCGAGGATGTGCCAATCTTACCCAACCCTCTCGCGGCCTGCAACAACAAAATTTCACTCGCCCGCAACGAACTAACGACCCCACACCACACCGTTGCCGTCCCCCACAACACCATCGCCACACGGCGCAACGCCGTTGTCGAACGACGCAACGCCATTGCGCCTCCCCGCAACGGCATTGTGAGCCGTGGCAATGGCGTTGTGGCGGGGCGCAGCGCCATTGCCACCCGCCGCAATAACCTTGCCACGCCCGGCAACGCCCCTTCCGCACACGGCAAAGCCACTGCACCAACCGTGAGCGCCCCACTCGCCTTTGAGAATAAACTTATACTTTGAGGTAATGGCAGGCTATTACATCGTCACGCAAGAACTCCGGCAGCCAACAGATTATCTTCAGCCTATATCAAGTCCCTTCCCTCTCCACTCTCTCCAAACTCCGGCGCGCAATCTCCGCATCAGGCGACTTGAGTCTCTCAAAGATACCCAACGCTTCACGAAACAGCCGCACCGCCTCTACTTTGTTATTCTCAACTTCTGCAAGCATGCCCAACTGATGCAAGGTGATGGCGATGCCGCTCTGATCGCCGAGCCTCTTTGCAATCTCCAAGCTTTCATTATAGAGTCGCCGCGCTTCTTCTATCTCGCCTTGAGATTGAGCAAGCATCGCTAGTTGGTGTAAGGTGCTGGAGATGCCGCTCTGATCGCTGAGCCCCTTATTGATTTCCAAACTCTCGCTGTAGAGACGCCGCGGTTCTTCTATCTCGCCTTGAGATTGGGCAAGCCTGCCCAATTCATGCAAGGTGCTGGCGATGCCGCTCTGATTGCCGAGCCTCTTTGCAATCTCCAAGCTCTCATTATAGAGACGTCGCGCGGATTCCAACTCTCCACGCCTATAGTGTGTGACAGCCAAGTTATGCGCCAATCCTGCCACTGAGCTTTCAATCTGCGAATGCCTCGCTGCTGTGAGTGCCTGTTTACCACTACGTATCGCTTCGTCCCAGTAGCCGTGTAAATCCAGAAACTTTTCCAGTGCGAAGCGGATTCGCATCACACTCGCCCAATCTTCCAGCTCGAACGCCGCATCCATCGCGCTCGATAAGTTATCTTTCTCTGCTTCCAACGCATCGAAATCTTCAGGCGTCGGCTGCGCGTGCGCTTCGGCGTAACTCAGAAAGTGGGCCACGAACCGCTGGCGGAATTCTCCGGCCTGCGAGTCTTTCAAGAGTCGCGCGCGTGTCATACTGCGCGTCAAGCCTTCAATGGTGAAGCGCCGGTTTTCATCTATCCCTTTAATCAACCACAACGCACGCAGGTTCTTGACGGCTTCGCTCACGCGCTTCAAATCACCGCCGAACCCTGCGACCTCTGCCAACGCGTCGCGTGCGGCACTCGGCACAAACAGCGAGAGGGCGAGTAGCGCGGCGCGTCCGTCGTCGCCCAACTGTTCCAGGTTGAAAGAGCGGTCATAGACACGCGAGGCGGCGTCTCCTTCGCCCTGCGCTAACTCTTTCAGCACCGTGCCGGGTTCCTGCGCCGCGCCAATCTGCGCCACCACCCATTGCATGACATACGGGTTGGCCTCCGCCGTTTCGTAGATGTGCTGGCGGACCTCGGCGGAGAAAATCTGCTCGTCCTGCGTCTCCGTGACTAATCTCTCTAAATATTCCTGCGCCTCTTCGCGCGACATGGCAGCAATCGTGATGTGATGCGTCCACCTGATTCCATGTCGTGAAGTCAGGAGCGCGGAACACTGCGCGGGCGCAAACCATTCCTCGATGCCCTTCTTTGCACCGGGCTCAATCGTCTCGTAGTTATCCAGCACGACGAGGGTCGGCGGGTCGGCGATTAGTTCACGCACCTGCGCCTCTTTCAAAGCTGGCGCGAGCGTCCGCAAGTCTTCGCGTCCTAACTGTGTAGCGATGTCGTCAAGCAGCGTGGGGAGCATGAAGTCCGCGCGCTTCTCCGCGCTGCTCCAAACGATGCGCTCTCCGAACACTTCCCTCAACGCACGCGCGGCTTCCGCGGCGAGCGTGGTCTTTCCGATGCCGCCCGGTCCTGAGAGCGTGACTAACTGATTTCCCTGCGGCGCGAGTTCTTCTTTCAACCGCTCCACGATGTCGCGCCCCTGTTCATCCCGGCGCGCGACAAAGCCGACGACGGGCGGGCGGGGGATAGGGGCTATAACCTTTGCCTTGTCCTTACCCGAGCTTTGTTTTTCTGCTGCCCTCTGGATTCCTCCGGCTACATTGGCAAACGCGTCGTCGCGGTTTCCCCATTGTGAGATGAACTTTGCCCCGACGGGCAGGGCGTTAAGCTCTCCGAGTTTCAACTCGCTGAATCGCACGTTCTCCCAGCTATTAACATTGCGGACTAAGATGGGTATGACTACAACCTCCCCTGCTTCGTGCCGCTCGCTGGCCCGTTTCATCTCGACATTACGGATGTAGTGGGAGTTCATGAAGTCGGGGCTGATGAGCAGCAGGATGATGCGCGCGGCATTTATCTGACTAACGATTGTCTCGCCCCATTGCTCGCCGGCAACCAATAATCCGTCGTGCCAACTTGAAATTACACCCTGTGCTTCAAGGACGTTGAGTTGCTTTATCAGGTCATCCTTATAAGGTTCGTCCTCGCGAGCGTATGAGACGAACACTGCGGGAGGTTTTAGAAGCTGAGCCGTCATCATCGGTTCCCTTCTGAATCGAGAGGCGCTGCTCGAAAAGCAGGTTTGTGAGTTCCGCCCGTCAAAGATAGCAGCAAAGCATAAGGCTTCAAAGCCTTAACTTTCTCCTCCCTCTACCGGCGCGCTGGCCTCTTTCCAAGCCTTCCAGCCGCCGGACATCGAAGACACGTCGTAGTAGCCCATGCGCTGCAAGACTTCGGCGGCGAGGGCGGAGCGGTAGCCGCCGCCGCAGTAGAGGATGAGTTCGGTGGATTTTTCGGGCACCTGTTTCTCGATGTCGCGTTCGATGATGCCTTTGCCGAGGTGTTCGGCCCCGCGGGCGTGGCCGGCCTCCCACTCGTGGTCTTCGCGCACGTCTATCAGGCGCGCGCCCTCGCCCGCGTTCAGGCGCTCAAGGGTCTCCTCGACGGAGATTTCGCGTATGCGGCGCTTGGCTTCTTCGACCAGTTCCAGGAATCCTTCGGAGTGTTCCATCTGTTGCAGAGTCCTCGCTTCCAGCAAAGTTTTCGAGCCCGGCCGGGCCCGTTGGATGAATTTCGCGTCCGGGATTATAATGCCGCGCTTTTGTAAAAGCACTGACAACGTGGCTATACTATTGCCCAGACTTAACACACGAAGACCAGACTGGAGGCCGCAAAGGGGGCACGCCTCGCGCCCGAAGTGCGGAGAGACCGCGATGAAGAGGACTGAATTGCAGGAGCGCGTGCGCGAGACCCACGGAGAATTGGCCGCCGCCCTCGAAGGCTTGACCGAGGAAGAGGCGACGCGCGCGGGGTTTAACGCACAGTGGTCCGTCAAGGACGCGCTCTCACACATCGCCGCCTGGGAGATAGAGGCGGCGCGCATCATAGGCGAGATTCAGGCGGGGACGTGGAAGCCGCAGCGGCTGAGCCACGAGGCAATAGACGAGTTTAACCGGCAGGCCGTCGAGAGCCGCCGCGAACGCTCCATGCCCCAGGTGCGCGAAGAGTTCGACGCCGCGCACAAGGAGATGGAGCGCATCATTGCCGCGCTCCCGGACGAGGTGGACGAGTCCACCCCCGTCTATAAGTACATCGAAGGCGTGACCTTCAAACACTTCGCCCACCACGGGACGCAGATAAAAGCAATGCGGAATGCGGAGTGATGAATGATGAATTAAAGACAATTGGTTTTTAATTCATCATTCCGCATTCCGCGTTCATCATTTTAAGGAGAGTACATTGGCTACTGAACAATTCGACGTGACGATTATAGGGAGCGGACCCGGAGGGTACGTGGCGGCGATTCGCGGCGCGCAGCTGGGGCTGAAGGTCGCGCTCGTGGAGAAGGACAAGCGGCTGGGCGGGACTTGCACGCTGCGCGGCTGCATCCCGACGAAACAGTTGTTGATGTCGGCGCACTATTACGAGAAGGCGCTGCACGGGCTCGCCGACTTCGGCGTGCAGGTCTCGGGCGTACAGTTGGCCTTCGCGGACGTGCAGAAGCGCAAGGACAAGGTCGTGATGAAGAACTCTAAGGGCATAGAGTTTCTGATGAAGAAGAACAAGATCACGACGTTCAAGGGCGCGGGGCGTCTTGCCCTGCCCGGCAAAGTCATCGTTAAAGGCGAGGATGGGCAGGAGCGGACCATCAACACGCGGAACATCGTCATCGCGACCGGGTCGGTCGTGCGCCCCATCCCCGGCTTCGAGACGGACGGCGAGCGAGTCGTCAACTCGGACCACATCCTTGAGCTGAAGGAAGTGCCGAAGTCTCTAATCGTGATGGGCGCTGGCGCGGTCGGCGTGGAGTTCGCTTCCGTTTATTCGCGCTTCGGGTGTGAGACGACGATTGTGGAGTTGATGCCGCGGCTGCTCCCCCTCGAAGACGAGGAGGTTTCTAAGGAGTTGGAGAGGGCGTTCCGCAAGCGCGGCATCAAGTCGCAGTTGGACACCAAGCTCGAAAAGCTGGAGAAGACCGAAGGGGGCGTGAAGCTCACGGGCAAGACTTCAAAGGGCGAGGCCGTCACGCTCGAAGCGGAGATGCTCCTGGTCGCCGTCGGCCGCATGCCGTTCATAGAGGGCCTGGGGCTCGAAGGCACGAAGGTCAAGGTCGAGCGCGGGGCGATTCAGGTGGACGAGTTCTGCCGCACGGATGAGGAAGGCGTGTACGCCATCGGCGACGTGATTCCGACGCCGTGGCTCGCGCACCTCGCGTCGAAAGAGGGCATCCTCGCGGTCGAGCAGATCGCGGGCCACGAGGACGCGCGGCCCATCAACTTGCGCCACGTGCCGTCGTGCACCTACTGCGACCCCGAAGTGGCGAGCGTCGGCCTGACGGAGAAGAAGGCGCGCGACGAGGGCTACGACGTGAAGGTGGCGAAGTTCCTCTTCTCCGCCTCGGGCAAGGCGCGCATCCTCGGCGAAGAGGAGGGCTTCGTCAAGGTCATCTCGGAGACGAAGTACGACGAGCTTTTGGGCGTGCACATCATCGGCCCGCACGCGACCGAGTTGATCGCCGAAGCCTGCGTCGCCATGCAGCTCGAATCAACCGCCGAAGAGTTGGGCAACACCATGCACGCGCACCCGACGATTTCCGAGGCCGTCATGGAAGCCGCCGAAGGCATTCACGGATTGACGATTCACATGTGAAGTGGTCAGTGGTCGGTGGTCAGTGATCAGTTAAAAACTGACTT
>DASWQY010000070.1:0-1647 GCA_036403435.1 Pyrinomonadaceae bacterium
AAGCCAAGGACCGACTTGATGATGCCGAACACCGGTTCGGCGGTGTGCTTACGCTGGGCGTACAACTTCCGGCCCTCTGGCGTCTTCAGCCGGTGCGCCATGGCCTCGACCGGGGTCGGATCGTCCGGCGCGGGCGGCGCCGCGGCGAAGCGCTCGACCAGGCCGGGATGGTCGCGGCCCAACGCGATCAGCGGCTCGATGCCGGTCGCCCCGCAGACCTGCACGTTGGCCGCACTGAAGTAGCCGGTGTCGGCCAGCTCCGGCTTGCCCAGGTCCGCGGGCAGGGCGGCGAGCTTGCCCAGCATCGGCGCGAGCTGCTGCTTGTCGTTGGTCGCCTGGACCACGTCGGCCGCCAGCAGGCTGCCCGCCGCTACCGCGGCCTGGGCGTTGTAGCATTGCTCGAAGCCACCGCCCGCCACCGGCATGATGCGGGACTCCTCGTCGGTCAGGTTGACCTGGTCGGTCGGCCGGGCCCCCTCGACCGGCGGCTCGGGTGGCTTGCCCCCGGGCTTGCGGCCAGTCGCCGCGGCCTTGGCGTCGCGCGCCGCCAGCTTGGCCTCATACTCGGCCTGCTCGCGCTCGAAGCGCTCCCGGGCACGGGCCTCGATCGTCGCGCGCGCCTCGGCCAGCTTCTCCAGGCGCTCCTCACGCCGCGCCAACTCGTCGGGGATCGACAGGCCGTCGGGCAGGTCGGTCGCCTCGGCCTTGGCCAGCAGGTCGGCGACCTCGGCCTTCAGCTGCGCCTCAACTCTGCCGGCGTGCTCATAGGACAGCGCGCTGTGCCGGCTGGCGTTGGCGTGGACCTTGGTGCCGTCCAGGGCTACCGTGCCCATCCGCAGCATACCCATCTCGCGCGCCAGTTCGAGCACCTGGACGAACAGCTCCGTGATCTCCTCAAGAAAGCGCCGCCGGAACACCGCGATGGTGTCGTGGTCGGGGTGCTGGTTGGCCGCGATGAAGCGGAACGCCACCGAGTCATAGGTCGCGCGCTCCAGCTTGCGGCTGGAGAACACCCCCGTGGCGTAGCCGTACACCAGGATGCCCAGCAGCATCGACGGGTGGTAGGAGGCCGAGCCGGAGCCGCGGTAGGTCTTGGCCATCCGGCCCAGGTCGAGGCCATCGATCACCTCCACCACGAAGCGCGCCAAGTGCTTCTCTGGCAGCCACTCGTCAACCGACGGCGGCAGCAGGAAACCGGTGTCGCGATCGACAGGGCGGAAGTTGCTCATTCGTGACCGATCCTGGCAGCGTGCAGAAGTGTCCACCTAATTCTATCATGTACCATAACGCGATGTTAAGTCCGACAGGCTGCTAGACATTCGAGCCTCGCGACATCCGCCGTCACCGGTGTTCGCATCAGCGCGGGCAGTTGCGGGCGCGCTTTTTAGCACCGCCGGGAGTGAACACGCCCATCTCTACGGGATCACACTCCTCGCACCCGGAGGGCGGCGTGGTTGCACGAGCACCCGAACCTCGGGTTTCCAGCGTAGCTGGAGGACATCATTGCATGAAGGTGCGCTCGAACCGGAGTGAGAGGTTGTAGGCGAGGACTTTACGGAGGAACCGGGCCGACCACCTCCAAAAGTCCCGGCCCTTGTTCCGCAAGACGCCGAAGTCCTCGACAAGGCGGCCGAAGGCCGTCTCGAT
>DASWQY010000071.1:0-4372 GCA_036403435.1 Pyrinomonadaceae bacterium
AATTTACTGGTGCGCCTTGAACACGGCGCCGAGGTAGTTCATGAGGATTTTGTACGTCGAAGACAATCCGCTTGATGCCGACCTCACGGCGCGCGCCTTACGGAAGAGTGCGCCCGATGTCGAGGTGGAGACTGTCTCCACCATCGGCGAGGCGCTCGCGCGGCTGGCCCGCATAGCCTCAGACCCGCTCGAGCTGGTGCTCACGGACATGCGCCTGCGCGACGGCGACGGCCTCTCCCTCCTGCAACACGTACGCGAAAACAGCCTGCCGTTAGCCGTGGTGCTCATCACCGGCCTGGGCGACGAAGAGACGGCGGTCGCCGCGCTCAAGGCCCGCGCCGACGATTACGTGGTCAAGAGCAGGGACTATCTCGACCGCCTGCCGGTCATCCTGGAGAGCGCGCTGAACCACTACCGGGCCGACGCGGCGCGCCGGGTACACCCCCTGAATATTCTTTACGTCGAAGACGAATCGTGCGATATCGAGAGCACGCTCCACTACTTCGCCGTGCACGCCGGCCACCTCCACCTGGATGTCGTTCACACCGGGCCGGAGGCCCTCGCGGCCCTGCGGCCGCGGGAGGATGGCAGGCGTTACGATGTCCTCCTGATGAGCTTCGGCCTGCCCGGGCTGGACACGCCGGAAGTGTTCAGAGAGTTGCGCCTGACGCGGCGGCTGGACGTGCCCGCCGTGCTGCTGTGTCGCGAGGAGGATGAATATCTGGCACGACAGGCGCTCAAGCTGGGAGGCGCGACCTACCTCCTCAAGCGGCCCGGCTATCTCTACCGGCTGACTTGGGAGTTGGAAGAGGCGCAAACGCGCGCCGAACTGCTGCGGCGCGAGGCGGCGCTGCAAGCGAGCGAAGCGCGCAACCGCGCCATCCTCAACGCCATCCCCGACCCCATGTTCGTGCTAAGCCGTGACGGGACATACCTGGACTACCACGCGACGGACGACCGCCCGCTGCTGCTGCCGCCGGGGCAGCTCCTCGGGAAGAAGGTGACGGACGTGTTGCCGCCTCAACTGGCGGCCGACTTGCTACGCTGTTTCGAGCGGGCGCTGGCGACGGACGAGCCCGTGCTCCACGAGTACACGCTTGAGATGCCTGACGGCGTCCGTGCCTATGAGGCGTCCATCGTCGGCTGCGACGGCGATAAGATTCTGTCAATCGTGCGCGACATCACCGAGCGCAAGCACGCAGAGGAGGCTTTGCGGCAGACGCAGGCCGACCTCGCGCGCATGAGCCGCGTGACGGCGCTGGGCGAGCTGGCCGCCTCCATCGCCCACGAAATCAACCAGCCGCTCACCTCTATCATCGGCAACGCAGACATCTGCCTCACGTGGCTCTCCGAGGAGCCCCCCGACCTCACGCAGTTGCGCGAAGCCATCTCGGACATTGATAGCGACGGGCACCGCGCGGCCGAAGTGCTCAGGCGCATCCGCGACCTTCTCGGGAAAGGCACAGCCCGGATGACGCCGCTCGACATCAATGAGGTCGTCGGCGAAGTCGCGTCGCTGCTCGGCGGCGCGGCAAACGCGCGGCGCGTGAGGATGCAGTCGAGGCTCGGCACGGGCCTGCCGCCCGTGCTCGGCGACCGCGTGCAGTTGCAGCAGGTGCTCCTGAACCTCCTCATAAACGCTATGGACGCGATGAGTGCCGTCGAAGAGTCGCGGCGCGAGCTCGTCGTCGAGACGGGTGAGGACGACGATGCGGGCAACGTCCTCGTCGCCGTGCGCGACCACGGGCCGGGACTCAGCCCCGCGGACATGGAGAAAGTCTTCGGCGCGTTCTACACGACCAAACCCGAAGGGATGGGCATGGGGCTCTCCATCAGCCGCTCGATCATACGCACGCACGGCGGCAGACTTTGGGTGGAGGCGAACGGCGGCGGGGGCGCTTGCTTCCGTTTCGCATTGCCGCCCGCGGAGGCGTCGCCGTGACGGGGGCGACGCACACAGTCTTTGTCGTGGACGACGACCCGTCCATGCGTTCTTACCTCAAGCGGCTCTTCGAGTCGGTGAGCCTGCACGTCGTCACCTTCACATCGGCCGAAGAGTTCCTGCGCTCGGCGCGGCCCGACGCGCCCGCGTGCCTTATCCTCGACGTACAGATGCCGGGCCTCTCCGGCCTCGACCTCCAGCGCGAGCTGGCGCGGGCCGACCTCTTGATCCCCATCGTCTTCGTCACGGGCCACGGCGACATCCCCATGACGGTTCAGGCGATGAAGGCGGGCGCGGTCGAGTTCCTGACGAAGCCCTTCCGCAACCAGGAGTTGCTCGACGCCGTCCGCGAGGGGCACGCGCGCGACCGCGAGGCGCGCAGGCGCGGGGCCGAGACCGCAGGGCTGCACGGCCGTTACGAGCGCCTGACGCCGCGCGAGCGCGAGGTCTTCGCGCTGGTCGTCGCGGGGCTGCTCAACAAGCAGGTGGCCGCGCAACTCGGGGCCAGCGAGAGGACGATCAAGGCGCACCGCGCGGCTGTCATGCAGAAGATGGAAGCCGACTCGCTTGCCGACCTCGTCCGCATGGCCGAGAAGCTCGGCGTCGTCCAAAATCCTTAGCCTGAACCCATCGCATTGCACCAAAGGGCAATACCGGCCTGCCCGCTTGCACCAAAGTACGATACCCAATCGCGCACCGGCCTGCTATGTTCTTTGTAAGAACGTAGCTTAGAAAGCGGGCCGAGGCGTGATTACCACAGAGAAGAGGCCGTTCATCTCCGTTGTTGACGACGACGAATCTGTCCGTAAGACCGTCTCGCGGATCATGAGGGCCGGCGGGCTGGAGGTGCTGACCTACGGCTCGGCGGAGGAGTTCCTCGCCAACTGGGGTCGCGCTAAATCTGCGTGCCTCATCCTCGACGTTAACCTGCCCGGCATCAGCGGCGTGGACTTGCAGGAGCATCTGAACCAGTCTGACAGCCGCACCCCCATCATCTTCATCAGCGCCGACGCCGACGAGCCGACCCGCAAGAGGGCCGTGCGCGCGGGGGCCGTCGAGTTCCTGACCAAGCCCTTCAGTGCCGCATCCCTCCTCGACGCCGTCCGCTCGACGCTGCACGCCTCCGGCAACCCCTGAACGAATAGAACGGTGCGGAGACCCGCCGGGCAGCCCTCTCCACTTCGGGAGTGAGGGCTGTTTTGTCTGGTTGGGGCAGGGCTGTGCCGAGGGTGAAGTCGGGTTGCACCAAAGTACAAGGCGTTTGCACGCACGTACAATTTTCAGCCCACGAACGCGCTGCTATCCTCCGCCAGTCAAACCTAATAACCCCTCGCGCCGGAAGAGACGAAGTTCAAGCACCAGGAAGGAGCGGTGATGCAGCACGCGGCGACGCTCAATCAACAGCGAAACGGAAGTGTGGTCGGGCGTCGGCACGCCTTCGGCGGCGCGCTCACCCGGATCACCGGGTTCCTCCTCGGCGGCTGCTGGCGCCACCGGATGGGCCGCCCGTTCACGCGCGAGGGGCGCACCTACCGCGTGTGCCTCTCCTGCGGCATGACCCGCGATTTCGACACGGCCACGTGGAAGACCTTCGGCCCTTACCGCGGCAGAGCCTGACGAAGAAATCCCCGTCTGATTTGAAACGTCCGCCAAGGGCGGATGAAGGAGTAAGAAATGACCCCGACAACTCTGAAGCAGAACGCGATTCACTCGGCCCCGAAGCTGTCCCTCGCCATCGTCGCTGCCCTACTCGCCACGCTGGCGCTCGCCCCGCAGGCCGCCGCGCAGATCTCCCTGCAGCAGGCCTGCCCGAACGCCAGAGACTACGCGATGCGCCCACCGGGCATCTGTGAGGTGGACGAGACGCGGCGCGTCAGCGTGCAGGCCATCTACTTCCGCACCGACGACAAGAAAGTATTCATCCCCGAGACCGCAGACCGCCGCTGGAGTTCGAGCACCGTGAAGCTCGGCAGCGAAGTCTTCGACTACAAGCTCGCGGGGCTCGCCGCACGTGGCGAGGCCGAGGTCAACGGCCGCCGGACGGGCACGCTCCTCCTGGCCGAGGCAGCCGCGCTCGACCGCGGGCCGCAGGCGCTCAACCAGAATGCGAACTACTTCGATAAGGTGAACTACTTCGATGTGGCAACCCGTTGGCTCCCCGTCGCCCGCGCCCGCGCGCTCGACCGCCACACGACCTTCGCCGTCTTCCGCCGAAAGGACGAAGACTTCTATCGCGTCGGGCTGGTGTCGTGGTTCGTCGAGATCTGGCCTAACGGCGGCGGCCGGATGACTGTAGACCTTGACGCGGGCGTCTTCCTGCGCCCCGGCGAGACGCAGATCATCAAGTTCCTGAGCGACTTCGAGGTTGAGCGCACCGGGGAGGCGCGGACGCACCTGGCGCTCACGCTCGTCCCGGTCGAGGGCAACGAG
>DASWQY010000072.1:0-229205 GCA_036403435.1 Pyrinomonadaceae bacterium
TTGGCACGACTGCTTCTTCACTGACCACTGACCACCGGCCACTGACAACTTTTTCTTGCCCGTCTCAGGCGTCTCGTGTATATTCTCGGGCGAATTCCCCTGTGCAGCCGAAAAGCCCTGGAGTGTTGCCGGTCGAATGCCGGCCACTGCGAACAGTTCAGAGACAAAACGGAGAATCACCCTACGCTAGTGATGAATAAAATGAGGCGTCCCTCGCGCCCACACGTAATCCGCCGACGGCCTTCCGAACGTCGCCGCCCCGCTCCCTCGCGGAGCTGAACGCGCCCGGCCGTCGCCTTTGCCGAAGTAAGGAGCAAAGAGATGGCTAAGCGATTAACCGAACGCCAGCGTCTCGCCCTCAAACTCGACTCGTTGAACGACTCCGAGGTCGTCGAAGTCCTGGACTACATCTCGATCATGGAGTCCATGCGGCGCGCGAGCGCGCTGCCCGGTGTCTGGGAGGACGAGCTGGTCACAGTCCTGGCCGACGCGCAGGAGAACCAGCGCGCGCGCCAGGCTTTTGAATGGGAAGCCGCGCGCCGCCGCGCAGAGCGCCACGCGGCCACGCTGCACGCCCGCGCTTGACCTCGATGCGAGCACCTAAATTTTGGCCCACTACCGCCGCCTTCGGGCGGGCGTGCACCCGTCTCTTTAGCGCGCTCTCGGCCGTCTTCCTTCTCACCTGCGCGCCCTTGACCATTCTGGCACAGGACAGCGGGACCGATCCTTCAGGCCTGACTCCACTCCAGCTCGAAATCCAAAAGCAGCGCCGCCGTCTGAACTCGACCGAGGCGGAGGAGCGGCGCGACGCGGTCATGCGCCTGGGCTGGCTGAAGCGCCCGGAAAGCGCACGGGTCGCGGCCGGCGCGCTCAACGACTCCGTAGCCATCGTGCGCGCGACCGCCGCGCGGAGCGTCCTCGCGCTTCCAGGCGATGAGGCCGCCGCGCTCCTCGTCCCGCGTCTTCAGGATCGCGACGCGTTCGTGCGCCAGGAGACCGCCTACGCGATAGGCGAGACGCGCAGCCGCCGAGCTGTGCCGGAATTGGTCGCACTTCTGTTAAAGAAGAAGGAGGAAGACGGCGTGCGCGGGGCGGCCGTCGTCGCGCTCGGGCAAATCGGCGACGAGGGGGCGGTGGTCCCGCTGGCTGAGTTGCTTGGGCGGCGCATCCCGGCCGGGGGAATCATCAACCGCGTGCGGCGGAGCAAAAAGGACGAGAACGAGTTCGTGAGGCGTGCCGCGGCCTACTCGCTCGGACAGATAAGAAGCCGCGCGGCCGTGCCCGCGCTCGTCGCCGTTCTCGAAGATGAGAAAGCGCCCGACGACGTTCGGCGCGAGGCCGCGACCTCGCTCGGCCTGATAGGCGACGCCTCGGCCGCGCCCTCCCTGCGCGCCGTCTTGGACTCGCGCGACCCATACCTTTCGCGCGCGGCCTATGAAGCTCTAAACAAACTTTCTTCTAACTCGACCCTTCGTTAGCCCCCGAAGCACCCGAACGAAAAGCGCCGGACCTGTTCAAAGTCCGGCGCTTTTCATTAACAAGAGTTTTCAGCGAGGCGGCGTCAGTTCTCGGTCTTCTCGCTGCGGCCCTGCCCTTTGCGTGCGGCCTTGGTCTGCGGGATGGGCATGCCAACGCCGCCCGACTTCGTCGCGATATCTTCCTCTTCGTCCGTCGCCTCCGGCAGGTCGTGTATGAGCGCGCCGCCCGAACGCTTCGAGAAGACGAGCTTCGTGCCGGCGTCGTTCAAGTCCACGTTGACGAGGTCGCCCAGGCCGACCTGGTCCGTCGCGACCAGGTTCGACAGCGGGTAAACGAGGAACCGCTCGATAGCTCGCTTCAAATGGCGCGCGCCGTACTTGTAATCAATGCCCTCCTTCAAGAGCATGTCCTTCGCGGTGTCCGAGCACTGGAAGA
Organism: Pyrinomonadaceae bacterium; assembly: GCA_036403435.1. GTDB lineage: Bacteria > Acidobacteriota > Blastocatellia > Pyrinomonadales > Pyrinomonadaceae > QHXM01. Next base: position 1,915 of record DASWQY010000072.1, read on the forward strand.
CGAACTTCGTGCCCGCGCCGAGCATGATGCGGTCCTGCACGGCCTGCAACTCCAGGTCCAGAATCTGCCGCAGGTGGTGCTCCTTCAGCGAGCGGAAGACGACCACCTTGTCGATGCGGTTCATGAACTCGGGCGAGAACTTGCGCCGCGCCGCCTCGACCGCCGTCCGGTAAATCTTCTGGTCAACTTCCGTGTCCGAATGGTCCTTCGTGCCCTTGCCCGGCGCGAAGCCTATGCCGCCGGAAATCAACTCGCTCATCTCACGCGCGCCCAGGTTCGAGGTCATGATGACCATCGTCCTGGAGAAGTCCACGCGGCGGTTGTCGCCGAGCGTCAAGGTAGCCTTGTCCAGGATGCCGAGCAGGAGCTGCCACAAAGAGTCTGAAGCCTTCTCGATCTCGTCGAAGAGGACGAGCGAGAGCTTGGTCTCCTCCGTATGCATGCGGTCCAGGTTTTCCTGGGTCAGCATCGGGGAGGTCTCGCGGTGGCCCAGGTAGCCCGGAGGACTGCCGATGAGCTTCGCGATCTCGTGCGAGTGCTGGAACTCCGCGCAGTCAATCTTGACGATTGCGTTCGGGTCGCCGAAGAGGACTTCGGCCGCGGCCTCTATGACGCGCGTCTTGCCGGAGCCCGTGGGGCCCAGGAAGAGCATCGTGCCAACGGGGCGGTTCGGCGGGTTCATCCCCGCCAGAAAAATCTGGTAGAGGCCGCTCATGCGGCGCACGGCGCGCTCCTGGCCGACGATGCGGGCCGTCAGTTTCTCTTCAAATTCCTGCGCGCGGGGACTCTTTTGATCCGGGTCGAGGAAGACCGTTTCCATTATTTGATTCCCTTTTTCCATTTCCATTGTAGCTAGCATGGTCGTCCTCCGCTGTATGAGCGAGCACTCTTTTTCGGCGCGGGCCTCTTTGAGAGGGTCTTGGGAAGCCGACCGCGTTTGGTCCGGCCCCGGCCCCTCACGGCCGCGCTCACTCTACTCATGCAAAGAACGAACCGCTGTCGTCTTGGATGCAACCCCGCGGGCCTATGTTTGCTCTTGGCCCACGCCGGGCGCGGCGGACCGATTTATTCCAGACGCTATATATACGACTCCGCCCCGATTGTCACCACAAAATATTCTAAGAAATAAAGGGGTGAGGTCCAAACGGGGCTGAGTCCGGGGCCGCGGGCTCTGACAATTCGCGTCAGGGCGTGGATGACAATATGTGTCCGGCTACAAGTTTTGTCACCGGAGAACGCGAAAAATATTGCACCTTATCGTCACGCACTTTGACCAAATCGTCTCCGCCGCGCGCCCGAGAAGGGGCCGAAAATCGAGAAGGCGCGTGACTCTTCACGCGCCTTCTCTGTGCCAACTTTTCCAGCCACTCAGTCGTAATACTCCAGCCCGAGGTGCGTGATTAAGTCTTCCCCACGCAGGTGGCGCAGCGTGTTCTTGAGCTTCATCAGCTGGATGAAGATGTCGTGCTCGGGGTAGAGTCCGGGCGCGGTCTGCGGCGACTTGAAGTAGAAGGAGAGCCACTCCTGCACGCCCTTCATCTCGGTGCGCTGTGCCAAATCCAGGAAGAGCGCGAGGTCCAGGACAATCGGCGCGGCCAGGATGGAGTCGCGGCAGAGGAAGTCCACCTTGATCTGCATCGGGTAGCCGAGCCAGCCGAAGATGTCTATGCTGTCCCAGCCCTCCTTGTTGTCGCCGCGCGGCGGGTAGTAGTTGATGCGCACCACGTGCGAGAAATCCTTGTAAAGCTGCGGGTAGACTTCAGGCTGTAAGATGTACTCCAGGACCGAGAGCTTCGACTCCTCTTTAGTCTTGAAAGAATCCGGGTCGTCCAGCACCTCGCCGTCGCGGTTGCCCAGGATGTTGGTCGAGTACCAGCCGTGCAGGCCGAGCATGCGCGACTTCAAACCCGGCGCGATGATCGTCTTCATCAAGGTCTGCCCGGTCTTGAAGTCCTTGCCGCAGATGGGGAGCCCGTTCTGCTCCGCGAGCTGAAGCAGGGCCGGAATGTCCACGGTCAGGTTCGGCGCGCCGTTGGCGAAGGGGACGCCGGACTTCAGCGCCGCGTACGCATAAATCATAGAGGGCGCGATGGCCTTGTGGTTGTCGCGCATCGCCTGCTCGAAAGACTGAATCGTCTTGTGGACGGCGTGCTGCTTGAGGAAGATTTCGGTCGAGGCGGCCCAGATCATCACGAGGCGCGAGCACTTGTTCTTGCGCTTGAACTCACCGATCTCTTCGATCAACTGCTCGGCCATCTCCAGCTTGTTCGCGCCCTCTTTGACGTTCGTGCCCGCCAGGCGCTTGACGTAAGACTGGTCGAAGACGGCGCGCATGGGCTTGATCTTCTGCAACGGGGCTTTGATTTGTGCCAGCAGTTCCTTCTCCAGCACGCCCGCGTGCATCGCCGCGTCGTAGGCCGAGTCAGGGAAGATGTCCCACGCGCCGAAGACCAGGTCTTCGAGGGCCGCGAGCGGGACGAAATCTTTAATCAGCGGGACGCGGTTCTCTGTGCGCTTGCCGAGGCGAATCGCGCCCATCTGCGTCAGGCTGCCGATGGGCTCGGCGATGCCCTTCTTGATGGCTTCGACGCCCGCGATGAAAGTCGTGCTGACCGCGCCGAGGCCGACGAGCAGCACGCCCAACTTTCCTTTGGCCGGAGCGATCTCCGCGCCCTTCTCAATTGCCATGAATAGACTCCTCCGTAGATTTAACGGAGAGGATGATACAGAAGGGCGCGGGCGCGCGTCTCCGCTAATCTTGCTCAATACTGTCGGCGGCTTGCGCTTTGGGCGCGGGCGGAAAGGGGAAGCGGGTTTTGGCTCAGTTCCGCGCCAGTGTCGCGCCGGACGTGATGCGCTTGAGCTTGATGTCGAGCGTGCCGAGTTCGTTGTTGATTTTGGCGCGGACGGGGATGTGGCGCGCGTCGGCCGTGAACCAGATGGCGAGCCTGCCTTTGCCGCGCAGGAGGCGTCCCTCACCGAAGACCTCGGGCTCGACCTTCAGGGTCTGCACTTCGCCGAGCACGGTCTTCATCTTCTTCTTTTCGGTGACGACGACGGGGACGCTGTAGACGCGGCCCGAGTCGCTGACCAGGACCTCGAAGCTCTTGCCGAGTTCGAGCGGCTGGGTCCGCAGGTAGTAGAAGACGGAGGCTATGTCTTGAACAGTGCCGCTCGCGTCGGAGGTGACGACGCGCGGCTCGCGGTTGGGGTCGTTCGGGTCGCGCTCGGTCCAGACGACCTTGCCCGTCGTGCGGTCGAAGACGGCCTCGCTCGTGCGCTTGCGTTTGCCCTGCTCGTCGAGCTTCGTGGTTTGCAGGACGGCGAAAGAGTGCGGCTCGACCGTTGACTCGATGTGCTGGCGGAAGTTCAGGCCGAAGAGTTTGCGGAGCAGTCCCTTCGAGAATGCCTCGATGGTGAAGCGCAGCGGCGCTGTGCCAGTTTTCGGCTGCGCCTTCGAGGCTTCGTCGCGGGTCGCCGTGAAATGAAGCTCCGCGATGTTGATGCCGCGCAGCAGCGAGCGTGTGAACTCGCCTTCGTAGATCAATTCCTCGGAGGGCTCAAACGGCAGCTTGCGCGTCTCGTCCTTGCGCTTGCTGTCGGGGGCGGGCGAGGCGAGGGCGGTGAGCGAGACGCAGAGAATGAGGGCCAGGGCCGCGAAACGGGGGCGACGAGCTTTCACCGCGTACTTCATTTGACCAAAACAGCTTTCAGGGCCAAGAGGCCCAGGGCGACCAGGAGTCCGAGCGCCGCCCTGTATTCACGGTAACGCAAGTACAGACTCGCGTCGAACTTGAGCCCGCGCGTCCTCTCGTCCCTGTAGGGCGAAAGCCTCGGGAGGAAGAGCGGGACCGCGCCGGCGTAACTTTTGTAATCCTCGCCGAAGAGTCCGGCCAGGTCGGCTGCTTCGACGCGCATCACGGGGAAATAGATGCCCAGGAAGAGCGCCGCGAAAGGGATCGCAAGGAGCGGCTGGCCCGACGCGATGGTGAACCCGACGCCGAGGAGAAAGCTGCCGAGGTAGAGCGGGTTTCGGGTGTAGGCGTAGGGGCCGGAGGTGGCAAGCTGTGCGTTCTTGCGTATGTGGCCGGCGGACCAGGCGCGCAGGGCCAGGCCGACGAGTGCGACCCCGCCGCCGATGGCGAGCGAGCGCCAGCTGGGCCGGGCGAACCAGATGAATAGCGCGCCGCACAGGAACCCGAGCGGCACGCGCCAGCGTTGCACCCACGTCCCGCCTCTACGCAACCGTCTTGCTCTCCGTTCTCACAGCCTTTCGAGCGAGCCTCAGCCGCTCTTCCGCGAAGCGCAGCACCCGCTCGACCGAAATGTCCATGCAGACCCACTGTGAGCAGGCGCGGCGGTGGCAGTCAACGCGGCAGGCTATGTCCGTGCGCTCGATGCAAACGTCCTCGGGGCGGGGCGAGCCGTTGCGCCACCACTCGGTCGGGCCGAAGATGCCGGCGACGGGCGTGCCCGCCGCGACGGCCAGGTGCGTCGGCCCCGTGTCGCCACCGACGTAGAGGCTCGCCCGCCGGGCCAGCGCGTAAAACCCTTTCAAGGATGGGCTGACGGCGCGCGCCCTGCCCGAGCGGCTCGCGCGCGCGACCGTTTCGGCCAAATCAATCTCGCCCGGCCCGTAAGTGACCAGCGACGCGAGGCCGTGGTTGGTCCACAGTTCGTCGGCGAGCGTGCCGAAACGGGAGGCGTCCCAGAGCTTCGTGGGCCAGCCGCCGCCCGGATTGAGGATGGCAAAGCCGCGGCCCGTGCTGGCGGCGGCCTCGTCGGCCTCCCGCTCGTGTGCGGAATTGATTCCGATGGGGAACTCAAACTCCGCAGGGTCGCGCGGCACGGGCAGCCCCAGAGCGCCCTCGACGAGCGCCAGATTCTTGACGATGACGTGCGAGCGGAGCGGGACTTTGACGGTTTTCGTGAGCAAAAAGCGGCTCGGCGGCTCACGCAGCGCCTCGCGGGCAAAGCCGTAGCTGCGCTTGGCCTTCGAGAGGCGAGCGATGGCTGCTGATTTGAGTAACCCTTGAAAGTCTAGCGCGGAATCGAAGGATGAGGCGCGTAGCCGACGTAACTGCTGGCGCGGTGCCAGCAGCGTCTCCCCAGACATCGGCCAGCGCCTCAGAGCCTTCGTGTCGACTTCGATGAGGCGATCCAACATCGGGTTGTCTCTTAAAATTTCGGCCGCGCGCCGCTCGACCACCCAGGAGATTTCCGCCCCCGGCCGCGCCCGCCGGATGGCCGCCAGGGAAGGCAACGTGTGCACGATGTCGCCGATGCTACCGAGTTTGACGATCAAGAGCCGCATAAAAGTGATGAGTGAAGAGTGATGAGTGATCAGCAGGCGCACGCCTTTACTGATCACTCATCACTCTTCACTCTCTTCGCCATTTCCGTCGTCGAGTGGTCTTTAGGGTCGCCGACAATCGCCACGCGCCCGCCGTAGGATCGTACCACATCGCGCTCGGGGACGGTCTCCGCGGTGTAGTCCGTACCTTTGGCGTGTATGTCGGGTCGGATGGCGAGCAGGAGCTGCTCGACGGTCGGCTCCTGAAAGATGGTCACGAAGTCCACGGCGCGCACCGCCGCGATAATCTCCGCGCGCTCGCGCTCGGGCGTGAAGGGACGGCCCTCGCCCTTCTGCGCGCGCACCTGCGCGTCCGAGTTGACGCCGACGACCAGGAGGTCGCCGAGCGCCTTCGCTCCTTCGAGGTAGCGCACGTGCCCGACGTGCAGGATGTCGAAGCAGCCGTTGGCGAACACGATCCGCGCCCCGTGTTTGCGCGCAATCGCCACCCGCGCTATCAGGCGGTTGCGCTCAAGGATGCGCGCCGCCGCGCTCGGTTTCTGCTGCTCGTCCATAAGACTCAGGAAAAATTCAAGAGATTTATTGGCTCACCTTCTTTGCGCCTTTGCGGCTTGGCGTGAGATGTTTTGGTTTTCTCTCGCAAAGGCGCAAAGACGTGCTTTTCATTCCGCCTGCAAAGTTCATCATTCCGCATTTGATTATGCTTCGCCCCAGCGCAGGACGGATGAGAGCAGTTCCTGGCGGTTGATGGTGGCCGTGCCGCGCTTCATGACGACGAGGCCGCCGGCGTGGTTCGCCAGGCGAGCCGCGTCGCTGAAGGTCGCGCCGGAGGCGAGGCCGAGCGCGTAGGTGGCTATGACGGTGTCGCCCGCGCCGGTCACGTCCGCGGCCTCGCGCGAGCCGACGGCCTCTATGTGCAGCGGCCCCGCGCCTTCTTCGAGCAGGAGCATCCCGCGGCTGCCCCGCGTGATGAGCAGCGCGCGGTAGCCCAGCTCCTCGCGCATCGCGAGCCCCGCACGCTCAAGCTCCGCGTCGTCCGTAAATTTCTGTCTTAATAAGTGCTCGACCTCGTCCTCGTTCGGCGTCGCGGAAGTGAAGCCCGTGAACTGCGTCAGGCTGAAGCGTGAGTCCACCAGGACCGGGATGCCGCGCTCGCCCGCGGCCTCGCGCACCGCCAAGACCATCTCGGCGTCCGCCAGCCCGTAGTTGTAGTCCGAGATGATGACGGCGTCCGCGTTACTGACCTCTTCGCGCAATCGGCCGCGCAGCTCCGCGCGTAACTCTTCGTCCGCGAGCGGCTGGCCCTCGTAGTCTATGCGTATGACCTGCTGGCGCGTCGAGTGAATCTGCCCGGCGAGCACGCGCACCTTCGTCGTCGTCCGCACGTTCGGAGAAGAGATCAGGCGGTCGCAGTCAACTTTCGACGTGCGCAGCTTTTCGACGAGCGAGCGCCCGGCCTCGTCCTCGCCGAGGATGCCGATGATGACGGCGCGCGCGTCGAGGGCAGCGAGGTTGCAGGCGCAGTTGGCCGCGCCGCCCGGCGTCGTCTCCGTGCGCTCGTAGCGCAGGATGAGCACGGGCGCTTCGCGCGACACCCGGCTGATCTCGCCGTACAGGAATTGGTCCGCCACCAAGTCGCCGACCACGACGACCTTGCTCTGCGGGAACCGCCGCACAATCGCCGTCAAACGCTCCTGCTCCGGCGTTCGCTCAGGACTCAAGCTCTTTACCTCCAAAAACAGTTTCCAGTTTTCAGTTTTGAGTCTTCAGTTTTTGGCTTTACTGAAAACTCAAAACTGAAAATTGGAAACTATCTTTTTTACAGCTTCCAGCAAATCTTCCGCGACCAGGTCGGGCTGGCGTTTCCAGCCGGGCCGCTGGTACTCCCACTCGCCGCGGCCGTAGCCGCTCAAGACGAAGGCCGAGCGCGTGCCGGCGTTGTGTGCCAGTTCCACATCACTGGAGCGGTCGCCGACCATCCAGCTTTGCGCGAGGTCAACGTCGAAGTCGCGCGCGGCGCGAGTGATTAGGCCGGGCTTGGGCTTGCGGCAGTCGCAGTCGAGGCGGTAGGGCGGCTCGCCGACCGTCGGATGGTGCGCGCAATAATAGACGGCGTCAAGCCGCGCGCCGCCGCGCGCCAATTCCGTTTCGAGCACGCCGTGCACGGCCGTGATCACGTCCTCCGTGAAATAGCCGCGCGCGACGCCCGCCTGGTTCGTCACGAGGATGGCGAGCCAGCCCGCCTCGTTCAGGAGACGCACGGCCTCGGCCGAGTAGGGGAAGACCCTGTAGCGCGAAGGGTGGTTGACGTAGCCGACCTCTTCGGAGATCGTCCCGTCACGGTCCATGAAGACTGCGCGGCGGCTCAACGGTGGACCCCCGTCGCGTTACTTCTCATCATCGCCGTCGCCCTCTCGAAGACCTCGCCGGGCGAGATGGCCGTCATGCAGCGATGGTCAATCGGGCAGTCGCGCAGCATGCACGGCGCGCAGTCGGGCGGGCGGCGTATGATTTCGGCGGCGGCCGCGAACGGGCGCGTCGTGCGCGGGTCGGTCGGGCCGAAGATGACGAGCGTCGGGCGGCCCAGGGCCGAGGCGACGTGCGCCGGGCCTGTGTCGTTCGTGACGAGCAGTTCGACGAGGCTGAGCAAGGCGACGGCCTGTGCCAGATTCGTGCGGCCCGTCAGGACGTGCGCCCGCTCGCTCATGCGCGCCCCGACTTCGCGCGAGACTTCCGACTCGTCGGCCGAGCCGACGAGCACGACCTCCACGCCCGCCTCTTTGATGAAGCGGTCGGCGAGCGCACTGTATCGCTCGGCGGGCCATCGCTTGGCGCGGCTGTTGGTCGAGCCTGGGCAGAGCGCGACGAGCGGGCGCATTAAACTCACGCCCTGGGCGGCGAGCGTGGCGCGCGCCTCCGCCTTCCTCTTCTCCGACACAGTCAGGTCGAACCGCGGCTCGCGTTCTTCGACGGACGACGCGCCGTAGAGCGTGCGTTCGAGTTCGGCGACGAGGTTGAGGTAGTAGAAGACTTCGTGCCGCTCACTGCGCCAGCCGGGGAGGGGAAGCGGGTGTGTCAGGAGAGCGCGCCGCCCGTCGGTCGCGTAGCCCACTCGGACGGAGACGCGCGCGGTGGCGGCGATGACGGCGGCCTCAAAGGCGTTCTGGAAAAGGAGCGCGAGGTCGAAGCGGCGCGCGCGCCACTCGCGCACCTGGCGGGCCACGTCTCTCAGGCGGCGCGGGCGTCGCTCGTAGATGAGCAGGTCGTCGAGAAAGTCCGCGTCGGCGAAGAGACCTTCGGCCCAGGGGCGCGTGGCGAGCGTGATGCGCGCGTGCGGCAGTACGCGACGCAGCTCGCGTAGCGCCGGCACGGTCATCACCGCGTCGCCGACCCAGTTCGTCCCACGCACGACCACGCGCTCGATCCGCTCAGGCTGAATGCTGTTTCCTCGGCTCACAGTAAACTTCTAAGGCCGACCTCGACGCCTGTCTCCGGCCGCCAGTCGAGTTGCTCCTTGACGCGCGAGATGTCTGAGACGTAGTTGACGGGCACAGGCGTGGGCGTCCGCGTCTCTTCGTCAATGACAGGCTCAAGCTCAATCATTTTCCCGACCTTCTCGACAATCTCGCGCAAGGAGACGGCGTTCTCGCGCCCGCCGCCCAGATTATACAGCCCGGACTGGACTGACGAATCAAGGAACGCCTTGCACGCGCGCGAGAAGTCTTCGACGTGGAGGATGTCGCGCACGGGGCGACCATTCATCGGCAGGCGTATGGGCTGGCCGCGCTTGACCGACTCGACGTAGTGCGTCACGAAACCGGGTTCGTTGCCCTCGGACGGGCGCGCATAGACGGTCGAGAGGCGGAAGATGCAGGCGCGCAGGTCGCGCTCGGCCGCATAGTACTCGACGTATTTCTCGCCCAGCAGCTTGGACCATTCGAGCGCCGACTGGCCGCAGTAAGCGGTCGGGCAAGTCTCGGGCACTTCCTCGTACTCGCCGGCCCACGCGCCGTAAACGTCTTTGGTCGAGGCGTAGATGAAGACGGAGTAGGGCCGCATGTGGCGCAGGAGGTTGGCCGTCCCCTCGGCGTTCGTCCGAAAGCAGTCTTCGGTGGCCGCCGGGTCTTTGTCCAGGTGCGCCGCCAGGTGAATCACCACGTCGTAGTCAGAGACGCGCGCCGCGTCCTGCGGGTTCAGCACGTCCAGCCCCGTGCGGCGCGAAAAATCGTCCGCCTCGAAGAAGCGGCGGACGTGCAACCCCAGATAGCCGCTCCCGCCTGTGACAAGAATTCTCAAGACTCTCCAAAGAAATGATGAACGCGGAATGATGAATGATGAATGAAAGACAAGCTGTTCTTAATTCATCATTCCGCATTCATCATTCATCATTCATGAAGTACCTGTCTCTTCATCACGCCGCCGCTCGCGTCCGAGATGCGGTGGATGGCGATGAAGGCGTGCGCGTCAATTTTTTTGATTGCCGTTTTAATCTTCGGTATCTCCAGCCGCGTGACGACGCAGAAGAGGATGTCTTGTTCCGCGCCGGTCAAGCCGCCGACGCCCTTGTAGACGGTCACGCCGCGGCCCAAATCCTGCAAGATCGCCGCCTTGATCTCCGCGCTGTGCGCCGAAACGATGGTGATGCCGTTGTACTCCTCTATGCCGTGGAGCAGGAAGTCAATCGTCTTCGAGGCCGCGAAGTAGGTGAGGATGGAGTAGAGCGCAAGCTCAAGCCCGAGGAAGAAGCCCGCGACCGAGAAGATGACGACGTTGAAGACGAGAATCACGTCGCCGACGGTCGTCCCCATCTTCTTGCTCAAGATAAGGGCCATCACTTCTGTGCCGTCGAGGACGCCCCCGGCGCGGATCGAAAGACCTATCCCCGCGCCCAGGAAGAACCCGCCGAAGACGGCGGCCAGGAGCTTGTCGGTCGTCGCGGCCGGGTACGGGATGAACAGCAGGGCGAGCGCGAGGCCGCCGATGGCGAGCGCGCTCTTGAGCGCGAAGACGCGGCCGATTTGCAGGTAGCCGACGACGACGAACGGCGCGTTGATGATGACGAGCAGCAGCGGCAGGGCGACGCCCGACAGCGCCGAGACCAGCATCGAGACGCCCGTCACGCCGCCGTCAACGAAGTGGCTCGGCAGCAGGAACCCCTTCAGCCCCAGCCCGGCCGAGAGAATCCCCGCCACGATAAGGACACCGCTCAAGATTGTTCTGAGAAAACTTTTCACGACTCTTCATGGCGGAAGCGCGAGTGTTAACGAGCGTGCCTATGCACAGAGAGACGCCCAATCACGTTCGCGTTTCTGCCTTCCCCTAAGACTCGGTCGGCTGCTTCGCGCTGCCCGCGAGGGCGCTCATGCGCATGAGCGATTCGGCGCGGCCGATGGCAATCAGGATGTTGCCCGCGTCGATGGTGGCGTCGCCCGACGGGTTGAAAGTCATCTGGCCTTTGCTCCTTCGGATGGCGACGATGACGACGTTCAGCTCCGAGAGGATGTTCGTGTCGCGCAGTTTCTTCCCGGCGTACGCAGAGCCGTGCGCGACCTCTATCTGCTCGAAGCTCAGGTCCAGATGCTCGGCCGTGATCGAGTCCATGAAGTCCGCGACCGCGGGCCGCATCAGCGCCTGGGCCATGCGGTGGCTGCCCGTGATGGTCGGGGCAACGACGCGGTTCGCGCCCGCCTTAATCAGCTTCGGCTCGGCCTGCTCCTCGACGGCGCGCGCGACGATGTGCAGGTCGTGATTGAGGTCGCGCGCGATCAGCACCACGTAAACGTTGTCGGCGTCGTCCGGGAGACACGCGGCCAGGCCGCGCGCGCGGTCCACGCCCGCCTGTCGCAAAGTCTCTTCGAGCGTCGCGTCGCCGACGATGACGGGCGCGCCGGCTTCGACGAGGTGCGCGACCTTGCCCTCGTCCTTCTCGATGACGACGTGGGGCACGCCCGAGCGTTGCATCTCGCGTATCAGGCGGGAGCCGACGCGGCCCGCGCCGCAGATGATGAAATGGTCTTTGAGCTTCTGCATTTCACGATGACGCCGACGCTCGCCGAAGGTGGCGACCATCTCCGATTGGACGATGGTCTGCACCGTGCTCGTCAGAATGTAAAGCACCGCGCCGACGCCGACGAGCATGTAGACACTGGCGAAGGCGCGGCCCGCGTGCGTCTGCGGCGTCACGTCCCCATAGCCGACGGTCGTCACGGTCTGAATGGTCGTGTACAGGCTGTCGGCCCAGGACCAGCCTTCGAGCAGGCGGAACCCGAGCGTGCCGAGGGCCACCGCCACGAGCACCGCGTAAAGCGCGTACCGCAGACGCAGGCGCGCTCCCTGGCGGAAGCGCAGGCTTCTTGGTGACCTCGAACTCATTTGCCAGTGGCCGCATTAAAACGCCGTGAGCGAACCAGTCACGGTAGCTTAAAGCAGTGACGAGTGACAAGTGACGAGTGAGGTCGGTAGTGGTTCGGTTTCAGGCGGGACGAAGAAAAAGGCAGTCTCACGCAAAGGCGCAAAGACGCAAAGAAGGTGCGCAAGGTCAAGGAGCAGTCAACTCCTTCGCGGCCTTCTTTGCGGCTTTGCGCCTTTGCGTGAAATTCCTTCCTGCGGCGGAAGCTATGGGCCAATTTTGCCGGCGTCGTCCCAAGTCGCGCGGCCGCCGTAGAGTGAGTAGGCCATACCGTTGAGCGTGTGTCCTTCAAGCCCGACCGCGCTGGCGGGCACGTCCAGCCTCACCCACTGTCCGGCGGCCGGCAGCGGCCCCATGTACTGGCGGCTGGTCGTCCCCTCCGCGCCCCACGGCAGCAGGCTCTGCCCCCAGTAGGCGCGGTGCTCCCACGTCCCGTCGTTCCACTGCAACATCACCTGCTGCGGCGGGTTCGCCGGGTCCAGGTAGACGTAGGCGTACAGCGTCTCGCCCGCGTTGACGGTTAAAGTTTCAAAGGCACCGTAGAAGTAGTGCTGGTGCAGCCCGGCGAAGACGTTCGACTGGTGCGCCAGCGAGTCGGAGAGCGGGGTCGGGTCGGCGTCAACCCAGTTCCAGGTCTCGTTATCGCCGGCGGTGACTGCGCCCGCGGGCAAGTTGTCCCAGACCCACACCGTTTCGGTCCCGCCGACCTCGCTGAACTTGCCGGACAGGTAAACAATCTTCAGCGCCCAATCGTCAAAGGTCGGGGCCACGAACCGCGTCAGGACGCCGGGCTTCGTGACCTGCTTGGTCTGCGTGGCCGGCGAGAGTTGGCCGCGCGGGTCGTAAAAGGTGGTCGAGTATTTGCCCTGCGGCAGGCTGACGTTGAATTTCCCGGTCGCCGCGGTGCTGGACTGGTTGCGCACAGCATAGACGACGTAATGGTTAAACCCTTCCATCGAGTAAACGCGCATCGTGTTGCTGACCTTGCTGACGCGCGCGTTGTTGGGCGACAGTTGCCACCAGACGCCGCTCAAATTGTTCTTGAAGAAGTTGGTCATCGCCAGCGTCTGATTGTAAGCGGCCGTCTGCGGAACCCAGTCGGCCCTGATGGAGGGCGGGGTCGTTCCGGGGTCGGGACACTGCCCGGTGTTGTCGCCGAAGGTCCCGTACCCGCCCCCGACGGCAATCGCCCACATGCCCCTCCGCTGGTTGTCGGCGGTGAAGACGCCGTTGATGCAATTGCCGCCCAGCTTGCTGTTCAAGTAGCCGTACTCGTCGTTGACGACGGGCCGGTTGTCAACCAGATTGTTCAGGATGCTGAAATTGGCCCACTCGTCGGAATTAAGGCAAGGGTTGCCGGTCGCGCAGTCCGGGTGCCCGATGCTGAACTGCAATACGTCGTGAGCGGGCCACGCGCTCGCGGCGAACGAAAACCTCGTTTCGTTCTTCGGGTGGATGGAGGTCGCGCGCTGTTGGGTGCGTGTGGCGTTGAACATCCACGGGTCGTAGCTCGGGTTCGACTCGTTCTGCGGCGTCGCGGGGTTGTCTTTCGCGCCGAGCGTCGCGGCCCTGTCCTCCCAGTAATTCATGTCGTTCCTGGCGAACTGCCATTCGTTGGATAGGCTCCAGATGACGTTGGGGAAGGCGGCGTACCTGGCGACCGCGTACCTGATGTACCTGTCGTCCTGCGTCGGGTCGCTGCCGAAGGTGCGGTTATTGTCGAGGACGATGGTCTGCCCGTTGGCGTTCTTGCCGAGCGCCGGGTCTTTGAAGAGGATGATCTCGGCCAGCATCCTGCTGCCTTCGGAATCGGTCGTGTTGTAAAGGTAGTTGACGACCTCGTCAAACTTCCGCCAGTGAGTCAAGTTGATGGCGCTGTGGTTGGGGGTCAGCGTGGGGCCGTTGAAGGGCTGCGTGTCGCCATAAGGGGCGTAGTAGTTCCACCAGGGGTAGAGCAGCATGCGGACTTTGTTGAGACCTTTGTCTTTGGAGTTCGTGACGGCGGTCTGCCAGTTGCTGCTGCCGCTGACGGGCTGGTTGACGATCTGGTAATAGGTCTGTCCCCAGATGAACGGGTGAAAGCCGCTGTCGTAAATAAATTTGCTGGGGCGGGAGGCGTCGCGCCGGAGGAAGCCCTTCTGGGTGGTGGCGCGGACCTTGAAAAATTTAGAGGGGCCGGCCACGTTGCAGATCGCGCCGGGGTTCGCCTGCTTCGTGCAGCTGACGACATAGGTCCAGTCCCCGGCCTCGCTCATGTTGAACCGTATCTTGAAGATGATTTGGTTCGTGGCCTGGTCCCTCTCGAAAAAGCCGTGGACAGTCAGTTGCCGGCCTGTGGTGCTGTTGGTGAAGACCGCCTTCACGTCGGGTTCCGTGTAGGCCAGCGACTCGTCGGCGTAGGCGATCTGCGGCAACACGACCTCACAGATCGTGTATTGCGGGAGAGTCGCTGTGCCGCTCGTCTCGCAGGCGAGGAACGAGAGGGTTTGGGCCGAAGCGACGTGGGCGCTGATGACTAGCAGGGACGCGAGCAGGGCGATTCCCGCCAGCACTGAGCGAAGTCGTGTCTGCATGTTGAATGCTCCTTGAGTGAGACCTCGGGTCAAGGTCTTTTGAAAAACGGTTGCGGTTACTGAGTGTGGGGAGAGAATCTTTTGTCCTTGCTTAAGCTCTGAACTCGACGCGATGTCGGGAGGCCGAGCGAGTCTTGGGCTGCGATACCCTTGTGCCACAGACGCGGCCGCGATGTCTTCAAAGTTGGCCCAAATCTCTTCCAAAAAAAGTTCAAAGAAACTCAAAAACGCGAGGAGGGGCGGCAAATTGTGCCACCCCTCCTGGCCTCGCCTGCGTCAATCGAATCGTCCGCCGCGGGCCTTACCTGAAATCGCTTATCAGAACTACGTCGCTGACGGTCACGCCGCGCGCGTAAACCACCTGTCGGCCGTCCGGCGACCAGGCGAAGTCCGTGAGGATGATGGATTGAAAATCTGTCAGCCGCTGGCGCGGGCCTCCGTCGAGCGGTTGCTGCCAGATGTTCGAGGTGTCGCCGTTCGAGTCAACAAACCTCAGGGCTTTGCCGTCGGGCGTCCACTGGCTGGCCCACAGGCGAGTTGTGGTCGTCATCTCAAGCGTCTTCGCGGGCGCGCGGCCGTCGAACGGCATGACGGCTATCACACGCCGCGAGGTCTTGTCGTCGAAAAGCTCGAAACTGATGAGCCTGCCGTCGGACGAGATGGCCGGGAAACGTGCCCTCCTGTCTGTCAGCCGGATCGGCTCGCCGCCGCCCGCGGGCATCTTCCACAGCCCCGACCACGCCCCCTGCGACGTGTAAACTATCCACTCGCCGTCGGGCGACCAGCGCGGGCGGTCCTTGAAGTCGCCGCCCGTCAGCTGCGTCTGATTACTGCCGTCCGCCTCCATCCTCCAAACTTGCGCGAGCCCGGAACGGTTGGAGATAAAAACGATCTGCTTGCCGTCGGGCGAGACCACGGGACTGTGGTCCGCGTGGCCGTCAACAGTGAGCTGCTGCTTATTCTTTCCGTCCCTCGTCACGACCCAGATGTCGGAATTGCCGCTCTCGTTCGAGGCGTAAACAATCTTCCCGCCGGGCGACCACGAAAGCCCGAGCAGCGAGCCGAAGACGCCGCCGACCGCGAACTCAAGCTCCTCGCCGTGGCGCGGGTCTCCGTCTTTCGAGACCCAGATGCTGAGCATCTGGTCGGACTGGGTGGTGACGAGCGCGCGCGCGTCGGCCGTCACGCTCACGCCCTGGTAGTAATTCAAGTCGTTGGTAATTCTGCGTGCCTCGCCTCCGGGGTAAGAGAGCAGCCAGACTTGCGCGCCGGAGGGCGAGTCGGGCTCGGCGGCGACAATCAACAGGCCGCTCATGTCGGGGAGCCACGTGAGCGCGCTGATATTGGCCCACCTCCAATCGGTCACGGGCCGCTCCGCTCCGCCCGAGGCGCTCACTTCGACGACGTTCATGCGACGGCTCTGATCGTAGTTGACGGTCACGCAGGCGATTGTCCTGCCGTCGGGGGACCACGCCGGCCCGACAAAAGCGAACACGATTTGCCCTTTGAGGGAGGCCACCTCGCGCTCGCGCGAGCCGTCCGCGTCGGCGACCACGAGCGCGTCCATGTACACGCCTGAGTTCGGGTGATTGCGAATGAAGGCCAGGTGTCGGCCGTCGGGCGAACAGGCGACGGGGCTGTCAATGTCTGTGATGAGTTGGGTCGGATTGCCACCGAGCACGGGGACTCGCCTGAGCACTCCCACGTTCTGGTTCTTCTCGTACAGGACGTAAAAGATGAAGTTGCCGTCGGGCGAGAACGTCAGGCCCACGTAGGTAACCTCCGCGGGCGGGACGAGCTGTAGGTGGCCGGCCGTGACGACGTGTTTGAGCCAGAGACTCTGCCGCCCCGCGTCGGTCATGACGTGGGCCACGTACTTGCCGTCCGGCGAGATGGCGGCGTGCTGCGATTTCCCCAACGTCGTCAGGTTCGTCACCTTCATCGTCTGGAAGTGGTCGGCCGGCGGCGAAGCGATTGGCCGCGCGTCGTCGGCCGAATACTTGAGGGCGAAGAAGGCGGAAGCGCCAAAAATGAGGGCCGCCAGGATGATGACAACCGCGACGGGCCGACACCTCTTTATCAGCCCTGAGAGGTTGCCCGTTGTCCCGGCCGCGGGGCTTCGTTCCTGAAACGCAGACGCCTGGTCCGAGCAACTCTCGGGCGCAGTCAACTCTTCGTTTGTGCCATTAACAACCGGCCCGCCCTCTTCAGCCGCCCCAACGCTTTCATCCTCGGCCGGCCGCGTGCCGGCGAGTTTTATCGCGGCAATAACCGGCGGGCGCTCTCTCTGCGCGACGCGCACGTCGGCCACGAAGCGGTAGCCGTAGCGGGGCACGGTCTGAATGTACTGCCGGCCTGCGGCGTCCGTCCCGAGGGTCTTCCGCAGGATGAAGACGTTTTGGGCCAGCGTCTTCTCTTCGACGAAGGTGTCGGGCCAGATTTCGGCCAGCAACTTCGTTTTCTCGACCAGGTGATTGTTGTTGCGGACGAGAATCAGCAGCGTCTCGAACGACTTGGGCGTCAGCGGAACGGGCTCGCCGTTACGCAGCAGCACTCGTTCAGCAGGCTCCAGACGGAATTCATCGAATTCGTAAACCTCGTCCGCTTGCCTGATCATGGCGACTTTCATGGCAGTCTGACTTCTTACAAAAATCCTTGCATAAGCTGTTCCCAAACCGGGCGGGACGCAGTTGGCTTCATTAGTCGGGCCGTCCGCGCGCGCGCCAGGCGTTGGGCCATCCAATTTCTTAGATAAAAAATCCATCAGGATAGATTTTTTGACTCGTCGCCCGTCACTGCTTTTAGAGGTGGACAGGCAGGGATGAACGGTTTACTCTTTGGGAGGCAAGTTAAGGGGCTGGGCAAAGGCTTTGTTCGTCGCCCGTCACTTGTCGCTCGTCACTGTTCTTATGATTCGTCATCCGCCAGAAGATAGCGTCCCACCTGTTGCCAGGAAAAGTGGCGGCAAGGCCCGCCGCTCAAAAATCGTCAAGTACCAGCAGCCGCCCGTCGGGTTCTTCCGGCGCTGGTCGCGGCGCATCTTCCGCCCGCCCGTCGTCATCGCGCTCGTCTTCCTCACGACCATCACCATCGGAATCCTCGGCTATTACTGGTACGTCTTCTCCAAGCGCATTGACCAACTCCTGAACGGCGAAATCTTCACGCGCTCGGCCGGAATCTACGCCGCGCCGAAGCAGTTGTTCGTCGGCGAGAGTTTGACGGTCGAAGAGTTAGAGGCTTACCTGAAGCGCGTCGGCTACGTGGAGAAGGCGCAGCAGGCGGACGCGGCGCGCGGGCGCTACACGGTGAAAGGCGAGACGGTCGAGGTCGAGCCGAGCGCGGAGATGGCCGTTGATGGGCAGCACACGTTCCCGCGCCTGCGCGTGCAGTTCGGCGGCGGGGGCAAAGAGGTCGCCGCCCTGACCGATTTGCAAGGCGGCCCGCCGCTCCAGCGCGCCCTGCTTGAGCCGGAGTTGATTAGCTCCGTGACGGGGACCGAGCGCGCGAAGCGCAAGGTCGTGGGCTTCAAAGACCTGCCCAAACATCTCGTTGACGCCGTCATCACGACCGAGGACCGCTCGTTCTTCCAGCACTACGGCGTCAACTTCCGCGGCATCATGCGTGCGCTCCTGCGCCGCACGGGCTCCGACCCAAACTCGCCCATCGCACAGCAGGGCGGCTCGGGCATCACGCAGCAGCTCGTCAAAAATCTGCTGCTCTCGCCCGAGCGAACTTTGCGCCGCAAGCTCTCGGAAGCCTACATGTCAATCATCCTGGAGACGCGGCTGACGAAGGAGCAGATTTTCGAGCTTTACTGCAACCAGATTTATTTGGGCCAGCAGTCCGGCTTCTCGATCAACGGGATGGGCGAGGCGGCGAGCGCCTACTTCAACAAGGACGTGACGACGCTCACGCTCTCCGAGTCCGCGTTCCTCGCGGGGCTAATCCGCAGCCCAAACCGCTATAACCCGTACAAGGATTCGGAGACGGCGGCCGCGCGCCGCAATCAGGTGCTCGACTCGATGGTCGAGGCCGACGCGGTCACGAGGGAGCAGGCCGACGTGGCGAAGGCAGAGCCCTTGAAAGTCGCGCCGACCAAAGGGAGAGTTGACACGACCGACGCGCCCTACTTCGCCGACTACGTGCAGACGCAGCTCGGCGACGTGATCGGCGAGCAGAGTGGGGCGCAGCACCTACGCATCTACACGACCGTTGACATGGACTTGCAGCGCGCGGCCTACGCGGCTGTGACGAAGCAGTTGGGCGCGCTCGACAAGCTCTACGCGAAGAAGATTCAGCCTGGGACACTTCAGGCGGCGCTCGTGGCGATGAACCCCGAGACGGGCGCGGTCGTGGCGATGGTCGGCGGGCGCGACTACTCCAAGAGCCAGTTGAACCGCGTCACCGAAGCGCGCCGCCAGCCCGGCTCCGTCTTCAAGCCCTTCGTCTATGCGACCGCGCTCAACACGGCCTACGACCCCATCCCGCGCGTCATCACGCCCGCCACGACTTACGTGGACGAGCCCAAGACCTTTACCGTCGGCGACCAGGAATACTCGCCCGGCAACTTCGGCGACAAGTATTCAAACGCGCCCGTGACGTTGAGGGACGCTTTAGTCAGGAGTTTGAACGTCGTGACGGTCGAGGTCGCGCAGGAGGTGACCATCGGGCGCGTGATGAACCTGGCGGCGAAGGCGGGGATGCCGAAGCCGCCGAAGCCGTACCTGGCGATGGCGCTCGGCACGAACGAGGCCACGCCGCTTCAGGTCGCCTCGGCCTACACGGCCTTCGCCGCCGGCGGCACGCGCACCACGCCCGTCGCCATCAACCGCGTCACGACCGGCAGCGGCACGACCGTGGCCCAATTGACGGGGACGAAGAACGAGGTGCTCAGGCCCGACGTGGCCTACGTCCTGACCAGCATGTTGAAGGACGTGGTCAACCGCGGGACCGCCGCGAAGCTCGGCGGGCACGGCCTGAGGAACGTCCCAGGCAAGTTCGGCATCGCCGGTAAAACTGGCACATCGCGCGACGGCTGGTTTGCGGGCTACACGCCGCACCTCGTCTGCGTCGTCTGGGTCGGCTTCGACGACAACTCGCAGCTGGGCCTGACGGGCGCGGACTCCGCGCTCCCCATCTTCGCGGACTTCATGAACGCCGCGCTTGCGAGTCACCCGGAATGGGCCGGCGATTGGGAGCGGCCAGCGGGGCTGGAGGAGGCCGAGATTGACCCGCGCACGGGCCAACTCGCCGCGGCGGACGCGACCGCCAGGCGCACAGAGCTTTTCATCAACGGGACCGCGCCGGGCGAAGAGACGGGCGAAGAGGGAACTGAAGACGAGGCCGCGCCCGAGACGGACGACGGCAAGGGCGACGGCGGAATTGATTACGAGCCGGCGACGCTGCCCGAGAGTCCGCCGGAGCCCGCGCCGCGCAAGCCCGACGGCAAGAGCGGCGCGAAGCAAGAGCGGGACGCGGTCCTGGACGGGACGATCACGCTCGACATTGACCCGACGACCGGGCTCATCGCGGACCCCTCCGTCTGCCCCGTCATCCGCTCGAAGACCTACGTCATCGGGCAGGAGCCACGCAAGTACTGCGGCCCTGAGTATCACAACGGCAAGACCATTCAGCCGGCCGAGACGCGCCCCAGACAAGTTAGCCCCCGCTAGTGAAAGCTCTCTCCGACGTGCGGTGGCCCAGGGTCGCCGCCTGGCTTATACTGATTGTAGCTATGACCGAAGACGAAGAACTGCGCGCGGGCGAGGCCGCCTTCTCCGACAGCAAGGTGACGCGCGATCTCTCGACCAACAGGCTCGCCGAGCACGCGGACCACACGGACGAGCTTTCGCTGCGCGACTTCCTGGTCCTGGTCGTGGACGACGTGCTTGACAACGTCACGGTCATCAGCCTCGATTTGCAGCAGCAGGGCTACCGCGTCATCACGGCCTCGGACGGCGAGCAGGCCGTCAGGGTCGCCGTGCGGACCAACCCGGACCTCATCCTGATGGACATAGGCATGCCGGAGCTGGACGGCCTCGGCGCGGCGCGCAAGATACGCGGGAGTGAGTCGCTCAAAAGCGTCCCCATCATCGCCGTCACCGCATTCAGCACGGCCGGCTTCCAGCGCGCCGCCCACGACGCGGGCTTCGACGCCTACCTCACCAAGCCGATTGACTTCGACCGCCTGCACGACCTCGTGCGGAGTCTTCTGCCCGTCAAATAGGATTATCTACGGGGAGTCGTTCGACAGCCCCGTCAGGGGCGGAATGTTTATAGCCATCAGCCACCCGACAAATAAGCGAGCCCCGGAGGGGCGGAAGATGATTCCGCCCTCCGGGGCTCGAACATTTTGTTGTGCCGTGGACCCGGCGCGTGAGCGCCGGGCTCCCGGCATCCCGCCCCTGACGGGGCTGGAAACTTACCTGTCCCTGTACGCGTTCTCTTTTACTCCTTCTTAATCACGGTCTCGCGCTCGACGTGCGTCGCCACGTGGTCGGTGCCGCGCCGCCCGCGTGACGCCAGGACGACGATGAGGATGATGGCGAGGAGCGCGACCGCGCCGAGGATGAGCCAGAGCGGGTCCACCCACGTCCGCGTGGTCGTCGTCGGTTGGCTCGTCGTCGTGGTCGTGGTCGTCCTCGTTGTCTCCGTGCTGGCACCGCCTCCGCTCGGCGCGGTGTTCTGGGCCAGCGCCGCCAGCGGCACGAGCGATAAGCTGAAGGCGAGCAGCAGCGTTCTTATGATCGTGGTCGGGTTCAGGGAATTCATGCGCAACATTCTCCTCTCATTGTCAGTCCTACCTCGGAGCTGATGATGATGGGCGGCGCTCTCAAGCGCCCACGGGAAAGAGCAACGCCCCGGTTGGGGGAAAATTTTCTCGCGTGAGCAGGTTGTACGCCCCCTTGAGCCGTTAAGTCAATCCCCGGAGCGGCCGCCGCTCTGGGCCAAACTCCTGTTTAAGGGGGGACGCCGGTTAGTCTATTACACGCGCCGCCGGTTGGCAAAAAATTCTATCCGCGGCGCTCGTAAAAAAGTTAAGATAAGGGAAACCGCTGTGGAGAGAGTTTCAGGAGAAGAGTGATGAAGCGTTGCCCCGTTTGTACCCGGACGTACCCGGACGACCAGAACTTCTGCTTCGACGACGGCTCGACGCTGGAGGCCGCGGCTCCCGTCAGTCCGTTCGATCAGTCGGAAGCACCGACGGCCAATCACCCATACCATAGCGGCGCGGCCCCGACCGACATGCGACACGTCGCGCCGACGGCCAGCAACAGGCCCCCCGGCACGGTGCCGCCGCCCCCGCCGATGCCTCCGTACATGATGACGCCCTACGCGCCGAAGCGCAGCCCCCTGCCGTGGATACTGGTGGGGCTCGGCGTCCTTATCATAGGCGTGGGCCTGATAGTCTTTCTCGCCAGCCGCAAGTCGGGCCAATCGGGCATCAGCGGGGGGCCGACGCCGGGCGTCACGCCGGGGGCGACGCCGCGCGCGACGGCCTCGCCGTCTTACACACCCAGCTCGACCCCGTCGGCGTCCTGGCAGACGGTCAGCGGCGACGGCTTCACGGTCTCCATGCCCGGCAACCCGAGCCACGACGAAGACACGGTGGCGAGCGCGGCCGGCCCGCTCCCCATACACCTCTACACGCTGAGCGAGGGCTACGAGGGCTTCATCACCGGCTACACGGCGTACCCGGATTACATCTTCGACGCCGCGAAGTCCGATGACCTGATTGACAGCGCGCAGAACGGGGCCATCTCCAACGTGGAGGGCGAGGTGACGAGCCAGCGCCCGGTCACGCTCGACGGCAACCCCGGCCGGGAGGTCGTCGGGACCTCGCCGTCGAAGAACATAGCTTTCACGGTCCGCATCTACCTCGTCAAGCCCAGGATGTACATGATGCTTTACACGCAGTACGGCAAGGACAAGTCCATCACGGAGTCGGGCGAAAAGTTTCTGGACTCCTTGCAGCTCACGAAGTAGCTTCTTCCGCGGCGAGCGCCGCCCGCAAGGTCTCGACGGCGAGCGCCGCCGCGTGCCCTTTGCGCGCGGGCAGGCCGCCCGCCGCGCGCGCGACTTCCTGGCGAGTCACCCCGGCCGCCTCCCCAATCGTCATCCCTTCCAACAGCGAAGCGAGCGCCGAGCCGCACGCGAGCGTCGGCGCGCAGCCGTAGGCCAGAAAGCGCGCCGCTTCTATGCGACCGTCACGAACTCGCAGGCTGAGACGCAAGCGGTCTCCGCAGACCGGATTCGTCTCCTCTGCCGTCGCCGAAGCGTCCGGCAGTTCGCCCGCGTTTCGTGGATTAGCTAAGTGGTCTTTGAAGAGGGCGGAGTAAGACAAGCGTTCAAGTCCGGGGTCCAAAGTCCAAAACTGATTTCTTGAGTTTGAGCTCAGGACTAAATTTGAATCGTTTCGCACGCGCGCTCCGCGAGCGCCTTTTGATAAAGAGGCGAGAGGCGGCGCAAATTTTCGACGGCGCGCGGCAGGACTTCGAGGACGTAGTCAACATCCTCAGTCGTGTTGTCCTTGCCGAAGCTGAAGCGTATGGAGCCTCGGGCCAGTTCGTCGTCGCGGCCGATGGCGCGTATGACGGGCGAGGGTTCGAGGGAACCGGAAGAGCAGGCCGAGCCGGTCGAGACCGCCACGCCCTGCAAGTCCAGATTGATAAGCAGCCCTTCGCCCTCGACGTAGCGGAAGGAGATGTTCGAGAGGTGCGGGAGCCGTCGCGCGCGGCTGCCGTTGAAGACTATCTCGCTGACTCGTGCCTCTATGCCGTCTTCGAAGCGGTCGCGCAGCGTGCGAAGGTGCGCGGCGCGCTCGCCGAGTTCTTCGCGTGCGAGGCGCGCGGCCTCGCCGAAGGCGACGATGCCGAAGACGGATTCTGTGCCGGCGCGTCGCTCGCGCTCCTGATGTCCACCCACGTTCTGCGTCACGAGGCGCACGCCGCGCCTGACGAAGAGCGCGCCCGTCCCCTTCGGCGCGTAGAGCTTGTGGGCGGACATCGAAAGCAGGTCGCAGCCGAGTGCTTCCACGTCAACCGGCATTCTTCCCGCGGCCTGCACGGCGTCCGTGTGCAGCCACAGGTGGCGGTTTCCTTTCGCGCGCTCCTCGCGCACGAGCGCGCCGATCTCCTCGATTGGCTGAATCGTCCCGATTTCGTTGTTGGCGAGCATCACCGTGACGAGCACCGTGTCGGGCCTCAAGGCCGCGCGCACGTCGCCAGCGCGGACGACGCCGTCCTCGTAGACCGGAAGGCGCGTCACCTCCCAGCCCCTCTTCTCCATCGCGTCGCAGATGCCGCGCACCGAGGAGTGCTCTATCTCCGACGTGATGAGGTGGCGGCCCTTGTGCTCGAAGGCTTCACAGACGCCGCGGATTGCGAGGTTGTTGGCCTCGGTCCCGCCCGAGAGGAAGACTACCTCGCCTGCGCGCGCGCCGACGAGCGCCGCCACCTCGCGCCGCGCGCGGTCCACGGCCGCGCGCGCCTCCTGCCCGAAGTGATGCACGCTCGACGCGTTCCCATACTTCTCGGTCAGGTACGGCAGCATCACCTCGACGACGCGCGGGTCAACCGGCGTCGTCGCGCTGTTGTCCAGATAAACTCTGCGAATCATAGTTTTCAGTTTTCGGTTTTCAGTTTTCAGAAGAGAGCAACTTATCTTTGCTCAAAACTGAAAACTGGAAACTGAAAACTCCTCGCCCGCCAACCTGCGGCGGCCTGGCGCGCATCTGAAGGGGTTGACGCACGGGCTCAGTTGAGTCTAGGTCGCGCGCGCTTCCAGCGTCAAGCCGAGCAAAAATTTGTTGCCGCTCGTCTTTGAGTGATACCATCTGAAAGAAGTTAAGTTCCCTAGAAAGGCATTGAGAATGAGAAATCCGACACGCATCCTGTCCGCCGCGCTGTTCTTCGCGCTCGCGGCCGTGCCCGCTCTGGCCGTCGCGCAGCAGTCGGTCGGCGCTCTGGAGCGCGGCTACCGCACGGGCTATTCGGACGGCTACCAGGCGGGATACCGCGACTCGGCCAGCCACGCCGCGCGCGACTACAGGGACGAGGACGATTACCAGCGCGCCGACCGCGCCTACGCCGCCTCATACGGCTCGCTCGAAGATTACCGCGACGGCTATCAGCAAGGGTTCGAGGTCGGCTACGACGCCGGCTACGACCGGCACGGCTTCGACTCGACCATCCCGCAGAACATCTCGCGGCGCGGCACCGTTGACCCGCAGGCCACGAGCGGCGGCCAGGATGACGACCCGACGCTCTCGCCCTCGACGGGCGGCAGCACGAGCACAGGTTCCGTCAACGGAACGGTCAACACGTCGAACATAACTTTGATTCCGGCCGGGACAGAGATGCGCGTGGAGCTTTTGACGAACCTCTCGTCGGACGCGACGCAGAAGGACGACCCCTTCGAGGCGCGCGTCGTGGGGCCGCCCGAGTATCAGGGCGCGATGATCGAGGGCCACGTCTCGCGCGTCAAGCGCGCCGGCAAGGTCAAAGGCAATTCCGAGTTGCAGCTCACCTTCGACAAGATCAGTTCGAACGGCCGCTGGGCGGAGTTCCGCGGGCAGATCGTGGAGGTCGAGGACAACGGCGCGAGCGAGGGCGTCGGCGACGTTGACGAAGAGGGCGGCGTCAAGGGGCGCAGCAGGACCAAGGACGACGTGGCGAAGGTCGGCGCGAGCGCGGGCGTCGGCGCGATCATCGGGGCCATCTTCGGCGGCGGCAAGGGCGCGGCCATCGGCGCTGTCCTCGGCGGCGCGGTCGGCACCGGCGGCGTCCTCACCTCGCGCGGCAAGGACATACGCCTCGAACACGGCCAGTACCTCAGAATCCGCACGGCCAACGAGACGCGATTCTAGCAATAATTGCGGGCGGATTTCGGGTTAACGGACAAGCTGCAAACACTTCTTAGCGCCTTCGCGCCTTTGCGTCAGACCATTCCTCACGCAAAGGTGCGAAGGCGCTAAGAGTTGAATCGCCCCTTCTGTTGACTGCTGTCTCTTAAATCCGCATTCCGCAATCGTTCTAGGTTCCTTTGCCTTCGAGGTCTATTCGGAACAGCGGCTCGCCGGAGGGTCCGCGGACCAACATCGCCCGGTTAACAATCCCTACTTGCTGAGGTTTGAACTCGACTTGGCAGACCTCCAGCAAGTCGTCGGGCTTCAGCTCACCCTTTTTCTGATTGAGCACCGTAAAGGGCGACAGGGAAGGCGGCGTTTTGGGCGGCGGGGGCGGCTCGTCAAGAAATACCGTCTCGACTTTGATGACGCGGCGGACGTTGTTAAAAACCTCGGCGCTGTTGTTAGTAACGGTGATGGTCTTGCGCTGTGGCGTCGCCCCGACCTTCGCCGTGAATTTGACCTTGAGCGGTTTGTCTGCGAGGGCCAGACCGGAGATCAGGTCTTGCAAGACCTCCTGGGAGCCCCTCAGCACTCCGTCGGCGTCCCTGGTTTTCGGCTCGTCCGTAGCGGCGATGCCGGGGATGTGCAGATGCCCGTAGGGGAACCTGGCTTTGTTCTTGACGCAGTAGGCGGCGACTCGATAAAAGGACTCGTTGGAGAGAAACGCACGCCCCGAGCCGAGGATGGCCGTATTCTTCTTGTCTTTGTCAGGGACCGGGCCAGTCGGCAGGTAAGCTTCATCCTGAGTTGGGTCCGTATCCAGGCGCTCCTTCACGTTCCGCTGTTTGAACCTCTGTTGGAGCAGGAGAACATTCACGTCAGTTCCGCTCATGGACGTAAACCCCGGCTTCTTGAGGTTCGGCCTGGTGATAATGGCTTCGTAGGGAAGCATCGTCTCCAGAAACTCACCCTCGGCCAGCGCGAGCTTGGAGGGCACGGCGGCATCGTCGCCCTGATAGCGGAAGCTGAGGTAGTTGTTATCCGGTTGGTAATCTCGACGCCGGCAGGCGAAACGGTCTATGTCGTAGTCGGCCGATGCGAGGCTACAGGTCACAATCATATCGACCTCGTCAAAGACTTTGGCGACAACCTCCTCGACGATGCCCGAGTCGAAGTCTATGAAGCGAACCGGAAGGATGACGGATTCGATGTGCGCCGTCATGCCCTTGACCGTTAGCCTCTTCCCTGAGAGCGTCAGCGCCAGCAAGCCTGAGAGGTTTCCCTTCGGGCTCGTCAAGTTCGAGGCGAGGTCGAAAGGATCGAAGCCGAAGAACAAAATCTTTTTCTCCCCTTGCGCGTTCCCGAACTTCAGTTGCTCCATCCCGCGCGAGTAACGCTCGAAAATTTTAATCAGGGCGGCAGCCCGCGCGTTGTCGAGGACGTTCTTGTCGTCCGTGCAGAATTTGCGAATAGTGACGGCCGCCTGAAGTCTCGACAGGTACAGCGGGCGATCCGCGGTCTTATTCGCCTGGGCGGCCTCGACTGCTTTGGTCCAGAAGCCGCTCGCGTGTTTCTTCACCAGGTCGTCGATTTCTTTCGGGGTTTTCCCCCTGGCTCCGCCCAACTCGGTAGCAAATCCTTTTTGTAAGTCTAAAAACTCCGAGTTCTTCGCGAGGCTGGCGCGCGCAGCCGGCAGCACGCGGTAGTACTCTTCATAGGTTTCCGGCTCGTCCACTTTGAACGTCAAGTCGAAGGTCAGGGAGGTCGCGCCCTGCGACATGCCATTCTTCTTCAGCTTGACCTTGCCGGCCGTCACTTCGACCGTCACCGGCATGACGAAAGTTGCCGGGCCGGGTTGTTTAGACTCCATGGGGTCAGCCGGCTTGGCACCTTGATTTATTTTCCGTGACGGGATGAATAATTCGCTGCCCGTAGGCTTTTCCGGCGGCAACTCGCCGGGCGGAACTTTGGCGGGCGCTTTCTCCTCGTGCTTGGCGGTAATCACAAGGCCCGGAAGCGGCGTCGTCTTGGCAGCGCCGGCATTGAGCTTGGCCGTCAGCGCGTCGGTCATCTTCATCTGCGAATCGAGCAGCTTCAGCTCGAAGAACTGTTCGAAAGGAACCATCTTGACGGGGAGTTGGTCGCCCGGCATGCGCGGCTGAAGCGGGTCGTTGATTTGCACCGGCTTCTTCACCTTGATGCTGACCGTGAAATCTTCCCTGGAGAGCGAGCCCTCGACCTTGACGGCGAGCGGCATGGAGGGGGTCGCGGCCGGCTCGAACGGCTCGGCGCGCGTGATCGGCCCGGCGATTAAATCCACGACCACCTCGTCGCGCGCGAGGACGAACAACTTCGCCTCGCCGACGATGGCCTCGGGCGGGCTCGTGGCCGTCGGGGCCGTGAAGCCGAGCACGCTCTCGGGGAAAAGGCCGAAGGATAGGCCCGAGGTCTTCAGTTGCGCGAAGATTTTGCCCTGACCGAGTGCGGTCGCCGTGACGGTCCCGTCTTCTTCGACTATCGCCGGCAGGCCCTGCAATTCGGAGGGAGAGAATTCCACTTTCGACGGCGCGGGGAGCGGCACGCCGCCGGTAGGAATGCCGTCGTTCTTGTCCTTCATGAAGGCGACGGCCCGCGTGATCTGCCCGACCTCCAGCGTGACGGGATCGGGCACGATGTAAATCCGCCCCAGGTTCTTGTTGTCGTTAATCGTTAGACAAATTTCCGCGGCGAACGATCTTTGAAGCGGCGTCGTCTCGCGCACGCCCCCTATGAAGCGCGCGACCGTCAGGTCGAAGAGCCACGGCAGGCAGACGCGGCCCGTCGCGCGCGCGAAGTAGTAGCCGCGCGTCCCGAACGGGTCTTTAATCGGCAGGGCCGAGCCGATGAGGTCAGCGACGCCGTCAACCCCCGCGGTCGGGGCCACCTGTTTGACCGTCGCGCGCAGTTGGACCCCGGCCGCCAACTCCAACTGCTTCCCGTCGCCCGAAATGCCTAGCTCAAGCAGGAGCGAGGCCACGAAGACGAATCGCTCGTCCGGCGTGATGATCGCCAGCAGGAAGAGGACGCGGACGGTGATGTTCTCGCGGACCTCGAAGCCGATGACGATGACGCCTGGGAAGTCCGAGACGGGGTTGTAGTCCGGGAACTCGTTGAAGCTTTGTCCGCCGAAGCTCACGTCCGTGAAGGGATTGAACGAGGCGACGAGCGCGACCGAGATGCTGATCTCTATTTCGAGCCTGAAGACCAGGAGCAGCGGCAGCGCGCGGATGCCGAACAGCCTGCCCAACTTCACAGAGATGGGCAGGTCAACGAGCACCGTCCCGCCACTGCGGTCGAAGAAGGGGAGCACACGCACCTCGTCGAAGACGGGGACGTTGAAGGTGAAGCTGCTCAGCGTCAGCGAAGTCGTGAGGAAAGAACTTTGAGTGTTCGGCTGCCCGACCGGCTTCGGCGCGTTCGGGTTGAGCGGGTGCGCCCTTTTCAGCTCGCGCATGGACTCGGGCAGCGTCTGGTTCGGCACGGGCGCAAGCTGCGTGTTCGGGTCCACGGGGTCATAGCCGCCGGACGTGGTCGGCGCGGGTGCGGGCGCGTCCACGACGTTGACCTCGTACGTCCCGACCGCGTTGTTCTGCTCGTCCGTCACGGTGATGCTGAACTTGTCGGGTGCGTTCGGCCCGACCTGTAGCAGCGCGATGACGAACTTCTCGTCCGAGGTCGAGGGGCTGAAGGTGAGCTGCGGGAGGCTGGCCTTCAGCCGGCAGTTTTTCAGCGAGCGGCCGGCGACGACGACCGGGTTCGCCGTCCCGCGCTGGACCTGCGAGGTGTAGCCGAGCGGGACGGGCGACTTGCTGGACACTACGGTCAGCATCTGGCGGCTCGACTCGACCAGGAGGTCTTTATACGCGTTCGGCCGCACGCTCGCCAGCACGTTGAGGATGATGCGGTCGAGCGGGCCGAGTCCGGGGGCAGTGACGAGAACGTCGAAGACGATCTTGTCCTGCTGGCTCTGTCGGTCGCTCCCGACCGAGACGTTCTCGTAGCGCACGTTCACGCCCTCGGGGCCGCGCAGGCAGAGCACGCCCTCTTCATATGCCTTCTTCAAATTGCGGCCGAGGAGCGTGACGCCAATGTTCTTGACGCCTTCGAGCAAGGTGAGCGTGCTCACGCTTTCGACGCGGGCGCGCGCCGCCTGCCGCGGGCCGAGGTAGGTGAATGCCTTGTCCACCTTGTCACCCTGGCCGTCCGGGTTGATGACCGTGACCGAGACGGTGCCGGGCGTCGTCCGCGGCGGGACCAGCGCCTTGAGCGTCATGCCGTCAACGAAGCTCACTTCATCCGAGAAGACCTGGCCGAACTTGACCCTGGGAAGGTCCGCCGCGGTCGCCCCTTTGCGAAAGTTGAGGCCGTTGATTTGGACCACCTGGCGGGCGGGCGGTTTGCCGGCCTCCTGCGTCGCGCCGTTGTCCGGCGAGACGTTGCGCAGCGCGGGGGCAGGGAAGACGCTGAAGGCGGCGCTGTCGTCGCGCGCCAGCTCCTTGTCTGCGGAGTCGCGCGCGATGACGCGGACGATGGCCGAGGTCGTCGAGTCGGCCGGCACAATCCAATTGGCGCTGCGCGCGCTGCCGGGGAGCACGCCGTCGGCGATGGTCTCGAAATTCTTCCCGTCCGCCGCGTAGCGGACGACGTGCCTGGCGACTCCGGCCCCGCTCGTCTGCCAGCTAATCGTGTACTGCTGCCCGGCCTTGAGACTCTCGCCCGCGCCCGGCTTGAGCACGTCCACCCTGGCGGGGACGGGAGCGGGCGGCGGCTCGATAGCGAAGTTCGCGGCCGAGTCGTCTGTCTTGCGCGTGCCGGCCGTGTCGCGCACGGCGACGCGCACGCGCGCCTTGTCCGTCGGCCGATTTGGCACAATCCAGTCGAAGCTCTGAACGCCTCCGCCGAGTTCCGCTGCGATGTCCGTGGGGAAGGCGCTGCCGCCGTCGGTCGAGAGCTTGACGGAGTGCGAGACGGCCCCAGTGCTTTGCCAGCGGATCGTGACGCGCTGGCCCGGCTGAAAAGTCTCGTCGCCGTTCGGCGCGAGCACTTTCACCGCTAAGGGAGTCGGCGGCGGCGGCGGTGGCGGCGGCGTGCCAATTTTGAAGTTCCCGTCGCTGTCGTCGGTCGCGCGGTTGTCGGCCGCGTCTCTCACGGCGACGCGTATGCGGGCGGCGTCGGTCGGCTGGCTCGGCACGGTCCAGAGGAAGTTTTGAGCTGTGCCAGGAAGTTGAGGCGAGATGTCTATGAAAGCGCCGCCGCCAATCGAAAGCCTGACGGCGTGAGAGACCGCGCCCGCGCTCTGCCATTGAATGTTGACCTGCTGGCCGGGCTGGAAGGTCTCGCCACCGTTGGGCGAGATCACCTTGACGATGAGCTGCACAGGGGGCGGCGTTCTCTCGATGGTGAAGCTCGCGTCCGAATCATCCGTCAGGCGGTTGTCGGCCGCGTCTCTCATGGCGACGCGGATTCGCGCCTGGCCCGCCGCCACGTCGGGCACGGTCCAGAGAAAACTCTGCGCAGTCGCGGGCAACTGCGTCACGATGTCCGTTGGAAAAGTGTTGCCGCCGTCCGTGGAAAGTTTGATGGAGTGCGACTGCGCGCCCGTGCTCTGCCACTGAATCGTCACCTGCTGACCCGCGCGCAGCGTCTCGCCGCCGTTCGGCGCGAGCACTTTGATGGTCAGTTGCGTCGGGGGCGGGGGCTGCTGGATGACAAAGTCCGCGTCCGAGTCGTCCGTCACGCGGTTGCTCGTCGAGTCGCGGGCGGCGACGCGTATGCGCGCGCGCGTCGTCGGCTGATTTGGCACAGTCCAGAGGAAGCTCTGAGTCGTGCCAGGGAGTGAAGGGGAGATGTCGGTGAACGTCGCGCCGCCGTCGCGCGAGAATTTAACCTCGTGCGAGACGGCCCCGGAACTCTGCCAGATGATGTTGACCTGTTGGCCCGGTTGAAAATTCTCGTCGCCGTTGGGGCTCAAGACCTGGACCAGGGCGAGCGGCGCGGGCGGCGCGACGGTGAAGCCGAAGTTGCTGTCGTCCGTCACGCGGTTGGAGAGGGCGTCGCGCGCCGCCACGCGTATGCGCCCCTGTGTCGTGGGCTGGTTGGGCACGGTCCAGAAAAAATTCTGCGCCGCGCCAGAGAGCTGCGGCGAGATGTCAATGAAGGTCAGGCCGCCGTCGCGCGAGAACTTGACCTCGTGCGAGACCGCGCCCGTGCTCTGCCACGCGACATTGACTTGCTGGCCCGGCTGGAAAGTCTCGCCGCCGTTCGGAGCCAACACCTGTAGGGTCAAGGGTGGCGCGGCGGCCTGGATAATGAAAGAAGCGTTGCTGTCGTCGGTCGCGCGGTTGTCGGCGGCGTCGCGCACGGCCACGCGAATCCGCGCCAGCGCGGTCGGCTGGTTCGGCACGGTCCAGAGGAAGCTTTGAGTCGTGCCGGGGAGTGAAGGGGAGATGTCCACGAAACTAAAGCCGCCGTCGGTGGACAATTTCACAGCGTGGGAGACGGCACCCGTGCTCTGCCAGGTGATGTTGACCTGCTGGCCCGGCTCGAAGGTCTCGCCGCCGTTCGGCGCGAGCACAGTGACGGCGAGCGGCTGTGACGCCGCCTGTATAGTAAAATCGAAATCGCTGTCGTCGGTCTGCCGGTTGTCGGCCGCGTCGCGCACGGCGACGCGCACGCGCGCGCGTGTGGTCGGTTGATTTGGCACAGTCCAGAGGAAGCTCTGCGCTATGCCAGAAAGTTGCGGCGAGATGTCGAAGAAACTGGCTCCGCCGTCGGTCGAGAGCTTCACCGACTGCGACTGCGCGCCCGTGCTCTGCCACTGTATGCTGACCTGCTGTCCGGGCTGGAAAATGTCGCCGCCGTTGGGCGCTAGCACGCGGACGGAGAGTTGCTGCTGCTGCGCGGCCTGGATGCTGAAGCTGGCATTGCTGTCGTCCGTCACGCGGTTGTCTAGGGAGTCGCGCGCCGCGATGCGTATGCGCGCCTGGCTCGTGGACACGTTCGGCACGGTCCAGAGAAAACTCTGTGCCGAGCCTGAAAGCTGCGGCGAGATGTCCGTGAAGGTGTTGCCGCCGTCAAGCGAGAGCTTGACCGCGTGAGAGCTTGCGCCGCTCGACTGCCACTCTATGTTGACCTGCTGGCCCGGCGTGAGCACCTCGCCGCCGTCGGGCGTCGTGAGATTGACCATGAGTCCTTGTTCTGAGATGACCATGAGAAGAGCCTCCTTCGGCCGGGTAGCGAGAATGGGAAATTTTTTACCGCGCGCGCCGACGCAGAGCTTTTGCAGCCGGTCGCGGCTTCAACGCTCTTGTGGAGGCGTGCTCACGCGCGCGCCGGCAGTCCTTGAAACGTGCAGCCCTCGGCAGCGGTGACGTGGCGAGGAAGGTGTGGTTGTCGGCATCGACTTGTTATGTCCAGGTCTTCCGTTCAACCCAATTACGTAATTGGCACAGCGGGTGGATGCACGGGGCCGGTAAGGAGGGTGGGGGACTCGAATGGTGATTACGCTTCTGACGGATTTCGGCGCGGCGGACTATTTCGTGGGCGCGATGAAGGGCGTCATCCTCTCGATTAACCGCGAGGCAGTCGTCGTTGACATCACGCACGAGGTCGCGCCGCAGGACGTGCGTGAGGGCGCGTTCACGCTCGGGGCGGCGTCCGTGAGTTTCCCGGCGGGGACGATTCACGTCGCGGTCGTTGACCCCGGCGTGGGCTCCGCGCGGCGCGGCGTTCTGGTCGCGGGCGGCGGGCAGTACTTCGTCGGCCCGGACAACGGCCTCTTCAGCTTCGTCTATGAGCGCGACCACGATGCGCGCGTCTTCCAGTTGACGAATGAAAAATATTTCGGCCCAAAAGTGAGCGCGACCTTTCACGGGCGCGACATCTTCGCTCCCGTCGCCGCGGCGCTCTCAAAAGGCGTCGCGCCCGAAGAATTCGGCGGAGAGATTAAGGACTACGTCCGGCTGACCAATCTCAAGCCGAGACGCACAGAGGGCGGCGCAATCGAGGCGGCGATCATACACGTAGACCGCTTCGGCAACTGCGTGACGAACCTCACGCCCGCCGAGCTTGACGAAGGAATGATTGCGGCCGGCGCGCGGCTCACCATCAACGGCCGCGTGATCACCTCCTTCCGCCGCTTCTTCTCAGAAGGAGACGGCGGCCCTCACGAACTCTTCGCCATCTGGGGCAGCGCAGGCTACCTCGAAATCGCGGCCAACCGCGCCTCAGCCGCCAGCCTGCTCGACGCCGAGCGGGGGCAGATAATAAAAGTGATGAGTGATGAGTGATAAGTGATAAGCAAAAGCTGTTGCTCATCACTCATCACTCATCACTTGTTCTTTGTTACTGTCTTTGTTATCTTCGCCACATCCCAAGACTGAAGGATTCGAATCATGGACAAAGCGAAAGAAGCAAGTGCTACTGCGAGCGCCGGACTGCGCGGCGTGGTCGCGGCGAGTTCTTCCATCGGAGACGTGAACGGTGAGAAGGGCGAGCTTATCTACCAGGGTATCAGCATCCACGACCTCGCCAACAATTCGACGTTCGAGGAGGTCGTTTTTCTGCTCTGGAACGGGCGTCTGCCCAGGCGCGACGAACTGGACGAACTCAAGCGCAACGTCGCCGCCAACTACGAGCTTCACCCGGCGGTGCTGGAAATGATGCGGCGGTTCCCGAAGGATGCCGAGCCGATGGACTCGCTCCGCACGGCTGTCTCCGCGCTCTCCTTCTACGACCGGCGCGCTAAGGACACTTCGCGCGCGGCCAGCATCGCGACCGCCACCCGGCTGACGGCGCAGTTCCCCGTCATCGTTGCCGCCATTGACCGCGTGCGCAACGGCAAGGAGCCCGTCGAGCCGAAGCCGGAATTAAACATCGCGACCAACTTCCTCTACATGCTCAAGGGCGAGATGCCTTCCGCGGAGGACGCGCACGTGCTCGACGTGGCGCTCATTCTTCAGGCTGACCACGAGCTGAACGCCTCTACCTTCACGGCGCGCGTCGTCGCAGGCACCCTGGCCGATATGTACGCGGCGGTGACGGCGGCCATCGGCGCACTCTCCGGCCCCTTGCACGGCGGCGCGAACACGAACGTGATGAAGATGCTCCTGGAGATTGGCGAGGTGGAGAACACGGAGCGTTACGTCAAGGACGCGCTCGCGGCCAGGCGTAAGCTGATGGGCTTCGGCCACGCGGTTTACAAGACCGAAGACCCGCGCGCGACGAACTTTCGCCGCTTCTCGAAAGAGCTGGCCGAGCGGTCGGGGAACCCGAAGTGGTACGAGATGTCACTCAAGGTCGAGGAGACGATCAAGCGCGAGAAGGGATTGTTCCCGAACGTGGACTTCTTCTCGGCCTCGACCTTCTACATGATGGGCATCCCGCTGGACCTCTATACGCCCATCTTCGCCGTCAGCCGCATCAGCGGTTGGACCGGCCACATCCTCGAACAGTACGCCAACAACAAACTGATTCGCCCGCGCGCCGAATACGTCGGCCCCCGCGACGTGCCCTACGTGCCGATTGATGAAAGGTAAGAGCAGTGGTCAGTGGCCGGTGGTCGGTGGTCAGTTAAAACAAAAGAAGAAGGCAGCCGAGTTAATCTCAACCGGCTGCCTTTTGTCTTTCTCTTAACTGACCACCGACCACTGACCACTGACCACTCGTAATTATCTATTCATCGAAATTCCGAGAATCTTCGGGTCTCTCAAAAACTCCGCGAGGCGCTTGGGGCTGATCTTGACGCGGGCGACGACGGCGTCCGTCTGGTCTATGGTGACGACCATCAGGTTGATGTTCTCGCCGGCCTCGCGCGCGTAGACGTAAACCTGCTCGCCGTCGCGCGAGCGCACGCGTATGAGCGGCTGCCACTCGGGGCTCAAGGCGTCGCGCATGACGGCGTTGAAGCCGCTGCCGCTCTGCCCCGGCGCGAAGTTCAAGTCCTCGAAGATGGCGACCTTGAAGCTCTTGACGCCGGCGGGCCGCACGACATGGACGAAGAAGTTGGCGAGGCCGAGGAAGGGGATGCTGACGCGGTGCGCGTGGAAGTGGGATTTGAGGTGGCTCGTGATGGCGTCGAATTCCGGGTCGTCGGCGCGGGCCACAGGCGCGGCGGCCGAGACTAACGCCGCCGCGATAACGAGAGCGGCGAGGGAGCGCGCGCGGGGGCTGCTGTGCTTCGTCATCGGCTTCACTCCTTCGGCGCTTTCTTAGACTCTTTGATCGCCTCTTTGGCTTCCCTGGTGATGTTTATCTGCGGGATGCCCAACTTGCCGCCCAGCCTGATGAGCTTTTCGAGGTCAATCGTGCCGATGATCTGTATGACGCCCAGTTGCTTGTCGCCGGTCGTCAGGACGGTCAGCCCGCCCATCTGCGCGCCCGCCATCGTCGTGTAGACTTCCATGTTCTCGCCCTCTTTCCTGCTCTTCAAGCCGACCATGCGCGACCAGCCGGGCGCGCGCAGTTGCTGGCGCACGGTCTCGACATCGGCCGCCGTGTACTCGCCCTCCTTGTCGAACTCGAAGACCTTGACGTAGATGCCTTTGAGCCCCAGGACCAACTCTTTGATGGCGCGCTCCTCAGGGTCCTTGTCTTCGAGGAAGCCGACGGCGAGGCGGAGGATCGAGCCGTCGAGCGTGACGTTGACGGACTCGGCCGCCTTCGCTTCGAGCCTGTCCAGATTGTCTAGTTGCAACCTCAGGTCCTGCGCGCGGGTCGTCAGGGCGGTGGGGGCCGCCAGGAGAAGTAAGAGGGCCGCGACCCTCAGCGATTTATTGATGGCTAATTTCATAGACTGCTCCGTTCGTTACTGCCTTCAGGAAATCGGTCTCTGTTCCTGGCTCTCTTGAATCTTCTTCTGCACCTCGTTGAGCTTGTCGCTGGCGATGTGCAGCGCCTTGATGAGTTGTGCCTTAGCCTCCTCGCCGCGGCGGGCCAATTTCTCCTGGCCGGGCGTGGCATTGCGGCGGACGACCAACTGCCGCACGGCCGCGGAAGCATGCCTTTGCACGCGCGGCCCGCGGTTGATGACGGGCGCTTGCGAGACGGACATCTTCACCCGTTCGTCTCGCGGCTCTACGGCGTTAGGCGGAAGCTCCGGGCCGAGGGGCGGGCGCGGGCCTGAAGCCTCTTGCTCGGCTTGCTTCTCTTCAGGCGCTGTGCCAGTTGCCGCCGCGTTTTGGTCAGCCGTCGAGGCCGCGCGGCGCGAGAGGCCGAGCCACAGCCCGCCGGCCAGAAGGAGAAAGACGAGCGCGGCGGCCGCGGCGAGCGCGGGCTGCTGGAAGCTCAGTCGGAAGAGATTGCGCGGCGCGGCCGCGGGCAGCGGCAGGGGCTCTGCCGGGCGCTTGAAGCGCAGGCTTGAGAGCTTCTGTTCCAGCCGCTCGACCTCCGGGTCAGGCTCGCCCGTCTTGTCCCACAAGTAATCTTCGTTCATGGCTGTTTCTCCATCCCGAGCTTTCCGCGCAGCAGCTTCATGCCGCGGTGCAGGTTGACGCGCACGCTCGCGGGCGTCAGCCCCGTCCGCTCGGCTATCTCCGGCCCGGTCATGCCTTCGACCAGGCGCAGGACGAGCGTCTCCCTGTAAGCCTCCGGCAGCGCGCGGATCAGCGCCAGCGCCTCGGCCGCCTCCGGGTTAACGGAACTCCGCTGTGCCAAATCTTCCGGCAGCTCTTCGGTCTCGCGCCGGCGGCGGTGAAAGTCCACGGCGCGGTTGCGCGTGATCATCGCCAGCCAGCCGCCGAACGCCCCGGCCTCGCGCAACGTGTGAATCCGCTTGAAGGCGACGAGGAAAACGTCCTGCACGAGGTCGTCAACCTCGCCCCAGGGGACGCGGGCCAGCAGGATGCCGTGCACCATCGGCCCGTAAAGGTCGTAAAGTCGCCCGAAGGATTCGCGGTCGCCGCGGCGGACTGCCTCCACCATCGCCACGTCCGGCGACGACTCGCGCGCGGGCTGCGCCGCTGCGGCGGACGCCGCAGGCGTCCCCACCATGTAGAGCAGGTTGGTCGCCGCGCCGGTCTCGCTCATGCGAGACCTCGGCGGCCCGTCCCTTTTATCTGTTTGCGGCCGTGCATTTCAGTAGCGCCGGGGAAAAAATTGTCTTCTGAATCGGAAGAGTTTTTCAAGGTTTCTTCCGCTCCACCCGGTAAGACGCGAGGCGGGGCGGAATGTTAACAGTTGTTGAGCCTGGCAGCCAGATGTGATAGTTTCCGCGCCCGAGTTCCGCCCAACTGGCACAAAATCCCGAAAGGAAAACGATGAACCACAGACCCCCTTTGCTGTTCGCCTCGCTGCTGCTCGTCATCGCCGCGGCGTCCGCCTGCGGGACGAAAAACGCGGGCGAGGCCGACGGCAACAGCACGACGGCGACGACCACCAACACCACCCGAACGCCGAGCGCGAACGCCACGGCCGCGCCCGCCGCGGAGACCCCGAGGTCCGCGCTCAAGCCGGGCGAGATTCCTTTCAGTGGTTTCCCGCCCGTCAACACGACGGCCCAGGCGGACGAAGTCGTGCTCGCCCCCTCGTACATCTGGATTCAGGACGCGGCGACGAAGGGGCCGGACAAAGTGACTTTCATCTGGTACAACCAGAAGATGGTCGCGCCCGGCGAAGTCGAATCCGAGGTCGAGTTCCTACAGCCTGGCAAGGCGAAGATTCCGAACGCCTACATCATTCCCATCCCCGCCGCGCAGACCGTGAAGACCGGCGACCTGGTGTTGACCTGGTGGCAATCCGGCTCCGGCATGAAGCGCGCCATCGTCGTAGAGTCCGCGGACCCGATGCAGCCGACCGTGCGCTACCTCGACATCGCCTACGACAACCCGGCCAAGAGCCCCGACGGCAAGACGACCATCGGGCAGATGGACGAGAAGCTCAAGCCCAACAGCTTCGTCCGACTGACGAGCCCGTGGGAGCCCGGCACCGTGCTTGCGGTCAACGACGGCGCGAGCCGCAAGCCCGTGAAGATCATTCGCGTGGCCGGCGACAAAATCCTGACCCTCAACTCCGCAGGCTCGCTCAAGGTCTATGACAAGGCGGACGCCACGCCCGTCCCGCTCAGGCCCAACGTCAAGGCGGGCGACAAAGTGAAAGCCCCGCAGTACGGAACATACGCCGACGCAATAGTCATCAGAGTTGACTCACGCAACGGCCGCGTCTTCGTCAAATTCGGCACCAACCCGGAAGAGAAAGCCGTCGCGTTCGGAGACGTGATGACGAACTGAAAGCAATGCGGAATGATGAATGATGAATTAAAGACGATTGGTTTTTAATTCATCATTCATCATTCCGCATTGCTTTTTCTTCGTTCGTCAGCCGGAGCATCTCTTCTGTTGGCGCGACGAGGCGTGTGCGCCAGATGAAGAAGGTGGAGATGATGAGCGCGAGGGTGCAGGCCGCGCCGCCTTCGATGCCGTAGGGGCCGCCGGTGAGCCACGCCGGGCCGAGGTCCGTCGCGCTCAGGAGCGGGGCGGGCGTCAGTCTCTCGATCCCGCTCACGGGGAGCCCCAGCACCGCGCCCATGGTCCAGTTCCAGGCCCAGTGTATGCCGAGCGGGAACCAGAGGCTCC
The DNA here is from genome assembly GCA_036403435.1 of Pyrinomonadaceae bacterium. GTDB lineage: Bacteria > Acidobacteriota > Blastocatellia > Pyrinomonadales > Pyrinomonadaceae > QHXM01. The sequence goes on from DASWQY010000072.1 coordinate 40,667, forward strand.
GCGTCTTCAGGTAGGCGATTGCCAGCCACGCGCCCGCTATCGCCGTGTTCGCAAACGTGAAACCTGGGACCGCGTTCGGGTTGTCGAGGTGGCCGTAGGAGAAGACGACTGAGGTGATGACGACGGCGACCCAGGCCAGGTGCGCGCGCGCCATCGTCTGAAGCGGGTAGCCGCGAAAGATGGCCTCTTCGCCGGCCGCGGCCACGACGAAGATGGGGAGCGATGTCAGCATCGTGCGGGCAATCGCCCCGAACATCACGGGCGCGTTGAGCGTAAACTTCAAGCCGCCGTACGCGGCCGCGACCGCCACGGCCAGGACCAGCGAGAGGGCACCGACGAGCGAGCCGACGAGTAAATCTTTGGTCCAGCCGCGGTGCAAGGCCCAGCCGAGCGAGCGCGGCGGCAGGTCTTCCATAAACTTGCAGCAGACCCAGCCCACCAGCACCGCGGGGACGATCATCAGGACGACCGCCTGTATGACGAAACCCCAGTTGCCCTCGAAGACCGCGACCGAAGCGGGCACGTACTCCCAGAGGGCTCTGAGAAATTTGAGGGCCAGCGAGACGAAGATCAGGAAGAGCGCGCTGAAAGCCGCCAGCCGCCAGCCGCTGCGCAGGCGGCCCGCGCGGTTGAGAAAGATGTCCTGAGGTTCCATTCGATTCGGGCGCGGACGAGAAGATTTAGACTCCGCCGAGCATTCTAGCCGAAGCGGCCGAACTGCGCACTCCCTATGGTAAACTGACCGCGAGACACCTATGAGCAGCCAGTTGCAAGAGAAAGCGACCGAGAGCGCGCCGCGCAGGCGCACGGCCCCGTGGCTGCTGGGCGGGCTGGTGCTGCTCCTGCTCTTCACGCTCGTCGCGCTGCAAGCCTTCGGGCTGTGGACGGTCGTGCCGCCCGACACGGCCTCCGACACGCTGCTCATCTACGCCCTCTCGTCGCTCAACTTCGCGGCCTTCGTCGTCTTCTCCTTCATCTTCATCCGCAACCTCGTCAAGCTGCGCCGCGAGCGCAAGGAGCGGCAGCTCGGCTCGAAGATTAAGACCCGGCTCCTGGTCTCCTTCATCTCGCTCAGCCTGCTGCCGATCACGGCGATGGCGCTCTTCTCCTACCTCTTCTTCAACCGCACGCTCGAAAAGTGGTTCTCCAGTCTGCCCGAAGAGATCATCCGTCAGGCGAGCGAGGTCGAGCGCAAGGCCGGCCTCAATCAATCGCGGCAGCTTCGCGAGACGGCCGCGGTGCTCGCCGTCGCGCTCGACGAGGAGGAGGATTACGGGCCGGTCCTCGACCGTCTCATCGCCACCGGGAACCTCGCCGCCATCGAAATCCTCGGCCCCGAAGGGCAAGTTTTGGCACAGGCCGAGGCGGACATCCCGGAGGGCGCGCGCGCGGAGTTGGACCTGATGTTGACGTTGGCGCGGGCGAGCGGCGACGACCAGCGGCTGACGGACGCCAAAGGCTTCGACGTGGCGGTGGTCCCTTTGAGCGGCGGGCGCAAGTTACTGGTCGCGCCGCCCCGCCTGACCGGCTCCACACTGGCCGACACCATCACGGACTCGCGCAGCGAGTACAGCAAGCTGGTCGCCAAGCAGCGCAAGGTGCGCCTGCTCGGCCTCTCGACGCTCGGGCTGATGACGCTCCTGCTCCTCTTCGCCGCGACGTGGATAGCGATTCACCTGGCGCGCGGCATTGCCAAGCCCATCATGTCTCTGGCCGAGGCGTCCAACGAGGTCGCGCGCGGCAACCTCTCGCACCGCGTGACGGCGATTGCCGATGACGAGCTGGCGCTGCTCGCGGATTCGTTCAACCAGATGACGGCCCAGCTCGAAGAGAACCGGCGGAAGATCGAGGCGGGCGCGGCCGAATTGCGGGATAAAAATCTGGCCCTCGAAGAACGGCGCAACTACATCGAGACGGTGCTGGAATCGCTCTCGACCGGCGTCATCTCTCTCGACGAGACTGATCGCGTGACGACGATTAACGCCGCCGCCTCCGGCATGCTCAAGCTCGAAGCGGTCCCGCGCGCCGACACCTCGCTGACGGAGATAGTCACGGCCGAAGACCATGCCGTGCTCGAACGCCTGCTGAGGCGCGCGCGCCGCGCCGGCCGCGCCGCGGAGCAGACGGAACTCGGGCGCGCTTCGTCGCACGAAGGCGCGACCATCCCCGTCGCGCTGACCGCGACCGCGCTGCGCTCTTCTTCAGAGGGTAGGCGCGGCGTCGTCCTCGTGATAGAAGACTTGTCGGAACTCCTGACCGCGCAGCGCGCCGCCGCCTGGAGCGAGGTCGCGCGCCGCATGGCCCACGAGATAAAGAACCCCCTGACGCCCATACAGCTCTCGGCCGAACGCATCGCCAGGAATTTCAGCCGCGCGGCGAACGGCGGCGGGGCGAACGGCTCAAACGGCGAAGGCGCTCGCCGCGAGCGCGAGCGTGTGGAAAAGCTCGTGGACGAGTGCACGGCGACGATAGCGCGCGAGGTGGCCGGCCTCAAAGCGATGGTTGACGAGTTCTCGCGCTTCGCGCGTCTGCCGCACGCGCGGCTGGAATCGGCCGACCTGAACGAAGTCGTCATGCAGGCCGTCACGCTCTACGAAGACCGCCTCGACGACGCGCGCCTGGACGTGCGACTCGGGCAGCGCCTGCCCGCCGTGATGCTCGACGGCGAGCAGATGCGCCGCGTCTTCGTCAACCTGATGGACAACGCGCTGGAGGCACTGGCCGGCCTCGAAGGCGAGCGCCGCATTACCATCGCGACCGGCCACGATTCGTCGCGCGGCGTGGTCCTGGCCGAAGTGACTGACACGGGGCACGGCATCCCGCGCACGGACTTCGGCCGCCTCTTCCAGCCCAATTTCTCGACGCGCGAGCGCGGCACCGGCCTCGGCCTCGCCATCGTCCAGCGCATCGTCGCGGACCACAGCGGCCGCATCCGTGTCGCCGCCAATCACCCCCGCGGCGCAAAGTTCACCATCGAACTGCCGGCGGCAAACGCATGAAAAACAGAATCCAGAATTCAGAATCCAGAATCCAGAATGAGAAGGCGGAGAACCGCTGCAACAGATTTTCTTTTCTTCTGGCTCCTGGATTCTGAATGCTGGATTCCGCCTTTACTGATGGAAGCGATTCTCATAGTTGACGACGAGCGCGGCATCCGCGAGACGCTGCGCGCCGTGTTGGAGGACGAGGGGCTGACGGCCGATGCGGCGGCGTCCGGCGAGGAGTGCCTGAAGGCTTTCGAGCGCCGCTCGTACGGCTGCGTGCTCCTGGACGTGTGGCTCCCTGGCATTGACGGGATGGAGACTCTGGCACAGTTGCGCGCGCAGGGCGTGGACGCGGCCGTCGTCATGATCTCCGGCCACGGCAACATCGAGACGGCCGTGCGCGCGACCAAGCTCGGCGCGTTCGACTTCATCGAGAAACCGCTTTCCATCGAGAAGACCGTGCTGACCGTGCGTAACGCCCTGCGTCAGCGCGAGCTGGAACGCGTCAACGCGCAGCTCCTTTCCGAGCTGAACCAGGAGTACGCGATGGTCGGCGAGTCGGTCGCGATGCGCGCGCTGCGCAAGCAGATCGCGGTTGTCGCCCCCACGGACGGCCGCGTCCTCATCTACGGCGAGAGCGGCACGGGCAAGGAACTCGTCGCGCGCGCGCTGCACTCGCAGTCGCGCCGCGCCACCGCCCCCTTCATCGAAGTCAACTCGGCCGCGATTCCCGAAGAGCTAATCGAGAGTGAACTCTTCGGCCACGTCAAGGGCGCGTTCACCGGCGCGACCGCCGCGAAGAAGGGGAAGTTCGAGCTGGCCGACAGCGCGACGCTCTTCCTGGACGAGGTCGCGGACATGAGCGCGAAGGTGCAGGCGAAGGTCCTGCGCGTGCTGGAAGAGCAGCGGTTCGAGCCGGTCGGCTCGGTGACGAGCGTGCGCGTTGACGTGCGCGTGCTGGCCGCGACCAACAAGCGCCTCGACGTGGAGATCGAGCAGGGGAATTTCCGCGCCGACCTCTTCTACCGCTTGAACGTCATCCCGTTCGAGCTGCCGCCCTTGCGCGAGCGTTTCGAAGACGTGCCGCTCCTCGTGGAACACTTCAACCAGAAATTCTCGACCGCCTACGGGAAGAAGCCCAAGCACTTCGAGCCGGAAGCGATGGAGGCTTTACAAAGCTACTCGTGGCCCGGCAACGTGCGCGAGCTGAAGAACACGGTCGAGCGCGTCGTCATCATGAACTCGAAGAGCAAGGTCGGAGTCGCCGACCTCCCGCCCGTCGGCGGCGAGGAGCCGCCGGCCGCCTCCTTCCGCTTCCCATCATTTAAAGAAGCGACCGATGCCTATCACCGCGAATTCATCCAGCGCAAACTCGCGGAGGCCGAAGGCAATGTCAGCCGCGCCGCCGAACTGATGGGCGTAGACCGCAGCCACCTTTACCGCCGCATGCGCGCCCTCGGCATACAGGGACGCGGAGAGCGCGCGACGGGTTGACGGCCGCCTCGGCGTGAGCGGCGATGTCACCGGAGGGGCGGGGAAGGAATCCCGCCCCTCCTGTTTTATCCAGTGCTTTGCGTGCGGCGGCAAATCGTTTTAGGCCGCGGCCGCGTTCAGCTTCGTCAGCACGGGGAGGCTGAAATCGAGCACCACGCCGTTCTTGTCCTTCCCGCCGTTCGGGTAAGGCTGCTTGCTGGCGAAGTGCAGCCGCTGGCTGAAAGCAGCCTTCGCCCATAGCGCCACGTTGTCGGCCGACCGCTCAAGACCTGTCCCGTCATCGTTGATGATAAGCGGAGTGACCCGGCCCTTGTAGCCGTTGGCGCGCGCCCCGACTTGGCCCAGATGCTCGGCCAGCTTCATCGGGTCCGTGATGGTGCTGTCCCACTGGCCGCGGTGGAAATCGAAGAAGCCCGGCTGGAAGACTTTCGGGCAGGTCTGGAAGACGGCCTTCTCGTTGTTCAAGGCCGTGGGCGGGTCGGCGTAGCCCCCCGTGCTGGTCCCTATGTTGTTGGTGGGGCCGATCACGGACAAGACCTGATTGCCCATGATGTTCAGCCACTCGGTCAGTTGGCATGGGACCGGGGCCGCGCAGCCGGGCGTAGCCAGCCGCAACTCGTTGCCGATCTCGTAGAGCACGTTGCCGTGGCCCTTGAGCCTGTCGGCGATGGTGTGAATCAGCTCCTTTTGCCGGCCGAGCTGTTCGGGGTTGGCCGGCCGCGGGTTGAACCAATTCGCCAGCCGCGTGCAGGCGTCAGCGCCCATCGGGGCCAACTCCGCCGGCAGCACTTCGGGCACTTCGGGAATCCCGTCGGTGCCGCCGTTCGGCGTCGCAATCGCTTGGTAGTGAAAGGTGCAGACCTGGACCCAGAAGCCGTGCCGCTCGGCGCTCGTCACCAGCGTGTTCAGGTTGTCCAGGAACGCGGAGTTGATGAGGACGCGGCCGCCCTGGTTGACGTAGAGCGGGATGGCCCGGTCCGCAGGCAGACTCTCCTTCTGGGAGTATCGGAAGCAGATGACCTTGACCAGATTGACCCGGTTAAAGCCGCTGTTGCGGATGGCGGCGAAGAAGTCCGGGTCAGAGAAGTTGGCGTTCTTACGTCCGAGGTATTTATCGAAGCACAGGTTGTAAGCTCCGTACCCGGCTAATCGTGAAGGGATTGTCATGGTTCTATCCTCCTAACAGGGGTGGTGAAGAGCGGGGGACGGCGGCGGGCGCGCATGACTTTGAGGAGGTTCGCGCCGCCGCGCATCGAAGCGGGTCTGGAGACCCGGTAAAGTTTCCAACGGGGGAGTGACTGCCGCCGGTCCAATTTTTGCGCACAGCATCTTCACGGGCGGACTGCGGCGTGCCCGGCGGCTCACTCCCGCGCACGCGGGCACAGGTCCAGGCCGGCTCCCCGTGCGCCCGGCCCGAGGCGCGTTTGACAAGGGCAGGTGAATGCCGTATCTGTTAAATTTGATTTTCGTGAGAAAATCGTCACCGTGCGGTTGTACTTTTAGAGAGCAAGATGGATTACGCGACGAGAGAGCTTCTGAAACGCTACGCGCGGCTCGCCTTCGGGCAGCCGTTCGCGCCTGTGCTGCTGAATATTCTGGTCACTTCGGTGTGCGACATGCGTTGCACGCACTGCTTCTTCACGGACGAGCTGGACGACCGGCCGCGCAAGAAGTTGCAGATGAAGACCAGTGAGATCGAGCGGATTTCGGAGACGCTGGGCGGGAATTTGGGCGTCCTGATTCTCGCCGGGGGCGAGCCGTTCACGCGCAAGGACCTGCCGGAAATCGCGCGCGCCTTCTACCAGAACAACAAGCTCGAATCAATCTACCTGATGTCGAACGGGCAGATTCAGAAGCGCATCATGCCGGACGTGGTGCGCATCCTCGAAGAGTGCCCGAAGCTGAATGTCACGGTCGCGCTCGGCATTGATGGACTCAAAGAACAGCACGAGAAGATTCGCCAGAAGCCGGGCTCGTGGGACATCGTGATTGACACGGCGCGACAGCTACAGCAGATCAAGCAGGAGTACCCGCGTCTCGACGTGCAGACCTGCACCTGCTTCATGAACTCGAATCAGGAGACGATTTTCGAGTGGTACGACTTTTTGAAGTACGAACTCCAGCCGGATAAGGTCAACTTCAACTACATACGCCCGCCGTCAGCCGACGCGAAGGAGTTGGAGATTGACCACGCGCGTTACGCTCGCCTGGCCCAGATGATTGACGACGACTCGCGCCACGCGGCGATCAAGAACAACTACGGCGGGGACGCAGGCTTCTTCAAGGCCGCGATTGACATCTATATGCACGGCCTGATAGCCAAGACGCAGGAGGAGCAGAAGGCGCAGATGACCTGCTACGCCGGGACGGCCGGCGGCGTCATCTACGACGAGGGCACAGTCTCTTCCTGCGAGAACCTTGAGCCGGTCGGGAACCTGCGCGACTACGACTGGAACTTCCAGAAGCTCTGGCTCTCGCCGGCGATGAAGGCACGCCGCCGCAAGGCGGCTGACGGCTGCTTCTGCACGCACGAGTCGAACAGCTATTACCCGAGCCTGCCTTTCAACCCGAAGCACCTGATTCAGATTAAGAGGCTTGAGCGCGAGATGAAGAAGGCGCGTCTCGGCGCGGGCGAGCAGCGGCCCGAGGGCGTCGCGGTCAAAGCGTAAAGCTCAGGCGCAGGGGCGCGCTGGAGGGGAATGTTTAGAGAGAGGGTCCCGAAAATTCTGATCATCTCGTCCGACACGGGCGGCGGCCACCGCTCGGCGGCCGCGGCCATCGTCGCCGGGGTGCAGAAGTTTTTTCAGGGGGACTCTTACGCCGTCCGCGTCGTGCGCGCCATCGAAGAGTCGCACAAGGTGACGAAGAAACTGGTCCGGCTCTACAACTGGCTGCTCCGCCACAAGCAGCACTGGATGAAATACCTCTACTGGGCCGTCAACCGATTCCGCCCCGAGACGAGGGAGTTCTTCTACAAAAAGACGGTCGGCTACGTGCGCGACCTCTTCGAGCGTTGGTGCCCGCACGTCGTCGTCAGCGTGCACCCTTTGACGCAGCACGCCATCGCGCGCGTCCTCAAAGAGCTGGGCCTGGCCGACAGGATTCCGCTGATTACGGTCGTCACGGACCCGTGCTACGGCTTCTGGAGGGGCTGGGCGTGCGACGACGTGCGGCTTTACCTGGTCGCAAGCGAAGAAGCGCGCCAGCAGTTGATTGACTACGGCGTCGCTCCCGAGCGCATCAAGATTTCCGGGATGCCGGTGCACCCGAAGTTTCAGTTGTCTGACGAGCAGGCGGCGCGGGCCGCGCGCTCGGCGCTGGGCCTGGACCCGCACAAGTTCACGGTCTTCGTCAACGCGGGCTGGGCCGGCGGCGGGAACATCCCACGCATCTACAAGGAGCTGTCGCAAGGTGACCTCGACGTGCAGGCGATCTTCCTCGCCGGGAGCAACGAAGAGCTGCGCGTCGAAGCAGAGTCTGTCGCGGCTAAGGCGAAGTTCCCGATCAAGGTCATAGGCTACTCGGAGAACATAGAGCAGTTGATGAGCGCCGCGAACGTGATGGTCTCGAAGCTCGGCGGCCTGACCACCTTCGAGGCTTTCGCCTGCCGCGTGCCGATCATCGCCGACGCGACGACCGCGCCCATGCCGCAGGAGGCCGGCGCGGCTTCGTTGATAGAGAGGCGCGGCGCAGGCGTGCTCCTGAGCCGGACGGTGGACATAGTGCCGGTCGTCCGCCGTATGCTCGAAGACTCCAAGCACTACGCGGCGATGCGCGCCGCGACGCTCGGGCTCGCGATTCCGAACGCGACGCGTTACATCGTGGAAGAAATCACGTCCCTCATCCCCAAGCCGGTCATGGCGCGCGAGGAGCCCGTGCTGGTTGACGCGCGCCCGGCGCTTGCGCGTCCGCCTGTTTGACGTTCGCGCCTGATTCGGGTTTTAATCTCTCACTTGCGATAAAGCCAAAGATTTTTCATTCACCACGACCCGCTTCGCTCGGTCGAAGCGGGTTTTTTTGGAGACTTCCCAAGTGAGCCTTTTGCTCGAAGGAAAGCGGGCCTTCGTCACCGGCGGCACGCGCGGCATAGGTGCCGCCATCTGCGAGGTGTTCGCGCGCGAGGGCGCGGACGTGGCCTTCAACTACAACTCGCGCGACGACCTGGCCGAAACGACCGCAGGCAAAATCACCGCACACGGCCGCCGCACTCTCCATTACAAAATCTCCGTCACCGACCGCGTCGGCTTGAAAAAGATGACGCGCGAACTGGTCGAAGCCTGGGGCGGAATCGACATCCTGGTCAATAACGCGGCCATCAACCGGAGCAACAACTTCGCCACCACGACCGACCGCGCCTGGGACGAGGTCATCAACACGAACGTCAACGGACTGTTCGCCGTGACCAAGCCCATCTACAAGCAGATGATTCGCCAGCAGAAGGGGGCCATCCTCAATATCACCTCCATCGGGGCCATCCGCGCGCTGCCGACCGCCGTCCACTACGCGACCTCGAAGGCCGCCATGATAGGCTTCACGAAATGTTTGTCGCGCGAGGCGAGCAACTTCGGCGTCTCCGTCAACGCCATCGCCGCGGGCATCTTCGACACGGATTTGGCCCACACACTCCCGCCGCACCTCCTGGCGATGCACGACTCTTGGGTGTCGCACGGCCGGCTGGGCCGCCCCGGAGAGTTGGCCGAGTTCGCCGCCTTCATGGTTTCGGAGCGCAACAGCTACATGAACGGCGAAGTCGTCATCGTGGACGGCGGGGCCATCACTTAAACTTCGCGGGCCGCGCCTGAGTCTTCACGATAAGCCCGCTGAAGTGAAATCGAATTTCAAAGTTAATTGTTGAAATATTTAATGTTGACGGCGGGGAAGGGGCGGGGTAATATCCGCCCATCGGCGTGAAGTGACCAATCGGAAGCATTCAGTCTGGAGGCGATGATGGCGAGTCAGGAGTTGGTCGATAATTTGAATCGCGCTTTGGCGGCGGAGCTGGCGGCGGTCATACAGTACATGCAGCACAGCTTCCTGGTGACGGGCGTGGAGCGCGAAGTTTACCGCTCGTACTTCCGCGACCAGGGCGAGGAGTCGCACGACCACGCGAAGTCGTTGGGCGACAAGATCGTGGCGCTCGGCGGCCTCCCGACAGTCGAGCCCGGCATGATCCGGCAGTCAACGGAACTGGCCGAGATGCTGCGGCAGGACCTGGCGCTTGAGCGCGAGGCGATGGAGGCTTATATGGCCGCCTGGGAGTCGTGCAAGGACAAAGACCGCCCGACGCAGTTCATGCTCGAAGAGCGCATCGCGCGCGAGCAGATTCACATCGAAGAATTGGAGAAGCTGACCTCCGAGCGCAAGGCCAACGTGACGAAAGAGAAGATTACGCTCAAACAGGTGGGCTGAAAAAAGCGGAAGGTAGCACAAAAGCAGAAGGCAGCATGAGCATCAATGCTCATGCTGCCTTCTGCTTTTGTGCTACCTGCCTTCTGTCTGTTTTAAGCGATGGTCGGAAGCTGGATGACTTTGGCCGGCTCGGGTGCCTGTCCCGCTTCGGCGCGGCGGCGATTGACGCGGTGGCGCGCGACAGTGAGCGCGCGGTGCAATTCGTCCAGGTGCTCGCCGTCAAGATGAATCGTCTTCTGGCCGCACCAGCCCAAGCCGTCGGTCCAGGTCAGGTAGCGCAGGACGACCTGCTCGCCGCCCGCGCCCGACTCGATGGAGACTTCGACTTTCCGGTCTTCGCTGGAGGGGGACTGTGAAGGTTGTGATGCTGCGTTATGAGTGCTGAACACCGCTCGACTCCTCGGGAACTTTCCTACATTGTCGGCTATCTCTTTCGCGTTCGGCGAAATTGAAAACCAATTTCAATTAGGATTATGCCCGCTCGCGGCGTTGGTGTCAAGAAGTTTCTCGGTCTTCGGGGAGAAATTTTTCGAGGGCGGCGAGGCGGGTTTCGAGCGCGCGGACGGTGCGCTGCATCTCGCCGAGGCGGCGGAAGGCGGCGGTCGAGCGCAGCCACTCGCGGTTGTCGAAGGCGGGGATGCCGGAGATCATTTTGCCGGGCTCGACGTTGTGGCTGGTGGCGCTCTTGGCTGTGAGCACGGCGTCGTCGCCGACGGTCAGGTGGCCCGCGACGCCGACCTGTCCCGCGAGGATCACGCGACGGCCGACGTGCGAGCTGCCGGCGAGGCCGACCTGCGCGCAGACGAGCGCGTCTTCGCCGACGGTGCAGGAGTGGCCTATCTGCACGAGGTTGTCAATCTTGGCCCCGCGGCGGATGCGCGTCTCGCCGACGGAGGCGCGGTCTATGGTCGTGCCGGCCCCAATCTCCACGTCGTCCTCTATCACGACTGTGCCAGTCTGCGGAATCTTCAGCCAGCGCCGCTCCTCGTCTTTCGCGTAGCCAAAGCCGTCCGAGCCTATGACGGAGTTATTGTGCACGACGACGCGGGAGCCCAGGCGCGAGCCCTCGCGGACGCTGACGCCCGAGTGTATGACGGAGTCCGGGCCGATGACGACCCCTTCATAGACGGTCGCGTTCGGGTGTATCCGGGCGCGTGGGCCAATTTCGGCGTTGCGGCCGACGACCGCGTTCGCGCCGACCCAGACGCCTTCGCCGACTTTGGCGGAAGGGTCGATGACGGCCGCGGGGTGTATGAACGACTCGAACGGCGGCTCGGGGTGAAAGAGGCGGAGCGCGCGCGTGTAGGCCAGGTAAGGGTCTTTGGCGCGCAGGATCGCGATCTCTCTTCCGACCTCGACGCCTGGGCCGACGAAGATGGCCGTCGCGCGAGTGGTCTGGACGCGCGGCGTGTAGCGCGGGTTGGAGAGAAAAGTCACCTGGCCCGCGGCCGCTTCGTCCAACCCGGCCGCGCCGGTAATCTCAAGGTCTGCGTCCGCGTTTTCGTGCGCCGCGCCGGTCTGTGCTGCGAGTTCCGTCAATTTCATGCGCCAGAGTTTAGCGCAACACGGCGGAGGTGCGCACGCTCACATCAAGTTAATCGGGTCGATTTCGAGGTTGACCGAGCGCAGGTCCGCGCCGCGCTCCTGTGCGTCGGCGAAGGCGATGTCTATCACTTCGCGCAGGCGCGGGCGGCTGCGCGATTTGATGAGGAGCTGTATGCGGTGCTCACCGCGCAGGCGCGCGAGCGGGGCGGGCGCTGGGCCGAGAATGCGGCAGGAGCGGTCTGTGTTTGCCTCCTCCAGCGCCCTCTTCAGCTCGGCGGCCGTCGCCTGCGCACGCGTGAAGTCTTCGCCGTGAACGAGCAATGACGCGAGGGCGACGAACGGAGGGTAATTAAGACTCTTGCGGTAGCGAATCTCTTCGTCGTAAAACCCGGCGTAGTCCTGCGCGCAGGCGTGCTTCAGGGCGTAGTGCTTCGGGTGGTAAGTCTGAATCAGCACGCGCCCGGCCCTGTCCCCGCGCCCGGCGCGTCCCGCGACCTGCGTAATCAACTGAAACGTCCGCTCGGCCGAGCGAAAATCGGGCAGGGCCAATCCCGCGTCCACGGAGACGACGCCGACGAGCGTCACGTTCGGGAAGTCGTGGCCCTTAGCGAGCATCTGCGTGCCGACGAGCATGTCAAGGTCGCCCGCGCCGAATTCGAGGATGGCGCGCTCAAAGAGTTTCCGGCGCGAGGTCGTGTCGCGGTCGAGGCGCGCGATGCGGAGCGCGGGGAAACGCTTCCGCAACATCTCTTCTAACTGCTCCGTGCCCTCGCCGACGTAGTAAATGTACTTGCCCTGGCACGAAGGGCAGCTCGCGGGCGCGGGCCGGCGGTGATTGCAGTAGTGGCAGATGATGCTCATCTCGCTGCGGTGGTAGGTGAGCGTCACGTCACAGTTGGGGCAGTGGATCGACTCGCCGCACGAGCGGCACAGGACGAAGGAGGAGTAGCCGCGGCGGTTGAGCAGGATGATTGATTGCTCGCCGCGCGCGTGCGTCTCCTCGATGGTGGCGATGAGTTCTTCCGAAAAAATCTCGGGGCGTCCGCCGCGTGAGAAGACTTCGCGCATGTCTATGATCTCGGCGCGGGCCATCGCGCGGTTGGCGATGCGCTGGGCCAGTTCCAGGTAGCGGTATTTCCCGCCGCGCGCGTTGTGAAAGGATTCGAGCGAGGGCGTGGCCGAGCCCAGGACGACGACCGCGCCCTCCTTGTTCGCGCGCACCACGGCCACGTCGCGCCCGTTGTAATAGGGCGACTCCTGCTGCCGGTAAGAAGTTTCGTGCTCCTCGTCTATCACGACCAGTCCTAAGTCGGAGACGGGCGCGAAGACGGCCGAGCGCGTGCCGATGACGACCCGCGCCTCGCCGCGCTTGAGGCGGCTCCACTCGTCGAATCGCTCGCCCGTCGTCAGTGAAGAGTGAAAGATCGCCACGCGGTCGCCGAAGTGCGCGCGCAGGCGGCGCGAGAAGACGGGGGTGAGCGCGATTTCCGGGACGAGCATCATGGCCGTGCGGCCCTGTTGCAGCGCGGCGCGCATGGCACGGATGTAGATTTCGGTCTTGCCGCTGCCGGTGACGCCGTGCAGTAAAAATGCGCTGTAGCGGCCTTCGGCCAGGGGCTGCTCGATCTCGCGGAGCGCGGCCGCCTGCTCGTCCGTGAGCTTGAGGTCTTCGATCTCGGGGAGCGTGGCCGCGGCCAGCGGGTCGCGCCGCACGTTGCGGACGAAGACCTCTATGACGTGCCGTTTTTCGAGCGTCTGAATTGTGGAGGCCGAAGCGTCCGCGGCTTCGAGCAGGTCCGCAAAGCCCATCTCGCCGCCCTCGTCGATCAAGGTCTCTATGATTCGCTGCTGAGCTTTCGACAACGCGCGCGCCGAATCACTCGCGGCGTGCTCCACGGCGGGCAGGAGGCGCACGGCCTTGCGCCTTTTGGCCCTGGCTAAGACAGAGCGAGCGCGGTGCGTGAGCTTAATCCAGCCCGCGCGTTCGAGGTCGCGCGCGACGGCCGAGGCGCGCGCCTCGCCGACGTGCCGGGCCAAAATCCTGAGGGGCATTTCGTTGTGTTCCGCGACCAAGCGAAGTGCGCGCGCCCGCGCCGTCGCCGTGCGGTGAATGGGCAGCCGGGCCAACTCGTCTCGGCCCTCGGCGGTGATGGAAAGAATCTGCTCGACGGTCGCGTTCAGGCCGGCCGGCAGCGCGGCCTTCAGGACTTCGCCCCACGGCGCGGCGTAGTAGTCCGCGACCCAGCGCGTAATCTCCAACACCTCCGGCGTCAGCAAGGGCTCCGCGTCCAGCAGCTCTTCGGCGTCCTTAATCTCGGCGTCCGAGAGGTCGGCCGCGGGGTCCAATTCGTGAAGCAGCGCGACGATGTAACCCGTCAGCCGCTTTCGTCCGAAGGGAACCAGGAGGCGCGAGCCGAGCCGCGCGTCCTCTCTGAGCGCGAGCGGCAGGCGGTAAGTGAAAGTCTGCGTCACGTGCAAGGGCACCGCGACCTCTGCGTATTGCGGCAGCGGCTCTTCCGTCTCTTTCTGTTCACGGGCGAATGATTGCACGGCGAGCTAAGTTAGCGCGGAAGCGGTCAAAAGGTGAAGCGGTGAGGAAGTGCTAAGAGGATGACAGGTACGCTCGGACTTTTTTCATGTCCTCCCAGACTTCGCGCTTCTTGGAGGGGTCGCGCAGGAGGTAAGCGGGATTGAAGGTCGGCATCAATTTCGACCCCTGATAGTCGTGGAACTCGCCGCGCATTTTCGAGATGGGCTTCTTGGTTTTGAGCAGCGCGCGCGTCGGCGTGTTGCCGAAGGCGATAACGACCTCGGGCCGCACGACACGCAGCTCGCGGTGCAGGTAAGGCGTGAAGAACGAGAGTACGTCCGGCGTCAGCTCGTCGCCCGACGAAATCATTTTCACCGTGTTCGTCAAATAACAGTCGTCGCGTTTTAACCCGATGGCTTCGAGGATGCGGTTGAGCATCTGCCCGGCCGGCCCCATGAACGGCCTGCCGGAATCGATGTCGGGAGCGCCGGGCGATTCGCCGACCACCGCGACGCGCGCGCCGGGCAGCCCCTCGCCGAAAATGAAGACGCGGTCCGCGAACTCGGCCCGCGCCTTCGCCTTCCGCAAAAGCTCCTCGTTAATCTCCCCCAGCGTCTCGCCTGCCTCGGCCGGGTGCTCGTCGAAAAGTGAAGACTGCATAAAAACAGGAGTCAGAAGTCAGGAGTCAGGAGTCAGAATGAAAGGCCGAAACCCGTTTTTATTCTGACTCCTGACTCCTGGCTCCGGCATTCATTTTGTTGAGATAATCCCGCACCGTCTTCATGTCCTCCCAGGCTTCGCGCTTCTTGGAGGGGTCGCGCAGGAGGTAAGCGGGGTGGAAGGTGGGCATGACCTTGATGCCTTTGTAGTCCTGGAATTTTCCGCGCAGCTTCGTGATGCCCTCTTTGGTGTCGAGCAGATTTTTCATGGCCGTGTTGCCGAGGACGACGATCACATCGGGGCGGACGACCGCGATTTCGCGAAGCAGAAAAGGCTTGCAGGTCTTCGCTTCTTCGAGCGTCGGCGTGCGGTTCTCCGGCGGGCGGCAGCGGTTGACGTTGCCGATCATCACGTCCTCGCGGCGGAGCCCGATGGCTTCAATGATTTTGTTCAGCAGTTGGCCCGCGCGCCCGACGAAGGGGCGGGCCGACGCGTCCTCGTCCGCGCCCGGTGCCTCGCCGACGAACATCAAACGCGCCTGGCGGTTGCCCTCGCTGTTGACGATGTGCCTGCGCCCGGCCGCGAGCGGGCAGCGCGTGCACTCGCCTATATCGTTCCAGATGTCTTCGAGCGTCTCGCCCGCCTGAGGCAAGCTCGCCTCGTCCTTCGGCGTGATCTCGCCGAACAAAGTGTCCTGCGGCGGCGGCGGCTCCAACTCCGGCGTCCTCTTCGTAGTTCGTCTAGCCATGTCCGTTTGCCCTGGTGCTGAATATGCAACGCGCGCCGGGGGGACTGAAGTGGGCGCGCTCTTCGGGGGCGAATCTAACTTGACGGCCGCCTGCGCGTTCCGCTGAAGGGCGGGGTTCTGCGGCGGACGCCTCTCCTTCCCAACGGATTTCGTTTGCGGCGTGGAATCGGTCGCCTGCGGCCGCGCGGCGGCGGCGGGGCCTTCAACGCCTTCGACGCCGAGTTCGCGCAAATAAGAGGCGTACTCGGTGGCGTCTTTGATTAAATCAAGCAGCTCGTCTTTCAATCTTGTGCCTATGTCTCCCGTCGGATTCGCCGCGCATTATCTCACACGCCGCCCCGCAGGCGCACGACCTCGTCCAGGATGCGGTGCGAGGCTTCGAGCTTCGACATGAGCGGCAGCTCCGTGGGCGCGGCGTTCGCGCGCGTGATGATGTGGACGACGTTGGTCGCGGCGTCGAAGCCCGCGCCGTCGCGCGTGACATCGTTGGCGACGATGGCGTCAAGCCCTTTGCGTTCGAGCTTGGCGCGGGCGTGGGCCAGAACGTCGTCAGTCTCGGCCGCGAAGCCTACGACGAGGAGGCCGTTGCGGCGGTTCGCGGAGACTTCCGCGAGGATGTCCGCCGTCCGTTCGAGTTCCAGAGTCAAACGCTCGCCGGATTTTTTGATCTTGCTCTCGGCGCGCGACGCCGGACGGTAGTCCGCGACTGCCGCGGCGGCGATGAAGATAGTTGACCCGGCGACTTCCGCCATCACGGCCGCGCGCATCTCTTCGGCCGAGACGGCGCGCACGAGCTTAACATCGGCGGGCGGCTCGACGCTGGTTGCGCCCGCGACGACTGTGACCTCCGCGCCGCGCGAGCGCGCGGCCTCGGCCAGGGCGAACCCCATCCGGCCCGACGAGCGATTCGAGAGGAAGCGCACTGGGTCCAACTCCTCGCGCGTCGCCCCGGCGGTTATCAAAACCCGCTCGCCCGCCAGGTCGCCGCCCGCGCGCCGGCCAGCCTCGCGCAGCATATCGAGCGCGGCGGCAACGATTCTTTCGGGCTCACTCAAACGGCCTGGACCAAAAGTGCCGCAGGCCATCTCGCCCGAATCCGGCTCGACGACGCGCACGCCGTCCGCGCGCAGTTGCCGCAAATTGCGCCGCGTCGCCGGGTGGTTCCACATCGTGGTATTCATCGCCGGGGCTATCAGGACGGGCGCGTTCGAGGCCAGGTAAGTCGAGGTCAGGAAATCGTCGGCGACGCCGTTAGCGAACTTGGCGATGATGTTGGCGGTGGCGGGCGCGACGACGAAGAGGTCAACCGACTGCGAGAAAGTTATATGCGCGATGGGGTCCGGGTTGTCCGCGGCGTAGTCGTCCACGACGACGTGCGAGCCTGAGAGGGCGCGGAAGGTCAGGGGCGTGATGAACTCGCAGGCACGCCGCGTCAGCGCCACCCGCACGACGCAGCCCGCGCGTTGCAGCCCGCGCAGGATTTCGGCGGCCTTGTAAGCGGCGATGCCGCCCGAGACGCCGAGCGCGACCCGCCTGCCCGCGAACTCTGTAGAATCACCGGCCATCTTTGCGTGTTCCCGTTGCACTGAAAATGTAACATTGCCGATGCCCACGCGCAACGCACTCGGCCGCCGGTTTGTGATAAACTCCGGCGCAAGAAGCAAGCCCCCGTATCTGAACTGAACGGCCACCGAAGGCCCGTTACTCTTTTTGAGAGCGATGAAAAGAAAATGGTTTGGTCTGGTCTGGCTGCTGGCGCTCGTCTTCGCGGCGGGCGCGGGCGAGGCCGCGGCCCAGCACAGGCGGCAGCAGAGCAAGTCGCCCGAGTTTGGCCCAATCGTGAGCGCCTACCTGAGCTACCTCGAAAACGAGCAGGAGGTCGTGGACGCGCGCGAGAGCCGGCACGAGGTCAACAGGGCTTACTACGTCAGGAACTCGAACCGCATACGGGCGCTCAGGCAGATGGCCTTGAAGATCGCGCGCGAAACCGACAACGACTACCTGCCGGAACTCGAAGCCGCCGCGGGCGACGAGCTGGGGACTCTCTTCGAGTCGCCGCCGAAGGTCGCGGAGCTGCGCGTCGGCGAGGTTTACAACAACACTTTCCGCTTCCTGGGCCCGGTGCGCTCCGGCGACGTTTACTACATCTTCGCGCGCCTGGACCCTTACGAGCAGGCCGAGCTGATGAGCAAAGGGAAGCAGACAAAATCCGTCGGGGACGCCCCGGCGCAGGACACTCCCGCCGCGGACCAAGCGACGAGCCGGCCGCGGCGCGTGGGCACGCCGTGACAACCGGCGTGCGCGTGGATTATTGTTGAGCCCGATGCGTCAGCCGACACTATTCGAGAAGCGTGGCGAGGAGGTTGACGCCGGGCGACTCGTGCTCTACGCGCTCGGCGATTTTCAGGCGCGCGGGCTAGCCCTGGCCGAGCGCGACCTGCCGCTCGACCGGCTGCGCGGCGCGCTCCGTCGCTCGTCCGAGGCGCACGGCGTCGAAGAACTCTCGGACGAGGAGGCGGTCGCGGCCTTCCGCGCGTTAGGGGCCGAGGTCAGACAGGTCCCGCCCTTCGTCGCCAAGCACCCCTTCCGCGTCATCGTCCCCGCAGAGCTGGCCGAACGCTCCCGCGAGGCTTACCAGGAAATCCTTTCCGCCTTGAAGCAAGCCTGAACGTCTGATGAGGTAGCACCCCGATGAAACATGACGAGAGTCGCCGCCGCTTTCTTCGTGACGCGGCCAAAGGCATTGGTGCCGCCGCGCTGGGCACGCAGCTTTACAAAATTGTGCCAGCGAGTGGCCCGGCCGCGCCCGCACGCTTCAAAGCTGGCCTCGCCCAGTCGAACGTCAGGTTCGTGATTCACGGAGGGGCCGGGACGATTCTCAAGAGCGAGATGAGCGCCGAGCGCGAGAAGGAGTACCGCGCGAAGCTGACGGAGGCTTTGGTCGTCGGCTACGACATTTTGAAGAAGGGCGGGGCGGGACTGGACGCCGTCGAGGCCGCGATCCGTTTGATGGAAGACTCACCGCTCTTCAACGCCGGCAAGGGTGCCGTCTTCACCAGCGCCGGAACTAACGAACTGGACGCCTCCATCATGGACGGCAAGACCCTCAAGGCCGGCGCGGTCGCCTCGCTCAAGCACGTCAAGAACCCCATTAGCCTGGCCCGGCTCGTGATGGAAAAGTCCAAGCACGTGATGATGGTCGGCGAGGGGGCCGAGACGTTCGCCAGGGAACAGGGAATCGAATTGGTCCCGCAGAGCTACTTCTACACGGAGTCGCGCTGGAAGGATTTGCAGAAGGTGCAGGCGGCCGAGAAGGAGCAGAATAAGGCACCGAAAGATAAGAAGCAGGAGCGGCAGCACGCCGCGCCCGCGCCCCACGCCTACGGCACGGTCGGGGCCGTCGCCCTGGATTCGGGCGGGAACATTGCCGCGGGGACTTCCACCGGCGGGATGACGAACAAGAGATGGGGGCGCGTCGGCGATTCGCCCATCATCGGCGCGGGCACCTACGCCAACAACGCCACGTGCGGCGTCTCGGCCACGGGCGACGGGGAATATTTCATACGCCTGGGCGTGGCCCGCGACCTCTCTGCGCTGATGGAATACAAGGGCTTATCCTTGCAGGAGGCGGCCGACACGGTCATCGAAAAGGTGGGCAAACTGGGGGGCGGCGGCGGCCTCGTCGCCCTGGACAAGGGCGGGCAAATCGCCATGAGCTTCAACACGGCTGGGATGTACAGGGGGCGCATAGGCGCAGACGGCCAGCCGGTCGTGCAGATTTACAAGGATTAGCCGGGGCCGCCGGAGGGGGCCGAGAGCAGGGGTCGCCGTTCCCGTAAAATTATCTGGTAAAAGCCTCTAAAGTGTGCTAAGTTTCTGCTCCCATTACGCAAATGAGTGTTGACAGAGACTCAGGAGTAGTGTAAAAAGGCGGAGATATTGAAGCCCTTAGTGGCTCTCATGCCTGCTTTTTTAGGAATGTTCGCGCGGTCGGCTTTGAAATGTCGAGATGGGGTCCAGCGAGAAGGGCCGAAAAATAAGCACCATCTCCCGCGAATCTCAAGGGGTACGCGGCGCGCTCTCAAAACTTTTTTCACTTTACGGGAGGAGAATTAATGATCAGCAGAACTTGGAGCCGCAAGTCCATCGCGTTCTGCCTGGCAGTAGCCGTCTTGAGCGTGTACTCGATGGTTGTGCTGGCGACGCCGGGACAGTTGGGCCAAACGGGAGCGTCAGGCGAATTGTCTGCATCCGGGCAGGTCACAGTCAACGGCCAGAGCGCGATTTCGGGTGCGACCGTCTTCACGGACAGCACCATCCAGACGGCACAGAACAGTGTTGCCACCATCAGCCTCGGTAAGAACGGCCGCGTCGAGCTTCTGCCGGGCACCACGTTGAAGCTCAGCTTTAACGAGACGGGCCTCACCGGCATGCTCGAAACGGGGCGCGTCCGCGTTTCGGTCCCGGCCGGCATCGGCGGTGTCATCACCACCAAGGACGCCTCGGCCGTCGCCGACAACACCCAGGCCGACGCCTTCACGGTTGACACCGAATGCGGTAACACGATTGTCGCCACTCAGGTCGGTAAAGTTGAACTGCGCGCGGGCAGCAAGGTCTCTCAGGTTGCCGCCGGCTCGCAGGACACGGCCGGTCAGGCTGCCCCCGGCACGCGCTGCACGCGCCTGCGCACGGAAGGCATGAAGGGCATCGGCGGCGGAGCTTTGGCGGCCCTGCTGCTCGCGGCCGGCGGTGCCATCGCGGCGGCGATTATTGCCGGCAAGAGCGAGAACAACGACCTCAACTTCGGCGGCACCATCGTCGTGTTCAGCCCGACCAAGTAGTCATTGTCAACCACACCCGCGCGGGGCTCACTTCGCCTCACGCGGCCCGAAACGAAGTGCAACCTTGCGGGTCACGCGATAACCGGAGCGGCGCGTGGCCCGCAAGGTTTTGCTTAGCCGTAAATCGTGAATCGTCAATCGTAAAGAGAAGCGCCGGTCTTTCTTTTACGGTTTACGATTCACGATTTACGATTTACGAAACAGATGCACATCGCAGTCATCGGCTCGGGGTATGTCGGTCTGGTCACGGGCGCGTGCTTCGCCGAGTTCGGCGTTGACGTGACCTGCGTTGACATAGACCGGGAGAAGATCGCGCGCCTGTCCGAGGGCGTCATCCCCATCTACGAGCCCGGCCTCGAACAGCTCGTCGTCAAGAACGCTCAGGCCGGCCGCCTGAAGTTCACGACCGACCTGAAGGCGGCGGTCGAACATTCACTCGTCATCTTCCTCGCCGTTGGCACGCCGCCGCGCGAGGACGGCTCGGCAGACCTCTCTTACGTCGAATCGGCCGCGCGCTCCATCGCCGAGTGCATGAACGGCTACAAGGTAATCGTCACCAAGTCCACGGTCCCCGTGGGCACGGGCGCGCACCTGCGCAACCTGATCCGCGAGCATCAGCGCGAGCGAACCAATTTCGCCATCGTCTCCAACCCGGAGTTCCTGCGTGAGGGCGCGGCCATTGACGACTTCATGCGGCCCGACCGCGTCGTCATCGGCAGCAGCGACGAGGAGGCCATCGCGATTTTGAAAGACCTCTACCGCCCGCTCTACCTGATTGAGACGCCCTTCGTCATCACCACGGTCGAGGCCGCCGAGCTTACCAAGTACGCCTCAAACGCCTTCCTCGCCACCAAGATTTCCTTCATCAACGAGATCGCCAACCTGTGCGACCTCATCGGCTGCGACGTGCACGACGTGGCGCGCGCGATGGGGATGGACGGGCGCATCGGCCGCAAGTTCCTGCACCCCGGCCCAGGCTTCGGCGGCTCCTGTTTCCCAAAGGACACGCGCGCGCTCTCTTCGGTCGCGCAAAAGTACGGCGGCGAGACCCTGATCGTTGACGCCGTCATAGAGGTCAACCGCCGCCAGCGCGGCGCGATGATCCCGAAGATAGAGAAGCTGGCGGGCGGCCTTGAGGGCAAGACGGTGGCGGTGCTCGGACTCTCGTTCAAGCCCGAAACCGACGACATGCGCGAGGCTCCGTCCGTTGACATCATCCACGGCTTCGTGGAGCGAGGCGCTAACGTCAGGGCTTACGACCCGGCGGCGATGGACGAGGCGCGCAAAGTCCTCCCCGAAATCTTCTACGCGGAAGACGAATACGACGCGGTCGAGGGCGCGGACGTACTCGTCCTGATGACCGAGTGGAACCAGTTCCGGGCTCTCGACCTCGAACGCATACGGGGCTTGCTCCGCGCGCCCAGGGTCGCGGACCTGCGCAACATCTACGAACCCGAGGCCATGCGCGAACTCGGCTTCGACTACGTCGGAGTAGGAAGGTGAAACAGTGGTCAGTGGTCAGTGGTCGGTGGTCAGTTAAAAACAACTGATTCTTACTGACCACCGACCACTGACCACTGACCACTGCTTATGTCTCTCTCAGGAATCGTACTGGTCACGGGCGGCGCGGGCTTCATCGGGTCGCACATCGCGCAGGGGATGGCGGGGCGCGGCGCGCGCGTCCGCGTGATTGACGACCTCTCGACGGGGCACAGGGAGAACCTGGAAGAGATCGGCGGCGACGTTGATTTTCGCGAGGGAAGTTTGGCGGACGAGAAGGCGCTCGCCGCTGCGCTCGAAGATGTCGAGCTGGTCTTTCACGAGGCCGCGATTCCGTCTGTGCCGCGCTCTGTGAAGAACCCCGTTGAGACTCACGTCGCGTGCGTTGACGCGACGTTCGCGCTCCTGAACGCCGCGAGGGAGAGGGGCGTCAGGCGCGTCGTTTACGCTGCGTCGAGTTCGGCCTACGGCGACCAGCCCACGCTGCCGAAGGTCGAAGACATGCGCCCCGAGCCGCTCAGCCCTTACGCCGCCGCCAAGCTCGTCGGCGAGTACTATTGCCAGGTCTTCACGCGCGTCTACAACCTTGAGACGGTCTGCCTGCGCTACTTCAACGTCTTCGGGCCGCGCCAGGACCCCAGCTCGGAATACTCCGGCGTAGTCTCGCGCTTCATCAGCGCGCTCTTGGGCGGCGAGCGGCCCGTCATCTACGGCGACGGCGAGCAGTCGCGCGACTTCACCTACATTGCGGACGTGGTCGAGGCCAACGCGCGCGCCGCCGAGACCACGGCGGGTGTCGGCCGCGTCATCAACTTCGCGCGCGGCGAGAGGACCACGCTCAACCAACTTCTTGAGACGGTGAAGAAGATTACGGGCCGCGCGGACGTTGAGGCCGAATACAGGGAGCCGCGCCAGGGCGACGTGCGCCACAGCCTCGCGGACATCACGCGCGCCCGCGAGCTTTTGGGCTACACCCCGCAGGTCAGCCTCGAAGAGGGCCTGCGCCACACGATTGACTGGTGGAAGCGCAGCCGCTTCGGCAGATGAGCGAGCGTTAATAGAAGAGTCGTCCTACTCACTACTGTTCGCAGAAGCAAGCGTACTCATATTCACTCGGTTTGTATTCCGCCGGCTGGGCGGCCCTCTCCCAGGGGTAAGGCTTCTTGGTGTCGGGATGCGTGCCCCTCTGGGCACGCATCAGTTCACAGTGACACGGGGTCTTGCAGGTTATGGCCCGGCAGCTAATCGTCGAGACTTGCCCGCTGGGCTTCGTAGATGGGACCGCGTTGCAATCGCCCTCGCAGGCTTTGAAGTCGTCGGGGAGTTGGTGCGCCACTACCGGATTCTTCGGCGTTGCTTCGGGAGTTGTCGGACCGCCCGCGAGCACGTCGCCGCCCGCTCCCCGGCCGGGAATCGGCGCGAAGAAAGCCTGTGCGAGCAGATTCAGCAGAAAGCTGCCGCTGCGCTTCGACTGCACCTCGCCGCGATTCGTGAACCGATTATTCTGGAAGTCCTGCCGGTGAAGGGCGAGCACCACTCTCTCGCCCTGAGACGGCTTAATCGAGACCGCCTCGCGTGATTCGTTAGTGATGACTAACAAGACGACGCCCGGCTCGCCGTCGCGCGGGATATGAAATCCGGGCGCGGCCTGCTGAATCTGAGAGGGATTCGTCAGCTCAGCAGAGAGCCCGCCGCCGCGCTGCCAAATAGTGTCCGGCAGCTCGCCAAAGTCCACAGTCACACTGTAGTTCGTCTTCTGCCCACGCAGCAGCGTCGGCTGGTCAACGCCCCCGGCGAGACCCAGCTTAATGATAGGGAAGGCAGCACTGCGCGCCCCGTCCTGAACGGTCAGCTGATGCGGGCCTGCGGAAGTTCCCGCGGGAAGATCAAAATAGACGGTCCTGGGCGATTCCGCGATGATCATGGCGGGCTGATTGTCAACCATGACCCGCGTCACATGACCGTCGCCGCTCAACGGCCCGCTAATGAAGCTCATGTCCTGGCAGACCGGCGGCGTCCGAAAGTCTCTCGGACTTCCGGTACGGGCGACAGAGGTAGTCAGCCCGCCTGGCCGGACAGGCACACTTCCTTGCGCGAACGGAGTCGGATTGCCCTGGCTGCTCAGGCTGACGGGAATGTTGCTGGCCGTCTCTGATAGCTGAAAGGTCAAGGGCTGGCTGGCCGGCTGTTGTCGCCCGTCTCCGAGGTTGACCGCGACTCCTTCGAGGTTTCCCCCCACGCTGCCGTTGATGATGATGACGACGCCGAGGCCCGGAATGTTTTCGTATCTCTGCGGATCGTTGGTGAGACTCAGCGTCACCTGATCGCCCGTGCGGCCATTTCTGTCATAGACGACTCCGACCGACCGGGCCGATTGGACTTTCCCGCTTTTGTCTTTTAGCTCGGATTTAGTCTTTTCGTCTTTCCCCACGGGCGAGGGAGGCGCAAGAGGGGCGGCTGCGGCTGACTCCTCATACTTACCTGTCTTGGGATCATACTTCAATTCCTCTTTCGCCCCGGTATCCGGGTTCTTCCGCGTGATCGCTCCGCCAATCTGACGACCCTGCTTGTCGAAGACTGCCGTCCCGGAGCTAACCTCGTTGCCTTCGCCGTCGTAGCCCGTGGTCTCCTCCCCTTTCAGTACCTGCCCTTCGGGTATATCAGTCCAATAGTCGGACACCCTCACGTCGGGGCGCGGGCCGTTCCAGTAGTACCTGACGCGACGCCGGAGCCTCTGGTTCTGATCAAAATCCTCCACCTCTTCGAGCCGGCCCTCTTTGTCGTACTTGTATATCGAAATTGACCAGACCCGACTGGACGGATCGTAGCGCGGGACGCTCTCGGTACGCTGCGCGACGCAAGGGGTGGCCGCCGCGCAGGCGATCAGGCCGAGCGTAAACGCGGCCATAAAATTTTGGGTGCGGCTTCTCATGGCGGGTCTCCTTCTTGTCGGCCGGTGCAAACAAGGCGAGGAAATCAACAGAAGGCTGGACTAGAAGAGGATGCGTGATTGGTGCAGGCTCGATAGCTCAGTCTTGAACACCTTCCCGGTCGCCAGGATGGACATTCAGGCGGGCACAGGGAAGCGGTTACGATTCAGCGCGCACTCTATTCCTGGGTGAGATAAGTGTCAAGAACTTAGGCGACCCGGTGACAGAGCGTGCGAGGAGGTGGGAGGCCCTTTAACTTTCAACCATCCGGCGCAAACTCTCCGTATATGGCGGCCGCGCGACGCCCTTGTCGGTGATGATGGCGGCGATGAATTCGTTGGGCGTTACGTCGAAGGCGGGGTTGTGGACCGCTACGCCTTCGGGCGCAAGGCGCTGGTCGCGGACGTGAGTGACTTCGCGCGCGTCGCGCTCCTCGATGGGAATCTCCTCGCCGGAAGCGAGCGTTAAGTCGAGCGTCGAGACGGGCGCGGCGACGTAGAAGGGGATGTTGTGCTGGCGGGCCAGCACGGCGACCATGTATGTGCCAATTTTATTGGCCGTGTCGCCGTTGGCGGCGATGCGGTCAGCGCCGACGACGACGGTGTCAACCTTGCCCTGCTTCATCACGTGCCCGGCCATGTTGTCCGTAATCAGCGTCACCGGAATCTCGTCCTTCGCCAACTCCCAGGCGGTGAGGCGCGCGCCCTGAAGGAAGGGGCGCGTCTCGTCGGCGATGACGGCGACGCGCTTGCCCGCGTCGCGCGCGCCGCGAATCACCCCGAGCGCCGTGCCGTAGTCGCCGGCCGTCGCCAGCGCGCCCGCGTTGCAGTGCGTCAGCACGGTCGAGCCGTCCGGGATCAGCTCGCCGCCGAAGCGGCCCAAGCGTCGGTTGGCCTCCACGTCGTCGTCGAAAATCTTCTGCGCCTCGACGACCAGCCGCTGCTTGATGTCCTCCACGTCCGCTGTCTCCGCCTTCGCGCGCCGCAACTCAGTACGCATCCGCTCTATGGCCCAAAAAAGATTGACGGCCGTCGGTCGCGTCGCCCCCATCACGTCGCACATGTAGTCGAAGTCGAATTCGAGGTCGGCGGCCGAAGTCCCCACGGACTGCTTCGCCCCGAGCGCGAGGCCGAACGCGGCCGAGACGCCGATGGCCGGAGCGCCGCGCACGACCATCTTCTTGATGGCCTCGGCCACCTCCTCGTACGAGCGCAGCATCAGGTACTTCTCTTCCGTCGGCAGGAGGCGCTGGTCCAACATGCGCACGCCCTCGTCCGTCCACTCCACAGTCTTAATCATCTACAGAGATTGCTCCTCAAGGTCGGATTAAGTCGAAGCGGCATCTTACTCGACCAGGCCAGCGGGAAGCAAAAGCCGGGCGGGCCGCGTCACGACTTGCGCGCGGGTTCCGGTAAGTTTCATAATCGCGCGCGCAGCATTCCGGGCGGCCGCTTTCGATGTAAGAAACCCAGGGCCACTTGTCCTCGTATTGATAGCGTAAACTTCTGACGGGAGCAGCTTATGTACTGTCCACAATGCGGGGCCAATCCGAGCGACGAGTTGAAATTCTGCAACATGTGCGGGGCGAACCTGCACGCCGTGCGCAAGGTTGTGGCGTCGCGCGAGACCGACGAGAAGTTCGACTGGGGCAAGACGTGGGTCGCGGAGATGTTCCTCTCCGAGGAGGCGCGCAAGCGGCGCAAGTACGAGCTTGAGCGCAGCATGGACCCGGAGGTCCGGCGTGCCAACGAGGTCAAAGGCGGCGTCATCACGAGCTGCGTCGGCGTCGGGCTGATGTTCTTCCTCTATTTCTTCATGGAGGGCGTCATCAAGGCCGGCCGAATTCCGCCGGAGGCCGCGGAGATTCTGAGCCGCGTCTGGCTTGCCGGCATCATCCCTTTCTGCGTCGGCGTGGGCTTGCTGATTAACGGCCTGGTCGTCAGTAAAAAGCTCGGCAAGGGGGCGGCGAAAGAACTGTCGTCGAAGTCTGACGCCTTAGATAGTGGGCCAGAACCTCGCTCCCTGCGCCCGGCCGACACGACCGAATTCGTCACGCCCGGCTTCAGCGTCACCGAAGGGACGACGAAACACCTGAGGAGCACGGGACAGAAGCAGTAGTCTCTAAGCCGGCCGCCCGTCTTTTGACTTTCCATGTGCAGGCGTGATAACGTCCGCGCCGCAAGCGAAAAAGGGAGTCAGACTTTCCCTCGTTCTTTTCAGAAAGAAGCGTCCGGGTGCCCCGTGCAACAGAGCGGGGAGAATAGGGAAGCGGGTGTGAATCCCGCGCGGTCGCGCCACTGTGAAGAAATGCAAAATTAAAAATTAAAAATGCAAAAGGCAGGCGGAAACCATTTCTAATTAAAGTTTGATTTCAGCCTCAAATTTTTCATTTTTCATTTTTAATTTTGCATTTCTAAGCCAGGAGACCTGCCCGTTGACGTTACTTTTGCAGCCTTTTGAGCGCCTCGCGTCAAGGTGTTCAGGCCGCACGCCGGGTCTCCGTCTTTCTCCTGTCGAGTGAAAGTCCCGTCGTTTGCCTGTCAGCCTTTCGCAAGAAGGCGCAGGAAAGCGACGGGACTTTTTGTCTAAGTCAAATCGAAACAGAATCATCTTCGCGCTCGCGTTAATCGCGGCCCTTTCTTCGTGCGCGCCGCGCCGTGAAAATGGGCCGGCAACTGGCGCGGGCGAGACGCGCGAGGTGACGGACGAGGCGGGGAGGCACGTCCGTGTGCCAATTCGTCCGCAGCGCGTCGTGACGCTCGCGCCGAATTTGACCGAGATCGTTTACGCCGTCGGCGCGGGCGATCTGCTCGTCGGCAACACGACCTTCTGCGACTACCCGGCGGAGGCCAGACGGGTCGCGAAGGTCGGTGACACGCTCCAGCCGAACATCGAGCGCATCATCGCGCTCAGGCCCGAAGTCATCCTCGTCTCCACGGCCTCGCAGCTCGAAACCTTCACCAAGCAACTCGACGAGCGCGGCATCGGCGTCTTCGTCACAGACCCGCACGACCTCGAAGGGGTCTTCAAGTCTATCAGGACGGTCGGCGCGCTTCTGGGCCACGAGGACGAGGCCGCGACGCTCGTCAACAAACTCCGCGCGCGCGCCGCGGCCGTGGAAGAGGCCGTGCTGCCGCGCCCGGTCGTCACGGTCTTTTATCAAGTCTCGCCGCAACCGCTGTGGACCGCCGGGCGAAAGTCCTGGATTACTGATTTGATCCGGCGCGCGGGCGGGAGGTCCGTGACGGCGGAGGTCGAGGGCGAGTGGATGCGCTACAGCGACGAGGCGGCGCTCGCCTCGCGGCCCGAGGCGATCATCATGGCGACGGGCGGCGAGAAGATGGAGGTGGCCCCGGCCTTGCAGAAATCGCCGGCGACGCAAAAGGGGCGCATCTACGGAATCAACGGCGACTACCTTTCGCGGCCCGGCCCGCGCCTCGTGGACGGTCTGGAACAGATGGCGCGCGCGCTCCACCCGGAAGTTTTCTGAGCCGGAAATTTTGATGAAGACGATGACGATTGACGAAGGGGCGGGGATGTCGCGGGGCGCGCGCTCGACGCTGCGCCGCACCGTGTTCGTCTGCCTGGCGCTCGGGGCGGCGCTGCTGCTCTTCATCCTCGCCGCTTCGGTCATCGGCGCGGAGCGGCTGCCCGCCGCGTCGTCGCTCTGCGCGCTCTTCACCGGTGGGGGCGCGTCGTGCGGACTGACGCCGGAGCAGGGCGCGATCCTCTTCGACATACGCCTGCCGCGCATCCTGCTGGCGGCGAGCGTGGGCGCGTCGCTGGCGTGCGCGGGCGCGGGCTACCAGGCGCTCCTCAGAAATCCGCTCGCGGAGCCTTACCTGCTGGGCATCTCGAACGGCGCGGCGGTCGGCACGATGGTCGCCCTCGTCTTCTTCGGCGCGGGCGAAGAGGGAAGCGAGTGGGTGCGCCCCGTGATGGCCTTCGCGGGCGCGCTCGCCTCGACCTTCCTGGTTTACAGACTCGCGCGCGGGCGCACAGGCGCGTCGCCGGAAAAGCTGATTCTGGCGGGCGTGATCGTGACGACGTTTCTCTCGTCGGCCATCGTCTTCATCACGACGCTGATGGACGCGACGCGCATCCGCGCCTTCACCTTCTGGCTGCTCGGCGACCTCTCGGGCGCAAGCTCGAAGCTGCTCGCGGTGGCAATCGTCGCGGCCGTGATTGGCACAATCGTGCTCGCGCTCAACGCGCGCTCCCTCAACCTGCTGATGCTCGGCGAGCGCGACGCCTTCGACCTCGGCGTCGAAGTCGGGCGCGTGCGGCTGACGGTCTTTCTCGCCGCGAGCCTGCTGGTCGGATCAAGCGTCGCGGCCGCGGGCTCCGTCGGCTACGTCGGCCTGGTCGTCCCGCATTTGGTCCGGCTCTCGCTCGGCGGCGACAACCGCACGGTCGTCCCGGCGGCGGCGCTCGCGGGCGCTCTCTTCGTCGTCGTCGCGGACACGGCCGCGCGCACCGTCATCGCCCCGCGCGAGCTGCCCGTCGGCGCGATCACCGCGCTCATCGGCGCGCCGCTTTTCGTCCTCTTACTCCGCAGAGGTTGAGCATGCTCGAAGCGCACGACATCAGCGTGAAGTATGACGAGCGCGTGGCGGTCGCGGGCGTCAGTTTGAGCGCGCGGCCCGGCGAGGTGACAGCCGTCATCGGGCCGAACGGGGCGGGGAAGTCAACTCTGATGAGGGCGCTCAACGGCTCGCTCTCGCTCGCGGGCGGGGAGATTCTGCTAGACGGAAAGCCTCTGCGCAGTTTCGCGCGGCGCGTCGTGGGCCGGCGCGTCGCGGTCGTGGCCCAGGAGGCGGAGCTAAGGTTTCCGGTGACGGTGACGGAGTTCGTGCTCGGCGGGCGTTACGCGTGGTCGAGCGTGGGCGCGTGGGGCTGGGAGACGGAACGAGACGTGGCGGTCGCACGCGAAGTCCTGCGCGAAACCGAGTTGGAAGAGTTCGGGGCGCGTTTGATGAGCGAGCTTTCGGGCGGCGAGCGCCAGCGCGCCGTGCTCGCGCGCGCGCTGGCGACCGAAGCAGGCATCCTTCTCCTGGACGAGCCGACGGCGAACCTGGATTTGGCACACCAGACGGCGCTGCTCCGGCTGGTGCGCGCCCGCTGCGACGGGAAGGAAGCGGCAGCGGTCGTCGTCACGCACGACATCAACCTGGCGGCGGAGTTTGCCGACCGCGTCATGCTGCTCAAGAGCGGGCGCGCGGCCGCGGTGGGCCAGCCGCGAGAGGTCTTGACGCCCGAAATTTTGCGCGAAGTTTTCGAGATCAGAGTTTTGGTGGACGCGCACCCGGTCACGGGCGCGCCACGCATCACGCCGGTGCACGAAGCGCGCCGGCAGTTCTAAACCAGACGGGCGGCCGGATAAGGGAAGGCGGTGCGAAGCCGCCACTGCCCGCGCAACTGTAAGCGGTGACGAAGCTCCGCACGCTTGAAGCCACTGTGAAAAGCAATGATGAATGCGGAATGCGGAATGATGAATTAAAAGGCAATCGTCTTTCATTCATCATTCATCATTCTGCATTGCTTTTCGTGGGAAGGCGCGGAACCTCGGCGACCTTGAGGGTCAGAGCCGCGAGTCAGGAGACCTGTCCGGCGCTCACTTTCGGGCTCGTACTGCGACGGGCAGGAGAAGCTAGACATGACACACATCACACCGCGCGGCGAGACCATTGGGTCCGACTCGCGAACCGGACTGGCGGGCGTCCTTGCCCTGCTCGTCCTTCTCTTTTCATCTTCAACAATCGCCTTCGCGCAAAGCGGCGGGGCCACGATCACGGGGCGCGTGACGGACGAGCGCGGCGCGGGTGTGCCGGGCGCGCAGGTGACTTTGCGCTCACGCGAGGGGCTGCGGCTCGCGGCGCAGACGAACGGCGAGGGCGCTTACAGTTTCGACCGCCTGGCCGCGGGCGACTACATATTGGAAGTCGCGGCGCGCGGCTTCGCCGTCGCGTCCTCGGACGATGTGCGCGTCCGTGTGGGCCAAAAAGTTGAACGGGATTTCGCGCTCGCGGTCGCGGCCGTCAGCGAGAGCGTCGTGGTCGTCGCGACCGGCACGCCGCAGCGCGCGGACGAAGTCTCGAAGGCCGTCACGCTCGTCGGGGAAGAACAGATAGAGACGAGGCGCGAGCTGACTCTGTCCGAGGCGCTGCGCGGCACGCCCGGCCTGCGCGTCCAGCAGCAGGGCTCCTACGGCGCGATCACCTCGCTGCGACTGCGCGGGCAGCGGAATTTCGACACGGCGATTTTGCTGGACGGCCTGCGCGTGCGCGACGCGGCCGACATCAACGGCTCCGCGCTGCCCTTCATCACCGACATCCTGCCCGCGGATTTGGACCGCGTCGAAATCCTGCGCGGCTCAGGCTCCTCGATTTACGGCACGAACGCCATCGGCGGCGTCATCAACCTTGTGCCGAAGGCCGGGGCTGGGGAGGCGCGCTTTCAAGTTAGCGCGGAGGGCGGCAGCCTCGGCCTCGCGCGCGAGCGCGTGCAAGGCTCGGGCGGTATCGGCAGGCGCGCGGGCTACAGCTTCGGGCTGACGCGCATGGACGTGCGGCGCGGCGTGGACGGCGATGACCAATACGGCGTGACGGCCGCCGGCGCGCGCTTCCAGTTCGACGCGACGCCTTCAATCCAGTTGAGCGCCAACTTTTATGGCACAATCTCAAACGCGCGGACCAACAGCGACCCGGTCGCGCTCGCGCCCGCCTTCTCTCCCGTTGAGCAGTACCCGCGCGCCGCCGTGGGCGTCACCTTCCAGCCGGACATGAATAACCCCGACCAGGGGCGGCGCAACCGCCTGCTCGTCGGGAGCGTGCGGCTCTCGCAGCGCGTCAACGAAATCTTCTCTTACACCGTCGCCTACCAGCACGTCTCGTCGCGCCGCCGCAATTACAACGGCCCCCTGGTTGACCCGCGCTTCTCGTCCTTCTTCCCGTTCGGTGATTTCGAGTTCAACAGCACGAACAACGGCTCGACCGAGACGCTCGACGCGCGGGCCAATTTCCGGCTGGGCCGCGCCAACCTTTTGACGGCGGGGACGGAGTACGAGCGCGAAACCTTTTCCCAGCAGTCCATCCCTTCCTTCTCGCTCCTGAACGGCACGACCGACCGCCAGCGCACGTTCGCCCTCTTCGGGCAGGACCAAATCTTCCTGCTCGGCGACCGACTGCAAATCTCGCTCGGAGTGCGCGGGCAGTTTTACAGGATCAGCGCGGCGGCGCGGCCCGGCGCGCTGAGCGCCGTAGAGGCCGAAAGCTCCGTCACGGGAGACGGCGCAATCGCCTACTTCGTGCGCTCGACGGGCACGAAGCTGCGCGCGCACGTCGGCAACGGCTTCCGCGCGCCCTCGCTCTTCGAACGCTTCGGCGAAGCGGTCATCGTCGGGACACCGCAGCGCATCGGCGACCCGACGCTCCGGGCCGAGCAGTCAATCGGCGTTGACGGCGGCTTCGACCAGCGGCTCTTCGAGGACCGGCTGCGCTTCGGCCTGACCTACTTCTACACGCGGCTTCAGCGCGTCGTCTCCTCGACCTCGTTCGCGACAGACCCCCTGGGCCTGGGCCGCTTCTTCGGCTACGTCAACCGCCCCGGCGGACTCGCGCGCGGCGTCGAAAGCTACCTCGAAGCGGCTCCGTTTCGCGGCACGGAAGTGCGCGCGTCCTACACCTTCACGAACAGCGACCGTTTTGTGCCAGGCACAGGACTGCTGCGCGAGTACGTCATCCCGCGCCACCTTTTCGGGCTGACGCTCAACCAGCACTTGCGAGCGTTCATCGTGAGCTTCGACCTCAACCGCACGGGCTCTTACCTCGCGCCGGTCTTCGACCTCTCGTTCCGGCAGGCGGTCCTCACCTTCGGCGGCTACACGAAGGCCGACGCGCACGTCAGCTACGAGCGCGCTCTCTCGGAGGGCGTGCGCCTGATCCTCTTCGGCGGCGCGGATAATATTTTCGACCGTGAGTATTTCGAGAACGGCTTCCGCGCGCCCGGCGTGGTGGGCCGGGGCGGCGCGAGCGTTAGGTTTTAGACTGCGGGCTGAAAAGCAAGCTCAACCCTTTGCGCCTCTATTTTTTCTTTACCTTGCGCCTTTGCGTGAACAATCGTTTCTCGCAAGGGCGCGAAGGGAAAACTTAAGGCGCAAAGGGTTGAGTCGTTAATCCGTGGTCGGCTCAGTCCGTCGCGCGCACGCGATCCGGCTTGGTCATGAGCGCGCCGATCAGGAAGAGTATGCCGAGCAGGATGTGTATGGCGTGGTCCCTCGTGCCGAGCATGAGCAGGTCATCTATGGCGAGCATGCGGTCGTCGCCTTTGCCCGTGATGAAGCCGACCACGCCGAGCAGCAGGTAGACGGCCCCGAAGGCCAGGCAGAAGCCGCGCGCCCCGCTCAGCGAGCCCGCAAAGCCGAAGTAAAGCGCGATAGCGCCCGAGATGATGTGGACCAAATTGTGCGCCGTATTCAGGTGAGCGCCGGCGAGGTCAGGCTTGACGAAGCCGAGCAGGCCGACCAAGATGAACACCACGCCGAGAAGTTTGCAGATGGTTTTAGCCATAATTTTCTCTTGTTTCTCCTTTTTGAGAAAAGGTTTTTACAACCGGGAGCGGTCGCTTCGTCTCTTCCTCAAAGGACGCTGCCGCGTGTTTTCAAAGTGCGAGATAAGGCTGGGATGGGCGGATTGTACACCAAACGCGCCGTTTGTCAGCAAGAATTTCGCCGCCGCCCCGCCGCCTCCCATTTGAGCGCCAATTTCCGCGGGTGATATACTCCGAAGAAGACGAATCCCCTCGTTCCACACAAGGAGCTGAAAGATGAAGTACCAAACGCTCAGTAGATATTTACGGGCCTTCGGCCGGAACGGATTCACGCGGCGTGCGCGGCAACTGGCCCTGGCCCTCGCGCTCGGCCTGTTGCTGCCCGTCGCGGCCGCGGCCTACACCGTCGTCCTGCGCGGCGGCCGGCGCGTGGAGATTCCCGCGACGTTCACCGTCACCAAGTTGACGCTCACCTACGAGGCCGCCCCAGGCATCAACGTCACGCTTCAAATGGCGACGATTGACATCCCCGCCACCGAGCGGGCCAATAACGAGTCCGCCGGCGCGCTGCTCAGGCGCGTGGGGCAGCGGCCCACGGTGGCGGCGGGCGGCGCGGCAACTTTGGCACAATCAAAGACGGCGCGGCGTGAGTTGACCAGTCAAGACATCGAAAGGGCGCGGGCGGCGCGCGCCAGGAGCGAGCAGGATTACGAGCGGCGCAGGGTGGAATTGGGCCTGCCGTCCTTAGAAGAGACGCGCCGCCGCACGGCGGAGGAGACGCAGCGGCTGGCGGAGATTTCGCGCCAGGTCCAGGCCGAAGAGACGCAGGCCGAAAGCTACTGGCGCGCGCGGTCGAGCGAGTTGAGGACCGAGATGGCCGCGCTCGACGCACAGATCAATTACGTCCGCGCGCGGCTGGCGGAGACGCCCGACTACCTTGCCTCACTCGGCTCCTACGCCTTCGTCACGAGCGCCGGTACCTTCCCGCAGTCTCATTTCCTGGTCGCAAGGTTTCCCGTCGTCACGGGGAATCCGGGCTTCATGCGCGGGGTTAATCCCGGTGTGCCGCAGGCGGGCTTTCTGGCCTTCGGCGGCATCGCGGCACAGGGGCACGTTCCGGTAAACCCAGGCTTGCTGCACAGACCGATTGGCCCAGGCTTCCCGCGCGGAGGTTTCGGGCGGCGCGGCTTCTCTCGGCGCGGCATCGGCGTGCCCGGCGCGGCCCTCGTCGGCACACCTTACAACGATTATGACTACTACGGCGAGCGCGCCAACCTGGACGCGCGCCTGCACGAGCTGGAAGCCGCGCGCGCAGGTTTTCAGGCCCGCTGGCGCTTGCTCGAAGAAGACGCGCGCCGCGCGGGAGCGCCGCCGGGCTGGCTGCGACAATGAAGAAAGCAGTGGTCAGTGGTCAGCGGCCGGTGGTCAGTTAAAAACTGATTTCATCTGACCACCGGCCGCTGACCACTGACCACTGATTATGAAAACTGGTTGGGAAACAGTCATCGGGTTGGAGATTCATGCTCAGTTGAGCACGGAGTCGAAAATCTTCTGCGGATGTTCGACGCGGTTCGGGGACGAGCCGAACGCGAACACGTGCCCCGT
Source organism: Pyrinomonadaceae bacterium (assembly GCA_036403435.1). GTDB lineage: Bacteria > Acidobacteriota > Blastocatellia > Pyrinomonadales > Pyrinomonadaceae > QHXM01. The sequence continues at coordinate 75,460 of DASWQY010000072.1, forward strand.
GTGTCTGGGGCTGCCGGGCGCGCTGCCGGTGCTGAACCGGCGCGCGGTCGAGTTGGGCGCTCTCGCGGCGCTCTCGCTCTCCTTGCAGATTAACGAGCGGTCGATCTTCGCACGCAAGAACTATTTTTACCCGGACCTGCCGAAGGGTTATCAAATCTCGCAGTACGACCAGCCGTTCTCCGAGCGCGGCGAGTTGGAGATCATGACGGCCGAGCGCGACGAGGGCGGGCACGCGCGCGAGTGGCGGCCGATGAGGGTCCGCATCACGCGGCTGCACCTCGAAGAGGACGCGGGCAAGAACGTCCACGAGGGTTTGCCCGACGTTGACCGCTACTCCTACATTGATCTGAACCGCGCCGGCACGCCGCTCGCCGAGATCGTCACGGAGCCGGACTTCCGCTCATCCTGGGAGGCTTACGATTACGTCAACCACGTGCGCCAGGCGTTGCAGTGGGTCGGGGCCTCGGAGGCGGACATGGAGAAGGGGAATCTGCGCTGCGAGGCTAACGTCTCCGTGCGCCGCGTCGGCGACGAAAAGTTTGGGACGAAGGTCGAGTTGAAGAACCTCAACTCTGTGCGCTTCATGCAGCGGGCCATCGAGTTTGAAATCGAGAGGCAGATCAACCTGCTCGAAGCGGGCGGCCGCGTCATGCAGGAGACGCGCCTCTGGGACGAGCGCGCGGGTCAGACGCGCGTCATGCGCTCGAAGGAGGAGGCGCACGACTACCGCTACTTCCCGGAGCCGGACTTGCCGCCGCTCGTCATCTCGCGCGAGTTCGTAGAGGGCGTGCGCGCGACGCTGCCCGAGTTGCCGGACGCGCGGCGCAACCGCTTCATGCGCGAGTACGACCTTTCGTTCAACGACGCCACGCAGCTCGTCTCTAACCGCGCGCTCGCGGACTACTACGAGGAGGCGGCGAAGGCGTCGGCCAACCCGCGCGCCGCGGCCAACTGGATCAGGAGCGAGCTGGTGCGCGAGCTTGAGGCGGCGGGGCTGGCGGCCGACCGCAGCCCGGTCGCGCCGGAAGAGCTGGCCGCGCTGCTGCGCCTGATTGACGGGGGCAAGATCAGCGGCAAGCAGGGCAAGGACGTACTCGTGGAGATGTTCGCTTCGGGTCAGAGCGCCGGGACAATCGTGGCGGAACGCGGCCTCGTGCAGGTGAGCGACACGGCCGAGATTGACGCGATCATCGAAGGCGTCATCGCCGCCAGCCCGCAGCAACTGGCACAGTATCGCGCCGGCAAGGAGACCCTCTTCGGCTTCTTCGTCGGCCAGGTGATGAAAGCCTCCAAAGGCAAGGCCAACCCGAAGGTGGTCAACGAGAGGTTGAAGGAGAAACTCGGTGAATCTTAACGGCAAGACGGCGATAGTCACGGGGAGCACGAAGGGCATCGGGCGCGCGATTGCGGAGGCGCTCTCGCGCGAGGGTGTGAACGTGTGCATCAGCGCGCGCCACGCGGACGAAGTCGAGCGCGCCGCCGGCGAGATGGCGGACGCGGGCGAAGGTCGAGTGGTGGGCGCTGTCTGTGACGTGCGCGATTACGAGGAGGTGAAGGCGCTCTTCGAGCACGCGGCCGCGGAGTTCGGCGGGGTGGACGTGCTGGTCAATAACGCCGGCATCGGCGCGTTCGGCCGCGTGGACGAGATGTTGCCGGAGGATTTCCGCGCGGTGATTGAGACGAACCTCTTCGGCGTCTTCTACTGCTGCCGCGAGGCCATCCCGCGCATGAAGGAGCGCGGGGGCGGCTACATCATCAACATCTCTTCGCTCGCCGGGACCAACGCGCACCCGCAGATGGCCGCCTACAACGCCTCGAAGTTCGGCCTCAACGGCTTCAGCGAGGCGCTGATGCAGGAGGTGCGGCACGACCGCATACGCGTCAGCTACGTCATGCCCGGCTCGGTCAACACCTATTTCGGCGGCGACGAGCCGGACGAGAGTCAGAGCTGGCAGCTTCAGCCCGAGGACATCGCGCGCGCCGTCCTGGACCTGCTCAACACTGACGACCGCAGCCTCGTGAGCCGCGTCGAAATCAGGCCGAGCCGCCCGCCGAAAAAAGCATAAAAATAAGGGAGCATACATGGAGCCGAGCGAAGCCGCCGAGGCGATCAGCGAGTTGGGCGAGGGCGAGGGGAAGAAGGAGCTGTCCGAGCGCGCGCAGAGTTTCGAGGCCGACCGTGACCGCGCGCTCAAGCAGGATGCGAGCTTCGACAATGGTCCAGCTTAAAACTTTGCGAACTGGCACAAAGTTTATGCTATCATCGCCGCCGAACTGTCGCCGCCCCTGGACACGCGCGCGAGTCTCAGCGCCGCCAACGGTTCACACCTGCTATTCCTCAAGGGGTCGTTTTACCGCCGCCGGCCTTTCACTGGTCTCATCTTTGAAGTGAATCTATGCGGGTTCATGATGGCCGGCCCTGTTCGAGCTTTTCACTCTTTCACAGCGAATTGGAGGAATTCATGGCTAAAGTAGCTCAGCCGAACTGGACCGAATTCAGGGCCAAGCACATCAAGCCCGGCAAGAGAAAGGTCGTAGGTGTGGTGCTACACGACACGGCCGGCACGGGCACGCACAACGACACGAAATACCTCGCCAACCCCGGCGACGGGCGCAAGGTCAGCGTGGACTTCACGGCCGAGCGCGACGGCTCGATCTGGAAACTGAACCCGGACCTCGACAACTTCTACACGCTGCACGCGGGCCGCGCCACGGCCTTCAAGGGGCTCAGGAACGGCGCGGTCACGCGCGGCTGCGTCGGCATAGAGATTTGCCAGAAGGTCGATTTGTCGCTCTCGCCGACTTACACAGACGCGCAGGTCCGGTCGGTCGCAGAACTCTGCGCGTGGCTGGTTGACAAGTACAACCTCGTGCCTTCGGACATCACCACGCACCGGAACGTTATCACGGACGGCTCGCGAAGCGACCCGCGCAAGTTCCCCTTCGAGGGCGCGAACGGCTTCTGGCAATTCTACTGGAAGGCGTTCGGCAAGGGCGACGAGCAGGCGGCCTCGCAGAGCATCGCCCTGACCCCCGACCCGACCTCGGAGCAGCGCACCTACAAGGTCCTGCCCGGCGAGGGGCTGATGGCGATTGCCCGGAAAGTCTACGGCGAGAAGAATGGGAACCTGTTCACGCTGATCGTGAAGGCCAACAACATCAAGAACAATCTGGTCCTCCCGGAACAGGTGCTGGTCATCCCGGACCCGCCGAAGTAAGTTAAGAGAAAGCGGGATGCGAGCCGTGCTTCAGCGCGTCACGCGCGCGGCAGTCAGGACCGGGGGCGAGACGGTCGGCGAGATCGGGCGCGGCCTGGTAGTCCTGCTCGGCATCGCGAGCGACGACGCCGGGCAGGACGTGCAATACCTCGCCGAAAAAATCGCGGCCCTTCGTGTCTTCGACGACGCGGAGGGCCGCATGAATTTGTCGGTCGCGGAGGTCGGAGGCGCGCTGCTCGTCGTCTCGCAGTTCACGCTCTACGGCGACGTGCGGCGCGGGCGGCGGCCCTCCTGGATCGAGGCCGCGCCGCCGGAAGTGGCCGAGCCGCTTTACGAGGCTTTCGTCGCCGCGTCGGCCGCGCGCGTCGGCCGCGTCGAGACCGGGAGCTTCCGCGCCATGATGGAAGTCGAGCTTGTCAATGACGGCCCCGTCACCATCCTGCTCGACAGCCGCAAGCAATTCTGAGGAAAGGCAGCATTCAGAATCCACGAGTCAGCATCCAGAATGAAAGGCTGAAACCTTCTGTCTGTTATTCTGAATTCTGGATTCTGCTTTATCATCACAGTCGGAGGCGGATTGATAGTGGAGAGTAGACAATTCAGGCGGGCGTGTGCGGCGGCCCTGTGTGCCGGCGTCGCGCTGTTGGCTTTGGCGGCCGGGTGCGGGGGCGCGCGCACCTCGAATAACTCGAACGCCACCACCTCGAACGAGAACGCGAACATCAAGCGGGGCGTCAAGCCCGTGCCGGACGCGGAGGTGGCTGTCATCGAAATGGAGAACCCCGCTTACGGGCGGATAGTGATTGAGCTTTACCCGAACATCGCGCCGAAGATGGTCGAGCGGTTTAAGCAACTCGTCCGCGAGGGCTTCTACAACGGGACGACGTTCCATCGCATTGACCCGGAGCTAGGCATCATACAGGGCGGCGACCGCCTCTCGAAGGACGACAACCCGAACAACGACGGGACGGGAGATTCGCAGTACCCGGACTTGCCCGCCGAGTTCAGCGATGTGCCCTACGAGCGCGGCGTCGTCGGCGCGGCTCGCCAGGGCGCGCGGCCCGACCTGGGCGTGACGGAGGAGCAGGCGCGCGACACCGCCAACTCTCAGTTCTACATCACGCTCAAGCGCGTCCCGCCCTTCGACGGGAATTACACTGTCTTCGGCCGTGTGATTGAAGGGATGAACAACGCGGACATCATCGCGCTCGCGCCCGTCGGCGCGGCCTCACGCCCCTACGAAAAAATCGTCGTCAAGAGCATCACGCTACAGCCACGCAAATAAAGTGGTCAGTGGTCAGTGGTCAGTTAAGAACGAAAGCGTTTTTCTTTTAACTGACCACTGACCACTGACCACTATTTCAGATCGTGCCCTCGTCCGTTTTCGAACGCTCGTCGAGTTCGTAGCGGTCGCGGTCGCGGCGCTCTATCTTGTCGAGGAGGTCTAGCTCCTCGTTGTCTTCGTAGGTGACGCCGACGGCGAAAGCGTTCTCTTCGACGACGGACTGGTCGGGCGTGGGGTTGTCGCCGGAGATGGTCTCGGTGCCGCTGTCGTTAACGTCTTCCCAACTCGCGTCCAAATCCCCGCCGGCGTCGCTGGGCGAGGCGGCGGTATTGTTGCGTATCCGCTGGGCCAGGAGGTCAGGGTCTTTCGGCGCGCGCGAAATCTCCTCCTCCATGAACTCCTCTATCTCCGGGTCGGGCACGAAATCCGGGTTGTTGCTCAGGTACTCGAAATCCTCCGGCTTCTTCTTGGGCATCTTCCTCGTCTCCTTGATGAACTTCTCCACTCATCAGCAGTCAGCCGGGAAAAGAGTTTCGAGCGGGGCGCTCGACCGGCGACAAAGATTACTCTCGCCGAGCAGAGCCCGCTTCGGAGATAGCCGCGAAGCCTCGGATGCTGAAAGCTGATTGCTGATCGCCCGCACTATAACAAATGCGCGCGAAGCCGGGCAATCGCCCGCCCGCCCGCGCCAATCGTTTTATCCCGCCAAATGCTCCGCTTGACGACGCCGCCCGCGCGCCTTACACTGAACTTTGCTCGAAAATATAGCCATTTCAACCCGCGCCGGCGTGGCGTCGCCCCTCGCGACGCGCGCCGGTGCTTTGCCTAATCGTCTGGAATCTTATGCCGCATAATCTCTTCAACACGCTTCAGAATTTCACGCCCGCCGAGGGCCGGCAGGGCCAGTTCTACTCGCTGCCGCAGCTCGAACGCGAGGGCGTCGGGCCAATTTCGCGCCTGCCCGTCAGCCTCCGCATCGTGCTCGAATCCGTCTTGCGCAACTTCGACGGGAAGAGGATACGCGAACAGGACGTGCGCGCGCTCGCCAACTGGCAAGCTAAGGCCGCGCGCACCGAAGAGATTCCTTTCGTCGTCGCGCGCGTGCTCTTGCAGGACTTCACCGGCGTGCCGCTCCTGGTTGACCTGGCGGCGATGCGCTCGGCCGTCGAGCGCATGGGCAAAGAGACGAGCATCATCGAGCCGCTCGTCCCCGTGGACCTGGTGATCGACCATTCGGTCCAGGTGGATTTTTCGAGCACGCCTGACGCGCTCCAGAAGAACATGGAGATGGAGTTCAAGCGCAACAACTCGCGCTACCAGTTTTTGAAGTGGGGCATGCAGGCGTTCGACGGCTTCCGCGTCGTCCCTCCGGGAATCGGCATCGTGCATCAGGTCAACCTCGAATACCTGGCGCGCGGCGTCTGGGAGCGGGATGGGATTTACTTCCCGGACACGCTCGTCGGCACCGACTCGCACACGACGATGATTAACGGCCTGGGCATCGTCGCCTGGGGCGTCGGCGGCATCGAGGCCGAAGCAGGGATGCTGGGCCAGCCCGTCTACTTCCTCACGCCCGACGTGGTCGGCGTACAAATGAGCGGCAGTCTGACGGAAGGCGTGACGGCGACGGACCTGGTGTTGCGCGTCACGGAGATGCTCAGGCAGGCGAAGGTCGTCGGCAAGTTCGTCGAGTTCCACGGCGAGGGCGCGGCGAGTTTACCCGCGACCGACCGCGCGACCATCGCCAACATGGCCCCCGAGTATGGCGCGACGATGGGCTTCTTCCCGGTGGACGAAGAGACCTTGAAGTATCTACAGGCGACGGGGCGAGCGCCGGAGCAGGTCGAGGCCGTCAGGAATTATTACCAGGCCCAGGGCATGTTCGGCATCCCGCGCGCGGGCGACTGCGACTACAGCGCGCTGCTTGAGCTTGACCTCTCGGAGATCAAGCCGAGCGTGGCTGGGCCGAAGCGGCCGCAGGACCGGATAGAGCTTCCCGAATTGAAGGACAAATTCATCAACCTCTTCCAGAACCCGGTCACGGAGAACGGCTACGGCAAATCGAAAAAGGACTTGCAGAGGCGCTTCAACGTCAGCGTCGGGCGCGGCGCTTTCGCGCGGACGGCGGCCGCGCTCGCGGGCGGCGGCGGACAGGAGACAGAGACCACTCCCGAGGTCGTGGACATACACACGAGCCAGATAGACACGAGCCCCTTGACCGAAGTCGAGATGATGAACAACCGCCCGACGCCCGACCGCCTCGAAGAGATTCCGCCGGGCGAGTTCCCAGAACGCTTCGACGACCTGGGCCACGGTGACGTGGTCATTGCGGCCATCACCTCCTGCACCAACACCTCGAACCCGAGCGTCATGCTCGCCGCCGGCCTGCTCGCGAAGAAAGCCGTCGAGCGCGGCCTACAGGTTGACCCCTCCGTCAAGACCTCGCTCGCTCCCGGCTCGCGCGTCGTCACCGAGTATCTCGAAAAGACCGGCCTGCAACCTTACCTCAACGAACTCGGCTTCAACCTCGTCGGCTACGGGTGCACGACGTGCATCTCGGCGGGGACGCCCGTGCTGTTGGCTAACGGCACTACGCGCCGCGTTGAAGAGTTGCCGGGCGGGGCGATGGTCTTCGGCCCTACCGCGGAGGGCAGACTCGGCCTGGCTTTGCAAACCGAGCAGATGTTTCAAGGTGTGCGCGATTGCATCTCCCTCATCCTGCAAGATGGGCGCACGCTGGTCTGCACGCCGGACCACGAGATTCTGTGCGCGGACGGGCGATGGGTTCGCGCCGACGAGTTGGAGTTAGGCCGCGACCGCGTGGTGGTCGGCCTTGACGCGCCGCTGGACGAGGCCGGCGAAGACGAGGCCGGGTACGTGCTGCACGCGGGCGGCCTGCAATTCACAATGGACGAGACTGACGAGCGCCTGCGTGCGTTGGCGTTCGCGCGACTCGTAGGACACTTGCTCAGCGACGGCTCGATCAGCGCCGCGGGGCAGGGAAGGATGAACGTCGGCCAGGCGCTGGATCGCGAGACGGTCCTCAACGACATCGAGTTGCTCACAGGCAAGCGCCCCTCCGCCACACGTTACGACGAGCGCAAATGGTCAATCGTGCTGCCGCAGGAGTTGACGGCCGCCGCCGCCACGCTGCCGGGCGTGCGCGTTGGCCGGCGCATCAATCAGCCCGCAACGCTGCCAGCCTTCGTGCTGGATGAGTCCTGTCCCGTCGCGTTAGTGCGCGAGTTCCTCGGCGGTCTCTTCGGGGCCGACGGGTGGGCTCCCATGTTGCACCGACTCGGCGCGCGCGAGGAGGACGCAGTCCTTGAGCCTCCCGCGTTTTCACAAAGCGCAAAGCCGGAACACGTCAGCCGACTCCGCGAGATGATGGGCGACCTTCTACGCCTCCTCGACCGCTGCGGGGTGAAGACCGCGGGCGCTAAAATCTATGAGTACCCCACGCGACGCGCGGCGTCCTCTTACCCGGCCGCGCTCGACGGCGTGCCCCGCGTGGAAGTGCGTCTGAATCTGCCGGACGGCCTCTCGTTCGTGGAGCGCGTCGGGTTCCGCTACTGCGTGGACAAGGCGCTGCGGGCGAGCGCGGCGGCCGTTTACTGGCGCACGGTGGACCAGATTAACGGGCAGCGCCTGTGGATGTCAGAGCGGCTCGGGGCGCGTCACGCCGAAGACAGCGCGCTCTCCTTCGCGACGGCGCGGGCGTCCGTGGCGACGGAGCTTGTCGGGCGCGAGACGGCGGTCTTCCCGCACTACTCGCTGCTTGAGGGACACGACCGTTTCAGCCGGCTGCCCCGGCCGAGCGCGCGCAAGTTCCAGCCTCTGCACAGGGACTCCTGCGGCTTCCCATCCCCCGCCGAGTTGTTCCGCCAGGTCGGGGCGCGCGAGTGGTTCGCGCCGTTGGGCACGCGCGCCGAAGCGGACACTTCCAAACGCTACTGCGTCGAGAAGGAATCGTTGACGCTGCCGGCGCTGGCGTTACAGGTGTCTGACCGCCGCGAGGCCGGCAGGCGCGTGGTGTTCGACCTGGCTGTGAACGACCTTCACGCCTTCGTCGCGGGCACGGTCGCCGTCCACAACTGCATCGGCAATTCTGGCCCACTCGACCCGCGCATCGAGGACGTGATCACGAAGAACGACCTGATTGCGGCGAGCGTGTTGTCGGGGAACCGCAACTTCGAGGCGCGCGTGCATCAGAGCGTCAAGGCCAACTTCCTGATGTCGCCGCCGCTGGTCGTCGCCTTCGCGCTCGCTGGCCGGGTCAACATAGACCTGAGCAAGGAGCCGTTAGGCCGCGACCGCCAGGGGCGCGACGTTTTCCTGCGCGACATCTGGCCCACGCTCGAAGAGGTGAGCGGGATGATGAGCGCCGCGCTCGACCCCGAAACTTACCGCCAGCTCTACCGCGACTTCGCGGAACAGAATCCGCTCTGGAACGAGATTCCGACCACGGCGGGCGATGTTTACGGCTGGGACGAGCACTCGACTTACATCCAGGAGCCGCCCTACTTTGAAAAATTCGGGATGCTGCCCGGCGTCTTCTGCGACATCAGGAACGCGCGCCCGCTCGCCATCTTCGGCGACTCCGTGACGACCGATCACATCTCGCCCGCCGGGGCTATCAAGCCGAACTCTCCCGCCGGGCGCTACCTGCAACTGCGCGGAGTCCGTGTCGAAGACTTCAACTCCTACGGCTCGCGGCGCGGCAACCACCAGGTGATGGTGCGGGGAACGTTCGCCAACGTTCGCATCAAGAACCTGATGGCACCGGGGACCGAGGGCGGCGTCACCATCCTGCAACCCGTCGGCGAGCCGATGAGCATCTACGACGCGTCCGTTCACTACCAGGCCGCCGGCATCCCGCTCGTCGTCGTCGCGGGCCAGGAGTACGGCACGGGCAGCTCGCGCGACTGGGCCGCGAAGGGGACGAAGCTCCTGGGCGTGCGCGCCGTCGCGGCGCAGAGCTTCGAGCGCATACACCGCAGTAACCTCGTCGGCATGGGCGTCCTGCCCTTGCAGTTCAAGGAAGGCACGAACGCCGCCACACTCAGGCTCGACGGCACCGAAGTCTTCGACATCACGGGCCTCGAAAATGGCACAATCCGCCCGCAGCAGGACGTGACGCTCGTCATCCGGCGCGCGAACGGTGAGGCCGAAGAGGTCCCCGTCACGCTCAGGATTGACACGCCGATCGAGGTCGATTACTACCAGCACGGCGGCATCCTGCCTTACGTGCTGCGCCAGTTGATGAAAGAGCAGGGATGAAGGAAAAGCAGAATTCAGAATTCAGAATCCAGGAGCCAGAATAAAAACAAGAACGGTCGAGAGCCTTTCATTCTGGATTCTGGATTCTAACTCCTGGATGCTGCTTTATGCGTACCGCTTTCTTCACGGTCCTGGGCCTGAGCATTTTGCTGGTGGTCGTGTACGACGTTTACGCGACCATCCTGCACGCGCGGGGGCGGTCCGGGCCAATCGGCGAGACGCTGAACCGCACGATCTGGCGCGCGGCGCGCTTCGCCGCCTTCAGGTTCCCGCGCCAGCGCCGCCACCGGCTGCTCAACACGGTCGGGCCGACGCTCCTCCCGCTCCTCATCATCGTCTTCATCGCGCTCCTGGTCCTGGGCTTCGCCTGCGTTTACTACCCGCGCATGCCCGCGAATTTCAACGCAGAGTCGGCCGCGGCCGCGGCGGAGACTCCGTGGATGACCTCGCTCTACTTCAGCGGCATCACGCTGACGACCGTCGGCTACGGCGACATCGCGCCGCGCACCGCGGGGATGCGCCTGACCGCGATGCTCGAATCGGCGTCGGGCTTCGCGCTCATCTCGCTCGCCATCACTTACCTGATTACGGTCTATCGCGCCCTGGAGCGCAAGCGCGCCGTCGCGCTCTCCTTCTACCACCAGGCCGAGGAGGGCGCGAACGTCGCCGCCTTCATCGCCCACCACTTCGTGGGCGACCGCTTCTACAGCCTGCCGACGACGATGCGCATGGCGACGCGCGACATACAGGAGCTGCTGGAGTCGCACGTCGAGCACCCCGTGATTCACTACTTCCACCCGCCAGAGGTTTACAAGAGCCTGCCGCGAATGCTCTTCCTCTCGCTCGAAGTCTGCGCCGTGATTCGCTCGTGCCTCGACGAAGGGGAGTACGCCGAGACGGTCAACCACCCGGAGGTGCGCACGCTCGAAGCCAGCTCGCGCCACGTGCTCCACGCGCTCCTGGCGTCGCTTGAGTTGGAACGCCGCTCGCGGCGGCGCAGGAGGGAGACACCTTTCGAGGAGTCGCGGCGCTGGCGGCAGAGGTTCGAGCAGACATTGGGCCAGTTAGAGAAAGTCGGCATCAAGACCCGCGCGGACGTGGAGGCGGCGTGGGAGTTCTACCGCGCGCGGCGCGAGGAATGGGAGGCGCAGTTGCACCGCTTCAGCCTTCACCTCGGCTACGACTGGGACGAGATCACAGGCGACCGCGATTTGCGCTATGCGGCCGACGAGGAGATGGAGGAGCCCGGAGAGATCGAAGGTTAAAAATCCCCGTCTCCCCGGAGACTACCTGCGCGCGCCGCGCCCGCGCCTGTCGGGGTAAGTAGAGTCTCTGGTCCGGGAACAATAAGGCAGGCGGGGCCACGGGGGCAGCGGAAAAGTCGCGCCCGTGCCGTTTGGACTTTCGCCGTGGCCGGGTGATAGAGTATTCATCGAATCCGGGTCTCGAAAACTTATCGCGAACTAATCAAATCACAGAGGAGTAAGCTTATGTCTTCCGTACAGCCAGCGGCCTCAGACCAGCCGCGCAAGTACCAGCTTTTCATCGACGGTCAATGGGTGGACGCCGAGTCAGGGAAAACTTTTACGACGCCGAACCCCGCCACCGGACAGACGCTCGCCGAGGTCGCCGAGGCGGACAAGGCCGACGTTGACAAGGCAGTCGCCGCAGCACGCAGAGCCTACGAAGGCAAGTGGTCGCGGATGAGCGCGCGCGACCGCGGGCGGCTGCTTTATAAACTGGCACAGCTCATCGAAGAGAACTCGAAGGAGCTGGCCGCGCTGGAGACCGCCGACAACGGCAAGCCCATACGCGAGTCGCAGTACGTTGATCTGCCGCAGGTCGTGGAAAACTTCGAGTACTTCGCCGGCTACGCCACGAAGATAGAGGGCGAAACCATCCCCGTCCCCGGACAGATGTTCAACTACACTTTGCGCGAGCCCATCGGCGTCTGCGGGCAGATCATCCCCTGGAACTTCCCGCTCCTGATGGCCGCCTGGAAACTCGCGCCCGCGCTCGCCGCCGGCAACACCATCGTGCTGAAGCCCGCCGAGCAGACGCCCGTCAACGCGATGGAATTGGGCCGGCTGATTCAGGAGGCAGGTTTCCCGGACGGCGTCGTCAACATCCTCCCCGGCTACGGCGAGACGGCGGGCGCGGCGCTCGCGGCGCACCCAGGCATTGACAAGATAGCCTTCACGGGCTCGACCGAAGTCGGCAAGCTCATCGCCCACGCGGCCGCGGACAATCTGACGAAAGTCTCCCTCGAACTCGGCGGCAAGGCCCCAAACATCGTCTTCGCCGACGCGGACATGGAGCAGGCCGTCAACGGCGCGATGATGGGCATCTTCTTCAACCAGGGCCAGGTCTGCTGCGCCGGCTCGCGCCTCTTCCTCTCGGAAGAGATCAAGGACGAGTTTTTGGACCGCTTCAAGGAGAAGGCACAGAAGGTCAGGGTCGGCGACCCGATGGACGCCACGACGCACATGGGGCCGCAGGTTTCAGAGGTGCAGCTCAACCGCATCAAGGGCTACGTTGACCTCGCGCGCGAAGAGGGCGCGCAGGTCTTGACGGGCGGCTGCCCGCCGGAACTTGAAGGCGATTTCCAGAAGGGTTACTTCTTCCAGCCGACCATCTTCGGCGACGTGAAGAACCAGATGCGCGTGGCTCAGGAGGAAATCTTCGGCCCGGTCACTTCCGTCATCACCTTCACAGACGAGGCCGAGCTCGTCAGGCAGGCGAACGAGACCATCTACGGCCTCTCGGCCGGCATCTGGACACGCGACATCGTCCGCGCGCACCGCTTCGCCAGGGACATCCACGCCGGGACGATCTGGATCAATACCTTCAATATGTTTAATGCCGCCTCGCCCTTCGGCGGCTTCAAACAATCCGGCTACGGCCGCGAGATGGGCAAGCACGCGCTCGAACTCTACACGCAGGTCAAGAGCGTCTGGGTTGACCTCTCCGGCAAGCCGATTGGCTGGTACGAGAAGTAATTCAAAATTCAAAATGTAAAATGCAAAATGGGGGACAAAGAGCGCGGCTCCCGGTCTTCCATTTTGCATTTTTAATTTTTAATTTTGAATTGTATGATTGCTCCGCTCTCCCGGCGAAAGAGAATTAAGAACTCAAAGGAGACGCGATGCGAGTCAGACAAGTCAGCCTGTCTTTACTTCTCCTCACGGGAACGTTTCTTTTCACGGCCTGCCCGGAGCGCCTGTCAGTCAACAAAATCCTGGCCGACCCGAACAGATATCATAACAAGGAGGTCGGCATCGCGGGGACCGTGACGGACTCTTACGGCGCACTCGGCACGGGCGCGTACGAGGTGGACGACGGGACGGGCAAGATGTGGGTCGTCACGCGGCGCGGCGTCCCCTCGCGCGGCGCGAGGATCGGGGCCAGGGGCCGCGTCTACACCGGCTTCAACCTCAGCGGCAAAAACTTTGGCACAGTCCTGGAAGAGACCGACCGCCGCGCCAGGGATTAAGATGACATTGTTCAGACTCAACTCTTTGCGCCTTTGGTTTTTCTTTACCTTTGCGCCTTTGCGTGAACGGCTGTTTCTCGCAAAGGCGCAAAGTAAAAACTAAAGGCGCAAAGGGTTGAGTGATTCAATAGCCTGAGTCTCAAAATCAGGCTTTAGGATTTATTCGTTGCTCCCCTGATGAATAAGTTGATCGCGGCTCTTGACGAACAGTTCGCGCGGCTGCACGCTCGCTCGCGCGCCCTGGTCGAGGCCGTCCCGGCCGAAAAACTTTACTGGCAGCCGCGCCAATCGTCCGGGGCCTTCCCGGTCTATTCCTGCGGCGAGCACATCCTGCGGAGCGCCGCACGGGTCGAGCAGACTTTCGGCGGCATCACCGCCAACCTCTGGGACGACCCTTTCGAGTGGACGCTGCCCGAATCACTCTCGACGCCAGCGCGCGTCGCGGAGTATCTGGACGAGGTGGAGGCCACGCGCCGGCGCGGGTTCAGTCTACTGCGCGAAGACCCGGACCTCTCGAAGGAGTTCAACGACCCGTCGGGCCGTCTGCGCACCCTCGGCGCACTGCTCTTCGAGACGCTTGAGCGCGCGGCCCACCACCAGGGCCGCGCCTTCGCCACCTTCCGTCTCTTCTCCGACGCGCGCCTGCCGTGAAAGTATGAACGATAAGACGGGCGCGGAGGCGCGAGACGAAACCGTGCCGCTCTACGAGCGGCTGCGCGAGCGCGTCCGTGCCGCGGGCGCGATCAGCTTCCGCGACTGGATGGAGGCCGCGCTCTACGACCCGCGCGAGGGCTACTATACGCGGGCGGGCCTCGCGCGCTGGGGCCGCGAAGGCGATTATCGCACCGCCCCGGAGCGCAGCCCGCTCTTCGCCGCGACCTTCGCGGACTACTTCGCGAGAGTGTATGAAGAACTAGGCTCGCCGCCCGAATGGACCATCTTCGAGGCGGGCGCGGGCGCAGGCCATTTCGCCCGCGGCGTGCTGCAAACCCTGCGCGACGATTACCCGCGCGTCTTTGCGGCGACGCGTTACGTCATCGACGAACGAAGCGCGGACGCACGCTCGCGCGCCGTCGTCCTGTTGCGTGACTTCGCCGCGCGCGTCCGGTTCCAGAATGGCTCTGACATTAACGCTCCGGTCAGCTTCGGAGTCGTCGTCGCGAACGAGTTGCTTGACGCCTTCCCGGTTCACAGGGCGACCGTGCGCGGCGGCCGACTGCGCGAGTTGTACGTCGTGTGGGACGACGGGGAAGGGAAGTTTGCCTGGGCGGAAGATGAGCCCGGCCCGCCGCGCCTGGCACAGTTTCTCGCGCGGTCGGACGTGACGCTTTCAGAGGGGCAGACGGCCGAAATCAATCTCGAAGCGGAGGAGTGGCTGAGGGGCGCGGCCCGCGTCTTCGAGAGTGGCCGTCTCATCCTCGTTGACTACGGCGCGGAGGCCGAAGACCTCTACGCGGCCCCTCACCGGCGCGGCGGAACCTTGCGCGCCTTTCGCCGCCACCGCTTCGCCGACGACGTGCTCGCGCGGCCGGGCGAGCAGGACTTGACGACGACAGTTGATTGGACGCGAGTGCGAAAAGTCTGCGAAGAATTGGGCCTGGAAGTCGTGAGCTTCGAGCGTCAGGACGAGTTCCTGCTGCGCGCGGGCCTGCTCGACCGGCTCGCACGCATGGCGTCCGAAGCCGAGGACGACGCCGATGCCGTCGTCCTGCGCTCGACCGCGCGCGAGTTGATTCTGCCCGGCGGCATGAGCGAGAGCTTCCAGGTGCTCGTCCAAAAGAAGTGATGAGAGCTTACGACCGGACGGGGGGTTTGGTTTACCCCCGCCGCGTCGCGCTAGAAATGAAGCTCAAGCGAGAAGCCGCGAATCTTGCCCACGTCCTCTTTCGCCTTGTCCGCGACTTCGAGCGTCCACGTCCCCTTCGGGCTCTTGCCGACCAGCGCCACGAGGCCCGGCGCTTTGACCGTGTCATATGTCTCTTTCAAATTGTCCTGACCGCCGCCCGCACGGTTGTGCAGCATGACGCTCGCCGCCCCCAGCTTTGACGGCGGGATGAGCGTCACGACCAGGTCGCCGATGTAAGTGTGCTCTATGTCAACCGAAACTTTGAGGTCCTTCAAGGCGGCCGCGTCCGCGACCTCGACCGAGAGCCGCGACTTCTGAAGGTCTTTAATCGGCACGTCCTTTTTGACCGAAGCGGTCGTGAGCTGATTCGGCTGCGGTGGGAGGGCCAGCTCGACGGCTCTCCTGGCGTTGACGCGCCCGAAGCCATAAAGGGTGCTGTGGCCGTTGGCGTCGTAGTTGCCGCCCGCGCCGTCAATCCTGTCTGCCGAGCGTTTGATGATGTCTTTGACTTCGTCCCACCTGAGGACAGGGTTGCGCGAAAGAATCAGCGCCGCCGCGCCCGCCGCGCCCGGAGCCGCGCTCGAAGTCCCGCCGAAGCTGTTCGTATAGTTGCCGCCCGCGTCGCCCTGCTCCGTGAGCCCCCTGTTGTAGCCGCGCGCGCCGGAGCGGTCAGTGGTCCAGATACCCGGCGTCAGAGACTTCTCGCCCTGGCTGCTCGGGAAGGCGCACCAGACGGCCCCGCCGAAATCCGAGTAGGCGCTGCGCACGCCGCGGTCGTTGCAGGCGGCCACGGCCGTTACCTTCTCATACTTCGCATAGCCGTCGTTGTCCACGCTCTCGTTGCCGTTGCCTGCGGCCCAGATGATGACGCACCCCTTACCGTTGCGCCCGTTGCGCACGGCCCAGTCGATGGCCTCGCGCGTGCTGTCCGGCAGCAGGGCCACGTTATTGTGCACGGGGTCGGACGGGTCCCACCACTTGCCGTCACGCGGCCCCCAGCTGCAAGAGATCACGTCCGCGCCGTTGGCCGCCGCGTGGAAAAAAGCGTCCGCCTCGGCTTGCGAGCCGAGGCCGCTCATCAAGCGTATCGGCATCAGGCGCGCTTTGGGCGCGACGCCCGACGCGCCCTTGCGCCCGTCGGCGCAGGCCACGCCCGCGCAGGCCGTCCCGTGGTTCTCCTCCTCGCCGAAGACCGGGCGCGGGTCGTTCCTCTTCGGGTCGTCCTCAGGAACGGACACGTTCGCCGGCGCGACGACCTTCCCGGAAGAGGCGAACTCTTCGTGGTCGAACTCGATGCCCGTGTCTATGACCGCGATGGTGACGCCTTCGCCCTGAGCGAGACTCCAGGCCGACTCGACGCTGGCGTGCGCGTCCACCAAGTTGCCGCCTACGGTCGCGCGCTTGAGGTGCCACTGCTGCGGGAAGGCCCCGCGGCTGCGGACTTCGCGGACCAATTCGGGATGGCACAGCGCGACGCCCGGCTCCCGCAAGAGCTTTTCGGCGATGTCGAAGACTTCGAGCCCCGTGTTCTCGGGTGCCTGCACGAAGTAGGCGTTGCGCGAATACTCTATGGCGCGCTTGACCTTGAGGCCGAAGCCCTTGAGTATCTTCCGGCACATGGTCTGCGACAGGTCGTCGTCGAATTTGACGAAGAAATTTTCGGTGTAGATGACTGGCACACTTGACCTGGGGTCAACGAGCACGCGCCCGGCGAACTCTATTTCGGGCTCCTTCTTCAGGGCGGCGCGCGCCTCGTCGCACAGCCTCTTCGGCGCGCGCTCGGACTTGGCGCGCAGGACCTCGACGCCCGCCTGCCTGAAGCGCGTTACCAGCTCGAAGGAGTCGAGCACCTTGAGCGAGGCGTCGGAGACGGGCGCGGTCGCGAACGACCGCTCGACCATCAGGGGGTTGCGGTTGCACGTGCGGACCACGATCAGGTCGTTACTCTCTTTGAGCGAGCATCGCTCGCCCCTCTTGCCGCCGTATCGGAATGAATACATGGTTCGGGCCTCCTGCCAGTCGCTCGCGGATTTGAGTGATGTGAATAGTCCGCGAGGATGGCCGTCAGTTCAGCGTGGCTAGAGTGAAAAGCAAATAGTGAAAAGCAAATGGCTTCGAGTCGGAAGCAAAAGAGCCTGGCCGGTCCAGAAAGCATCCTTCGTGAGCGCGCAGAGGATATAGCAAGAGGTCTCCGGGGGCAAGCACTATTTCTGGCATTGAGCGCCCGCCATGGCAACCTGCGACGGCCGTGGTGATGTCGCCCCCGGTGCGTTATATTTGGAGGCATGGCTCCGGCAAATCTTTTCCGCGGCTTCCCCGAACGCCTCCGCGTTGGCACAGAACGCCGCGACGCGTCCTACACGCTCGCGCCCGGCTATCACGCCGTCCACCACGGCCGCGAAGAGACAGACACGGCCGGCGCTGTCATGACTTTGAAAGAGGAGGGAATCGCCGTCTATCGCGGGGAGCCCGACGAAAGCCGCGGCGACACGGCACGCGTGACCCCCGTCTACGAGCTACAGCCTTCCGGCCCTCTGGCCGTGCCGACCGGAAAGGTTTTCGTCCGTTTCGCCCAGGGCGTTGACGCCGCCTCGCGCCGCGCCGAGATTGAACGCGCGGGCTACGAGATAGTCAAAACCTCACCCTACACGCCCCACACCGCCTGGTTGCAATCCGCCTCCGGCGGCGTCGCGCAATCGCTCTCGAACATTCACGCACTCGAAAGCCTCGCCGACGTTGAAAACGTCGAGCCGCAAATGCTCACGCCGCGCGAGCCGCGCGGTGCTTAGAAGACCAATCCCCCCGTCCGCGCGAAACGGCTCACGCGGGCTCGGACAGGACAATACCCGCGCGGGGGATTCGATTTTCTACAAAATCCTTCAACAAAAATTTGCTTGACACTCCGCTATTCTAGGAATAAAGTCTCACCCGTTCTGGATGTTCTCACAGACCTGCTAATGATGGCTCTGCCGCTATTAGCCTAAACCACTTCGCTTCGTCGGGGATGCCTCAACAAGCAGTCCCTACATTTCAAACAATCGAAAGTGAGAGTCCAGGCCCTCGCCAATCTTGTCTGACGTATCTCAATGCCGAAGGCTGTTAAGTAAACAGTAACGTCTTCACCGAAGCCTTCGAGCAGTCTTTCTCTTTGAATTCGAAAGGCTCAGCACTTGAAATGAAGAACAGTCGCGCCAGTTGGTAAAACGGACAAGGCTAGATTCTTCATCGCATACCTGACGTTGGATGTCGCGCCGTGGTTAAACCCCGGCGTCTGAACATCCCTCATTAAACTATTCCGGCCGCCAGTTCCTTGTAGGCGCAGAGACGGCAGCCCCGTTAAAGTTTAGCCGCCCGCTTGGCCCGCGAAACCTCAGGGGTTAGTTCCGAGCAGAAGGGAAGAGCCCCCCAGCATAGGACAGGAGAGGAAATGGAACCCAGAAGAAGCCAGACGCCAAATTTCGATGAGGATATTTTCATCAACTATGCTCACGATGACAACTTGGCTCCAATTTCGACGTACAGGGGTTGGATAGATACGATGCACGAGAGCCTGCTGACACGCCTGACGCAGTTGATCGGGGAAAGGCCGGCGATTTGGCGGGACGTTATGATGGGTGGGAATGATCCTCTGAGTGAAACCATCGTCCTCAGACTGTCGAAGACAGCCTTCCTGGTGTCAGTCCTCTCGCCGAGTTACGTCAATTCCAAATGGTGTAAAGACGAACTCAGCGAGTTCTACAAGCGCGCGGCCGAAAACGGCGGTATCAAGATCAATAACAGATCGCGAATCTTCAAGGTGATGAAGACGCCGATAGGAGACGACCCGCGGGTTGACCCGCTGGAAGGGAGCGACCTCCCGCATGACTTACGCATTTTATTACAGGAATCCCTCGGATATGAGTTCTACGAGACTGACATTATGTCCGGCAGGCTACGTGAATTCTGGCCCGAACTCGGCCCGGATTACCTGAAGAAATTCCTGGACAGGCTGGAGGACCTGGCCCAGGACATCAAGGAGTTCATCAAGTCCCAGCAGTCGGCGACTGCGGCCTATGATCGCGCGGCCAGCATCTACCTGGCGGAGACGACGCCCGAGCTGTGCGGCCAGCGCAATGAGATTAAGCGCGCCTTGCAGCAGCACCACTATCGAGTCCTGCCGGACGAGAACCTCCCCTTTGAAGATTCGGCGTTCGAGGAAAGGGTCAGTCGCTATTTGGACGAGTCTATCCTCTCGATCCACCTGATCGGGTCCGACTGCACGGTCATCCCGGCCGAGGAGCAGGTCCGGCTGAAGTTGGACCTGCAACACCAGCTGGCGGCCGAGCGAGTTAGCAAGCAGCATGAGTTGGCGATGAGCCGCGGCGACAATGACCCTCAGTACTACCGACTCATCTGGATGCCGGAGGACTTGAGAGCCCAGGGGAAGATTTACCAGCAGTTCGTCGCATACCTCCAGAACGATCCCGGAGTTTACGAATGCGCGGACGTGTTGAGCGGCGTCAAGCTGGAGGACCTGAAAACCATCATCCAGAAGAAGCTCAAGTACCACGAGGAGAGCGCGGGCGACTCCAGGCGCAGGCGCGTCTATCTGAAGTGCGGCAAGGTGGACATGCCGTTGGTTGCGCCGCTGCGGGACTACCTCGAAAATGAGCGGCAGTACGAGGTGCTGCTCCCCTTCAAGGGAGACTCCGACATCGTCAGCGGCGACAAGGACAACCTGCGGCTCTGCGACGCGCTGCTGATCTTCTACGGCACGGCCGACACCATCGACTACCAGCTCAGAGACTTTGGGAGGATCGACGTAATCCGCGACGGGCGGCCGCTGCTCGCCAGGGGCATTTACGTGAGCGGGCCGGAGACGGAGCGGAAGAAGGGCTTTCATACAGACGAAGCACTGGTGATGAAGAACTTCGGGGAGTTCTCGCCGGAGTCAATCAAGCCGCTGATAGAACAGCTTGAGCGGTCCCTCGGAACGAGGTCAAAGGGAGCTTTAGTATGAGTGAGAACCGCCGAAATCCCTTCCCCGGTTTGCGGCCCTTCCTGTTTCACGAGCACGACCTGTTCTTCGGGCGTGAAGAGCAGCATGAGCAGATGGTCGGCAAGCTCGCCGCCACCCGGTTTCTCGCGGTGGTCGGCACGTCCGGGAGCGGCAAATCGTCGCTCGTGCGCGCCGGGCTGTTGCCCGCCTTATACGGCGGGTTGATGATGTCCGCCGGCTCAAACTGGCGTGTCGCCCTGTTTCGCCCGAAGGACGATCCGATACGGGAGTTGGCCCAGGCGCTCAACCACCGCCGCGTGTTCGGGACCGATTTTAAAGATGATGGCTCGCCGCTCTTGAGCATCGGTGACGTGATAGATTGGCCCGGCCTCTGCCTGAGGCTGAGTGATGACGCCAGGGAGACGCTGCCCAGCCCCAGCAATCGAATTTTAGAACTCCTGCCGCACGAGATGCGGCAAATCATCTTAGACACCGCGCAAAGAGAAGACTTCGCGCAGGTCCATAAATCGAGCTTCGTCGAGGCGTTCAATCATATCCTCACGGATCGTGGATTCTACCAGCCGCAAGGTTTCGAGAAGGTCGCCGTCCCTGGCGAAGCCCGCCGGCTCCTGAGTCGCGGCCAGGAGAACCTGTCGAACTCGGAAATACAGAAGCTCAACCGCCTTATCCTGGAAGCCTCCTACCCACAGGAGATCGCAAAAGATAAGGAGATTCAGACAAAAATCACGGAGGTGTCCCTGCGCCGCGGCGACCTGGGCCTGATTGAAACAGTCCGCCAGGCGAAGATGGCTCGCGGCGAGAATCTGCTCGTCGTCGTCGATCAATTCGAAGAGCTGTTTCGCTACGCGAGAATTTCGGAGAATGGCCCGCACGGGAATCAGGCGGCGGCATTCGTCAAGCTGCTCCTGGCGGCCAGGAGTCAGAAGGACCTTCCCATTTACGTCGTCCTGACCATGCGCTCCGATTATTTAGGGGATTGCGCCAAGTTTTGGGACCTCCCGGAGGCAATCAACGAAGGTCAGTATTTGATCCCACGCCTGACGCGTGACCAGCGCCGGGAAGCGATTATCGGCCCGGTGAAAAAGCGCGGGGCGCGCATCACCCCGCAGCTCGTGAATCAACTGCTCAACGACATGGGTGACAGCCCCGATCAACTCCCTATCCTTCAGCACGCGCTGATGCGAACGTGGGATAAGTGGGAGAAAGATCGTCAGGGTGATGAGCCTATCGACGTGCGCCACTATGAGGCGATTGGGAAAATGACGGAGGCGCTGTCGCGGCACGCCGATGAAGCCTACGCCGAACTCCCGGACGACAGGAGCCGTGAAATCGCGAGGAAGATTTTCAAGTGCCTGACCGAGAGGGGGTCTCGGAACAGAGAAGTCCGACGACCGACGCCCGTGAGGGAAATTCGCGCCATCACCGGGGCGAAGATCAGAGAAATCGTCGCCGTCACGGATGTTTTTCGGAAAGAGGGCCGGTCGTTTTTATTGCCTTCGCAGAAGAAACCGTTGGCTAGGAATACGTCGATAGATATTTCTCACGAGAGCCTGATCCGCAACTGGGCCAGACTGAAGGAATGGGTGCGGGAGGAAACGCGCGCCGCGAACACTTACCGGCGTCTAGCCGAGACGGCACAGTTGTATAAGAGAAGTAAGACGAGTCTGTCATCGGAGTTGGAAGTGGAATACGCCTTGGAATGGCGCAAAGAGAATAATCCCAATCTAGCCTGGGCCTCACGTTATCACCCTTACCTTAACGACGGCTTTCAAAAGGCGGCCGCCGACGGGAATTCCGCCGAGACCAAGAAATTAAGCGACGAAGAGATATTCAAAAGCGCGATATCTTTTCTGGAAGAAAGCCAGAGAGTTAGTGAAATTGCAAAAAGAAAACGCGGGGCCAAGCTGACGCGGGCGCGCGGTGCCGCCGCAGTCTTTCTAGCCTTATCGGTGGCCTGTGTCTTTTTATGGTTCAAGGCCAGATGGAGCGAAGAACTGACGAACCTCATGACCTACATGGTCAACGTTTACAATGCCGAGGAGGCATTTGCTCAAAAAAATTACGCGCGGGGATATACTTATTTAGACACGCTCAGAGATAGCGAAAAATATGGCGGGATGCGGGGCTTTGAGTGGGACTTGCTAACCAGGACCTGTGTCCATGATATAACGCCCACCAAAGAGGGCCGAAGTGCAATGCAGCACTCCGGCAGGGTGTTGGCTGCGGCATTCTTATTACCCGATAAAAAGGTTCTTGCTACGGCGAGCGAAACCGGGGAGGTGAAGTTGTGGGAGGTGGGCAGTTGGAAGGAACTTAGCTTGAGAAAGATGGACACTACCGCCTCGTTGATAGCCTTCTCATTAGATGGCAATAGTCTCGCCAGTGTAAACGGCGCACGCAACGAGATAAGTGTGTCCGACACGTACACCGGCATTAAGAAACAGAAATGGTCCCCCCAGGGGAAAGAGGTTAAATTAATAACTTTCTCACCAGACGGGAAAAAAATAGCGAGCGTCCTCGTAGCCAAAACACTTAACAGCTCGAAAGGCGACGAGCAAGTCTTTACGTGGGACTTAAACACGAACGAGACGAAGCAGATCACTCTTGATTCGTCCGCCGTGGGCCCTATTAACTCGTCTGCCCCCGTTTCTTTCACCGGCCTGGCTTTTTCGGGAGATGGGAAGCAGCTTGCCATCGGGTGTAATGATGGAAGCGTCAAAATTTCTGAGGGCGGGGCCCCGGCCTCGGAATTGCCAGTTGAGCTTGACGACCGCAGCGCGCACACGGGAGGCGAGGACGACGCTTCACAAGCGAAGAACGGCATCCAGGCACTGGCATTTTCTAAGGACCAAAGGTGGCTTGTGAGCGGCAACAATACCGGGTTTATTACCCTGTGGAACCTGGGCGGGAAAAAACCTAAACATTGGCAGGCGACCACAGATAGCATTCTATCGTTAGCGTATTCTCCTGATGGAGGTATCCTTGCCGCCGCAAGTCATAATGGCAGCGTGATGATATGGGACAAGAATAAGTTGGAGTCGGCTGCGGACTCAGATTATCCGAAAGATGTAGAGTCTTCAGGGCTCTTAAAAGGGCATGAAGGCGAGGTCTTATCAATGGCGTTTTTACCCGACACCGGCCTTCTCGCAACCACGAGTGAGGATCAGACCGTTAGACTATGGGATACGAACAAACGAGAAATAATGGAGAAGGAACTCGAAGCCCCGGCTGCCAGGATCGTCGCCTTACCACCTGATGCCGGCGGAGAAAGGTTCGCCGTCCAATTAACCGATAAACCTTCGACCCTGGAGTTTATGCGGAAAACTAGCGACGGATTTTCATCCTTTAAGGGTCAATTTCAAGCCGCCCCGAGTGATTTTACAAACGTAGCTTCAATAGCACTCTACGCACCTCAAGAAGGTAAAAAGATTCTCTCGATCTACCGCAAGGAGTCTGGCTCCGTAAGAATCAAGTTGTGGGACATGGATACCCTCGCGCCGCTGACGGGGAAGGAATGGATAGTGCCGTTGACGCCAACTCCCGAACCAGCTGATGAGGGAGCGGAGTTTATTTCCGCGTCGAAGTTTTCAGACGACGGAAAGAGGTTGGCTACGTGGAGTCCCGAAGCAGGCGTTATTATCTTCGACATTGGGACCGGGAAGCCGTCCGAGCCGATTTTAAAAGGTCACTCCAAAGTGAACTTCCATGCGGCGTCGTTCTCCCACGACTTGACAGTTTTTGTCGAGAGTAATGACAAAACTCTGAGCTTTTATGATGCACGCAACGGCCGAGCACTGGGGCCGACGAAGACGTACGACGACTCGGTGAATACCTTAGCGTTTTCTCAGGACGACAAGAAGCTCGCCACCGGCCGCGCCGACAATACCGTCTGCCTATGGGACACCGCGACGTGGACAATTATCAAGGAATTCAAGGGACACGTCTCCACTGTGCAAGCCATAGTTTTTTCTCCTGACGGCAAGAGGCTGGTCACGGGAAGTTCGGACGGGATAATCAAGGTATGGGACATCGGCGAGGAGAATTGGCTCAATAATGAAAAGTTAGGAGACAAGCTAAAACGGCGGGAACTGGTGAGCTTGCCCACAAGCAATAGGATTGTGACGCTCGCCTTTGCCTGGGATGGCAAGACGCTCATCTCCAGTCATGCCAATCAACGGATAAGAGTTGTCGGGGCGAATTAGAGGTCATGCGCGCGGGCGGGGGCAAGTGGGCGGCTGCCCTGATTTTAATTGACTCTTCCACCCGGTTGTTATAGAGTTCGCGCCACTTCGCGGAAACCGAAACTTGCGTTGCCATTCCAAGGCAAGTTCCCCGGTCAGTATCGGAGGATTACGTCACCTCCACTCTTCAACTCGGCTTAACCTCATCATGAGCAATGCTCTGATGTCATCACCTCAAGTGGAGTAAGAGATGAGCAAGAAGAAGCAAAAAAGAGGACGCGACGGCAATCACAAACCGTTGAGGAAGGCCCTTTCGTCGGCCCTGCTCGCGGGCGCGGTCTTAGTCCCTACTGCGTCAGCCTCTGGCAAAGAACAGGCCCGTGACTTGACGGTCCCCCAACGGGTCACGATGATTCGGGAGGCCATTAAGAATCGCCTGGCCCGGAACAACACAAACCTCGATCAGATTCTGCGTAAAGTGTCTTACGAGGAATCGGAAATCATGCAGTGGGTAAACTGGGGCAACTGGGGCAACTGGGGCAACTGGGGCAACTGGAATAATTGGAATAACTGGGGCAACTGGGGCAACTGGTATAACCAGTGGGGCAACTGGGGCAATTTCTAAACCCCTGAGCAGCCGGCCCAAAGTTAGACTGATTACTTGCCCAGAGCTATAAGGAGTGACCTTCCTTCAAAAACAGCGGTGGCCTGCTCCTCGAAGGTGACTGCCCTCAGGGAGAGAGCTACGCCGACTCTCGGGCGGCTTGGCACCTCAATCACATCTGCGGGGAGAACGCCCGTAGCCAAACTCCTCGCAGAGGCTCACGGTATCGCCCACGTTGAAGCTCGGCTCGCCGCCTGGGGGCCGGGCCTGACCGCAACTCACGAAAGTAATACCAATGATTGATGCCAAGATTGGGTTACTGATCCTTCAGCCCACCCCGTTCTGCAACATCAACTGCTCTTACTGTTACCTCCCCAACAGGGACGTAAAAGAGAGGATGTCAGCGGAGACATTCACCAAAATCCTCGAACGCCTGGTCGAAAGTAAGTTAGTCGGAGATAAAATAGGACTCGTGTGGCACGCGGGAGAGCCGCTCGCCCTCCCCCTCAACTACTACTCGGAAATCTTCGACAAGATCGAGCTGTTCCCATCCCTGGCGGGTAAAGTGACGCACAGCATACAAACCAACGGGATGATAATTAACGACGAGTGGTGTCAATTCTTTCTCAAGCATAGTGTGAGCGTAGGGGTGAGCATCGACGGGCCGGACTTTCTCCACGACGCCTGCCGCAAAGATAGGAGAGGGCGGGGGACTCTCGCCAGGGTTCTCGGAGGGGTTGAGTGCCTCAAGCGCCACGGCGTAAGGTTTCACGTGATTTCCGTCGTGACCTCGAACTCTCTGAACTATGCGGAGGAAATTTTCAGGTTCTTCCTTGACTTGGGTGTGACCAATTTGGGCTTCAACATCGAAGAGAAAGAAGGGGCCAATAATTCGACCTCGCTTGAGACATGCGACACAGACGAGCGCGTTAAAGAGTTTTTCCGAAGGACGTATGAGTTGCAAAGACGATACGGCAACAGGCTGAAAATCCGCGAGTTTGATCGCGCCTTCCGAGCCATCGCAGTCTCGGACCCCGAGACCCCCGAAAACATGGACAGGCTTAACGACCAGGCAACGCCGATCAAGATTCTGAGCGTAGATTACGCCGGCAATTTCTCCACCTTCTCGCCCGAGCTTCTCGGGATGAATGACCCCGAGCACGGTGATTTCATCTTCGGCAATGTTTACGAAGATACTTTCGAGAGCATCTGGACGAGGCCGAATTTTATCGAAACCCTGGTCGAGATCAATAAGGGGGTGGAGAAATGCAAGGCTGACTGCGAGTACTTCTCACTGTGCGGCGGCGGGGCACCGTCAAACAAGTTGTACGAGAACGGGACCTTTGAATCCGCGGAGACGATGTATTGCAAGTACACGATAAAATACCCGCTCGATATAGCTCTCTCTGAATTAGAGAAACAGTTGTTCCCGCAGCCCACCTGATATGCTTCTGGAAGACATCAAAATCCTCCCCTTGATTGAGGACTGGCGGCCTGAGTATTCCCTCTCAATTAACAGCGGGATAAATGTCATTGAATCCGGCCGTTATATTGATGACATCAAGTTGCCGGACAAATTTCACTGCGGGGTTTACAGGCCGAAAATTAGCTGGCGGCGGCTGGACCCGCCCGAGGTTAATAAAGTAGTCGGCCTCACCGAGCAAACAGACATTGCTAACACCCTGTGCCTGGTAGAGACTCCCAGGAAATTTCTCTTGAGGTTTTACGAATTAAAGCTCGACCAAATGGCTCGCTCCCCGGCCCACTGGGAAGAGAAGATGAAGTCCTCCTTCCCCACCTTCACGGCGGAGGTGAGGGACTGGTTAGAGCAGGAGATATTTGAAGAGTTTTCGATGTGCAGCGCCTTCGTCAACTTTACTCGTCCGGGCCTGGATACGACAACGTTCGATGTCTCCCAGAACCGTTACCGGGGCATGCACATAGACAACTGGGGGAACCCGCCGCGCGACGCCAGGGAACGGGATGCGAGCGGCCTCAGAGTCTGCCTCAACCTGGGGTACGAGAGAAGGGACATTATCTTTATCAACCTCCGCTTGAAATCCTTTTTAGACTATCTCGCCGCCAGGAGGGGGCCTGACGAGGTCAGAGAACTCTATAAGGAAACGTATGCTCAACCTTTGGCCGAGGACTTCCTCAACGAATGCGTTGATTACCCCGTTCTCAGAGTAAGCCTCGAACCATCCCAGGCGTATATCGGCCCCGTGCAAAATATTATTCACGACGGCTACCCTCTGGGAAAGAGGTTCACGGACGTTAATCTACAACTCTCCGCGAATGAATTCCGCCACCGGCCCGGCTTCATCTCGATGGCGCTCTCCAAAGGCGCGGAGTCGCGGACCGGCTTTGCGTGATTGCTCCCTTAAAACATCTCTTCAACCACACCGTCCGAGCTGCCTTCACTGAAGCCACGTTATACCGCTCTATCATCCAACAGTCGCAGCGCCCCTTCTAGCTCTTGGCCTGCGATAGCATAAGGCGGCTGTGGCACACCTCTCAAACCGTTGTCAGAAAAGTGTTGCATTCGGGGGCGCTTTTCAATATTCTGCGCCGCTAGATTTTTGCAATGACGGATAGGAGAGAATCATGGCCGACACATACCCCCTCGGCAGCATCCCGCCGTTCTCCGCTTGGCAGGGCGAAACGCTGACCTTCAAAGTGACGAGCAGCCTCGGCGACGGCGTCAAGTTCTCGAAGCGCGCCATGCCCAGCCCCAAGGGCAAGGTCACCATAGACGAAAATACAGGTGTCTTCACTTACGAGCCGGCGGCGGAAGACAAGGAGCAGTTCGTCGTCTGGATTCGGGCGCGCAAGGGCACCAAAGACGATAAGCCGCAGAAGACCTACATCACGCCGCACGCGCAACTACCTTCGGAGTTCGAGGTCATCGAGCACGTCTCCAAAAACAAGCCAGACCAGGCCAGCAGCTTCTACACCACCTTCTCGCAGGAGGACGCGGGCGAAGACTACTTCAACCGGAAGGGGCTGGACGGGGATGCCAAAGTCATGACGAAGAAGGTGACGGTCGCGGGCGTCAGTCTGGTCATCGAGGAGAACGAGGACGCCGGGTCGCTCTACAACCGGCTGAAGGGTCGCACAGACCTCAGGCATCTGACCCTCTGCGCCGACGAGGTCATCATCCGTTGCGAGCTGAAGGTGCCCGGCACAGGCGTAGACATCTACGCGCGCCAGCTGAAGTTCGAAGACACCTCCGGCAAGATCGCGCGCATCGACACGACCCCGCTCCCCTTCGGGGCGGCCGCGACGAAGGAGGAGGGGCTGACCGGGCAGAAGGCGGGCGACGTGCGCCTCTTCGTCCAGAGCCTCGAAATGCCCGGCAACGCGCACCGCATCATCGCCAACGGCGGGCAGGGGCAGGAGGGGCGGCAGGGCGAGCCGGGCGCGAACGGCGCGAGCGTGAAGTGGGACGGCAAGGTCCCGGTCGAGGGCAAGGAGATCAATTGCAACGGGGTCAGGGGATATAACTCCTCGCTCGTCTTCGTGGACGTACGCGAGGAGGTCAAGGAATTTGCGAAGGCGACGAAATACCCCCACAGGTTCAACTGGCCCGCGGAGCAGTGGCCGGGCGACGGCAAAGACCCCGTGCGCCTGCCGGGCCGCCCAGGGCGCGGGGGCGACGGCGGCTCGGTCTTCACCCGTTTCAAAGAACAACTGGCGAACCGCGTCCAGCTCAAAAGCGGCGAGGACGGCAAGAAGGCGCTCCCCCTTAAGGGTTCCGACCCAGGTGAGCCCGTCAAGCCCAAAAAAGGCATCCTCTATTACAGGAAGAAGGGCAGGGAAATCGAGAATATTTATGACAGCCTCGGTAATGTGGATGGGCCGGTGCCGAAGCCGGGGAAGGGTGCCGAGGCTCCTCCCGCGACGGGGCCGGAGTCCAAGCCGGGCGAGGTCAGTCTCTTAAACGGCAAGGCCGGGGAGTCCTACTGGCTGCACCCCTCCGCGGTGCGCGCCGCCATCGCCTACTCCGACGACGCCTACCTCGCCGGCCACACGAAGGATGCGCGTGAGCTGCTCGGCATCAACCTCGACGCAGTCAAGGTTGCCGCTGCGGCCGACACGGGCGGGGCGGGTTGGGTCCTGTTGCGGAACGAGCTGGCGGCTCTGATTCAGCGCGTCGATGGCCCGTACGACTACTTCGGCAACCCGGCGGGCTGGGTGCCGATGCTCTCGTTCCAGTCCAACTACACCCTCTTCGAGAACGAGTTGGAGAGCGCCATCCCTGCGATGTTTCTCGCTTACTGGATACAGCACACACAGGCCCGAACGAAGAAGGCCGCCGACATCCTGAAAGCGGCCAAGGAGCGCCTGCACGCCGAGACCGAGCGGGCGCTGTCAGACCTCAGCGCCGCGGAGACTAAAGTCAGGGAGCTTTCATCCGGCATGGCCTCCATCGGGGAGAGGATCGCGCAAACGTGGAAGCTCGTGACGGATATGAAGAAGACGCTGACGGAGCAGGTCAAGAACGACTTGCAGACCGAGCATCTCCTGCGCTCCTCCGCGAAGATACTCGGCGGGGTGATGCAGCTCATCCCTGTCGGGCAGCCCGTCCTCGGCTCAGTCGGCAAAGCCCTCACGGTGCTCGGCGACGTTGACCCCGACAATCCCAAAGCCAGCCTGAGCAAGGTGGCGGGCGCGTTCGCCCCCGTGATGACGGAGGTCGTCCTGCCGAAGGGCAAGGATTTAGCGAAGAAGAAGGCGGAGGAGCTGTTCTCGGGGCTGATGCAGAAGGAGCAGTTGGCGCTGACCGAGAAGGAGACGAAGGCGAGGGAGAAGAAAGAGAAGTTCGATACGGCGGTGGAGAAGAAGGATTTCGAGAAAAAAGTCAAAGACTACATGGAGAAGAAGGAGGCGGCGAAAGAGACAATCCTCAACGGCTTCTCCGGCTTTGCCGTCTCGGAGGACGACGTGAAGGAGCGGCTTGAGAAGGTGCTCGCCGAAACGCCCGCCTACAAAGAGGCAATCGTGGAGATCGAGAAGCTGAACGAACAGAAGCGCGAGTTCAACGAAAAGCTCGTCGCCACGGTGCAGGCCATCGACGCCGCCACTACGACCGTCCTCAACAACCAGCTCGCCATCCTGGAACTGCAAGGCCAGCGCGACGCCAAGCTCGAACAGCTCAGCCTAGAAGCCCTACAGAGCGTGCAGGACATGGGCCGTAAGGCGCGCGAGCGGCTGCTGCTCTACCAGTACTACCTCCTCAAGTCCTACCATTACCTGATGCTTGAGGAGCTGCCGGAGATTAACTTCGGGGCGCAGAAACTCTTCGACAAATTCTCCGAGCTGTTGACCAAGAGCGAGGACGGCATGCTCAAAGAGGCCGATTACAAAACCCTGAGAAGCGTCTTCAACGCACAGCTCAAATACATCGCCGAGAAGATCATTACCTGGTATAGCACGTACGATGAAAAGTCCGAGAAGCACTTCGTGGTCAAGCTGACTCCCGCCCAGATCGAGACCCTCAACAGCAACGACAAGCGCGTCGAGGTCGATCTGCTGTGGGCACTCAACCCCCAGCATGAGGACATACGTATCACGAACATCGAGACCGACGACGAGCTGGTCGAGTTGGCCGAGCCGTTCCCCAATACCAATATTACCCTGTCCCTCGAATACGTCCACGACGGCGTCTCGAAAGTGCGCCGAGACGGGCGGCTGTACCTCTTCCGCAGCGGCCAGTACCGTGTCGAAGGGGCGTTGGGCAGGCCGCCGAGGACGGACATCCGCTGGGGAACGACACTCGAATACAACCCGAGCGCGAAGACGAAGAAGCTGACGGTCAAGCCGACGAAGCGCGACGTAGAGGCGAAGTGGTTAGTGAATGAACTCATCAGCAAGGCCGACCATAAAGAAAACCCGATGACGAGGTTCAGGCCGGGGGCGTGGACGCGGCTCGTCGTCCAGCGTTCCGGCACCGAAGTCGCCAAAGTCCAGAGCCTCACGCTGAGGGTCTACTACGTCTCCGGGAGCGTCGATAATATCTACACAACCGTCTCCGTCAAGGTGGCCGACGACGCGCAGCCCTACATCCGCTGCGACGCCCTTGACGAGAACAGGCGCGGCGACGGCACCGGCACCTTCATCCGTACCTTCAAGAAGAATGAGGGTCAGGTGACGCTCACCGCGCCGGCTTCCTACGGCCACCGCGCGCTCCTCGGCTGGCGGCAGGGTGCAGCCGTCATAGAGGACGGGCCTGTTGTCACCAAAGACCAGTCATACACCCTCAAATTGAGGAACACCCCGGACTACATCGTCGAGCCGGTCTACGCGCCGGTCAACGAAACGCCGGTCAACGAGCAGGGCGAGGAGTGGCCCGCCTGCCCCGTCGGCTGGGTCTTCGACGACTGGATGTTCGTCAACGGCACGTCTTCGGAGCTGACCATTTCCGAAATCCGGATTGCGAACAATGTGATACCGGCCCAGGTCAACGAGCCGCAGGGCGGCATCAGAGTCAAGCTGTCGTTCGAGCGGCTCAAACTTCTACCCGGCGAGGCGACGAAGCTTTCGGTCTGCCTCAACAAGGAACCCCTCCAGATACAATTTACGGAGTTTGGGTTTCAGACCGGCGGCGAGCAGTATTACGTCAGCTTCCACGTGAACGGGCGTCCGTCGTCCTTTAAGAAGGGCGGGAATTTAGTGTTCAAGTCGTTCGACGTTGACACGGATAACCGTGTGCTGACCTTCGCGCGACCTTGAAGGCTCAGCGTGCAACAGTGGCTGTTCATGGACAATAAAGTCTTTCCCTAAAGGGGGCGTAAGTCCTTGTTTTCGATTACCCAGAACAGCTTATATTAGAAATAAAGTTCTTCCCTAAAGCCTGGTCCTACCGTGAGGGGCCAGAGTTAGGTGAATAATAAAGTTCTTCCCAATTACTCTGAAATGTGTTTATACTGCGCGAAAGTCGAGGGCATTTCGTTCCGGTGAGCCGCGCAGCTAATTCTCTTAAAAAGTGCGCAGCTGACTCCCTAAAAAGATTGGGTGGGCTCTTCTAACACCTAGTTTCTAATTGGCACAAAACTTGGGGCAAAACTCACCTCCTATGAACAAAATCAAAACCAACTTAGGCGATACCACCAACATTCTCTACGGCTATAACCCTGAGTGGCTTTCTGCACAACAAGGGAACAATGCGCTATTTCCACCCGCAAAGAAAGCAATCTCCGCGGTCAGGGTTGCTGCCCCCCCCCAAACAGGCAAGTGGGATTTCCCGGAGATTTCTTTGCATGAAACTGCCCAATCATTGCTCAATACGTTACTGCCCTACAAGATTGAAGATCCGTCCGATGGTATCAATGGCCCAAAAGCACCTGCCGGTCCCTTATTAATTGATGATGCCGACCGCGATCAAGCGATTGAAAAGCTCTCTCACACATTAGGAGTAAACTTGGGGAAAAGAGGTCAGGGCTATGCGCTGGTTAAGCTCACCCGGATTGATGATGAGGTGGTGCATGCGAGTCAAGAAATGGATGTCTTGATTCACCCTAACCCTTCCAAGATTCCGGAGGGCTTGGGAGTATCCAAACAATTTAAAAAAGCGATGGGCGGCTTGACCCGATTTAAACCGCGTGATGAGTTTACGCCCGGCGATATTACACCACACATCGCAAATGAGTATCTTAGCTTTTTTATAGAGCAAGGAACGCACTATGTCTCTTCGATGCTACTGGGTGATCTGATCTTCCAGGTGTTCGCCATGCCGGAAGAGCGTTTTAAGCGAGTCAAAAAAATCTACGCGGATCGTCCCCAGATGCTCAAAGGACAGGAAGCCGTCTTATTTCGTCAATATACGACCGACGCCAATACCGGTGCCTTCGGTTACGTCGGCCAATATGGCAAGGTGCTGGATTTCAGTTTGAGCGAAACGCTGGCGAAAGCGGTCGCAAACGGCGACTGGGTAGAGCCGATCTTTGCGGAAACCAACAGTATTTTCGCGGTGTATGATAACAATTCCAAGGTTGATCCGACAGTTCTGAATCAGAATTATACGAGCGTCACCTCGATTCTAACGAGGCTGACATCCTTAACGCTATATTCTGAGCACAACCGCAAACAGATCTGGCGTCGGGTAATCCAGGGTGGGTTGGTTCAAAAATATCAATCAGCGATTGAGCCGAACTTTTTCCCATATTGCCCTTACAAGCTTGCCGACCAACTGCGCCAAAGCGAATTACCGGGGTTTCTCTCGACAATTGCGACGCCCCATGTCAATACGTATAAACCCGGATTGGATTTAGCGACGCTTGAATTTGTTGCCGCAGAAGAGGTGAAAGATTTCACCCTCTACACAAACTATCTTTACACCACAGCTTCAAAGGATATTCCGATTCCGGGCAATGATGTCCTGATCACCGGTCAGGTCGTCAACCTTGAGCAGAATCAAACAACTACCAAATTGGTATTGCGTGATAAAGCGTTTGATTCCGTCTCATTCGCAACTCAACAATTCTATGGCGCTTTGCAGTTTGAAAATAAATCCGGTGATGACCACTTTACGCTGGTCGATGGCTTAAAGTATGTCAGCAACGATCAGGGGCCAAATGGTCGAGCCTATGTCCAGGTGGATGGTGATGTGCGCCGTGCACCCGCACCGGAATCGTTGAATAAACTTAAAAGCAGCCTGGAGTATAACTACGCTTACGCCGAGGGCAATCTGAACGCATTTGCACGCGGCGAACTGACCCTATTGGCTGAGTTCCTCTATCAAAGCATGCAATGGATTACAGAGGTAATCCCTGCCGGCATTGACGACCTGCAACTACTTGATCTTCGAGTGCGTGCCTTAGACATGGCACATATCGAGAATAGTGCGGCGCTCGGCGCTTTTGTCCCCATCTTGCCGTATACCGATTATCAAAAACAGGTTGATAGCATCCTCAACTTTATCAGTGAGATTGACAAGACGATTGACCGCTACCACAACGATATCGAGCTACGCAAAACACAGGAGTTGGTCATCAATGTCGGCAAGGACCTGAACAAAAACATTATCGAATCAGGTAAATTGTTGGCCGGTTACATTGATGCGAGTATCGCGCAACAGCAATCTCTGTCGGGCTATTACTCTTCTATCATTCAACAAAAACAGGCGGAACAAAAAAAGCAGGAGAACACGGTTAATGATCTTCGTGCCCAGCTTAATGTCAATCAAGCTGAAGTGAATACGGCGGTGGAAAATTATAAACAGGCCGTCAAAGACTGGAAGACCATGGAAGCAATTAAATTTGGTCTGACGGTCGCCACAGAGTTATTTACACTCGGCACTAGTATTGCCATTCCCTCAAGCTCTATTTCAGCCGTCAAGGAGTTGGGAGCACTCGCCCAGGGAATACAAAAATTTCTGACTGTCTCCAATGCGACCTGGAAATTATTCGAGGATAGCAAAGCCGGCATTGATAAATTTCGTGAGGCACAAAGAGCCTTCGATGGTATTTCAGGAGTTTTGTCGGCGAATCTGGATTGGGATGTGATGAGTATCCAGATGGATGCCGTGATATCGTCCGGACCAACTGATCCAATCGTCAATGCCAAAAAGACAGACCTCGTTGCCGCTTTCAAAACCTATGTGCTCAAAGGAAAAGCTTATACCTCAGCCATGTCCGGCGTTCAGCAAACTGCCCGTGATATTTACAACCAACAGCAACAGAAGAATCTGCTGGATGAGCAAATCAAGCGGATGAAACAACTGAACACGAACTTAAAGCCTGCCGAAATCGGTGACCTTGATAAAAACAAGATAGACTTAATCGGCTTGACCGGAAGCCTCAGTGTGGTTCGTTCGCAAATGCTGGGCTTGTTGTCAAAAACATTTATCCTGCAAGATCAGTCCTTGCAATACACGTTTTTACAGCCTCCTACCCCGATTGACTCATTCGACGTGCTCGGAATATTAGGGGCGCGGGTTAAGCAGGACTCAAATACCCTCACTGCCAAAACCGCACTACAGCAGTATCAAAAAGCAACTACCACGCCGATTGACATAGAGGTTGAAATACCCGTCGAAGACCTCCGGCACGGCGGTATCTACCAATTCTATCTACAGCCCGACGTGTCAGAGTTCTTTTTGTACGTTGACGCACGGGTGAAATCCATGGTCGCAAAAATTGATGGGGTGACCAGCACCAAGAGCGGCGATTACCTGCTTCAAGTCGCTTATAGCGGGCGACCGTTTTATGATCGAAGCTACAACCGTAACGTATTAACCTTTAATACCTTACAAAGACAGAGGACGTACGAGTATCAGGTCAAGGGGAACAAACCTAAGTTTTCTGATCACGGTCAAAGCTGGTCGGAGGGTGTGAATCTGATCACGCCTTTCTCGGTGTGGGAAATCTCACTGCCCGATACGAGCAAAAATAAAGAGATTACTTTCGACGGCTTAATCGCAAAAGTGACGTTGAGATTTGTGCTGGAGGCGCGCATCCACGACATCGCCAGAGCCATTTTAAAACGTTCGATGTCGTTGCGAAGGGCGGCTGCCAAACCTCCGATCAACACTCTGATCTCACAGATGGCTGGCAAATCCATCCTGAATAACTGGGATGTAGTGTTCAATATGGCGCTTGATAAGATCAACGATGTGCTCAAACTACAGTATGAAGAGTTGAAGAACAACGATAAGAAATTCGGCGGCAGGATTTCCGCAGAGACATCAATCAGAGGTGCAGATATTGGCAATATCAAAACTTACGTTCTGCAAAAGTTTGATTTGCAATATGGCTTCCCCAGACTGGAGTTTTTGATTAATGACAACAACACCGGCAACCTGGAGATGCAGATTCCATCCGGTGAAGTACAGAAAGGAACGCGCTACGTAGGCACAGAGTCAGATCGCCCACTGCTTGAGGCGCTCGCGGCGGCAGCCGGACTGCCGAAAAGCGCTGTTAAGGAAGAAACAATAGACGGCAAAGTGATGCTGGTTCTGCAATATTACGATAAACCAACTCCGATAAAATCTTCTGCGACCCTGCAAGCGGTGATTAAGATCGGTCAGGTGAAAGGAGTCGTTAACAACAACAATAATATCTTGAGCGTGGTGCTTGACATGCAAAAAGGTGCGTTCGCGGCGAAAGATATCGAGATCGAAATGAACGACGAACAGAAGGTGGCATTTAGCGAGGCAGTCAAAGCCTACTTTGTGAACCACCCGGTAATGTTCATTATCAACTCGCTGGATTTAACCGGTATTGCAACCCTACAGGATCTGAAGCC
The DNA here is from genome assembly GCA_036403435.1 of Pyrinomonadaceae bacterium. Taxonomy (GTDB): domain Bacteria; phylum Acidobacteriota; class Blastocatellia; order Pyrinomonadales; family Pyrinomonadaceae; genus QHXM01. The sequence continues at coordinate 111,610 of DASWQY010000072.1, forward strand.
AAATCAGTTTCTGTTCAAGGCTTTCAAATCCCAATCCGGCAATGAAATGTTACAACTGTTCATCCAAACAAATAATCGTGAGGCATTTAATTACAGCCAAACATTTATCAGCGCGGATGTGCCCGACCCGATCCCGGAGGGCGCACAATCGAGTTTGATGATTAACAGCCGGATCTTCTTTGGCAGTGTGTTACCGGAAAGCATAGTTAGTGGCTGGACATTCAAGGGCAAGAACCCGGGCAATACAACAACTGCCTGGAATGGAAGTTATTCAAGCGGTAGCGTGCTGGGTGATGTTGATTTGAGCTCACTTAATTCCAGTTTCACGCCGCCCAAAAGTATATCGACAAGTTATACGGAATACTCACCAGACGGCGGCAACCCTGTATCATGGGGTATAGATGGCATGACAATTGATTCCGGTGCGGATGGTCAAATGACCATGAACTACAACAAGACAAACACGTTTTACTTCAATCAAAGTTCCAAAACCTGCTCGATCTTCGGTTGCTCCAAGCCTTCGGTTAGAAAGCTCAGCACTGATATCGCTCTCAGAATTTCTGCCTCGTTGCCGACCGAGGTAGGCGGCAGTGGACGGGATCAAACCGTCAAAATCAACCTGTCCAACAAAAGTGTTGCTGTCTCTGCGCGGACATCCGGCGGCGGCCCGTGCGGTTCTGATGACTTGCAATCACAAGTCAACAAGCAACTCCAAGCTGCTTTACCGGATCAGGTGACGAGTAAAATAAACGTGAGCTTTAAAGACGTGTCGGTGTTCGCCCTGAAGAATCTCTTGTTCCCGTCAAAAAACTTCCTCAACCTACGAAGTGTTTACGTGCCGGGTGACCTGTTGATTCTCGGAGACTTTACAACCGACTCTTAGCCCTTCGACGTGTTGACAACAGAAATCCGAAACAGATTTCAGAGAAGAATGGCTTAATTTCAGCAGTTAAGGATAGTCCCGGTTAGGAACTTCCTCTGCAGAGTCTGAGAACCGGCATTTTGTCAAAACTTACAAAGGGGATCTCTGATTAGGTGGCCCGTTACCGTCCAACAATGAAGTTCTTCCCTGAATTCAAGCCTGGTTTGTTAAATGTTGAGAGAAATACGTGCTGTATAGTTGCCGCCCGAATAGCGGAACTCCAGTTTCATTCCGCACCATGCCTATATCGCAAAGTCTGATGAATTTATTTCTATCTCTGTAAGACTTATTTTTGATGATGTGAAGCAATTCCCCGGCAAGATCATCCCCTTGAACTAGCCATAGATGACGACGTAGATGATCCCCAAAAGGCCCGCTCTCATCAGTTGCTCGACTTGACCTGTTATTTCGGGCACGAAGAGAAGAGAGCTGGCGATACGCTTCAAGAGATTTACGAAAACGTCGAAACGGCCCTCTCTAATGACTACCTGATAACCCGAAAGCCTTCTGCTCTACGCTTGAAGAGCAGAGACCTGAATCAGTGGGCGACAGACTTCCATATTGACGTTGTGCCAGGTCGCTTTATTGATGAGAAAAATGAAGACGTGTTCCTCTATCGATCATCTGGTGAAAAGGGGCGCCAGAAAACGAACCTTGATGTCCACATCGAGCACGTAAAGAATAGCGACGTTACCGATGCTATTCGTCTGAACAAGCTATGGAGAGCGCGAAACTTTCTTTCGGTTCGGCACTTCGTTCTGGAACTGCTAACCATTGAATTGCTGAAATACAAAAAATCTCTAGGTCTGCCGGAACAGCTAAAGCATGTATGGGCGGAGCTGCGGGACAACATCGATAACATTACAATTGAGGATCCAGCGAACCCGACCGGGAACGATTTATCTGAGCTGTTCAATACTGCAATACGCTATGAGCTTTCATCCGCAGCCCAAAGGACACTCGACTTGATTGAGAAGTCTGGATGGGGGACGGTTTTCGGGGCAGTGCCTGAAAACTCATCTGGGCCGCGTATCGTATCGGGGTATACCGCACGGTCGACAGCTTCATTCGGAGAGAGATAGGCATGAGCGATGCCACTCCTCGCTTAGATATTAGTATTGAAGGAATGCGGGATTATTACCCATTATTCTCTCTCTCAGTCTCAACGACGGGAATTGAGCGAGAGACTATTTGGACCGGAAGGGTGCAGCCCATAAGAACAATCCAGAAGTTAGAGGAACTGCTCGATGACATCCACAACAAGCGTCCATATTACATATTGCCTGGTGGGGAAGTGCTACATCATCCAAGGTGTACAGCAACCCACAAGCAGCATGGTTGGACAGAGAAGATAACAAACCCGCATGTCGTGTACGAACTTGAGGTCAGATATGGTGGAAGGCAATCTCACCCAAAAGCCTATGTGCGCGACCCTGTGTTACCAGAAGACAACCGTCCCCACACATTCAATGACGGTTCGATTTGTCCGTATGCGCCTTGGAATCAAGTATGGCGATGGGAAGAGCACACGGTAGTAGATTATATGGGGCATGCGCTGGGCTGGCTCATCAAGTTTATGGTGTGGAGTCAAGCTAGGATCTGGATAGGGCCGGAAATGAGCCATGACTCGAGATTTCTATTACGGACCGTAGGCCCGAATAAGCAGTGTTGGTGTGGATCAGGCAAAAAGTACAAAAGATGTCACAGGTTTCAAGATGAGGCTAACGCGCTAGGCCAACATTAAGCATACGAGTCAATAGAGGAATAAGTAATAGCGTCGCATGCCAAGTTCAAGTAAGAATCAAACTGAATAGGTTAAAAATTAGAGATGGAATTTATCTGAATATTTAGTATGTCATTATAATGACAACGCCACGACTGCCTAAATAGGAGATGCAAAATGCCTACACCACAAGAAAAAGCAGCACAAACTAGGGAACGGAAAAAACAGGAAGCTGAGCAGAGAAGGCTTGAAGAAGAGCAGCAAGAGCTTGCTGAACAGCAGGAGAGGGAAGAAGAATTACGGCAAGGGCTGCGCGTGAAGCAGGCATACGCCATGCTGTTTAGCGAAGTGACAGGTCTTTACGATGAAATGGACAAGTTAGCGAAGAAGGCACCCAATGAGCCTGTAACTAATTTGCAACTCAAGATTCTTAACAGCTTTATCAAAAAAGCGAAGCGTTTACTTTCCGGCGACACTATTATAAATGAAGTTGAAGTGTTTGTGGCTGCTGGTGATAATCCGGAATATCGCGATGCGGTTACGGTCCTCCGTCAAATCCGCCAAGGATTAGAGCGTTTCAAGGCCAAAGACTACGTCTTCACCAAATCTTTTAAGGATGAGTTAGTAGAGTATGAGATTGATGAAGAAGAAGAGTTGAGCGATTACTTTACAGATATGAGCAACACCAACGATGGCGCTACTGAATAAAGCCCTAAACATTCCTCTTCGCCAGGAAGATGTTGACTTTGTAATGCCTGATGTTGATGTCGACAGAAGATTAGGCATAGATCCTTTTCTTCTTTACAGAAGCTCAAGAGCGGACTTTCAACAGGCGCATAATCAACTCCTCAGGTTCTTTAATTTTGTTCTACAGCAGATTAAAGAGGGAAATCTATCGAATGCTGAGCGGCTATTATTGTGTCCGGAACCGAGCGAAATCGGACTGGGTTATTCGAAGCATGGCACGCGTGGCAGCGGAATAGGGCCAGAACTTGCCAAAGAAATTGCTTATACGTTCAATAATTCTCCGGCTCTTTTATCACGTGGCGTTCGCCACATCGAGGAACTTCAGCTCGTATGTCCTGGTGTGGGGCCGGATAGGATCAGCGATGCTGCGGCGAACATTCTAAAACTCTTTCTGATTGAATACACTCAGGAACAGTGTCAATCGTGGAACATACCCGTCAGTAAAGATGTTCCGATACATCATTACTTTGATTTTAGTGATCTCGACTGGCGAGATGGCTACTTTGATCTGCCTATAAATCCCTCCACCGGGGCACCTTTGCTACTGGTGTCAAGACGCATCCTCCGCATCCTTCCTTGGATCAACTATGATGATTATGTAGGCGAGTACAGTAAAGCTTTTCTAAGACCAGTATCCCGTAGCAGCGCATTACGATTAAAGCCACGAAGTTTTTCTCAAAGAAATGCTCCTCAACGGGAGATAGAGAAAGATCTGGCGCAAACTCCCAAACCACAAGTCTGCCAAGTCACCGCCCAGAATACCGCTGCTCTGGATACGTATATAGAGAGAAAGGAAAGGGAAGCTGCTAAAGCAACGCCAACGGAAATTTCAACGCTCAATGATATAGCCCGACTAAAAGAACATGCTGAAGTACTAAGTCAAGAATTAGCAGTTGTAAACTCAGGCAAGGAAGACGCATATAAATATCAAGACTTAGTTCTTAGAATTCTTACTTTTTGTTTCCATCCCCATCTAGCTGACGGAAAGCCACAGGAGCGGACCTATGAAGGAACGTTGATCAGAGATTTGGTCTTTTCAAATGAAGGGGTGCGCAATTTCTGGCGCTACATATTGCAGACGTATGGAAGCTTCTTGGTTGTGTTCGAACTGAAGAATAAAACTGATCTCACGGGCGGTGACGTCGATCAAGTGGCTACGTATCTGGGCGACACGATGGGAAAGTTCGGTGTCTTAGTATCTCGCGCTGATGAAGGTGTTCCTTCCTTCAATCGGAGGAAAGCAATATATAACAAAGAGTCAGTACGTAAAGTGATCTTACACCTTACGGATAAGGATCTGCTTGAATTGTTAAAGCAACGTAGCGAACTGAAAGATACTACAGACTATATTCAAAATCTTTATAGGAAATTCAAGGTTTCAATAGAATAATGTCTCGGTATACTTGTTTCGCGCCGAATTGAGCTTGGCGACAGTTGTTTTAGGAAGTTGTTCACGTAATGCCAATCAGGGCATTTTAGGGAACAACTTTATTGTTTAGGGAAGGACTTTATTGTTTAGGGAACAACTTTATTTGTAGTGAACAGTGGCAGTGAAATCAAAACAGCTCGAACTTGATGGTCAAGTATTTCTTCGGGTTCTGGCGGAAGTCGTAGATGAGTTTGACGGCTTCGGAGGAGAACTGGTTGACGTTGTTGTAGAGCTGCTCGTCGGTCAGGAGTTTGCCGACGGTGCCCTCGCCGCGCTGGGCGGCTGAGACGACGGAGTCTACGCGCTCGGCCGTGGAGTTGAAGCGGGCGATGGCCGTGCGCGCGTCGGTGTAGATGGCTTCGTCGGTGAGGAGTTTGCCGAGCGTGCCGCGGCCGGCGCGCACGTCGGCGATCATGCTGTTGATGTCGTTAACGGAGGCGTCCACGCGGTTAGCGATGCTGTTGATGCGGTTGTAGAGCGCCTCGTCCGTCAGCAGCTTGCCGGCCGTGCCGCGGCCGCTGCGCAGGCCCTCGGCGATGTCGTTGAGTCGGAGCGCGAGGTCGTTGACGTTGTTGTAGATTGCGGGGTCGTTGATGAACCTGCCGGCCGAGCCCTGGCCGGACCTGATCTGGCGGATGACGGCCTGCGTGTCAATGATGGCCTCGTTCAGGCTGTTGTAGAGCGCCTCGTCGTTGACGATGCGGCCCAGGGTTCCGTTGCCCTCGTTGATCTTGCGCGTGATCTCGTTCAGGTTTTTGCTGATGCCCGTGAACTGGTCCGCCACGTCCGGGCCGACCAGGTTCGAGAGCGTGCTCTGCTTTATTTCGGAAGAGAGCAGCTCGTGGTTCTCCGCGACGGGCTGGCCGGCGGCCGTGCCGGCTGAGATGCTGATGATCTTGTCGTTGCCAAGCAGGCTGGGCGAGCCGAGCGAGACGGTCGAGTCCGTGCGGATGCGCTGGTTGGCCGGCTGCCCGTCAATCGTGTTATCAATCGCCAGCACCGCCACCACCTTCGGGTCGTCCGGCTTGTTCGACGGCGGCAGCAGCTTGACCTCGTCCACCTTGCCGACCCGCACGCCCGCGAGCCTGACCTCCGCGCCCGGCCGCAGGCCGTCCGCGTTCGCGAAGCGCGCGCGCAGGTGAAGCTTGCGCGCGAAAGGGTTGATATCGCCAGACGCGTTCAGGATCAGGAAAATCAGGATGAAGATCCCGATGACGACGAACAGTCCGACGCGCAGCTCGCTCAGGCCGATGGTTCTTTTCGATGGTGGCATGATGGTCGGGAGTCAGGAGTCAGGAGTCGGGAGTCAGCAAGAAAAGCATGAACGGTTTTTCTTTCTGACTCCTGACTCCTGACTCCTGACTTCTCCTTTCAGTGTCCGCGAAGGAATATCTGGATGTAACGGTCCTCGGCCTTCTTCAGCGCCTCGTCCGTGCCGCTGAAGATGGGCTTGCCGTCACGCATCATCATCACCTTGGTGTTAATCAGGCAGAGGCGCTCGCCTTCCTTCTCGTAGATGACTTTGCCCTCGTCGTTGACGACGGCGTACTCCGAGGAAAGATATTCGAGGTTGTTCATCTCGTGCGTGACGAAGATGGAGGAGACATCCTCCAGGTCGCGCAGCTTGATGGCAAGCTCGCAGATGGTGCGCGCCGTCGGCGGGTCGAGGCCGGCGGTCGGCTCGTCGAACATCACGATCTTGGGGTCGCCGACGAGGGCGCGCGCGATGCCGACGCGCCGGCGCATGCCGCCCGACAGCTCAATCGGCATCTTGTCAATCGCGTCTTCGAGATTGACGAAGCGGAGCATGCGGCGCACCTCGGGCTCGACCTCCTCCTCGGGCACGCCCTGCTCGTGCAGGCGGAAGGCGACGTTGTCGTAGACCGAGAGCGAGTCGAAAAGCGCGCCCTCCTGAAAGACCATCCCGATCTTCTTGCGCACCCGCATCATCTCATTTTCGTTGAAGTCCGTGATATCTTCGCCGTCCACGAGGATGCGGCCGGCGTCCGGCTTCAGGAGCCCGAGCACGAGCTTGATGGTCGTGGACTTGCCGCAGCCGGAGCCGCCGAGGATGATTTTCGTCTCGCCCTTCATCACCTTGAAGCTCAGGCCGTTGAGGACCTTGCGTTCGTCGAACGCAAGGTCTACGTCGCGGAACTCTATGGCCGGGATGGCGCGGGCGCGGTCGTCCTCCGCGGCGAAGGTGGACTCGGCCGCCTCGTCGCTGACCCGGCCGTCAACGGGGGGCGGCGCGGATTTGTCTATCTCTACGTCTGTCGAAGCCATAACTCAAATCCTATGTCGGCATGTCAAGTATATACTGCAACGCGCGCGCCAAAAAGAAGTCCGCGATGATGACGACGATTGAGGCCGAGACGACCGAGCGCGTCGTCGAGCGCCCGACGCCGACCGTCCCGCCTTCCGTCGTGAGCCCCTTGTGGCAGGCAATCGAGCCGATGATGAGGCCGAAGACGATGGGCTTGATGATGCCGCCGAGGATGTCGTCGGCCGTCACGCCTTCCCAGACAGACGACATGTACATGTTGGATGACATGCCGTACAGGCTGAGCGCGACCACCATCCCGCCGAGGATGCCGACCACGTCCGCGATGACGGTCAGAAGCGGCAGCGTGACGAGGAGGGCCAGCAGGCGCGGCGTGACGAGCTTGCGCACCGGGTCCGTGCCGAGCGCGCGCATGGCGTCAATCTGCTGCGAGACGGTCATCGAGCCCAGCTCGGCCGAGATGGCCGAGCCGACGCGGCCCGTCACCATCAGGGCCGACAAAACTGGCCCAAGCTCGCGCACCAGCGAGAGCGCGACGAGGCGGCCCGTCTGACTCTGCGCCCCGTAAAATTGTAGCGTTGGGAAAGTTTGGAGCGTGAACACCCCGCCCGTGAAGAAGCCCGTCAGGATGATGATGGTCAGAGAGCCGACGCCGATGGCATCCATCTGCGCGATTGTTTCGGGGACGTATCGCGGACGCTTGAAGAGCCCGCGGGCGGCGTGAGCCACCAGCAATGTCGTCTCTTGCAGTTCGAGCAGAGCGCGCGTGGCGAAGTTCATTCGAGAGTAAGTTGAAAACGCGGCCCGGCGCGTTTCTTTCAACAGCCTGGCCGCGACTCCTCCGCCAACGTTGGGGGAAAGTCGGGGCCGGAAGACGCGGGTGCGCCAAAACTGAAGTAGAAACTTGGCGTGCGACCGCGCGGTGCTGAACGAGCGGCCTATCATGCTCAATATTGACTCGACGCGTCAAGCATGAAAAGAACTGCAAGTATTTATCACGACGCGGAAGGGAGCGGCGGGGCGTGAGGCGGCCCGTCTCGGAGGGCGAGATTTTCGTCAACCGTCGCCTGCGAGGCTACGGCCGGATTCTTCCGGGGAGGACGCCCCGGCGACCGCGCCGGTTGAGCAGCGTGCGGCGCTCAGCGTCGCCTTCGGCCGGGGGAGTCTCGCCGTCCACGCGCGCGCCCCCAAGCGCGCCGGCCGTCGCCGCACGCTGGCGGCGTCTCTCTTCGGCGGCACTGGCGCGGCGCTGGCGTATGGTGCGGAAAGTGTCCAACTGCGCGGGGGTCAGGACGCGGCGAATGCTCAGCTCCGTCATGGCGCGCAGGTGAACCTGGGCGGCCTGCGCCTCCGCAACTTCGCGCGCGCGCTGCTCGACGACCGCCTCGCTCGCGCCATCGGAATAGATGGCTTGGTCAAGGGCGGCGAGGGAATCGCGCAGGCGCTGGCGCACGGCCTGCAACTGGAGCCTGTTCGCGCGGCGAATCGCGCGAATCTCCCTGACCTGTTCCGGCGTGAGGTTGAGCTGCGTCCTCCAGTTCGACTCCTGACCGCTCTGCTCGGCCTCGGGCGTCTCGTCCGGCGTCTGCGCCGACGCAGAGTGCGCGGCCGAAACCGCGAGCAGAAGAAGCACCAGCAAGGTCGCCGCCCGTCTCGTCAACAATCTCTTCATCTCCTGAGACTCTCTTTAATCCTTAGCTTACCTCTAACAACCACACTTCTCATTCCTGGTTGGCGTCGTCCACGAGGTCCGCGAGAGTGGGCAGCGTCTCATCATCGTCGCCCGCCGTGAACGGTAGATACTCCGTCGAGGCCAGTTCGGTTGACGGCTGCACGGACGAGCGCCGGACGCGTTGCGGCGCGCGCGTATTGCTCGCCATCTGCGGCCGGGTGCTGCGGCGTTCGCGCCCCTTTTGAGAAGCAACGACTGGCGTCGCGCCGTTCGCCTGTTGAATCTTCTCGGGCGCGGAAATCTCTTGCACGCCCGAATCCTTTTGTCGCTTCACCGCCTCGGCGATCCTGGCGTCGAGTTCTTCCTGAGAGTAGCCGGACTTAATCTGCTTTTCGACTACGACGGTTCGCGGCCGCTCGAAGAAATGGGCCACCGCGATGACGACGAGCGCGCAGAAGGCGAGCGCGACCGCGACCGTGGCCGCGCGCACCCAGGCGGTCGAGAGCGCGAAGAACTCGCGCAGCGCCGCGAGCGCGGAAGGCGCGCGCCACGGCTTAGAAGTCTCAGCCGCGTTGAAGAGCGGGGAGGCGTTCGGCTCGACGGCCGGGTGAGTCAACGTGCCGAGCGCCTGCTGCCGCCAATCGCCGATTGCCTCGCGCACGCCGCCGAAGGCCGCCAGCTCCGCGCGGCACGCCTCGCACACGAGCGAGTGGCCCTCGAAGTCTTTGGCCTCGTCCGCGTTCGCCTCGCCGTAAAGATACGTGACCAGGTCTTCGGCACGCCCGCATGAATTGATAATCTCTCGCATCTGTAAAGTCTCTTTCCCGTCTCAGGCGTCGCCCGCGCCTATGTTCCTGAGCCTCATCTGTAGCTGCCTGAGCGCCGTGTAAAGGCGGCTCTTGACTGTGCTCAAGGGCAAGTCGAGCGCCTCGGCTATCTCCTGAAAGGTCAGCTCCTCGAACTCTTTCATCACGACCACCTGCCGCAATTCCGCCGGGAGCGTCTGGACGGCGCGGCGCACGAGTTCCGTCCTCTGGCGACTCTCGGCGGCGCGCGCTGGCGAAGAGGTCGCGGGGGCCGTGTCAATGGCGGCTGCCCCGGCTTCCGCCTCGTCTTCGAGCGCGGACTCCTTGCGCACCTTCGCGCGCCGCTGCCGCGTGATGCACTGGTTGACGGCGATCCTGTGCAGCCACGAGGAGACTTTGGCCTCGCCGCGAAAGCCGCGCAGGTTGCGGAAGGCCGAAAGGAAGGTCTCCTGCGTGGCGTCGCGCGCGTCCTCCGGGCTGTTCAGCATCCCGTAAGCGAGCGCGAAGATGCGCCGCTCCCAGCGGCGCACAATCTCGCCGAAAGCCTCCGCATCGCCCGTGAGCGCGCGCTCCACGATCTGCTCGTCGCTCGAAACCGTCTCCATCCCGAATCGCCTGCCGTCCGCTCCTAAAACCTTTAGACGCAGCCGCGCGCCCCCAGGTCTGTAAAATTGAGGCTCCGAGCTTCAAGGTTCGAGTAAAAAGCTCAAACGTTCGAGAAAAAAGGTCCGACTTTGAAGAAAAAAGCCTCGACGCCGGAGAAATTTGCTCCAACGTTCGTGCTCGGAACTCCAAGCTTCGAGAAAATAGCCTCGACGTTCGTGCTCCGAGCTTGAACGTTCGTGCTCCGAGCCTCAACGTTCGTGCTCGGAGCCTCAACGTTCGTGCTCCGAGCACGAACGTTGAGGCTATTTTCTCGAAACTTCGCCAATGCTACGTCATTTTGACGGCCCCGCAGTCGTTCCCCTGGCTTAAAATCACGGCTTGAAGCCTTAATTTCAGTCAATTAAAAGATGTAAAACCGTTGACAGGCTTGTCCGGGATGCGTACTATTCTGGGTAGGGAGTATCCGGTTTATTCCCCGTCTGGCCGTATCTTGGCGAGCCTGCCGCCGACGTAATCCATGCACGACAATCGAATCTTTTAATTGCTTTCCTGACCTGTGATGCTCGACCGAATTGGCCGCGTGCGCCTGCTCTACATCGTTCTGGGGATGCTGCTGGTGGTGGGCGTTCTGCCGCTGGCGGTGGCCGGCTGGCTGCTCTCCGACCGGAGCGCGGTCGAGTTGGGGCTGGTCGAGCGTCGCTACCAGGCCCAGCTCGTGCAGGACAAGGCGCGGCAGATAGAGCTTTACGGGCAGCGTTATCGCGACGTGGTGACGGGGCTCGCGCAGGCGTTTGAGCTTGCGGGCGGCGTCCGCGTGCTCAACGAGGCGGGCTCCGACGCGCGCCTGCGCAAGGCGCTCACGGGCGATCCCAACCTGATCGCGCTCTTCATCAAGCCCGTGGAGGGCATGCCGCACGGGGCGTTTCAGCCGAACGTCATCAAGCCCGAAGAGATGGACGAGCGCGTCGGCGAGGTCTTGGCGCAGATGAGCGGCGACGGGCTGGTCTTGAGCCGGCCCAAAATCATCCGCTCCGGCCAGGAGATGGCGCTGACGATTGCCGCGCCCGTGATGGGCGGCTCCGACGGTAACGAGGTCGTCGCCGCGGTCGTCGCCATAGTCTCTTTCCGCGAAGTCTTCCAGGCCGTGCAGCAGCAGTCGTCCACGAAGAGCGAGGCGGAATTGTTGGACGCAGGGCTCCCCGTCGTCTTCGTCGTGGACAGCGAGGGGCGCGCGGTCGCGCACCCGGACGAGCGCGTGGCTTACTCGGAAAAGCCCATGACGGACCTCAAGGTCGTGCAGGACTGGCAGGAAACCGGCACACAGGTTCAATCCGCGCTCGCGCCCTTCACGGTCGAGCGCGACGGCCGCCTGATAGAGATGATCGGCTCTTACGCGACCGCGGAGCTGGACAAGAACTCGCGCCTCGGCGTCATCGCCATCCAGGACGAGCGCGCCGCCCTCGCCTCGGTCGCGGACATGCGCCGCCAGGTCTTCGTCATCAGCCTCGCCGCCGCCACCTTCGCCTTGCTGATAGGCTTCTTCTTCGCCAAGAAACTCACGCAGCCCGTGCAGGAACTCGCGGCCGGCGCGCACCGCATCGCCGGCGGCGACTTCTCACAGCGCATACAGGTCGGGAGCGGCAAGGAGCTGGGCGAGCTGGGCGACTCGTTCAACCAGATGACCGACCAGGTCGAGCACTTCATAGGTGACCTGCAACGCGCGGCCGACGAGAACCGCCAACTCTTCCTCGGCACGGTCAAGGCGCTGGCCGCCGCGATTGACGGCAAGGACCCGTACACGCGCGGCCACTCGGAGCGCGTCGCGCGCTTCTCCGTCGCCATCGCCCAGGGGCTCGACCTGCCCGACGACGAGATCGAGAAGATTCGCATCAGCGCGCTCTTGCACGACGTGGGCAAGATCGGGATTGACGATAACATCCTGAAGAAGCCTGCGGCGCTGACGGACGAAGAGTACGCGATCATGAAGCAGCACCCGCAGAAGGGCTACAAGATCATGTCGCAGATTCCGGCGATGAAAGAATTTCTGCCGGGCATGTACATGCACCACGAGATGATTGACGGCAACGGCTACCCGCAGGGCCTCAAGGGGGACGAAATCCCCATGCAGGCGCGCATTGTCTCCGTGGCCGACACCTTCGACGCGATGACCACGGACCGCCCCTACCAGCGCGCCATGAAGTTCGACGACGCGCTCCAGAGAATCAAGGATTTCGTCGGCACGCGCTACGACGAGCGCGTCGTCGGCTCCCTCGTCGCCGCCTGCGAGTCGGGCCAGGTTCGTCCCGGCTCGGTTCGCCTGAAGCGCCCCCCCAAAGAACGTCCGACGGCGCAACCCCCCAACACGCAACCCTCGACACCTCCGGTCCCGGCCGAACTTGCGTCAACTCTTTAAGGAGATTCCCCCATGAACAGCATCAGATGTAGCAACTGCGCGCTGCTCAACTTCGAGACGGCGAGCGTGTGCAAACGCTGCGGCCTGCCGTTTAATGCCGACGCCGAAGCCGCAGGCGGCGCGCAATACTACGCGCCCCCCGCCGAGAGCTACCCGCCGCCCGCCGAAGGCAACTCCTACTTCTGGGACCAGCCTAATCACCAGCCGAATTACGTCCCGCCGCCCCCGCCGTCTTCTTCTTCTTCGGGCGGGAAGAGGCTCGTCGGCCTGGTGATCATACTGGCTGTCGCCGCCCTCGTCGGCTTCGTCGCCGTGCCCAGACTCTTAAAGCCGAAGGTGGATTTCGCCAACCTCGCCTGGGCCGAGTACAAGTCGCCGGACGGGAAATTCTCCATCACGATGCCGTCGGCCCCGAAGGATCGGTCGGTGAGCCGCATGACGCCGATAGGCAACGTGCAGGGCCACCTCCTGGAGTCGGACGTGTCGCGTGACGGCGGCTGCATGATGGCTTACGCCGATTACCCGGTCGAGCACTTGGACGTGTCGGAAGAAAAGATGTACGACTACGCGGTCCAGGGCGCGCTGGCCCAGCAGAGAGAACTCTCACTCGGGTCGCGCAAGTTCATCACGCTCGACGGCTACAGAGGGCTGGAGGTCGAACTGAAGCCGAGCAGCGCGAACGTCATGGCGACAGCCACCGGACGGATTTTCTGGGTGCCGCCCAGGATGTACGTCGTAATGGCGGGTGGGCTCGACACACCTGAGTTCAAGGCCATGCAGACGCGCTGCCTGGACTCGTTCCACATCTTAGGCTCCGGCCGCTGACCTCATCCTCAACGAAAGGAGCAGGCCATGAGCAGTATCAGGTGCCTGAATTGCGGCTTCCTCAACTTCGCCGCGGATACCGTCTGCAAACGCTGCCGGGCGGCGCTCGTGCCACCGAGCGATAACCCGTACTTCAACAGCTACGTGGCGAACATGCAGGGCGTTTACCAGACCGCGCCCGGCTACGCTCAGCCCGCCTACTCGCCCAGCTATTTCCCCGGCCCGGTGGCCCCGCTCCCGCGCGTGTCGAAGAACGCCGGCACGAATGCCGCGCTCCTGGTGCTCGTCGGGCTGGCCCTGGCCGTCGCCGCCGGCATCGGCGTGCTCTGGAAGATCGGCAACGGCCGCTCGGCCAACTTCGCCTGGCAGGAGTACAACTCGGATGACCAGACCTACGCGGTCGAGCTGCCGACGAGGCCGGCCCAGTTCGTGCAGAGTCAGCCCTCCGCGGTGGGAGACCTACAGGTGCACATCATGTTGTCGGACCTGAACAACGGCGGGGCGTTCGTGGTCATGCACAGCGATTACCCGGAGGAGTTCTCGAAGGTTCCGGCCGAAGACCTGCTGAACGCGTCGGCGCAGGGGGTGACCGCGGAGTCGGAGGCGACGATCCTGGGCAGAAAAAACATCTCGCTCGACGGCCATCCGGGCCTGGAGCTTGAGCTGTCGGTGAAAAAGCTCAAAGGGGCCGGCCGCACCGTCACGCGTGTTTACTGGGTCGCCCCGCGGCGCATCTACGTCATGATCGCCAGCATACCGCCCTCGTCCGACATGAACGCCCAGCTCGGCAGGTTTTTAGACTCGCTGAAGCTCCGCAAGAAGTAGAGCGCCTTTCAAAATCCGTAGCCCCACTTTGCGCCTTTGCGCCTTCGCGTGAGATTGTCTTTCGCGCCAAGACGCAAAGGCGCTAAATGTTTACTCGTTCGGCGTGCTTGCTCGTCACGTCTTTTGTCGAGACGCCTCGGTTGCGTCTATAATCTCTCGCTTAATTCCCAATCTCGATTCGCAAAGGTTTTCGAACTCTTCATGGCATTCTGGAAACGCAAGAACAAAGACCGCTACATCACGCTCGGGCTCAACGAGCCGGCCGCGCCTCCGGCCGCGCCAGCGCCGCAGAGCCTGGAGCCGCCCGCGGCCGCGCCGTCAGAGAGAGACGCCGGGCCGCCCGCGCCGCCCCCTCCGACGCTCGAACCCGTCGTCACGGGCGACCAGCCCACGCCGCCGCCCGCGCGCGAGACGCACGCCGTGACGGAGACGGCGCGGCCGCCGGCCCCGACGCCCGCCCGGCCTGCGCCGCGCGAGCCCGTCAAGCCGGCTTCGCAGCAAAGACCTGTGGCCTCGCGCTCGCCCTTCCAGACCTCCGTCCTCGGCCTGGACCTGACGATGGAGGAGTTGCAGTCGCAGGAGGCCGCGCTCGAACAGGAGTTCAGCGCGCGCTTCCGCCGCGCCATTTCCGCGACGCGCGAGTCTCTCTCCGAGACGATTGACAACGTCTTCCAGAGTCGCAAGAAGATTGACGCGGAGCTGCTGGACGAGCTGGAGGAGGCGCTCATCGCCGCCGACATCGGCGTCCCGACGACGATGCACATCCTTGAGACCGTGCGCCGCGGAATCGCCCGCAACCAGATTAACGACATCGCCGCGCTCAAGCAGGCGATCAAGACCGAGCTGCTCAACATCCTCCAGGCTTCCGAGGGTGGCGGCATCGCCTCCGAGGTGGGTGTGCCGGAAAACGTCTCGCCCTACGTGATGATGGTCGTCGGCGTCAACGGCGTCGGGAAGACCACGACCATCGGCAAATTGGCACAGCGCATCAAGGCCGAGGGCAATGACGTGCTCATCTGCGCGGCGGACACTTTCCGCGCCGCCGCCTCCGAACAGCTCGCCATCTGGGCCGAACGCACGGGCGTGCCTCTCATCCAGCAGAAGCAGGGCACGGACCCGGCCGCGGTCCTCTTCGATTCGCTCAAGGCCGCGAAGGCGCGCAACTCCGACGTGCTGATAGTGGACACGGCCGGGCGGCTACACAACAAGTCGAACCTGATGGCCGAGCTGGAAAAGATGAAGCGCGTCGCCGGGCGCGAGGTCGAGGGCGCGCCGCACGAAACGCTGCTCGTCGTTGACGCGGTCACGGGGCAGAACGGGCTTGAACAGGCGCGGCAATTCCTGAAAGTCGCGGGCGTGACCGGCATCGTGCTGACCAAGCTCGACGGCACGGCCAAGGGCGGCATCGCCGTCGCTATCGCTAAGGAACTGAACCTGCCGATACGCTACGCCGGCATCGGCGAAAAAGTTGACGACCTCGTCGTCTTCGACCCCGAACAGTACGTCAACGGACTCTTCGAATAACACTCCTCGCCTTTCTTTTCGTCTTTGCGTCTTTGCGTGAGAATTTCCTCTCGCAAAGACGCAAAGGCGCAAAGGAGTTGAGCCGCGCGGTAGTTTGAAATTTGAAATCGCCTCTTACTTTGGACCTAAGTCTTGACCTCAGAGTTTGACGAACGAATGATGCGTCGTGCCTTAGAGCTTGCGGCTCTTGGCGCGGGGCAGGTGAGTCCGGGGCCGCTCGTCGGCTGCGTCGTCGTCTCGCGCGCGGGCGAAATCGTCGGCGAAGGGTTTTACGTTTACGAACAGATCAGGCACGCGGAGACCGTCGCGCTCGAACAGGCCGGCGCGCGCGCGCGCGGCGGGACGGCTTACGTCTCCCTGGAGCCGCACGCTCACCAGGGCCGCACGCCGCCCTGCACCGAAGCCCTCATCAGCGCCGGCGTGGCGCGCGTCGTCGCCCCCATCGAAGACCCTAATCCGCTCGTCTCGGGCAACGGCTTCGCGGCCCTGCGCGCGGCGGGCCTGGAAGTCCAGACGGGACTGCTTGAGCGCGAAGCCGCGCGGCTCAACGAAGCTTACGTCCACTCGATTCGCAACGCGCGCCCCTTCGTCCATCTCAAACTCGCCTCGTCGCTCGACGGCAAGATAGCCACGCGCACACATGATTCGCGCTGGATCACGGGCGCGGAGTCGCGCGCCCGCGTTCAGGAGTTGCGCCACCAGTCGGACGCGATTCTCGTCGGGGCCGGCACAATCAAGGCGGACGACCCGCTCT
Source organism: Pyrinomonadaceae bacterium (assembly GCA_036403435.1). GTDB lineage: Bacteria > Acidobacteriota > Blastocatellia > Pyrinomonadales > Pyrinomonadaceae > QHXM01. The sequence goes on from DASWQY010000072.1 coordinate 128,140, forward strand.
TGACTGACCGCTCAGACCGCCCGCGCCGTAAGCCCCTGGTGCGCGTCGTCCTGGACGAAAAGCTCAGCCTCTCGCCCGAGTCGCAGCTCGCCACGACCGCACACGAAATCCCCACGCTCGTCTTCGCCGCCGAGAGCGCGAGCGACGACGCGGCCGCCGCCCTGACCGGCCGGGGCGTCGAAGTCGTCAAGGACGCGCGCGGCGGGCGCGACCTTCGCGCCGTATTGGCCCAACTTTACGAACGCTCCGTACGCAGCGTGCTCGTCGAAGGCGGAGCGCAGGTCGCGGGCGCGTTCCTCGACGCGCGGCTGGTTGACAGGGTGAGCTTCTTCGTCGCGCCCATCGTTATCGGCGGGCGCGACGCCCCGGCGGCAGTCGGCGGCCTCGGTCCCGCGAAGCTTGCCGACGCCGTCAACCTGCACGACGTAGAGGTCGTTCATCACGGGCGCGACCTCGAAGTGACGGGCTACATACGAAGGGATGAGGGATGAAAGGGAGACGCGGGGACGCGGGGACGCGTGGACGCGGAGAAAAAGAAGGAATCGCCGCACACCCGCGTCCACGCGTCCCCGCGTCCCCGTCCGTTCTCCCTCCCAAGAAGCGTTTCGGGCAGAATTTTCTGGCGGACGAGCGCGTGGTCGAGAGGATCGTCGGCGCGGTCAGCCCGCGCGGCGGCGAGACGATTGTCGAGATCGGGCCGGGGCGGGGCGCTCTGACGGCGCGGCTTTTGGAGAGCGCGGGGCGTCTCGTCGCCGTCGAGTTCGACCGCGACCTCATCCCCGTGCTCGACGAAAAATTCGGCGGGCGAGTGAACTTTGAGCTAATCGAGGCGGACGCGCTGGCCGTTGATTTTTGTGCCATTATCAAGCCGTCCGCGCGGGCGCGCGTCGTCGCCAACCTCCCTTACTACATCTCCACGGCCATCCTGCAACGGCTCCTAGAGCAGCGCGCGTGCCTGGCCGAGATGGTGCTGATGTTGCAGCGCGAAGTGGTCGAGCGCATCACAGCGCCGCCGGGCGCGAGCGAGCGCGGCTATCTCTCCGTGCTCATCGAGGCTTACTGCGAAACGGAGGCGCTGTTCGACGTGTCGCCCTCTGCCTTCCGCCCCGTCCCCAGAGTGTGGAGCACCGTGGTGCGCCTGCGCCCGCGCGGGCAAGCCGCGGTCAATGTCAGGGACGAACAACTCCTGTGGCGCGTCGTCAGCGCGGGCTTCGCGCAGCGGCGCAAGACCATCTTCAACAACCTGCGCAGCGCGCCCGCGGAGCTTCACTCGCGGATTGAAACGGCCGGGGGCGCGGCCGCCGTCCTCGAAACTGCCGGCCTGGACGCGAGGAGGCGGGCCGAAACACTCATGCTCGAAGAATGGGGCAGGCTCACGGCCATCATCGAAGCCCCATGAGTTTTGTCGCAAGCTGTGGGTGAAAGCGGCTCTCTTCGTGTGTTATACTGTCCGGCTAAATTCCACCCGGCGGAGATGTCTATAGTGAAGAGCCCGGCCGGGTGTCCCAGGAGAGTAGAGAAAAGCACAAAGTGGGTAACGTGTTAGAGATCATCCCGCTCGGCGGAGTCGGCGAGTTCGGGATGAATTGTATGGCTGTGCGCTACGGCGACGAGATGATCGTCATCGACGCCGGCATGGGTTTTCCCGAAGAGAGCGTTTACGGCGTTGACGTGTCCATCCCGGACTTCGATTTCCTCGAAGAGTACCGAGACAACCTCACCGCCATCGTGCTCACGCACGGGCATGAGGACCACCTGGGCGCGCTGCCCTACATCCTCAAAAAATTTAATGTGCCAGTTTACGCCTCGCATTTCACGGCGGGGCTCGCGGATCGCAAGCTCGAAGAGCACGACCTGCTCGACGACGTGCTGATTCACCGCGTCGAGCCGCGCCAGGTCGTGGAGCTTGGCCCTTTCACAGTCGAGTTCATACGCGCCTCGCACTCGCTCGTTGACTGCTTCTCGCTCGCCATCCGCACGCCCGTCGGCACCATCGTGCATACGGGCGACTACAAGGTGGACGAGACGCCCGTCATCGGCGAGCCGATTGACCTGCGCACGCTCCGCAGCTACGGGCAGGAGGGCGTGCTGGCGCTCCTGTCGGACTCGACCAACGCGACCGTGCCGGGCCGGACGCCGTCTGAGCGCGCCGTCATCCCCGCCTTCGAGGAGATTTTCGGCGAGGCGACGGGGCGCATTATCGTCGCCGCCTTCGCCTCCTCGATTCACCGCATCCAGATCGTGCTCGACGTGGCGCAGCAGTTCGACCGCAAGGTCTGCGTGCTCGGCCGCTCGATGCAGAAGAACGTGGAGATTGCGGACGAGCTTGGCTACCTGGACATCCCCGACGGCCTGCTCGTCAGCCTGAACGCGACGAAGAACCTGAACGACGACGAGCTGGTGTTTCTCGTGACGGGCTCGCAGGGCGAGCCGCGCGCGGCGCTCTCGCAGATGGCGACGCAGAGTTATAAGGGGCTGACGATAGAGGAGGGTGACACGGTCGTTCTCTCGGCGCGCATCATCCCCGGCAACGAGCGCGCGATCTCGCGCCTCATCGGCAACATCTATAAGCGCGGCGCGAACATCATCGAGGAGAAGCGCCGGCTGATTCACGTCAGCGGCCACGCCTCGCAGGAGGACATCAAGATTCTGACCGAGGCGGTGCGGCCCAAGTTCGTTGTGCCAATTCACGGCGAGTACAGGATGCTCTTCCGCCACAAGGAGTTCATCAAGAACCACCTCAACTACGACGAGGAGAACATCATCCTGATCGAGAACGGCGACGTGCTCGAACTCGACGGCGAGCGGGCCACGGTCGTGGACAAGCGCGAGGTCGGGCGCACCTTCATCGACGAGACGGGCTTCGAGGAGATTGACGCGGAGACCGTGCGCCAGCGCCGCCAGCTCGCCTACGATGGCGTCGTCACGCTCGTCGTCACGGTCAACGAGGAGACGGGCGCGTTGGAAGCCCCGCCCGAAATCGTCGCGCGCGGCCTGCTCGGCGACGAAGGCTCCAACGGCTTTATGAAAGACGCGCAGCGCGTCGTGACCAAAGCCGTCGAGAACGCGTCCCAGGCCGACCGCCGCGACACGTCGCTGCTCAAAGAGCACGTCCGCGTCGAACTCAAACGCTTCATCCAAAAACAGACGGGCGCGAAGCCCATCATTCTGCCCGTCATCGTCCAGGTGTGAGAGCGATGGACGGCGCGGAGTTGTTGCGGCGGGCCAGGGTCGCGGTCGCGCCGGGGACGTTCTTCCTGGTCGGGCTGCGGCACGAGGACTGGGCGCGGCTGCTGGAGAACCCGGAGCTGAGCCCGCGCGGGAGCGCGCCCTTCATGCTCCTGAGGGACGAGCACGAAGTCACGCTGCTCCTGGACGAAGAGGACTGGCGCACGATGCGCCACGCCGCGCGCGACGCACGGGTCGAAGGCGATTTCCGGCTGCTCACCTTCGACATCGAACTCGCCTGGGACGTGGTCGGGTTCATGGCACGCGTCACGCGGATTCTGTCGGACGCCGGCATTAGCTGCGGCGCGCTCTCCGCCTTCTCGCGCGACCACCTCCTCGTCAAGCAGGCCGACCTCGCGCAAGCCCTGCGCGCGCTCGGCCCGCACGTCGCCGAACTCTGCTGAGAAAATCTGACCGAAGGTGGCGGATTACCTGACCAAACATGAGACGGCGATCAGGAAGGCGCTCGCGCTCGCACTGTTTCTCGCCATCGCCCCTTTCCTCCTCCTCACACTCTTCACCCAGCCGGCCTACGACGACTACTGCTTTTCCACCCACGCCAGAGAACTCGGATTCGCCGACAGCGTGAGAAATCTTTACAACACCTGGGACGGGAAATATTTTTACAGCGTGCTTCGATACCTGAACCCCCTTACTTTCGGGAGCTTCTCAGGCTACAAGGTCGTCGCCCTGCTGGTTATCTTATTGACCTTTACTTCTACTTCCTCATCGGGTGGTTCATCAACATTCTCATCTGGGCCGAGTATCTGAAAGGGAAGCGCCGTGCGTCCGGCCCACGCCTGCCCGCCTACGTTTACGCGGTCGGCGTTCCGCTGCTAATCTGGGGCTTACTCTTTTCCAACAACACCAGGGAGGCGTTCGCGGACCTGGCGAGCGGGCGCGCGGCGAGCTACGACCTCGGAGTAAAAAGAGAAGGGAGCAGCTTGAGCAGTGTGCGCGCGAGGGAAGAGTTAGAGAGTGCGGGGTAACGAAAATAGACGAGATGCCGACGACGACGACCAACCCCTATTTCGAGGTGGAATTCGAGTGTGAGCTGCGCTACTGGGAAAGTCGCGCGGCCAACCGTGGGGGCAAATAGGGCCGCAGGCGGGAAAGGATTCAGGTTATACTGACGACCACAAATGGCCTTTGACTGGTCCCGGAAAATTGTCTTCATCACGGGCGCGTCGAGCGGCATCGGGCGCGCGCTCGCCGTGGAACTCGGGCGCAGGGGCGCAAGCCTCGGCCTGCTCGCGCGCCGCGCGGAGACTCTGCGCGAGATCGCCGCCGAAGTTGAAAAGGCCGGCGGCCGCGCGCTCGCGCTCCCCGCCGACGTGAGGGACGCCGACGCCGTGCGCCGCGCGGCCGACGAACTGCGCGCGCGCTTCAATCGCGTTGACGTGGTGGTCGCGAACGCGGGCATCGTGCCGACGACGCACGTGCTTGAGTTGCGGCCCGCGGACCTGGCCGACGTGCTGAGCGTCAACGTCGTCGGCGCAGCCAACAGCGTAGCCGCGGTGCTGCCCGAGATGGTCGGGCAGGGGAGCGGCCAGCTCGTCGCCATCTCCAGCCTCGCGGCCTACCGCGGCCTGCCGAAGTCCGGCGCATACTGCGCGAGCAAGGCGGCGCTCTCCGCCTTCTTCGAGAGCCTGCGCATAGACCTGCGCGGGACGGGCGTGGACGTAACGATCATCCACCCAGGCTTCATCAAGACGCCCGTCACCGAAGGGCGCACGGCCCGCATGCCTTACCTGATGGAGCTAAACGACGCCGTCAAAAAAATCATCCGGGCCATCGAGACGCGCAAGAAGTCTTACGCCTTCCCGTGGCAACTCGCCTCACTCGTCCGCGCCGCCATGCTCTTTCCCATCCCGCTCTACGACCGCATCGTCTCCAAGCGTTCTTACCGTGAGTAGGCCGCGGGGGCGTCGTGTCTTAAGCTCAGCCAGGCAATCTCAAATTTGAAACCCCGAATCTGAAAATCCGCCATGTCCATCTTACAAGCCATCATCCTCGGCATCGTTCAGGGGCTCACGGAGTTCATCCCCGTCAGCTCGACGGCGCACCTGATTTTCGCGAGCCGCGCCATAGAGCTTTACGGCAATCAGGCTGACGCTGTGTTGCGCGCGCAGCAGACGACGGCGACGATTGCCGTCATCCAGTTGGGGACGCTGCTCGCCGTGCTCATCTATTTCGCGCGGGACATCCTGAGCATCACGCGCGCCTTCGTCCTGGACCACCTGGCGCTCTTGAGCGGCAAGCGGAGCGCGGCGGCAATCGAGACGGCGCGGGCGACGGGGCGTCCCGCGAAGCTGTCGCAGGACGCCTGGCTCGGCTGGCTGGTGATTATCGGGTCAATCCCGATAGGCGTCGTCGGCCTCGTCTTCAAGAAGCAGATCGAGGGGACGTTTACGAAAAATTTGTGGGTCATCGCGACGATGATGATCGTCGTCGCGGTCTTCCTCATCGTCGCGGAGGCCGTGGGCCGGCGCGACCGGACGATGGACGACCTGAAGGTGCGCGACGCGCTCGCGGTCGGCGGCGCGCAGGTGCTGTCGCTGATTCCGGGCGCGAGCCGCTCGGGCTCGACCATCATGGGCGGGCTCTTCGCCGGCGAGACGCGCGAGACGGCCGCGCGCTTCTCCTTCCTGCTCTCCATCCCCGCCATCGCCGCCAGCGGCCTGCTCGAACTCAAAGAAGCCTTCGAGCATCTGCCGCACGAGAGCTACCACGCGCTCGCCGTCGCCACCGTCGTCGCGGGCGTCGTCGGCTACTTCTCGATCTGGTTCCTGCTGCGTTACCTGCGCACACACTCGACCGCCGTCTTCATAGGCTACCGCCTGCTCGTCGGCGCGATTATCCTCGGCCTGCTTTTCACGAACACCATCAGCAGTCAGTAGTCAGTGGTCAAAAAAGTGGTCAGTGGTCAGTGGTCAGTTAAAAACGTAAGCCCGCCGCCTGTTCTTAACTGACCACTGACCACCGGCCACTGACCACTTTTTTTGACCACTGACCGCTGACCACTGTTTCTGGTAAACTAATCCTTGCCCCTCCTCATTGAGATAAGCATTCGTCTGAATGACGAGGATCGAGGAAGACTAGGCCGATGAATGAAGAATTGAAGCGCGAGGCAGGCGCACCGTCACAGCGCCCGCGCAGCCCGCGCGTCCCCGTCGAGTTCGCGGTCGCACTGGAGGGACTCACCCCCGGCGGCGAACTGTTTCAAGCGGACGCGCTGGCCGTCAAGGTCAGCCGCGGCGGCGCGACGCTCGTCACCGACGCGGCCGTCACAGTCGGAGCAAGGATACGCCTCACGCCCCCCTACGGTCGCACCGTCGAGGCTGAAGTCAACGGCGTCTGGACGGACTCTTCGGACGGCAAGCAGCGCATCGGCGTCAAACTGCTGGACGCCAACGGCTGGTTCGCGGATTAAGGAATGAGAGAAAGACGCGGAGACACGGAGACGCGGGGACACGGCGAAACAGCAGAGCCTTCTTTGTCGCCGCGTCCCCGCGTCGCCGCGTCCCCGCGTCCCGCCAGGCGCTGGATCATGCGTGAGCAGGAGACCGAAAGCGCCGCCCGCCTGGCGCGCGTCCTCGGCGTCTCCGAAATCCTCGCGGGGCTGCTCGTCGCGCGCGGCTACAGTGAAGAGGAAGCCGCGCGGAAATTCCTGCGCCCGGCGCACGATCAAATGCACGACCCGTCGCTCATGCTCGGCATGTCCGAAGCGGTGGGGCGCATCCTCAGGGCCGTGGACGCGGGCGAGAAGATTCTGGTTTACGGCGATTACGACGTGGACGGCACGACCGGCACGGTGGTGCTCCGCCGCGCGCTCGGTCTGCTCGGCGCGCAGACTGGCTTTCACGTCCCGCACCGCTTCACGGAAGGTTACGGCATACAGCAGCCCGCGCTCGAACAGGCCCGCGCCGAAGGCTACTCGCTCGTCATCAGCGTTGACTGCGGCATACGCGCACACGAGCCCCTGGTCTGGGCGCGCGCGCACGGGCTCGACGTTATCGTCACGGACCACCACCTGCCGGACGAAGCGGAGGGAGCGCCGCCCGCCTTCTGCGTCCTCAACCCGAACCAGCGCGGCTGCAATTACCCGGACAAGAACCTTGCGGGCGTGGGCGTCGCCTTCAAACTGGCCCACGCGCTCTTCCGCGAGCGCGGGCGCGAGTCTCAGATAGCGGGCTTTCTTAAAGTAGTTGCTATTGGCACAGTCGCTGATGTCGCGCCGCTCGTCGGCGAGAACCGCTCGATTGTCGCGCTCGGCCTGCGCGACTTGCCGAAGGCCACTAACCTGGGCCTGCGCGCGTTGATGGAGGTCGCCGGATGCGCCGACTCGGCGCGCGGGCTCTCGGCTTACGACGTGGGCTTCCGGCTCGGGCCGCGCATCAACGCCGCCGGGCGCATGGACGCGGCGCGCGCCGTCGTGGAGCTGTTCGAGACGACCGACCGCGCCGAGGCGCGCAGGCTCGCCGAGCACCTGGACGCGCGCAACCGCGAGCGCCAGACCGTCCAGCAGGAGATCGTCCGCCGCGCCCTCGCCGAGCTTGAGTCTTCAGACGTTTCATCCTCGACGCACGTCGCCGTCATCGCCGGCGACAATTGGCACAGGGGCGTCATAGGCATCGCCGCCTCGAAGATCGCGGAGAGAATCAACCGCCCCTGCGTGGTCATCTCGCTCGACGGCGACGACGGGCACGGCTCCGCGCGCAGCATAGAGGCTTACCACCTCCTGAACGGCCTGACCGAGTGCGCGGACCTCTTCGAGAAGTTCGGCGGCCACTCCCACGCCGCGGGCCTCAGCATCGCGCGCGCGCACATCCCCGAGCTGCGCCGCCGCCTGAACGAGCACGCCGCTTTGAACCTGACAGCAATGGACCTCGTGCCCGCCGTCAACATTGACATGGAGCTGCCGGCCGAAGCGGTCACGCTCGGGCTCGCCGAGGAGCTGCGCGCGCTTGAGCCGTTCGGCCAGGCCAACCCGCGCCCGGTCTTCGTGACGCGTGGCTTGCGCGTCCTGAGCGAGCCGCGCGTGATGAAAGAGAAGCACTTGAAATTCCGCGTCTCGGGGCAGCACACGCGCCCCGTCGAGGCCGTCTGGTGGGGCGGCGTCGAAGAACTCGCCGGGCGAACGCTCCGGCCCGGAACCCGCATCGAACTCGCCTACACCGTCGAGCCCAACACCTGGCAGGGTGAAACGCGTTTGCAGTTAGTATTGAAAGACGTGAGAACAGAGGTCGGAGGCTAGAGGTCAGAGGTCAGGTAATGACTTATGACTAACCTCTGACCTCTAACCTCCGACCTCTGAATTTAAGATGCAGGAAGTCAGGCGAAAGAAAACGATAGACGTGAGGTGGCGCGCGCGGCTGCCCGTGGTGGCGCGCGTGCTGGCGCTCGCGGCGCTGGTCGGCGGGCTGGTTTACGTCGGCATCTCTTATTACCGCAACCGGAACAACGAGCCGTTCCGCATGCGCGGCGAAGCGCCCGAGCTGTCGAAGCAGGTGACGAGCGTCATCGAGGGCTACGAGCGGCGCGTGATGGACGGCGAGAAGCTGAAGCTCTTCGTGCGCGCGGCGCGCGACATCACGTTCTCGGACAACCACCACGAACTAGAGGAAGTGCACCTCGAAGTCTACCCGGAGACGGGCGACAAGCCGGACCAGATTACCGCGCAGCGCGCGATCTATTTGCCGGACGAGCAGAACTCGAACAAGGCGCGCGTCTGGTTCACGGGCGACGTGCAGATGGAGACGCGCGACGCCCTGAAGGCCGCGACCGAGAAGATCGCCTTCGACCAGGGGACCGAAATCGCCGAGACGGACGCGCCCCTCACCTTCGAGCGCGAAAACGTTTCGGGCAGTGCGACCGGGGCCGTCGTTGACGCCAGGCACAAGAAGCTAGACCTGCACAAGAACGTCGAGATCACGGTCACGCCGGACGCGCGTTTGGCCCACAACGCGAAGAACCCGACGCGCTCGCGGCCCGTGACGATTCGCGCGGGGCGTGCGGCGTTCGACCAGTTGAGCAATCACCTGGCGTTCTCGGGCGGCGCGACGGCCGAGCAGGAGCGCGACGTGATGAGCGGCGAGCAGCTGGCGGCGACGCTCAACAATCAGAAGCGCGTCGAGAAACTTGAGGCGCGCGGCAACTCTTACCTGCGCTCGATGGGCGAAGGGGGCGGCGCGGAGGTCCACGCCGCGGACATGGACTTCTTCTTCGACGCGGACCAGCGCCTCCTGAAGGCCGCGGCCTCGCGTGACGTGCGCGCGCGCAGCCTCGACGCTGACTCGCAGATGGAGTTGACGGGCGCGGCCTCGCTCGAAGTTGATTTCGCGTCGCAGAACGAGCGAAGCCTCTTGAAAGAGATGCGCGCGGGCGGGCGCTCCGTGCTCACGCTCTCCGCGCCGCAGTCGCGCGCGACGGACCCCAAAGCCGCCGACAAACGCCTGACGGCCGACGCGGTGAAACTCGTCTGGCGCGCGACGGGGAAAGACCTTGAGCGCGCCGAAGCAGGCGGCAACGCGGAGCTGGTCGTCGAACCCTTGCAGAAGACCGCGACCGCCGACCGCAAGACCCTGACCGCGCCGCAGTTCAGTTGCGACTTTTACGAGATCGGAAACCTGGCCCGTGAGTTCGTCGCTTCAGGCGGCGAGGCGAAAGCCGTCATCACTCCTTTGCAGCCGACCGACGACCGTGCAGAGCGCACGCTCACGGCGCAGAAGATGACCGCGACCTTCGTCCGCGAGACGCAGGACGTGGATCGCTTCCTGGCCGAGGGCGACGCCAGGTTTAACGAGCGCGACCGCAACGGCCGCGCGCAGTCGGCCGCCTACACCACTGCGGACGAGACCGTGCGCCTGCGCGGCGGCGAGCCGACCGTCTGGGACTCGCGCGCGCGGACCACGGCCGCCGAGATTGATTCCGACACGCGCAGCGACACGTCTTTCGGCCGCGGCAAGACTTCGACGACCTACTACAGCCAGGAGCAGACCAACGGCGCGACGCCTTTCCAGAAGGTCAAGAGCCCCGTCTACATCGTTGCTGACCGCGCGGAGTTTCGCCACGTTACGGGCGTCGCCGTTTACACCGGCAGCGCGCGCGCCTGGCAGGACGACAACTTCGTGCGCGCGGACACCATCACCATCTACCGCGACACAAAGCGCATGGAGGGGGAGGGCCACGTACAGAGCGCGCTCTACCAGGCGCGGCGCAAGGACGCGAACGGAACTGGCACAATCGTCCCGGCCTTCGCCACCGCCGACGCGATGTCCTACTCGGACGACGAGCGCGTCCTGCGCTACAGCGGCAACGTGGACATTAAGCAGGACACGGACAGGATTCGCAGCGAGGTCGCCAACATCCACCTGCTCAGGGAGACCAACGAAGTCGAGAAGACCATCGCTGAGCGTAGCGTCGTCGTCACGCAGCCGGGAAGACAGGGCACCGGAACCTGGGCGCAGTACACGGCGGCTGACGAAACGGTCGTCCTCAAAGGCGCACCCGCGCGCGTCGAAGACGCGGAGCAGGGGAGCACAGAGGGCGGCCGCCTGACTATCTACCTGCGCGAAAACAGGGTCGTCGCCGACGACGCGCGCGGCACACAAGCCGGCGGGCGCGTCCGCGCGACACACAAGATCAGAAAGCAGTAAATATAGACCTCATCGTCCGTCTATTCATTTTCAGAAAAAAACAGGAACCACGAAGACACACGAAGAAACACGAAAAGGATTGCTCTTATTTCGTGTCGTGCGCGTGTGTCTTCGTGGTTCCTGTTTTCCGAGAATGAATAGAACCCCGGACGGGCGGTCTTGTCCATTTACCATTTACCATTTACCATTTACCACTGATGAAAGAGTCCGTCACAATCGAGCGCGACGAGGACGCCCACGACTCACCCGCCCGCGAGGAGAGGGCGCGGCCCGCGGGCGCGGAAAAGTTTCCCTCGGCGACGGCGCTCGCCACCTCACAGTTACAGAAAACTTACGGCCGCCGCCGCGTCGTGGACGACGTGACGCTGCACGTCGAGCAGGGCGAAGTCGTCGGCCTGCTCGGCGCTAACGGCGCGGGCAAGACCACCACCTTTTACATGATCGTCGGATTGGAGCGGCCAGACCGCGGGGCCGTGCGCCTCGGTGAGCGCGACATCACCAGGCTCCCTATGTACCTGCGCGCGCGGCTCGGCCTCGGCTACCTGCCGCAGGAGCCCTCGGTCTTCCGCAAGATGACCGCGGCGCAGAACATCCTCGCCGTGCTTGAGACGATGGGCCTGCGCCGGCGCGAGCGGTTCAAACGTTTGGAAGAGCTTTTGGAAGAGTTCGGCATCTCTCACGTCCGCAACACGCGCGGCGAATCGCTCTCGGGCGGCGAGCGCCGCCGCACGGAGATCGCCCGCGCGCTCGCCACCGAGCCGCAGTACATTCTGCTCGACGAGCCCTTCGCCGGGATTGACCCGAAGGCGATTGACGACATCCAGAGCGTCATCCTCTACCTGCGCGACCGCGGCATCGGCATCCTGATTACGGACCACAACGTCCGCGAGACGCTCGGCGTCACAGACCGCGCCTACATCATGTCCGAGGGGCGCATCTTCCGTTCGGGCCGCCCGCATGACCTGATCGAAGACGCCGAGGTCCGCCGCCACTACCTCGGCGAACGGTTCAGCATGTGACAGGGCAGTGGTCAGTAGTCAGTTAAAAGCGCGGATACGCGTGTGCCGCTCTGTCAGTGATGAAAATCCGCCTCCCTCCAAAATTTTTTTCTTAACTGACCACTGACCACTGACTACTGACCACTTTTTCAGTTATAATCTCTCCCACGCTCGAAAAAGCGTTAACCGCTAAAATTTTCGGTGAGGTTTCAAGGCAATTTTCCAGGCAAGGTATGTCCGTTAAGCTCACGACCAACCTTTCGCAGCGCCTCGTGCTGACGCCGCAGTTGCGCCAGCGCATCGAGATGCTGCAAATGACATCGCTCGAACTGACCGATCTGATTCAGCAGCAACTTCTCGAAAACCCCGTCCTCGAAGAAGTCCCCTCGCAGGAAGAGACGCGCGAGCTGGCCGAAAAGATTTTAGACCAGCTGGAAAGCGCCGACTCCGGCAGCAGCTTCGACCTCCCCGCGCCCGAAGGCGTGGCGGCGACCGCGGCGGACTTCAACGGCGCGGGCGAAAACGGCGCGGGCGAAGTCGAGGCGGACGCCGTCAACTTGTACGCCGAGCCCGAAGGAGGTTTGGCGACGGCCGAGGACGTGGGCGGCGAGCCGGGCGAGGTGGGCGAAGAGTTCGGGGCGGACGAGGCCGCGCGCGACTCGTTCGAGGAGATTGATTTCGGGCGCGAGTTTCAAGACTACCTGGACCCCGGCTACAAGACGCAGGAGTTCGAGTACAAGGAGGACGCGCCGACCTTCGAGCAGTTTTTGACGCGCGCGCCGTCGTTGTCAGAGCACCTGGAGTGGCAGCTACACCTGAACCCCGTCCGCGAGGAAATCTGCGACGTGGCCGTCTGCATCATCGGCAACCTCAACGAGGACGGCCGCCTGACCGCGACCAACGAAGAGGTGGCCGCGATGGGCGCGTGGACCGAAGACCTGGTCGAAGAAGCGCGCCGCGTCGTGATGCACCTCGACCCGGTGGGCTGCGGCGCGCGCGACGCCCGCGAGTGCCTGCTCGTCCAGCTCGAAGCGCGCGGCGAGGGCGACCGCCTCGCGAAGCGGCTCATCGGTGACCACCTGCTGGAGCTGCAACAACACAAGCTGCCGAACCTCTCGAAGCAGACCGGGATTGACGTGGAGACCCTGCTCTCAGAGGTCCAATTCATCCGCACGCTCGACCCCTATCCGGGGCGGCGCTACTCGTCGGACGAGCCCGTCCTCATCTCGCCGGAAATCTACATCGAGAAGCTGGACGAGGAGGCCGACGACGCGGACGAGCTTGGCGGCTACGTCATCTACTTCGCCGACGACGGGAGCCCGCGCCTGCGCATTAGCCAGAACTACCAGCAGATGCTCGGCCAGCAGACGACGACCAAAGAGACGCGCGACTTTATCCGCGACAAGATGCGCTCGGCCGTTGACCTCCTGCGCAACATAGAGCACCGGCGGCAGACCATCTACAAAGTAGTCGAGTCAATCGTCAGACGCCAGAAGGAATTTCTGGACAAGGGCGTGCAGTACATCAAGCCGATGATGCTGAAAGACATCGCCGAAGACATCGGGATGCACCTCTCGACGGTCTCGCGCGTCGTCAACCGCAAGTACGCGCACACGCCGCAGGGCGTCATCGAACTCCGCCGCTTCTTCACCGAAGGGATGATGAACGAGGAGGGCGAGGAGGTCTCGACCCGCATCATCAAGCTGAAGATCAAGAAGCTCATCGAGGAAGAGGACTCGCACAACCCCATCACGGACGACCAGATCGTCAAGATTCTGATTAAGGACGGGATCAAGCTCTCGCGCCGCACGGTCGCCAAGTACCGCGACCAGATGCAGATTCCCGGCTCGCGCGAACGCCGGGCACCAGTCTAAACAGCAATGATGAACTTTGCGGGATGAATGATGAATTAAAGACAAAAGGCTTTTCATTCATCATTCATCATTCCGCATTCATCACTTTTTTTCGAGGAGGGATTGCCAATGGAGTTCGAGTACACGGGCCGTCACGTCGAGGTGACGCCGGCGCTGCGCGCCCACGTCGAAGATCATTTCCAGAAGTTGAGCCATATTTTTAACGACACGACGGCGCGCGCCCACGTCATCATGGAAGTCGAGAAGAACCGCCAGATCGGTGAGGTCTTAGTCCACTGGCGCGAGCACACCCTGACGGCGACCGACACCAACGCCGACATGTACCTGGCGCTGACGCGCGCCATCGCCAAGATCGAGAAGCAGGCGCTCAAGCTCAAGAAAAAAATCATCGACCGCAAGCAGAACGCGAAGCGCACCGCGGCGGTCGCGCCGGAGCCGGACGGCCAGCCGCCCGTCGAGGCCAGCCCGCGCACGCCGCGCATCGTCAACGCGCGCCGCTACGCGGTCAAGCCCATGACGGCCGAGGAGGCCGCGCTCCGGCTCTCCGAGGAGGACGACCAGTTTCTCGTCTTCCGCGACGCAGACACAGACCGCATCGGCGTGCTCTACAAACGCAAGGACGGCAACTACGGCCTCATCGAGCCGTAAAGCGAGAGCGGCGGGGCCAACGTTGGCCCCGCCGCTCTTTGCCTTTGATGACAGCCCCGGAGGACTCCTTACGTCCCCCGGCTCCCACCTGTCGCCTCGTCGGGCGCTACAACTTCTGCACAGACGAAGTGAACACCCCGTCGGTCGCATTGCCGGAGAGGGTGTTTTGGTCGAGCGAGATGACCTGTCCGCCGTTGGCGTCCACGCCGAGCAAGTTCTGCGTGATGGTGCACGACGAGAGGCGGACGACGGAGGGCGCACTCCCGATCACGCCGACCGTCTGCGAGACGGCCACGAAGGTGTTCGCGATGTTGAGCACGCTGGCAATCCCCGTCGCCTTCAGCCCGACCGGGTTCCTGGTGAAGACCGAGCCGTTCACGTTGACCCTGGTGCGCTGGCCCGCCTCCAAACCGACAGCGCAAGTCTGGACGCGGACGTTGTTGAGCGAGGCGGCGACGAATCCTAAGCTCGCCTGCGACTTGACGCCCGTGCCGTTGCAGTTGCGAATCTGCACGTTGTCCATCGCCAGGGTGATGTCCAGGTCGACATTGACATCAACCCCTTCTTCGGCGAACTCTGAAATGACCACGTCGTCTATGAAGACCGAATTTGCTTTCAACACGCGCACGCCGTCGAGTCCCGTCCTGGAGCCGACGCCGCCGACCGCACCGCTGCCGTTAATCGAGAGCCGGCGCAGGCGCACGGAGCGGAGCGGGTCGTTCGCGTTGCCGGCGGCGATGTTGACGATGACGCCGCTGGTGCCGCTGGCGAGGATGGAAGCGAACGCCGGGCCGCCGTCAATCGTGATGGACTTGGTGACGGTGACCGCGCCGAAGCCGCCTGGGTCAATCGCGTCTATCTCGCCGTTGATGGCGGTCTTCGAGATGGCACCGGCGAAGGTCTTGCAAGGGGCCGTGCGGCTGCACGGGTTGGCGTCGTCGCCGACGCCCGAGACCCAGGTGCGGGTCGCCTGCGCGTGGGCCTGACTGGTCAGGGCCGCGACGAACAGGCAGAGGGCAAGAAGGTTTAAGGTTCCACGGAAAATTCTCATTGAGGGACTCACTCCTAAGGATTACTGTTTTAAGGTTACGCGGTGCTCACGGGGTGGCACTGAGCGGTTTGCATGACGTACGGCGGGCTGACGTGTTTTTATCTTCCGGGCCGGAGGCACACTAAGATGACAGTATCAGCCGCCCCGCAGGTAGCAACCACAGTGCCACCACGGACAGCAGCGAATTAGCCTGCATCCGGCGGGAAATCGGTTTTCGTTGACTCGACGTGCCGGGAAAAGCGGGGCGGGGTGCCGCTTTATGGTGCGGCGAAGTGCCAGTTTTTGTCCGAGGCGTGCTACCATTCGCCCGACCATGAACCCGACCGACACACCGTCAATCACCGTCGCCGAATTTCTGGCACAGGCCCCGCCGCGGCTTGAGCTGCGCGTCGTCGCAGGCGCGGGCGGCGTCAATGCGCGCCGGCTGACGGTCCCGCGCATACAGAAGCTCGGGCTCGCGCTCGCCGGCTTCACGCACTACGTACACGCGGGCCGCTTGCAGATCATCGGGCAGGCCGAAATCTGGTTCCTCGACCGTATGGACGAGGCCCGCAGGCTCGAAGCGATTCGCAACCTCGAACTGGAAAAAATCTCCTGCATCCTGGTCACGAAGGGGCTCACGCCGCCGCCCGAATTGATGGCCGCGGCCGAAGAGGCCGAACTCCCTCTGCTCTCGACGGGCGTCGTCAGCTCCGTCGCCATCAGCACGGTCACGGACTACTTGCAGGAGATGCTGGCCCCGGTCGTCGTGCGCCACGGCGTGCTCCTGGACATCTACGGCCTGGGCGTGTTGATCGAAGGCGCTTCGGGCATCGGGAAGTCCGAGTGCGCGCTCGACCTCGTGGCGCGCGGGCACAGGCTCGTGTCGGACGATGTCGTGGAGGTGCGGCGCATAGGGGCCGAGCGGCTGGTCGGGCGCGCGCCCGAGCTTTTGCGCGAGCACCTGGAGATACGCGGCCTCGGGATCATCAACATCCGCGACCTCTTCGGCGTCTCGGCCACGAGCACGTCGAAGAACATAGACCTGTCGATACGCTTAGAGCGTTGGGAGGCGGCGAGCGGGGTTGACCGCCTCGGCATTGACGCGCAGGCCGTCGAGATACTGGGCGTCTCCGTGCCACAGGCGCTGATTCCCGTCAGCCCCGGCCGCAACCTCTCGACGCTCGTCGAGACGGCAGTCCGCGTGCAGCTCCTGCGCGACCGCGGCTACGACGCGGCGCAGACGTTCGTCGAGAGACACTCGAAAATGCTTGGGGAGAAGTAGGCGGCAATCCGTAGCCGGTTATCATTTATCCGCCTTTGACTGACTGCTGATTACTGATTACTGTTTACCGTATGGCGGAACAAGTGGTCGAGGGCGAAGGGTCGCCGGACATTGTAATCATCACGGGGCTCTCCGGGTCCGGGATGTCTTCGGCAACGAACGCGTTCGAGGACCTGGGCTACTTCTGCGTTGACAACCTGCCGCTCACGCTGCTGCCCACCTTCGCGCGGCTCGTCCAGCCGGGCGAGGACGGCCAGGCCCGCATCGAGCGCGCCGCGCTGGCCGTTGACATCCGCGAAGGCCGCTTCCTCTCGGAGTTCGAGCACTCCCTTTCGGTCCTGCGCGAGCAGGGCCTGCGCGTCTTCGTCCTCTTCCTCGAAGCCTCCGACGAGGTCTTGCAGCGGCGCTTCAGCGAGACGCGGCGGCCGCACCCGGCCGAGACCGGCGGCGGGCTCCTCGAAGCTATCCGCGACGAGCGCGAGGCGATGGCACACATTCGCTCGCTCGCCGACCACATCACGGACACCTCCGAGCACACCGTGCACACCCTGCGCCGCCTGCTGGTCGAACGCTTCAGCCCGAACACGGAGGGCACGCCGATGCGCGTGCAGGTCTTGAGCTTCGGGCACAAGTACGGCAGCCCGCCCGAGATGGAACTGCTCTTCGACGTGCGCCACCTGCCGAACCCTTACTTCGTCTCGACCTTGCGCGACCTCTCGGGCCACGACCGCCGCGTGGTCGATTACCTGAAGACGAAGCCGGAGGTCGAGGAGACGTTGCACCGTTTCAGCGATCTCCTGGACTACCTGCTGCCGCTTTACAAACGCGAAGGAAAGTCTTATGTGACTGTTGGGATAGGCTGCACGGGCGGCCGCCACCGCTCCGTGATGGTCGCCAACGCCCTCGCGCGCCGCCTGCGCCGCAACGGCTTCGAGGCGCAGGCCATCCACCGCGACGTGAAGAAGGCGAAGCGGCGAAAGAAGTGAAAGAATATCTTCGAGCCTGAGAATGTCTTGCGGCGCAGCCGCAGTTGAGTCGAGTCTAAAATTTAATGACGGAAAATCCATCAACAGCAGAAGCGCAACCGGGCCGGGTCGGCGGCGTGATCGTGACGCACGGCCAATTGGCGAGCGAGTTCCTGGCAGCCGCCGAGATGATCGTGGGCCAGGTCAAGCACATCATGGCCGTCTCTATCGGCTGGCACGACGACGTTGAGGCGGCGCGCGACGAGATCGAGCGCGCCATCACGCGCGTCTCCGAGGGGCGCGGCGTCCTGATCCTGACAGACATGTTCGGAGGCACGCCCACCAACATCACTTCCATGTTCCTCGCGGACGGCGAGGTCGAGGTCGTGACGGGCGTGAACTTGCCGATGGTCATCAAGCTGGCGAGCCAGGCCGAAGCCGACTCGCTCGCCGAGGTCGCGCGCCGCGTGCGCGACCAGGGGCGCGAGGGAATCTATCTCGCGGGCGATTTGCTCGCGCCGCAGAAGAAGAGTTAGATGGTAGAGCACTGGGTCGAGATCACGAACCGCCTGGGCCTGCACGCGCGCGCCGCGGCGCTCCTGGTGCGCACGGCGAGCGCCTACCAGAGCGCCGTCCGGCTTGAGCGCGAAGACCGCACGGCCTCGGCCGACGCCAAGTCCATCCTGAGCGTGTTGATGCTGGCCGCCTCGCGCGGCACAAAATTGCTGGCGACCGCGGAGGGCGCGGACGAGGACCAGGCCATGACCGCGCTGTGCGAGTTGTTCGCCAGCGGTTTCGGGGAGAAGGAAAGTGAGCCGGCGTCGTAATAGTCAGGGCCTTGAAGAATGCTGGCGCGGCCGCGCCGTCTCCGAAGGCGTGGTCGTCGGGCGCGTCCTGCGCGTCTTCAACGGCGCGCGCCAGGTCTACCGCGCGACGCTCGACGAACGGGACGTGGAGCGCGAGACGCGACGCTTCCGCGCGGCCATCCGGCTCGCGCGCCGGCAACTCCTCGCGGTCAAGGCGCGGGCGGAGAAAAAGCTCGGCGCGGAGCACGCCTACATCTTCGACGCGCACCTGCTGATGCTCGAAGACCGCAAGCTCCTCGGCGACGTGGAGACGTTCATACGCGAGGAGCACTCGAACGCCGAGTGGGCCGTCAAGGTCGCTGCCGACCGGCTGCTCGCCGTTTACGATGAGATCAAGGACGACTACTTGCGCGAGCGCGGCTCCGACATAGAGGACGTGACGCAGCGCATCCTGGTCGCGCTCGGCGGCGGGCGGCCGCACCTGCGGCAGTTGACGGAAGACGCCGTCATCGTCGCCGAGGACTTGCTGCCGTCGGCCGTGGCCGAGCTTGATTTGGAGCACGCGCGCGCCATCGCCACGGACGCGGGCGGCTGGACTTCGCACACGGCGATCATCGCGCGCAGCCTCGGTATTCCGGCCATCGTCGGCCTGCGCGACTTGCACCGCCGCGCGCGCACCGGCGACCGCATCGTCGTTGACGCGCAGCAGGGCTTCGTCTTCCTACACCCGTCGCAGGCGACCGTCGAGCACTACAAGTCGCTCACGGCGAGCGCGGCGGCGACCGTTCACGAGACGGCGACGGAGGGCGGGCGCTCCGGCCCTTTGCGGACGCTGGACGGCAAAGAGATTACGCTCAGGGCCAATGTCGAGCTGCCGGCCGAGTACGAGGACGTGCGCCGCTTCGGCGCGCGCGGCATAGGGCTCTACCGCTCGGAGTTCCTGCTCTCTCACAAGGGCACGATGCCTTCGGAAGAGGAGCAGTTGAAGGCTTACGAGGAGGTAGCGGCGCTGGCCGGCGAGGACGGGGCCAATATCCGCCTCTTCGACCTCGGCGGCGAGAAGTTCGGCGGGGCGACCGGCGACGCCGAGCGCAATCCCGCACTCGGCCTGCGCGCCATACGCTTCAGCCTGCGGCAAGAGGACGTGCTGCGCACTCAGGCGCGGGCCATCCTGCGCGCCTCCGCGAAGGGGAAGCTCGACATCGTGCTCCCGATGATTTCAGACTTGACGGACGTGCGCCGCGCGCGCCGCATCATCAACGATGAGCGCGCGCGGCTCGAACGGGAAGGCAAGGTGATCGGCACGGTCGGCATCGGGGCGATGATTGAAGTCCCGTCGGCCGTGATGTCCGCCGACAAGGTGGCGCGCGAAGTTGATTTCTTCAGCCTCGGCACCAACGACCTCGTGCAGTACCTGCTGGCCGTGGACCGCGCGAACGAGGAGGTGGCCGACTGGTTCCGCTCGCTCCACCCGGCCGTCCTGCAAAGCATCGAGCGCACGCTCGACGCCGCGCGCAAGGCGTTCATCCCCGCGCTCGTCTGCGGCGAGATGGCCGGCACGCCGGCCTACGCCGTCATCCTCATCGGCCTCGGCGCGACGCAGTTGAGCATGGCCGCCACCTCCATCCCGCGCGTGCGCCGCGTCGTCGAGGGCATCAAGTTCGCCGACGCGCAGCAGATCGCGAGGGAGTGCCTGGAATGCGAGGCGGCCGACGACGTGGAGGAGATGGTGAGGGTCCGTTTCGCGGAGCTTTGGCCCCATCTTTTTCCGCCAAAATCCTTGCCAGCGCCCAGAGTTGAAGAGTAATATTCATGGTGCAATTTAGGCTTCGTTTGCCCCGGAGCCTCTTGCTGAAGCGAACTGCCGTCAAACGAACAATCGGGACTCCAAGCACACGGCGCGCATGGACGCGCGCGTCGCCCGGCGAATAGAGGTTTCTCAAACACCCGGTGAAAAGATGATGCGAGACCGCTTGCCTCAAAAGAGCGTGAGCCGGAAGGGTCGGCGCAAGGCGGCGAGAATCGCCGTTTCGCTCGTCGCCCTTCTGTCCATCCCCCTCTATGGCTTCCTGCTGCCGTCCAATTTTTCCGGCACGGCGGCCGCCGGCCCGATGCAGCTCGTGCGCCTCAACGTCGTCAGCGAGGCGGGCCTCGTCCGCATCGAGATTACCGCCGACGGCTCGTTCGAGGACGCCACGGTCGAGCACTACTCGCGCGGCCGCCAGACGGTCATACGCATCCTCGGCGCTCGCTCGCTGCTCCGGCAGAGCTACGAGGTCGGCGAAGCCCTGGCGAGCGAGGTGCGAACAGTCGCGGGCGAGCGCGACGGCGAGCCTTACGTGGACGTGATCATCACACTCGGCGACGGTGCCACCATCGCGCAGAAGAAGAACTTCAACCGCCTCGTCATCGGCGTCGCCTCGGACTTTGCGCGCCTGCGCCGCCGCGCGCCCGCGTCAGCATCAACCACGGAGGTCGCGACGGCGAAGCCGCCGGCAGCCGGGAAGGGAGCGGCACAGGTTGCCGCCCTGCCCGTGACCGGCGACCTGGACGAAGGAATTCGGACTCACGAAGAAGTGAGCTTACAGCGCCCGGCGCTCAACTACGCGGCGGCCGTGCCTGCGGCACAAGCGACTGGCACAACTCCCGTGCTTGCCTCTTCCGCGCCGCAGATGATCTTCCGCGGGCGGACCATCTGGGGCGGGCTGCCCGCGTCGTCTTTCCGCTTCCCCGGCGGCTCGACGAACGGCTTCGCGCCCGCGTTCTTCCTGCCGTCCGGCAACACGGCCGCCGCGCCGACCGGGTCCGTTAACTTCATCACGATGACGATGCAGCCGCCCGGCGCGACGCCCGGCGTCTGGGTTCCGGGCACGACCGCCGCGGAAAGAGACGAGGTCGGCGGGCGTCCTTTCGGCGCTGGCTTCCTGCGCCCCTCTATCCAGCTTGGCGCGACTTACGACGACAACTTTTTCTACCGCTCGACGGACGGCCGCCACACGGCCGTCCTGGGCCTGGCCCCGCGACTCGAATACGAGATACCGGGTGTGGCGCGCGCGTTTCGCATCGCCTACGAGGCGCGGCTGCGCCGCTTGAGCATCGGCCAATGGGCCAACGGGCAGACGCTCGACCTGGATACGCGCTTCGAGGTCACGCCGTTCGTGCGCTTGGCCCTGCGCGACCACTTCGTGCGCTCGCAGTCAGACCCGCGCGAGTTCGACCCGGCCGGCGAGGTCTACATCGTCGGCGACACCTTCAACCGCAACGACGCCGGCGTCCGCGCCGAGTTCCTCCTGAATTCGCGCAGCCGCCTGGCCTTCGACGGCGGCTACAACCTCGTGCGCTGGAGCAAGGACCACATCGCGGCCGCGCCGCTCTTCGTTGACTACGAGGAACTGAGGGGGGGCGTCGCCTACGAGCGCGACATCTCGGAGGAGACGACCGGCTTCCTGTCTTTCAATTACACGAACACCGTCTCGGACGTGCCGTTCAGGCCGCAGTTCGACGCGCTGGGCCATTTCCAGCGTTACCAGTTCGAATTCGGCGCGCGCACGCAGGTCTCGGAGACGAGCGGGATGGCCTTCTGGGTGGGCTACGAGCGCGACAAGTTCAAGTACGCGCCCGAGGTCAACGACTTCAGCAGCCTGATCGCCGAGATGCGGTTCCGCCGCGCCTTCGGCGAAAGTACGATTTTAGAGCTTGCGGGTCTGCGAAAAACGCAGCTTTCGGTGTTTAATCTAGAAGGGGGCAACGCGCGCCTGCTCTCGTCTGGCGGCTCGTTACGCCTCGAAACCACGCAGGGCGGGAGCATCAAGCTGGCTTTGGGCGTCAACTACCAACAACTGAATTTCCCGGTCCGCATCGTCCCGACTTCGACGGCGAGCGGCGGCCTCTTCGTGGGCCAATTCGCCGGCTTCAAGCGCACGGACCACCTCTACGGCTTCACGCTCGAAGGCGGCTATCGCTTCAGCGACCTGCTCAGGACCCGCCTGGTCTACAGTTTTCAGCGCAGGGACTCGACCATCCCTGTCTTAACCTTCAACCGCAACCGGCTGTCGCTGATTTTTGAGTTCGGACGGCGCAACGAAGTGCGCGGCCGCCCGTTCTAAGACGGCTTTAACCAACGCGAAGTGCGGAGCCATTGCC
Source organism: Pyrinomonadaceae bacterium (assembly GCA_036403435.1). Lineage (GTDB taxonomy): Bacteria > Acidobacteriota > Blastocatellia > Pyrinomonadales > Pyrinomonadaceae > QHXM01. Next base: position 150,775 of record DASWQY010000072.1, read on the forward strand.
CGGCCGCCGCTCTCCGCCTCAACAACAGGGCTAGGAATTTGAGTGCATTATGAAGAGAGTATTATTGGTGCTCGCCTTGCCGCTCGTCTTCGGCGCGCAAGGCGTCACGGCGCTGGCACAGTCTAACAACATCGCGCCCGCCGGGACCACGGCGAACAACGAGAAGGCGGGCGAGCACGGAAAGCCCGCGACTCCCCCTGTGACGGCCGCCGCCGAGCCGCTCACTCCCGACAACGCAAGCGGCGCGACGAGCGACGCACCGGCCAAAACCATCACGACCGTGCCGGGCGACTCGCCCACCCTCGGCGAAGACCCGAAAACAAAACCCGCCGCTGCCGAGTCCAGCCCGAAGCCGATTGACCCGTCCGCCATTTACCGCGTCGGCAGCGGAGACGTGCTCGACATCCGCCTGCTCAACGCGAGCGGGCGCGAGTCCACGCTCTTCATGGTGATGGCCGGCGGGCTCCTCGAATACCCCCTGGCCGGCGAGCCCCTCCAAGTCGCCGGGCTCACGACCGACGAGATTGACAGGCAGTTGACCGCGGCCGTCAAGGTTTACGAGAAGCCCGAGCTGGTGGTCAGCGTGCGCGAGTACGCGAGCCACACCGTCATCGTGACGGGGCTCGTGGGCGACCCCGGCACGAAAGTCTTGCGGCGCGAGGCCGTGCCGCTCTACGTCGTCTTGGCCGAGGCGCAGCCCAGGCCCGAGGCCGGCCGCGCGACCATCATGCGGCCGGGCGGCCAGAGCGTCGAGGTGAAGCTCGCCGACTCCAACGCCATGACGACGCTCGTCATGCCGAACGACGTGATCACGCTCGCCGCGCCGCCGCCGGCCCCGCCGCAGTTCTTCTACATCGGCGGCGCGATCAACTCGCCGGGCCAGAAAGATTTTCACCAGGGCCTGACGCTGACGCAGGCCGTGCTGGCCTCCGGCGGGCCGACGCGCTTCGCCGGCAGTAAGGTCAAGGTCTCGCGCCAGGGCGCGGACGGCCGCCTCGTCACCGCCGAATACAACCTGAAACAGATTGAGGCGGGTAAAATCCCCGACCCCGTCCTCGAAGCCGGCGACCGCCTGGATGTCGGCCGCGGGAGCTGGTAAATGAGAATGCAAAGGCAAAATTAAAAATGAAAAATGGAGGATGAGAAGCACGGCCCGCTCTTCCATTTTGCATTTTTAATTTTTACTTTTGCATTCTTAAAAGGTATCATCCGACAGTTTGCGGCCCGCCCGGCCGGCAGACGCTACCCTTGCAGTTGCTTACAGCTCGAACATCATCAGTATATGATTCCCCCTACCTGCCGGAGGTCTACTAACTTGATAAAGAGAAATAAAATCGGCGCGGCTGCACTTGCGGCGGCACTTCTGCTTTCGCCCTTCGCGCCCGTCCTCTCGGCCGCGGCGCGCGCCGCCTCACGAGTGACTGCGGCGCGGCCGCAGGAGCCGGACATCCCGAGCGACGCCGAGCAGGCGATGTTCACCAAGGGGCAGAACCTTTACAACCAGAGCCGCTACGATCAGGCGGCCGTCGTCCTCCAGGACTTTCTCAAGACCTACCCGCGCAGCATCATCACGGACCTGACGCTGCTCTGGCTCGGCCGCTCCTACATGCAGTTGGGCAAGTTGCAGGAGGCCGAGCAGGTCGGAGCCCGTCTGAAGACCATCAAGGACACGCCGTTCGCGGACATCTACGAGGGCGAGCTTGAGACGGCCCGCGCCGAGATCAATTCGCGCCCGCAGACGGCCAGGACGACGCCGACGCCGAAGCAGATCGCCGCCGCCAGCCCGACGCCGACGCCTGCGCCGCGCGCGGCCAGGAATACTACCGGCACACAAACTGGCACACAAACCGGAAGGCAGACGACCGCGGCCGCGACCACCGGGACCGAGGGAAGCAGGCCACCACAGCAGCAGCAGGCTCGTCGCATCCCGCCTCTGACGACGCCGAGCCCGACGCCGGCCCCGACGCCCGTGGAGATTGCCCGCACTGATCCCTCCATGACGCCTTCGCGCCGCACGACCGGGCGCAACCGCCGCGTCCAGCCGCGCCAGACTCTGACGCAGCCCGAGAGCACGGGCGGGCAGACCAATGCTTCGTCCGTCCAGATCAGCAACACTTCCAACGCCAACACGGCGCGCACGCAGCCGCGCACGGCCCTGACCCCGAGCAACACTTCGCGGCCGATGACGACGCAGCCCGCCGTGCGACCGACGCCGACGCCGACGCCTGCTATCGCGACGCCGCCCATCGAAACCGTCGCGCGCAACACGCCGCCGAGCGTCTCGCAGCCCGACGACACGACGCCGCTTTCGCAGAGCGGCGGCGGCCTGAGCGTCACGGTCAAGCAGGTCCCGAACCTTGTCTTAGCTTTACGCAGTAACTCCGAGTTCGCGCAGCCGGGCCAGAGCATTCAGATTCCGCTGACGGTCAGGAACACCGGGAACAAAGCGGACCAATTTAGATTGGAGACGGACTTGCCGGCCGAGTTCCAGCCCACGTTTAATTTGGCCCAGAGCGGCGGGGGCGCGGAACTTCCCGTGCTGGTTACGCCGCAGCTCACGCCCGGCTCTTCGGCCGACGTGACCTTGAATCTGCGCGTGCCCGAGACCGCGAACGACGGGCAGACGCTGAAGTTCTTCGTGCGCGCCGCCTCGCAGGCCGACTATCAGGTCTTGAAAGTCGCGGACGGCTCGATCAACGTCGTCGCCGCTTCGCTCACCGGCAACTCGAACGTCTCGGACACCTCGGTCATGCCGGGCGACACGTTCACGCAGACCATCTCGATTCGTAACGCCGGGAGCAGCCCCGCGCGTGCCACCCGCGCAGACTTCGTGCTGAATCCGAACTTTGAATTGGTCAGCGCCAACCCCGCACCCATCAACTACGACCGCGCCTCGCGCACGGCCATCTGGAGCCTGGGCGATTTGGGTGCGCGCAGTACGCGCGACATCAGTGTGACGTTGCGCGCCGTGCCGGATGCTTTGGCGAACACGAGCACTTTGGGACGCGGCGCGCTACGCACGCAGTCCTTGCCCTTCGGCTCGAACTTCGACAGTCCGTCAATCACAGTCGGGAAAGTCCCGAAGGCGCGGATTGACGCCGTCTCCGTGGGCCTGACGACGACGCCGGGCGACACCATCTTCGTCCCCTTCGTCGTCCGCAACCCCGGCAACGCGCCCGACTCTTACGACCTGAGAGTCACCGCGCCGGGCGCTCCGCAGGCGAGCCTTTACGCTGACACGAACGGCGACGGGCAGCACCAGGAGTCTGAGCCGGTCGTGTCGCAGACTACGCAGATTGAGCCGCGCGGCGGCCAGTTCGCGCTGCTCCTGCGCGTGCAGATTCCGGCCTCGACGCCCGACCGCCAGCAGTTCTCCTACAACGTCGTCACGCGCTCGCTTTTGAGCGGCCGCGAAGCGTCTGAGGCCAACACCGTCTTGACGGTCGCGACCCCGCGCGTGCGCGTCCGCACGGAGCAGGCCGCGGACTCGACCGCGCCGGGAGATTCGATCTTCTATCGTCTCGTCCTAGTCAACGAAGGGAGCGGCCTGGCGAAGAACCTGACGGTGGTCGAGACGCTGCCCGACGCGCTTGAGTTCGTCAACTCCGACCCGTCCTTGAGCCCGCAGGACGCGCCGGGCGCTAACCAGCGGTTCACGTGGCGCGTGCCGGAGCTTGCGCCGGGCGATACGGCTGTGCTGAGAGTCGCAGTCCGCCTCCGTCCTAATCTTCCGGCGGACGCGACGCTGACCACAAGGCACACGCTCAACTACCAGGACACGAACCAGAACAACTACTCGGGCCAGTGAAGCGGCCCGGCGTGAGCCGAGCAAACGGACGAAGGGGCGGCCACACGGAAAGTGCCGCCCCTTCCTTTTTCGAGAGGGCGAGTATGGAGAGAGTGGCCGCGCCGGACCCCTTGAGGCGCGCGCGACTGGCCCATTTTCTGATCGGCAAGGCCATCGTCGAGACGCTCTTCGTCGGCGCGCTCGCCGTCGGCTTTTACCTGACGGCCTTCACTCCCTTCTTCCGCGGCTCGCTCGACCTGGCCGACCCGCGCCACGTCGCCGGCTGGGTCATCAACGAAAGAGAGCCGCTCGCGCGCGTCGAGGTGCAGCTCTACATTGACGGACATTTTGTCGGCAACCGCGCGGCGGACGTGGCGCGCCCTGACGTTCTCTCGGCCGGGCGCGCGACGGACGAGGGCCACGGCTTCGTCTTCGACACCCCGCCGCTCCCCGCGGGCGAGCACGAGGCGCGCGTCTACGCCGTCCACGCGAGCGGCGAGGGACAGCGCCGCACGTTGCAGCTCGTTGACAAGCCGCTCGTTTTCACCGTCGCGGCCGGCGAGGCTAAAGAATAGGATGGCGGCCGAAGGCGAGGACAAGACCGTCGCGGCGAACGAGCGCGCGCTCGCGCTGTGGGAGGTCGCGTCCGTGACCGCGTCGTTCCTGATAGCGGAGTGGGCAGTCCTGCCGTTCGCCGGGAACAGCAAGCTCGTCGCGGCTGTGCCCGTCGGACTCGCGTTCGCCCTGATGCTCTACTCGCACCGCGCGCGCAATGAGACGGCGCGCGAGATAGGCTGGCGGCTGGACAATTTCTGGCGGGCGGCGCGGCTGCTGGTCCAGCCCGTCGTCGTCGCGGCGATTCTCATCGTCACTGCCGGCGCGCTTCTTAAAACTCTGCGCTTCGACGGCCGGCAGCTTCTCGAATGGGCCTTGTGGCTGCCGCTCTGGGGCTTCGCGCAGCAGTACGTCCTGCAAGGCTTCGTCAACCGCCGCGCGCAACTGGCCCTCGGGCGCGGCTGGCCGAGCATCCTTCTGGTCGCAACTGTCTTCGCGCTCCTGCACCTGCCGAACCCCTGGCTGGCGGTCGCGACCTTCGCCGGCGGCCTCGTCTGGGCCTACGTCTACCAGCGCGCCCCGAACCTCTTCGCCCTGGCCCTCTCCCACGCCCTCATGTCAATGCTCCTCGCCGTCTCGCTGCCCCCCGCGCTTATCAAGAGCCTCCGCGTCGGGATTAAATTTTTCGGTTAACCCACGCAGTTTTCTCCCGAAAACTTCTAAAATCTGAGGCAATGTAGGCACATTGTTAATTTTTGTGCTGGAAGTGTTGAACAATGCTTTGTTATAATGCCAGAGCCTTGCAAGAGAGCAGGTCGGGCGGTCGCTGCTGCGCCATAAACGGCGCGGGAGAGGAAAGTCCGAACACCATAGGGCGGCGAGCCAGCTAACGGCTGGGCACCGGGCTGAGGAAGCGAGGGCTTTACGCCAGCGCGAATCCGGCCGGGTGACGACAAGTGCAACAGAAAAGAGACCAGCCAGCGGGCCTCCCATCGGGGGCAGCGGGTGATGGGTGAAACGGTGCGGCCCCTTTGGGGCTTAATGTAAGAGCGCACCAGCGCGGGTGGTAACACTCCGCGGCTAGGCAAACTCCTCGCGGTGCAAGACCAAATAGGGAGGCGTCAACAAGGGCTGCCCGCCCGATGCGTGCTTCGCAAGAGGCGCGCTACGACCTCCGGGTAGGTCGCTCGATCCAACCGGCGACGGTTGGGCTAGATGAATGATCGCCACTCCGGGTTAACTCACGGAGCACAGAATTCGGCTTACAGACCTGCTCTCAAATTGCACGGCGCAAATTTCTGACTTCACGTCGCCGGACAAAAGCTTTCCGCGAACGAATCTCAACCGAAAGGCGCACGACAGAGATGGCGAACCGCAAAGGTGTTTTCATAGGAGCTTACGTGCCCAACCAGCTCAAAGAGGCTTTGCAGCAGCGGGCCAGGGCCGAACACCGCACGCTCTCGCAGGAGATCACGCGCATCCTCGAAGAGGCCATTAAGGGGAAGCGCCTGCCGCCCGGAATGATTGACCGCCGCGCGGAAGGTTCCGGCCCACGCCGCCGCGCCACTGATCCGTTGCCTCGCCGGCGCGACGGCGACGTGACCCCGTTCTCCGCCGACAGCAACAACTCCGGCGACGAATAGGTTTTCCGTCGTCAACTGATTCCGCACGAGGCGCGCGCCCTTTCGGTTCAAACCCGAAGGGGCGCGCGTCGCCTTTTACACGCCGATTTGCTAAACTCCGACCGGACCCCTTTAACGGAAAGACTTCGGGAGCGAGTTTGAAACTTCTAATCGTCACAGGCATCCTCGCCGTCCTAATACTTCTCATCTACCTGCGCCTGCGCCCCTACATCAGGATGGCGCGGCAAATGTTCGGCGTCGCGCGCCAGGTCCGCCAGGTGGACCGAAACGACGGCACCTCTTCGGCCCGCAACTCGACGGCGAGCGACCGCCTCGTGCGCTGCGACGCCTGCGCGACGTGGGTCCCTGCCTCGCGCGCCCTCAAGCTGCGTTCGTCGAGTGCCACCTACTGTTCGCACGCCTGTCTGGAAAGCAGGGCGGAAGGCAGCCGGCGTAAAGCCGCGAGCTGACGCGCGCGCGCGCCTATCCGCGCACTTCTTCCGGCAACGCGTTCCCGGCTTCGTGGACGGCCCGGTCCGTGTTCGTGAAGAACAGGAGCACCATCCCCCCGACGAAAAAAACTATCAGGGAAAGAATCGCCTGCCGGTAAGAGTTCGTGGCGCTGACAACGATGCCGAAGATGAGCGGCCCGAGCCAGGACGTGCCGCGCTCGGAGATTTCGTAGATGCCGAAGAACGACGCCTCGCGCCCCGCCGGAATCATGCGCGAGAAGAGCGAGCGGGAGAGCGCCTGCGAGCCGCCGAGGACAACCGCGATGGCCGCGGCCATCACCCACGCCTGGGCCACCGTTTCGAGAAAGCCGTAAGCGTAAATCACTATCCCCGACCAGAGCACGAGCGAGAGCAGGATGGCCCTCTTCGTCCCAACCGCCCTGGCTATCCGCTCGAAGAGCAGCGCCCCGCCGAAGGCCGCGAACTGGACCATCAGGACTATCCCGAGCAGGAAAGAGCGGTCGGGGTCGAGCCCGCGCGAGACGAACAACTCCTGTTCCAGAAAGACCCCGGCCATGACGATGACCGTCTGTATCCCGTCGTTGAAAAGCAGGTAAGCCGCGAGGTATTTGAGCGTGTGGCGCAGCCTGCCCAGCTCGCGGAAGGTCGCGATGGTTTCCGAGAAACCGACGCTCAGATAGGTCTTGCCCGCCGGCATCTTTCTGGCCGCGCCCCGACTCCTGAGCCGCCGGAATGTGAGAATCGCGAACCCGCCCCACCAGACGCCGGCCGAGAGCAAGGAAACGCGCACCGCCCAGTTGACGGCGTTCGCGTCCGCCTTGCGCTGCGCCCAGGTCACCAGGGCGAGGTTGAGCGCGAGCAGCAGTCCGCCGCCGAGATAACCCATCGCGAACCCGCGGCTCGAAACCTGGTCGCGCCTGTCCTCGGTCGTGATGTCGGGGAGAAACGCGTTGTACAGGACCAGGGACGCGCCGAAGCAGAGGTTGGCGACGATGAACAGAATCCCGCCCATCACGTAGAGCCCGCCCGAGACGAAGAAGAGCAGGCAGGTGGCGGCGACGCCGGCGTAGCAGAAGACCAACATCAGCCGCTTCTTGAGGTGCGAGTAGTCGGCGATTGCCCCCAGCACCGGGAGCAGGAAGGTCTGCAAAAAGACGGACGCCGAGACGCAGAAGGGGAAGAAGGACTTCGCCGTCACTCTCCCGAGCGGCCCGAAGCTCATCACCGTCCCGTTCTCGTCGTGCAGGGCGCTCTGTGCGAGGGCCGTCAGGTAGATTCCGAGCAGAGTCGTGGCGACCGTGGTGCTGAAAGCGGAGTTGGCCCAGTCGTACATCAGCCAGCCGAAAATCTCCCGCCTGTCGTTCACGTCCCGCCGCTTCGACTCAGCCATTGGGCGCACTCGCTTTCCCCGTGAGAACTCCGACGATTGACGGCGTGATGTCGGCCAGTGTGCGGACGCGCGACGCGACCCAGGGCCCGTGCTCGCCCCAGATGAGCGTGGGCACGTCGTTGAGCGTGTGGTTACGCGACGAGAGGTCTTCGATGTTGCCGTGGTCGCTGGTCAGGATGACGGTCGCGCGCGCGAGGTCGAGCCGGGAGAGTAGGTGGCGCACGAGGCGCGCGAGCCCCGCGAGCACGCGGCGCGCGCCTTCCGCGTCCTGCGCGTGGCCGGTCTTGTCCGTGATGAAGTATTCGTAGAGCGTGAAGCGGTGCTCCGCGGCGAGCTGTGCCAGAACCTCCGCGGCCTCTTCGGGCGTGCGCGGCCGGGCGGGAAAGCCGCGCTCGATTAACATTTCGTTCGTGTAGTCCTGAAAGACCGCCCGCCCGTTTTGTAAATCTTCGAGGTCGCGGAAGCGCATGCCGGCGGCCTCGACGGCGACGGTCGTCGCGGAGACCCAGCGCGGGCGCGCGTCGAAAAACATGGGCGTGTAAGCGTTACTGAAAGTGTTCGGGCCGATGCCCGCGCGCTTGAGCTGAAGAAAGATGGAGTGGCGGCTTATGATCTCGCGGAGGGCTTCATTCGGGAAACCCTGCTTGTGGTAGCCGAGCGCCGCGGGCGCGTTCACGCCCGTCAGAATCGTCGTCTGCCCCGAAGCACTCTGCGGTCGGCCCTCGACCCCGAGGCGCGGGTCTGTCCTCACGACCCGCCCGCCGAAAATCGTCTCCGGCTCTTCGTCCTGAAAAACGGCGAGCGGCGCGACCCCCGCCAACCCGTCGAGCGGATTATGCGCCCCGCGCGTGCCGATCCCCAGACCATCCACGAAGAAGAGAAGAACGGACATGTGCCGGGATGAATAACATTAAAAAGTGATAGGTGACAAGTGATGAGTGATGAGTAAAACCAGGCTCTTACTTATCACTCATCACTCATCACTGCTTTGAGACGTATGTTGAAGGTCGTGCCTTCGCCGGGTTGGGAGTCGAAGGTAATGTGGCCGTTGTGCAGTTGGACGGCGCGGAAGGCTTGGGCGAGGCCGATGCCGTTGCCGCCGGGCTTGGTCGTGTAATAAAGATGAAAGATGCGCTCGCGGGCCTCGGGCTTGATGCCGGGGCCGTGGTCCTTGATGGAGACGAGGACGTGGCGGTCGCCGTCTTTGGCGGTCTGGACGAGGAGCCGGCCGCCGTGCTCCATCGCCTGAAAGCCGTTGATGACGATGTTGAGGAAAGCCTGCTTGAGAAGGTCGGCGTCGCCCGCGACGGCCGGCAGGTCCGGCTCGAACGAGCGCCAGACGGTCGAGCCGTGCGTCTCGGCCTCGGGCGCGGCGAGCGCCAGGGTCTCTTCGAGGATCTGGTTCACGTCGAGCGGGCGCAGGTTGACGCGCGGCGGCCTCGTGAAGTCCAGGAAAGTTTGGACCACGCGGTCGAGCCGCTGAATCTCGGAGGTCAGAATGTCTAGTTGTGGGCGCGCGTCGTCGGCCGCCGGGCTGATTCTCTGGAGCTTCGAGCGCAGCAACTCAAGGTGTATGACCATCGCGTTCAGCGGGTTCTTGACTTCGTGCGCGATGCCGGAAGTGATGCGCGCGAAATCCACCAGGCGCTCGGAATAATCTAATTGCGATTCGAGCCGCGCGACCGTTTCGCGGTCGTGGAGCGAGACGAGCGCGCCGACGATTTCGCCGCGGTCAGTGATGGGTTGGACGGAGGCGACGGTCGCGCGCGATGCGTTGCCGTTCGCGGCGGGGAGCGGGACGCGCGTCGCCGCCACCTCGCGCGAGGCGAGCGCGCCTTCCGTAAGCGAGACGAGCGGGTGCTCCGGGCCGACAATCTCGGAGAGCTTGCGCCCTTCCATCGGCTGCTCGAAATTGAGGAGCGCGCCCGCGCCGGGGCTGGCGAGCATGACGCGGCCGTCGGCGCTGACGAGCAGGAGCCGCTCCTGCAAGTTCTGAAGAATCTGCTGTAGGCCGCCGCGCGCCTCGCGCAACTGCGAGCGGTCGCCCGCTATCTGTCGGCTCAGCTGCTCAATGCGGTCGGCAACCGCTTCGATGTCCGTGCTCCTGGCTTTCTGCTCAACACGCTCAGCGGAATTTCCGCCGCGCCCCTCTTCGAGCTGCGCGATGGAGGTGGAGATGGCTTGCAGCGGAGCCGTGATCAACTTGTTCGAGCTGATGGCGACGAAGGTCGCGGCAGCGACGGCCGCGAGCGCAAGCAGCAGGTCGGTCAACAAACTGCGCCAGACCTCGTGCCGGACGGGCGCGAGTGAGATGGTCAGCCGCACGCGCCCCAACTCTTCGCCGCGGTAGCGCAAGGCCCGCGAGTATTCGTACTCCGCCGGGTCGCTGGAGAGAATCTGCCGCAGGCGCGAGAGGACGGAAGCGTTCGACAGCGTGTCGAGTTGCGGGAGCGAGCGCGCGGCCGAAGTTTGCGGCGCTTGCAGGAGCACGCGGCCCTCGCGGTCCTCTATGAAGAGCGAGGTGATGGGAGCGCCGCGGCGGACGACGGCCTGCGCGAACTCGCGCGCCGCCTGCGACTCGCTGACGGCGCGCTCGGGCTGCTCGTCCGGCGCGACGACGACCGCGGCCTCCACGGCCGTCGCCGCCTGGAGCGTGACGCGTTCGGCCTGGTCGCGCAGAGAAGCGACGAGCGAGCGCGTGAGTTGCGCGATGTTGGCCGTGATGAGCACGAGGGAGACGGCCGCGACGAGGAGCGTGATGAGCGTAATCTGGCGACGAAGGAGCGCGCTGCCGCCTCTCATGGCTCGTCGGCCGCCCTTCGCATGAACTCGCCGTCGGTGGGGTGGGCGGGGTGCGTGGCGGGCAACTGGCCGCGCTCGCGGTAGAGCCTGAGCTTGTTGTGGAGGGTCTTCAGGCTAACGCCTAAGAGTTCGGCGGCGCGCGTCTTGTTGTTGTCCGTCTTCTGAAGCGTGCGTAGAATCATCTGCCGCTCGACCTCTTCGATGGGCGTGCCGACGGGGAGCGTTAAGGTGTCTTCGCTGCGGACGCGCGCGCGCTGGTCCACGGGGTAGGGCGCGAGGTGGTGACGCTCGATCTCTTCGCCGGAGCAGATGATGACGGCGCGCTCGATGGCGTTGCGAAGCTCGCGCACGTTGCCGGGCCAGGAGTGCGACTGCAAGACTTGCAGCGCGGGCTGCGAGAGCGAGCAGGCCGGGCGGTTGTGCTTCTGTGCCAGTTGCGTGACGAGGTGCTGTGCCAGAAGCGGCAGGTCATCCTTGCGGTCGCGCAGCGGGGGCATCTCGATGGTGATGACGTTGAGACGGTAGAGCAGGTCCTCGCGCAAGGTTCCCGTGTGGACTGCGTCGAGCGGGTTCTTGTTCGTGGCCGCGAGCAGGCGCACGTCCACGGGAATCTCCTGCGTGCTGCCGAGCCTGCGCATCGAGCGTTCTTCGAGCACGCGCAGCAGCTTCGCCTGAAGGAGCGTCGGCATCTCCGCGATTTCGTCGAGAAGGAGTGTGCCGCCGTTCGCCAGCTCGAAGCAGCCCTGGCGGCGCGAGGCCGCGCCCGTGAAAGCCCCCTTCTCGTGGCCGAAAAGCTCAGATTCCATCAGCGTCTCTGGAATCGCGGAGCAGTTGATGGCGACGAACTGCGAGTTGGCGCGCGGGCTCAAGTTGTGTATCGTGCGCGCGACCAATTCCTTGCCCGTGCCGGATTCGCCGGTGATGAGAACCGAAGCTGAAGAGGGGGCGACCTGCTCAATCAGGTGGTAAATCTGGCGCATCGGCTCGGACTTGCCGACCAGCTCGCCGAACGCGCCGCGATCCCTCAGTTGGCGGCGTAGCGCCTCGTTCTCGCGGCGCGCTTCCGCGTATTCGACTGCGCGCTCCACGACGAGGCGCAGCTTCTTCATGTCAATCGGCTTCTCGAAGTAGTGGTAAGCGCCCTCTTCCTGGATGGCGCGCAGGGCCATCTCGACGGAGCCCTGGCCCGTCAGGAGGATGACGGCCGTCTCCGGGTAGCGCGAGCGAATCTCGCGCAGGAGGCCGAAGCCGTCCATGCGCGGCATCAGCACGTCCGTAATGACGACCGACGGCAAAAACTCTTCGACGCGGCGCAGGCCGGCGACCCCGTCGCCCTCGGCCACCGTCTCGTAGCCCTCCGCGGCCAGCAGGTCGCGCAAGCCCTCGCCCGCGGCCTTCTCGTCGTCCACAATCAGAACGCGCGCCTTCGCCATGCACAGAAGTTTAGCACAGACGGCAAAGGTTAGAAGTCCGCGTGGATAAGTCTCACGCAAAGACGCAAAGGAAAGCGCGCAAAGAGATGAAGCACTCAACCGCTTTGCGGTCTTCTTTGCGCCTTTGCGTCTTTGCGTGAAATCTTCGTTAAGCCTTCGAGTAGTAGTCCGCGATGGCGCGGGTCAGTGCGGGGACGGTGTATTCGCCGGGGAGGATGTCTGTGCGGAGATTGTATTCGGCGGCCGTGGCGGCGGTGATGTCGCCGATGCAGGCGACGGTGACGCCGGCGAGCAGTCGGCTCAGGTCCGTGGTGTCGAAGAGGCGCGCGAAGTTGGTGACTGTCGAGGAACTGGTGAAGGTGATGCAGTCCACTGCGCCGCCCGCGAGCAGCGCCTCGACGCGCCCGCGTTCGGAGGTCTGCGGCCGCACGGTGCGGTAGGCGGGGACAACGTCAACGCGCGCGCCGGCCTCTTCGAGCGCCTTCGGCAGATAGTCGCGCGCGACGGCCGCGCGGGGGATGAGGAAGTTGAGGCGGTTCAAATTCTCGCGCCCGCCAACGTAAGCCTCTATGGCGCTGTATGCGCCCTCGGCCTTGAACTGTGCGGGGACGACATCGACGTGAACTTGCGCCTCCCGCAAGCGCACGGCCGTGGCCTCGCCGATGGCGCAGATGCGCAGCTCGTCCAGTCCCGCCGCATCGTGGCCCAATTTTTCGAGCCGCCGGAGGAAGTAATCCACGCCGTTCACGCTCGTGAAGATGAGCCAGTCGTAGCCGTAGAGGTTCTCTACGGCCTCGTCCATGAGCGCGTAGCTCTCGGGCTCCACGATCTCTATCGTCGGGCAACTGATGACGCGCGCGCCCAGGCGCTCAAGCTCCGAGGCGAACTTCGCGCTCTGCGCCCGCGCGCGCGTGACGACGACGGTGAGGCCCGCGAGTGGCTGCTCGGTCTTGCGCTCCGCTGCGGAAGAGATTTCGCCCGACATGCGACTCGGTTACTGCTCTCCTTCTTCGAGGCCGAAGATGTCGCGCCAGGCTTGCACGTCTTCCGCCTCGCCCGCGTCGTGGTAGCTCTTCAGGCGGTAGATGATGGGGTGGGAAATCTTGTTGACGGCCGCCATCAGCAGTCCCTCGACGGCGCGCTCCTGCTCGGGCGTCAACTGGCCCAGGCGCTGGCGCTGCCGCGCCATCTCGGCGCGCGCTATCTCCTGTAGCTTCTCGCGGAGCGCGCCGAGCGTCGGGCCGATGTCGAGCGTGCGGAGCGACTGCTGGAACTGCATGACCTCGGACTCGACTATCAGCTCGGCCCGCTCGGCCTCGCGCTCGCGCTCGCGAATGTTCGAGGCGATGACGGATTCGAGGTCGTCTATGTCGAAGATGAAGAGGTTGGGGACGCGGCCGACTTCCGGGTCGATGTTGCGCGGGACAGAGATGTCTATGAAGAACGCGGGGCGGTTGCGCCGGATTTCGAGCGCCTCGCGCGCCAGCCTCGGCGTAATGATGTACCCGCCCGCGCCCGTCGAGCAGATGACGATGTCCGCTTCGGCGAGGTGCGACGCGAGGCGGGAGAAGTCGCGCGCCTCGCCGCCGAACTTCGCGGCCAGCTCGCGCGCGGCCGTCTCGGTCCGGTTGGCGACGAGGACGCGCGAGACGCCCGCGCCGACCAGGTGCTTGACGGAAAGCTCGGCCATCTCGCCCGCGCCGACGACGAGAACCGTGCGGTCTTTCAGGCTCCCGAAAATCTTCCGGCCCAATTCTACGGCCGTGTAGCTGATGGAGACCGCCGAGGCGGCGATGCCCGTCTCGGTGCGGACGCGCTTGGCGACGTGGAAAGCCTGGTGGACGAGGCGGTTCAGGATGCGCCCAGCCGTGCCGGCCTCGACCGCGACGGAGTAGGCGCGGCGCACCTGGCCCAAAACCTGCGGCTCGCCGACGACCATCGAGTCGAGCGACGAGGCGACGCGGAAGACGTGGCGCACGGCCGCGTCGTCCTCGTGGCTGTAGAGGTGTTTGCTGAAATCCTCGCGCGAGGCGCGGGCGTTGCTCAAAAACTCCTTGATGCGCTCCCTGCCTTCGACGAGGCGCTCGCCCGCGGTCGCCGCCAGCACCTCGACGCGGTTGCACGTCGAGACGATCAGACCCTCGCTCACGACCTGGCCGTCAACGAGCGCGCGCAAGCCCTCGGCGCACGCCTCGTCAGTGAAGGCGAGTCTCTCGCGCACCTCCACCGGGGCCGTCTTGTGATTGAGTCCGATGAGAACGATTGACATAGAAAGCAGGAGTCAGGAGTCAGAATTCGGGAGCCCGCCGCTCGTTCCGCTACTGATTACGAACACCAAAACAGTCCCGGATTCGGTGACGAAAATACGCTGTCATTCAACCCCTTTGCGTCTTCGCGGCCTGGCGTGAGTGGTCTTGGTTTTTCACGCTGGAGGCGCTGGAGGCGCTAAGAAAACCGAAGTGGCTTTATCTTACCCGAAAACGTGATAGCCGCCCAAGAGCCGCGCCCCGAAGAACGTACACAGGACGAGCGCGAAGCCGGCCACGCCCATCCAGGCGGCCCGGCGGCCGCGCCAGCCCGCGGTCGCGCGGTACAGGACGAGCGAGAGGTAGAGCAGCCACGTGAGCGCCGCGAAAATCTCCTTCGGGTCGTTGTGCCAGAGCCGGTTGTCGCGCGACTCGGACCAGACCATGCCGGTCAGGATGCCGAGCGTCAACAGCGTCCACCCCACCCCGACCGCCGACGTGGCGATGTTGTTGACGGTCGTCAGCGACGGCAGGCGGTGAAAGATTGCGCCAAAAGTCTTCAGCTTCAGTTCGCGCTCTTGCAGCAGATACATGACGCTCGCGATGAAGACGACGAAGAAGGAGGCGTAGGCGAAAATCAAGAGCGTCGTGTGAACAGGGAAGAGCCACGCGGCGTTGGCGTCAGTCACCGTGCTCGACGCGGCCGCCGCCGAGGTGTCGCGCGCGACGCTGGCGATGAAGGTCAGGACGGCGACGAGCGGCAGCGTGAAGGTGCCGACGGCCTGCGTGCGATAGCGGTAAATGACGAGCCCGTAGGTCGCGACCAGCGTCCAGGCCAGGAACGACATCGTCTCGCGCAGGCCGAAGAGCGGGTAGTGGCCGTCCCCGGTCCAGTCCGTCACGAGCGAGACCGCGTGCAGGACGAAGCCGAAGGCGAGCGAGCCCAGCGTGATGCGCTCCAGCGTGCGCCGCTTATTGACGAACGCCAGCACCGAATGAATCGCCGCGACCACGTAAGCCGCGAGCACAATTAACAGCAGAGGTTTCATCGCAAAGGACAGAAAACGATTGGCACAAGGCACATTGTAATTGAGACGGGAAACGCGCGACAAGCCGCGCGCCTCAAAACCGAACTCAACCCCTTTGCGCCTTACGTCTTAAACTTTGCGCCTCCAGCGTGAAGAAGCATTTCTCGCAAAGGCGCAAAGGTAAAGAAAAACAGAAGGCGCTAAGGGTTGAGTCAAGCTGGCTCTTGAGCTTAAAAAGGGCGGTCGCGTTTGTTATAGATGACGGGCCTTCTCAGCAGCGCGCTCAGGTTGTAGCTCCTGATTTTGTAGGGGCGAATCGGGGCGTGCTCGTTCTGGTAGAAGGCGCTCCAGTCAATGTCCTCGCGGTAATAGCCCACCCGTATGACATCCCCTTTGCGCGATTGCATTCTGGCCCACCGCGTGAAGAACACTTCACCGCGCGCGGGGTCAACGACGGCCAGGTAATACGCCCCCAGGCCGCCGTCGGTCAGGCGCACGAGAAGCGCCGTCCGCCCGCGCGACGTTTTGACTTCGGTGACGGCGTCAACGGCGACGAACTCCGACATGATCTTTTTGATCTTGCCCGTCCGCGCGTCGTAAGCCCGCAGCGACTCGCCCTCGTCTTCAAAACCCCCGGCCCCGTCCCGCCTCGAATAGATCAGCTTGCGGCCGCCCTCGATAATCCAGGCTTCTATAACGTCGTCCGCAACCTTCCTCTCACGGCCGTTGACGGTCGCGTAGAGCGTGCCGGTGTAAGCCCCGCCCTGCTTGTCCAGGCGGAACTTGCTGACGGGGGTCTGCGGCGTCGGCGCGTCATTCGTTTGCGCGCGCAGGTCAGGTGAATAGCCGGCCAGCATTCCGAAAATTACTAAGGTCGCTAAAACTCGCAAACAGCTTCGCATCTTTATCCTCCATTTTATGTTGAGGGGCAGAGAGAGCTATTCAGTGACGTAATACCCTTGCTTTATTGCTGGCCCAGAAAATCGAGGACGGCCGCGTCGAACTCCTTCGGCTTGTCCGTGTGAATCAGGTGCGTCGCGGCGGGAATCACCAACTGTCTTGCGCGCTTAAAGCCGTTCGTTCACTTTCGCCCGTTCTAGAAATCCCACGCCAACGTCACGCCGTAAGAGTGGGCTCGCCGGTCGTACCGCGGCAGGACGTAGGGCACGAGGCTTGAGCGCGTCGTTATGTCGCCTGCCTCACCCGACCCCGCGTCGTGGTGCTTACGATAGACGTAGCGGCCGATGCCGTAGCCCACGGCGCTCCCGACCAGCACGTCCGAGAGGAAATGGCTGCGCCCGGTGTAACGTGCCACGCTCACCAGTGCGGCGAAACCGTAAGCCCCGAAGCGCACGACCGCGCGATCCTTGTACTCTTCGGCGACGACGGTCGCGAGCGACCACGCGGAGATGGCGTGGCCGGAGGGGAAAGACCTCCCGCCCTCGAAGAACTCGCCGCGCCCGTCCGACTCGCGCGGGCGCGGGCGCTGAGTCGCGGCCTTGAGACCTATTGAGACGACGTACCCGTCCAGAATCGCCTCCGCGCCGAGCAGTCCCGTCTCGCGCGCGCGGGCGTTATGCGCGGCGCGGCCGACCAGGTAGAACGTGCCGGCGATTGCGGCCGTGCCGTAAGGCGAGCCCGCATAGCTGATATCGCGGCTCACCTTGATTCGAGTCCGCCGCTCCGCGAGGTCGGCCGAGTAAGGGTCGGTCGTCACCAGCGCGGCGGTCGAAAGTGCGAGCGGGACGAGCCACCGCGCGTCGTGCTTGTGCAGGTGCAGCGGCAAGGTCCAGATGGCGCGCTGGTCGCCGAGGAAGTTTTTGAAGAACCGCCGTTCGAGCGACGGCGCGGGCGAAGCCTGCGGGGCGGGCGCAGGCGCGGGCGTGACAACCTGGGCGCGGGCTCCGGCCGTCATGAACTGCGTGGCCGCTAGCAGCAGCAGGACGCGCAACAGACGGCGCGCGGCGAGGCATTGTAAATTCATGGCTCATACCCCCAGACTACGATAACAATTTTGCGGACGCGGCGACGAGGGCCGCGAGTCTTCCCACACGTTAATGCACCTTCCCCATCAGCTTCTTGATCTTCGGCGTCAGCAGCGCGAGGACGCCGGCCGAGACGAAGAGGCCGGCGGCGATGCCTCCGTAGAGCTTGACGAGCGTGGCAGAGTTATTCGGGTCGAAGAAGCCCGCGAGGTAGCCCGCGAGCTTGTTGCCGAGCGCGGCGGCCAGGAACCAGACGCCCATCATGATGCCGAGCAGTTTCGCGGGCGCGAGTTTCGTCACTGTGCTCAGTCCGACCGGGCTCAAACACATCTCGCCGACCACTTCGAGGAAGTAGAGGCCGACCAGCCAGAACGGGCTGATCTTGCCGTAGACCGTCAGCGCCGAAGCGGGGACGAGCAACAGGTAAGCGAGCCCAATGAAGAGCAGGCCGAAGGTGAACTTGACGGGGCTCGAAGGCTGGCGCTTGCCCAGGCGAATCCAGAGCACGGCGAACAGCGGGGCCAGGATGAGGACGAAGAAGGCCGTCAGCGACTGCATCCAGCTCGCCGGATACTCCCAGCCGCCGACATCTCTGCGGACCAAATTCTTGGCGTAGAGATTGAGGCTCGCGCCCTTCTGCTCGTAGGCGGCCCAGAAAAGAATTGTGAAGAGGAAGAAGACGAAAACCGCTGCCACGCGCTTCCACTCGTCGCGCGTCAGCGGGCGGTTGGGGACGTAGTCGGCCGCGTCCTTGCGCTTCCTCACCAGCGCGCCGACGCGCTCCAGCCTGCGCTTGTGTGCCAAATAAACGATGAGCCCGAGGGTCATGCCGACGCCGGCCGCGCCGAAGCCCCAGTGCCAACTGCTGTTCGGGTCCATGCCCCTTGAGGCGAGGAAGTTTTTGAAAATCTCGCTCTCGGCCAGGAAGCCGCAGGCGAGCGGGGCGAGCACCGCGCCGATGTTGATGCCGAAGTAGAAGACGGAGAACCCGCTCTCGCGGCGCGGGTCGTCTTCGCCGTAAAGACTCCCGACCATCGTGCTGATGTTCGGCTTGAGCAGTCCTGTGCCAATCGCGATGAGCGCCAGCCCGGCGTAGAAGAAGGGCAGCGTCGGGAAGACCATCGAGAAGTGGCCGCAGGCGATGATGATGCCGCCGACGAGTACGGCGAGGCGCGCGCCGAGGAGTTTGTCGGCGATGAGTCCGCCCGGAAGGTTCGTCAAATAGACGAACATCGTGTACGTCCCATAGAGCGAAGTCGCCTCGGGAATCCCGAAGCCGAGGCCGCCCTTGTCGGGCGGGGCCGTCATGTAGAGCACCAGAATGGCGCGCATGCCGTAGTAGCTGAATCGCTCCCACAACTCCGTGAAGAAGAGGGTCGTGAGCCCCTTCGGGTGGCCCAGAAAGCCGGACGTGTCCTGCTCAGTCTGGGCCGGGACGGGTTCGGGAGTGACAAGCTCTCGCATAGAGTCCTTCGCGTCTGGATTCAGATTTCGGGGAAGAGAATTTTAAGGCACGGACATCTTAATTAAAAAAGCGGTAAATGGTAAATGGAAGAAGGCAGTCTCACGCAAAGGCGCAAAGACGCAAAGAAAGCGCGCAAGGTCAAGAAGCATTCAACGTCCTGGCGGTCTTCTTTGCGTCTTTGCGCCTTTGCGTGAGATATCTTCCCGTGATAGTTTCCCAGCTAAAAATTGTGAGGTGCTGAGCGGTGGATTTCGAGCTGACGGAAGAGCAGAGGATGGTGCAGGCTTCGGTGCGCGAGTTCACGGCGGCCGAAATCGCGCCGCGCGCGAAAGAGTGCGACGAGCAGGCGCGCTTCCCGCGCGAGCAGTTGAAGGGGCTGGCCGAGATGGGCCTGATGGGGATGATTATCCCGGAGGAGTGGGGCGGCGCGGGCTTCGACGCGGTCGCCTACGCGCTCGCGCTCGAAGAGATCGCGCGCGCCGACGCCTCCGTCTGCGTCATCGTCGGCGTGACCAATTCCGTTTGCTGCTATCCGATTTTAAGTTTCGGCACCGAAGAGCAGAAGCACAAGTATCTGGTGCCGCTCGCGCGCGGCGAGACGCTCGGCGCGTTCTGCCTCTCAGAGCCGCAGGCGGGCTCCGACGCCACAAACCTCAGGACGCGCGCCGTGCGCGACGGCGATGCTTACGTCATCAACGGCACGAAGTCGTGGGTTTCGAGCGGCGGCGAGGCGAACACTTACATCGTCATGGCCGTCACCTCGCGCGAGGACGGCAAGAGCAAGGCCACGGCGTTCATCGTCGAGGGCGACACGCCTGGGCTGACGGTCTCCTCCATCGAACACAAAATGGGCCAGCGCGCCTCGCAGACGGCCGAGATGAGTTTCGCGGACGTGCGCGTCCCCGTGGAAAACGTCCTCGGCGGCGAAGGCAACGGGATGAAGGTCGCCTTCAACAGCCTCGACAACGGGCGCATAGGCATCGGCGCGCTCTCGACAGGGCTAGCGCAGGGCGCGTTGGACGAGGCGACCAAGTACGCCAGGGAGCGCCACGCCTTCGGCCAGCCCATCGCGGAGTTTCAGGCCATACAGTTCAAGCTCGCCAACATGGCGACCGAGACGGACGCCGCGCGCCTGCTCACCCTGCGCGCCGCCGCGATGAAGGATGCGGGCGACAGGCGCGCGGGCTACTACGCGGCGATGGCGAAGCTCTACGCCTCTGAGACGGCGAACCGCGTCTGCGCCGACGCCGTCCAGATTCACGGCGGCAACGGCTACTCGCGCGACTACCCGGTCGAGCGCATGTACCGCGACGCCCGCGTTACCACCATCTACGAAGGGACGAGCGAGATTCAACGCATCGTCATCTCAAGAGAAATCTTAAAGCAGTAGGCAGCAGGCAGTGGGCATCGGGCAGTAAAGACAAGTTGCATTTACTGTCCGCTGCCCACTGCCTGCTGAATTCATGGAGCAGACAGGAGTGGTAATGAGAAGAGTTTCGCCCATGCCGGCCCGAGCGTTTGTGATGACAATCGCGGCCTTGCTGCTCTGCACGTTTGGGGCCGCGCGCTCCCCGGCTGCCCTGGCGCAGAGCCCGTCTTTTACGCCGGACTGCAACGGCAGGGACGACACGGCGAAGTTCACCGCCCTCATCTCGTCCATCGGCCCCAACACCGGCACGATCCGCCTGCCGTACGTGGCCGGGTCGCGCTGCGCGGTGAATAACCTGACCATACCCGCGAACATCACGCTGGATAATTCTGAAGGGACGGGCATCAAGGTCAACACGGGGCAGACGCTGACGCCCCTGGGGCCGCTCGTGAATCCGCAGGGGAAGCGGTTTTTCTACAACGCGCTCGCGGGCCAGGGCACTGTCAGCCTGGTCGGCAGCACGAAAGTCAGGGCGGTCCACGTCGGCTGGTGGGGCGCTGTCGCAGACTCGGGCACGACGGACAACACCGCGCCCTTCCAGGCGGCCTTAACAGCCGCGGGCACGGCTAAGGGCATTGATGTGGAGTTTGACAACACGGCCGGGGGGTACTACTCATTTTCGGGCCAGCTCTCTTTGACCGGACTCGCGCAAATGACTCTGAGGGGCGCTGGCTCAGGCCGCCAGGGCGGCGGCGCGGCCGGGAACATCCCGAACTCCGCGCGCACGGAATTGAGGTACACGGGCAAGGGGACTGAGTCGGCCATCGTCGGCGCGCCCGCGCGTGCCGTCACGTTCGAGGGGCTCGCCATCAGGTATTCATCCCCCGCCTTCACGGGCGACCTCATCTCGTTCGACAACCCCGGCACGACCGGCGACATCTCGGCACAGAACCGTATTCAGGAATGCCTGCTCGGCGGCGCGAGCGTGACGGCCGTCAACGCACGCTCGCTCGTCCTGTTCAGGAATAACGTCGAGGGCGGAGTCAGAGACTCTGTCCTGACGAACGCCGTCCGCGGCGTCATCGGCCGCGGGAGTTTGGCCGACGGGACGACGGGCGCGGGCACGGCTTTTTCCAACGCCATCCTGATTCACAATAACCGCTTCCAGTTCCTTTCGGGCTACGCGATTGTGAACCCCGGCGCGCAGTGGGAGATCACGGGCAACGTCTTCGAGCCGGGCCGTGACAACAAGGGGAGGGCGATAACGACCGAAGACGCGGAGGTCAACGGCCGTTATGCGAATACGCTTGAGCATAAAGGCGTCACGATCACGGGCAACGGGTTCTGGGATGCGACCGCCGGCGGGACGTGGATCGCCATCCGCGGCTGGGGCTACTACATCGCCGGCAACTTCGTCACGCTTTACAACAACGGCGCGAAGGTGGACGGCAAGTTCGTCAAGCTTTACGGCGACGCGGCCAAAGGGACACACGGGGTCGTCATTACGGGCAACGCGTTCGCGGGGGGCGTCAAGGGCGGCGCGGGGGCATTCGCGGACCTCTACGTTGACCAGTCGGAGGCGACCGCAGTCAGCAACGTCGTGTTCGAGGGCAACGGCGGGGAGAGCGGCCCCGTCCCCCCCCGGCCGAACGTCAGGCCCGGCCCCGGTGGCCTTTCGCACGCGGCCGCGCCCGGCGTCGTCTCGAACACGGCCGCGCTCGACTTCGGGGCAATCGCCGCCAACACGACCGCGGAGTTAACGATCAACGTGGCGGGCGCGACGCCTGGGATGAGCGTGCAGGTCAGCCCCGTAGACGCGCCGGAAGCCGGGCTGATGTGGAGCGGCTACGTCTCGGCGGCGGGCGCGGTGACGGTGCGGCTCGGCAACGTGACCGCGGGCGCGATTGACCCGGCCTTGAGGACGTGGCGCGCGACCGTCACGAAGTATTAGGGGAACACAAAATCATGCCTGACAGAAAAGACGCCTGGGAATTGTTGTGCGAGTACACGAAGGGCGACAGCCTGCGCAAGCACGCGTTGGCGGTCGAGGCCGCGATGCGCGCGTGCGCTCCCCGTTACGGCGGCGCGGACGCCGACATTGACGAGTGGGGCATCACGGGGCTCCTCCACGACTTCGATTACGAGATGTTTCCGACCGCCGACGAGCACCCTTACAAAGGCTCGACGATCATGTGCGGGCGCGGCTACCCGGACCACCTCATTCGCGCGATTATGGGCCACGCGACTTACACGGGCGTGCCGCGCGACACGCAGATGGCGCGGGCGCTCTTCGCGACCGACGAGCTGTGCGGGTTCCTGGTCGCGTGCGCGCTTGTGCGCCCCTCTCGCAGCCTGGACGACATGGAGGTCTCGTCAGTCAAAAAGAAATTGAAGGACAAGGCGTTCGCGCGCACGGTCAACCGCGACGACATACGCCAGGGCGTCGAAGAGTTGGGCGTCGAGCTGGACGAGCACATACGCTTCGTCATCGACGCGCTGCGCCCCGTCCAGGAAGAGATCGGCCTCAACAGAATCAAACAGTGACGCCGCTTGCGCGCGGGTCGGGCTTTCACTTATGCTGGCGAGTATCGCGACAGACAATCCATGAAAGGGAGGCGATGCGTGGCGTGAAAGGCAGTTGCCTTTCACTCATCACTCATCACTCGACACTCATCACTCCGATATGGTTACGAGAAGCGCGCTGCTCTACCTGGCCCGCAAAGAGGGGCTGAAGAATTTCGCAACGCGGTTTCGGCTTTTTAAGAAGATGACGACCCGCTTCGTCGCGGGCGAAGACATCGAGGAAGCCATCGCCGCCATCCGCGAGATCAACGCCAAGGGCGCGACGGCCTCCTTCGACCACCTCAACGAATCCGTCGCGAACGCCGCCGAGACAGAGGAAGAGGTCCGCGAGTACCTGCGCATCCTCGCGCGCATTGACGAGACGGGCATCCGCTCGAACGTCTCCATCAAGCTGACGCAGTTCGGACTGGAAATTGACCCGGAGCTGGCCTACAGGAACGCGCGCCGCGTAGTCGAGGACGCCGCCCGGCGCGGCAACTTCGTCCGCGTTGACATGGAGGCGTCGTCGGTTACGCAGGTGACCCTGGACATCTTCAAGCGCCTGCGCGCGGAGTTCGGCCTCAACGATGTAGGGATAGTTTTGCAGTCGTACCTGCGGCGCACCTACGACGACGTGCAGGACATTCTGAAAATCCCCGCGCGCATACGCATCTGCAAGGGCGCTTACAACGAGCCGCCCGAAGTCGCCTTCCCGGACAAGAAGGACACGGACGAAAACTACGTCCGCATCATGAAGGTGCTACTCAAGTCGGGCGTCTATCACGGCATCGCCACACACGACCCGAAGATGATTGAGGCGACGACCAGATTCGCCAAGCAGGAGGGAATCGCGAAGGACGCTTTCGAGTTCCAGCTGCTCTACGGTGTCCGCCGCGACATCCAGGTGAAGCTCGCCCAGGCGGGCTACAACGTGCGCGTCTATGTGCCGTACGGCAAACACTGGTATCCTTACTTCATGCGCCGCCTGGCCGAGCGCCCGGCGAACGTCTGGTTTGTCCTGAAGAATATGTTCAAAGGATAGAGAGGAAATGATGGATGATGAATGCGGAATGATGAATGAAAAGGCTTCTGTCTTTAATTCATCATTCCGCATTCATCATTCCGCATTCGGATAGATGGACGCCTCCTGGACATGGATTGTGTGGACGATTCTCGGCGTGATCCTGATCGTCGCGGAGGTCTTCACGCCCGGCTTCGTCCTGCTCTGGTTCGGCGTGGGCGCGCTCGCCGCCGCGCTCGCGGGGCTGGTCGGCATCACGAGCCTGTCGGTCCAATTCCTCATCTTCGCCTTCGTCTCAATCGCGCTGACGGCGGCCTCGCGCACCATCTTCGTCAACTACTTCTCGCGCGAGAAGACCGGGAGCGACCTCAAGATGGGCGTGGACGCGCTGCCTGGAAAAGTCGGCACAGTCGTCTCGTCGAGCCAGGGCGCGCTCCACGAGGGGGCCGTCAAAGTCTTCGGCTCGACCTGGACGGCCTACCCGGCCGAGGGCGAGGAGCCGCTTGAAGCCGGCGAGCGCGTCGAGGTCGAGCGCATCCAGGGCGCAAGCATCTACGTCCGCCGCGTCCGCGAGGGCCGCGACTGGCGGCAACTGAAAGAATGAAAAATTAGAGATTAAAAATGCAAAATGGAAGACCCGGAGCATCCTCCTCGTCTTCCATTTTGCATTTTTAATTTCTAATTTTTCATTCCTACGGCGTGGCCGTCATCGTGAAGCGGGCGTTGGGGACGACCGTCTGCAAGTCATAATTTGCAATCGTCAGGTCGGCGAGGCGCTGGCCGCGCAGCTTGGTGACGATGTGGAAGGGGAGCGTCATGCAGCTCACCTTGCGGTAGTCCGAGCGGTCCTCCTCAATCATCACGGTGCTCCGGCTGCGCGTCACGATCTTGTCAATCAGGAACGTGCTCTTGTTAATCCAGTAGCGGACGTTGTCGTCGTCATTGAACTTGACCTCGACGACGTAGTCGCTGCCCTGGTCGGGCTGGCGGTACGTCTGGAGCTGGCGCGCGATGGCGAGGTTGATGGTGTTGAAGCCCATCATCGCCCAGTGGCGCGAGGCCGTGACCTCAGAGACGCGAATCTCGCTGCCCAAAAGCATCCCGCCGCCCTGCGAGCCCGTGTAAACCAGGAAGGTCGGGCCGGCGTTCATCTGCGCGAGAGCGCCTAAGGGGGCTATGTCCAGGCGGCGGCGCATGTCGCGGTCCTGGTAGTCCGTGATGCCGACCTTGATTTCGAGGGCCCCGGCCAGGGCTGTCGCGCCGGCAGAGGCGAAAGCCTGGGCGTTGACGAAGCCCTCGGCGCGCGCGGTCACGTATTGCAGGCCGGCGTATTCAGCGCCGCCGTGGGCGACGCGCGTCACGGCGAGCAGCTCGCGGCCCGACAGGTCGTCGGCCTTCGTGTTCTGCGTGGTGACGGGAACGGCGAGCGCGGCGAGGCCCATGAGGCCGGCCGCCAGCAGAAGCGTCCTTCTCTTCAGAAAATGTCGCATCATTGTGTGTTATCTCTCCTCGTAGAATGTCAGCGCGCGGAAGCGGCCCCTAAGTCTCAGGCCCGCGCGCCGGGGGTTATGGGTTTGCGGTCAACTGCCCGTTGAAGATTGCAAAAATCATGAGACGGAGGGGGACGAATTTCATCCCCAATCTATAACGCGTAATTTCGTGCGCCGCCGGTTAACCCAAATCAGACGCCCGCGAAAATAAATTTTGCCCTGACTGACGGGACACCCGAGCAGGCTCGCGCTCACGCAATGAGGCCGAGAGGATTTTTGTTCAGACGTTCAAAAATTTAGACGCGCCGGATGTTACTGTCGGCGGGCGAGGTTGTCAACGTTCTCGATTGTCAGGGTGCGGCCGGCGCGGCTCAGGTGGCGGGCTCCGTGGGCGGCTCCGTGTCGCCGAGGGTGCTGTCTTCCTCCATCGGCGGCAGCTCGATGGTGATTCTTTCCGAGGCGGGCTCCTGTAGGTCGTCGCCCGTGAAGCGGGCCAGGACGACGGTGATGTTGTCCTCACCGCCGCGCTCGTTGGCCTCTTCGACGAGCGCGCCGCAGGCGGCGTTCAGGTCCGAGCCGGCCTCGTCAACTATTCGCCGCATGTCGTCGGCCCGCAGCTTGCCCGAGAGCCCGTCGCTGCACAGGAGCAAGATGTCGCCGCGCCGGATACGCAGGCGGCCCGTGACGGGCGTCAACTCGGATTGCGCGCCGAGGGCTTGCAGGATGACGTTACGGAACATGTGCGTCTCGGCCTCGGCCTCGCTGATTTGGCCCACGTCCACGAGCTGCTGCACCAGGGACTGGTCTTTGGTCGCGAGCTTGACCTGCTGGCCGCGGATCATGTAGGCGCGGCTGTCGCCGACCTGCACGAGGTCGAGCAGGTCGCCCTTGATGGCCGCGCCGGTGAAGGTCGCGCCCATGCCGGCGCAGCGCGTGTCC
The DNA here is from genome assembly GCA_036403435.1 of Pyrinomonadaceae bacterium. Taxonomy (GTDB): domain Bacteria; phylum Acidobacteriota; class Blastocatellia; order Pyrinomonadales; family Pyrinomonadaceae; genus QHXM01. The sequence goes on from DASWQY010000072.1 coordinate 176,942, forward strand.
TCCTGGCTGCGGTGGTGGATCGCGAGGTTGGCGTAGACGGTGGCGTGGCGCAGGTAGTCCACGAGCGCCTTCTCGCTGTCGGTGCCGTGGGACGCGCTGTGCTCCTCGCCCTCGCTGCCGACGAGCATCTCGCGGACGGTCTCGACAGCCATGCGGCTCGCCACGTCGCCGGCGAGCGCGCCGCCCATCCCGTCGGAGACGACCAGCACGAGCCCCTTGTCGCCGAGGTCAACGCGGCGCATCTCCTCGGGCGGCTCCGAGCCGTCCGAGCCTGTCCAGGCCCGCCCCGACGTTAAATCGAGGATGAGGAAATTGTCTTCGTTCCCGCGCCGTACACGACCAACGTCGGATTTTGCGTGAAGCTCTACAATCATAAAAAGTGATGAGTGAATAAGTGATGAGTGATGAGTGAAAGAGTTTTTCTTATCACACATCACTCATCACTTATTACTATATCTTTTTCAGTGCTTGGTCCAAATCCTCAATAATGTCGTCCGTGTCTTCGATCCCGACCGAGATGCGCACGAGCCCGCTCGTAATGCCGAGGCGGTCGCGCGTCTCCGGGAGCACCGAAGCGTGTGTCATCGTCGCCGGGTGCGAGATCAGAGTTTCCACGCCCCCGAGGCTTTCCGCAAGCGTGCACAGCTTAACAGATTCCAGCACGGTTCGCGCGGCCTCAAGCGAACCCACGTCGAAAGCCACCATCCCGCCGAAGCCCTTCTGCTGGCGCTTCGCCAACTCGTGCTGCTTGTGCGAGAGCGAGCCGGGGTAATAAATCTTCTGCACCTTCGGGTGCTCCTCCAAAAACGCCGCGACGGCGCGGCCCGAGCGGTCGTGCTGCTCCATTCTCAAGGCCAGGGTCTTCGTCCCGCGCAGAACGAGCCACGAGTCGAAGGGCGACAGGATCGCGCCGACGCCATTTTGCACGAAACCGAGCCAGTTGGCATCCTCTTCGTTGTCCAGCACGGCGACGCCGCCCACCCCGTCCGAATGTCCGTTCAGATATTTAGTCGTGGAATGCACCACGATGTCAACACCGAATTCCATCGGGCGCTGGAGGTAGGGTGACATGAAGGTGTTGTCGCAGACCACCCGCGCGCCGCGCGCGTGGGCCAAATCCGAGACGGCCTGGAGGTCCGTGATGATCATCACGGGGTTGGTCGGCGTCTCCAAAAAGACCATCTTCGTGTTCTCTTTGAACGCCTCCTCGACCTTCGTGACCTCGGACGTGTCCACGTAGTCGAACTCGATACGGTAGTTCGACAGAATCTTGCTGAACAAGCGGTACGTCCCGCCGTAGGTGTTGTCGGAGACGATGACGTGGTCGCCGGACTTGACAAGGCGGAGCGTGGCGTCGATGGCGGCCATGCCAGAGGCGAAGGCGAAGCCGAAGCGCGCGCCTTCGAGCGCCGCGATGTTGCGTTCGAGCGCGGAGCGCGTCGGGTTCTGTGTGCGCGCGTACTCGTAGCCCTTGTGACGCCCGAGCCCGTCCTGCTGGTAAGTCGAGGTCTGGTAAATCGGCACAGTGACCGAGCCCGTCGCCTCGTCGGCCTCCTGCCCCGCGTGAATGGCTGTTGTCGCGAATCCCATAAAGTTCAGTGGTCAGTGGTCGGTGGTCAGTGGTCAGTTGAAGACAGTGGCTTTTAACTGACCACCGACCACTGACCACTAATCGAATATTCCCAGGCTCAGGTAGCGTTCCGCGCCGTCGGGGAAGAGCGTGACGACGCGCTTGCCAGGCCCCATGCGCTCGGCGACGCGGTAGGCTGCGGCCGCCGCCGCTCCGCTTGAGCCGCCGCCGAGGACGCCCTCAGTTTCGGCGAGGCGGCGCGCGGTGGCGAAAGCCTCGTCGTCGTAAATCATCATAATCTCGTCGGCCAATGCAAGCTCGCAGTTCTTCGGGATGAACTGTTTCTGCCCTATACCTTCGACCTTGTGGCAGCCGGGCGGGCCGCCGCCGATGATGGAGCCTTCGGGCTCGACGAGCACGCAAAAGGCTCGGGGGTAAAGCCGCTTGACGACGCGGCAGACGCCCGTGAACGTCCCCGCGGTGCCCGCGCCGATGACGACCGCGTCGATGGGGCCGCCTATCTGCGAGACGATTTCGCGGGCCGTCGTCTTCTCGTGGAAGCAGGGGTTCGCGGGGTTCTCGAACTGCTGCGGGATGAAGCTGTCCTTGATGTCGGCGGCCAGTTCCTTCGCGAGGTCAATGGCCCCCTGCATCCCCGCCTCCTCCGTCACGTACCTGACCTCGCCGCCGAGTGCTTCCATCAGCGTCATCTTCTCGCGCGAGTAGCCCTCGGGCACGCAGAGGATGACGCGGTAGCCGCGGGCGACTCCAATCAGGGCCAGCCCGATGCCGGTGTTCCCGGCGGTCGGCTCGATGATGGTCGAGCCAGGTTTCAAGAGTCCGCGCTCCTCCGCGTCGAGGATCATGCCGAGCGCGGCCCTGTCCTTCACACTGCCGCCCGGATTCATGTATTCGAGTTTGGCGTAAATATCCGCCAGCGGCGGTCCGGCGAAACGCGCGAGGTGGAGCAGCGGAGTGTTACCAACAAGCTCAATGATGTTCTCGGTCGTCCCCGTCGGCATTAAGTTTTATTACCAGCAATAATCACGAATCGAAAGAGCTTCGACGCTTGGGAATCAGTGTGCGGGCATGGTAGCCCGCGCGGGGAAAGAAAGTCAAAAGGTAACGGGAAAGGGTAGTGGGTCATATTCAATGTTGAACGGCAGAAAGCCTCCGTATTGACAGCCGCCGCCCTCTGTAATATTTTCCCGCACATTTCCAACCTCGCGCGGCCCACGATTAACACTCAAAAGGAGGTCCACATGAAAACGACTCGAATCATGGCGTTAGCCGTGCTGATCGTCGGAGGCGGTCTGGCGCTGCACGTGGCGCGGGCGCAGCAGCCGGGAATCAAGCGCACCGATCTCCAGCGGCACGATCTGGGCGTCCCAGGACGCGAGATCATCCAGGTGCGTGTCGATATTGCCCCCGGAGTGGTGGCCCCCAGGCATAGCCATCCGGGCGAAGAGATCGTCTATGTCCTCGAAGGCTCGCTGGAGTACAGGGTCGAGGGCAGGCCGCCTGTGACGCTTTATGCCGGCGAGGTCTTGTTCATCCCGGCAGGAACGATCCACGCGGCGAAGAACGTCGGCAGCGGCAACGGGGCGGAACTCGCCACGTATGTTGTCGAAAAAGGGAAGCCGCTCGTCGTGATCGCCAAGTGAGCGCCGAGTGAGGCAACCGGAGGCGACGGCATGGCGCTTACACATCATGACCAGCATGGCCCTCGGACTGGCTTAAGGCTGCACGTATGGGCCGGTCATGCGTTTCACGAATCGGGTACGTGTATGGCTAGTTTCACAAAGGAGAACACACAATGACCGAACTGGAAAAAGCCCAATTAGACATGAAGCTCGAAGTCGTGGTGATCGGCGTTTCCGACGTTGACCGCGCGAAAGCGTTTTATGAGAATCTCGGCTGGCGGCTCGACGCCGACTTCGCGTCCGAAGGCGGCGACTTCCGCGTCCTACAGCTGACGCCGCACAACTCGGCAGCCTCGATCATCTTCGGCAAGGGAGTTACGTCGGCCAAGCCCGGCTCGGCGCAGAGCCTGACCCTCGCCGTGGACGACATCAACGCTGCCCGCGACGACCTCGTGGCCCGCGGCGTCCGAGTGAGCGAGGTCTTCCACTACGCCGGCGGCCCCTTCAACAACACCGGGGAGAACCCGCGCGTCGGCGGGCGCGACCCTGAGGGTCGTTCCTACTACTCGTTTGCCTCGTTCGAGGACCCGGACGGGAACGGCTGGCTGCTCCAGGAGATCACAGCGCGGCTACCGGGCCGCGAGTGGAAGATAACGCGAGCACGGGCCACGGATGTTGCAACGCTTGCAGAGCTTCTCCACGAGACGGAAGAGCACCACGGCGACTACGAGAGGACACACGCCGAGCACCACTGGTGGGACTGGTACGCGTCATACCTAAGCGCGCGTCAGCAGGGGAGCAGTTCGGATGAGGCAGCCGGCACCGCCGACCGCTACATGGAGGAGGTTCTTCATGTTCTTCCCAGATGACGCCGTTCGAGTGGCCGCACTCTCCGAGTAAGCCGACCGCTAGGTGAGTGACCTTCTTCTACAGCGACCGGCGGAACAGACGCGCGTGCGGTCGCAGGAGCGCGGGGCGTGAGTGTGGCTAGTCAATACACGCCCCGCGTGGCGGGTGGCTCCGTCAAAGGCACGATGTAATCCCACTTCTTACCTGTTGAACCGTGAAAATGGCCCACTACTCGGGAAAGGGCCGGAGTCACCCGTCGGAGTCAAGGCGTGCCTCAATCTCAGGAAGCAGCCGGCGGCGGCACTCATCAAGCATCGAGAGCAGCGCATGCGGGTCCGGGGAAGGGCTGACGGCCAACTCTAACGCGCGACGCATAAAGTCTTCCTCTGCCGGGTAGTGCCTGGAGAATGCCTGATAGCATGGATACAAATCCCGCGCGTAAGAGTTTTCGTCCTTCATGACGAGTTCGAAACCAGCCCGCACGATGCTTTTCATTACCCAGCGGCAGAGGTCAGTTACAGCCCGCTCGTCTATCCGACTCGCGAGCACGAGGCGCACCTCTTTTATATTTTCTTCGAGCTGAGGCGCGTGCATGAGTGGCACCTGAGAAGGGGCGCACGGCGGGATGCTTGCCGTCAGGTCCTCCCCGTGGATGCAGACGCTCAGCACTTTGAGCAAAAACCGTAGGCCAGGGTATGCGAGAGGCCCGACTACGTCCGCATACCCGTAGACGGCGAATTCAATCCCGACCGCGAAGGGGTACTTGTTTTCGATTGCTTCCGCACAAGAATCAACCCACTCAAGGTTGGAGGGGGTCGGCTCGCCGTTGACCACGGCGAGCATGTCCACGTCAGAAACATATTCGGCGGCCGTCCCGCGGGCCACGGACCCGCGCACATAGACGCTGCGGAGGCTCGACCCGAGATGTTGCAGGTAAGCGTCTCTGGCCTCATGGACGATGCTCCGCCAGGGCTCTCGGATGCGCTCGTCAGAGCAGGGGTTGATAAAAAAACCGTGCCGGTCGAGGCCGAGAAACGTGCCGGTCGGAAGGATGCTCGCCATGCGGGAAGGTCAGCTTTCGTAAGAGAGGACAGTCAGAACGCCCTTTCGAATCAAGCGCCGCACGAATGCCAGCTTGTCTTCACCGCCCAGACCGGGCAGGCAATCTACTGTGAAGGTGCGTGCCTTCTCGGCGAAGGTCAGGGCCTCGCGCGCCTTCTCCGGGAACTTTATCTTTTGTCCGTTACACCGGAGGGCGACGCCGGACTCTTCGGTGGTCAAGCACACTGATGTCGCGGGGTCCAACTGGACGACTGAGCGAGCGGTTACCTCTTCGAGGCGGAGCGCGGCGTCCAGCCCGCCCCTGTGGGTCGGTGGACAGTTAGAGATGAATTGATTGAGGAGCAACTCCCTCACCGCCGCGAGCGTCCGGTCTTGCTGAAGCATTTCGCCGAACTCCTGAAAGGCGCTCCTCTCGTCGTCGGTCCCGTCCGGGGAAGCCAATGGAAAAGAGTGGCGAAAGCGCAGCTCGTTTTCGCACAGGCGGACGGCCTCTCGAAAGGCGTCAACCCAGGTGTACGGGGTGAGGCCAATCGTTACGTGAAAGGAAACTTCGCTCGAAGTCACCGCCGAATGGATGTAGCCCCGCGGCAGGTACAGCAGGTCCCCGCCGTCGAGTTCTATCTCGTAGGCCGGCTCTCCGAGTTCGCTCGGAAGTTCCTCAACCTGGGAAGGCAGCGGAAGACGAATCACCGGGTCGTAAACCTTCCAGCGTTTAGTGCCGGTAATCTGAAGCACGAAGACCTCGTGCGTGTCGTAGTGAGGCGCGAAGCCGACGGCCCGCTTCGGCGACAAATATCCGTTCGCGTGAGCCACACCCTTGAACTGGTTTTCCAACTCGCGGCAGAGGTCCGACAGTGAGCGCCAATGCCGGTCCAGCGCGTTGAAAACTATCGTCGCCCCCTTCGAGAATTCGTCTACCACGCGCAGGGGATCAACCACGCCCTCAATGTACTCGAACCCGTAGCGGTAGTCGTCGGCGTAAGCGCCGACCGGAAGATACTCACCTTCGCGAACGAGCCGAACCGCTGGATAAATCAAGCTCCTCTCGGTCAGGATGCAGTTGATGTCGTTGAGGGAAATGAGGCCCAGGTAAAAATCGGGTTGGCTGCGGTTGACGTGCAGCGGAATGTTTTCCCAGTACGCGCGTAGAAATTCCGGCGGCTCGACGGGCGCTAATATTGACTGGAGTGACACGTGAGATTGTCCCGCCTGCGGGCGGAAAGTTAACCGTGAGCGACCCCCGCGACTTGAGACCTATCGTGGGGGCAGCGCCCTGAAAATAATCGTTGCCGGCGCTTACTTATTCCAGCCTCGGAATGCTCGGCTCTCAGTTATCCCGCTCTTAGAGAGGTCAGGACTGTTGTGTCGTCGAATCCAGGGGGCGAATCTGCGCGATGCTCCCATCCATGGTCCTGACTTTCGTCATCGCTGAATCCCTGGTGATTACCTTCATGACGCCGCCGTCCATGGTCTTGACTCTGATCATCGCCGAGTCTCTGAGGACCAGCTTGGCAACACTGCCGTCCATGGTCTTAACCCGGACGATGGCCGAATCCCTGTGCTCAATTCTAGCCACCTTGCCTTCAGTTGTTTGGACTCTTTTGATCTTGCTCATGAGTTACTCCTTACGGCGCGAGGTTAGTGGTAACGCTACTTTTGGTCAGGCAACACCCCTGGCAAGCCCCGTGGTAGACGCGAATCATATATGCGTTTGACTTTCGATTCAATCAAAACCTGACGCCGTCGGCAGGCACCAATATTTCTTTTGACTTTATTCCGCCGCACAGGGTATCTTGCTGTCCCGTGAATCACACGGCTTCATCCTCCCAATCACGCGCCATCGCCGTCATCCCCGCACGCTACGCTTCGACACGATTGCCGGGCAAGCCTTTGTCCGAAATCGCGGGCCGCCCGATGATTCTGCACGTCCTGGAGCGCGCTCTCTCGGCACACAACGTCGGGCGCGCGATTGTCGCGACCGACGACCGCAGAATCCGGGACGCCGTTTTGGCCGCGGGCTTCGAGGCCATGATGACGCGCGCCGACCACGCGAGCGGCAGCGACCGCCTGGCCGAAGTCGCCGCCGCGCTCGACGGGGCCGACGTGATCGTCAACCTCCAGGGCGACGAGCCGCTCGTCTCCCCGCGGACGATTGAGCGCGCGGTCGAAGAGTTGTTGAAGGACGACGCGGCCCAGGTCGTGACCACGTCCGAGATTATCAATGACGCCGCGGACGTGTTGAGCCCGGATGTCGTCAAGGTGGTGACGGACGCGAGCGGGCGGGCGCTCTACTTCTCGCGCTCGCCCGTGCCTTTCCCGCGCGACGCCGTGCGCCGTCACGGAACTTTGGAGGCCGCGCTCGAAGCCGAGCCGTCACTCCTCGCGTCGTTCCGCAAGCACACCGGGCTCTATGTTTACCGCCGGACCTTTTTGTTAGAATACGCGTGCTGGCCCCAATCCGCGCTCGAACGCGCGGAGTCGCTCGAACAACTGCGCGCCCTCGAACGCGGCGCGGTCATCAAAGTCATCGAAGCCGACTCGCCTTCGATAGGCGTTGACACGGAGCAAGACCTTGAGCGCGTGAGAAAGATTTTCAGGGAGGTCGGAGGCTAGATGTCAGTATCGCGCATCCAGCCTCCGGCCTCTAACGCCTGTTTATTATGAAAGACTGGATCGGCCTGGGGTTCATCCTGTTGCTCGTCTTCGGCGGGCTGTACCTGTTGACGCGGCCCGTCAAGCCGCTGACGGCCGAGGAGTTTGAGAAGCGCGCGGGCGAAGGCCCAGGGCTGCTCAGCGCGGGCGCGCTGGGCTTGCAGAAAATTCTGGACCCGGCGGCGGCCAAAGCGGCCGAAGTGCAGGAAGACTTCCGCCAGGGCTACCTGGACGGCGAGCAGGAATCGGGCGACGATAAAGACAATGCAAAATTAAAAATTAAAAATGAAAAATGAGGGCGGAGAGCCGCGCGCTAATTTATATGCGTCTTCATCCTCGATTTTGCATTTTTAATTTTGCATTTTTAATTTCTCTTGAGGTGAGTGATGCCAAAGTATATTTTCGTGACGGGCGGCGTGGTTTCGAGTCTCGGCAAGGGGCTGGCCGCGTCCTCCATCGGCTGTCTGCTCGAAGCCAGGGGCTTGAGGGTCGCGCTCATCAAGCTCGACCCCTACATCAACGTTGACCCAGGCACGATGTCGCCCTTCCAGCACGGCGAGGTCTTCGTTACGGACGACGGCGCGGAGACCGACCTCGATTTGGGCCACTACGAACGCTTCACGCACGCTCACCTGTCGCAGGCTAACAACTGGACGACCGGGCGCATCTACCAGTCCGTCATCGAAAAAGAGCGGCGCGGCGACTACCTCGGCAAGACCATACAGGTCATCCCGCACATCACCAACGAAATCAAAGACGCGGTGCGCGCCGTCGCCGATAAGGACAAGCCCGACGTGGTTATCGTCGAGATCGGCGGCACGGTCGGCGACATCGAATCGCTCCCGTTCCTCGAAGCCATACGCCAGATGGGCAACGAAGAAGGGAGGGGTAACGCCATCTTCGTCCACGTCACGCTCGTACCCTTCATCGCCGCGGCCGGCGAGCTGAAGACCAAGCCGACCCAGCACTCCGTGCGCGACCTGATGCAGATCGGAATTGCGCCCGACATCCTGCTCTGCCGCTCAGACCGCCAGCTCTCGCGCGACCTGCGCTCGAAGATCGCGCTCTTCTGCAACGTCAAAGAGCCCGCGGTCATCACCGCGATGGACGTTGGCACCATCTACGAAGTCCCGCTCGCTTTTCACGAACAGGAACTGGACGAACTAATCGTCTCGTCGCTCAACCTCTCGGAGCGCGCGCCGCACGCGGACCTCGCGGAGTGGCGCGACCTCGTCACCACCATCAAGGAGCCGCTCGCGGGCGAGACCTCCATTGCCATCGTCGGCAAGTACGTCGAGCTGGAAGACTCTTACAAGTCTCTGCGCGAGGCGCTGACGCACGGCGGCGTGGCGAACAACCTGCGCGTGACGGTGCGCTGGATAGAGTCCGAGGAGTTGATGGAGGACGACTACGAGGACCGCCTGCGCGACTTCGACGCCATCCTCGTCCCCGGCGGCTTCGGCAAGCGCGGCGTGGCCGGGATGATTAAAGCCATCGCCTACGCGCGCAAGTCCAAGACCCCGTACTTCGGCATCTGCCTCGGCATGCAAACGGCCTGCATCGAGTACGCGCGCAACGTCTGCGGCCTGCGCGACGCGGACTCGACCGAGTTCGACACGAACACGCCTTACCCGGTCATCTTCAAGCTGCGCGATTTGGTGGACGTTGAAGAACTGGGCGGGACGATGCGCCTCGGCGCGTGGCCGTGCCGGTTGGCCGCAGGCTCCCTGGCGCGCGAAATCTACGGCGGGGCCGAGGAGATCGGCGAGCGCCACCGCCACCGCTACGAGTTCAACCCGGAGTTCCGCGAGACCTTACAGCGCGCCGGCCTGCGCATCAGCGGCGAATCGCCCGACGGCAAGTTCGTCGAGATTGCGGAGCTGCCGCGCGAGGTTCACCCCTGGTTCCTCGGCTGCCAGTTCCACCCCGAGTACAAATCGAAACCCTTACAGGCCCACCCACTCTTCGCCTCCTTCGTCCGCGCCGCCTACGAGAACCGCATGCGCAACGAGACCACGGTCGAGCAGCCCGAGCAGGCCGAGCCGATGGACGTGGCGCGCGCGGGCGCGGCCGGGGACGACTGAGGAAATTATGAATGATGAACGCGGACTGATGAATTAAAAGCCGGTGGCTCTTGTTTGCTCATTCATCATTCCTCATTCATAATTCATAATTAGTTTTATGCTTCACTGTCCCACATGCGGTCAGGATTTCGCCGAGGAGGTGAGGGTCTGCCCGGAGGACGGCGCGGCCTTGCAGGCGGACGCGACCGTGGCGATGGACGGGCCGGCCGACGACCCGCTCGTCGGGATGACGCTCGACGAGAAGTATCGCCTGGATTCGCGCATCGGCGCGGGCGGCATGGGGACGGTTTACCGCGCAACGCACCTCCTGATTGACCGCCCCGTCGCCGTCAAAGTTTTGAACCCGCGTTATGTAGAAGACGAAGCGGCGCAGACGCGCTTCCGGCGCGAGGCTCGCGCCGCCGGCCGCCTACAGCACGCGAACGCGGTCACGGTCACGGACTTCGGCAGCACGAAGGACGGGCTGGTCTATATCGTGATGGAGCTATTGGAGGGCAAGACCCTGCGCGAGGTTTTGGCCCACGACGCGCCGCTCGACGTGGCGCGCGCGGTCTCCGTCATGCTGCAAATCTCGGCGGCGGTCGAGGCAGCCCACCACGCCGGCATCATCCACCGCGACCTGAAGCCCGCGAACATCTTCATCGTCCAGCGCAAGCACGCGCCGCCCTTCGTCAAGGTCCTTGACTTCGGCATCGCCAAGCTCGCCGCCGAAGCCCTGGACGACGACGACGACCCGCAGACGCTGACGCAGGTCGGCGCGATGATCGGGACGCCGCGCTACATGTCGCCGGAGCAGTGCGAGGGCGCGCACCTGACGCCGGCGTCCGACGTTTACAGCCTCGGCATCATCCTCTACGAGATGCTGACCGGCACGACGCCCTTCAACGGCACCACGCCCATCGCCATCGCCATCAAGCACTCTTCCGAGCCGCCGCGCCGCCCGCGAGAGTTCGTCGCGGCCATCCCGCCGGAACTCGAAGCGGTGGTCCTGCACGCGCTGGAGAAGAGGCCCGAGAACAGGCCGGATGACGCGGGCGCGTTTCAGCGCGAGCTTTACGCGGTCGCCGAGCGTCTGGGCCTTGAGCACGCGGGCAGCATCAGCGCGCCGACCATCGAGACTTTGCGCAGCGCCGGCACCGAAACCCCTTCGGGCCGACTCGTGATAGACATCGAGCGCCTGCGCCAGAGTCGCGCGGCGGCCTCGCGCGTCACATCGCCCGACGTGGTCGCGCACGGCACGGTCGCCGCGGTCGAGTCCAGGCCCGCGGGCGACGGCAATTCGTCGCGCACTGTGCCAGTCGCCCAGCACACCTCTCACGCCGCGAGCGGCGCGACGCGTCGGCCGCCCGCCGTCGCGCGGATGAGGATTTTCTTCGGGAAGAAGCTGCCGAATGATGAGCCGTCGCGGTCGCGCACGAAGTGGCTCCTCGCAGGCTCGGCCGTCGCGCTCCTGCTCGTCGTCGGCGTCTTCGCATTGACGAGGACTTGGCGGCCGGACTCGCTCGCGACTGCCGACAAGGTTAGAGAAACGTCCGGGAGCGTCGCCACGGCCCCGGCGGCGGAAGGTGAGGCCAGTCCCGCCGAGTCGCCGTCGCCCACCGCGAACGCCGGCGAAGAAAATGGCACAGCGCAGCAGGCCGCGCGCGGCGGGGGAAAAGAACAGCGCAAGACCGGCTCCCCAATTCAGAGACCGAAGAAGCCTTCGGCGATTAAGCGTGCCTGGGACAAGTTGAAGAAAAAACTTCCTTTTTAAATCAGGAAAGATAAAAGTGGAGAGAGAATCATTCAGCGTCGGCAACGCGACGTTCGGGGACGGGAGGCTGACGGTCATCGCCGGGCCGTGCGTCATCGAATCACTTGAGCACGCCTTGATGATGGCGCGCGAGTGTCAGCGCCGCGCCGCGGACGCGGGGCTCGACTTCGTTTACAAGTCTTCGTTCGATAAGGCGAATCGCTCGTCGGTCAAAAGCTTTCGCGGCCACGGGATGGAGGCGGGCCTCGACGTGCTCAGGCGCGTCAAAGAAGAGTTGGGCGTCCCCGTGGTGACGGACATACACGAGGTCTCGCAGGTCGAGGCGGTGGCCGAGGTCGCCGACGTACTGCAAATCCCCGCGTTCCTCTGCCGGCAGACGGACCTGATTACGGCAGCCGTGCGGACGGGCCGCGCCGTCAACGTCAAGAAGGGCCAGTTCCTCGCGCCGCAGGACGCGCGCAACATCGTCGAGAAGGCGCGCGACGCGGGAGGGCGTAAACTGCTCTTGACCGAGCGCGGCACGAGCTTCGGCTACAACAACCTGGTGGTGGACATGCGCGCTTTCCCGATCATGGCCGAGTTCGGTGTGCCAATTGTTTTCGACGTGACGCACTCCTTGCAGCTGCCGGGGGGCTTGGGCAGTGCAACGGGCGGGCTCTCGCAGTACATCGAACCGCTGGCTCGCGCAGGCGTGGCGTGCGGCGTGGACGCGGTCTTCATGGAGGTCCACGACCGGCCCGAGGTCGCGCCGTCCGACGGCCCGAACATGCTCCCCCTGTCGCGCCTCGGCGCGCTCTTGCACATGCTGCGCGAGGTGCACGAACTGGTGAAGAAAAGCAATGCGGAATGATGAATGATGAATGATGAATTAAGAAGCCTTCGTCTTTCATTCATCATTCATCACTCCGCATTCATCATTGCTTTTCCGCCTTTGCGTGAAACTGCTTCCGTCGCGTAATCTCTTAACCTATGAATATCGCCCGCGCTTTTCTAACTCTCTTCTTCATCTCTCTGATATACGCCTTACCCGCCGCGGCCCAGGACGAGCCGAACGCCGCGTGGCAGGTCACGAGGTTCGATGTCACGGCCACCCTGCCGACGAACGAGCGGGCCCTGACGGCGCGCGCGCAATTGACCGTGCGCAACGTGGGGCGCGGCCCCGGCACGAGTCTCACGCTGCGAATCAGCCCGAAAGCTGAGGTCAAGGCCGCGAGCGTCGGCGACGCCACGGCGACCTTCCGCGGCGGCGACATCCGAAACGAATTGCAGCTCGTCAGGCTGACGCTGCCCGTCGCGGTCGCGCCGGGCGCGAGCGTCAACGTCGCGCTCGACTACCGCCTCCCGCTCTCCGGCAACACGGGCTACGCCGCGCTCTCGCCGACGGGCAGCCAGTTCCTGACGCAGTCCACTGAGCCGCTCTCGCTCTGGTATCCGACCCACAGCACGGCCGCCTCCCCGCGCGGCCCGGATGTCGCGCCCGTGCGCCTGACGATTAACGGCGCGGGCAATGACACGGTCATCTCTTCGGGGAAGGCGGGCGGGTCCGGTTTCGAACAACAGCTCAACGTGCAGCCTTTCTTCCTGACTGGGAGTTGGGATGCGAGCGAGGGCACAGGCGAGGCCAGGGGCGTGACGGCCTTCATCCCGAAGGGGGCGGGCGACGAGGCACGCAGGCGCGCGGACGAACTGGTCGCGCTCGCGGCGGCCGCGCGCTCGTACTACGCCGGACTGCTCGGCGCCGCGCCGGACGTTCCCGTCCGCCTCGTCGCGGTGCGGCGCGGCGCGGGCTTCGGCGAGGGCGGGACTCTGCTGCTCGACGCGGCCGTCTTTCGCCGCCCGAAGGTTGACGCGATGACGGCGCTCGCGATAGCGGAGTCGGTCGCGCGCCTCTGGGTCGGGGGCGTCGCGCCCATCAGGGGCGACGGCGGCGGCGTGCTGCGCGAGGGCCTGGCGCGCTACCTTGCGACGCTCTTTCTTGAGAAACAGTTCGGGCGCGAGGCGGCCGACGCCGAGCGAGCGCGCGAGCGCGCGGCCTACGTGACCATCGCCAGGCGCGACGGGCCGCTGGCGCGCGCCTCGCAAGTAGACCCGACCTACTACAACTCGACCGGCAACAAGGGGGCGATGTTCTGGCGCTTGACCGAGCGCGCGCTGGGCCAGGACGCCTTGATGACGCAGCTCCGGGCGGCGATTCAACGGGCCGCGGGCGACTCGGAAGGGCTGACGCTCGCCTCCCTGCGCGCGGCGCTCGGTGAGCAGGCCGGGGGCGCTTTGAAAAGTTTGATGGAGCAGACGCTGGACCAGCCGACAGACATGGACTTGATGGTCGGCCTGCCGCAGCAGAGGGGGCCGCAGTGGGCCGTCGCGCTCCGCAACTCGGGCTCACTGGACGCGAAAGTCACGGTCGCGGCGACGACCGCGACGGGCGAGCGCCTGACCGCGCAGGCGGCGATCCCGGCGCGCAACTTCGGCGAGGCGACCTTCAACACTCCCGCGCGCATCACGCGCGTCGAAGTTGACCCGGACAAGCTCTACCCGCAGCTCGACTACTCCAACGACATCGCGCCGCGCGGCAACGCGCAGGCTGAAGACCCGCTGACGGACGCGACCGCGAAATTCGTCCGGCAGGATTATGCCGGGGCCGAGAGTGCCGCCCGCGAGATGCTCGCCGCGTCGCCGCGCATGCAGGAGGCGCGCATCGTGCTCGCGCGCTCGCTTTTGGCACAGAACAAAACGGACGAGGCCGAGAAGGAGTTTCGCGCGCTCGTGGACGAGCGCCTGCCCCTGCCCCTGGCGCTCGCCTGGGGTAACATCGGCCTGGCCGAGATAGCCTTGCGCAAGGGGCAGGCGGCCGAGGCCGCGCGCCTTTTCACAAGCGCCGTGCTGACCGACGCCGAGTACGCCTCGACGCTCGCCGCGCGCCTGGGCCGCATCAGGGCGGAGGCCGCGGCCAACGCCGCCCCGGCCGTTGACGAGTCGGCCAAGACTTTCATCACGCAGTTGGACGCCGCGATCAAGAGCGGGAGGAAGGCGGAGCTGGAGGCGCTCATTGCGCCGGGCGAGTTGATGGAATTCGTCGCGGGCATCGTCGGCAGCCAGCCCGAAGTCTGGCAGACGCGCGTCGTCCGCACGGAGCCGCTGGACGCGAACCGCCTGGCGGCCGACGTTCAGCTCACGACCAGGCAACTGGGCCATGACGCTTCCGGCACGGCCGTCCTCATCCTGTCCCGCGCGGGCGCGGGCTGGAAACTAGAGGGCGTCGGATTCTTCGAGGTGCGATAGCGAATTTCAAATGATTGAGCTGGCGGAGATCGAGCGGCGTGCGGCCCGCGTCAAGCTGCTCCTGATGGATTGCGACGGGGTGCTGACGGACGGGCGCATCACGCTCCTTGAGAACGGCGACGAGGAGAAGAGCTTTCACACGCGCGACGGGCACGGGATCGTCCTGCTACACCGCGCCGGGCTCTCCTCCGGCATCATCTCCGGGCGCACGTCGAGCCTGGTCCAACGGCGCGCGCGCGAACTCGGGATGCGCTACGTGCGGCAGGGAACCTGGGACAAGATTAAAGACTTCAGCGAGCTGCTCGCCGAGGCCGGCGTGACCGAGGACGAGGTCGCCTTCGTCGGAGACGACGTGACGGACATACCCTTGATGCAGCACTCCGAGTTGGCTGTCGCCGTCGCGGACGCCGTTGCCGAGACGCGCGCCGCCGCGCACTACGTCACGCAACTCCCCGGCGGCCACGGCGCGATCCGCGAAGTGGCGGAGCTGATACTCAAGGCGCAGGGGCGTTGGTCGGAGTTGATGAAACGGTATATCATGTAAAAGCAGAATCCAGGAGTCAGAATCCAGAATCCAGAATGACAGGCTGAGAACTGTCTCTCTTTTATTCTGGGTTCTGACTCCTGGATTCTGAATTCTGCTTATCAAAGGGGTTTGAGAGATGGTTGATGAGACGCGGCAGGTGCTCTTCGTCGAGGACACGGCGGACACGCGCGACCTGGTAGAGTTCAGCTTGCAGAGCGAAGGGTTCGCGGTGGTCAGCGCGCAGACGGCCGACGAGGGGCTGGCGCTGGCGCGCACGAAATCGTTTGCGCTGATTATCCTGGACATAGGATTGCCCGACAAAGACGGCCTGCAACTGTGCCGCGAGATTCGCCACTTCGACAAGCAGACGCCAATCGTCTTCTACACGGCCTTCGCCGAGCTGCTCGACCAGGAAGAGGCGAACAGGGCCGGCGCGCAAGGCACGCTGCGCAAGCCCGAAGACACGGCACGCCTCGGCGAAGTCGCGCGCGGGCTGATTGAAGGGGAGAGCAGCTTGAACTGAAGAGGCGTCGCGCCGTCTTCGGTTGACACTCGGGCGACGGTTGATTATCTTTCCCGTGCTTTTGAAAAGTAAGCGCCGGCCGAGGCTTCCACCCTGGCTCTCGGGCATGCGTGGCGTTGGAGACGCGCCCATGCACACCAGGGAAAAGGGTATTCTGACTGAGGCCAAAATCATGGCCGCCTTAGTCGCCGCGGGTTACACGGTATTCATTCCCTTCGGGGACGGTCACAAATGCGATTTTGTGATTGACGACGAGGTCAGCCTGCGGCGCGTGCAGTGCAAGACCGGCAGGGTCAGAAACGGCGTCCTTCTTTTCTGCGCCTATAGCAAAGCCGGCAACGGATATGCCAGGGTAAGCTATCGAGGGTTAGTAGATTTATTCGCCGTTCTGAATCCCGATGACGGAAAGGTTTATTTAATTCCTGTTGATGAGGTCGGCGAAACGGATGTTTCGCTGCGGCTAGTTCCGACACTGAACAACCAAACACAGAGAGTGCGTTGGGCCAAGTTTTATCTTCTCAGTTGTTAGTTTGAGCGGGCGTGGCGCAATGGTAGCGCATCTGCTTCCCAAGCAGAGGGTTGCCGGTTCGAGTCCGGTCGCCCGCTCCAATTCCTTCCTGACTTCCTTCGTACCGTAAAGAAACGCGGGCCGCGGCGAGCGTACGCATTTAGCGCGCTTTTCGCGGTTTTTTCGGCCTAAAATGGGGCTTTCGGCCCGTCTCGCGCTGGCACATAGGTTGCCGAAATATTGACGGTCATTCATTCATGAGCAGGAGGATAAGAACGTGCGTATTAAGTTGATGATTGGGGCGGGCGCGCTCGGGCTGGCCCTGATGGCGGGCTGCGGAGGCGACGCGACGAACGGCAACGCCAACTCGGCGAATACGATGAACAGCAACACGCGGACGAGCGTCGAGACGACGGCCCCGTCGGCGACGACTCCGGCCGGGGAGTTCACGACGACGACGACCGAAGAGGCCGGCGTGCAGACCGAGACGCGGACTTACACTAACGACCCGTACATCTCCAAAGTCGTCATCACGACACGCGCCAACAAGCGGACCGCGCGAGTCACTTCTAAATCCGGCGAGGAGAGGGAACTGAAGGTCGAGAACCTTGACGACGTTTTGGCGAAGAGCGGCCATGAGATCGGCAACGCCGCCGGGTTCGTCGGCGACAAGGCCGAAGACGTTGGCGGCAAGGCCGTGGACGTGGGCAAGGCGACTGTTAACAAAGGCAAAGAGGTCGGCAACGAAGTCGCGGACAAGACAGAGGACGTAGTCGTAGGGGCCGGCAACCGCGCCAAGAAGGTCGGCGAAAAAACCGTCGAGGGCGCTAAGGCAGTCGGGAACAAGACCGTCAACGGCGCGAAGAAAGTCGGCGGCGCTGTCAAAGACGCCATCACGCCTTAATGGAAATTTTTAAGTCGGAAATAAAAAAGGCAGTCGCTTATGTCGCGGCTGCCTTTTCGTTTCTGCTCAAAGCCCGCCGCCCTCTAGTGTTATACTGGCCCGCGGTTCCGAAGTTGATGGTCTCCCGGACTAGGTTCCCTCGAAGATAGGAGTTGCGATGGATACGACACGGTTCACACTGATCTGCCCCTGCTGCGAAGCGACGCTGACAGTTGACGCGCAGACGGGCGCGCTCATCTCCCACGAAGAGAAGGTCAAGCCCGTGGCCTCCTTCGACGAAATGCTCAAGGGCCTGGATAAGCAGAAGCAGCAGCGTGAGCAGTTGTTCCAGCAGGAGCTGGGCTCGCTCAAAGACCGCGAGCGCCTGCTCGAAGAGAAGTTCCGCGAGGCCATGAAGCGCGCCGAGAAGGATAAGGACAAGCCTTTCATCAACCCGCTCGACGTGGACTGAGGTGAGGCAAGCCCGCGCGCGGCCGAGCAACTAAATCGCCCGGCGGACACTCAAACCGCGCAGCTCTCCCGCTCGCTTGTCTTCAAAAAAAATCGGACGGTGACGCGATGAAATCCCTCTTGAAGCTGTTTTGTCTCTCCCTGTTGCTGGTCGTCTCGGGCGCGGGCGCGGTTTTGGCCCAGACCGGCGAGGACGACGCCGACGGGACGGGCGCGAGCGCGGCCGCCGCGAAACAACTCGGGAGCGGCGACGCGGCCGTGCGCCAGCGCGCCGCGGAGGAGCTGGCCGCGATTGCCGCCACGAACCAGC
Source organism: Pyrinomonadaceae bacterium (assembly GCA_036403435.1). Taxonomy (GTDB): domain Bacteria; phylum Acidobacteriota; class Blastocatellia; order Pyrinomonadales; family Pyrinomonadaceae; genus QHXM01. Next base: position 195,058 of record DASWQY010000072.1, read on the forward strand.
GCCGGATGCTCGAAGGCTACAGGCTACAGGAGAAGAACGCGCGCGTCCGGCTCGCGCTCGACTGGGCGCTCTACCGCGTCGGGAAGACCTCCACGCTTTTCGAGATCGTCCGCGCCCTCGACTCCTCGCGCGCCGCGCAGGCCCGCGGCTACCTCTCCGCCCTCGAAACTCCCGAGCCTCTCTCCCTCTTCCTCGAACGCGCCAACGGCGTCACGCAGGTCGAACTCCTACGCGTCCTCGCCAAAGTCGGCGACGCCGCCACGCTCGACCGCCTCAAGCCCTACGCCGAGTCCTACGACCCCAAGATCGCCGCGGCCGCGCGCGACGCCGCACAGGAAATAGAGCTGCGCCTCAGCCAACAGCCGGCGGACACGACCACGCGCCCCAGGCAAGTCGGGAACGGCGAAGATGATTCATCTCCGAATTGAAGAATTAACCACAGAGGAAGGCAAAACAATAATCTCAGATTTCAGATTTCAAATCTGCCATCTCAAATCTCTTTCTTCCCTCTGTGTCCCTCTGTGCCCTCTGTGGTTCAATCCCCGCTTGCCTAACACTCAGCGGCGGCTATACTGTCGCATCACATGCACCCGAACCTGCGCTCATTCCTGGAACTGCTCGAACGCGAAAACGACCTCGTCCACATCGAAACGGAAGTTGACCCGAAACTTGAGCTGGCCGAAGTCCACCGCCGGGTCATAGAGCGCGGAGGCCCGGCCCTCTTCTTCAAGAAGGTCAAGGGCAGCCGCTACCCTGTCGTCACAAATCTTTTTGGCACAGAGCGCCGCATCGGGCTCGCCTTCGGGCCGAAGCCCGAGGCGCTGGTGCGCGAGGCCGCGGCGGTCGCCGAAGCCTTGTTGCCGCCCCGGCCCGGCCGCCTGTGGCAGCACCGCGCGCTCGCGCTCGAAGCACTCAAGCTCGGCACGCGCAACACGACACGCGCGCCCGTCGCGCAGGTTCTGGACCAGCCCGCGCGCCTGACGGAGCTTCCTGTCCTGACGACCTGGCAGGAGGACGGCGGCCCCTTCTTCACGCTGCCGCTCGTTTACACGGAGCACCCGGAGACCGGCAAGCACAACCTGGGCATGTACCGCATGCAGTGCTACGACGCGCGGACCACGGGCCTGCACTGGCAGATACACAAGGGCGGCGGCTTCCACTACGATGCGGCCGAGCGCGCGGGCCGGGCGCTCCCCGTCACGGTCTTTCTAGGCGGCCCGCCCGCGCTCATCCTCGCGGCCATTGCGCCTTTGCCGGAAGACGTGCCCGAGCTGGTCCTGGCTTCCGTGCTCGCGGGCCGGAAAGTCCGTATGACGAAGAACCCTTTGGGCCAGGGGCACAGGCTCGTGGCCGAAGCCGAGTTCGCCCTGGTGGGCCAGGTCCCGCCGCGCGAGCGCAGGCCCGAAGGCCCCTTCGGCGACCATTACGGCTACTACTCTCTGCAACACGACTACCCCGTCTTTCACGTCGAGGCCGTCCTTCACCGCCGCGACGCGATCTACCCCGCGACGGTCGTGGGCAAGCCGCGCCAGGAGGATTTCTTCATTGGCGATTATCTACAGAAACTCCTCTCGCCGCTCTTCCCGCTCGTCATGCCGAGCGTGCAAGACCTCTGGTCGTACGGTGAGACGGGCTTCCACTCGCTGGCCGCGGCCGTCGTGCGCGAACGCTACAAGCGCGAGGCGCTCGTCTCAGGCTTCCGCATCCTCGGCGAAGGGCAACTCTCGCTGACGAAGTTTCTGATACTGACGGACACGCCGCAGGACTTGCGGGACTTCCCGAAACTGTTAGAGCACGTGCTCGCGCGCGCGCGCTTCGAGAGCGACCTTTTCGTCTTCTCGAACATCTCTATGGACACGCTCGATTACACGAGCGGGAAGGTGAACGAGGGGAGCAAGGCTATCTTGCTGGGCCTGGGCGGGGCCGTGCGCGAGCTGCCGCGCGAGTTCAGGGGCGAGCTGCCGCGCGGCGTCTCGCGCGCGGAAGTCTTCTGCGGCGGCTGTCTGGTCGTAGAGGGGCTGCCTTACGTGGAAGACGCAGAACAGGCCGCGCGGCTCGCGCGGGAGAGCGCCTTCGCCGGGTGGCCGCTCGTCGTCCTGCACGACGACGCGCGGGTGGCGCGCAAGTGCTCCGACTTCCTCTGGGCCACCTGGACGCGGTTCGAGCCCGCGGCGGACATTCACGCGGCGCAAACGAGCGTCGTGCGGCATCACCTTGCTTACACGCCGCCGGTCGTGATAGACGCGCGCACGAAGCCCGGCTTCCCGGCGGAACTGATCGTCCGCCCCGACATAGCCGACCTGGTTGACAAACGTTGGCGCGAGTATTTCCCGGAGAGACAAGGGCGGGGAGACTCTTAGTGCTCGAAGAAGTGGCAATGGCAAACACACCGTCTCGAATGAAGCGCATCATTAAAGTCACGGCCGCCGCGCTGGCGCTCTCGCTCTTCCTGCTGATCGTGTGGGCCTTCGGCATCGAGCCGGACAGCCTGGTCGTGAGGGAGGAAACCATCGAGTTGCCGAACTGGCCCGGCGGCTTCGAGAATTTGAGAGTCGCCGTGCTCTCGGACCTGCACGTCGGCTCGCCGTACATCGGCGCGATCAAGCTGAATTACATCGTCGCGCGCGTCAACGAGGGGCAGCCCGACATCGTCGTGCTCCTCGGCGACTTCATGATTCAAGACGTGTTGGGCGGGAAGAGGGTCGAGCCGGAATACTTCGCCGAAACGCTCAAGAACCTGCGCGCGCGTTACGGCGTTTTCGCCGTGCTCGGTAATCACGACTGGTGGTACGACGGCCCGCGCGTGCGGCGCGCGCTCGAAGGCGCAGGCATCCGCGTCCTCGAAGACGACGTGGAGCGGATTGAGCGCAATGGTGAAGCCATCTGGCTCGCCGGCCTCGCCGACGCCTGGACGAACAAGACGGACATCCGGGGGACACTCGCCCGCGTGACGGACAGTGCGCCTGTCGTCGCGCTCACGCACAACCCGGACCTCTTCCCGAGAATCCCGCGGCGCGTCGTGCTCACGCTCGCGGGGCACACGCACGGCGGGCAGGTCAACCTGCCGTTCGTCGGCCGCCTGCGCGTGCCCTCGGAGTTCGGCCAGCGTTACGCCGCCGGCCACGTCGTCGAAGAGAATCACCACCTCTTCGTCACCACCGGCATCGGGACGAGCATCATCCCCGTGCGCTTCCGCGTCCCGCCCGAGATAGTCTTCCTGACCTTGAAAACTGTGCCAACGCACACGGAAAGGTGAAGCCGGCCGTGAAAACTGTGCCAACGGAAAAGGGGGAAGGAAGGTTGCCGGTCGTCGAGACGCGCGAGACCGGCTGCTGCATCGTCGGCGGCGGACCCGGCGGGGCCGTGCTGGCCTTGTTGCTCGCGCGCCGCAACGTCCCGGTCGTGCTCCTGGAGGCGCACGACGACTTCGACCGCGAGTTTCGCGGCGACACGGTCCACCCGTCCGTGATGGAGATCATGGACCACCTCGGCCTGGCCGACGGGCTGCTGCGGCTCCGCCACTCCAAAATCCGCAGCTTCACTTTCACGACTCCCGGCGGCCCCGTCCGCCTCGCCGACCTCGCCCGGCTCGACACCAAGTTTCCCTTCATCGCCATGATCCCGCAGGCGAAGTTCCTCGAATTCATCACCGAGGAGGCGAAGCACTACCCGCACTTTCAACTGACGATGGGCGCGCGCGTCGAGGAGTTGATCGAAGAGGGCGGCGTGGTGCGCGGCGTGCGCTACCGCGAGCGGGACGGCTGGCACGAGGTGCGCGCCCCACTGACCGTCGGCGCGGACGGGCGCGGCTCGCGGCTGCGCCACCTGGCGGGCGTGGAGTCCGTCAAGACCTCGCCGCCGATGGACGTGCTCTGGTTCCGCCTGCCGCGCTTTGAGACTGACGCGGAGGGCGCGATGGGGCGCTTCAGCCGCGGCTGCCTGGTCATCATGCTCGACCGCGCGGACGAGTGGCAGATGGGCTACGTCATCTTCAAAGGCAGCTACCAGGAGCTGCGCGCCAAAGGTCTTGAAGCTTTCCGCAAGGCGCTGGCCGAAGCCGTGCCGGAACTAGGGGACCGTGTCGAGTTGCTGACGGATTGGAAACAGGTCTCGATCCTCTCGGTCGAGTCGTCGCGCGTGAGGCGCTGGCACATTCCGGGGCTGCTGCTCATCGGCGACGCCGCGCACGTCATGTCGCCCATCGGGGGCGTCGGCATCAACTACGCGATTCAGGACGCGACCGTGGCCCACAACGTGCTCGCCCGCCCGCTGCTCGCGGGCAAAGTGGAGGAGAAGGACTTGGCGGAAGTGCAGCGCCGGCGCGAGTGGCCGACGAGAGTCATACAGCGGTTTCAAACCATCATCCAGCAGCGCGTCGTCGCCGCCGCGCTCAGCGCCGGCCGGACCTTTCGTCTGCCGCTCGCCCTTCGGATTCTTCTCAAGATTCCCGGCCTGCGCAACATTCCCGCGCGGCTGATAGCCTTCGGCCTCAGAAGGGTCCGCGTCGAAGAATAATCAACAGGGCAGTTTGATGGTGAAAATCGCGCCGCCCGTGGGCGCGTTGCCGGCCGCGAGCGTGCCGCCGTGGTCCGTGATGACGCGGTGCGCGAGGGCGAGGCCGACGCCGTGGCCTGTTGACTTGGTGGTGAAGAAGGGGATGAAGATGCGTTGCAGGTCTTCGGGGCGAATCCCGCGGCCCGTGTCTTGAACCTCGATTATGGCCCAGATTTTCCCGCTGGCGTCGCGCCGGCTTGAGCCGCGCACGCTGACGCGCCGGGCCTCGCTCTCGTCCTCAATCGCCTCGGCCGCGTTGCGCAGCAGGTTGAGCAGCGCCTGGCGCAGCATCCGCTCGTCGGCGCGAACGTCCGCCAGGTCTCCTTCGACGACCGGCTCGACGCGCCGCTCCTCAAAGAGCGGCCGCAGCTCGTGCGCGCACTCGGCGATTAACTCTCGGAGCGACACGTCCGCGAGTTCGAGCGGCCGCGGGCGCGCGAAGTTGAGGAAGGCCGTCACCATCTCGGAGAGGTGGCGGACCTCCTGCAAGAGCGCCCCCGAAGCGGCGCGGCCGCTCTCGTCCAGTTTCAGGTTCTGCATTAGCTGCGCGTAGCCGTGCAGCGTCGCCAGCGCGTTCTTGAATTCGTGGGCCAGCCCGGCCGACATCTCGCCCAGGCTTTCCAGGTTCTTCTTGAGCGCGACCTGCTCGCGCAGTTGCAGGACTTCGGTCAAGTCCGTCAGCAGACACAGCGCCCCGCGCGAGCCCGACGGCTCCTCGGTCAAATCAATCGGCGCGACGGTCACGCCCAGGCGGCGGGCCTGGCCGCCCCGCGCGCTCGCCGCGACCTCCTCGCGCCTGTAAACCTCGCCGGTCTCCAGGCACCTCTCGACCATCTCGGCCAACTCGGGCGCGCTCGCCAGCAGCTCGCGCACGCCCTGGCCTTCCGCCTCGCCGTCCGCCTCGATGAGCGCGCGCGCGGGGCCGTTGACGACCGTGGCGCGACCCCGCGCGTCGAAGGCGACGAGGCCGGAGGGGACGCTCATCACGATGCGCTCGCTGAAGCGTTCGGCCGAGGCGGCGCGTGCGCGGTCGCGCGCGCTCAGGGCCTCAAGCTCGCGCTGCTGCTCCTGCAACTGCGCGACGACCGTCTGGAAAGTTTCGAGGACGAACTGCCCCTCGTCGCGCGGCTTATTGATGCGCGCAGCGACGGGCGCGCGCTCGGCCTCGCCGACCAGTTGACGATAAGGGCGCAGGAGCCAGCGCAAGAGCACGACGACGGCGAGCAGGCTGACGACGAGGATGCCCGTGAAGACGGCGAGCAATCTCGGCCCACGCGCGGCGGCCGCGTCCGGCGCGAGAAAACTGAGCGCCAGGGCGAAGAGGCCCGCGAGCCCAATCACGCCCGCCAACATCAAGAGCACCAGCCGCGCGCGACTTTTCATAAAGGCAGAATTCAGAATTCAGAATCCAGGAGTCAGAATAAAAGAAAGAGGGTTTCAGCCTTTCCTTCTGGATTCTGACTCCTGGATTCTGCTTTTAGAATTGCGACGCGTACCAGGCGACGATGCGCGAGCCGACGAAGAGGGCGAGGATGGAGCCTGCGCCGAGGAAGATGCCGAAGGGCAATTCCATCTGCATGTCGCGTTCACCGCGCCGCACCATCACGCCGACGCCGACAATCGAGCCCGAGAGGACGCCGAGGAAAATCGTCAGAATCGTCAGCCGCCAGCCCAGGTACGCGCCGACCATGAACATCATCTTCACGTCGCCGAGGCCCATCGCCTCTACCCCGCGCAGCCGCTCCCAGAGCCAGCCCATCAGCCACAGGCTCCCGCCGCCGACCAGGGCTCCCAGGATAGCGCCCCCGAGCGACGCCGCCCACACGGGCCACCCCCGAAATGGTCCATTCATCAGCGAGGGCAGGTCCTCGAAGGCGTGCGGCCCGACGAGGAAGGGGAGCGCCAGGCGCGCGACGACGGCGAAGACCATGCCCGGATATGTGATCGCGTTCGGCAACATCTTGTGCTCGGCGTCGATGAAGATGAGCGCGACGAGCGCCGTCACGAAAATCAGGTCGAAGAGGATGACGAGCGTGAGACCGCCGCGCCAGTAAGCGTCAACCAGGAAGACCGCGGCCCAGACGAGCGCCGTCAGCGCCTCGACCATCGGGTAGCGCGGCGAGATCGGAGCGCGGCACGCGCGGCAGCGCCCGCCTAAGATGAGATAGCTGACGATGGGCAGATTGTCGTAGGCGCGAATCCGCGCCTGGCACGAGGGGCAGCGCGAGTTGGGGAAGACGATTGACTCTCCGCGCGGGAGGCGGTGTATGACGACGTTGAGAAAGCTGCCGATGATCGCGCCGAAGACGGCGACGAAGACGCACGTCAGCCAGACGGGCAGCCCGAGCAAGCCTTCGAGGAGGAGGAAGCCTGGAAGATGGTTCATAAGAAACAGCAGCCGGCGCGCGTTTCATCCGTGGCGAGCTTGACGCGCGCTCCGACCTTTACGCATGATACGGTTTTGTTCACGATTGCGGAAGACGAAAAAACGTGCGGAGGGAAATGTTGAACCGTCGCGGGCCAATTCTCTGGATGATCGCCGCAGGGCTCATCGTCGTCGCCGTCCTGGCGTACATCCCGCACCACCTACGCGCGGGCTCGGCAGTCTCCAACGCGGTCTCGCTGATTACGGAGGCTAAGGCCCAGGACCAGGCCGCGCCGCGCGAGACAGGCGCACGGCCGACCTTCGACGCGTCCGCCTGGTACGCGGCCCACGAGGAAGCGCCGGAGACGCACGGCGTTCTGATAGAGTCGCTCGACGGCAAGCGCACCCTCGCCGCGCTCAACCCGGACGTGACCTTCAACCCCGCCTCCCTCGTGAAGCTCTCCACCTCGCTCGTCGCGCTCCGGCGGCTGGGCAGGGACTTTCGCTTCCAGACGCGCGTCTTCGTTGACGGCGCGGTTGACTCCAAAGGCACGCTCGACGGCACGCTCTACGTGCGCGGCAACGACCCGACGTTCGGCGACGCAGGGGCCGGACTCATCGCGAAGGAGTTGGACGCACGCGGCATCAAGCGCCTCAACGAAGTCGTTGTCTCGCCCGAATTCAATTTCAACTTCAGCAACTCCGCCGAAGAATCGGCCACGCGGCTCGCCAAAGTCCTCAAGCTCGGCAACCCGAAAACCTCAGTCGCGGACGAGTCGGCGGGGCGGCCCCTCCTGGTCGTCAACTCGAACCCGTTGAGCGACGTGCTGCTCTACATGAACGCGCGGTCAAGCAATTACATGGCGGACAAAGTCGGCGCGCTCATCGGCGGCGCGGAGGGCGTCCGCCGCTTCCTCGTTGACGAGCTGAAACTCTCTGCGGAAGACCTGACGCTTGCGACCGTCTCGGGCCGCGAGCACAACCGCATGACCGCGCGCGCCGTGGTGACGGTGATCCGCGCGCTCATCGAAGAGGCCGGGCGGCAGGGCCTGGAGCCGGCGGACATCATGCCGGTGGCGAGCGACGACGCGGGCACGCTGCGCCGGAGGCTGGCGGGCACGGGGCTCGAAGGCGCGGTCGTCGCCAAGACCGGGACGCTGACGGCCGAAGTTGACGGCGGGATGACGAGCCTCGCCGGCATCGTTTACACGGAGGACCAGAGTCCCATCGTCTTCGCCATTCTGGCACAGGGCAACCGCATCTGGGACAACCGCCAGCTCGAAGACGAACTGCTGGCCGAAGTCGTCAAGGCGCACGCCACGCCACGCGTCATCGCCGGCCCGACTCCGCGGCGGCTGCTCCCTTCAACCAACGTCACCACGAGTACCGAGTAACGTGACTCAACACCTTAGCGCCTTTGCGCCTCCAGCGTGAGACTGTATTTCACGCTGGAGGCGCAAAGGCGCTAAGAAAGATATTTAAAAGATGAGTGAAGACAGGCCGGACGTGACAATTGCCGAGGCGAGTTCCGAAGCCGCCGTCGATCCGGCGGGAGTGCACGAACAGCCTTTCGACGAGCTGGCCGTCACGCTCTCGGGCGGCGGCTACCGCGCCGCGGCCTTTCACCTCGGCGTGCTGGACCTGCTCGACCGCCTGGGCCTGCTTCAGTCCGTGCGCGTGCTTTCGACCGTCTCGGGCGGGACGTTCACGGGGATGAAGTACGCGTTGAGCGTCGTCGAGGGCGTCCCCTTCGAGGAGTTCTACGCGGGCTTCAGAGATTTTCTCGTCAAGACCAACGTCATCGGCGACGCGCTCGCCGATTTTCAGGACAGGCCGGGCACGCCCTTCGCAGGACAGATGCCGAGCCTCGTGCGCGGCTCGGCGAAGACGCTGGCCGCGCCCGAGCTTTTCGGCGACAAGCGTTTCCGCGTCCTGCTCGACAACCAGACCTCACACCTCAAGGAAGTCTCCTTCAACGCGACCGAGTTCAGCACCGGCAACTACTTTCGAGTCCAGCGTAGCGAGAGCGCCGCCGCCATCATCGGCAACAGAAATTTTCAGGTGAGCAGGGATGTCGCGGCGATGATGCGCCTCGCCGACATCGCCGCCGCGTCGTCCTGTTTCCCAGGGGCCTTCGAGCCGATCCGCTTCCCGGACGACTTCCTGTGGCCCACAGACCTGAATGAGGTGCGCCGGGCGCTCGGGCCGGACTTCAAAAGCTGCGTGGCGCTGATGGACGGCGGCATCTACGACAACCAGGGCGTGGACAGCGTCGTCCAGACTTACAAGCGCAAGGGCAACAGGCTCGGCCTCGTCGTCGTCTCCGACACCAACCAGCGCAGCCCCGTCGCTGACGCGGACCAGCCCGGCGTGGCTTCCGGCACAGGCAAACAGCGGCGAGACCCGCTCTTCGATTTCAAGCCCGAGAAGCGTCGCGGCCACCTGAAGCTTGGCACAATCTTAATGCTCGGGTGGCTCGCCTTCATCCTCTCGGTGCTCTCGTCGGTGGCCCTCGTCGCCGCGTGGGTGCGCTCCGCTTCGGCGCGCGCGGCCGCGCCCGGCGGGTATCATTCGGGCGACTTCTTCCTGGACTTCCTGCTCTACGGCTTCCCGCTCCTGCTCACGGTGGTCGTCGCCGTCGCCCTCTTCTGGCTCCGCCGCCGCTCGGAGGAAGGTGAAAAGAGTGTGGCCCAATTGACGACCATCCAGCTCTGGCCCTACGCCAGGACGCTGACCGCCTCTGAACTAATCTACCTGATCGCCGGGCGTGCCAAGTCCACACTGGCGCTGACCTCGTCCGTCTTCATGAAGAGGGTCCGCGAGCTGATTTACAGGGACATCAAAGTTTACCCGAAGTACCAGGGGCGCGAAATTTCCAACCTGATTTACGACCTGGACGACACGGGCAAGTTTAAAAAAGAGGTGGTCCAGAAGCTCGCGCCGGCGGCGGAGTTGAGCGCGCTGGCGCGCGAGGCCGAGGGCGTGGCGACGGCGCTCTGGCTCAAAGGCCCCGAAGACCTCAAGAACCTCATCGCCTGCGGGCAGGCCACCACCTGCTTCAACCTCATGCGCTACATCCTGGAGGACAGGACCGGCGACACGCTCACCCCCGAACCCGGCTCGCGCGAGGCCGAGATTTACGCCGCCGCCGAACCGCTCTGGGAGAAGTTGAAGGCGAACCGCTACGCGCTCCTGCGCTGACCGCAGGCGGCACGAGACTCTCGCACAGGATTCGAGAGCGCCCGAAGTTGCATCTCACAACTCATGTGGGATATACCCGTGTGGCGTCGCCCGCCCGCCCGCGTTGGAAGCGTGTCCGGTCCCGGATTAAGTAATCTTTGATATGATGTGTATAAGTAGAGCGGTATTGAGAGCCGATTATGTACAGCGGTAAGAACCTGGTCGAAGTGGACCCTGAAAAGCTCGGCGGGACTCCCGTCTTCTACGGCACTCGCGTGCCGATCCAAAATTTGTTCGATTGTTTGGAAGGGGGCGAATCTCTCGACGAATTCCTGGTCCAGTTCCCGAGCGTCACGCGGGAGCAGGCGCTCGCCGTCTTAGAGGAGTCGAAAGCGAGATTACTCGTCGCCTATGACTCGCTACTCTTGAGAGTATCAAGCCGGGCGAAATAATCGTGATGAGCTGACACGAACGCAGGCGTCTAAACCCCACTTTCGAGTAAGTCCTCCCAAGCGTCCGCTAACTCAGGGTGACGCGCCCTCCACCAACCTTTAATTAACCGGCAGCTTTCGGCCGGCGCGGCTACTTGCCGCCGTGCGTCAGTTGCTCGGCCGGCCTGTGCGATTGCGTGAGTAGGCTGTCTTCGAGGAGGCGCGCGACCATCGCGGCGCGCGAGCCGACGCCGAGCTTGGCGAAGACGCGGCGCAGGTGCGTGCCGACGGTCCACGAGCTGATTTCGAGCACGGCCGCAATGGTCTTGTTCGGGTAGCCGGCGGCGACCATCCGCGCTATCTCCTGCTCTCGCGGGCTGAGGATGATGACCGGCGCGCCCGCGTGGCGTGGATGGAGGCGCACGAGGAGGCAGCGCACGCCATCAACTTCCGTGTCGAGGAGCACGTCGGACTGGTCCGGGTCCGTCGGGTTAACCACTTGGCTGATGAGGCTGCGCAGGATGTTCATCGTGGTGTCCGGGGCGGCCCGGCCCGTGAGGCAGTCATCTTCTCTTTCAAGCAAACGGGTGATCATTGGCTTGTCTCCATGTCTCCGCAGCGACGCTTTGGCCCAGGTCGCGCGCGGGCAGACCTGGGCGTAAGCAATAGACACAAGGTCCTGCGCCGGGCCTGGCTTACCTCCAAAGCCTTCCCGGCCACCTGCTTATTCTCTACCGGAAGCCGCGCGCGCCGGAGGAGGCGGCCGCGGCTCTTTTCGACTGTCAGCGCATGAGACTCGTGCGTAAGGAAGTATGCCGCTGAACTAACTCAACAGGTCGGGGCACTCCTGAACTATTCACTCCCGTCTCGGGGTCGGGCCGCCGCGCCCTTCGACTTACAGCCGCGGGCGGCGCGAGCCACTCAGGTGCTTTGTGCCAGAAAATTATACCCGCATTCGGCCCCGCCGCGCCTGTCACACGATTGAGTGACGCTCATTCACCGTAGCGCGAATGCCGTAGCGCGCTTCGCGTACCACGATCCAGCTATCACAAAAATGCGACTGCCGCGGATTGACAAGGGGCGCTATTGTACGCTCGCCGTTACCGATTTTGAAAGGAGAAATGGTCATGAGCAGTCGAGATGGCGAGTTAGAGCTGGAAGGCGAATTTGAAGGCGAAGGCGAGTGGGAACTCGAAGGCGAAGGCGAATTCGAGTTAGAGGGCGAGGGCGAGTGGGAGATGGAGGGCGAGGGCGAGTACGAAGGCGAATACGAGGGCGAGTATGAGGGCGAAGAGTTCTTCCGCCGGCTGAGGCGTGTCGCCAGCAGCGTCGGCAGAGTCGTCCGCCACGCGGCCCCTATCTTGCGCCAGGTCGCCCGCGTCGCCGCGCCCATCGTCGGCACAGCGGTCGGCGGGCCACTCGGCGGCATGATCGGGAGGGCGGCCGGCTCGATGCTCGAAGGCGAAGGCGAATTCGAGTTAGAGGGCGAGGGCGAGTGGGAGATGGAGGGCGAGGGCGAGTACGAAGGTGAATACGAGGGCGAGTATGAGGGCGAGTACGAGTCCATGATTTCGCCCGCGCAGGCCCAGGCCGAGTTGATGGCGGCCGTCGCCTCGCGCGCGCAGAGTGAGGCAGAGGCAGAGGCGATGGTGGGGGCCGCGACCGTCGGCTCTATCTCGCCGCGCGACCTGGCCCGTCTGCGCCGCGTGCTGCCGCACATGGTGCGCGGCGTCTCCGTGCTGACGCGCATCCTGCGCCGCCGCCGCGCGACGCGGCCTGCGGTTCGCGTCGTGCCGACCATCGTCCGCAATACCGCGGACACGCTCGCGCGCCGCGCCGCCTCGGGCCAGCCCGTCACGCGCCGCGCCGCCGCACGCGTCATGGCCCAGCAGACGCGCCGAGTGCTCAGCAGCCCGCACGCCTGCGGCAGGGCCATCCAGCGCAACGTCCGCGCGGCGGGGACGGCCGCGCGCAGTAGCAGCAGCAACGGCAGCAACGTGCGGCCGAGCCGCCCGAGCACGCGCCCGCGCCCGCGTCCGCGTCCGGGCCAGCCGCGCCGGCCGGGTGCCCCTGCGCTGGGTTAGTTGGGGCGCACGAGTTCGTGAGCGAGCCCGGCACTGATCGCCAGCGCCGGCCCGGCGGGGCGCGTCCCAGAAAGGGGCGGCGAAAGGAGAAGCTAGTATGTCGAGTATGCACGAATACGAGTACGAGAGTGAGTGGGAAAGCGAAGGCGAGTACGAGGGCGAGTACGAAGGCGAGTACGAGGCCGAAGAGTTCTTCGGCCGCATCGCCAACCTGGCCCGCCGCGCCGCGAGCAATCCCATGCTGCGCCGGGTCGGGCTGCACGCGGCGCGCGCGGCGCTCGGCGGCCTGCGCGGGATGGGGCCGGCCGGCGGCGTGGCCGCCAACGTCCTCGGAGGGATGCTGCCGCAGCGCGAGTACGAAGGCGAGTACGAAGGCGAGTACGAATACGAGGGCGAGGGCGAATACGAAAGCTTCGCCAACCCGCAGCGCCGCCTCTCGCGCGAGGCGGCGCTGATGGCCCACCTGGGGAACTCCGCGGCCGCGGCCGAAAGCGAAGACGAGGCCGAAGCGTTCATCGGCGCGCTGATTCCGCTCGCCTCGCGGCTCATCCCGCGCATTGCGCCGGCGGTGATGCGCGCCGCGCCGCAGTTGATTCGCGGCATCTCCAACGTCACGCAACGCCTGCGCGCCAATCCAGCGACGCGCCAACTCGTGCGCACGCTGCCGACGGTCGCGCGCAACACAGTGGCCCAGATGGCTCGCCAGGCCGCCGCCGGCCAGCCCGTCACGCCGCAGGCGGCCGTCCGCGCGCTCGCGCGGCAGACGGCCCGCGTGATCGGCAGCCCGCAGCAGGCGGCGCGCGCCTACCAGCGCAACCGCGCGCTCGACCGGCAGTACCATCGCCGTGTCGCGCCGCAAGCCGCTCAGCCAGCGGGCAGGGGCGCTAGCGCGTACGGCGCAGCCGCCGGAGGCGTTGATTTCGGCGGCGGCTTCGACGACATGGATGACGCGGGCGGTACCGGCCAGACCGCGCCGTTCGACGGGGGCGGCGTCGAGCAATACTACTGAGGCGGGGGCGAGAGCGCGGGCCGTGCTGCCCGCGCCCGGCCGCGCCGCGGCCCCTGCTGTGGGGCTTGCGCGCGCGGCAGAATGAAGGGCTCGTGCGGGGGCTCGTGCGGGGCGCGCGGCTGAAAAATTTTTCGGCGCGCGCGTCCAGAGCGCCGACCGTCCCCTTTGAGAAACTTTGCGTGAGCGGGGATTCCTTAACTGGTCATGACAACGACGGCCGAACAACTCAGAAAGCCACGGCGCACGCTCCGCCCGAGCGACAGCGGGTCTTCCGTGATCAGGTCGCAGCGCCGCCGCGGCTCCTCCGTGCTCATGCCCTGGCTGCGCGGGCAGGCCATCAACGTCACGCGCCACGCGGCGGCGCTGCGGCCCTTCCACCGCAACGAATTTGGCACAGGCGGCGCGGCCCCGAGTGAGGGGCACATACAGGCCGTCAACATTTTGATCAACGACCTGCGCCGCAACCTGCTGGTGAAGGCGAACAAGGTGACGCAGGCCGTCGGCGCGGCGCGCGCCGCCTCGAACACGCAGAACCTGCAAGCGGTCGTCACCTACAAGGAGCGCGCGCACGACTGGGTCCGCGCCGTCGAGCAAATCTGGGACTTCTACTTCGAGCTGTTCGGTCAGCGCCAGTCGCGCTTCGCGGACTTGCTCTTAAGCTGCGACCGCATCGCGCTCGACTGCTACCAGGTCGCCTTCATGGGCGTCGGGCTGCCGAAGTCCATCCCCGCGCCGCCGCCATTCTCTTACATGCGGACGGGCTTTTCGCCCGCGACCTACAGGCGCGGCATTCCCTTGCGACGCCTGGGCCGCAATCTCAACCCGTTCCCGCTCATCCAGCTTCCGTATCACAGGCTCGTCAACCCCTGGACGCTCGGCGCAATTCTGCACGAGGTCAGTCACAACACGCAGAACGACATGGGGCTCGCGGAGGTCATTCCGCGCCAGATCGGCCTGCGGCTCTTGAGGGAGGGGCTGCCGCGCTCGGTCGCGCAGGTGTGGGTCCGCTGGAACCGCGAGACGTTCGCAGACATGAGTGGACTGCTGTTGGGTGGGCCGGCGGTCGTCGCGTCGTTGATGGATGTCATCGGGCGCGCGCCGCAGACGGTCAAGACCTTCAGCCCGCGCGGCCCGCACCCGACGCCGTACATACGGGCCTTCATCAGCTTCGAGCTGCTGCGCCGCATGGGTTTCCCCGAAAGGGCCGAGCTGGCGCGGCGCGCGTGGATGCGCTGCTACCCGAACCCGAGCCGCGGGACCATCCCGCGCGCCGTGCTTGGTACGATGGAGCGCGCCATCCCGCTCGTCGTCGAAACCATCTGCTACACGCCTTACGCGACGCTCGGCAACAAGTGCCTGGCGGACGTGATCAAGTTCGGCCCGCGCGAGCAGCTGCTCGTCGAAGAAGCTGCGCGCAGGCTCGCGGCGGGCACAGACCCCGGCATCATCCCGGAGCGTTTCCTGATCGGCGCGTCGCGCTTCGCCTTCGACACGCGGATGGCGCGGCCCGAAGTCCTCAAGGAAAACTTTTACAAGGAACTTTCGAGGAGATAACTCTCGTGTCGCTGCGGACGGAAATACAAAGCCTGAGCGCCCAGCTCGAAAGCCTGCACGAGGCGCTCTCGGGCCTGCGGACGGCGATTGACGACCGCCCGCCGCAGGGCGCGACCGTCATCCTGCTCGACTCTCTGGGCGACGCCGTCGAGGACACGCTCGGCTGGCTCGAAGAGGCGCTCGGTTTGGTCGCGCCGCTCGCGCAGCAGGAAATGGGCCAAAAGGGCGGTGCGAACTTTGACGTGGGCCGCGCGCGCCAGGCGCTCGTCTTCACGCAGGAGCAGTTCAACCGCATCACGGGCCGCTTCACGTTCGACCTGGCCTCTTACGACAACGTGTCGCAGTTGATGCAGCTCGGGCGCGAGCGGCGCGGCGAGTGGCAGGCGTGGGCCGGCGTGGTCAAGGGCGACCTTGAACGTTGCCAGCAGCACTTGTATGATACGGGCCAGGCACTGTTTCGCTGCTGGCTGGAAATCGCAGAACGTGTCGGCATGACCTCAGTCTCAGTGCAGGCGACCACCATCGGCCAGCAAATCACCGTCCCTCAGAACCAGGAGCAGACAACGGAAGGCATGACTTGAAGGGCGGCGCGTCACGGCGCTGCGGCCGGGCTCGCAGCGGGCCGCCGCCAGCGCAAGCCTGTGGTCCAGACGATTGAGGGTCGTGAGTCCACGCTAGAGGAGGCAACTATGGGTATCCCAGCAGATCAATTACAAAAACTACTCGAAGCTCTCCAGTTCGGCAACACTTATCCGGGCTTCGCGCCCGTGAGCGCGTCGGAGCAGGGTGGGCCGTCCGCCGCCGCGCCCTCCGCGCTCCAGCAGAGAGTCGTCTCGGCGTTGCAAGGCGTGCTCGGCCGGACTTTCAAAGAGGGCGATTACCGCAGCTTCCGTGTGGCGCTCGAAGCGTCGTTCGAGATCAAAGAGGTGGGCGGCCGCCAGACCTACGAGTGGAAGCCGCGCGCCTACCCGTTGACCGGCGGCTCCGACCTCGGCGGCGGCGTCACCGGCGCGCAGTACAGCCTGGTCTCGCTCGCCAACGTCCTCTACGAGCAGACGACCGACCTGATAGAAAACCTCTCCTCACTCACGCCGGACGTGGACGAGGAGCAGCTCGAAGCCTCGCGCGCCGTCTTCCGCTCCACTTGGTCTGAGTTCATCACCGAACTCGGGCGTGAGGGTGGGCCGCGCGTGCCGAAAGCAGACTCGCACGCCGACAGCATCTACGCCACCGGCACTACGACGGTGGGCTCCGACCTGAGGTTCGTCGTCACGGGGCACCTGGTGCGCTTCGGCAGGCTTCTGGGCATGATACCCCCGCCGGAAGTCGGCCTGCCCACACACATGGCTAACGACTTGAGCGTCGCCGACCAGCGCACGACGCTCGACCAGCAGGGCAACACGGTAGGGACCGGGCGGTACGACGTGGCGCGCTTCAACGTGCTGACGACGGACGAGGAAGAGAACCTGACCAACTTCATCGCGCTGACGGACATTTATCTCACGGTCTCGCAAAGCTGGAGGAGCTACCGCGACACCTTCCTTCAAGCGACGGTCGAGCGCGACCTCGGCACGGGGCTCCTCTCGCTGGAGCGCCTGTTTGCCGTGCTCGAAGAATCGGTCAGCGAAGTCTACGTCTCTATGGACTCGGTCAACGTGGACCAGGCCGAGCGGCTCGTCATCCACATAGACCCCGCCGACCAGTCGAGCATCACGGTCGAGGACCTGCTCTCGTGGGTCACCACGTTCGCCTCGACGGAAGGGCCGCTGCTGGTGCGCGACGGCGGCAAGTGGGGCGTGCAGGCCATCAAGCCGACGGCCTCGAAGCTGCGCGAACTGGCCGAGGGCTTGATCACCCGGCTCGACGGCGGCGTCCCGCCGGCCCAGACGACGCTGACTACGCCCGGCGGGCGCGGCCGAACCGGCGGCGGCTCGGCCAATCTGGTGGCCGGCAGCCAGGGTGGTGCGACTACCACCGCGGACGGGTTCCCGCCCGCCTTCAGGCATGCGCGCGTGCTCAACCCGATGCGGGAGATGCTCAGCTACCTGAGGGCCATCGAGGACACGGCGAACAGTATTGTCTAAACGAATTTCCTGAAAGGGAGGCGCTGTTGACATGGCGACCGAGAGAGAAATCCAACAACTTTACGACCGCATCGCCGCCTTGCGCGAGACGGTGACTAATCGGCTCGGCGTTGACCTGATTACCAACCCGCAGCTGGCCGACGCGCTGACCAAGCAGATAGACGAGATGCTGGCGTCCGTGGAGACGGCCGAGGGCAAACTGCCCGTGCCGCCCGACAGCGGCCTCGCCGAGTTGATCGGTCTGGGCCCGACGGCCGCGACCGAACTCGGCAGGACGCGCCTCCCGACGAGCGTCGAACGCTACGACGAGACGGTGACCTCCGAGCGCATCCTGGCGGTCGCCGACCTCTACTACATTTACCAGCACGAGCGCATCGGCGTCTTCCGCGCCATCCAGAAGTTGCAGGAGCTGTTCCGCGCCGGCACCGTCCGCCTCTCGACGGGTCCGGGCGCATACGCCCTCTACCAGTTCGACCGCCGCCAGGTCCTGCGCTTCACCAGGCGCGACCGGCTGGCGGCCTACTGCCGCGCGCTCGGCTACTGCATGGCACCCGCGCCGCCGGGGGCGCGCGCCAACACGCGCTTCCACCACCTCTTCACGCTCTTCATCAACGAGGTGACGCTCTACTGGCGCGACAAGCGCGTGTCGGACGTGATCCGCGAGCGCGCCTACGACCCGTCCTTCGGCTCCATCGCGACCGTCAGGCGCGCGGGCCTGGACCTGCGCAACGATTTGAAGTTCGCCTCCTACGGCAACCTCAACGTCCTGCGCGTCGAGGTCATGCAACTCCTGGACGAGACGTTCCGCATCCTCAACGCCGAGGACGTGCGCCGGCTCTTCGGGGCCGACAACGCCTGGGACGTGATCGAGGAAATCCTGACGCACTACTTCAACGAGCACCTGGAGACGAGCCCGCGCCAGCGGATGGCCGTCTCGGGCCGCGAACTCCTGCGCTGGCTGGCCCAGCCGCACCTCCTGCAAACGGCGCGCGCGCAGTTCGAGGCGCTGCTCCTGCAAGTCGCCGAGCACGCCGAAGAGTGGCTGATGAGCGCCGAGTCAATCGGCCTCACCGAGCAGCGGCGGCCACGCGGGCGCGTGCTCTCGCTGGCGCGCGGCGACCGCGTCGCCGACGGCGACGGTGTGCGGCGCAGGTCCGCCGCCACGCAGGCCAGTTAAGACCGGAGAGGCGGGCCGACAGACTGGGGGATGGGGGCACGGGCGCGGCCTACGGGCTCCCGCGTCCCTCATCCCCCGTCGTCTATCCGCCGGACGAAAGGAGAGGTTGCGATGAAAGCCAGGACCGCCGACGGGCACACACTCCAACTGCCGGACGCGCGGCTGGGCGCGCTCCTGCCGCAACTCCACAGGTCAGGGCTCGACGACATCGTCAGGCGAAACTACGACGGCGACTTGGGCCGCGCCGTCGCGCGCTCAATCGGGCTACTGGCTAACCGCGCGCGGCGCGTCGGCACACTGCGCAGCCCGCAGACCGGCAGCCGTTACCCGGTCTTCTCGACCGCGCTCGGCGGCCGAAGTTTCCAGATCGTGACGCGGCCGGGCGAGGGAAGCGCGGGCACCATCGTCGGCATCCGACCGCAGGCGTCCCCGGCCGCGACCGCCCGTTCGGCCGAGTACATGGCCGCTCCGGGCCAGCCGGCGCTCGGCGCGCGCCGCGCCCTCACGACCGCGGCCGTGGATGCGACGCTCAACGTCCCAGGCATTTATCAGATTTACAAAGACGGGCGTCTGATCTACGTGGGCCAATCACAGAACGTCCGGCAGAGACTTCAGGAACACCTGCTCTGCCTGACGCACATGGCCGTCCCCGTCGGGGGCTACCAGGCGGCGGCCGGCGTCATGCCCGGCAGCAGCCAGCAGACGCGCCGCACGGAAGAGGTGCGCCGCCGCGACCTGAACCGCGCGCGGCCGGGCAACCTTCTCACCAACGAGCGCGAGTTGGAAGCGATGTTAGCGGCGACGACGCGGAGCGCGGGAGTGAGCGCCGAGCAGCGCCGTCGCATGCACACTCAATCAAGAACGCCCACGCCGAGGCGCGGGCAGAGCGGGATACGCGGCCAGGGCCCGCCGACGGTGCGCACTAAGCCACCCGACCCGGCCACGCTCAGACAAGACCTGCGGAACGCCTCAAACGCTATCAGCCAGGCCGCGGCCACGATAGGCCCGAACCCCTCCGCGACTATTCGTGCTCTGGAACTGGCCCAGGGACGTATCTATCACGCGCTCGGGTATCCCCCTTACTCAAGCAGTACCGCCCTGCGGAATGCGAACTCACGGCTGAGCACTTTCATCAGCAGGTGGGCGAGCATGCCCCCGACGGAAGCGGGCAGTGAATTGCGGTCAATAGCCTCGCAGATTTTGCAGGCGACAGCGGCCAACTAGACGCTCGCGCACGCGCGTCCCTCGCGCTTCGGCGCGGGCAGCGTCCGCTTCCGAAAGGAGAGTCTGATGTCCAGATATGGCAGAGCCGGCGCGGCGGGGTACGAGTTCGAAATCGAGCTCGAAGCGGACGTTGGCCGCGAAGCTCCGCCTTCGACGGGAAGCAGGACACGGGCGTGCGTATTACCGAGAACGTGCTCAGAGCGTGTTTGAAAACCCAGGCTCAAGCCTTTGCGCCTTTGGTTTTTCTTTTCCTGCGCCTTTGCGTGAAGCTTTGTTTCTCGCAAAGGCGCAAAGAGAAGACGTAAGGCGCAAAGGGTTGAATCGATGCCTGGCTTGAGTTTTCAAACGGCCTCTCAGGACTTTACGCGGTTGGATGAGGGCCGACCGCGTCTGGGCCACTTTCTAACAGCCCGCGTGAGTCGGGGGGAGCCTTTCGCCGTTAAAAGGGAGGTTCGAGAGATGAGTAGAGTGTTAGACCGGGCGCGCGGCGGATACGAGTCGTTCGCCGTCAGCTTCAGCAACTACGACGTGATCGACTCGCGCATTGACGTGAGCGCGCAGAAGGCGCTCATACGCCTGCGCGGCAACCCGGCGACGAGCGGCGACGCGGCAGGGATGCTCGCCGCCGTCAAGGGCGGCCGACTCGCGGGCATCTACGGCGACGACCTGCTTGCCGCCGCGCAACTGGCCGCGCGGCTCGGCACCGTGCGCTGGAAACTCGTCCCGGCGGGCCGGGACGCCGCGCTCATCCGCGAGCCCAACCCGGCGGCCCCGCCGACCATCATTTTCCGTGAAGGCGCGCGCGGCAACCCCGCGCGGTTGGACCCGGCGCTGCTGGCCGCCTGGCGCAGTTTCGGCCCGACCCCGACCGGCCTCGGACGCGGGCCGATGATAGATCACCCGAGGCTCGGTTTCATGTGGAGGGTGGGGCCGGGCGCTCCGCTGTCGCCCGGCCTGGAGGCGGCGCGGCGGCTCGCCGCGACCAGGCAGCGCGTCCCGCTCCGCTCGCGCTCGGCCGAGTACGTCATCATCGGGGACGACGACCGTCGCCCCGTGCGCAACACCTTGCCCGTCCCCTTCCGCTTCATCTGTAAACTCCAGTTGATTTTTCAAGACCCGTTCAATCCGGCCGGGACGATAATCGGCCACGGGTCAGGAATCCTCATCGGCGACCGCCACGTGCTCACAGCCGGTCACTGCCTGTTCGACTCGGTCCTCCCCGGCGTCCTCCCGAGCGGCAGACCTTCCATGATCATCGTCTCGCCGGGGATGACGAGCGGGGGGCGGCAGCCGCTCGGCAGCTCTTTCACCAGCTTCATGCGCCCCTCGCCGGAGTGGGAGGCGGGGGAAGACAACGACTTCGACTTCGGCTTAATCACCTTGCCGGACCCGCTCGGGGCCGTCAGGCAGCAGGCGCTCGGCAACCGGCCGCTCGGCTTCTGGGGCAGCCCGCAGTTGGGCGGCGGCACGCGCATCCAGAGCGGGCGTCTGAACCAGATGGCCGGCCTCGGCGTGCGCGTCTCCGGCTACTCGGGCGACAAGTGTGACGACCAGCCGACGCAGGGCGGTTTCACGATGACGCAGATTGCCGCGAACTGCACGGTCGGCTTACACGCGACGCTCCAGTGGCAGGCGGGCGGCAACGTCGTGCACCCCGTCGCGCCCGGTCTTCAGCGGGTCATCACCCACAACTGCGACACCTCGGGCGGCAACAGCGGCTGTCCGATTTGGTCCACGCGGCAGGGGTTAAATCTCGTCGGCATCCACACGGGGCCATTCCCGCTGAGCGCCGTCGCCTCGGGCCGCGCCAATCTGAACCGCGGCGTCCGCATTACCGACCCGCTGCTCCAACAGGTGCGCCAGTGGATGAGGGCGGACGGCGTGACGAATCTCAATTTCTGAGTGCGGCCCGCGCTCCGTCCGGGGCCGGCGTCGAAAGGTAATTTAGAATTCGGGCGCGCGTCATGTCCCGCTCACAGCCACACGTCCACTTGCAGAGTCAGCGCCGCCGCTACGTGACGGAGTTGCAGGAGTTCGTCCGCATCCCTTCCGTCAGCTCGCAGCCGCGCCACGCGCCGGACGTGAAGCGTTGCGCCGACTGGCTGGCGAATCATCTCACACAGGTGGGGCTGGACCACGCGCGCGTCATCCAGACGCCGCGACACCCCATCGTTTACGCCGACTGGCTGCACGCGCCGGGCGAGCCCACCATCCTCGTTTACGGCCACTACGACGTGCAGCCCGTCGAGCCGCTCAACGAATGGCGCACGCCGCCCTTCGAGCCGGCGGTGCGCGGCCCGAACCTCTACGGGCGCGGCGCGTGCGACGACAAGGGCCAGCTCTTCGCGCACGTCAAGGCGCTTGAGTCTTACCTGCGCACGGAGCGGCGGCTCCCCGTCAACGTCAAGTGCGTCTTCGAGGGCGAGGAGGAGATCGGCAGTCCTCACCTGAAGCCCTTCGTTACGCGCAACGCGCGCCAGCTCGCGGCCGACGCCGTGGTCGTCTCCGACACGCGCATGCTCGGCCCCGACCGCCCGGCCATCACCTACGGCCTGCGCGGCTCCTTGAGTCTTGAGCTGGAAGTCAAAGGAGCGCCCAATGATCTACACTCCGGCAACTTCGGCGGGGCGATTCACAACCCGCTCCAGGCGCTCGCGGAAATCATCTGCCAGCTGCACGACCGCGACGGTCGCATCCTCGTGCCCGGCTTCTACGACCGCGTGCGCCGCTGGGGCGGCAAGGAGCGCGAGTACATGGCGAGAAAGGGGCCGACGGCCGCGGAGATTCTGCGCAACGCGGGGACCGCGCACGGCTGGGGCGAGTGCGGCTTCAGCCTCTACGAGCGCACGACTGTGCGCCCCGCGCTCGGGGTGACGGGGATGGGCGGCGGGCACCAGGGCGCGGGCGGCAAGTCAATCGTGCCGGCGCGCGCCTTCGCGAAGATTGACATACGGCTCGTCCCGGACCAGGACCCGGCCGAGATCGAGCGCCTCTTCCGCGAGCGCGTCTGCGAGTTGACGCCGCCCGCCGTGAGGGCCGAAGTCCGCACGTACTTCCGCACGCGCCCCGCGCTCGTTGACCGCGCGCACCCTGCGATGCGCGCGGCGGCCGCGGCCTACAGCCACGGCTTCGGCGTCCCTCCCGTCTTCGTGCGCTCGGGAGGGAGCATCCCGGTCGTCAACGAATTTCAGGAGGCGCTCGACGCGCCCGTCGTGCTGATGGGCTTCGCGCTTCCAGACGACCGCATCCACGCCCCCAACGAAAAGTTCTACCTCCCCAACTTCTTCAAAGGCATCAAGACCTGCATCGCCTTCCTCCGCGAAGCCGCAACGAGACTCCGAAAGAATTAGATCACTCTTAGCGTCTTTGCGCCTTTGCGTGAGCCGTTTTGGTTTTTTCACGCTGGAGGCGCAAAGACGCAAAGGGGTTGAGTTGTTCGGTTCGTTATTGACTACCGGGCGAGGCCGTGAGCGTTAGCTCGATGTCGGAGTTCTGATACCCTTCGTCTGGTCTGACTTCGAGGATGAGGGTTACTTCCAGCGCATTGGAGGGCGTGTCGTGTGTCCCGCCGAGAGAGATTCGTGGGCCAGTTAGGATCGTATGTGCGGAAGAGAACTGTAGTCTGCTCGCGTGAGCGTCGCCCGCCGCAGCCTCTTGCGCCGCAGCGTTGACGGCCTCTGCGGCGACCAAGCTTCCGGTAGCCCGCGCACCCGTCACGCGCATCGTGCTCAAGAAAGCGTTGCTCGCTTCGGCGGAAGCCGAAAGCCTGAAGCCTGCGTTGGAACGAAGCTGCAAGGGGACGCTGACGAGTCCGGCGTCGGTGCCTGCGACTGAGATGGAGAGGTGAACTGTCCGGGCGTCCTGCTGAGTCTGCGTGACTCGGATGTTGTCCGCGGAGAGCTGCGCGCCGGGGGCGACATCCAGGAAGACCGCGCGGCTGACCTGACCGCCGACCGTCACGGAGCCGGAGGCCGATTGTCCCGCCGCATCGTGCGCGAAAAGGATGGTCAGGGCCAGGGCGAAAGAGAGAGTCGCGAAAGAGCGCATGATTTAATGGGCCAGAATAATCCGGCTCGCCGGCAAGCGGACGGGCGCACAAAGAGAGGTCCGGCCCGGCCCCTTCATCGGCGAGATTCACCAACTCGATTTCCTTTTTAGAAAGGACGAATCGCCCACCGTTTCTATAAACCCCCGCGCGGCGACTGACAAAAAGTCAGGCGACTGACAAAACGTCGGGCCGGCCTGTCAATTGAACCGCTCAAGGGTCCTCACCCTCACTCCCCAGCCTGTGACAACCCTTTATATTTCCTCGCTTACATACAGGCCGCGTCCGGCCCGCGAGCGGCACGCGGGTTGTTAGCTTATTCACGGCAGAATCCTTCTTCGGAGGCACGCCGCCTTCGACGCCCCGACCGCCCGCAGGACCGACGACGAACCGCACCATTGGACATTTCTAAATCACTCAGAGCTGCCATTGCCATGTGCCTCGCCTGCGCGCTGATTTTCTCCGCGGGCGCGAGTTTCGTCGTCCGCGCCGCCGGCGACGAGAAGGAGACCGGAAAGTCGTCGAACGATTCTTCGCCGACCGCCCCCAGCACAACTGGCACAGCCGTGCCGGGCCAGCCACAGCAGACTCCGCAGCAGACCATCATCATTGACGGCCGGACGCTGACCGGCCCGCGGAGCTTCCCGCAGCAGCGCGGCGGCCGCCTCTTTCTTCCAGTCACGGGCATCGCGCGCGCCCTCGGCGACGTGGTCAAGGTTGACGCGGCGGCGCGGACAATCGTCGTGAACCGCCAAACTGGCACAGTCGCCGAATTCAACGCGCAGCTCAACCAGGTCAGCGAGAACAGCTCCCTAATCCTCTCGACCTCCAACACCGCGGACATAGTCTTCCCGCCGAACGCCGACGAGCTGATGCTCCCCGCAGAGATCGTCTCGGCCTTGTTAGACGTTTCCATCAGCCTCGACGAAGCGGCCCGCGCCGTCCGTGTCACGCGCGGGCGCGCTCAAGCTGAGACCGTCAGAACGGGCGCGCAACGCTCGGCCTTCGAGCTTTACCAGATTGACTACGACTACAACCTCAACCGCTACTCGACCTCCTCGAACCAGAGCCTGACGCTCAGCGCCGACGGGCGCATCGGCGACGGCAGATTTCATCTGCTGACGAACTCCGGCGTCGGGACCGGCCGGCCCTTCGGCCTGTTGCACAACGTCACGCTCACCTACGACCGGCCCGGCGGCCAGCACTTCGTCGCCGGCGACTTCGGAACTGGCACAGACCTTCTGTTCATGTCTTCGACCGTGCGCGGCGTCTCCGCGCAGCTCCCCGTGCGCGGCACGCGCCTGACGGCCTTCGCCGGCCGCGCGGCTTCCGGCGTCCCACAACTGCGGCCGCAGTTCCCGTTCATCCCAGGCGCAGAGCAGCCCGAAACCGTTCAGCCGAGCAGGCTCAAATACGACACGAACGTCGTCGGCGCGTACGCGACCTTCGGCCCTTCCGCGAGTGCGCCGCGCAGGCCGGAGCAGTTACTCTTCTCGGCGGGCGCGCTCAGTTTCAACGGCCCGAGCCGCAACGGACAGATGCTCACGGGCAGCGCGCTCTACGCTTCCCGGCGCGCACGCTTTCAGGGCGACTTCGCCGCGGGCCGGTTCAGAGGGACGCAGGGCGACGGCTCCCGCGTGAACGGCACGGCGCTGGCCGCGGACCTCTCAGCCTCTTACGACCTGAGCGACCGCTTGACCGTCCAGGGCCGCTACACACACGTCGGCGCAAATTTTCTTGGCCCACAAATGGGCTTGCAAGAGCCCGTCAAGAGCGCCTCGGCCGGCGTGACGTGGCGACCCTCCGAGTGGCTCGCCACTTCTCTGACGGGTAGCTCCTCCGCCCGGCCCGGCGCGCAGGGGCAGCGGGAGCACTTCGTCGCCGCCACCGTCAACGTCACGCCGCGCGGCCCGTGGCCGACCATCTTCTTCTCGCACACGCAGAGCGACGCGACGCGGGCCGGCTCGGCCGCGTACACGTTCGTCACCGCCGCGAAAGATTTTTCGAGCTGGCGTCTGTTCCTGAACGCGACGAGGGTGAAGACTCTGGGCCCGGCGTTTCTCAACGCGCAGGTCGGGGCGAACTTGCGCGTGGGCGAGTACAACACGCTTCAGTTGAGCCAGTCGTTCGGCAGCCGGGGCACGTTGGGCGGCGCGGCCGACTGGAACGTGCAGTCATTCTTCAGCAAACGCCTCAATCTAGGGGCCGGCTTCAGTTACCAGCGCGCCGACGGCACGCCCTTCACGACCGCCGAGCGCCTGTTCGCTTCGGCCCGCCTGCCGCGACAGAGCACGCTTCAAATAACCTACTTGCAGGGGCAGTCCGGCCCGCAGGTGCTGCTCAGTCTGCGCGGCCCGCTCCTGCGCGCGCGCCGCGCGGAGGCCGCCGCCGCAGCGCCCGTCGGCGAGCTTAACTCTTACGGCGCGTACTACGGCCGCGTCTATCAGGACGTGAATCAGGACGGGCGGTTCGAGGCGGGCGTGGACAAGCCGCAGGCGAACGTGAAGGTCCGCGTGGACGGGAGCCGCTACGTCGTCTCGGACGGGGACGGGCGGTACAGGATTGACAACGTGCACGTCGGAGAGCATCAGGTCCAGCTAGACCTCTTGTCCGTGCGTGCGGACCTGACGCTGCTCGACGAGGCCCAGCAGTCGGCGGCGCTCCAGCGCGGCCGCGACTCAATCGTTGACTTCCGCCTCGTTCGCACGGGGCGCATCACCGGCGTCGTCTGGCTGGACACGAACGGCAACAACTCGTTGGACGAGGGCGAGCCCGCGCTCTCGGACGTGCGCGTCGTGACGAGCAGCGGCCGCGACACGCTGACGGACGAGCGCGGCGTCTTCGTCATCGGAGACCTCGCGCCCGGCGAGCACGCCGTCCTGATTGACGAGAAGACGCTGCCAGAGAAGACCGTCTCGGCCGCCGGCACGCTCTCCGTCAAAGTCCTCGCCGGCAGCGAGACCGCCGCCGTCAACTTCTACATCACACCCGCCCCGCCCGAAATCAAGAGATTCGCGTCAACAGGGAAATAAAATCCCCCGAATCAGCTTGCCGCGCCGTCAACAATTTCTCTCCGCAGCGCGTGCAATTTTCGTGCACGGCGAAATTGACCAGCCCGCACAGATGACACCTTTTGCTGTTCATTCACGTGTTCCTTTACAGGAGTGAGTAGAGGTGAATGTCTCTGAGGTTGAGACAAGAGTTCCACGCATGAATGGCGCAGCGACGAATCTGGCCCAGTTAATCACTGAAGCATCACGCTTGTGCTATTGACCAGAAGAGGGCGCTGCCTGTGTGTGCGCTGTATTCTCTTTGACAGTCAGGTCCGTGATTCCTTCGGTCACCTTGCCTCCGTCCTGAAAGTCCACCCTGTATTTGACGGTGTAGGTTCCGGGCGCGAGCGCGTGTTCGACGAGGAGCGGCTGGCTCAAGGTCTTGCCGGCGAGCACGGGGAGCGATTCGCCTTCGGGCAACTCGGCGACGGTGCGCCCGCCCGCGTCAACGACCTTGAGCGAGGAGACGGGCCGAACCGCGCGG
This sequence comes from Pyrinomonadaceae bacterium, assembly GCA_036403435.1. Lineage (GTDB taxonomy): Bacteria > Acidobacteriota > Blastocatellia > Pyrinomonadales > Pyrinomonadaceae > QHXM01. The sequence goes on from DASWQY010000072.1 coordinate 222,302, forward strand.
TTGCCTTCGCTCCTGAGCGTCGGCGTGACGACTATCCCGCGCGCGTCCGCGGACGCCTGTAGGTTGGCGAGCGTGCCGCGGCGCGTGCCCCCCGCGACGGCGATGTAGAACATGGAGGCCATGCGGAAGCGCATCACCATCTGGCGCGCGTTGCCGTTGAGCTTGATGGTGTCGGGCCGCTGCTCGACGACGAGCGCCGCGAGGTGGTCGCCGGGCGCGGCGTCTTTCGGCACAGAGATGGTGACACGGATGGAGTGCGTCTGGCCGGGCTGGGCTGTGACTTCCGCGGGGCTGTAGATGATCCAGGGTGTGGCGGAGCCGGGGCGCGTGCCGGCCTTGTAAAATCCCAGCTCGCCCTTCTCGTTGATGTCCCAGTCGTTGAGACTCGCCACCAGGCGGAAGGGCTGAGCGTTGGCGCGCGACGTGTGGTAGTCGAGGTTGACGACGACGGTCGTCTCCGAGCCGGGGGCCATCTCCAACTCGAAACGCGCGGGGCCGAGGGCGATGCCGTCGTCGTTTTGTGCCAGCGCGTGCGGCGCGGCGAAGGCGAGGGCGAGCAGGGCGAAGAGCAGCGTGGAAATCTTTTTAAGCATCGTCTCTGTCCGAAGAATCGTTTAGCACGGGACGTTCGGCCCGGCCGAGATAGTAAAGGTGATCGTGGCGTTGAAAGTGCCCGAGGTGTAGAACTGCGGCTTGATGGTGAAGATGGCGTCGAAGAGGTAGCCGTTGTCGTTCTCGTGCTTGGTGATGCTCCCCTTGGTCAGCTTCGGCCCGCTCAGGATGACTGTGGCCCCGCTGACGTTCTGGAGCGAAGAGGTGTAAGCAGTCCGGCCGTTCGCGTCGAGTGTGACGTTGAAGGAAGGATCGTTGTCGAAGGGGGAGCGGAAGAGGTGCTGACTCCGGGTGCAGTCCTGCGACTTGATCCCCATCTGGCGCATGTTCTGGACGCCGAAGCCTAAGTCGGTGCGCTGGACGGCCTGCGTGTTCGAGTTGAACGTGCCGGCGACGGAGATGGTCACCTGGTACGGGTCCGTGCTGCGGATGGCGACGGGCACCACGACCTTGATTAGGTTGTTGGTGTTGGCGGGGGAGACTTCGCCGAAGTTGACGGTGACGACGAGGTCTTGCGTTGTGCCGGAGGTGCCCGAGATGGAGCCGCCGAGCGCGCCCGTGATGGTCGGCTGGCCGCCGCCGCTCAAGTCGAAGGTCTGCGCCGAGACGGACGCGGCCGACGCCGCGAGCAGCAGGCAAGTGTAGAGAGCGATTGTGACAGCGCGTCGCTTCATAATCGTTTTGGCCCAACACAAAGGGGGAGCGGGCCACCAGCGTCTCACGGTTGAATAAGGCTCAAGCGCCGTCACGCACAGATGGTAGCGACGGCGCTTGATTCGACCGTTCAAAAAGCGCGGGGCGGAAGACTCTGGCCCCCGCCTCTTACGGGGCGGCGATGGTGAAGGTCGCGGTGGCCGTCGTCGTGCCGTTCTCGTAGAACTGCGGCTTGACGGAGAAGATCGCGGGGACCGTCAGCCCGTTGGTGTTGCTGCGGGGGACAGCGTTCAGAATCCTCGCGCCGCTCAGCACGGACGAGGACGAAGAGAACGCGCCGAGGTTCGACTTGCCCGCGGCGTACTCGAAGCGGCCGGTCGTGCCGTTGACCGCGCCGTTCGCGCCGAGCGTCGGGTCGCCGAGCGTGGCGTTGGTGTCCGACCCGCCGGTGTTGACGCCGACGGCCGAAGAGCGCGCGAACGAGCCGATGCCGAAGCCGATGTCGGCGGCCGTGATCTTGTCACTGGTCGAGCCGGTGCTGGACACCGTCGCGCTCAGCGAGAGGACGTAGTTGGCGTTGCTGCGCATCTTGAGCGGCACGGAGGCCGTCACGAAGCTGCTGGTGTTGGCGGGGCCGAGTTCGCCCATGTTGAGCACGACGGCGAGCGCGCTGTCGGCCGTGCCGTCCGTGGTGATGCCGCCGCCCGTGTTGCCGGAGAGCGTGACCGCCCCGCCGGAATTAAGCTCGACGAATTTCGAGACCGTGCCGCTCATCGTCACCGTGCCGCTGGTGTTGACCTGTGCGGAGGCGACCGCCGCCGTCACTACGAACAGGGCGGCAACGAGCGTGAATTTGAAAAGGTTCCTGGCTGAATTAAACATGACTTCTGACGTTTCTCCTTAAAGGGGGTTCGCATCGGGCCTGTCGGAGCCCTGGCGTGAAATTTCCGAGTGAAGGGTGAAGCTGGCTCCTACATGGCAGGAGAGACCCGACCACCGCCGTCAGCTTACAAGCGGCGTGCCGCGCTCCGCCGGAAAATCAGAGCCAATTTGTAACTGAGGAAATAATAGCGTTTGACCTTTGAGACGGCCGCCGTCGGGCCACCGAGTCGCTCGCTGGCGGGCGGGCCGGGTGACAGATGAGAGTGAAGTTTTGTCAGCCCGACTGACGTTTTGTCAGTGTGCATCCGGGCGCGCGAAGGCCGTCGAGAGCGCCGGGGCTGTGGAAAACTTTTTACGGATTGGGCCAATTTTCACGGCCGCATTTTGAACCTGTTCAGCCGGCGGCGGAGCGTGCTACAATCACCGCCATGCAGGACATTCTAAGGCACCAGCGCTTCACACGGCAGCTCGGTCGTTTCTCCGACAGGCTCGACGACCTGATGTTGGAGCTGCGCCGCTTCGAGCCGACGCGCCTCCCGCCGGAGTTGCTCGACGAGATGGCGAGCACGCTGGGCGAATTGATGCTCGTGCTTATAGAGCACAAGGACAGCGACGGCGCGAAGACCTCCACGGGGCGCGCTGCGTCCGACGCGCAAAATCTCAGAGAGTCCGTCCGCCTGGGCCGACTCCAATACAACCAGCTCACCGAAGCCCTCGGCACACTCCGCCAGGAACTCGGCGTCGTCATCCACGAAGACAAGCAAGCAGCGTAAAAGCAAATGATGAATGCGGAATGATGAACGATGAATTAAGAGCGCCTCTTTAATTCATCATTCATCATTCATCATTCATCATTGCTTTTCTGTTTTTCCCAGAGCATGAGGTGTTTGAGGAAGGCGTGGTGTGCGGCGAACGTGGCGATGCTGAAGCCGGCGAGGCCGTCGCGGAAGCCGCCCTTGAGGAGGTAGCTGCGGACGAAGGCGGCCGGGCCGGCCGCGGCGATGCGGAGCGCGCTGGTCTTGCGGCCCTGCTCGAACATCTGTAGCGCGGCGAGCGGTGCGTATCGCTCGCCGATCATGCGGTGGTGGTGCGCGGCGTCGCGGACGCTATAGTGCAGCAGATCGCCCGCGAGCGTCTCCGCGCGCGCGCCCTCGTCCATCTTCACCGACTCGTGAACATGCGCGCCGCGCCAGCGCCCGCGGCCCCTATGATAAAGACGTAACTGATAATCTGGATACCAGCCGCCGCCGCGAATCCAGCGATTCATGTAGAAGGAGCGGCGCGCGACGCGGTAGCCGTCCGCAAGCTTCGCCTCATCCGTGTAAAGCAAGTCTTCTATCGAGTGGCGCAGCTCATCGGAGACGCGCTCGTCCGCGTCCAGGCTGAAAATCCAATCGTGCCTAGCCTCGTCCGCGGCGAACTGCTTCTGCGCCGCGAAGCCGGGCCACGGGCGCGAGACGACGCGCGCCCCGCACTCCTCCGCGATCTCGCGCGTCTCGTCCGTCGATTCCGAATCCACCACCAAGACCTCGTTCGCCCACGAAACCGACTCGACGGCCTCGCGGACGTTCGACGCCTCGTTGAAGGTGATGATGGTCGCGGTAATCTTCACGGGAGTCAGGGAAAAGCAGAATTCAGAATCCAGAATCCAGAATGAGAGGCTGAAACCTCTTCTTCTGATTTTCTTTTATTCTGACTCCTGGATTCTGGATTCTGGATTCTGCCTTTAAGGTGCTGTCGGGGTCTCGACGACGATGTTGTTGGCGCGGAGCGTGGTCGAGGTGGCGCGTTGCAGGTCCGCCAGCGCCTTGTTGTAGTCGGTCTCGGCGCGCAGCTCAAGGTTGCGCGCGTTCGCCAGCGAGTTCTCGCGCTGGAAGAGCAGGAAGGTGGTCGAGCGCCCGACCTGATAGAGGCGCTGCTCGCCGGCGAGCTGCAACTCTGCGTTCTCGCGTGCGGAGCGCGCGGCCAGGACGCGGCGGCGCGACGTTTCGACCGACTGAGCTGCGTTGCGCACCTCAACCTCCACGGTCTGCTCCTGGATGCGCGTCGTCGCTTCGAGCTGGTCACGCTGGATGCGTGCGCCCGCGAGGTTCGCTTCGGCCGTGCGGTTGCGCAGCGGAATCTGAATCGCCACACCAGCGACGAGATTGCGCGTGTCGAAGCCGAAGAGGTTACGGAGCGTGCGCCCGTAGCCGCCGATCAGGCTCGGGAACACGTCGGCGGGGCGGGTCTGGCCCGTGAGCGGGTCTGTGACGACGGTGGGCGTGCCCGCCAGCCCCGTGGTCGCTAAGGTCGCCTGTAGGTCTATCCGCGGGCGCGTCTGGTTTTTGAAGTACTGTATGTCTATCGAGTTGATCTCTCGGCTCAGGTTGAGGCGGCGAAGCTCCGGGCGGTTGGAGCGCGCTTCGGCCAACGCGTCATTCAGGTTGATGGGCGTCGTATCGAAGGTGGGCGCGTCGGTCGGCGTCAACTGCGCGGACCACTCGTGCGACTCCGGGTCGCGCAGGAAGAGTTGCTTGAGATTGTTCTCGGCGACGGTCACGCTCTGCGTGGCGAGCAGCACGTCCGACTCGCGGCGCGAGAGTTCCGTCTGGACCTCTGCGCGCTCTAACGGGGCGATGGCCCCGGCCGCTATCTGCGCCTCGACTCGGCGCAGGTTCTCGCGCGTCAGGTTGAGGTTGGCGATCTGGTTCTGCTGGTCGCGGAGCGCGAAGACCAAATCCCAGTAGGCGCGCTGCACCAGCGTGATGACCTCGACGGTGCGGCGGCGGAACTCGGCGTCTGACTGTTCGAGCCGCTTGCGCTGGATGCGAATCTGGCGGCGGTTGTTGTCAATCGAGCGGTCGCGCCAGAGCGGCTGCGTGAAGGTCACGCCGGTGCTCGCAGAGTAGACGGGGTTGAGCGTGTTGAAGGTCGAGTTGGTCGCCCGCCGGTTGTTGTTGAAGAAGAATTGGTAATTCCCGCCGCCGACGCCGAAGGACTTCGTGATGTTGTTGTCGAAGCGGAAGTCCGTGGTCGTCAGCGTGCCGCTCTGGTCCGCGCCCTGGCTGAGCACGCTCTGCTGCGACTGGACCAGATTGCTGATCTCCGGGTTGAAGTTGAGCACTGGGTCGTAGACGCCGCGAAAGGCGCGCAGCGTCGTTTCGGCCAGGCGCACGTCATCGCGCGCGACCTCAATGTCGTTATTATTTTCGAGTGCCTTGCGAATCGCCTCGTTGAGCGAGAGCGGGAGCAGTTGATCGCTCTGCACGCCGAGCCTCGTGAGATCGGGCGGGGGCGGCAGGGGGTGCGGCTCTGTCGAAGGGAAGGTCGGCTCGCGCGGCTCCTGTATGGCGTCGGCCGCCGAAGGCGATGGCGTCTGAGTCACGTCGGCGGGCGTCTCGCCCGGCGGCGCGTCCGACGGCGTGAGCACGGGTGTCGCGGATGGCAGCGGCGGCGTCGCGGACTGCGGCGAGACGCTCGTGCCCGGTGGCGCTTGCGGCGCGGGGCGCTGCGAGCCTGGGGGCGCGGTTGGGTCCTGCGTGACCGGGCGCACCTGTTCGGGGATGGGCTGGTTGCGCTCTGTGCCGGGCGGGCGCGTCGCGTCCTGCTGCGAGGGGCTCGCAGGCGGCGGCGTCGGCTGAGGCGTCTGCGCGCGGGCCGCAAGGCCGGCGCTACAGACCACGAGCGCGAGCACGAACAGGGGGAAAATGCGGGGAACAATCTTCGTTGACATCTAGCTGAAAACTCCTTGGGTCGGACAAGAGAAACGCGACCGAGAGCGTATAACTGATTCGTCGTAAAAACAAGACGCGCTGAGTTACAAGGCTACTACGTGAGGCGCGCGCGAGCGGTTTCAAAAAGCGGTGTTCAGCAGGCGGCAGGCAGCGGGCCGTAAGTAAGCATCCCGCGCCGCCGCCCCGGCCGGGAAATAATTCTCAAACACCTGCGGCAGAATTCGTCACGACGCCGCCCGTCTGCGCAGACGCTTGACAGTCAACGGGCGCGCGCATAATCTTGCCTTTCTCTAACAAAAGCGTCGGTGGGCTCGCGCGGGGCGCGGGCGATTTGCTTTTAGGCGATGGCCGGGGCGCTTGTGTGATACGCGTAGATAAGAAGGAGGCACTAAGAATGGCTGTCAAGGTCGGCATCAACGGTTTCGGACGCATCGGGCGCAACGTCCTGCGCGCGAGCCTGGGGGACCCGGACATTGATTTCGTCGCCGTCAACGATCTGACGGACACGAAGACGCTCGCGCATCTGCTCAAGTACGACTCGGTGCTCGGCAACCTGGACCACGAAATCTCCGCGACCGAGAACGGAATCAGGGTCGAAAGCGACGAGTTCCGCGTCTTCTCGGAGAAAGACCCTGCGCTGATTGACTGGGAGTCGGTCGGGGCCGAAATCGTCATCGAATCCACGGGCCGCTTCACCAAGGGCGAGGACGCGAAAAAGCACCTGCGCGGGACGGTCAAGAAAGTCATCATCTCGGCCCCGGCCAAGAACGAGGACATCACCATCGTGCTCGGCGTCAACGAAGCGTCCTACAACCCGGCCGAGCACCACGTCATCTCCAACGCCTCCTGCACGACCAACTGCTTGGCGCCCTTCGCCAAGGTCCTCAACGACTCGTTCGGGATCGAGCAGGGGCTGATGACGACGATTCACGCCTACACCTCCGATCAGCGCCTGCACGACATGCCGCACAAGGACCCGCGGCGGGCGCGGGCGGCGGCGATCAACTTGATTCCGACCACGACCGGTGCCGCCAAGGCCG
>DASWQY010000073.1:0-5893 GCA_036403435.1 Pyrinomonadaceae bacterium
TGAGAAGCCAGTCGTCTTTAACTGACCACTGACCACCGACCACTGACCACTACTTAGCCATTGCGTCGGTCACTTTAATCTCGCCGTTGATGATCTTCTGTTTGGCCTCTTCGACTCTTTGACGTATCTCGGGCGGGACCAGCTTGTCGTTGTTCTCGTCCATCGCGTAGCCGACGCCTTCGTTCTGGAGGCCGTACTCGTGGACGCCCGCCTTGAACTGGCCGCTGACGCGGTCCTTGATGATCTGGTAGACGGCGTTGTCAATCCGCTTGACCATGCTGGTCAGGACGTAGCCGGGCTTGTCGCCGTTCTGGTTCTTGTCCACGCCGATGACCAGCTTCTTCTGCTGCTCGACGGCGTCGAAAGCGCCCGCGCCGGAGTTGCCGGCCGCCGTGAAAATCACGTCCGCCCCCTTGCCGATCTGCGCGATGGCAAGCTCCTTGCCCTGCCCAGGGTTGTTCCACGCGGCGGGCGTCACGCCGACGTAGTTGGCGATCACGTTGATGTTCGGGTTGACGGAGTGCGCGCCCTCCGTGTAGCCGGTCTCGAACCTGTGTATCAGCGGGATGTCCATGCCGCCGATGAAGCCGATTGTGCCAGTTTGCGACTTCAGGGCCGCGATCATCCCGACGAGGTAAGAGCCCTCGTGCTCCCTGAAGAGCAGGGCGGTCACGTTCGGCATGTCTATCTTGCCGTCGATGATGACGAAGTTGACGCTCGGGTAGTCGCGCGCGACGCGCTCGACGACGGGCATCTGCTCGAAGCCGACGCCGATGACGAGGTCGTAGTTGCGCTCGGCGAAGGCGCGGATGGCGGGCTCGACCGAGGTCGCGTCGCCCGGCTCCACGTCGCGCAGGACGATGGGGAATTCTTTGGCCGCGCGGCGGACGCCCTCCCAGGCCGAGGCGTTGAACGAGCGGTCGTCCTTGCCGCCGAGGTCGAAGACGATGCCGACGTGGACCTTGTCCTTGTCCGCCTCGCTCCGCCGCCCTATGTCGCAGGCCGGACCGCCGAAGGCGAGCAGGACGAACGCGAGCGCGCAGAAGATGGCCGGACTTCTCCGTGTGCGGGACGACTTCATGCTGTGATTACTTCCTTAACCAGTGGGGGCGCGGATACTCGTTCATCATCGAGACGATACGCGGCGCGGATGCGCTCAATGGCCTCCTGCGCCTCGTCTTCGTCGCGGCAGTAGAGCAGGCCCAGGGCGTCGCCCTCGCGGACACGGTCGCCGATTTTCGCCTCGGCGCTGTAGCCGACGCCCGCGTCAATCGCGTCTTCGATGCGCGTGCGCCCGCCGCCCAGGGCCGCGACGGCGTGGCCCACCTCGGCCGTGTCAATCTCTGTAACAAACCCGGTGCGCGGGGATTCTACCTTAACCTCGTGCGGTGTCAAAGGAAGAAGCCGCGCGGGTTCGTCGCAGACTTTCGGGTCGCCGCCTTGAGCTTCGACGTTCCGGCGAAAACATTCGAGCGCCGAGCCGGATTCGAGCGAGCGCCGCACACGCTCGCGCGCCGCGTCGAGAGATTCCGCTATGCCGGAGAGCGCGACCATGCGCGCGGCCAGCTCAAGCGAAAGCTCGCGGACGGCTTCCGAGCCGGGGCTCGTTTCGCCCCTCAAGATTTCCACGCACTCGCGGACCTCTATCGCGTGGCCGACGCCGCGCCCGAGCGGCTGGCTCATGTCCGTCAGCAAGGCTTCGGTGCGGACGTTGAAAGAGTTGCCGGTCGCGACCAGCGCGCGCGCGAGGTCGCGTGCATCCTCCTCCCTGGACATGAAAGCGCCTGTGCCAGTTTTAACGTCGAGGACGAGGGCGTCTAGGCCGGCGGCCATCTTCTTGGACATGATGGAGGCGACGATAAGCGGGATGGCCTCGACCGTGGCGGTCGCGTCTCGGAGCGCGTAGAGCTTCTTGTCGGCGGGCGCGATCTCCGCGGTCTGGCCCATCATCGCGAAGCCGACCTCTTCGAGAATCGCGCGGAACTCTGTGAGTTCGAGGTGTACGCGGTAGCCGGGGATTGATTCGAGCTTGTCGAGCGTGCCGCCCGTGTGCCCCAGCCCCCGGCCCGAAATCATGGGGACCGCGCCGCCGCAGCACGCGACCAGCGGGGCCAGGATGAGCGAGGTCTTGTCGCCAACGCCGCCCGTCGAGTGCTTGTCAACTTTCGGCTTCGCTATGTCGGAGAAGTCGAGCGAGACGCCCGAGCGCAGCATGGCCTCCGTCAGCCAGCCGGTCTCCTCGGCGCTCATGCCGTTCAGGAAGACGGCCATCAGCAGGGCCGAAGCCTGGTAGTCGGCCAACGTCCCGCGCGTCACGCCCTCGACGAAGAACTTGATCTCCTCGCGCGAGAGGGCGCGGCCGTCCCGCTTCCCGCGTATCACATCCTGCGGTCTCAAACTATACCCTCACGAATTAACCACAGAGGGCACAGAGGAACACAGAGGTTAAGAGGGATTTGAACTTTCAAATCTGAAATTGTCTTATCCCCCGCTGTGCCCTCTGTGGTTAATTTAAATTTTCGATACAGATTCTAGCAGGACCACGGCCTGCACCGTCACGGCCTCGCCGCGGCCGACGGCGTCCACGCCCTCGCCCGTCTTCGCCTTCACGCTGACGCACGAGGGCTCGACGTTCAGAGTCTGTGCCAGCCGCTCGCGCATCTCCTCGACGTGGGGCCTGAGACGCGGCCTCTCCAACATCACCGTCGCGTCCATGTTGACGACGCGCCAGCCGCGCCCCTTCGCCAGCCACGCCACGCGCGCCAACAGGTCCAGGCTGTCGGCGTCTTTCCAACGCGGGTCGCGGTCCGGGAAGTGCACGCCGAGGTCACCTTCGCACAACGCGCCGAGGATGGCGTCGGCCACGGCGTGGGCCAGTGCGTCCGCGTCCGAATGGCCCTCGGCCCCGCGCAACGACTCGACGCGCACGCCGCCCAGGATGAGCGGCAGCCCCTCCGTCAAACGATGCGTGTCGTGCCCGATGCCGATGCGGAACATAAAACAGATACTAGACTCTCTGGAGCCTATGTAACCCAAACAGTAGTGCGTTGCCTGGAGGACTTATGAATCATCCTCTTTCACACACGCGCGAGCCCACTTTTCAGGGAAATACGACGCCGCCTTTTTTAAAATACCGTACTCTATATTTACCAGAGACTCTAACTGAAATGGCTCGGATGCCCAAATCGCTGTGTCGGCCAGGGGATAGTATTTCAATTGTCCGCCGGATTCTCCATACCACTCGAAGAGCGTACCTGAATCATCACCGCCAGCAATTCGTCTCCCTGCTTGCCCATTCTTCTTAGCCGGGAAATGCCAACTCAGCTCGTCAGGATTTGGCAATGTTAGCCGGAACTGATGAAGTTGGTAATACCTCGCCTGATTCCAGGACAGAACGAGGTAAGAACTCTTAGTAAGGTCAACGCGGCCGCCTTGCCTGACGCTCGCCGCGCGATGCCAGCTTTCAACCACTTCAATCAAAGAGGTGCCTACTTCTAACGGGCTGTCTCTATAATTTGATTGGTCAATCCCCTTTGCGCGTAAGTAGTCCCAAAATTGCCCCGCGGAATTCGACAACTCGAAGGACACTCGCCCCGTCCTTTTGAGCTTGTTTAGCTCCCGTCTCATTTTACATGACAAACCACACTTGATCTGTGATTCATCCTTGCCCGGCAATAAGACATCAAAGATAGCTTTACTCTCTTGCGCCTCCCCATTAAATGCTAAGGCTACGGCGCGCTCAAAATCCCGCCAGCCGGGCAAGGTCATGCCGTTCTCCACTTGAAGCATACCCGTCCCGTCTTGATAAGTGCTCAAAATGAGCCGGAGCCTTTCGACTTCGCGCTCGGAGGGCGGCCTATCAACAAGTGCTTGCGTCAATGCTTTTCCTCATTATTTACTCCTCGGTTTTCAACTCTAATTCGTCTCTCAATAACTCGTCGGTACTTACCCCGAACAGCCGCGCAACGTTGAGCACGAACTCGGCCGTGGGCATTTTCTTTCCGGCTTCGAGTTCGCTTATGTAGCCGTGTGCGGTAAGGCCCAACTCGTTAGCCAATTCCTTCAAGGTCATATCGCGTCGCACCCGAAGGGCGCGTAGCTTCTCCCCGAATCGTTCTATACTTCGCGGGTTAGTCATACATCTTGACAGGTAAAAGGCAACATGCTATCGTGTCTCCAATAGAGACATCGAGTGGCGTGACTTTTAAGCTGGTAATTGTGATGCCGGAGACTGGAGAAGAAAACAAGCATCCGATGCTTAACAGCCCGCTCAAATGGGTGGGCGGCAAATCTCGCCTGCGCAAGTTTATTATCCCTCTAATACCCGCGCATACCTGTTACGTTGAGCCTTTCGCCGGAGCCGCGTGGGTGCTTTTCGGTAAGCGCCCGAGCGACGTTGAAATTTTAAATGATAAAGAGCAGGAGTTGATTAACTTCTTTCGGGTTATTAAAGAGAAGCCCGAAGAGTTGATTGTTTCGTTCGAATGGGAACTCGTAGCCCGCGCAGAGTTCGAGCGCCTGGCCGGCCTGGACCCCGCCCAATTAACTGACGTGCAGCGTGCCCACCGCTTCTATTACCTGATTATGGCCGGATGGGGTGGAGAACTACACTACCCGCGCTTTCAAACAAGTATTACGGACGGCGGACATGGGAACAGGCTCTTCGGCGCTTTAAAGACCCTCCGGCAGCGCCTCGAACCTATTCACAAACGCCTGAGCACAGTCCTTATCGAGAATCTTGACTGGCAAGATTGCGTGGACCGTTACGACCGCCCAGGAACTGTGATGTACATTGATCCGCCGTATCCAGGCAACGGTTGCAACTACTCTCACAACATGCGCGACTGGGAAGCCCACAAGCTGCTGGCCGAACGATTGAGTCGGACGAAATGCAATTGGATTCTATCATCTTATGACAAGCCGGAGATTCGCGGTCTGTTTGCTCAATACCATGTCACGCCGGTTCAATCTTCTTCCGGGATGAACACTGAAAAGAACGGCAATACGCGGGTCATGAACAAGGAAATTCTGACAACGAATTTTGACCCGAAAAGCAATTCGCCGGTTGCGCCCGGTCGCATGCGCCAAGCCGCCCTGATTTAGGAATTCACAGCTTCCGCCCCCTAGCTTTCACTATCGGCATCTCGCATCTCTTTCAAGAGAATTTCCCCGAGCGCGATGTCTTCCGGGCGCGTGATCTTGATGTTGCGCGCGTCGCCTTCGACCGTGCGGACGGTCGCGCCGAGCGATTCGACGAGCGAGCTGTCGTCGGTCGCGGTCGCGATCAGCTCGGGCCGCTGCTCGTAGGCGCGGCGCAGCAACTCGTAGCGGAAGCACTGCGGCGTGAGCGCGCGGCGCAGTCGCGTGCGCTCAAGGGTGCGCACGACGCGGTCGTCTTCGACTTCTTTGATGGTATCTACGGCGGGCGCGACGAGGACGGCCGCGCCAGTTTCTTGTGCCGCGCGAACAGTCCGGCCGATCTCTTCGGCAGTGACGAAGGGGCGCACGCCGTCGTGCACGGCGACGATCTCTGCGGTGGCGGCGCGGACGGCTTGCAGGCCGCACCAGACGGATTCGGCGCGGGTCGCGCCGCCCGCGACGACGCGCGCAAGCTTGCGCAGCCCGTACCTGCCCGCGGGGGCCAGAAACTCGGCCGCGTCCCCCGCGGGCAGGACCACTATCACTTCCTGAATCTCGGCGCACCGCTCGAAGCGTTCAAGCGTGTGAATGACGACGGGCTTGCCCGCCAATTCTATGAACTGCTTGGCGCGCCCGCCGCCCAGCCGCGTCCCCCGCCCCGCCGCGGCGATGATGGCAACGTTCATAAAACAGTGGTCAGTGGTCGGTGGTCAGTGGTCATTTAAAGAAGTTTTTACTGACCACTGACCACCGA
>DASWQY010000074.1:0-3036 GCA_036403435.1 Pyrinomonadaceae bacterium
TCACGAGGAACGACACAGTTTTTGAGAGAGAAATTGAGAACTAAGAAGCACACTGGTCGCCAAATCGTCGACATACAGAAGTTCCTTGAGGATCTGTTCGACGGCGATGTTCATGCCAAGCGCGTGGAATCCCTGGCCAACGCGACGCTCGGGGTCGTAACGAGTGCGTGCCTGGCGGTGTCGATCATCGGTAAAGCCTTGGCACAGGCGCGCGGTTTGCTGCCAAAGCATGCGGTGAAACAGGTCGACCGGCTCCTGAGCAACCAGGGTATCGTGGTGTGGGATCTCCTGGCGTATTGGGTGCCGGAGGTGGTCGGTCAGCGGCGCGCCATCGTCGTCGCGATGGACTGGACCGATTACGCTGCCGACGGGCAGGCGACGTTGGTGTTGAGCCTGGTGACCAGCCACGGGCGGGCGACGCCGCTGGTCTGGTTGAGCGTGCATAAGGACGAGTTGAGCAAGGCCCGCAATGATTATGAGGACACGTGCCTGGCCCGGCTGTCCGCGGTGCTGCCTGCGCGGACACAGGTGACGATCCTGGCCGACCGCGGCTTCGGCGATCACAAACTGTTCGGCTTCCTGGGCGATCTCGGCTTCGGCTACGTCATCCGCTTTCGCGGCAACATCCATGTCACCGCCGCCGATGGCGAAACACGCCCGGCGGCCGACTGGGTGGGCGCGGGAGGACGGGCGCGCAAACTGCGCGAGGCCCAGGTCACCACGGCACAGTGCCCGGTCGGCGCGGTCGTCTGTGTCCAGGCCAAGGCGATGAAGCAGCCGTGGTGCTTGGCGACCAGCGACGCCAGGGCAACACCCAAGGCCATCATCAACTATTACGCGAAGCGTTGGACGGTTGAGCCCAGTTTCCGCGATACCAAGGATTTGCGCTTCGGCATGGGTCTCGATGCCGTGCGCATCGCCGACCCTCAGCGACGTGACCGGCTGTTGCTCCTGAATGCCTTCGCCGTCGTTCTGCTGACCCTCCTCGGAGCCGCGGGCGAGAGCCTCGGCATGGACCGCCACCTCAAGGTCAACACCGACAAGCGGCGGACCCATTCCCTGTTCCGTCAAGGCTGTATGTTGTACGACCTGATCCCCACCATGCCGGACAGCCGCCTGCTGCCGCTCATCGAGCGCTTCGCCGAAATGATGCAGCAAAAAACTGTATTCTCAAAGACTTTTTCTATCATATGAAATGAGGGGATGATTGAGAGCCGTCGGCGACGTTTTCGAAAACCGAGGCAAGAAGATGCAGTTCCTGTTCGACTATGGAGACGATCATAGGTTCGAACTGGAAGCCCGTGGCTTCGATGAGACGATGCCAGGGGTCGTATATCCACGATTGATGTCAGCGAAAGGGGAGCTTGGCCCACAATACCCTGACTATAATGACGATGATTTTAAGTAATGGGCGCTCATTCAGCGACATGATTGAGGAACACGGTGATACCGCTCGACAGCAGCATCCCGACAGTCCTCCTGATCTGGTTCCAGACCATCGCCGACGCCATGCCAATCCGAGCGCGCACCACCGTCGTGGAACTCGTCTTCGGCTGCATGCTCACGGGCCGCGGCCACGTGACACAGGCCATTTCGGCGATCACTCCCCGGCGGGGATGGCGCGCCTATTTTCGCATGATCGAGACTGGCGGCTTCTCCTGGCTCGACATCGTTCACGCGCTCTGCCGCATCGTGCGCGATAGCTTCGTGCGGCAGGACTGCTGCGTCATGGCGCTGGACGACACACTGCTCCTGCGCAGCTCGAAGAAAGCACCAGGCGCCGCACGCCGGTTCGACCATGCTGGGAAACCGAACCGGCCGCGCCATGTCCTGGCGCAGAACCTCGTCTCGCTCTCCACGGTCATCGGGCCGCCGGGGCGGCGGCGGAGCCTTCCCCTGGCCTCCCGTCTGTCCGACGACGGCCTTGACGGCGGCAAGCTGACCACGGCCAAGATCCTCATTGGCGCCGTACTGCACCAGCTTCGCCCCGACATCCTTCTCGTCGACGCGTGGTTCATGCGCGCGCGCCTCGTCCTCTGGGCCGTGGCGCGGGGCATCACCGTCGTTGGCCAGGCGCGTCTCGACACGGCGCTCTTCCTCCGCCCGCGGCCGCGGCGCGGGCGCGGACGGCCGGCCAAGTACGGCATGCGGTTCGACCGCGACAAGCTCGCCCTCCTGCCGGCCGTCGAGACGCGCCTCGGCGTCTACCACAATGTGCTGATCCGCTTCCGCAGCTTCCGGTTCCGGGCCCGCTTCCTCGGCGGTCTGGAGGTCCGCGCCGTCTGGATCTCGCTGCGCGTCAAGGGGCGTTGGACCAAGAACCGGCTGCTGCTGTCGACCGATCCGACCATGCCGCCGGAGGCGATCATCCGGCTCTATGCCGACCGCTGGACAATTGAGCCCATGTTCAACAGCTTGAAGCATGCCGAAGGCGTAAAGGAACTCTGGCAGCGCTCAAAGGAGGCGTTCCATCGCTGGCTGCACCTCGTCCAGGCCGGCATGGCCCTGACGGTCATGCTGTCGCTGCGCGATGATCCCGACATCGTCAGGCTGGCGCACGCCGGACCCTGGCGTCGCGAGGTTCATCCGACGCCCGGCATGATCAAGGACGGCCTGATCCGGCGCTTCTGGAATTGTCGCGTCGATGGGCTGTTCGCCCGAAAAGGTCGAAAATCCCGCCGCATCCCGGTCGCCGGACCGCCACCGATGGCAAGCGCCGCCTGATCCACCGCTAAAGCCCCGCAAAAACACGCATTTCTATCTCTTGAAGGATGCCTCTCATACCCTTCGAATGGAACAGCCACGCCCATGGGACGGGTCAAAAGTGCAAACTCTAGGTACTGTTAACTATTTAGGCAAGGATCCCGACGGCCACTTGCAGGCCGCGGCCAGTTTCTCGCGCACGGTCCGCAGACCGCCGAGATCGAACTCCAGATTCTGCGCCTCGCCCTGCCGGTCGGAGATGCGCAGGAACAGGGCGCCGTCATCGGGCAGCGACCGCAGGAAGCCGACTGCGTCGCCCTTGAACGTGAACAC
>DASWQY010000075.1:0-126979 GCA_036403435.1 Pyrinomonadaceae bacterium
GTCCCGTCTCGCACTTTCAACTTGCACCTGAAGGAGTGCGAGTGGCGGTTCAACTGTAAGTCAAAGAACTTGTACCAGGAGTTGTTAAGACTACTGCGGCAACATCCGTTATAGTCAGCTCAACTACTCTAGACCCTTACCTTTGATGATCCGGGAACAATTCATCTTTCAAATAGCGGGAAAAATAATTCAGTCAGCATCCAATTACCAACCATGATAGGGGCTAGATGGTGGAATCTGCGGGATTAAGAAATGAGCACTATTACGCAGTATTCACAAGGCAGAGAAGAAATTCCTGAGCAAATTGTTACATCTCTGAGCGAATTCGTAAATTACATAGAGCAAATTGCTAAAGCATGGCGTGAGGCTGCTAAAAGCAGGATGCAAACAGGACAATTGCCGGGCGAGAGATTTCCGGGCGAAATTGTGCCTTGGTTTCGTGGAAGCACAGATGCTAAATACCCTCTAGAGCCAAGTCTTCTACGAAGTGAGCCCCCAATCAATAAATACAACAAGGATAGAACTCAGATTAAACAGGTCGAGGAATATATGCTACGAAGGTTCAGGGCGGCGGGGCGACCTTTTGCCAATATTTCTGATGAGTCTACCATAGATTGGGTATTCCTCATGCAGCATCATGGTTTGCCGACACGGCTACTTGATTGGTCCAAGAACGCTCTTACCGCGCTGTATTTCGCAATTAGAAAGCATAAGCAGAGAGAGAAAGAGGCAACGAACGCCGCCGTGTGGGTACTTGATCCGAGACGTCTCAATGAGGCATGTCAACTTGGTAGAAGCATCGCTGATCCAAGAGACGAACAACAAAATCGGATTCGCGAGTATTATTCCCTTGCTGAAGCTGACAGAGATCCTTCATATCCGATCCCGCTTATTCCTATGCATGTGAGTCCGAGGCTCGCTGTTCAACATTCAAGGTTTACATTTCATACTGATAAGCGTGGTGGCTTAAAGAAATTCGCTGAGGATGCCAGTCGGATAGATTGTTGTTGGTATCTTTTCAAATTAATAATCCCATGGTCAGAGCAGCCACAGATTCTGAGGGCATTACGATTAGTTGGCATTACGCAGCCAGAGATCACACCGGGGCTCGATAGTTTAGCTACTGAAATTCTTCAGCGGATGACTCTTGGTGTTGATGATCTTGAACTTCATTAAGGTTCGATTTGCATTGAAGACGGCCATTAAAAACACGGTGAATTAAGAGTAAAGTTTATAAAAATGGATGGGTTGATATTACAACTATTGTTAGACCGCTCTGAAATAAGTGATCTAATTATCAGCTTCGCAGTGGCCTTGGACCATCAAGATTGGGCGCGCTTTCGCACTTGCTTTACAGACGAAATTGAAGCTGATTACTCTGATCTTAGAGGCGAACCGCCAGCACTGATAAGAGCGGATGATTTTGTAGAACAAAGACGTGCCGCATTAAGTGGACTTAAGACACAACACATTAGTGTTAACCATGTCATCACTATCAATGGTGATATTGCCACTTGTGTTTCTTGCGCAGTTATTTATCGATTTCACCCGAATTTAGAAGGAGAAAACAGCTTCGATACACATGGTTATTATCAGCATACATTAATAAGAACATCTGAAGGTTGGAAGATATGTAAAGTGAAGCAAACAGTGTTTTGGAATAGAGGTAATTCACAGGTACATGGATTTCATAGAAAGAGAGGAAGAGAATCAACTATTGCTATTCCTGAAGAATAGACTTATAGATCATTCTTCCAGATGCCTTGATAGATTCCTTATTAGAATGGTATCAAACGGCTAAATTTCGCCCCGTCTTACTACGCGAGTCTTTACATCTATTGATTGAGGCAGAATGACATGGCCCTTCTCGATAAAAAGGAGCCATTCAGTATAAAGGCGGACTACATAAGAATATCAAGGGGTGTATTAACTAAAATACAGAGATTAACTACTAAATATGATAACTTTGAAAAGCTTCCGTGTACCTTCTTTCGAGAATTCGTTAAGAAAGAGCTATCTGAACTATTTGTTCTCTCTTCAAAGATTAGATCTCTTCTCGAAAAAGAACATCGATTTATAATAGTTAACAAGCTTCCGTTTATACGATACAAGCCTGAAGTTCGTAACTTTCTATTTCTTTCATTAGCATCTTGCATAGGAAGGCCAACTGCGACTGACCAAAATGAAAGAAAAATTATTTGGGAAGTAACATCAAGAACTTACTTGCCCAAGGGGCAAATGCCAACGGTTACTGAGCATAGGTTAAAGGCAGAACTGCACACTGACACTTCCTATAAAAGGAAACCGGAAAAATATGTGGCATTGTTCGTAGTTAGGCCAGCCAAAGACAGAGGCGGTCTCTCACAGATTTTAGATGGTCGCCACTTTGTAGATAATATTGCAAAAGGTAAACAAGGCGAAGAATGTTTGAAAGCCCTTCGCTCACTACTATTTCCATTTCGCGTCCCAACCTCATTCACGAAAACCCGTAAAGAAGAAGAGCCTGAAACTATTCTAGCAACAGTTATTTCAAATACCCCTCTCATCCGCTTTCGCTACGATACCATTATGGATGGCTTCAAATGTTTGCCCTCTTATGCTACTAAAGATGCATTGTGGGCAGTAAATTACTTCCATAAGGCTTTGGAGGATTCACTCAAGCTTACCTTCAGACTGAATTCCGGAGAAGTGTTGTTCACAAATAATCATGAGATACTGCATGGTCGAACCGCATTTGGAGATGAGAGGCGTTTATTGCTGAGAATTCGAATGGAAGCCCTTCCATAGCTTTTTATAATGCCTATAGACTCTTAAAATAATTGCTGAGACGGAAGTGCAGAGCAGTGAGCAAAAAAAAGACAATAATATTTTGTGTGTATTGCGGAAAAAGATACGCCACGACGGTTGATCACGTTATACCAAAATGTCTTTTCGTGCCGCCCTTACCTTCAGATATGGTAACTATTCCAGCATGTAGACAATGTAATGAAGCGAAGTCGAGAAATGACGATTACCTGCGTGATATATTAGTGGTTGATATTTATTGCTCAGAACATCCTGTGGCAAAAGCTCTTCTGGAGGGGAAGGTTGCGCGTTCAGTTCGTAGAAATAGCTCTATCATAGGTCGAGCCGTTGGGTCTCAATGCCGGGTAGGATCGATGCACACTCCGGGCGGTATTTACCTCGGCCATTACCCGACCGTTCCATTAGAAGGAAAGCGTATCGAAGAAATCTTCAAGATGATGTCGCGCGGTTTGTATTTCAAACTGCGTCAGAAGCGCCTACCGGACGATTACGTGTTTGAAGTACGTCGTCTGCATAACTCCGAGGTGATAGAGGTCGCGCGGAAATTCAAAGAGATGGGGGCTAACGGGCCATACACTTTAGGGCCGGGGGTGTTCGCTTGTCTATATGGTTATGACGCGAAAGACGAAGCCAGCACCTACTGGCTGCTAAGCTTCTATGATGGCGTCTTTGTCACCATTTCGACCGAGCCGCCTGATTAACATTATGAGTTAAGTATGCTTCTGAAGTAAATATGCGCTTCTCTACCTGTCATAAATCAGCTTGATTACTGATAACATCGGAAGATGATTGGCTCAAAAATTCTTCATTGGCTCGTTTAATCAGTTGATAAAGGATCATATCACCACTATTCAAATGAGGGATGCCGTTAGCTCCTATTCTAACCTTCTCATAAAGGCGTCTTGTGCTCTTCCCACATTCACCAGTAATTAGCTCGGTTGGTGAATCAGTCCATTGTTGATGACCTAAGCGATAGGACAAAGCTTCAGTCGCGCACAGCAATTCAATGGCGAGAATGTTTTTGACATTTTCGATAACCTTTCGTGCCTTCCGTGCAGCGATTGTGCCCATGCTAACGTGATCTTCAGAGTTGGCTGAAGTCGGAATAGAGTCCACGCTGGCAGGATGACTGAGGATTTTGTTTTCCGATACCAAAGCGGCTGCCGTATATTGTGCAATCATATAGCCGGAGTTGACGCCATCAGGATTATTGACCAAACATGCGGGTAATCCTTGGTTGTGGTGCTTGTCCAAGAGCATTTGAGTTCTTCTTTCAGAGATATTGCCTAATTCAGCGACCGCAATAGCGAGCATGTCCATAGCAAACGCTACCGGCTCTCCATGAAAGTTGCCTTGTTCGAAATGCCTCCTTTCCAGCAAGCCATACAATGGTTTTTCACTCTCAATCTCCGTCTCGCTAAACATGATTGGGTCGTCGTCCACCGTCTTTAGCTGATTCTCCAACGTTATTTGCACATTCTTAAAAACGTCGCGTGCCGCGCCGTGAACTTGCGGGATGCACCTTACAGAATAAGCGTCATGCACATTCGGGTTGAGATTTATCAGCTCGCTTCCCTCAATCATTTGACGTATCTTTGCGGCAGAGATTCCGGCTCCTTCGTGACCATAAACAGTGAACACAATCCGGTCGAAAGCCCTTGATGAACCGAGAATGCTTTCTAACGTTACAGCTCCAATAACGTCAGCCCACTCGACAAGATTCTTGGCATCTGCGTGAGCTAAGATACCTATTCCTGTCATCACGGTTAATCCATTTACCAGAGCCAATCCCTCCTTGTAGCTCAGTTCAAGTGATTGGACTTCTAATTCAGGGTGTTCGACCTTAAGCGTGCTTAACTTATCAAACTGCTCCCCCCCGTAATTAACCGGCCCTTCGCCAATCAGCCCCAGCGCCAAGTGAGCCAACGGCGCAAGGTCTCCGCTTGCGCCGACAGAGCCTTGCTCAGGAATAGAAGGATAAATGTCGAGATTGAGGAAGGTTTCCAACTGCTGCACTACTTCAGGTCTGACTCCGCAATGACCGGAGGCAAGAATATGAGCGCGGAGCAGCATGATCGCCCTTGTGGTTTCTTGATCAAACTCTGTTCCCACTCCACTTGCATGGCTGAGTACAATGTTTCTTTGTAGCTGCTTGGCTTTATCAGGGTCCGTTATGTACTTACTTTTAAGTTCGCCGAAGCCCGTAGTTACACCATAAATCATCCTTTGCTTTGACTCAGCATCAGTTAGCTTTTCCCCGGCCTTTTTTCTCTCTTCAAGCTCCTTTAAGATTTGCTCCACATAGTTTTTAAGCCATTCACTGGTTTGAGAAAGCTTATCTATGGTTTCCTCAGATATTTTTACTTTAGCATTTCTTCTGGCAACATTAAGTACGTCTTTTATAGTTAAGTCTCTCCACTTAATCGAGATGGGGTCGGCCTGATGTCCATTCATGATGACGTTGTCCTCGTTGTTTGTGAGATGGTAGAGCTTAGACGTAGATGATCAACTCCCAAGGTATTTGTTAACACAGACGCAATCGTTCCACTTAGTTTGAGTCCTTGATAATTGTGACCTCACCAAGCCCAACTCCCATACGGGAAATCAAATTCCTCGTAAGGGTTTTTGTAATAGTAAAGGTCAGGAGCGTTGTTTGACGTAATCGCAGTCGAGGCGCAAACCAAGGATATAAACATTATATTTTCCTTTTTGAATCCTTTACTCTCTAAAAACTTACGCATCTCCCTCTGAATGTTCCCGGTAAGAACTCGGTCGTCAATTATCAAAATTCTTTTGTCGTGTTCTTTGCAGACTTGGTTAGGAATATATATATTCCACTTTGAGGTTTCAATTGGGCTGTGGTCCTTGGGTATGACCGTAGGGTCGAACTTTCGCCCAGTTTTATTTTCAAGCATTACTAAATAGGTTGGCAGCAAGCGAGGGAATTTTGTCATCGCGATACCTGTGATGATTGCGCTCTCGATTGAGATCATCATGATGATCTGTGGGTGGAATACTTCTTCGGCCTTCCGAAGGAGATAGGTGGCTCCCCGTTCCACCTCGTGCCATGAGAACGTACGCTTTTCGCGAGATAGGCGGAGGCTTTTGATGCCGAAGTAAAAAGCCACGATGATACCTAAGACGCCAATCAGCAATGAGATTACATTCAACATATCCACCTCGGATACCTTCCTTTCAGCTTCGGCTGTTCACTTAACCGAAAAGGGAACTGAGAACACAGCGAAGACTCTGCTCGGATGAGTCAACCAAAGCCAAGTGTTGGCTTACACTTCACTTTCTACTCATAGCAGTTGACCTGAACGTTAAATAATTTTCTCCAACATCTCGACCTTTTCCTTCAAAATCTTTAACAGTTCGACAATGGTTTTCAAGTGAGTACGGAAAGAGAGGCAGGCAAAGCGAAGGACGTATTTCTCGTCCTTTAAGCTGGTGGAGCTAATAAACACTCGCCCATCTTCCTGCAACTTTTCAAGAAGGTCTTCGTTGAACTTATTTACTTTCTTTGCATCGTGAGCAATTTGTTTAGGAACATATCTGTAAGTTACTACTGAAAGCTCCGGCTCCTGCTCCGGGTCGACTTCAAAACCAAGCTTCTTCACTTCTCTATAAAAATATTTCGCAAGGAGAAGTTTTTCCTCAAGGCAGGCGCGGAACGGCTTCACTCCATGAAGTTTCAACGGGAGCCAGAGCCGAAGCCCACGGAAATGTTTTGTGAGTTCGAGGGAGAGGTCGCAAGGTGACGGCTCTTCTTCTTTATTGCGCTCCGGTAGGTAATGCGCATCAGGATAATAAAGTGAATCGCGCAGTGCCTTCTTATCTTTTACCAATATCACGCCTAACCCGTAGGGAAGGAATAACCCCTTGTGCGGGTCCATCACCAGAGAATCGGCGAGTTCTATGCCGCGAAGTGTTTTCTGTCCGTCATCAGTGAGGATAAAGAATCCCCCATAAGCGGCGTCGATATGGTACCAGAGATTATGTCTCTGACAGATAGCCCCAATCTCTTCGAGTGGATCAACGGCTCCAACATCTGTTGTTCCCGCAGTGGCAACTACTAAAAAAGGATTCAGGCCGCATTCCTTGTCCAGTTCAATTTTCTTTTCGAGTTCGATGGCGACGATGCGGTAACGATCATCGAGAGGGATTGAACGTTTTTGACACTCATCCAATCCTGCGATGCGAATGGCTTTCTCAATTGAATGATGAGTTTGTTCAGAGAAATAAATTACCGAACGCTTCACGTCCTTGGAACTGATGCCCTTCGCGTCACGGGCAGTGACAACCCCTGTAAGGTGCGCCAAACTTCCCCCTGTCGTAAGATTCCCCGCAGCGTCTTTCGGGTATCCGACAATCTCCGCCATCCACCGAATGAGCATGTTCTCCATCCTCACCGCGCCCGGGCCGGTGGAAAACATTCCGGTGTAACGGTTGAAGATGTCTGCCATATAATCGCCGAGCGCAGAGTAATAGAGTCCTCCTCCGGGGATATAGCCGAGATGTCCTCCCGAAGCTGGATTCAATCCGGGACGGTCTACGTTCTTTTTTAGAAGTTTGATGAGTTCATCAATCGGCGCAGGCTCTTCGGCAATGGGTGAATCAAGGAGCGCAGCGCCTTTTTTAGATGTAATCTTATAGGCTTTCTTCTTCTCAATATTCTGGAGAAAATTTTCGGTGTAATTCACCACCTCGTCGCGTGCATTCTTTCGCTCGACCGATGTCGGCTCAAGTAGGCGAGAAAGTTTTTCGAGTTGGCGAATTTTATTTTTCATCGCTCAAAGAGTTGAGCATTTGCGAATCAGCGCGTCTCAGGTGCCTGAAATTGCGCTAATGTTTCCTGCCGATGCAGATGAAGCTCAAAAAGTCATCATAATTACCGCGAATGTCTTTCACTTCACGATAAACTAGCCCATCAAAGGATTCTGTGATTTGCACGCCATAACTTTCAATCACCTCCTTAAGCTTGCGGGCAGTAGGGATAGTCCTTTGGGGCTTTGCCTTTTCATAATTCAAAGGGTCTGACAATACAAACAAACCGCCCGGCTTTAGAACGCGAACCATCTCTGAAATAGCCAACTTCGGTTTGTCTACACGATCAATCAAATAAGTGTTGACAACACAATCGAAGCTGTTGTCTCTGAAAGGCAAACTTACGGCACTGCCTTGCGCGATGAATACGTTTTTTGCTTTTTTCGTTTCCTTCAGTACAAGAAGCGATTTTTTGAATCCCCTAGGTAAGAGCGCCTCAGTCAACGAAATCTCTTTGCCATCAATTACAATATCCTTTGCGCGGCGGCACATGTTATAAGCGTAGTCCATACCGACAAAAAACGTGTTAGGAAATAAATCCGTGCAGTCATATAGCATGCGCCCGACGCCGCAGCCCGTGTCCAGAATCGTGTTCTTAGCATTGCAGTTAAGATTGGAAAGCAACGCACAGTTTATGGCTCGGTAAAGACCTTCCGCCCCACCGAGATCTAATAAAATATGTCCGAACGCATAGAGACCTGTGTACCTATCTACGAACAGGAAATCTTTATCGTACTTATCTTCTTCCTGTTCTTTTCTTTTCTTTTCCTCTTTGTGACGCGGCTCGAAGATAGGGATATTAGTGCCCTCAATAAAATCGGTGGGATAGTCCACTTTCAGCAAAGCTTTGAACTTTTTTTCGACATTCATATTTGTTTCTCTAGTCTGATAAAGGTTGAGGTCGTGAGCGCCCTTACGCTTTATAGCTCAAAGTGAAGTCCGGTTCTTTATCAGCGAAGCGTAGGACGGATCATTGGAGCGGTCGCGAGAGGAGATACTACCGCTTGTCGAACTTGTGAGATGAACTCCGATCTGTATTTAAGTGTTACTACATCGCTATTAAGACGCTGCTTGAATTATCTGATATAAATGCGAGACAATAATTATCGCATCGCCATTGTCTCTTTTGAAATTCCAATTAAGTAATTGTTTCTCGAATGCTTCCGTACCATCTATTGCAGTTGGATAATCACCAAGCCGCCCTCCTCGATAAACCTTACGGCAAATACCATTGGTTAATTCTAAACGCTGCTCTTCATACACTTCAAACACTTCTTTAATATGCTTGAGCAAGTAATCCATTACCAGCTTACCTTCGTCTGTGTCATAGGAAGCACTAAAAGGGAATACTGTTCCTAGTTTAGAATATTTTCTCATGACCAAGGGGTTCTGAGTTCTTCCACCAATCCATCCAAACTTCCTTTCCGGGAAAACCTTGGCAGCTTTTTTTGTAAGCCCGGTGGTTAGACCCTTTTTCTGAACTCCTTTCTTGAGACAGATAGAGTCTGCCCATAGTATGTGAGTCCCATCTAGGGAACTACTTGGCACTGTGTAAAAGGCGTACCCGAAAATTTCACCCTCTCCGTTTCTAAGGAAACCAAGAATATCAGATGTCATTACCGTTTCTCGAATACCTTCAATACTCCAACCTTCAGACTTGCCGAACCCCTCGAGATATACTTGATGGATAGAATCTAAAAAAATGTCATCAAAATCTCTTTGCCCCTCTGGCCCTTGAAAGTACCATGCGTACATTGTAAATCCTATATCTCAGTTGATCTTAGAATACCGAATGATAATTACTGGTAGCGATTAAGAATAGCCTGCACTTCACTCACAATGTTTTCTAGGGAAACAGTCACTTGAGCGGGTTGTTCTTTGAGCCAGTCTTGGCGTTCAGTAAATTGGTCGGATAATTCCCGCCCAAGTCGCAGATCTTTTAGCGAAACTTGTCTAGCTTCAAACTCTCTGGAACCGGCAATCACTGCAACGACTGCTCCGCGTTCGTCGGCGTATTGAAGTTGTTTTCTGAAATTACCGTCGCCGAGATACATCTCTGCCGGGATTCCAGCGCGGCGCAAATCGAAAGTTATCTTCTGATAATCAAAGGCGCGTTCCTTATCCATCACCGTTACGATAACTGGAGCCGATAAGTCTTGCGTTTTTAATTTTCCTAGTGTCTCAAGTGCTGCTAACAAGCGGTCTACCCCTATTGAAGCGCCAGTGGCGGGAACCTTCTCGCCGATAAAACGCTCAACGAGGTAATCGTATCTTCCCCCGCCAGCGACAGAGCCAAATTGCCGCTTCTGTCCAGTCTCGTCAGTTACTTCAAAAGTCAACGCCGCCTCAAAAACTGGCCCAGTATAGTAGGCCAAACCTCTAACTACTGTTGGGTCAAAAACGACTCTATCTTCTGCATAGTCAGCCGCACTTAGAAACTTGTCTATCTCACGCAACTCAGCCACACCTTCTTCACCTACTTTTGAACCGCGCACTATTTCTTCAAACCTATCGCATACTTTAGCGCGCGAGTCTTCTTGAACCGAAAGCAAGTCAACAATGCGCTGCGCTTGATTGTCAGTTAGGTGTGCCCCCTCAGTAAAGTCACCTGATTCGTCCGTGCGACCCTCACCGAGCAGTTGCTTCACACCTTCAATGCCTAAGCGGTCTAATTTATCAATTGCTCGCAATACCGCCCCAGATGTTTTTTCATCAGATGGTAGACCAGTAATTTCCAAGACTCCATTTAGAGCCTTGCGATTGTTTACTCGAATTACATAGTCTCCGCGCGAAATCTGTAACGCTTCGAGGGAGTCAGCTAAAACACAACACACTTCTGCGTCAGCCGCCATCGAAGCGGAGCCAACGGTATCAATATCGAACTGATAAAACTCACGGAAGCGACCGGGCCCCGGTTTCTCATTACGCCACACTAAGCCAACTTGATAGCGGCGGAAAGGAAGTGGTAGGGAATTCTTGTATTGTGAAAATACTCTTGACAAGGGAGCAGTCAAGTCATAGCGTAAAGCGATCAGAGTGTAGTCCTCATCTCTGAATGCAAAGATACCGCCCTCCGCAGTGTCGCTTTCAGGTAGGTACTTGCCCAGTGCATCAACGTACTCGACGGCTGGTGTTTCTAATGGAGAGAACCCATACCGCTCATAGACTTGGCGGATAGTGTCTATCATTCGCTGTCTGGCGAGAACATTCGCAGCAAATGTATCTTTGAAACCCTTTGGCACGCGAGGGATGGGCTGAGACGTTGAATTATTACTCATTTAAGTATTCTCTTTTATGGAACCAACAGTTGCCACGAGCGCAGAACGAGGAAGAAGAAAATGGTACTGCCGGGCGGGCTCGAACCGCCGACCTCCTGATCCACAGTCAGGCGCTCTAGCCAACTGAGCTACGGCAGCACAACGTTGTCAGATTATAGATTTGTGTTTTAATGCGCGTCAATCTTAACTGTGGCTTGTTCAATAAATTGACCGAGAATATCCATATCCTATCGGGAGTATCGAAGCTGAGGGATAAAGATGATTAAAGATGAACCACTTCAATCAGATCGTTTGACCCTCTTTCGCTCCTCATCTGAGGATACCGCGAATACATTCTCCCAAGATGTTCTAAACGGGCTAACCTCTAGTCCCAAGCAACTCTTACCGAAGTATTTCTACGATAAGCTAGGTTCACGTCTGTTTGATGCTATTTGCTATTTACCTGAATATTATGTAACCCGTGATGAAGACGAGATACTGCACGAGAAAGCAGATCAGATAATCGGAGAAAGTAAAATTTCACCTCAAAGCAACGTTAACCTGATTGAACTCGGTAGTGGTAGCTCTGATAAAACCCGCTACTTGATTGAAGCCCTTTTATACCAGAACCCTTCGCTGCGCTATCTGCCTATTGACATCTCTTTGACAAGTCTTGAGCATAGTTCAAAAGAACTTCTTCAGGCATATCCGATGCTTAAGATTACCGCTTATGCAACCGACTACTTTACGGCTTTGCATGAGTTAGCCAAATATGACTCCTCTTTGCAGCAAACCGGCCAACGCAATATCGCTATATTTCTTGGGTCAAGCATCGGTAATCTTGATTTGGATGAATCACGTACGCTTTTACTTGCGATGCGCGGAGTGCTGCAACCGGAGGACAGCTTTTTTATCGGCGCTGACCTGAAGAAATCAACTGATATATTATTGCCCGCTTATAATGATGCGCTTGGAGTAACCGCAGCTTTCAACCTAAATTTATTGGTTCGCATTAATCGAGAGCTTGAAGCTAACTTTGATTTGAATAAGTTCGAGCATCGTTCTATTTATAACGAGAACTTGAGTCGAATAGAAATGCACTTGTTCAGTCTTGAAACGCAGATTGTTAAGATAAAGAGCCTTGACTTAGAAGTTCATTTTGACAAAGGCGAGTCGATTCATACGGAAAACTCGTATAAGTTTGATCTCGGCACTCTCTCCACTCTTGCTTTGGAAACAGGATTTCATCTAACAAAGACTTGGTTCGATAAACATCATCGATTCAGCTTCAACCTTTTCACGGCTATTGAAAGGGACTAAATTCCAAATCTGATTGAGATCCTTGTCCCTCTACTTTTACCTTGCATTTATTTGTCTAATTCTACTTTGCCAAATAATCATTTGATTAACATATTTCTCTGCTAGACTAATAACTTTCAAGTTAAATCCTTTCCAAGAGTTATTACACATGGAGCTAGCCGTAGGATTTATTATTGGTCTTGTAGTAGCTGCAATTGGCGCATGGTGTACTGTATATTTTCAAAGGTATTCATTGAAACAACAGAATACGCTTAACCTTAGTGAGCGTTATAATAGTCCTGATTTTCATGTAGTTCGTGCTATCGCGTGGGAACTTAGAGATGCGTGGGGCAGGGGTGATCGTACTATAGTTAAATATTTTGTGTTTTCGGTTGCGCCAGAAAATGCTCAGTGCCAATATCAAAGATGTTCAAATGGATTGTGGCCGCATCAGAATCTGTCAACCTTATTACACTTCTACGGCAATTTAGCACGTTACTATGATGCGGGTCTGGTTAATAAGAAGCTCCTTAAAGTTTTATTTGAACCGCAATATTTTTGGTATGAGTCTTTCATACATGAGTTTGTAAAAGAGTATGAAGTTGAAATGCAGGAGCAGCAATTACCCGCACCACAATGGATAACGGCGCTGTCACGCTTAGAGATAATCTTTGATAAGCATAAGAAAACTTAACAAATCATTCAAGATGACCAATGTACAACACACGCCCTTTCTTGATTCTGTTTCTTGTCAAGATATGAGAGACCAAATTGAATTAAATTCTCCTGCTGGATGGGCAGATGTTTAGCTTATTAAAATTAGTTGAGTTGATTTATGGTAATCTGCCAGATAAATCATTCGAGCGGACGATTCAATAGTCTTCTTCTCAAGCTGTCAACAAATACTAAGGTTGATCACCCTCAAAGTATTAGCATCGGAAATCAATAGGATAATGCTTTCAATCTTGCAAACTGCTTCCCAAAAACTTCTTGGCTAAACATTTTTGGATTATATTTATCCAATTCCCATAGGTCTCTAATTCGCGGATAAGAGATTGTCAAACCATCCGCTGCGTCTTTCATATCTGTCAAGAACCAGAATTGCCGCCTCAAAGCACGGTCCTTTAACCTTTCATAATAGGGAGAAAATTGCGAGCCTGCGGTTAGAATTCCAATAGTCGCCAAAACATAGTTGGATAATTCTCCGGTGAAGGCTGCAAGTACAGCAGCAATACCACTAGCTATAGGGACGAGAGGGAATTTGAAGCGTAGATTATCACTATCCTCTTGTAAGGCTTCCTGCAACTTTTTGGTAGTGGGGTAATAGTATGTTGCTGATTTGAATCTGTGGTATTATGTTTGCCCTCGCTCTGGTACGGTTGGGTTTCGTACGGCATCGTTTGGCATGCCAAGCTGAGGTGAGATATGGACGCTTTAGAAATTGTAAAGCTAATCCCCGTTCTTAGCGCGGCCCTCATAGTCTTAGAGAAGCTCTACGCATTTTCACGCCAAGCCTTTTTAAAAAAAATCTACTGAATACAATTTTTTGTAAGAATTTATGAATTAGTGGATGAATTTTTGGGTGCGTGTCAATGCTCTACAGCTAGCAGTTCTTCTAACTCCCAAACATGCTTAGTGATTCCAGCTTCCATTGCGGGCGTGCATCTGAGGGTTTTGTGAATCCGGCAAAAGTTATAGTAAGCGAACTGCAACGCAAAGGCGCATCTTAGATTTTCCCACTTCTTACTAAAGCCGTTCGTCAATCTTGTTAATCTCCGCATAGACATTCTAAGCGTCAAGTTCTGCCTTTCAATGTGCGACGTGCAAACCTTATCCATATCAGGCTGACCAAGAACGGCAACAGCTTTCGCTCCGGTACAAACAGACGGCGAATAACGATGGTCGTCTGCTTCGGGGGCGGCGTATTGCTTGATTAGCTGCGCGTAATCAACGCGAGTGCCAAGAGAATATGCGACCGCATCAGGATATGCTCCGTATCCGTCCGTGCTCATCTGAAAACGATTCTCCGTTCCCTCTACGGCCTGATAGATTTTCTCTAAAAAGATTTCAGCGTCTTTACCAGACCGCTTGCCAAGATGCCATGCGATGATGAGCTTTGAATCGCCTTCCATGCAAACCCACGTATAAGCATCGCCTAGTCCATCCTCATCTTTGCCCCTGCGCTTGCGAGTCTTTTCTTTCATTCCGACGAACGCCCAAACTTCATCGGCCTGAATGTGAGAGACTTTCACCTTGCGAATGAGTTTCTCAAAAAGCCGCTCGCACTTGTCGCCAACCTTGAGCAGTAAAGAGATGGTGGTCTTTTTCTCAACACCCGTCACGCGCTCTATGCTGCGAATTGAGCAACCTTCAACCAAAAGACTCAAGACTGTGAGAGCCTTTTCCATCGGCAAGCGCATTTCATCAAGCGGCTTATCTCGCGGCTCTGAGAACGTCTTGCCACAATCCAAGCAACGATAACGCTGGTTGCCTTTGCGGTCTTTCCCGAAGCGTTTGAAGTTTGTGGATTCGCAAGATGAGCAGTTCATTTGAGCCTTACCTTTCGCCAGAGGCGGTGTGTTGCTACGTTGCTATTATGCTTGAGAAGCCTAGAAAATGCAAGCATAATCTCGAAAATAATGCTTGCATCCTAGATACTTTCGCGCTAGGATGCAAGCACAATTTGAAGGAGGATGCTTGCAATGAGTGAAAACGTAACGGGAAAAGCGAAGGGCGCGAAAGTTTTAGCAGAGATGATGACGCCAGAAGAAAGAACGGAAAGAGCCAAGAAAGCCGCACAAGCTAGGTGGGGCGAAAGAGTGCCTAAAGCAACCCATAAAGGCAACTTTAAAGAAGAATTTGGGTTTGATGTCGAATGCTACGTGCTTGATGATGAGAATAAGACTGCCGTGATACATCAACGCGGGATGGGAGCTGCGCTCGGTTTCAGCTCTCAAAGTGGCGGCAGACTTCCAAGATTTATTGGCGGTAAAAATATCTCGCCTTACATTGGTCCCGAACTAAGGCGAAAACTTGAGAACCCCATTGTTTTTCAAGGACTTGACACGGTCTCCGGGGACCCTTCAAGTATAAAACTGCATGGCTTTGACGTAACCCTGCTTATTGATGTCTGTAAAGCAATTGTGGCAGCGGATGCGGAAGGCAAATTAACACCTAGTCAGAAAGGGATTGCCGCGCAGGCCCACATCATTCTG
The DNA here is from genome assembly GCA_036403435.1 of Pyrinomonadaceae bacterium. Lineage (GTDB taxonomy): Bacteria > Acidobacteriota > Blastocatellia > Pyrinomonadales > Pyrinomonadaceae > QHXM01. The sequence continues at coordinate 15,404 of DASWQY010000075.1, forward strand.
AATGCATCTGCTAAGGCTGGGATTAAAGGTCTTGTATATGCGCTTTCTGGTTACGATGCGACCAGAGAAGAGGTAATTGCGGCATTCAAGCTGTATGTCCGTGAAGAAGCCAGAGAATATGAAAAGGAATTTCCGCCCCAGCTTTATGCGCAATGGTATCGTTTATATGAACTGCCAAAGCCAGAAAGAAGCCACCCGTGGAAATTTAAAACGCTAACGGTTAATCAAGTATATGTCCCGCTCGCACGAAGCAAAGGCAAAATACATGAACTAATCGTCGCGCTAAAAGCAGCCAGTGGCGACCGAAGGAAAAAACTACATCAATTCCTATCTGAGGTCGGAGTAAAAGTCCTGCGCACACACTTAGGGCAACTGCTAGGTATTGCGCAAATATCAAGGGATAAGAGTGAATATGAAAGGCATGTCAACTTCGTTTTTGGAGACCAGCAAGAGTTTGACTTCGGCGACCCTACTTATTCCACCTCTCACGAGCAGCCTTTTGAGCAATAGCCTTTCGCTTCTTCGCCGAGAGTTTTTCCGCCCGTGCCTTGCCGCCGACTGACCCGCCCTGCCGTCCGCGTTTGACGGCCAGCGGGTCTTTCTCTTTAACCAGCTTCGGCTCTTGTTCTAGTTCGTCTAGGATAGAATCAACGGCACTCTTGGCGAGCGCGTTTTCATCTCTCGTTCGTTTGATAGGCTTTGGCACGGCAAGAGTATGCCACGCCTAGAATCCGAAGGCTAGATTATTTATTTTGTGAGCAACACACTATTACCCCACTACCAACTTTTTAACTTCCTTGACACTTCCTCTTTCAAGTGCATCATCAAGTTCCGCACGATGACTACGGAAATCTGTTGCCTTCTTCCTTGTTTCAGCTAAAACTCCAAAAAAATCGTCAAGCGTAGATATTTGATTAAGCACCGCTGCGAGGAAAAAGGTAAACGGAGATTATTTTGATCGCTACCAGAGTATAATTTAGCCAAGTTGCTATATTCCTTTTCAATCGCTCGAATTGATGGTAGGTATCGCTGTATTATCCTTGCCTTCTTGTAAGAAAAGTTGCGAAACGGCAGACGGAAGCTGTTTGGAATATAATATAATTGTAAGCTGTTACTTACCCGTAGATTGAACAAACAACGGTAATTACATTCATCTATTACTCCGTGCACAAACTCCGTAAGTTTATGTTCATCGTTTGATGTACGGAAATGGTTATATAACGCTTCCGTACCAGTTTGGTAGTATGTTTCTATCAGATCATTTAGTAAGTTAGGGCCATCGGTATTAAATGATTCATTTTTTACCGAACCATTAGGATCAAACCACAAATCATCATCATCTCTAAAATCAATGATTGACCTCCATGCTTTCTTAATCTCTTCAGCATCCTCACGGAGAGGGTCATGCGATTGTTGCCACTTCTGAGCATCCCTCAACTCGTTAATATAGAGATGTGTCTCATACCAAATTCCGCGAAGCATGCCCTCTACACTGTTCAAGGGATCACCATCATGACTAAATCCAAAGCTCTTTACAGGCAAACTGATGACTACCGGTTCATTTCCGAGAGCTTCGTTCAATTCAGAAGGATCAATTCTGCTGTTCTCCAGATAAAAAATATGGTCGAATAACACGACACTATTTACGAAGGTACTGAGATCGAGCAGGGTTGGTGGTAATGCCCCTTCATCACCTTCTCTGTCAAATATCAGGCTCCGTGCTGTGTGAATCGTTGTTGTATCTAAGTAGACTGCATTAAGCCGCTGAGTGCCTGAGACGCGTTGTATCCATTCTCTAAGGTCATCAAAACGCTTGTGTACCTGTTCGCTAGTGAGAGTATGAATGCCTGTTGAGAGTGTTGTCCCGAATTCCGCAAAACTCGTGAGTTGATTTTGTCCCCAATTATGTGGATCCGGCGTTCCTAATCTCTGGCCGGAGATTAAAGCTTTAATGGCTTCTTCAATTATCATAGCTCTAGGGGCAGTTAGAAGATGTGAGACAAACAAAAGAATTTATCATCAGAAAGCCATCCCTTTCTTGTGGAGGACGGCTCGAACTTTATTGTTATTGTGCAAGCCATGTCAAGAAATACATAGAACCCAAGCTGGAAGAATCACGACACCTGCGAAGTAGATTATGTGTTGATGTTTGGCGGCGGGAATTTAATGTATAAACTTTCATCCGCTGCCCCAAATCACAACTAACATTGAACAAGAGGAAAGGAAGGCTTGGAAGATAGTTCCAACTACCTATGAGCAGCTAGAGGCACACTCTTTCCCACTACCCTGCAATGCGAGAAATAAATCGTGCCCAACTTCAATGAGTCTTAATCAGGGCACGGTGGAGTGTGTTTTCAGTTGACTCTTAGCTGCATAAAAAGTCATTGCACCGGATGCTTCAAAAGCGTTCATACTGTGCGATTCCGATTTCACCTAAAACTCACCCAACTGCATCGGTCATTGATTGGTTAGTCTCAGATATAATGGTCTCTATAAGTTTAGCAACAGCTTCTTCGCCAGCAGCTTGCTCGGCGTAGAAAGCGCCTTGCAGTAACTGAACAGCCCTTTCAGGAGAATGCGGCCCGAGAATGCGCAGTAAAATGGTCATCGCTCCATCCTTATAGCCTTTAAGGTAAGGGGAGTTTGCCTCATCACCCGTCACGACTAAAGGCCCGGTCGTACCTAGCCGGCTGTTATCACAGGAGCTATGTAATTTTGATAGATCACATATTTCATTACCCTGCCCATCAGGGTAGATTTCGAAGAAATCACTTAGCCGACATCTAAGGGCCGTGCAAATAGCTTGCATGGTAAGAGTCCGGAGACCTTCAGGTTGCTTATTAATAAGCATGTGGATAGCCTGAATGGAGATCTTAAATCCTGCTTCTGCTCTCAAGGCATCACACAGTTGGTTGGCTCGATAGATATTGCGGTTGGCCCTCATCCATTGTTTTAGGTTCCATATAATAGGCATTGGTTTAGTTCTCTCTTTAGTTTTTTGCACTGGCAGAAACAAGACTTCTCCTGCGACCTTTTAACTTCAGTGGCTTCTCTCCGCCGTTTTTCGAATCTTCAAGGGCTTTCTCTCGGTTCTGTTGTGACAAGTGATACACAACGCGAAGGAATCTCTCATCAATCGTGCCCTGATTATGTTTCGAGTAGTAGTCCATTAGTTGAATAAATCTTACTAATGGCCCCGGATAACCCCCGATCAGCTCGTGAATAAACTTGATTTGACTTACATGCTCCGCATTGTACGGATCTAATGATCCGAAGTGAGGGTGGAGTCCAGCTAATATCTCCCAAGTCTCTTCTAACCCGTACTCTTCGAAATAACACCAGTCGAAGATGCGTCGAAAGAGGGGTGGGACTTTTTGTATTGAAAGAGGTAGAGGGTCATTTCCAATAAAAATGAGCGAAAGTCCCCAACCCATATCTTCTGCAATCTTGATAACAAACATCATCGCGCGAATCGCGCTTTGCGCGAGAACATCAGCGCCATCAATAAAGATCATCTCAATCTTGTTCGCTCGTAACTCGCGTACCAGCATGATGGCGAGATCTTCCGACAGCGAACGTCTATATAGTCCTGTATCAATTGCGCGCCCTAAAGCCGCTTCATAAAGACTTTTTATCGCTTGCTTCGTCGCATTACCGGAACTTGCTGATATTTCTCCGATATGGTAGTGAACTACGCGGAAAGCCGATGGATCCACAGATGCCGCGTGTTGATTCACTTTCTCAGCTAGATGGCGGGCCGTTGCTGTCTTGCCAATACCTGATTTCCCATACCATAAGGCACCACCCCCGCCGTGAAGGTGGAGGTTGAGAGTTCGATCAATTATCTCCCGCATCATATTGGTTTCGACTATTTGTGTGTTTATGTGAGTCATAAGCTATCTCCTTTCAACATTTGCTATGAAAACTACATGGACCACAGCGATGATTCATTTGGTTGAATTATCTGTTCGGCGAAAGCTCTCACGCTGGAGTCAGGATCATCCCTGAACCGTTCCATCGCGAATTCGCGCCCTTGTTCCCCATTTGCAAAAGCATAAGCCCATAATGCGGACGTGCGGATTCCGTAATCTGGCGAATCTACTGCTATACGTTTCAGCAAAGCGTTCCCTTCATCAGACCAGAGGAAGGCAAGGCATGAAATAGCAGCCAGACGCCTGTTAAAGTCCTTGGACTCAAGGGCAGGGAAGACGAACCTCGGATCTCTCAACCAGCGCAATTCATTCCATGCGAAATTTGCTTGAAGGCGACACTCGAATCGACCCCACTGTTTTGCGATAAACAACAGAGCGTCAGTTCGGTCGTACAAATATTCCGCAGCGGAACTAGGGTTTTTGCTAAAGCGAGATTCGAAATTAGGATTGGGAAAGCGGCGTATATCTTTATCGAGCAGGCGGACAAGTTCATTTGGCGTCTCTACGTTTTGCGCCCTTGGGTAAAAGGGCTTAATAATCGGAAGCAGCTCCTCCGCAGTCCAGCCGGGAATCGTAAGAGCTACATCGGTTTGAAGATCAAGGTCTTTAGAATGAGATGAAAGAATCTGTTCCGCGTCTTTAGCGGTTGCACTTATAGTGGCATGAAGAGTTTCGGCTTCCTCCCTAGTGACTACGTCAAGTCTGCCATCCTCAAATAAACAGCCAAGCTCATCTAAAAACGCTTTGGTTTGGGCGACGACCATCATAGCTCGCCCTGCCGCCACAGTGACCAGCGAACATGTTGAAAGCGTACGCAGATTCTCTTCCGCGTATGCTAATTCCCATGACGATTCTATCTGGCGCAGTCGGAGGCAGTTCTGTGCTTGGGGCAAACTTCGCTCATCATGGTAGTAGTAAGAATCTCCATCTACCCGGCCTGCCCTTAACACACGGCGCATTATCCTCGGACGTCGCGCTTTATGCTTCCAGTCAATTGTCTCTTTCGCCGCATCCGACAAAATGCTAGCGATACTCGATGTGCCGGACGGTTGAAGGTACGGGTCATTGTCAATTTCATCTCGGACTTCACGAAGATTAACCGGGCGTCCTAGTCTCTGAACGGCCCGGCAGAGTGCTTCGCCCACTCGCTCCACGTCACTAGCGTAGGCGTCCCCAACATCAATGTCGTCATCTAATGCTCCAATCGGAACCCACAGCACATTCTTTTTGCCCTCACGCTCAATCTTGCGGATCACGGTTTCACTCGTACGAGAAAGCTGCAACAGGGCATTGACCACAAGTTTCGGATTGTTGAGATTCGGATGGGGGGTCGGCATTGCGGCTAAGCGCGCTCTGACTTCTCCGGTTGAAATAGCTCTCGGCTTTCGGCCATTCGCTATCGCCTCGGATTTACGCTGCTCCCAAAGCTTATTAAATACCTTCTCGACAAGACCAAGCCACGTGAGAGGCTCTTTCGGCCAGTAAAGCGCAGGATCTAATTCGGAAGGGAGGTAAAGTTTCGCTCCTTTCTCATCCCCGCGAATTGTGCCGACGCATTTAATCTGCTTTGTTTCTACAAGGCTAAGTAGGGAGCGAGTAATGAATACCGGCTGGATGTCGACATAAGCAGGAATTCTCTTAGCATAATCAAGCACATCACCGATTAGCACTGCGCGGCCTAGTTCCTCGACCGTGGCTCGTACAAGGGACATAACACGCTGGCGGCGCGACTGTTTACGTGGCAACGGGGAAGTCTCTGGATCCAACACATTAACTGACCCATAATATCTTTGCTTACCGATCATACCCGGTGAGAACACTACCCCGCGCGCAAGCAGTCGATTCAGGATTGCTTGCACCTCCCGATAGAAATCATTGGCGTAAACCGCTTGAAGATACTCAACCTCCTTATCAGAAAACGCTTTGACGATCTCATCGAGGTTGGCAACAGTCTGCAATGCAGCATTGGCGATTTCGAGAGCTTGGAGCACAACTGTGTATCCAGCCTTCATTTCCTTATTGGCACTGCGAAGGAGCAACTCATCCCCGCTAATGTCTTTTACTCTTCGACTCATTTCCAAGGATTTCGGGCGAGCCGATTCTGAGAACTTCTTTGCGTTATTCATGATCACCTTATTTCTGCCCCTTACCACGAGGCTTCCGCGAAGGCGACGTTTTGTTGAATCTCTCAACGTCTGCGAGCGCCTTGTCTTTGCCGTTTGCCATCAAGTATTGAACGGTGCGCAAGAATTTCTCATTCACTTCGCCGGGTTGCGCCTTTAGGAGGTAATCCATCTGGTGGATGAAGGGCACGATTAGGCCCGGATAGCCGCCCAAAGTCTCGTGGATGTATTTGACCTGCGCGTAATGCTCTTTAGTGCCCTTGTCGAGCTTATTGAAGTGAGGGTGCAGATCCGCCAGAAGCTGCCACGTGTCATCGAACTTGTATTCCTCAAAGTATCGCCAATGCGGAATCCGACGACGGATTTGCGGAAGTATGTTCAACTTTTTAGGCAAGTCGTCCATGCCGATGAACACGAAAATAATTGTCCAACCTTGCGCCTCGCTAACGTCGCGAACCAGCATGATTCCACGAATCGCTTCGAGCGATAGACAACCAGCCTCGTCAATAAAAACCATCTTCGTTCTCGTCCGCTTGATGCTGTAGAACGTGTTTTCGGCTAGCAGGTTGGTCGGCAGCGAGCGGTAATCGCCTTGATCAATCACACCTATAATTCCACCATAGAGACAGCTTATTCCCTGCTTCTGCTCGTTACCCGACCACTTAGCCACATCACCGACCTGAAAGTGTTTGGCGAGGAAGGCATACGGGTTAGACGGGTCGCGGTCGTAAGCCTCAGTAAGCTTTTCCACCACCATGCGTGCGGTAGTCGTTTTACCTATACCCGTATTCCCGTACCAAAGACACGACCCGCCGCCAGCGCTGTTGGCGATTGTGCTGTTAATGATCTCCTTAACCGGGTTAGTTTCGACAAAAACTTCAGGCAGTGGTTCAGGAAACACAATTTCAGTGCTCATCAGATTCCTCCCCATCTTTTGGCAGACTGTCAGTGTCCTGCTGTATTTCGCCCCTCTGGTAAGCCTTGAAATTGGCGAGCAGTTCAGGATCAAATCCTTGGTCGTCTGCGGAAGTCTCCGTGTCGCTTTTAACTGCATTAGCCTCACGCTCTGCCTGCTCTTCGCGGATCTCCTGCATCATGGTTTTAACTTTACGCGGGCGGTCGTCGCGCTCCACCCCGTCGTAGTAATCTTTGAGTCTCTCTGCGAGGGCAGTTAGTTTCTGCTCCCCGGCGCGCTTTATGTCTTCGTACGTGTATCGAGGATCATCTGAATCCATGTCCCAAGCCTCACCGATGAATTCACCGGTGTCCTCGACGTAAACATAGACGCTCTCCATGTCATCCGGATTGAACCGGAGGCAAACTTTGCGTCCCCAAAAATGAGTCAGTTCAGGAGACCAGTAGGTGTGCCCAACCCCTTCGTAAGTGCATCTAATACCGGTGTTCGAGATGGCACACGATCCCTTGTGATGAAGGAGGAGATTGAGAGCGTCATCACTCTCTGGCATTCTGAGGCGGACGGTCTCCTCCCACCGTTCGGCGGGTTTTTGCTGCGTCCGCGAGTGAACTCGCTGGTGATACTCTTCGACAATCCATTTTTCTATTATCTTTCGCATTTGGCCGACAGTCGGCAGCCTATCCAGTTGTTTTTCGGCGGCTCCGTAGGTCGTTCCGATAGCGTCCATGTGAGAAGGCAAACTCTTTAGGCAGCCTTCGTTGAGCGTTCTGTGAAAACGCTCAAGTTTCCCTCTTATATTTGGATAGTGCGGAGGGCCGAAATCTAGTCTTATCTGAAGATAACCTGCCGCTGTCACAAGCTCTTTGGATGTGAAGTTCTTGCCATTGTCACTCTCAATTACAGAAGGGATACCCTTGTTCGCCCATTGCGCGTTTTCTTTCGGCAGTATCGCTTTTCTCAGCAGCAACTTTGCAGACCAAGCGTCGGGCACTCTACTGGAGAGAATGAAGCCGGGGATTGAACGAGAGAAGTTATCAATAGAGTCTGTCAGGTAAACCCTGCAAGGCTTCCATTCGCCTTTGACCTTGTGGCGCGCCCACACCGGAAGGTGGCAATCGTCAATCTGCCAACGCTCGTTTGCGTAAAAGGCATTCTCAAACCGGATAACAGGGCGACCAGCTTTATCCCACTGGCGAAGCCCTCTATCGCGCCCGCGCAGATATTTTATTTCTTCAGGCAGAGAGGCGAGATGAAGCTTAATCAAGCTATAACTAGGTTCAGGTAGCTTCCGCCTCTTACACTCTTCACAAACCTCTTTCCAGAGGGCTCTTGGACCGGCAGCAGGAAGATCCAGATAAAAGAAGATGATGAGCTTCCTGACCTCGTCAATCATCACCTTAACATCAGTAGTTCGCTCCCATCGACCGTCGATAAAAGCAGGGGGGCCGACTTTTTTATATCTCTGATAGAGTTTTTGAGCCCAACTGACAGAGCGGGTTTTTCTCATCGGCACCAAAGCTAACGCTTCCTGCGCCGTCATTCCCTGATCCATGTGGGCTACAAGGATAGCTTTCTCACTAACATCATCCAAATACTTTTCCTTCAACTCGTCTGCTCTCGGTAACGCGGGAGTTCCGTTTCCTCCAGCTCCAGCCATATCAGGAGAAAGGGAATCAGCAAGAGTACTGTCGCTACCCTTTGTGCTCAGTGATTTTCTTCTTCCGCGCCTTTTCCTGCTTTTGGGCCGGGATATACTCCTGTTTTTCACTTTTGTACGTGTTGTCGTCATGGTGCATCCTCCTCCGCACGACTTATGTAAAAGATATAAAACCGAGCTTGTCAAGAAAAAAGTGCGCTAAGTTATTGACACGAAAAGAGTAATTGACAAAGTGCGTATCCTTTTATAAAGAGGTATCTGCCTTCTGATAATTGTGTCCTATTTATGCAATATTGTGTAAAGAAAGAAACAATCAGGACATAAGAACCTCCGATAACCTCTTTATTTTCGCCAGTTTACTGATCTCCGGAGCCCTTAAAGGCTGTCTATATCGACTTCTTCATTGAATAAAGGGCAAAAATCCTGCACATGACACCACGCGCACGCTTCAGAGGGGGAAGGGCTGAACTCGCTTGAGGCGAAGGAGCAAATCTGTTCAACCAGTTTCTTCTTGTTGCTTACTATCTGTGTCTGCTCGTAATCGACCTCAACTTTCAAGAGTGTCAGCACATTCAACTGTGAGACACGGATATTCCGGTGATCGGGGTAACAGATTCGGGCCAGAAGATAGTAGAGAAAATTCGGCAGGTCGCTCGCCAATGACTCAGCCGTTGGCAATCTGCCTGACACGTTGGTTTTATAGTCTAGGACTTCAAGGGTCCCGTCTTTTTGGAGGATCACTCGGTCGGCTTTACATCCAAGCTTGACGCGGAGGTTCTTTAAGTTAATCACTCGTGACATGAACACTTCGGTGCCGAGAGTCTGTCCGGCGGAAGTTGAAGACGTGTCCATGTACCGCCGCAGCGCCTCGCACCCTTTGGCGAAGAATGCTTCACTCTCCTTCCCGTCAGAATAAGCGCCTGACTCCCAATGACGCTTAAGAAGTTGCTCGCTTTCAGTTGAGTTCTTCACGCTGTGATCATTATTGATGCTATGTAACTCTTCGAGCGCGGCATGCAGGCTACGACCGAATGATAGTGCGGCGAGGTTAGAATCCGTCCCTGCCTTATCAACGTGCCTCAGCTTGTACATCTGTGGGCACGTTAGAAAATCGCGAAGCTTGGTAGGAGTCAGTGAGATCACTCTGCTCCCCTTTCGTAGCACTCTTAAAAGAAATTGTGATGGACACTTAATGCGCGCATTGGATAGACTGCCTCGTTTTAACAGGACGCAACTTGTTTTGCGGTTGCAATGCCGTTGCGGCTATGAATCGGGGGCGCGAATACTATCCCAAAATGGGATGGACTGCAATAGTTTTTTTCGCTTGATTGAACGTTCTCTCGCTATTGAAGGAATCACTCAATACGGTGCTATTGAGTGATTCCTTCAATAGCTCTGGCGTCGCTTTGGGTTCTAATGAAGAAACATCTGAAGGCGCAGTACGAACGTTTTTGTGAGTTATTGATCGAAGCACGCAGAGCGTCGGGATTGTCTCAAGAGGACGTGGCCGAAAGGATGGGCCGTCCCCAATCTTACGTCTCGAAGTGTGAAGCTGGAACGCGCCGGATGGATGTAATAGAGTTTATGGAAGTGATGAGCGCCATCGGCTCGGACCCTGTCAAGGTTATCAGGAAGCTCAAATAAGCGCGCTTGAGGTGAATCTAAGCCACGTCGCCGAAAAAGTTTCTTTTAGCCCTATCCATTATCGCCCCGAATTTTTCTACAAGCTCGTAGTCTTCCGTCTCACCATATTGTGGAAAATATTCGCTCAGAAAAGTATGCCAGATATACTTGTATTCGGGGTCGCGGACGGCGCGAAGGTTCAAACATTGCTCCAACGTAAATTCACCTGCGACTAGATTGGTCTTCATCTCTTCGAGCGTATCAATGTCTATAACTGCAAGAGGAGCCACCTTGATGCCCTTGGAAATCTTTCTCTTTTTGAGTAAGCGGAGAAATCTCTTGCTCAGCAATTCCTCCATCAGGTGAAATCGCAAGAGAGGCTCCTGCACGATCAGCACGGGCGTAATCTTCTCTACCCTCGAATTTGAATTTTGTAGTATTCGGTCTAGCTCCCCGATGTGACTGCGCTTTGAGGGCTGTTTATGGAACAGCCGTTCGATATGCTTGGCTAGTTGGGCGACACCTTTCTCTGTGCCCTCTTTCTTGTCCACGCCGAACTTTTTATCTAATTCTTCCTCGAACGTCCTGACTTTCCCGCTGTACTTGGCCTCTATCTTCATGAAGCTGGCCTTGTATTCCATGACGATGAGGTGATTCCCGCCGCAGATGATTCCATCAAACGAGCTTTCGCCCATGTCATACTTCGGCGAGGGAATGAAGAAGCCGTCTAAGGGCGAGATCTTCTGAAATAATCTGTTCACGTAAATCTCGAACAAATATCCGAAGGCGTCAAAAGCCGTCTGCTTATCTTTGCCTTTCAGGCTATCGATGATCGTCCAGTAAATACCTGAACTCAGCTTCTCGACCGTAAAACATGCGTCAGCGCAGATGAATGCGTCGGGCTCGTACTCAAGCAGGGGCCGCGTGCGGAAAAGAACGTAATCAAAGTGCGGGAGCAACTTCACTCGCTTTGCGCTGAAGCGGGCTTTCGCTTCCGTTAGCTTTATGGAATCAAGAGCTAAATAGCGATCAAAGTCTTCCGATTTTATTAATGAATTATTGACGAATTGGGAGCGCCGAAACATCAATAGATTTGGATTATCAATGAACTCTTCCGAGGTGTGACCGAATAGCCAAGAGATCATGCCAAGGATCAGGTCTTTGTATTGATCAATGGTCAGCCCTGTGACATCAAGGAAGGCCCTGCCTAAATCAAATCCTCTAAGCTCGCGTTGCGCGATTAATTTCATCTCCTCCGAGTTTAAGATTTCGGAGAAGATAGTCTCAGCGCGCACGACCGCCTGTCGGACCGAGGGCGGGTTGTATAGCTCAAGGAGCGGGGCCAGTTGCAGTGCGAGGTGTTTGCGTCTTTTGAGGTGCGTGCCCTCGCCGGTGATTCGCTCCTCTTTCTTCGAAAGAAGATGATCGTTCATGATCAGGCAGCACCGGCCAAGCTCGTACCCGCCGGGCGTTTTACCATCGGCGATCACGGGCGCGCTTTCCCGGCAAACCAAAGCGCATAGGCGGAGGAGGTTGAGCACCTGTTGCCTTAAGAAGACGGTCTCCTCGTCCGTTTTGGAATGTCCGTATTTAGGCTTGAGTTTCCCCTCCAATATTTCGTCATCGATGTAATTGACTATTAGCCGCGCCTGCAAATCCTGCATCTTCTTACTACCCTCACGAAGCATTCTGTTGCGGCCAAGAAGGACGTTCATCCTTGATAGGTGAAACATCACGTTCGACAGCTTAAACTGACGAAGCCGCTTCTTAAGATTCGCCAGAGGAAGCTTCTTGTCGCAGAGGTCTGAATATCTGATGTATATGCCTGACATGCAGTCGGTTGTAGTGTCTTAGCGCACTGAATCTTCCGCGCACTATCATTACCCTCAGATAGGTTGTTATGCCGCGCCTAGTAGTTAAAGCATATCTGTGAGGAAAGAAAAGCTAGCTTTCGTCGGGATACTGATACTTTAATGGTTTCAGACTTCCTTTAAGTAACTCTTCACCGTCAGGCACGCGCAAGAGCCAAACGTAATTTCGTGATACCAGAGCGAGAACAGGGATAGCCGTATTACCGTCGGTATAATTCAACAAATTTTCCTCTTCATGGGGCGTAAGGCGTGTGTAAGAAATAGAAGCGTTGCGGGTAGCTTTAACTTGAATGGCTAAATTCTGTCGCCCCTTTTTTGCAACAAGGTCGACAGCGCCACGGCTGCCTGCGGCACGTCCCCAATCATATCCTCGCCGTTGTAAAAATTCGGCGACCTGAAGTTCTTTTCGCTTGCCATATTGGTAATCACTAGCCATTGCGTTTTCTCCCAAAGCTCAATTGACAAAACCTTTCGTCTAAAATTTGCTTTAAGCCGTCCCGACCGTTTCAACTACGGCGCTTTTTCCCTCCGAAGATTTCGGCGAGCACATTTAATAGGATATAGCTTCCAGCGGCCACGGCTACAACCTTAACCAATTCCCCCGCCTCCGGGTTCACCTGCTCGATCTTCATTCCCAAGTCATAAGCGGCTTTACATTTCGGACAGACGATCTCAATACCCGCAAGCAAGAGCGGCAGCCAGCTAGGTTGTGCAGCCGGGTGATTGTGTGGGCAGAGGTGCAACACGCCGCCATCGGCCTGACAGCAAGTACAAATCATCAGCAGCGAGCCGTCAGCATCGTAACGGATCGGCTGGAGAAAAGGGGCGTGGGAACACTTCTCACACTGTAATCGGTAATCTTGCCAGTTCATGAAAATCACCTCAGTAGTCATTTTCGGCAGGCCGGGCTTGAGCCTTTTTCTGCCTGCCTTGACGATCACTCTACGCTAGGAAACGGGGAATGGAAAGGGAAAAACAACGTGAAAAATCTTCCGGCTGGAAGGGTAATGGAATGAGAGGTTAAGTTGGGTTTTGGGCGTTCTCGTCAGCGTCAAAAAGGAAACTCAGAAGCCAGTTGAAACTCTTGTTCGCGTTTTCCTCTGTTTGCTTCTTCTGGCGCACAAAGGTCAGGAACTTCTTGCGGGCTTTTTCCTTGACCTCTTCGAGCCAACTATCCAGATAAACTTGGCCGCGCTGTTCCAGTTCTTGCAAATGGCGACCGCCTATCTTTGACCTTCGTGTGATGTCCACAGTTAGCTCCCAAATACGCCTGCTCTCCTCCTTCGATGGAGTCCGTTCCTGTGAGATGAGCATGCGAGCCCCGATATAGAAGGCGAAGAGGACGTCGTCAGGGCTTTGTGCTTTACCGATGAGGTAGATGTCTAACAATTGAGCCATGCTGATGTAGTTCGTTGCGATTTTCAGCACAGGCTTGGTAATCTCCACAAGCTCCTCCTTTGAGGCGGGCGTGGTCGGCTCATTGCTCAACCATGCTTCTATATTCTCGCCGTGCTGCGCTAACAGGAACGCCGTTAAATTTCTGATCAGTTCGTCCGGCGCTCGCAACGCTAATTTGATAAGCCGCTCAATGGAAGATTTGTCGGTGCCCGCAACCAGTATGGCGACCGCCAAGGCCGCAGCCTCGGCAGTGGTGTAACGGCTCCTCTTCGGCTGGCGACGCCTTTTGCTTTTTCTCTTTACTGGTTGCTTCGTCAAATATGTATGCCTCGCAATTTAGTAGCCAGCACGAAACTGTATGGTTGACAAAAAGTGAACGCCGCGTGTCCTCACCCCACGCAGGAGCTAATTCCCAAACAATCATGACAAGAGTTGTTGATAGCGTCTTTCATAAAAATCTTTGGAGATGTCGCTATATTCACTTAAAACTTGCCATACAAACTTGGCCCTTTCTTTCAAGTCATACTTAAAATGCGCTTCGATCTCAGAGGCAATGGCAAGCAGCAGCGTAAACATAGTATATATTTGCTCCCGACCGTACAGTCCTAAGAGGTCTGCTAATTTAGCTTCCCAATTGTCGCCGAACGCCCTCTTTGCCTCGTCCTCCGAGAAATGAATACCTCTCTTTCTTATACCCATAAGGTCAAGATGGGTTTGGCCTGATAGTCTTCTGTACATCCAAGCGTTAACAAACTCAATAAACGGTATGGCCGGTGATGAAGAGTGCTGGCGCTTTAGTTTCCCGACGATCTTATTTGGCTGCGGCCATCGTCCTATTGTGCTGTCTGGATGAGCTTTTTCGGCTGCCGTTAACCCAAGGGTTGTTTCTTCCTGCTGCATCTGCTTTTTGAGGTTATCTATATAGTCAGCCCAAGCTGGATCGCTGCCGTGATATTTAAGAGAGTAATCCAATTCTCGCCAATGTTCTGTGTATCCCGTTTTGAGCAGATATGGGATATACGTTGGGATGTCATGCAGTAAGAAGATTATTGTTACCAACTCCTCGAAAAGAGTTCTTACCAGTGGCGGGATGGCTAACACAAATTTTGGATTGCGCAGTGGGTCTTTGGGCGTGTCGGCGCACAGGTACATGATCGCGCTGTAGGTGTTAATTGCTATTCGGACGCGAACATAGAATACGACTCTCGCATCCTGAATGGGCCGGTAGTAGGCAGACCACACTCGCTCTAGATTATTGGCGGTCGACGCGAGCAATCTTTCCAGCGGTTCTTGAATGATCTTAGGATCGAAGACGTCTTCTTGAGGTTGTGCTGATGCTTCTTCAGTCATAATAGCTTCACCCAACGACCCTTGAAAAATGAGATTATACTAATCGAGTAAGCCCTCTCTAGAGCGGCACAACAGTATAAGGATTTTGAGACAACATTTGCGCCGCTTCAGGTTCAATTATTTCGGATAAAAATCTTATAATAATCTGGCAGAACCTTACGCGGGCTTTCTCTAGTAGAAGCGCGGTGTAATTATTATCCAGCAACTTTTTTAGAAGCATAAATTTCCATGAATAAAGTACCTACTATATTCCTTAGCTCTGTTACCAAAAGCTTAGAAAAACATCGGGAGCGAGTGTATAGCGTCATTAACGATGAATTTGGATGGAACTGCTATCCATTTGGTATTCGCAATGAGCCGTACGGAGGATCTCCTATAAGCACTTGTCTTAGCCTTGTAGACGATGCCGACTTATATATCGGGCTTTTTTGGCGACGGGCAGGTGATAAGGATGACTTGGAAAATATATACATTACCGAGATGGAATTCTACCATGCGGTAAACGCCAGAAAATTAATAAGAATTTATGTAATCGAAGCTAACCCCTCAACGGTAGATAGAGACCTATATCTCTTTTTGAAAACCATCAAAGAGGATCCGCGCGAAGGGCAGTGCATTCGATCATGTGAAAGCGTTGATGATCTGATTAATAAGCTGAGAAATGACTTAGAATATTTCGACGATTGCCGCTCAAAGGGTGAAACTCCTCACTGGACATCATATTGCCTTCTGGAAGAAGCATTGAAAAAGCGCGGCCTTCTAAAACCACGGCTGGAACGTTATCAACTGCACGTCACCGAACAAATAAATAGAGATTTTCTCCAGCAGAAGATCAAAAAGATGCAGGAGCATTTCAATCGATCTGAATTCCCTGAAGCTGCGGATATAGGCGCTAATTTGTTGCATGGTTTCCTGTCTTTGCGTATATCTCCTGAGAACAAGGAACTGCTCCCCTTGTGGGCTATATTCCTACGCATGTGGTCGGGATCTTGCACGTGGTTAGGTTTAATTGATGGCACGTTTGGCTCGCTGTGGGCGGCCAAAATGCAAAGAAGAACGTATCAAATATTGGGGTGGTGGGGGGCCATGTATGGATCAGCCAATCTTATTTCTAACGCTTACTATGTCCGGGCGAGACTGAGTGAGAATAAAAAATACTCCTCTGACATCACACCAGAATATCGAGAGAAACTTGAAGCAGAACGAATAAAATTCCTTAAGAAAGCTTTAGATTATGATGAGATTTACAGAACTCGCGTTATGACTCCTGAACCAAAACTTTATTCATCACACATCTATCAAGCTCTTGGTGATTATGACAGAGCAGCTTCAGGTTTTGAGCGTCTATTGAGGTATAGAGTTGATACGTCAAACGACATAGGCTATTTAGGCACTTTAGCAGATTTAGGAGTAGCCAAAATTTCAAAGGCTAATGCATCACGATTTCCCCAACTACGAAAAGAGGGGATGATTGATCTACAAAAAGCTCACGATAGAGTTCAGCAATATTCCTCAACTCCTTGGTATATCAGTATAGAAAAAGAATTTGTAAAAGGGCTTCTACTGATTGGAGAAAAGAAATATGCACAGCAGCTTTTAACCGAATTGCATAGGATTGCGCTTAAGCAGAGACTTTTCAATCAAGCTGATTCTATTCGCGCGTTGTCAGTCAAAGCAGCATAGTTCTTTCGATTTTACTATAAATCTGACTGCAAGTATCTTCTTGTCCGGGCGCTACTTAGTTCATGGAATTATCTCGCTGAACGAAGAGAAAGAAGGGTGGAAATAGCTAGTCGTTTAGGCTGATGCCCTAATATCTCTGCTACTGCCGCTTAAATTCCACCTTGCCGAGATTCGATTGTCCGCTCAAGCGATCTGTCGCTGCATCGTAGAACATAGTTGGACGCCCGAAGCCGCCCTCAAAGCGAAGCACCCCATCCTTGTACGTCGCAGGAGATTTACTGTTTAGATCAGGCATCTTTGTATTCTTCTCTTCCACGATCAGAGTGTCACCCTGCTCTGTGATGATAATCTGGTGAGCAGCATCCGTAGTCTCCACCCATTTGCCGACGACCGGATTCTTACTGCCGCGTCCGCAGGATGAACTGAAGAGCAACAGCCCGCACATCCAAATTACAATCCACGGGAGTCTAGGCGGTTTTGTCATAAGAATTCCCTCTCTTCTAACCCTCTACTGAATTGGTAAAGTGACTTGCTCGCCGTCACCACCTTCAACGGAAAGCAACACGCGCGAAGACCCCTTCATGGCTGGATCGAGCTTGAAAATGATCTGACTAAGGCCGGGAAGATTCACTGTCGGGCCGACATACTCGACCGCTAAGGTGAAGCGTCGTCCGTCCGGTAGCTCCGCAATCAGACGGGTGGTCTCTACCCCATGGTTTCCGAGACTGGAAGCGAAAACCAGCACCCTTGTCGTTCCATCCGCCGGTACTCTCCTCGTCTCCGAGAAAGCAAGGAATGTAGGGGATTCCAAAGCTACGGCTGGCGCTGGAGCCTGTGCCTCACCTGCCTGCGCCCACAGAGCGGCTGCGGACTCGCGCAGTCCCACCCCGGACTTAGTCCACTGCGCTGCGGTTGGCAGATGCCTCACCAGCACGGCTACACTTGCGCCAGCCGTAATCGAGTTAGAAACGACGAAATCTATTGTGTAACTGCTCCCTGCGTGCCTGACGGAGATCATTGAGGAAGGCTGGCCGGCAACTAGCACTTCCAATCCGGAGAGCGTAGTCGGCCAGTTGCCAATGGCGTCCGGTCCGGCGGTAGCTTCTGCGGCGCTCACACCCGGTAGAGTGACCGTGGCGCGCGCTAGGCCGCCGGGAGAGAGTGTGCGGGCCGAAGGTGATGTGGGAGGACGTAATGGCAGGGCGAAAACGTCTCCACTGCTTTCACCTTGGGCAGGCGGGTAGGAGAGCACAACATCGTAATCGCCTTCGCCTCCACTCACAGAATTGACGTCCAACTGCCACGAACCTGTTCCCGTGAGCGTGAAGGTGCGTAGCGATGGCTCAGTTGCGCCCAAGCCGAAGAGGAAGGATGCAGTGACAGTCCCTTCCTGCTTAATGCTGACGAAACCACTCCAGTTTCCCGAAGGCTGGTGCAGCCGTATTACCAGCGTTCCTGTTGCGGTGAAACGGTAGCTGTGCGTCTGGCCGGGCAGCAGATGGCCTGTGAGTCGCGCTGGCGGAGAAAAGAGCGTCGTACTGGCTGTCCGAGATACGTCATCAATGAAGCCGTTACAATCATCATCTTTGCCATTGACTATCTCCACTGCGCCCGGATGAACAGACGGGTCATGATCGTCCAGATCACCTCTGACCGGACTCCAGCCATCCCCATCGGCGTCAATAATAGTAGGGTTCTGCGAAGGATAGATCTGTCGCAACTTCTCACGAGTGCTGTCGGAAAGCGGCCAGTACCAAGCGTCTAGTTCACCGCTGATATTTGCATTAGCTCCATAGGCCAGAGCTTCGACAAGAAGGTCATTCTTCTGTTCAGGAGTTAAAGTAAATATTTCATTAGGATCATGGCTCGCTTTATAACTCTTAAAGAATTCGAAAGCTCTCTTGACGGCGTCCATGCCGTGCAGTCTTGCATAGCGCAAGAGCAGTCCGGCGCTGGCACGATTCGCTGTGATACCTTCACTTTCACAGCCTCCGCCATTCCTTACGCACTGTGACCATGAGGCGCTACTTGCCCTCTTGTCCCAAAGGTTCGTGAAGTAATAAACCTTCTCTTTGAGGGCCAACTCCGGTGCTGAGCTATAGTCGCCAAGGTGTAAAAGATATTGAGAGTAAGCTATCCAAAATTCTGTCCAGTTGTGTGATGAGTCTGCGTAATAGCTGAGATAATTGCGGTAAAGATCAAAGGTATGAGCAATTTCGTGCAGGATGGTTTCGGATAGAGTTCCCTGAGCAAGAGCCGCTTTCGTCGCGGCCAATTGGCTGGTAGTGATCTCCAATCTTTTAACGCCAAGCAGCGCGGTGCCCTGTACGCCCCCTTCGCCTGCAAGCGGCACGACGGCGATTATCATCAAGCCGTCGCCGCGCGGCTCTCCGCCAATCACATCCATCAGCTTCTCGTAAGCTAGATCAGTCCGCTCGATGAGCGTAATCAGTTCAGTTGGTGAGAGAGACTGTGCGCTGCCGTCGATCCAGCTATCCGGGAGGGCGTACCTGATGCGCCTGCCACCGAAGGCCCGCAGCGTGTGACTATTACCGTCTAAATCTTGGTAGATGATTGTTTCTGACGGCGGATAGCTTTGCTGTGCAAAGGCGGGTGTAAAGAGACTGATGCAGATCACCAGCAGGAGCAGCCAGAGTAGCGAGGTGTATTTGGCTTTCATGATAAAGCTCAACCGTCGACTTGAGGACTAAGCCGTGATGAGGGTGGTTGGGCCGCGTAGAAATTTCTTTACAAATGGTCTAGTCTCGTGCGAAATGGAAACAGAGTCTGTCACACCTCGGATAAACGTTGACCATTAAGTTGTTTGAAATCGCGGGAGCGAACGCCAAATGACGCGCAAAGCGGCTCGACCACGGAGATAGATGAACGGGAGCGAGAGTTCTCAACGCCTGAGACCTCTATCGGCTCCCACTAAGTGCTCCTCAAGAATAAGTAGAATTCTACTATTTTACAAGTCGCGGTGCGTTCCATTTCTTTCGACTCTGCCCGTTAGGGAGGAATCCTGATGGGAGAGCGACCGCGACCGAAGCCTTCACGGCTCGCCGAGAAGCTACTGGATATTAGGAAAAGAATAGACGGCGGACTCACTCAAGTGGAGATGATCAAGCGACTCGGATTCACCGAGAAGGAGTTGCCGCAGGATCGGATCAGCAAATTCGAGAGAGGCGCGATGGAGCCCAATTTAACCGTTTTGATTGCCTATAGTGAGGCCGCGAACCTCTATCTTGAGGCCATCTGCCGCGACGACCGAGACCTGCCTTCAGGTAAGCTTCCTTCTCCGGTGAAACACGAGGGGATTGAGTATAAGCGTTCATCCGCGAGAAAGAAGCGTTGATACTCAAGTCAATGCCACACCCGATCTCTTCAGTTAGAATGTTCCCGCTGGTCAAACTGGCTTAACCCGTAAACAAGTAACATGAGGAAGCTATTAGCATTCGAAACAATTGCTTTTGATTCCCATACGTTCCGCGCCGGGACTGTCATCCCCGCCGGTTCTTCAATCAAATATTTTGACAACTATGAAGGCGTAGAAGAGGACAATGTCACCAAAGAGGGCGAAGAAGCAATAATAAAGTGGCTGTTAGGCTCGCCTGCAAGAGATCTACTGCTGAGAGTGTTGGGGGTCGGAAGGGATTCCTTCATCGCTTACTCGGTCAAACAGCCCGTCGTCGAAAACCCGCAGAAGAAACCCGGCGACATTGATATTCTGATTTGCGGCGAGTACCGGGCGGATCAGGCGATTGCCATCCAGTGCAAGGCGATCAAAGTCGTAGCCTTTAACCATGAAGAGGACGATGTCAGTAAGCTGCCCGACATCAAGGACGCCGTCTTGCAGGCTAACAAGCAGCGGGATAATCTCGGCTTTCATCGAAATTACTTGGCCGTGATCGTTAAGGCTTACGGGCGGAAAAGAACGCAGAACAACACTCTTTTTCGAGGGCCGAATCAAAGCACGATGAAGCTGCTGTATGAATTTCCCCAAAGGGAAAGTCTACACGGTGATGTAGGGATATTGTTCATCGACATATCACAGCCGACGGGCAAAAGTTATGACCAGATGTCAGTCCTCGGCATCTGCCATGACCAGCAAGCCGCGCATTTGGAACAAAGTCCCAATCTGACAAATCGAGTCAAAGAGTTCATGCGACGCACGGGTGTAGAATAATCTGCGAAAGTTAAAGAACGAGAGAAACAGTCGCAATACCGGGATGCATCCGAAAATCTCATTGACTCCTGCCACCTTGTTCTAGTAAGAATAACCCGTCTTATACAGGTTACCGCCGTCGGCTTTGCATGCAAATAAAGAGGTCCTCACGGCTAACCAACTGTCAAGTGCCGAAGATAATATTTTGAGTCCGCGTCCGGCGGGGCGAGTAACCATCCTCACGAGTGGAGGAATTGACTCTACCGCCTGCATTCCTTACTACCGAACGAAGGGCTTTTCCGTCACCGGCCTATTTGTCGATTACGGCCAGTTAGCGTCCTCTAAAGAGGAGGCGGCAGCCGCCGCAATCTGTAGCCACTACGAGATACCCTTGCAAAGAATTGTGGTGACTGGCTACGAGAATATTTCCAGCGGCTACGTGGTGGGCCGAAACGCGTTCCTCTTACACGTTGCTTTAATGGCGTTTGAGCACCCGGCGGGCATCATCGCTCTAGGCATACACTCCGGCACCGGGTACGTTGATTGCACCGAAGACTTCCTGCGGCACATGCAGACATCCTTCGACATTTACGTGGACGGGCGCATCAGGGTGGACGCGCCCTTCCTTAACTGGAATAAGCGCGAAATTTGGGAGTTCTGCCGGAAGTCGGGTGCCCCGCTTAAATTGACCTACAGTTGTGAGAACGGAGTCGAGCAGCCGTGCGGCAAGTGCGCCTCGTGCCGGGATCTGGAGGCGCTCTATGCTGGCTAGGAAAAGCGTGCTCAAACACCCTTCGGGTTACATGATAGAAACGCCCCTGCTGGTGCCGTCCTTCTCAAGCAAAGGCTTCAGGGTTGACAACA
Source organism: Pyrinomonadaceae bacterium (assembly GCA_036403435.1). Lineage (GTDB taxonomy): Bacteria > Acidobacteriota > Blastocatellia > Pyrinomonadales > Pyrinomonadaceae > QHXM01. The sequence goes on from DASWQY010000075.1 coordinate 36,986, forward strand.
AGGGGCAGTCGGAAATAAAGGAAATCCTCGACGTCACGGACGAGGCCCTCCATGAGTCGATGCTGATTAGCGCCTACGATATTTACCACGGTTACATCCCGCCACTCGGTAAACTTAAATGCGTGCCGCAGATCACGTTCTTGGATAGTGGGGGATACGAGACCTCTGACCAGCACGATTTTTCCGCCGTCTTCAGACACACGGTGCCGGCAGAGCCATGGGACGCGGAAAAACTGGCAAGTGTGTATGAAGATATACCAGACCACATCCCGGCTGTGCTCGTCAGCTTCGATCACGGCTCGGTCAGGATGCCGCTGAAGACTCAGATAGAGAACGCCCGCCGTCTTTTCAAAAAGTATCCCAAACACCTCCATAACATTCTTCTAAAGCCGGAGAAGAAAAGCCAACGATACATCCAGATGTCTTCTGTTATCGGTTCCGTCCACATGCTCAAACCGTTCGACATCATCGGAGTGACGGAAAAAGAGTTGAGCGATCAAAACTCGATCCTGAGCCGAATGCAGAATATAGCTCAGATCAGAATGGCGCTTGACGCAGCGCATATCGAGGCACCCATCCACGTTTTCGGCAGCCTCGATCCCATCTCCTCATGCCTTTACTTTTTAGCGGGTGCTGAAATCTTTGACGGGCTGACGTGGTTGAGATTTACATATATGGATGGCATGGCCGTCTATAACCAGAACTACGGCGCGCTCAACGTAGGCATTGACGAGCGCGAAACGATGGTGCGCGGTGTGGCCCTGATGAATAACGTTGTGGAGTTGCGCAGGCTGCAAAGTGAAATGAAAGCGTTCCTGTTAGACTATGATTTTAGTAAATTCAGGAATCACGAAAAATTGCTCCGCGAATCGTATGACTCACTGCGGACCAGAATCGGAGGTGGAAGCTGATGGGAAGCTCCGGCGGCGGCTCATACGTTGGTAAGGTTGACGCGAGTAAGCTTTTCCAAAAGCTGCGTGACTCGCAGGACGAAACCAGTCAGCAGCAGTTTGACTCGGATGTCGCGTCCTTGTTTGTGTCACTGTTGAGCCAGTTCAACGACCGCGACGTTCCCACGATAAACGAACATCTCGAAGAGATTAAGGAGGCACTCAGCGAAGACATTGAGGGGACTGTTGATCTCCGGTTCGGCGGTTCGGTGGCGAAGCATACCTATGTGGACGGGTTGAGTGATATAGATGCCCTTGTTCTTCTGGACAAATCAGAACTTAAAGACAAAACACCCGAACAAGTCAAGGATTACTTTTTCAAGACCCTGAAAGCCCATTTCAAAGGCGTGCCTATTATAGAGGGACGCTTGGCAATCACCCTTGCTTTCCCGGACGCCGAGATTCAACTCCTGCCCGCCGTTAGGCACCGAGCGGGGTTTCAAATAGCCGATCCGACAGGGACTAAGTGGTCGTACATTAGGCCGCGCAAATTCACCTCTGCACTGACCAAGGTTAATCAGGAAATGAGCGGCAAGGTGGTGCCTACCATTAAGCTGGCGAAGTCGATAATCGATGATCTGCCGAAAGAGCGGCGTCTGACCGGCTATCATGTGGAGGCGTTGGCGCTTGCTGTTTTCAAAGATTACGACGGACCCCGCACTCCTCGCGCTATGCTGACACACTTTTTCCGCACAGCACCCCAACACATATTGCAGCCTCTGGCTGACCCGACAGGGCAGTCCAAACATGTGGATGCCTATCTAGGAAACGCTAACAGCCTCCCACGGCAGATCGCGGCAGATTCTGTCGGGCGTATAGGGAGACGTATGCAAAGCGCCAACGACGGCCTGCTGCTCGACGAGTGGCGGGGAATTGTCGGCGCGCCTGAAGGGGGCCAATGATGAAAAAGGCAGCCGCAGCCGATCACACACTATCCCGATTGGCGTCCGCGTACATGCGTGCCAAACGGCACGTTATCGAGGCGGGCTATGCTTACGAAATAGATTGGCAGGATACGGTCGCTTTCGACTCGGTTACGGAGCGGGATTTCTTGCGGGAAGCGGCGTGGGTCGTCCTCTCGTGTGGCATGCGAGAGTCAGTGGTCAGAAGTAAATTCCCGGCAATATCGCTAGCATTTTTAGATTGGGAGTCGGCAGAACAGATTGTCGCCCACAGGCGCGCCTGTTATAAAGCGGCACTTCGGTATTTTAATCATCAAAAGAAGATTGAAGCCATCGTCGAAATCGCCGAGCACGTGTTGGAGAGCAAGTTCCCGGTCGTTCGGAATTCCGTTCAGCGTGAAGGCGTCGATTATTTGATGCAACTGCCATTCATGGGGCCTGCCACGTCGCGCCACCTCGCCAAGAACATCGGGCTGTCTATGGCTAAGCCTGATCGCCATCTCATGCGTATAGCAACCGAAGCGGGCTACGGTTCGCCTCAATTGATGTGCGGCGACATCGCCGCTCTTGTCGGCGATAAAGTGGCCGTAGTCGATCTTGTTTTATGGAGATATGCCACTCTCGATAAGAATTATCTGGATTTGTTTCTCTTCATGACGGGCAAGCAGGGGAATGTCATTTAGATCGGATAATAATCACTCGGATTCTGGGGCAGTTATCTTACCGGGAGCCTTCTCCAACATCAGTTTGAACATCTCGGCCTGCTCCACTGCGTCATCAAGAGCGTTGTGGGTATGTGGGGACGAGCCTTTGTATTTTTTCGGTATCCTGTCCGAGCGGGTGTCCGCCCAAGAACAATTCACTAGGCCCATATAGTAGGATTTAATATCAATCCCGCCGATTCCGAATGGATTGTCTTTGAGATAAGTGTGGAAATACCAGTTTACGAACGACCAATCGAATGTCGCGTTGAACCCAACGAACACGGGTGTCGCGTCTTTACTCACGCCTTCCAGCCATTCGGCGAAAGCTTTCATGGCCTGCTCAGGCGGTAGGCCCCTTTCCCTGTACTCCTCCAGCGACGCGCCGACGACCTCCATCGCTGCGGAAACAAATCTTTCATTGATCGGTTTTAGCTCGACGAAGAAATTCTGGTCTGTGCTGCCGACAACACACGCCCCGATGGCGAGTAGGCTGTATGCGCCCGGTATTGGCCCCGACGCTTCCACATCCACCGAAATGTAAACTTCTGACGACATAGTCTATTTACCTACTATCTAGTCAGGGGCCGACGAGCGGTGGCCGGTTCACGTTTTTGCGCCAAAAATCTTCGAGGGCGGCCTGACGCTCCGCGCTCGTACCGCTTGCCGTCCAGAAGTGACATGGCATCGCTTGCTGGTCGAAAGGCAGGCTTGTCCCTTCTTCGGCAGTCATAATTACACGTAGGCCACGACCCAAAGCATAGCCGAGTTCTATAAAGCAGTTCGGCCTCTCCCCGGTGACGTCGATGACGGCCACATCAGCATAATGTAATTCTTCGAAGATGCTAACGTTAATGTACGGATAGACCGTGACATTAGTCCCTATCTCTACCCTTTCGAAACTGGCGGCTTCAACAAAAGGATCCACCACGTCCCGGAAAAAAGCCTCCACGCGCGGGAAAGCGGGATGCGCGGGATTAAGCAGTCGCGTGTAAAACGCCTTGGGCCGGGTGAGCGTCTGTAACAGATTAATGATCTCTTTTACAACTTCATGTACATTTTCCTTGCCGCCGCGTGTTGCCAGTCGGTAAAAGAAAGCGTTGGCCGAAGCCGCGAACGGGGCTTGTAGTGTGAAGAATTTGCCCGGTTCGGCGAGAGCCTCACGCGCTAAACGTTCCGAACCCCCTGTCCCGTCGTCTCGGCTCGCGCCGAGCGGCAAATCTAACGGCACCACAGGTCGCCGCCTTCCGATGTATAAATCTGCCAGATGCTCGACACCAGTGCCGCCGCCTAAAGTCAGCAGGATGTCGCCGTACTGCGCCTGCCGCTCTCGCAGCATAGCCCCCGAACGCGCGCCGACGCGGATGAATTCGAGCCTCACCTGATTGCTATTTAGCAACTCACGCCAAAGCGGACGCCTTTCATCAGGGATCTCGGATTCGGCCTTCTCGGAAGTAACTACTACGAGAGGAGGCTCTAATGGAGCGCCCCACGCGCATGAGCCCGTTCGGATGCAATTGAAAGCGGATTCCAATGCAGTCCAGTCGAACGTAAGGCTTGGGGAGTCCGGTGCCGTAGGATCTAGGCGCGGCTCTTTACCCGCACCGATTACCAATCCTCCACCTGCAAGCAGGACATCCTGTACAACCTCAGAGACAAGGTAATGTGCATAGCTGATAATACTGGAATCAGTCTTCTTATTGGCGCTGCCAGAAATATGAACGCGCCTGCTATGGATTCCGGAGAGTGTCATAATTTCTGACCTCGTATGAGTGCGACGTGTAATTAACCCTTTACACGATAGTGCTTCCTTTGTCCGTTATCAATCTCCTGTAAAGATCAGTAACTGCGGTTAATATTTCCACGAACAGAAACAAGGCGGGACGGGCGAAGCCTATAATGTCTTCGAGTTTGTAATCCGGCTTATCGCCGCTGCCGAAAGTGAGCATCGCGCCGTCACCTAATACCACCGCACCAGAGCTTATCAACCGATTCGACATCTTAAGCGATGCTCATGATAATAATGTATGTCATGGGGGAAGATTTAATTTGAACAGTCTCGGATCTGCACATCGGGGGTATAACTATCAGGACCTAGTGACCGCTTATCACTTCGCCGCCGCATTAGTGTGGCACTTCGGCGCGGTGACAGTTGATCGTAAAGAGTATGAAAATGATCGCTTTGACGATCTTGCTGTTAATACCGACTCACTTTTAGTACGGCGGCAAATAAAATCGAGCAAAGATTTAGGACGGTGCTTCGAACTGCGAGACCTGACCACCAAACGCAGGGACTTGGAAATTGACAGTCTTATTCAATGCTACAAAAATGCTGGTAGCCGTGCGGCAAACGAATACCGTCTGTGCGCAACATGGAAAGCACCGACTGATACCGAGGCGCAGACGCTCCTTGAGCCTGTCGCCGCTACGCCGACTTTTCACGGTTACCCGACCAAGCTTTACCGTTTGAGAGCCGATTTAATTTGGCCTACTGGTGGCGCACCGACTTGGCAACGCTTGAGACAGGCGGATGGTCTCACCCGCCAATACTTCCTCGACTTTACGGCGCGATTCGTTATAGAGCTTGAGTGTCCTCCTGCCTCGACCGATCTCACCGTACCGGATGCGCTCGAACTTCTTCTGCTCAATTTGCTGACAGATCAAATTGGCATTGGGCGCTACCCTAATCACACCCGCAACCCTGTTGACGTTGCAACACAGCTAGTACAGTTAGCAGCACGTGCGAGAGCGGAAAATCGAACGTTACACCCATCCGAGATTGAGAACGCTATCCAACTGCAAAAAGACTTTGGTCGGGTAGCACAACAGTTTCCACTCGATAAAGCGATTGAAGTCGAGCGCCCCCTGCTACAACAAAATCTACTAGGGCTGGTGGATTCGCGTCGCGTTATTCTTACCGGCACGCCCGGATCAGGGAAGTCATGGGCGCTAACTGAGTTGGCTGAAAATTTGAAGCGGGCAGGGTGTCTGGTATCGCGCCACTATTGTTACCTAGAGCCGGGTGATCCACAGGTCCAACGGCGCATTACCACCGACGTGCTCTTCGCCAACTTAATTTACGAACTCATCCATGATCTGCCAGCCTTGCGTAAGTTCCACCAACCCGTTTACTCGGCGGGGCCACGAGAGCTTGAAGATTTGTTGAGGAAAGGTGTTGAAGCTGGTCTGATCACCAAAGCCGCCTTGATTGTAGATGGCGTGGATCATGTGTCACGCGTCTTTTTTGAGTCCAAGAATCTTGCCGTTGAAGATGTAGACATCGTAGAAGAGTTAGCCTCTCTCAGACTGCCTGATGAAGTTTCTCTGTTCGTGGGCTCGCAGCCCGGCCCGCATCTCGATCCGCTATGGGAAGGCGCGGTTCCAGTATCTATGCCGGACTGGAACCGTGCTGAGGTGGCGGCCCTAGCTGTAAACTTAGGTGTTCCCTCAGCACTTAGAAATGCCCGCTTCGACACCAGCGTAGACGATTACCTTGAACAACTCCACGAGCGTTCCGAAGGCAACCCGTTGTACGCAACCTTCTTGTGTCGGCAAACACTAGCCAGCATCGCTGAGGGGCGGGCGTTCGATCCGGTTGAGTCATTGCGGGAAGCACCGCTTATCGAGGGCCAAATCTCTCGCTATTACGACTACCTGTTTAGTAGTCTTGAAAAGGGCAGTACAAGCGGAGTTGTTGCTGAGTTGTTAGGCGTCATTGACTTCGGATTGACCGAACAGGAAATCCAAGAGATTTACCCACAGTTTGCTCACCGTATTCCGGCGGCACTTTCCTTCCTAGCACCGATTACTACTCGTATCTCGGCGCAGAGCGGCGTGCGAATTTACCATGAGAGTTTTCGCCGCTTTGTTACGAACCGGCTCCGTGGACAAGGGGGCTCGGTGGCTGACGTGATCACCCCGGTAATCTACTGGCTCACGGGGCGCGGCTTCTACAGGGATGCCAAGGCTTACCGCTTCCTGATTCCTAGTCTGCGTCGCGCCGGGCGAAATCGAGAGGCTTTAGAACTCGTGGGCGCACAATTCGTCTCTTCCAGCGTTAAAGCAGGTCATTCGAGGCGTGCGATTGAAGAGAATCTCAAACTCGCCACATACATCGCCGCTGATGAACTTGATTGGGCGGCACTCGCGCGTTGCGCCGAACTGCACCGCTCTTGCATCACCTGCTTCCAAGAAAAACTTCTCGATATTGAGTCATTCGGTCGCACATACGCCGCGATCTTCGGGGCCGCAGCATTAAACGAAAGGCTATTGTTTGACGGGCAGCCGACTTTCCCCGCGCATGAAGGCTTGCTCTTCTGCGCCTTATGCGATGACGCCGGCGAAGTGCCGCCGTGGGCCCAATATCTTGACTTGAACAGCGGAGGTAATAAAAAGCCGAACGACCAACGTGGAGGAAGCGCCTCCGACACGGATTGGGAAACATTTGCTGTAGCAGAGGTGTATGGGGCATTACGTGTCGACGGCGTAGAATCTGTGTTCAGGCGTGTGGTCAATTACCTCGAACGCCTACCCTCTCCTCCGGTGAAATATCTGAGGCTTATCCTTGAAAGAATGGTGCAGTTTGGCGGCACGGAAATCCTTTTTCGCTTGCTGGATGAAGCGAAAATGTCTGAACATGCAGCAAGTCTTGTTCTAATTGAATTGGCGAAAGCGTTAGTCGCAGAAGGCGAAACTGATGCGGCAAAAGAGGCTGCCACGAAAGCCGTTCGTCTTAATGATTCGGTTGAACTTGCTGCGGAAGGGCTTATGCTCGGTGCTGACCGGGATGAGGTTGCAAAAAGGCTACCAGACTTGAGCAAGCTCGACATCGCGGTCGGCGCGGATCGGTACATATCTCAAGACAATCAACTTAAGCTGTGGGTAGAAGGCGTCAGAATCGCGGCGAACGTCAATCCGCAGGCGCTTGAATCTGAGCTAAAGAGAATTGGAAGAGAAGGATGGTACAGAGCTTGGTTGCGGTTTGCCGTTGTGCTATCGCAAGCCGAGGCACAGGCAAGGGTTGATACAGGAGATGCTGAGGCACAAATCCGCACAGCCTTTAGCGACCTCGCTAGTGACCCACGCCCTTTTGTCGGTAAGCCGAGAGCGTGTGATCTTTACTACATCCACGCGTTAGTTCATGAAACCATCTCACGCGCCTTGCACCTCCTCTATAGCACGGAGGCGTGGGAAGAGACGCTAAAAAATCTTGCCGAAATCTCACGTGGCACTACAACCTACCTCCAACGCTCGCCGGGTGGGCCGCTTCAGCCAGAACATCTGATTGAGCTACTCATACCTTTTGCCAGAAACTCGCTACTTAACGACCTCATCATGAAGGCGATAAAGCATCAACTGGAGCTTACGGGAGAGGGCAGCGAGCTTTACGAGACTCATGCGATCCAAGAATTGCTACTCGCCCGCGTGCTTGCAGAAGCTGGACAGAGCCAAGATGCGCAATCATTGTGGCATTCGGCGACGGTACACCTATGCGCGTATGGATACCGTAAGGACACGACGATCTACGAGCTTATAGAGAGCGCGCCCGCTCTTGCTAGTGTAGATAGGGAGCGCACACGCGCAGCCCTCGCAACCGTGCAGCCGCTCGTCAACGCTGTGGTGCAACATACTGACGGCAAAGAGACGAAACATGCCCCTGTTTATTGGATTGAGGCTCTGAGCGAGGTTGATCCGGTGGGTGGGGCGGCTGTACTCGCCCGCTCTCTCGTGCAGCATGGTGGCACTGTGGATTGGCGTCATGAGGACTCGTTCAATGAAGTTTGCAGCGCCGTATGTGACTCCGGCGATCCACTCCTCCTCACCTTTTTAGAAGCAACGTTGCCGTTCGCTGGCGGTGCTGGAAAGACTCGAAAGAGACTTAAGACAGTCGAGCGGCTAGTAGAGAAGGAGCCACATGCCGGCGAGCACATGTTGCGTATGCTGGCGGCACAGGTCCAAGGCGACCCTGAAAGTTTCGACCCTACGGCCTACGCGGAACTAGAAAGATTTGCTCACGCACATGGCTTTGACTTAGCTCCGGGAAATAGAGACGTGGGTTTAGAGGCTGAGAAGGAAAAGGATTCATACGGAACACAAATAGATCCGTTAGATGCATTCAGGGATAATCCGGTCTTCCCCGGTAAGGCGTCTCCATTAGAGATTATGGCGATCATTCGTTCTGTTAGGGGTCTGTTTCGGAGAAATGCAGAAAGCTACGACCGCATTAGCAATGCTTTTGGATATCGCCTTATCGAACTGATTGACCGAGGTGCAGAAGAAGATGCGATACGACTACTAAGATGCTTCGCGCGCGAAAGTTACTTCGAGATTGGCGCTACACCGCTCGCTGATTTAGCCACTGGATTGGAGAGGCATGGACACCAGCGCGCGGCGTCGGTCGCATTCGCTCTTGCTTATGCCCGTTCACGCGGAGGCTACGGGTGGGAAGCACTTGGCGACACAGAGCACCTGCCATGGATGTCACAGGCACTGAGGTTATCAGAAAAAGAGGGGGCGAGCACTCTAGCGAATGAAGTCGCACACCTTCTCAACAATCAACACTATATTATGGGCGTCACGCGTCATTTGATTGAAGTGTGCTCGAATCAAATTAGTGACCCTAATGTCGCTTTTAACACTTGGTATGCTGCGTTCGAGGTCATCAGTCACCGTCTACCGGACAACGAAAATGACATCAGCACGTTCGTAACCTATGTTCCAGAGTTGGTGATGGGGTGGTCGTTAGACGAAGCTCTGGTTTCGCTCCTCCTTGCCAGAGTAAGCCACCCTGAATTGAAGCGTAAGATCACAGCACTTTCTGGTGTCGCGGCTGTCGTTTCATCTATACCTTCTACCGTTATCAACCCTTTACGCCAGTTCCTGAGCGTTGACACACCCATAAGCTCCGCGCTGATCGTATTGCACGCACTGGTGGAAGCAGAACAAGCCCCCTACCCTGTGACGGCTGCTGTTCGCGATGAAGTCACCGGCTTATACCGGTCTGATCTCTTTGGATTACGTGCTCTGGCGCAAACCCTCCTTGAACGCGCCGGGTTCAACCCGGAGGACATCGCGCGCCCCAATCGGCAGTTACCCGCAACACCAACGCTGCCGGAATGGGAAGAGGAGAGGATATTGTCTATAGACGACGGTGGGCGCGTGACCGACATCGCCCAAATATGGCCGGAGTTCCCGTCGTTGGTCGCGCGCAGATATGATCACTTGTGGAAAGCATCCAAGACTCGAAAAGAGCTTTCCCGGTATCGCTATAAGGCTGCCAAGAGCAGCGTTCACGATTTACCTCCTACCGAACTGCTGTTTTGGGAGGAGGAATTATTTGAAGCTGCCTTCCACGAAGTGCTTGATGGCATTGACTATTACTTGCTTGAATCTGATGAATTGTCGCCGTCATTGATCTCTGACATCGGGGCAAGGGTGCTGCCGCGCGTGCATACGCACGTTTCCAACTGGCACAGCCGCAGTCCTCGCCCGCCGCTTCCGACACCGTCTGCGCAACGAGCCGGGGTGGAACCGGTCTCACCTGTTGAAGGGAGCGACGAGTATGCTGGCTGGTATCGCTGTGGTTACTTTGAGCGAGAGCTATTAATAAGCGAGGATAGTAGAAAGTCTTTTACCGGCACATTGATGGTAATGGCCGGTATACAGTTCCCACAAGAACCCGGCGTTGTGGATCAGTCGAAGATAACCCTTGCGAACGGAGATGCTGACGCATGGTGGAGGCATTATGGGGAGCGAGTAACATCACTTACTGAATTCGTTGGCTGTGTTGTGGGCCTCGATTACTTGGTCGATTGGTTAGGCAAGCGTCCGATGTTATCATTGCAGCCGAACCTTGTGGAAAATCTCAAGCTGCAAGCGCCGACCTCATGGCAAAGCAGGCTCGCTCTAACAGATAGCTCAGGGCAGAACGCCATAGTATTTCGCAGTTGGAGCGCACGCCCAGTCGGAAACTCAATTGATGAAGAGAGTCCCCGCCTCGAAGGGGCCGATCTATTAATGCGGCCTGATGTCTTTGAGCAGATGCTGCGAATTGGCTTGCACCCACCCTTAATGGTGAAGCTAGTTCATCGCAATGATGAACCATAGAAAAATAGCCGATGAATGTATTTATACTAGGAGCAGGATTTTCCAAACCCGCTGGATTGCCGCTAGGCAATGAGCTTTTTGCAGACATAATCAAGTATGCCAAGATGAGAGGCTTATATGAAAATATTCTAAAAGATGATATTGCTAGTTTTCTCAAATACTCTCGTGCTGCTAAAGGCAAGGATATTTCCGAAAAGCAAATTAACTTTGAGGAATTCATTTCCTATCTGGATATAGAGCATTTCTTGCGATTACGCGGGAGCGACCATTGGTCAGGTGAAGGGAACAGAAGTCAGTTAGTCATCAAGAATTTAATTGCTCTTAGCTTATTTTTGAGGGAGGAAGCCATCAGCGATGAAGCTTTTTCCCTGTACGAAGAGTTTGTACATCATCTGGATCCCGGCGATTGGATTTTTACATTCAATTACGACACGATTCTTGAAAGGGCATTCAAGAAACATAATATTCCATACAGACTATTTCAAACTCAGTTTAAGGAAGTTTATTTTGGCGGGGGCGAGGTTGATCCTGATAAGGATAATGAAATTGTCTTACTCAAAATACACGGCTCAATTGATTGGTTTGATAAATCGCGTTACTTAAGCAACCAAGAAGATTTACACCGGCACGGATTTAACACAAATCCGCATAATGCAGTATTTGATGGTCGAAAAAACTTTAACCTTCGGCGACTAGCTGGTGAACCATACCCTGAAGATAGCCCACTTAATAATATCTATATACTTGATAATTTGGGAGACTATTTCTATGAAAGCAATTTCATAACAGAAGTTCCACTTATTATCTCTCCATTATTCAATAAATTAGTTTATTTGAATCCTCTTACTGAATTTTGGGCAGGTTTCAGTAGTTCAGGTACCTTTGAGAAACGAGTTGTTATAATCGGTTTCTCTTTACCAGAACACGATGAGTATATTAAACAGCCTCTGTTTTGGTTAATTCATAATTTCCAGAGATATGACTCTCCAATTTGTAAGAAAACGAAACTCAAAATGGTAGATTTTAGGAAGAGCGAAGAAGAGATTGCTAATTATAGAACTAGATACAATTTCGTAGATTGGGATAAGGCGGATTGTTATTTCAATGGGTTCAACAGTAAAGCCATTGAAGTAATATTTTCAGAAGAATGATCTTTTAATTCCCACAACGTTAACATCCGTTCAAGTCGACACTAAATAACTTCTCTTTTATGCTCCTCACTGGCAGCGGCCCGATCCTGTCAGGCACGCTATAAGATTTTCGATTATCCCGCATGATTATTGTTACTCATGAGTCCTAAAAAGCGTAAACGAAAGCAAACATCAAAATCGGGGCAGCACCGGCAATCTTCCAAGGACAGCGGGTTTCGGATTGGGGCCCTACCTTCGCCATTTAAGGGTATGACGCAGGCTGAGGCAGACGATTTATTCATCAAGATAGGCCGCGAATTTGGCAATAGCTTTGATGAAGCATTTACTGGTCTACAAAACCAACTGCTTACCCTAGATCCGCTGCTGTTGCTGTCCATCTTTTCTTTTTACAATCATTTCCAAACAGGTGATCGTGTTCCAAAACCAGCGGAACAACATAGGATCCTTCAACAGCACCTTGAATTACTACAAGGTCTTATTCTTCGCAATAAGTATGAAGCTTTCAAATTTGAATTCCCAACACCACCCCGAATTACGCAGGTTCGTGAACTTGTGTATACCGCTGACCAAGCATTCTTCATGCGCCGTTACGCCACTTTAGATCCTTCCATGTCGAAAGAGCAGCGTCACCGCTTGCGAGTAATGGAGGAGGTGAGAGGACACACACAGGGAATAAGAAATTGGGGTTATCCACAGCAAATAATGCGTATTGTAGCCGAATTGTTTGCGCCATTGGATGATGAGATTGAGAAGCAAAAGGGGGTGCGTATAGAGCACCTGATAACTATGTATAGGGGACTAACCAAGGTATTAGAAGAAAGAATTAATAGTCATCTTAAGGAATTAAGGCCGGTTTTTACGGCAAAATCCCTATCCGCTATTGTGGAAAATTACTACAAGATATTACCCAAAACTGATTCAGAACCAGAGAAACTACTTAAGCTCTTTAAGGATCGAGGAGCGAAGTTAAATGAAGCTAAAGCAATGATTCTTAGTCATAGTGACCTAAGACTGCCTGAAAAGTTTATGTTTACTTTTGATGATTTCGTGGATGCTTATCCTAAGTCGGTTGATAGAGATTCATTGCAAAAAGTCATTGATGGTTGGACGCTGTCATTTGGTGATCTGGCTGCTACTGATCCTGAGCATCTCTTTATGGGTAATCCTATTTGGGCTCGCCCCATTATCAGGTTAGATGAAAATGTTTATTTCATGCCAATAGTTGGATTGTTAATTAGCTTCTGCTTAGAGCAAATGGAAAAAGTGATCGATGGGAATGTTGAATTGAAGGCAAAATATGAGGTGAGCCGGGCGAAGTTTTTGGAAAATGAGGTCGAACGTATTTTCAAGAGAGCCCTCCCTTCAGCAAGCATTTACCGTGGTAGTCTGTGGCTTGATCCAGATTCAGGCAAGGAATTTGAGAATGACCTGATGATCTTAATTGATTCCTATCTATTCATTGTAGAAGCCAAATCAGGTAAGTTTTCAGCCTCAGCGCAACGTGGAAGTGAGCTACGCCTACAGCGGGCTATCAATTCGCTGATGATAGAACCCGCATTGCAGGCGAAGAGATTCACAGATTACCTGCAAAAGAATCCCGGTCACCACAGATTCTCCACCCGTCGCGGAGTAGTAAATCAGGTTGATACATCACAAATTCATGAGATTTTTAGAATCAATGTCACCCTTGATGAGCTTGCTAACGTTCACGCTAGTTGGACCGACCTCCAGCGCGCCGGTTTTATTCCATCTGATGCTGACTTAGGGCCAACAATGTCCCTGCCAGATTTAGAAATTGTTTTTGAAGTATTAGATAGTGCCTGCGAGAAAATACATTATCTTGTCAGACGAACACAGTTTGAAATTAATGCAATCTATTATGCCGATGAAACCGATTTACTTGCGTTCTACCTTGAAAACGGATTTAGCATTGGGGAGACTGAATTTGATGGCTCGGTATTAATTTTGTCTGGATTGTCGGAACGTTTAGATCCCTATTTTATGCGTGAGTGGAGGGGGCAGAACGTACGTAAGCCACAGCGTCGTTACACAAAATGGTGGAAGCGGATTATTAAACATCTCGAAGGGCTGCTAGTCCCTCGATGGACGGAATTCTGCTATATGCTTCTAAGTTTAACTTATGAAGAGCAACAATGGTTCGAACGTGAATTTTGGAAAATACGAAGAAATGTGGAGGCAAACTGGCAAGTTCCAAACCATCTTAATGCTTTTGTTTTATTTAGTGGCCCTCCGCAAAGAAGGACTGCCATAGTTGGCGTCGCTTACAAACGTGTGAGCAGAGAGGTGCGTAATCAGATGATGAAGAACGCTGCCGGGTCTATTTTGGAGGATCAACCTATGGAGAAGGCATTAGTAATTGGAATAGATGTAGAGAAACAGGATCCCTCTCTCCCGTATCACGTTATGGCATGGGTTTACAAGGATAAGGCAACTAACCCTTAAAAGAACCCCTTGTGCCGCCTAAGTCTTTTCTCACATATACCTAAGCTTCCACAATTCTGGAGTCAAAAATAGTTTTATACCTTTACCTGTAAGCTCTCTCAACATTTGATAAACATAATCAAATGCATTGATGGGGTTCTATATCTATAATCGTCATGGACTAAGTCTTGGCAAATGTGAATAAGCTATATGGATAGACTATCGCCAGAAACTCGTGCGGCAGAAATCGAGATTGATTCTGCTTACAAATCTAACCCGCTTGTAAAATCAAACTTTGCTGTCGCTGCTTGGAATGTATTGGGAGTAATAGAAGATGCCCTATTCCTTCCTTTAGTTCAGCAGCAGGGCATAACTCCGCAAAAGTTTAATGCGGCAATAGATCATTATATTTATACCCTTAAGCACCCATTTTATTGGCTGAGAGTGTCCTGCCCGCCGGGCGGGCGTGTGCCTACCTCTTATGATGGTAACAATTACCAAGCCGCTATAGATCTCATCAAGCTAGGCGGCCAATATGATCCGTTTTGCTTGGCATTTACTTATGCGAGTCGCGGCGTCATTGGTTTAGGGGCTGAAGAACAAACTCTCGTCCCTACGCACAATTTTCTAAGTGAATCTCGATATGAGGCATACAATCGCCTTACTAAACCAATAGGAGAGAATACCCCGGACGAAATCCGAAGCTCGGAGGATCTACATGAAAAGATTGAGGGAGCTTTAAGAATAAAGGGTGAAAATTTCTCGGTAGCTATTAATCCGAAGATGGTTAAACTCACAGCAGACTATCTACGGAGTAAGCTAAACAAGAGGTTCTTGCTTCCGGCTGAGTGGAAGTTCTCTAGGTATTCTCTTTCTGATTTCAAGCAGATTTACGATTCGATTGTTGCTTTAGCTTATATTCAATATATAGCTCGGACGAAAGCTGCTGCTTTAGGGTGCGTTGGTCTTGGCTTCGCTAATTGCCTATTTCTTCCTACTAAGGAAGAATTATTAAATCGAGTCGCTCGATATACGGACTTACCACGTCAAGTTATAACTTATGTACTCTATGATCTGACTCTCGGTTCACACAATATTCCCCCGGAACGCGGGGACCCCGCTCTTCAGCCACTAATCGCCCTCAACGAGGAAAGATACGCCGTAGCGCCATTTCTTTGGATACACAACGCGGCTGAACGTAACTTCATTGCATTGATGAATAAAATTCCGCAAGAGAAGTCAATTTACTCAAGGCTTGTCCAACAAAAAGAAGACCTGATGCGGGAGCGTATTAATGCAAATCTTCCAAATAAGGATTGGCGTACTTGGAGCGGGCGAGTTGCCGGACGCTCTGACTTGCCTGACATTGATCTAGCATTGATTGATGACTCCGAGAAGGTGTGTATCTTGATAGAGCTTAAATGGTTCTTGGATCCTGCTGAGGCCAAAGAGGTAGTTGAAAAATCTGAAGAGATAGCAAAAGGTATCTCACAACTGCTGCTGCTGAAACAGGCCATATATGAAGGCTACTCACCAATCTTTGAATGTCTTGGAATCGATTTGAGCTACTCTGTAAATCTGACGTTGGTTTCGGTGAATTGGATCGGTCATGCTTCTGTGCAAAATCCTGAAGTAGCAGTTGTTCGTGAAGATCATCTTATTGAAAAATTATCCGTAACCAGTAGACTTTTTGAGGTTTCATCTTGGCTTTCCGAGCGTCAATACTTGCCGGAAGAAGGCAAACACTACGAGATCATCAACACCTCACCTAGAGTCGGTAATTGGAAGATGAATTGGTACGGCGTTCGTCCCTTAATCTCAAAGAATTTTCTGCCAACCTAATCGAACGGTTTACGCCGAATCCGTGTAAATATTCATCTCTCGCGATCAGCGTTCTAATTCAGAGCCAGCCATGGTTCAATATGAGCCGTCGCTTACGAGTCATTCAGAGCTAAAGAGTAATTTGAAGGACTCAATCATCGAATAGGTTTGCTTATGGAAAGTCTTTGCTCTGTGCCCTCTGAATTTTAGGGGCAGACTTTATTATTTTTCAACAATAGCCGAGTCGCTTAGCCTGTCAGTAATCTCGCCGTAGAATTGAATGAGATTCAATGCTCGGCGGACGTCCGGTACAATCGAATTACAGTGTCTCCGTCCGAAGCCGTTGAAGCTCAGCAAGCGGCTGTCAGGATTTGCGCCGAAATTTCAAAGAGCCTGTGGGCGTCAAAGTTAAATTGAAAGAACAAGATTAGGTTGACTTCCGCAGATACGACGGAACTGAGTATATGGTCATATCTGTGTACCTAAGAATCAGTTCGATATAAAAACCTTCAAAGTTAATACTTAGCAATAACTTATAGGTCAGAGACAGGTATTAAAGTGAGTATATAGTCATATCTATGTATGGCCTTAATTTGATCTTTTTAACGACTCAGGACAGTTGATTTTGAAACAATTCTTAATCAATTTTGAATCGGCTGATTAATAGGTTTCGCCTGTAAACCGCTAGGTTTTAACAGTTTACAGGCGAAGGAAGTTATGGTTGGCCCAAAAAGCAAGATATGGTTGGCCGAAAAAGCAAGTTATGGTTATCCCGTAGGTCCAAGACTTTATTTCATTTGGACAAGCGAAATTGAAATCCGTTAGTGGCCCTGAGATAGCTTCCCGATGAGGGTGAAGAGCGGGAGGTACATGGCGATGACGATGGAGCCGATGGTGACGCCGAGGAAGCCTATCAGGACGGGCTCGATCAGCGTGAGCAGGTTGGCGATGGCCGAGTCAACTTCCTGCTCGTAGAAGTCCGCGATCTTGGAGAGCATCGCGTCGAGCGCGCCGGTCTGCTCGCCGATGCCGACCATCTGCGCGACCATGTGCGGGAAGACCTCCGTGGCCTGGAGCGGGTCAACGAAGTTCTCGCCCCGCTCGACCCCGGCGCGCACTTTCAGGATCGCCTGCTCGACGACGACGTTGCCGGCCGTGCGTGCAGTGATGTCAAGGGATTGAAGAATTGGCACACCCGACGAGAGCAGCGTCGAGAGCGTGCGCGAGAAGCGGGCCACCGCGATCTTGCGCAGGATGCTGCCGAAGATCGGGAGCTTCAGCGTGATGCCGTCTATCTTCATGTGCCCGCCCGGCGTCTTGTAGTAGTAGCGGACGAGCAGCACGAGGCCGATGATGGAGGCGAGGATGGCGAGGCCGCCCCAGCCGGCCAGGAAGTCGCTCGTGCCGACGACGATGCGCGTCGGGTACGGCAGCTTCTCGCCTGGGCCGAGCAGGCCCGCGAAGATCGCCTGGAACTGCGGGATGACGACCACCATGATGACGGCTATCGCGCCGATGGCGAGCAGCACGACCGCCGACGGGTAGATCATCGCCGAGATGATGTCTTTTTTCAGCTTGACGATCTTCTCGATGAAGGTCGAGAGGCGCTGGAGAATCAGGTCCAGGATGCCGCCCGTCTCGCCCGCCTCGACCATGTTCGTATAGAGCTGATCGAAGACCTTCGGGTGGCGGGCCATCGCCCCCGCCAGGGTCGAGCCCTCCTCCACGTCCTGCCGCACCTGCTGCAAGGTCCGCTGGAAATACTTGTTCTGCTGCTGCTGCGACAGGATGTCGAGGCACTGCACGAGCGGCAGGCCCGCGTCAATCATCACCGAGAACTGGCGCGTGAAGATGGCGAGGTCTTTGGCCTTGACCTTCTTCATCCCGCCGATCTTGGGGATGCCTATCTCGCGGCCCTTCTCCTTGACGGACGTGAGCGTGACCTGCTCGCGGCGCAAGACTTGGCGCAGCGCCTCGCGGTTCTCCGCGACGCGCTCGCCGACGACGATCTCGTTGAGCCGGTTGCGGCCTTTGAAGACGTAAGTGGGCATGGTCCTTTGAAACTCCTGTTCCCCGGCTCGCGCGCGCCCTCTCAGGAGCGCGCGGCCGAAGAGGCTAGTGAATTGGTGATTATTTCAAACTCGCGCTGGTACGCGTCGAAAGTCTCAGGCGAAGCGCGGCAGACGACAACGAAGAGCCGCCCGTCGCGCTCGGAGACGCTGATGGATGCGCGCACGGCGACCCGGCGCGCGATGATCTGGTCGGCGATGATCCGCAACTGCCCCGAGCGCGCCCCGGTCGAGACCGGCGCGACGGAGACGACCGAGGCGTTGTTGCTCAGGAAGAGCGCGGACAGGGCGTTGGCTAAATCGCGCTGCCCTTCGGCGCTCAGGCTCGAAGGGTCAACGACGGGGATGCCGGAGTGCTCCGTCACGACGTAAACGTTGGCGGTCGCCGAGGCGTAACCCTCTGCCTCGATGCGGCGGAAGGTGCGCTGGTGGTAAAGGCTCCCGGCGGTGCCGGCCCTGGAGCTGACGCGCCAGTTGCCGTTCGGGAAGCTGAGCGTGAATGCCCCGGAAGGGTCGCGGTAGCGCGTCGCGCCGGCGGTCGTGATGGCGGCGGACGAAAGCGCACGCGAATTTGGCACAGGCTGGGGGACGTAAACCGCGGGGCGGTTGAGCAGGTCCTCGCTCGTGAGCGAGCGGGCCGCGCGTCGCCCGGCCTGCTGCTCCTGCGCGGACGCGGAGGGGACGACGGCGCACGCGAGCAGCAAGAGCACGAAAGCGAAGCTCTCGAAGCTGCGCCCGCGGCCCGCCTGTTCGGTGGTTCGTGCTGTTCGTCGTCTCAACATAAAAGTGTCGGGCACTCTGCTGTTCGTCTAGCGCGTGCCGGGGCGGACGCCGACGGGGCGTCCCTGCGCGTAGGGGCTCGGGTGAGCGCCGGGGCGGGGCGGCATGCCGCCGCCGTTGCCGGTGTTGATGCCCGAGCCGCGCTCGATCAACTCGCGCAGCTCGTCGGTGTTAGAGGAGCGTTGCATCGCCACGTCGAGCGAAATCTGGCGCTTGTGGTAGAGCGTGGCGAGCGCCTGGTTGAAGGTCTGCATCCCGTACTTGTCCTGGCCGGTCTGCATCATGGAGTAAATCTGATGGACCTTGTCCTCACGAATCAGGTTGCGTATGGCCGTGTTCGGGACAAGGATTTCGAGCGCCATCGCGCGCCCGATGCCCTCGGCCTTCGGCAGAAGCGCCTGGCACAAAATTCCTTCGAGGACGAGCGAGAGCTGCGCGCGCACCTGCGACTGCTGCTCGGAGGGGAAGACATCAATGATGCGGTTGATGGTCGAGGCCGCCGAGTTGGTGTGGAGCGTGGCGAAGGTGAGGTGGCCCGTCTCGGCGATGCGCAGCGCGGACTCTATGGTTTCGAGGTCGCGCATTTCGCCGACGAGCACCACGTCGGGGTCCTGGCGGAGCGCGGTGCGGAGCGCCTCGGCGAAGCCGCGCGTATCGGCGTTGACCTCGCGCTGGTTAACGAGACAGCTCTTGTGGTTGTGCAGGAACTCAATCGGGTCTTCGATGGTCAGGATGTGGTCGTGGCGGTCGTTGTTGATCTTATCAATCATCGCCGCGAGCGTCGTGGACTTGCCCGAGCCGGTCGGGCCGGTGACGAGAATCAGCCCGCGCGGCTTGTCGCAGAGCTGCCTGACGACGGGCGGCAGGCCGAGCGCCTCGAACGGCTTAATCTCGTAGGGAATCGCGCGGAAGACCGCGCCGACCGCGCCGCGCTGGTTGAAGATGTTGGCGCGGAAGCGCGAGAGTCCTTTGACGCCGAACGAGAAGTCCAGTTCGAGATTCTCCTCGAAGCGGTGCTTCTGCGCGTCGGTCAGCACGGAGTAGGCGAGCTGCTTGGTGTCGGCCGAGGTCAGCACCTTGTAGCCTTCGAGCGGGCGGAGGTGGCCGTCAACGCGAATCTGCGGCGGCGTGTTGGTCGTGATGTGCAGGTCGGAGCCGCCGAACTCGGCGAGCTTTTTCAGCAGCTCGGAGAGCGTGATCTGCGGGACGGTGTCGTTCAGTGCCATAAAGAAGGTTCTCCTGGATTGGCCCTGCTGGGAATTCGGCGCGCTCGCCCTTTCGGGAGGCGCGGCGCGGGGCGAAAGTTCTGCGGCGGGTCTTAAGGCGCTTACTTGTTAGCGTTGAAAGTAGCCATCAACTGCGCGGACTCGTCCGCCAGGCGGGCGGCGTACTCGGCCGGCGAGTTGGCGGCGAGGCTGTAGATGCGGCCCTCGACTTCGGCGAAGTAGAAGACCCAGGACTGTTCGCTGGTCCGCGCGATGACGACGAAGACCTGGCGGCCGCCGATCTCGCGCTGCATGTCGTTGACGACCCAGCCGTCCGCCGCGACCATCTTGTCTATCACCGTGCGGCGCAGCTCGGAGAAAGGAACACCCGCGAGCATCCTGCGCTGGGCCTTGGCCGTCAACGCGAGGTCGCCAGAAGCGGAAACGTTGACGGGCGCGAACGTGGCCTCGGCAATGCTTCGCCCGTCGGAGTTTAAGAAGAACCGCGTCCCGCCGGCTGCGGCGCGGCGCGTCCAGCCGTTCGGAAGGACGGGGCTTGAAGGACCGACGGCTTCCCTCTGGACGCTGACGGTCGAAATCTTTTCCGAGAGCGCGGCGCTGTTGTGGTTCTCGCCCGCCGCCGCGTTCAAGCTCTGGCCGCGGTGCATGCGCAGGAGCGCCTGGCGTCGCCTCATCACGGCGCGCTTGCGGCGCATGCGCACGCGGTAGCGCCGCCACCAGGCGCGCGAGTGGCGTCGGCCCATGTTGGTGCGGCGGCTCGCCGCAGAGCGCCCTGTGTGGTGCGCGGAGGAGTCCCCCGCCGGCAGCATGACGACTACCGAAACGAGGATTAAGAGAGATAGAACCGCTGCGCGTAACATTTATTCATTCACCTCGTCAGGCCACCGTCTCCCGCACGACTTCTTCGATGGTGGTAATTCCGTTGCGTATCTTATATAGGCCGGACTCACGCAGCGTGATCATGCCGTCGTCAATCGCCTTCTTGCGCAACTCCAGCGCCGAGGCCCCGATCAGGATCAGCTCGCGCAACTCGTCCGTCACTTCCATCACTTCGTAGAGGCCGACGCGGCCCTTGTAGCCAGTGTTGTTGCAGGTCTGGCAGCCGCGCCCCTTGTAGGTCTTCATGTGCTTGGCTTCCTCGGCCGTGAAGCCGATCTCAAGCATGGCCTCGGGCGGCATGGGGGCCTCCGTCTTGCAGTCCTTGCAGATGCGGCGGATGAGGCGCTGGGCCTGTATGAGGTTGACCGAGGTCGCGACCAGGAAGGGCTCTATGCCCATGTTCATCAGGCGCGAGATGGTCGAGGGGGCGTCGTTCGTGTGAAGAGTCGAGAGCACGAGGTGGCCCGTCAGCGCCGCCTTGATGGCGATCTCGGCGGTCTCGAAGTCGCGGATTTCGCCGACGAGGATGATGTTCGGGTCCTGGCGCAGGAACGAGCGGAGCGCGGCCGCGAAGTTCAGGCCGATCTGCTCCTTCATCTGGACCTGGTTGATCCCCATCAGGTTGAACTCGACGGGGTCCTCGGCCGTCATGATGTTGGTCTCGGACGTGTTGAGCGACTGGAGCGCCGAGTAGAGCGTGTTGGTCTTGCCGGAGCCGGTCGGCCCCGTGACGAGCACCATGCCGTAGGGGCGCGAGATGTTGCGCTGGAACTTGACGAGCGACTCGGGCTCGAAGCCGAGCTTCGTCATGTCGAGCATCAGGTTCTCTTTATCTAAGAGGCGGAGCACGACCTTCTCGCCGAAGAGCGTCGGCAGCGTCGAGACGCGGAAGTCCAGCTCGCGCGAGCGCGAGTCAACCTTGACCTTGATCTTGATGCGTCCGTCCTGCGGCAGGCGCTTCTCGGAGATGTCCAGCTTCGACATGATCTTGAGGCGCGAGATCATGGCGTCGCGCATCTTCAAGGGCGGGTGCATCACGTCGTAGAGCACGCCGTCAATGCGGAAGCGGATTCGCAGCTCTTTCTCGTAGGGCTCGATGTGTATGTCGGAAGCGCCGCGGCGCAGAGCGTCAACCATCAGGACGTTGACGAGCCGCACGACGGGCGCGTCCTCGCTCATGCGCGAGAGCGTCGAGAGGTCTATCTCCTCGTTGTCCTCTATGACTTCGAGGCCCTCGGCCGCCTCCGTGTCGAAGTCGAGGCTGTCGAGCGAGACGAGGTCTTCGTGGCGGATGGTGTTGTGGTGCCCGTTGCCGTTGCGGCCCATCCCGTTGACTTCGACCTCGGGCTCGCCCATCGTGGACAACTCTATCTCGCGCGAGGAGGCGTAGTATTTCGCGATGGCCTCCTGGACGCTCGCCTCCGAGACGACCACGGGCTCGATGTTGAGCCCCGTCATGAACTTGATGTCGTCCATGGCGAAGACGTTGGTGGGGTCAACCATCGCCAGCGTCAGACTCGCACCGACGCGCGAGAGCGGCAGGACGGAGTATTTCTGTGCCACTTCCTGCGGGATGAGGCGGATGACGGAGGGCTCTATGTCGAAGAGTTCGAGGTTGACGGAGGGGACCCCGTACTGGCGAGAGAGCACGGCCGTGATCATGTCGTCGGAAACCAGCCCCATCTTCACCAGGTTGTAACCGAGACGGCCGCCGTGGTTGCGTTGGTAGTCGAGAGCTTCGCGCAGTTGCTGCGCGCTGAGGAGATTTTCGCGGACAAGGATTTCGCCTAGTTTGGCTGACATCTTTAGAAGTTCCGGTAGAGAAACGCTTCAAAAGGGGTAGGACGCAAAGGGTTTGGCCGCGGACGGATTCGCGAACAGGAGTTGTTCCGCACAAACACAAAGCATAGGCAACGATGCTAAACACCGTTGCACAAAGCATATTACAGTTTAATCCGGCGGGGTGTCAAGATGATTATTCAGCGGTCAAACTGACGTGAAAAAGGCCGTGCCGGGTTGAGAATCTGCCCGGCACGGCCTTAATTGGAAGGGATGATGTGGCTGTTAACCGCGGCGTCGGCCGCCGGTCGTGGTGGTCGTCTTCTGCGGTTTGATGTTCTCCTGGCTCTTCAGGTTATCGAGCACGGCCTTAGCATCGGCCTTGAATTTATGCGTGTCCGGGGCCTTGTCCACGAAACGCTGTAGGAAGTTTGCGGCCTCCTGGAATTTGGTCTTGTCCTGGGAGCTGAAGAGCGCCAGGCCGGCCCCCAGAAGGGCGTCAACGTTATCAGGGTTCTCGGCCAGAACTTTCTGAAATTCCGCGTAAGCCTTGTCGGACGAGCCCGCGTCCAAAAGCATCTGCGCCACGTCAACCTGCGCCTTCGCCTTCTTCTCGGGGTTGGTCTCGGCCGCCATGTATTCCTGGTAAGCGGTCAGCCCGGCGTCAGCCTGCGTCGGGTCGGCCTTGGTCACGAGCAGCCGCATGGCTTCGGCGCGCGCGGCGAGCGCGAAGTATTTATTGGTCTCGTAGTTCTTCAGGGCGGCGGGGTCCGTCGGTGCCGGCTGCGTTTTATAAAGCTCGACCGCCTTGGCGGCCGAGTCGGCCGCGTCGCGGAAATCCTGCTGCGCCGCCGTCATCCCCGAAGATTTGGCGGCGTCGTCCTTGGAGGTCACGGCAGCGTTGTAGCGGTCCACGCCGCGCGCCCTGTAGGCGACGGACCTGTTGGTCAAGAGCGAGGGCGCACCAGGGTGGGTCGGGTCGGCGTTGATGCCCGCGGTGTACTGAGTGATTGCCAGGTCGTAGTTCTTGGCGTTGAGTGCTTCGTTGCCGGCCTTGAAACTGCCCGTGACGGTGGTGTTGGCCTCTTCAATCTTCTTGTTGCCGGCCTCTATCTCGGCATTCTTACGCAGCAGCTCTTCACGCTTCGCGCGGTCTTCTTTACTTTCGCCGCCGCCCCCTCCTCCGCCGGCGGTGGCGGGGGCCGCCGAATTGCTAACCATAGACTTCGCCTCCGCTTCGGTCAGGTGTTTGCCGTCGCCCGGAGTGAGGACGAGTCTGTAGACGCCTTCGCGCCCGGCCTTGACATCGCCGAGAACGTCGGGCCTGGCGTTCTCGGCGCTGGCCGCGATGAGGTACGTGCCCGTGTAAGGGAGGCCCGCGAAGACGAACTTGCCCTTCTTGTCAGTCTTCGTGTTGTACTTGCCTCCCACGTCCGTGCGGTAAACGTCAATCTGTGCTCCCGCGACCGGGACGGTGGTCCCGTCGGCCTGCTTCATGATGACTTCGCCGGCCAGAGCGCCGGTCTGCGCGGAGGCGGATAGGCCGCCGAAGAGCAGCATGGCGGCTGCCACGCAAGAGATGAAAAAGTGATTGCGGCGCATAATGAAGAATCCTCCAGAGATTGTCCAACCCTTCACGGAAGGGCTCGAATAGGATGCCGTGTGCGGAGAACGGGTTGTCATTTCAAATACTTGAGAAACGGCTCTTTGTCAACAGTTAATTGGGGGAGGGGGCCGCGCGCTCGGTCAGTTGACGCTAGACTGTTTGGCGGTCGCTTTTCGGCTTCAAAATTTATCTCAACGTGCGCGGGCTGTCAAAGCAGCGCAAGCGGCGGCCGTCCTCTTCGCCCGCTTATCCGTGCTCATCCGGCCGAACGCAAAGAGCGAGGTTCGTGTTAGCATAGGCCAGGTCGAGCGCGTTTCAGGACTGACAAAGCCCCCGTGAGCCAGACAAACGCACAAACGCAGAGACTCGTCAACGAAGGCGCGGCGCGGCTGCTCGCGCGCGCGGCCGACTCGCGCGCTCTCGACGTGGAGTCGCTCGCCCCGCGCGTGCGCGCCGCGCTCGACAAATATTTGTTCGCGCACGACGCGCAACCTTCGGCCGACGCCGTCAACGAGTTCGTCGATGCGCTGCACGCGGACGACCTGTGCCTGATCGCGGCCTGCGAGCGCGGCGACCAGCAGGCGTGGAGCGACCTGGTCGCGCAGTACGGCGCGACGGTGCGCTCGGCCGCGCGCTCGACCAGCTCGAACGAAGAGGCCGCGGAGGATTTGGCCCAATCCATCTGGGCCGAGTTGCACGGGCTGCGTGTGCGCGAGGACGGACGGCCCTCTGGGAAGATAGCTTACTACTCGGGGCGCGGCTCGCTCGGCGGCTGGCTGCGCGCGGTCGTGGGCCAGCTCGCCATTGACCAGCACCGCAAATCCTCGCGGCTCGTGCAGACGGAGTTGGACACGGACTTCGACCGCTTGGCGCGCGAGTCCCACCAGGCCGAAGACTCTTTCAGCGCGGCGCAGTCCGCGCCCGACCCGGAGAGCGCGCTTAGCGAGCAACGGACGGCGGGCGACGTTGAGGCGGCGCTCGCAAAAGTGCTGGGCGAATTGGCCCCGGAGGACAGGCTGCTTGTCAAGCTGTACTATTTCGACGGGCTGCGCCTGCGCGAGGCCGGCGCGGTGCTCGGCGTTCACGAGGCCACCGCGAGCCGCCGCCTGACGCGCATCCACGGGGAGGTGCGCGAGCGAGTCGAAATGATTTTGATGAAGGAGCACGGCTGGACGAAAGTCGAGACGGCGCGCTCGCTCTCCGAGGCCGCGTTGCGCTTGGACAGCGACCTGGAGTTGATGCTCACGAGCGAGCAGGCGAAGACTGAGCGGCAGGCGGGGCTAGACGAATGAGCTTGACGAAAAGCGTGCTCAAAAAGCGGCCGCGGCCGCAAGCCAAAGAGGTTCGGAGCGTTCTTTAGACGGCCGCGCTCATGGCCCCGAAACGCGCCGGACTTTGAATTCGATGAAGCGTCCTGACAACACAGAAATTGATCGCCTCTTGCGTCGCCACGCGCGGCCCGGCGGCGGAGCCGTGTCAGCGAACGAGAACGCGGGCGCGCACCTGGACGCTGACGAGATGAACGCCTACGCGGAAGGCGCGCTGCCTGAAGGTGCGCGCTCACGTTACTTCGCGCACCTGGCCGACTGCGACTCGTGCCGAAAGCTCGTGACTGAATTAACGCTCGCGGCCATCGCGGACAACGAAGGGAGGGAGCGTGCGGCGGCGGCGGTGCCGGCCGCGCCGTCAAAGTCCTGGCGCGAGCGGCTGGCGGCGATCTTCTCCCCGCCTGTGCTGCGCTACGCGGTCCCGGCGCTCGCGCTTTTCGCCGTCGTCGCCATCGCCCTCGTCGCCATGCGCGCGAATAGGAACGCTTCATACGTCGCGCGCAGCGAAAAGGCAGCGCCCAATACTGGCTCGGGAGTCGTGGCGAACGCGAACTCGAATTCGGCCGCGCAGACTGAGATGAGTTCGGCGGGCGTCGAGAATCACGCCACCGCCAACACAGATGCGACTGCTGTCTTCAAGGAGCAGACCGGAGCGCAGCCGCCCACCGCTGACGCCACGCCGGTCCCTCCGCTGGTGGCCCGGAACACGCCGACGGAAAAGGACGGCTTGCCGGCCGGACAGGCCACCAAGCCCGAGCAGAATGTGGCCCAGACCGACGCCACCAAAGCCGCCTCGCGCGAAGACCAGGCACAGACGGGCGGCAGACGCGCGCAAGAGGAGGTGGCCGCGGCCCCTCCCTCCCCTCCTAGTCCGAAGGCACAGGAGCCTGTCCTCGCGGCCCCGTCCGCCAGGGACGAAGTGAGCGTGAGGGACAAGGAGGAGCGGCCAGAGGCGAAGACCGCAGGGAAGGACGACCGCGACGACGCGCCCGCCGGCGGCGCAGTCGCGACCGAGACGCAGCCCAACAAGGCGCGCGGCGAATTGGGGAAAGCGGCGAGCACATCTGCCGCGCCGCGCGCCAAATCGGTTCCGCGCAAAACTGGTCCGGCCGACGCGCGCAACGAGGGCGGCGCTGAGACAAGCAACGCTGGCGGGCGCAGTTTTCAGAGACAGGGCGGAGCCTGGGTGGACACCGCTTACAGCCCCTCACGCCCGACGACGAACGTCCGCCGCGGCTCGGAGCAATACCGCACGCTCGTCGCGGACGAACCCGGCCTGCGCTCCATCGCGGAGCAACTCGGCGGCGAACTCATCGTCGTCTGGAAGAACCGCGCCTACCGTTTCTATTAACCAGGGATTTCACAACTGTAGGTGCCAAGTCCTTGCCCGTCTTCTTTCACAGTCGAGCGGGCAGAGGACTTGTCCTCGCGCCTACTATGAAAGCTCGCCCCGTCCCATTGCTTCGGCGTTCGACTTCGCGTTACTTTAGCGCCGTCCAAAGTCACACAGCTTCAGGCAATCGAAAACGGAGTCGAGATGAAGAATAACTTTCGTGCCGCCGTTCGCGCGTTCGTAAACTCATTCTTGTCGCTCGCCCTCTTCCTCAGTCTCTGCGTGCTCAGTCCGGCGACTTCGCACGCGCAACGCGGGCGCAAGGCCCCGGCTATGCCCGCCGCGCGGCGCAACCCGACTATCTCGCGCATCGTCTCGGAGGTCAGCGCGCGCAACATCGAGAGCACCATTCGCAAGCTCGTCTCCTTCGGCACGCGCAATACGCTTTCGGCGCAGGCCGACCCTTCGCGCGGCATCGGCGCGGCGCGCGACTGGCTCTACGCTGAGTTTCAAAAGATCAGCGCGACCTCCGGCGGCCGCATGACCGTCGAGAAGCAGACCTTCGAGCAAGCGCCCGGCAAGTACCAGCGCATCAGTCGCACTACTGTTCTGACCAACGTCGTCGCGACCCTGCGCGGCACGCAGCCCGCGTCCTCCGACCGCCTTTACGTCGTCAGCGGCCACTACGATTCGATGTGCACGAGCCCGACCGACGCCGAGTGCGACGCGCCCGGCGCGAACGACGACGCCTCGGGCACGGCCGCCGTACTGGAGATGGCGCGCGTGATGGCTCGTTACGAGTTCGACGCGACGATAATTTTCATGGCCGTCGCCGGCGAGGAGCAGGGGCTCGTCGGCTCGACCTATTTCGCCGAGCAGGCGAAGGAGAAGAAGCTCGACATCGAAGCGATGTTCACCAACGACATCGTCGGCAACACTCTCGGCGGCAACGGCGTGCGCGACCGCTCCACGTTACGCGTCTTCTCCGAGGGCGTGCCGTCGAGCGAGACCGCGGAAGAGGCCGGCGTGCGCCGCGGCGTCGGCGGCGAGAACGATTCGGCCCCGCGCCAGCTCGCGCGCTTCATCAAGGAGACAGGCGCGCGCTACGTGCCAGGCATGCGCGTGATGATGGTCTACAGGCGCGACCGCTACCTGCGCGGCGGCGACCACATCCCTTTTCTAGAGCGCGGCTACGCGGCCGTGCGCTTCACGGAGCCGAACGAGGAGTACAAGCACCAGCACCAGAACGTGAGGGTCGAGAACGGCGCACAGTACGGCGACCTCCCCGCGTTCGTTGACTTCGCCTACGTCGCGCAGGTCGCGCGCGTCAACGCCGCCAACCTGGCCGCGCTCGCGCTCGCGCCCGCGCGACCCAGGAACGTAGGAATCCTCACGACGCAGTTGACCAACGACACGGACTTGAAGTGGGACGCGAACGCGGAGCCGGACCTCGCCGGCTACGAGGTCGTCTGGCGCGACACGACCTCGCCCGTCTGGACGAACTCGCGCGCCGTCGGAAAAGTTACGAGCTACACGATGAAAGGCATGTCCAAAGACAACTACTTCTTCGGCGTCCGCGCCGTGGACCGTCAGGGAAACCGCAGCCCCGCCAGCTTCCCAAAACCCGTGCGTTAGAAATAAAGTTAAAGCTCGCGCTATATTTCGGTAGAATAATTATTCAAGCCGACAGTATTGAGGACAAGCCCGTACCGGGTGCCCCCTGAGTGGGGCTTAAGAGAAGAGAACAAGCAACCCGTCGTGCTTGTCGTGTGGGCTTCTCTGTCGCGTCATTATTGTTCTCCCTCTTAAATTTTTTTCGTCCCTCCGCCCGCCCCGCGCGTCTAAATCCACATCAGCAGGGATGGGCCTATTTCCATCCAAAACTAATTCTGAGCCAAAGCCGGAAATTATGAGAGCTTTTAGGACGAGTTCGAGGAATAGATTGACGGCGCTTTTCTGCGCCTGGACGCTACTGGCGGGCGCGCTCGCTCCGGGGACGAACGCCGGAGAGACGCGGAAGGCGCGGCGTTTGTCTGAGGAGCAGCGCGTTCTGCACGTGCTCAACCGCCTGGGCTTCGGCGCACGGCCGGGCGACATGGAGCGCGTGCGCGCGATGGGAATCGAGCGGTACGTGGAGCAGCAGCTTCACCCGGAGAAGATTGACGACGCCGCGGCCGAGGCGAAGGTGAAGAATCTGTCGGCGCTTCAGCTTTCCACGCCGGAGCTTTTCGCCAAATACCCGCAGCCGGGCGCGCTCCTGCGCAGGCTTGAGCGGGGCGGCGAAGTCCCGCCGGAGCTCGCGCCCGTCATCGAAGCGCGAAAGCGCGCGCAGGCCGCGGCGGGGGAAGAGAACGCGGAAGCGATGACGAAGCCGGAAGCCGCGGGCCAGGAAACAGGCGCGCGGCCGCGCGACGCGGAGGCACGCCGCGCGCTACGCGATTACTTACTGAAGAACGGCATGCGGCCGCCGCGGCAGTTGACGGCGGAGTTACAGGCTTCGCGCATCCTGCGCGCCGTCTACAGTGAGCGGCAGTTGCAGGAAGTGCTGGTTGATTTCTGGACCAACCACTTCAACGTCTTCGCGGGCAAGGGCGCGGATCGCTGGCTCCTCATCCCTTACGACCGCGACACGATTCGCCCGCACACGCTCGGCAAGTTCTACGACCTCCTGAAGGCAACCGCCGAAAGCCCCGCGATGCTTTTCTATCTGGACAACTTTCAGAGCGTCAGCCCCGACGCCAACGCCGGCCGCCTTGCGCGGCGGCAGAACCGCGGCGGCGGATTGTTCGGCCTGATGGCGGGGCGCAAGAGACAGGACGGCGAGACGGCCCGCCCCGAGCAGCAACAGCAGCGCCGTCGGCGCGGCATCAACGAGAACTACGCGCGCGAGCTGATGGAGCTGCACACGCTCGGCGTGGACGGCGGCTACACGCAGCGAGACGTGCAGGAGGTCGCACGCTGCTTCACCGGCTGGACGATACGCGCCCCGCGAGGCTACCGCCGCGCCGGGCCCGGCGAAGTGGACGACAGCGCCGGCCAGTTCTACTTCAACCAGCGCCTGCACGACGACGGCGAGAAGATCGTGCTGGGCCAAAAAATTCCGGCGGGCGGCGGCGTAAAAGACGGCCTGAGGGTCCTGGAAATTCTGGCCCGGCACCCTTCGACGGCGAAGCTCATCGCGACGAAGCTGGCACGCCGCTTCGTCGCGGACGACCCGAGCCCCGCCCTCGTCAACCGCGCCGCGGCAACTTTTACGCACACCGACGGCGACATACGCGAGACGCTGCGCGCGCTTCTGACTTCGCCCGAGTTCAACTCGCCCGAGAGTTACCGCGCGAAAATCAAGACGCCGTTCGAGCTGGCCGTCAGCTCCGTCCGCGCGCTCGGCGGAGAGACGAACGGCGGCCCAGGGCTTCACCAGTGGATCGCGCGCATGGGCGAGCCGCTCTACATGTACCAAGCGCCGACGGGCTACGCGGACGCGGCCGAGAACTGGGTCAACACGGGCGCGCTCCTTGAGCGTTTGAACTTCGGCCTGGCGCTCGCCAGCAACCGCATCCCCGGCACGCGCGTTGACCTCGCGCGCTTCGGCGAGGGCGGGAAAGTCGCGGACGCGAACCTGGAGCGCGTCACGGATCGCTTCCTCGAAGTGCTCGTGCAGGGCGACGTTTCACCGAAGACGAAAGCGACGCTTCTCAAACAACTGAGCGAACCGCTCCCTGCAACCCCTGCGGCCGAAGACGGCGAGATGCCCTCGGCGGCCGGCACCGGCGGACGGCGGCGCGCGCGACAGTCGCGGGCCGTCGCCGCGGACCTTTCCGAAGTCAGCAACCCGGAACTCGTCAAAGTCGTCGGCCTCATCCTGGGCTCGCCGGAGTTTCAGAGGCAGTGATAAGTAGTGAGTGGTGAGTGATGAGTGGTAAGTAAAAAACAAGCTCTTACTCATCACGCATCACTCATCACTTGGCACCGAGGTAATCATGGACAGAAGATTTTTTCTCAAATCAAGTGGCGTGGCGCTGGCGAGTGTGGGCGCGATGGGGGGCGTGCCGTCGTTCCTGCGGCGGGCGGTGCTGGCGCAGGGGATTGGTAACGGCCGCCGCAAAGTTTTAATCGCGATCTTTCAGCGGGGCGCGGTGGACGGACTGAGCATGGTCGTGCCGCACGGCGAGGGCGCTTATTACGGTCTGCGCCCGACGCTACAGATTGCGCGGCCGAAGGGCGCGGGCGCGACTGTTGGCGAGGCGGCGATTGACCTGGACGGCTTCTTCGGCCTGCACCCGTCGCTTGCTTCGCTCAAGCCGCTGTGGGATACGAAGCGGCTGGCAATCGTCCACGCCGTGGGGTCGCCGGATTCGACGCGCTCGCACTTCGACGCGCAGGACTACATGGAGTCTGCCACGCCCGGCCGCAAGGGGACGCCCGACGGCTGGCTCAACCGTTACCTGCAAACCAAGCCCGAACCGAAAGCCTCGCCGTTCCGCGCCGTCTCGCTGACGACGAACATGCCGCGCGCGCTTTATGGCCCAGCGCCCGCGGTCGCCGTCTCGAACCTCGCGGACTTCTCGATTCGCGCGGGCGCTTACTCGCAGAAAGTTCAGGGCGGCTTCGAGGCCATCTACGAAGAGCGCGCGAGGGATGCGCTCGGCGGGACGGGGCGCGAGACTTTCGAGGCGGTCAACTTTTTGAAGAGGGTCAACCCGGCGCAGTACAAGCCCGAGAACGGCGCGCAGTACCCGCGCACGCCCTTCGGCAACTCGCTGCTGCAAATCGCGCAGATGATTAAGGCGGGCGTCGGCCTCGAAGTCGCGTTCACGAACGTGGAGGGCTGGGACACGCACCTGAACCAGCGCGCCCGGCTCTCGAATCTCCTGCGAGAGTTCGGCGCGGGACTCGGCGCGCTCGCGACCGACCTCGGCGCGCGCATGGACGACGTGGTCATCCTGACGATGTCCGAGTTCGGCCGCACGGCGCGCGAGAACGGCTCGCGCGGCACGGACCACGGCCACGCCAACGCCATGTTCGTCATCGGCAACTCCGTGCGCGGCGGCAAGGTCTACGGCGACTGGCCCGGCCTCGATGCCGCCGACCTGCACGAAGGCCGAGACCTCGCGCTCACCACGGACTTCCGCGATGTCTTCGGTGAACTGGCACAAAAACACCTCGGCAACTCGAACTTGAAATCCCTCTTCCCCGGCTACAACGCGAGCGCAGCGAAGTTCCGCGGCATGATCTGAAGACGCACAACAGTGAAGAGGAAAGCGAGGGCGAAAAGCTTGATCTTCACCCTCGCTTTTTTCTGCTCCTGAATTTAGATTTTCATGGAGCCTGAGCGGAAGGCTGTTAGGTGATTAAGCTTAAGCTGAAAAGGAGAGGCACCACAATGTCGAATGATGACCCCATTCTTTGCTGGACAACTAAGACGAAACGGTCGGACGTTGAAAACATGATTAAAAAGAACGATCAGACTGGACTTAGTGATTTTATCAAAGTGCGATTCAATGAACGGTACATTCGTCCTTTAGAGGGGACTGACAAGCATGAGAAGCATGGGTTTTGTATTATGGCTATCTCATGTTTGATGATTGAAGCCTTGCAATCTTTCCGACGAGGATGGAAAAAGACAACCGGGCTGGGTGAATTGGCGTTTTGTTCGTTCTTTCAGGACAATGACTATTTCAGGGAATTTAGCAGTTATGGATGCGGATTTTACAGAAACGTCCGATGTGGCATTCTCCATCAAGCTGAAACGACTGGAGGTTGGACAATACGAAGAAAAGGGCGTTTGTTTGACTCACACAACAAAAGGATTAACGCGACTGAATTTCATAAGCGACTACAAGCCTATCTTGATGACTACTGCATCAAGCTTCAACAGGCAAACCAGAATGATTACTTATGGGAAAACTGCAAAAAGAAATTGTGGGCAATATGCAAGAACTGCGACGCTTAATGATATAAGCTTTTCAAGATTTGAGCTCTAAAACTGAACTGCTATCGAAACTCAAGCAGCACATCGACTCAACCTCTTTGCGGCTTTGCGCGAGGAAATTTCACGCAAAGGCACAAAGGGGTTGAGCTTCGTTCACCGGCTGCCGCGTTCGGGGCCGAGGCGGTTGATGAAGTAGAGGGTGACGACGGCGATGACGGAGACGATGACGGCGAGCGTGAGGGCCTCGTTGTCGCGGCCGGCCTGGACGGCGTCGTAGATGGCGACGGAGGCGGTCTGCGTCTTGCCGGGGATGTTGCCGGCGATCATGATCGTGACGCCGAAGTCACCGAGCGCGCGCGCGAACGCCAGCGCCGTCGCCGCGAGCACGCCGCGCGCCGAGAGCGGCAGCGTGACGCGGAAGAAGATGCGCCGGTTGTTGAGGCCGAGCGTGCGCGCGGCCGCTTCGAGCTGCGGGTCAACGCCCTCGAAGGCCGCGCGCAAACTCTTCGTGACGAGCGGCAGCGCGTGAATCGTCGCCGCGATGACGGCCGCCGTGACCGTGAAGGTCAGGCGTATGCCGAAGTTCCTGTAGAGGAAGCCGCCGAAGCCCGAGCGCGTGCCGAGCAGGACCAGCAGGTAGTAGCCGAGCACGGTCGGCGGCAGCACGAGCGGCAGCGTGATGACGGCGTCAACCAGGTCGCGTCCGAAGAAACGCTTCCGCGCCAGCAGCCACGCGAGCAGCGAGCCCGCGGCGAGCGCGATCAGGGTCGCCGCCGCGGCCACCGCGAACGAGAGCTTGATGGGGAACCAGTCAATCTCGCCGCTCATGCCCGCGGCTCCGAGGCTGAGCTTTTCATCTTTTCTCCTTCAAGATGGCGATGGCGCGGAGCGGCCCGCCGCTGCCGCCCTTAATCTTCATCGGCAGCGCGACGACCGTGAAATTCTTCGCCGGGAGCTGGTCCAGGTTGGTCAGATTCTCGAAGGCGGGGACGTTCTGGTCGAAGAGCGCGCGGTGGCTCTCGAAAAGCGTTGACTGGCCGTAGTCTATGCTCGGCGTGTCGAGGCCGATGGCCTTGATCGAGCGGTTACTGGTGAGCCAGCGCGCGGCCTCTGGGTGCAGCCCCGGAAAGTGCAGTTTTGGCACAGCGTCCGCGCCGCGCTCGTCCGTCCCCATGTACCTCTTGCGGTCGGGCCAGTATTTCGAGTAGCCGGTTCGGAGGATGACAATCGCGCCCTTCGGAATTGGGCCGTTCGCTTTCTCCCACTGTAGAAAGTCTTCCGTCCTCACCTGATAGTCGCGGCTCGCCTCCGATTGCTTCGTCACGTCAACGACGACTGCCTCTCCGACGAGTTGTTCGAGCGGAATCTCGTCAACGGTGTGGTGCCCTTTGGCGAAGTGCACGGGCGCGTCGATGTGCGTGCCGCCGTGCTCGGCGGTCGAGAATTTGTTGGCGGCGTAGTAGTAGCCCTTCTCGGTCACGCCCTCGAAATCTTTTTCGAGCTTGAAGCCTTCGGCCGTGGGCCAGTAGACCGTGTCGGCGTCGAAGGGGTGCGAGAGGTCAACGAGCTTTCCCGCGTGGAAGTCCGGCACGGTGTTAGTGGTGCCGGCGGAATTCAGGGAGAGAAGTAGGAGTGTGGAGAGAAACAGCAGGCCGAAGTTTTTCATAACAAACAAATCCTCCCGGACGAACTCGATTTCAGAGCCGCTTGACCGTGGAAAGCTATCGTACTAGGTTGATTCTCGCAAGAAGATTCAGCCAAGAGTCTGAAGGTTTAATGAAGACGCCCCTGCGCCCTGTGATTCTCAGGTTTGATTCGCTGCCTTCGACGAACACGGAGGCGGCGCGGCAGGCAATGTCGGGCGCGGCCGAAGGCTTGTGCGTCGTCGCGCGCGAGCAGACGCGGGGGCGCGGGCGGCGCGAGCGCGTCTGGGTCTCGCCCGCGGACGCGGGGCTCTACCTCAGCGTGGTGCTCAGGCCCGCGTCGCTCGCCCCGGAAGCCTGGCCGCTCATCACGCTCATGGCCGCGCTCGCGGTGACGGAGGCGCTGGCACAAACTTTCGGGCTCGGGGTGGATATAAAATGGCCCAACGACATCATCGCGGGCGGGCGAAAGCTGTGCGGGATTCTGGCCGAAACGGTCGAGACCGGAGCGGGGCGCGCGGTCATCCTCGGCGTCGGCGTCAACCTGGACGACCGCGCCTTCCCGCCCGAGCTGAAGGAGACGGCCACGTCCGTCGCGTCGCTGACCGGAAGCGCGCCCGACGCAGAAGCGTTGTTGCCATCACTCCTCGGCGCACTCTCTCATCGTTACGCGGAGCTTCAGGCAGAGAACGGCAGACAGGAAATCATAGACGCGTGGTCGCGCCGCTCGTCCTACGCCGACGGCCGCCGCGTCCGCGTCTCACTCCCGGCGGAAACTTTCGACGGCCTGACGCGCGGCCTTGAACCCGACGGCGCTTTGCGTGTAGAAACAGACCAGGGAGAAATCAGAACGGTGCGCGCCGGCGATGTCACGTCTTTGCGAGGGAGTGATCAGTGATGAGTGATCAGTGATAAGTAAAGACAAAAGGCAAGCGGTTTTTACTCATCACTGATTACTGATCACTGATCACTTTTTTATATGCTTCTAGTCATCGACACGGGAAACACGAACACGACGCTCGGCGTTTTCGACGGCGAGCGGCTGGTGACGCACTGGCGGCTGACGACGGCGCGCGTGCGAACGGTGGACGAGTACGGCGTCTACGCGCGCAACCTGTTTCAGCTCGCCGGGATTGACGCGAAGGAGATCAAGGCCATCGCCATCGCGTCGGTCGTGCCGCCGCTCAACTACACCCTGAAGAGGATGGCGGAGGTCTATTTCAACGTCACGCCGCTGATGATTGACCACGCGACGCCGATGGGCCTGGAGATTCTTTACAACCCGCCGTCGGACGTGGGCGCGGATCGCCTGGTTGACGCGGTCGCGGCCGTGCACAAGTACGGTGCGCCCTGCATCGTCGTGGACTTCGGGACGGCGACGACCTTCAACGCCATCGACGCGCAGGGAAGATACCTGGGCGGCGTCATCACGCCCGGCATCAGCATCTCGTCCGAGGCGCTCTTCCAGCGGGCCGCGCGCCTGCCGCCCGTCGAGATCAAGCGGCCCCGGACGGTCATCGGCTCCTCGACCGTCGGCTCCATGCAGTCGGGCCTCTACTATGGCTTCGTCGGGCTGGTGGACGGGATACTGAAAAGGATGCTCGAAGAACTTGGCCCACAAACGCGCGTCGTCGCCACCGGCGGCCTGGCCTCGCTCATCAGCACCGGCTCGGAACTAATTGGCACAGTTGACAACACGCTGACGCTCGAAGGTCTCAGGCTGATATACGAAAGAAACAGTGGTCAGCAGTCAGTGGTCAGTGGTCAGTTAAAAAACTGATTTCACTGACCACTGACCACCGACCACTGACTGCTGACCACTGACTTGAACTATTTTAACTACTTCACCGAAATCGAGGACACTTTCATCCGGCGGCGGGGCAAGCACCTGTGGTTGAGCCCTATGGACTGGTCGCTGATGGAGAGCTGGAAGGAGATGGGCGTGCCGCTGCACGTCGCGCTGCGCGGCATCGAGCACTCGTTCGACTCGTTCGAGTCGAAGCCGAGGCGGCGCACGGTCAAGTCGCTGCTCTACTGCCAGGAGGAGGTCGAGGCGCAGTTCGCAGAGTGGCAGGAGGCGCAGGTCGGGGCCGATAGCGCGAAGAAGAACGGCGAGCGCGTTGGCACAACAGAGGCGGGCGAGGCGGGGCTGCCTTTCCCGCGCGCGGCCATCGTCGAACACCTCGGGCACGCGCGCCAATTGCTCCGCAAGATTTGCGACGAGCGGAAGAAGACGCGCCAGGACGATTTCTGCGACGCGCTCTCCCGCGCCGCCGCGCGCCTGAAGGAGCTGGCGGAGGACTTCGCGAGCGCGGCGCGGCCGAGCGCGGAGAAGCTGGAAGAGTCGCTGACGAATCTGGAGAAGCTGCTCGACGCGTCCCTGCGCGAGCATCTCCCGCCGCGCGAGCTGGCGAAGGTCCGCGCCGAAGCCGAAGAGCAGTTGCAGCCTTACCGCGGCCGCATGGAGCAGACCGTCTTCGAGCAGACGCTCAACAACCTGGTCTTTAAGCGCCTGCGCGAGGCGCACGGCCTCCCGCGTCTGAGCCTGTTCTACCTCTGACAAAGACAAACCTCACGCAAAGTCGCAAAGTCGCAAAGAAAGCGCGCAAGGTCAAGAGTCATTCAATCTCTTGGCGGTCTCTTTGCGCCTTTGCGCCTTTGCGTGAGACATTTATCCCGCGATGAGAAAGCGGAAGCGGCCTGAAACCAGAGGCGGGTCGAGAGAGCGGCAGGCGTCAGGCGCGGTCATCGAAGTCACCATCGAGCGCATCCTGCCGGGCGGCGCGGGCCTCGCGCACGCCGACGGCCAGACCTTGCTCGTCGCCCTGGCCGCGCCGGGCGACCGCGTCCGCGCGCGCGTCGAACGCACGCAGGGGCGCGTGAGCTTCGCCTCCATCATCGAGATCGTAGAGCCCTCCGCGGTGCGTGTAGAGCCGCCCTGTCCTTACTTCGGGCGCTGCGGCGGCTGCGACTTCCAGCAGTTGAGTTACGAAGCGCAGCTCGCCGCCAAGGTCGAGATCGTACGCGACTGCCTGCGCCGCATCGCTCGCCTGGACATCACTGAAGAAATTCCCATCACGCGGTCGCCGAGCGCCTGGAACTACCGCGCGCGCGCGCAGTGGCAGCGCGACCCCGTGCGACACCGCCTGGGCTACTTCGAGCGCGCCTCCCACCGCGTCTGCGATGTCGCCGCCTGCCCCGTCCTAGTCCCCGAGCTGGAGACGACGCTCGAAGCCCTGCGCGGGCAGATGAAGGAAGATTTGTTGCCGGAAGAGTTGACGGAGTTTCAGGCCGTAGCCGGCGACGAGGGTGCTTCGCTCGCGCCGCCCGCGCCGCAGTTGCCGACGCGCGAGGTCAGCCGCCTCATCGCAGGGCATCGCTACCGCTTCAGCGCCGAAGGCTTCTTCCAAATCAACCACGCGCTCCTGGACCCGCTCGTGGCCTTCGCCACGCGCGGCGCGCGCGGCGACACGGCCGTTGACCTCTACTGCGGCGCGGGCCTCTTCACGCTCCCCCTGGCCCAACTCTTCACGCGCGTCTTCGCCGTCGAAGCCAACTCCGCGGCCATCAACTTCGCCCGCCGCAACCTGACGGACGCCGGCCTCGACAACGCCACCTTCGAGGTCGGCAGAGTCGGCGACTGGCTAAAGGAGAAGAGCGCCAGCCTACCCCCCATAGACTTCCTCCTCCTGGACCCGCCACGCGCCGGGGCCGAAGACGGGGCCGTCAACGGCATCCTCGCGCTCCGCCCGCGCCACATCTCTTACGTCTCCTGCGACCCCGCCACCCTTGCCCGCGACCTCAAAGCCCTCATCGCGGGCGGCTACACGCTCGCCGCGCTCGCCGCCTTCGACCTGTTCCCGCAGACACACCACGTCGAGACGGTCGTCCACCTCAAGGGCCTTGTCGCTTGATGCCTGAAGGTGTTGCCTCTTGACATCGGGCGGGGCGATAAATACATTCAACTAGCAGGCGAACTCTCCATCATCAACCGCGCGTCTCGGGCCGGGCCTGAGGCGGCCAGGACTTTTCTCATGACGAAAGGGCCACCTATGCTCCGTAAGCTGTTCGCAGTTTCAGTGCTCCTTCTTCTTCTTGCTCTGCCGGCCGCGGCCCAGCAGCAGCAGCGTTGCTTCACGCCGCAGGCGCGCGCGGAGGCCGAGCAGAAAGCGAAGGTCTGGCAGGAGCCGGACATGGGCTACGACCCTGCGCTCGGCTACAACCCGAGCAGTGGGCCAAGACTCGGCGCACCCGAAGTTGACGAGAACGGGATGGCGAAGCCGATCACTTGCGTCGCGAACAAGGACCCGAACCCTGGCGCGGGGACGACGCCCAAGTTCCACTGCTCGGTGCAGGGCGTCGTGGACGAGGGCGGCGAGCTTATCCGCTACAAAATCAAGCCGCACTTTAAGGGGCAGGCGCGCGACAAAAGGAACGGCGAGATTTACGGCGATTTCCTCTCGTCGCGCTTCTCGAAGGCCCTCGGCTTCTTCGCGGACGACGACTGGGTCGCCGATGTCACCTGCAACGACTGCGAGAAGAGTCTGACGCGCGGCTTCCAGGGAGCGCCGTGGTCGCCGTTCCAGCCGGCCGCCGGCATAGAGCTGTCGCTCGGCAAGGGGATTGACGCGAACTGCGACGACAAGGACGCGGCGGGGCTCGCTCCCGCGCTCCAGAAACTGGCCCAGAGCGGCGCGCCCCGCGCCGAGATAGACGCCTTCAAGCTGTGGCTCGCCTTCATAGACCACGGCGACACGAAGACCGATAACCAGAAGTTTGCCTGCCTCAAGTGGACCAAGAGCGGCGACACGCTCGTCTGCGAGCCGGGCCAGGCCGTCTACTACGTCAGCGACATGGGCTCGACCTTCGGCTACTCCAGTTCTAGCGAGAGTAAAGCGAAGCTCGAAAGGTGGAAGGGCAAGGACCCGATCAAGGTAAGCGGCGGGCGCTGCGCCACGACGGCCAAGAGCGTCGGCGACGCCAACGTCGGCGAAGAGGGGCGCAAGCTGCTCGCCGACGGCCTCCAGCGTCTCCTCGACGCCGAGAAAAGTAACGGCCTCATCACGCGCGTCTTCCGCGCCTCGCGCAACGCCGAGCGCGACCAGCCCGCGGAAGCCTGGACCGCCGAGTTCGTCCGCAAGGCCCGTGTGATCATAGACACGCGCTGCCGGGAGTAAGGGCCTGCGCGGCGTGATTCGCGAAGTTTTAGCGGAATGATGGGACCGCGAAGCGACACGAGGAGGGTTCCCCTGATTCGTGTCGCTTCGCGTTTCTTTGCGGCTTATAAATTCTTTTAAGAACAAAGAAATCCTGCCCGCCGCGCCGATCACTCTTCTGAACGTTTGCCCGTCCGTGTTATAGTCGGCCCATCCCACCCAACAGTAAATTCACTTTGCGGTCGAAGGGGAGTGGTCCGTCTCGATGGCTCTCGCTCATCCGCTCGCGGTCCTGGCGGCGTCTTTCGCGCTGGGCGTGCTCGGCGCGCGTTTCATTCCGCTGCCGCTTCAGCTTGTGCTGGCGTGCGCGGCGGCGTGCACGATCTTCGCCGCTTACTGTTTCGTGAAGCGGCGCGAGCGTGCGGCATCGCTGCTGCTCGTGCTGGCGTTTTGCAACGCGGGCGCGACGCTGATGAGCTTGGAGAAGAGAGGCGCGGCGGCGGGGCGCGTCGAGGAGTTTTACGACGGCGGAGTGATTAAGTCCGGCGACCCGGTCGAGGTGACGGGCGTCTTGGAGCGAGATGCGGAGCCCGCGCCGGACGGGTTCTACTTCGTACTTAAAGTCGAGAGGCTGAGGTTCAAGGAAGTGGAGCGCGAGGCATCGGGGCGTGTGATGCTGTTCGCGCCCGCGCGCGATGGCGCGGCGCGGGAAGAGTACGAGGCGCTTGAGCTGCGCTACGGGGCGCGCGTGCGCGTGATGGCGGCGCTCAGGAGGTCGGACCAGTTTCGCAATCCGGGCGTCGGCGCTTTCACGGAATACCTAGAGCAGCGCGACCTGGACGCCGCCGGCACGATCAAGAGCCCTCTGCTCGTCGAGCGGCTGGACGACGAGCGCGTCTTCCTCCCGCTCGCCTGGCTCTACGAGTGGCGGCAACTAATGCTCTCCGAGATTGATGCCAGGTTTTCGCCGTGCACGGGCGGGGTCTTGAAGGCGGCGCTCCTGGGCAACCGCTACCAACTGTCGCGCGACGCGGCCGAGGGCTTTCGCGAGGGCGGGACTTTTCACGTCCTCGTCATCAGCGGCGCTCACATTAGTTTCATAGGTGGTCTCGTGCTGCTGCTGATGAGGCGCGTCACGCGCAGGCGCGCGTGGCAGTTCGGCATGTCGGTCGCGTTTCTGTGGGCGTACACGTTGGCGGTCGGGGCGGAGGCGTCGGTCGTGCGCGCGGCGTGGATGTTCACGCTGGTCGCGCTCGCGCCCGTCCTGCACCGCCGCGCAAATTCGCTCAACGCGCTCGGCGGCGCGACGCTCCTGCTGCTCGTCCGCCGCCCGGCCGACCTCTTCGACCCGTCGTTCCAGTTAACCTTCCTCTCCGTGCTGGCAATCGTCGCCCTGGGCTGGCCGCTCCTGGAGAAGCTGCGCGAAGTGGGCCAGTGGCGGCCGACGCGCGCGACCCCCTACCCGCCCCGCGCGCCGCACGCGCTGCGCCTGCTGTCGGAAGCTCTCTTCTGGAGCGAGCGCGAGTGGCGGCGTGAGGTGGAAAGGTCGAATTACAGCTACAAACTTTTCAAGACGCCGCTGGCCGCGCGCCTCGAACGGATGCGCCTACAGCGCGCCCTGCGCTACTCCTTCACGGCGCTGGTCGTCTCCGCGAGCGTGCAGCTCACGCTCCTGCCGCTGCTCGTCCTCTACTTCCACCGCCTCTCGCTCGCCGCGCTCCTGCTCAACATAGTGGTCGGGGCGCTGATGGCCCTGCTCGCGCTCGCGGCCGTCGCGGCGCTCCTGCTTTCTCACTTGAGCGTTTGGCTCGCCGCGCCGCTCTTCAAACTGGCGGAAGGACTTTGCTGGTTGATGACGCACAGCGTTGACCCGTTCACGGCGCTTGGTGTGGCGAGCGTGCGCCTGCCCGAGTACACAAATTGGCCCAGCGTAATTTACTTCGCCTACTACGCGCCGCCCGCGGCCCTGGCTTACGCGCTCGCACGCTGGCAGCCGTTGAATCGCCACGACGAGGGCGACGAGCCTTCGAGGGCGGAGCGCCTGCTCAAGCCGCGGTACGCCAGCGCCACACTCTTGCTCCTCTGCACCCTGATCGTCCGGCACCCGCTGAGCGCCGGACGGCCTGACGGCAGGCTGCGAATTGATTTCCTGGACGTGGGCCAGGGCGACGCGGCGCTGGTCACGATGCCGGACGGGACGACGCTCCTGGTGGATGCCGGCGGGCGACCAGACTTCGCGCGGCGCGGCGCACACGAGAGCGGAGCGGAAGAGACGTTCGAGCGCGACACGCGCGGCGTGGGCGAGGCGGTCGTCTCCGAGTACCTCTGGTGGCGCGGGCTCGACCACGTTGACTACGTCCTCGCGACGCACGCCGACGCGGACCACATTGACGGCCTCAACGATGTCGCGCGCAACTTCCGCGTGCGCGCCGCGCTCGTCGCACGCGCGCCCACGGACGACGAGGAGTTCGCGCGCTTCAGCGCGACGGCGCGGAGCTACGATTTGCCCGTGCGGCTCGTCGGGCGCGGCGACCGGCTGCGCTTCGGCGCGGTCCAGGCCGACGTGCTCTGGCCCACGCGCTCTCTAGACCCAAACGCCCCTTCCGGCAACGACGACTCCCTCGTGCTCCGCCTGCGCTACGGCCAACGCACTTTCCTCCTGACCGGCGACATAGAGCGCCGCGCTGAGGCCGCCCTCACGAGTGAACCCGCCGGCCTGCGCTCAGATGTCGTCAAGGTCGCGCATCACGGAAGCAAGACCTCTTCCACGCAAGACTTCGTCGCAGCCGCGCGCACCTCTTACGCCGTCATCTCCGTCGGCCTCGCTTCCGTCTTCGGCCACCCGCACAAAGAGGTGGTCGAACGCTGGCGCGCGAGCGGCGCACAAGTGCTCACCACCGGAGAGCGCGGCACCATCACCGTCAGCACAGACGGACATGATTTGAAAGTTGAAACGTTTATCAAGTGATGAGAGGCGGTTTGAAAACTCAAGCCAGGCATCGATTCAACCCTTTGCGCCTTACGTCTTCTCTTTGCGCCTTTGCGAGAAACAAAGCTTCACGCAAAGGCGCAGGAAAAGAAAAACCAAAGCCGCAAAGGGTTGAGCCTGGGTTTTCAAACACGCTCTGAGTAAAAGAAAGAGGTTTTAACTTATCACTCATCACCTTTCTTGTATCCGTAGCGTTCGAGGAGGGCCTGGCCTTCGGGGCCGAGGACGTAGGAGACGAAGGTTTGAGCGGCGTCGTGGCGGCGCGAGTCTTTGATGACGGCTATCGCCTGGTCTATCGGCTGGTGCAGGCGCTCGTCAACTTCGAGGAAGCGGCCCTCGTCAGGTTTGACGAGGGCGCGCGGGATGAAGGCTACCTCGGCGTTGCCGGTCGCGGCGTACTGCTTGGCCTGCGAGACGTTTTGTCCGTAGACGACTTTCGGCTCGACTTGCGGCCAGAGGTTGAGCGCGCGCAAGGTTTCGACGGCGGCGCGGCCGTAAGGCGCAACGTCCGGTTTGGCGACGGCGATGCGCTCGACTTCGGCGCGCGTCAAATCTTCGAGGCGACCCACGGCGAGCTTGCTCCCCGGCGGAATCCAGAGGACGAGGCGGCCACGCGCGTAGACTTTATTGGTGCCGGGCGTGATGAGCCCTAGACTGTTGAGTCGCTCGATGTGCTCTACGTCCGCCGCGGCGAAAACGTCGAACGGCGCGCCGTTCTCTATCTGCCGCGCGAGGTCCGCGGTCGCGCCGAAGCTGAACGTGACGCGCACGCCCGTGCGCGCCGTGAACTCTTTGCCCAGTTCTGCGAACGCGTCCGTCAGGTTCGCCGCCGCCGCCACCGTTATCTCGGGCGGCGCGGCCTGCTGCTCCTCCTTCGCGCTACGCGAGCAGCCGAGCGACGAAGCGATGATTAACGAAAAGACGATGAGGAGAGAAATGGATGCGCTAAATTTAGCGCGGGGAATCATAGTCAGGAAGCGTTTGAAAATAGGCAAGCCGGCAACCACTCTTCTTCTGACCACTGACCACTGACCACTGACCACTGACCACTGACCACTGCTTTATATCCCCGCCCCGTCCATGAACTCGTTGGGCGAGTAGTGGCCCATTTCGCGGCTGCCGACCTTGTAGGTGTTGAGCACGCCGAGCGGCGGCGCGTAAAGGTGGAGCGTCACCAGGTCCTGCCCGCTGACCTCCGGGTTTCCGATTTGATGTATGTCCGGCACGTCGGCCGCGGTCGTCTCGCCCGGACTCCACTCGCGCGCCGAGTGGTAATAGAGCCTGCGCTCGTCGTCGAGGTGGAAGACGGTCTCCCACATCACGCCTTCACAGACGCGCACCGCGCCGTAAGAGCCGTTGTGGTCGTGGATCGGCGTGCGCTGCCCCGGCCTCCAGCAAAGCACGAGCAGTTCGGCGAACTCGTTGCGCATGACGCGGTGGCGGCTGTAGGTGCCGGCCTTGAAGGAGCGATATGGACGCAGGTCGTCGGCCGTGACCGACACGCGATAGAGCCAGTCGCTGAGGTCCGCGAAGTCGGGGGCCGTACGGAGCGCGGCGAGCCCCTCGGTCAGCGACTT
Source organism: Pyrinomonadaceae bacterium (assembly GCA_036403435.1). Lineage (GTDB taxonomy): Bacteria > Acidobacteriota > Blastocatellia > Pyrinomonadales > Pyrinomonadaceae > QHXM01. Next base: position 81,356 of record DASWQY010000075.1, read on the forward strand.
GAAAGAGAAGATTTGCCCGTTGCCTTCGACCGACTGCGGGAAGGGGGATGCGTGCGTGACGTTCGTTGACATGGTTTCGGCAATTCCTCGGAAGTGTTGTCGTTGTAAAGTCGGGCCGTGTGGGCGCGTCTCTTTTGCGCCGTGGGCTTTATAGTACGCCCGGCCCGCGCGAGTCAATCTTGGGCCAGACTTAAAAATCCTCAAGCCGCGAGCATGACCCTCAAGTCGCGCACGTTCGTCCCCGTCGGGCCAGTGACAATCGAGTCGTCGAGCGCGTCGAAAAGGGTGTGAGCGTCGCTCTCGTCCAGAAAGCGGCGCGCGTCCAGACCTGAGCTGCGCGCACGCGCGACGGTGGTCTCGTCAACGACCGCGCCGGCCGCGGGGCTGTTGCCGTCAATGCCGTCTGTGCCCGCGCTGAGCGCGACCGCGTGGGAGAAGGCTGCGTCGGGCTTCGCGAGCGCGTCCAGTTCTACGGCCCAGCGCAGCGCGGATTCGCTGTTGCGCCCGCCCACGCCGCCGCCGCGCACGGGACACGCGAACTCGCCGCCGGAGATGAGACAGACATTGCGCCCGGCGTCCGCCTGGCATCTTAAAAGTCTGGACAGGAGCATGGCGCAGCCTTCGGCGACGGGTTGCTCTACGACATCGTGCGCTACTTCGACGACGAAGCCCAGCGAGCGTGCCGCACCGGCGGCGGCGGCGAGCGCCGTCTCGTTGTCCAGCAGGACGTAGTGTTGCCGCAAAGCTCGCGCACGATTAAGTGATGTCGTCCGGTCGTGCCTTCGGACGGCGCACAGGATGGACTCGGGCAGTTTCGTTTCGAGGTGGTGGCGTGTGATCACCGCGCTCGCGTCCGCGCCTGCGGACGCCTCTTCGAAAGTCGGCCCGGAAGCGACCGCTGCTTCGTCGCCCGCGTTCGTGTCGGAGACTATCAAGCTCACCTGATCGCAGTTCGGCGCGAGCCGCGCGAGGCCGCCGCCTTTGACGGCCGAGACGGCGCGGCGCACGGAGTTGATCTCGCGAATGCTCGCGCCGCACGAGACGAGCGCCTCATTCATCGCGCGCAACTCCGCGAGCGTCGTGCGCTCATCATTCGGCCACTCCATCATGGCGGAGCCGCCGCCGGAAATCAGAAAGATGACGGGCGCTCTCTCCCGGTTCGCGCGCCGCAGAAGCTCGAACGCCGCCCGCGCGGCGTCGAAGCTCTCACCGTTGGGAAGCGGGTGGCCGCCCGCGAACACGCGCCAGCAACCAGGCAGTGAAGTTTCAGACGCGGGTGCCGAGACGACGCCCGCCGTCAAACGCTTTCCCAGAGCTTCGCCCAACGCTGAGGCCATCGGGCGCGCGGCTTTGCCCGCGGCGATGCTGTAAACGCCCGCGCGATAGTGAGAGAGTGAGACGCTCGCGTTGACCAGTTCGAGACGCGAGCCTTCCAGGCGAATCGCGCGGCCGACAGCTTCCCCGGCGTCCACGCCCTTCATCGCCCTGTCAAAAATCTCGCGCGCGGCGCGTCTCAGTGCGGGCAGGTCGGTCAAGAGACTTTTCACTCCGTCGTGATGAGCGCGCGCATCGCGCGGAAGCGGCGGTCGCTGATGCCGCGCACCATCATCAAATGCTCGGGCCGGCGAAACGGGCCGTACTCCGCGCGGTGAGCGACGATGCGCGCGGCGAGCCCGCGGCCTATGCCCGGCAGTTTTTCCAGCTCCGCAGGTGAAGCCGCGTTGACGTTGACGCGCCGCGCAGGGCCGTTTTCTGTTCGAGCGACAAGGGGCGCGGTCTGACGAAGAATTGTGCCAGCTTGACGCCGCGGCAGCTTGGCGCAGGAGGCGACTGTCAACGCGCACGCCAACATGAAGAGCGGGAAGAAAGGGCGTGCGCGCCCGGCTCGGCTTCGTCGTTCCATCTGATTTAGACCGCTGTCCGCGAGGGCTACGGGAAAATTGCCGCGACCGTGTGCAAAATGCTAGAAGTATAAAATTTTCAGGAACTTGTAACTTTCAAGAGCCGCTTTTCCACAGACTTTTCCACAGCTCCTGTGGAAAAATCCCAAATTTGTGTCACCGCGGACAAAATTGTTCCGCACGCCGCAGACCTGCGGCCGTCGTCCTTGCTTCCCGCACGGCTAACATATAACTTAGTGGCAACCTTAATCAACACATCTGTGCGGCGGGCTTGGAATGAAGGCGGTAGTTTACGAAAATCGTGAGGAGGACTTTTTCCGTGAAGACGAGAGAGCTTGGACGAAGCGGGTTGACGGTCTCGGCGCTGGGGCTGGGCTGCATGGGGATGTCTGAATTTTACGGCGAGCGCGACGACGACGAATCCGTCGCGACGATTCATCACGCGCTCGAACTCGGCATCAACTTCCTGGACACGGCAGACATGTACGGCGTGGGCCACAACGAGGAGCTGGTCGGGCGCGCGATCTGCGACCGCCGCGACGGGGTCGTGCTCGCGACCAAGTTTGGCAACGTGCGCGGCGCGGACGGCAGCTTCCTCGGCGTCAACGGCAGGCCCGAGTACGTGCGCTCGGCGTGCGAGGCGTCCTTGCGGCGGCTCGGCGTCGAGACCATAGACCTCTACTACCAGCACCGCGTTGACCCGAACACTCCCATCGAAGAGACGGTCGGTGAGATGAAGCGCCTGGTCGAGGAAGGGAAGGTACGTTACCTCGGGCTCTCTGAAGCGTCGGCCGAAACTATTCGGCGCGCGCAGGCCGTCCACCCGATTGCCGCCTTGCAGAGCGAGTACAGTTTGTGGACGCGCGAAGTGGAGGACGAGATTCTCCCGGCGTGCCGCGAACTGGGCCTGGGCTTCGTCGCCTACAGCCCACTCGGGCGCGGGTTTCTGACGGGCCAATTTCAGAAGCCGGAAGACCTGCCGGAGAACGACCGGCGGCGCATGTTCCCGCGGTTCCAGGGAGAGAACTTCGACCAGAACCTCCGGCTCGTCGAGAGGGTGACGGAGATCGCGGGGAGTAAAAATTGTACGCCCGCGCAACTCGCGCTCGCGTGGGTTCTGGCCCAGGGCGAGGACGTTGTCCCGATTCCTGGGACGAAGCGGCGCACGTACCTTGAGCAGAACGCGAAGGCGCTCGAAGTCGAGTTGACCGCGGAGGATTTGGCGCGCATCAACGAGGTGGCGCGGCCCGAAGCGGTCGCGGGCACGCGTTACCCCGAGAGCGCGATGTCCAACGTCAACCGCTGAGTGAGGGGGCCGAAGGTTTGAGCATGGGCAATCCGCAGGGGGAATCGAACGGGGCCGCGCGCGCGGTGCTGTGGGACGTGGACGGGACGCTGATTGACTCGGCCGAGTATCACTGGCTGACGTGGCGCGAGACGCTGGCGGGAGAAGGTTACGAGTTGACGCGCGCCGAGTTCGCCGCCTCCTTCGGGCGACGCAACGACGAAATCCTGCGCGGCTACTTCGGCGGGGACCTTTCGGCCGCAGAGGTCGCGCGTATAGGCGAGGCGAAGGAGGTGCGCTACCGCGAGCTGGTCCAGGCGCGCGGCATAGAGCCTCTGCCGGGCGCGCGCCGCTGGCTCGAAAGGTTGAAGGCGGAGGGCTGGCGTCAGGCGCTCGCTTCTTCCGCCCCGCGGCTCAACCTTGAGGCGATTCTCAAGGCGCTCGGGCTCGAAGACTTCTTCGACGCCATCGCCTCGGCCGAAGACGTGGAGCGCGGCAAGCCGGACCCGCAGATTTTTCTTGCGGCGGCCGCGAAGGTGAATGTTGCGGCGGGCCGCTGCGTCGTGGTCGAAGACGCGCCCGCGGGGGTCGAGGCCGCGCGCCGCGCCGGGATGCGTCGCGTCGGCGTGCTCTCGTCTCACGGTGCGCTCGACGCGGACGTGGTCGTGGCGTCACTCGCGGACCTCCCAGGCGACACGTTCGACCGACTGCTCGACGGCAATGGCTGACGCACCGGACACGGCGAACAGAGATTTGGACGAGGTCTTCTCGGCGCTCGGCCGGTCGGACTTCAGGCGGCGCTTCCGCTTGCGCGGCAGGGAACTCGACTACCTGCGCAAGAAGGGGTTGCCGACGGTGCTCGAACACGCGGCCTCGTTCATAGCGCAGCGGCTCGCGCCCGCCGAGCCGGCCAACGACGGCAGGCAGACGCCGATGGGGAATCACCCGGCCTTCGTGGCGCAGCACGCGACGGCCACCTGCTGCCGCGGGTGTCTGGAAAAATGGCACAGGATTCCGAAGGGCCACGCGCTCGACGCGGCGGAGCAGGAGTACGTCGCCCGTGTCATCAAGAGATGGCTCTTGAGTCAGGAGAGTTGAATGGATGGGCTTTTGGAAGGTTACGCGGTGGTCATCGAGACGCCGGTCGCGTGGGGGGAGATGGACTCTCTGGGGCACGTCAACAACATCGTCTACTTCCGCTACTTCGAGAGCGCGCGTATGGCCTACTTCGTCGAGGTGGACTTCTGGGGCCACATGGAGGAGACGGGCGTCGGCCCGATCCTGGCGTCAACGCAGTGCCGCTTCAGGCTCCCGCTCGAATACCCGGACACGGTTTCAATCGGGGCGAGGATAAGGGACATCGGCGAAGACCGTTTCGTGATGGAGTACGTCGTCGTCAGTCACCGCCACTCGAAAGTCGCCGCCGAGGGCAGCGGGGTGATAGTCGTTTACGACTATCGCGCGAAGAGAAAGGCACCTCTCCCGGATGAGATTAAGAAACGGATTGAGGCGATCGAAAGTAAGGCGGGCGGGAATGATGGCCCTGAAAGGCTCTAACATGATAGCCGGGCAGGCAAACGTAGTTTGCGCCGCCCCCTGGCTATCACGTTAGACCCTTCGGGGATACTAAACGGATTTGCTCAAGTTTGCTGTTCCTGCTGGTCCCAGTCGGAGACGGTCTCGTAGGCGCGGTTGAGCACGGGGCGCGGGCGCGCGCCGTCGGCCTGGCCGATGAAGCCCTCGCGCTCCATCATGTCGAGGATGGCGGCGGCGCGGCCGTAGCCGATGCGCAGGCGGCGCTGCAAGACTGAGGTCGAGGCGCGCTTCATCTCGACGCAGATTCTGAGGGCGTCCTCGAACAGCTCATCGCGCTCGCCGTTTGCTCCGTCCAACCCCATCGCCTCTTCCTCGGACTGCGTGATGGACTCGTCGTAGGCGGGTGCGCCCTGCACCTTGATGTGCGTGACGATGCGGTTGATTTCGCCCTCGTCAACATAAGCGCCGTGGACGCGTATCAGGCGGGACGTGCCCGGCGGCAGAAAGAGCATGTCGCCCCGGCCCAGCAACTGCTCCGCGCCGTTGGCGTCAATGATGGTGCGCGAGTCAACCTTCGACGAGACGCGGAAGGAGATGCGCGAAGGGAAGTTTGCTTTGATTAAGCCCGTGATGACATCGACGGACGGGCGCTGCGTGGCAAGCACGAGGTGTATGCCGACGGCGCGCGCCATCTGCGCGAGCCGCGTGATGGATTCCTCGACCTCGTGGCCCGAGACCATCATCAGGTCGGCCAGCTCGTCGATGATGATGACGATGTAGGGGAGCGGCTTGTGCGGCTCGTTCGTCTCCTCATCATAGTCTTTGACTAAATTACGACGCAGCACTTCCGCGTTATAGCCGTCGATGTTGCGCACGCCCCACTTTGCCAGGTCTTTGTATCGCGTCTCCATCTGTCCGACGGCCCACTTGAGGGCGAGCGTGGCGCGCTTCGGGTCTGTGATGATCGGCGTCGCCAGGTGCGGGATGTCTTCGTAGAGTCCCAACTCCAATCGCTTCGGGTCAATCAGGATGAACTTCACCTCTTCCGGCGTCGCCTTGTAGAGGATGGAGACGATCAGGGAGTTGACGCCGACGGATTTGCCCGCGCCGGTCGTGCCGGCGATTAAAAGGTGCGGCATCTTGGCGAGGTCCGCGACGTAGTTTAAGCCGTCAATCGTCTTGCCTAGTGCGATGGTCAGCTTCGAGGTCGAGTCGCTGAACTGGCGCGACTCGATGACCTCGCGCAGGTGTATGGTCTCGCGGTGCGGGCTCGGCACTTCGATGCCGACGTGAGCCTTGCCGGGCAGGCGGTCAATGCGTATGGACTCGGCCTTGAGCGCCAGGCAGAGGTCGTCAACGAGGCCCGTGACGCGCGAATACTTGACGCCCGGATCGGGTTTGAACTCGTAAGTCGTGACCACGGGGCCGGGGCAGATGTGCTCGATCTTGCCCGTGACGTTGAACTCCTTGCACTTCTCTGCGAGGTGGGTGGCAATCGCGTAATACTCTTCGTCGGCGTGCTCAAGATGCGGCGGCTGCTCCTTCAGAAATTCTACGCCCGGCAGCTTGTAGTCGCCGAGGGGCGCTGCGGCGGGCGCTGCGGCGCGGCGCGACTGTTTGGGCTCGGGCGGCGCGGCCTCCTCGTCAACTTCCGTGCGCACGACCTCCGCCGTCTTGACCATCGCTTCGACCTCCGCGGCCTCGTCCGCCTCGCGCGCGGGCTTCGCGGCCGGGCGGCGCGGGGCCGCGGGCGCAGGCGCTGCGGCCACGGCCACGCCGGCCGCGACGGTCGAAGCGGTCAGCGGAATTGTGCCGGCGGAGGCCGCGATTGATTTAGCACCTTCGGGCGCTGTGATGGTCGGCGGCGGTGCGGTCGTCTCCGAAACATTCGCCGCGCGCTTGATGGCCGAGGCCGCCGATGCGCCCTCCGGCTCGTTCATAAACTCCGCGACGCGCTCGGCCGCGGACATCTCGTGCGCCTGCAACGCGGCCTCTCGCGCGAGTGCGCGCTCCTCGCGTGCGACGCGGCGCATGTTCATGCGGGCCTGCGCGCTCTCGCGGCGGGCGACGCGCCACGCGCGGAAACGCTCGGGCACGTTGCGGAAGAAGGTGAAGCGGTTGCCGAACTCCCCGCCGAGCCACTCGTAGGCGCGGATGAAGGAGAAGTTAGTCGCGAGCAGCAGGCCGGTGGCCGCGAGCGCCACGAGCAGGATGGTCGCGCCCGTCGTGTTCAACCCGCTGACGAGCACGTCCGAGATGAGCGCGCCCGCGAAGCCGCCGGCCCTGTAGCTCTGGTCCACGAGCGGGCGCGAGACGTAAAGGTTGAAGAGCGCGGAGGCGGTCATGACGAGCGTCAGCAGGCCGACGACCCTGGAGAGCGGGGCGCGTATGCGCCGCGTGCGGAAGCGCCGCCACGCGGCGGCGAGCAGCAGGAGCGGCAGCAGGTAGGCGGCCAGCCCGACGAACTGGAAGAGCGTCGCGGCGATGTTCGCGCCGAGTGGCCCAATCCAGTTGCGCGTCGCCCCCGCGGCGGCCGTGTTCCACGAGGGGTCGTTCGGCCTGTAGGAGACGAGGCATAGGGCCAGCAGCACGCCCACGGCGCAGAGCAGGATGGCTATGATCTCATTGCGCCGCGTGTTCTTCGGCGCGACCGCCTTCGCCCGCGCTTCGGTCTGTGTAGTTGCCATAAACTCTCCGGTAGAAGTAAAAGCGGAATCCAGAATCCAGAATGAAAGGCTGAAACCCTCTTTCTTTTATTCTGGCTCCTGGATTCTGGCTTCTGAATTCTGCTTTATCATGCCGCACGTCGGGAGAGAAGATACGCCTTGATGAAGTCGTCTATGTCGCCGGCGAGCACGGAGTCAACGTCGCCGCGCTCAAGTTTGGTGCGCGCGTCTTTGACCAGGCGGTAAGGCGCAAGCACGTAGTTGCGAATCTGCGAGCCGAAGGAGATGTCCTGCTTGTTGGCTTCGAGTTCGGCCGTCTCGGCGCGCAGCTTTTCGAGTTCGAGTTCGTAGAGGCGCGAGCGCAGGACCTGCATGGCAACGGCGCGGTTCTGGTGCTGCGAACGCTGGTTCTGGCACGAGACGACGATGCCGGTCGGGAGGTGCGTGATGCGCACGGCCGAGTCGGTCGTGTTGATGTGCTGGCCGCCCGCGCCGGTCGCGCGGTAGGTGTCAACCCGCAAGTCCTTCTCGTTAATCTCCACCTCTATGTGCTCGTCAATCTCCGGGTAGACGAAAAGGGAAGCGAAGGAGGTGTGACGCCGCGCGGCCTGGTCGAAGGGCGAGATGCGGACCAGGCGGTGCACGCCCGCCTCCGCGGCGAGCAGCCCGTAGGCGTACTCGCCCTCGACCCTGAAAGTGACGCTCTTGATTCCAGCCTCCTCGCCCGGCTGATAGTCCAGAATCTCGGTCTTGAAGCCGCGCTGCTCGGCCCACTTCAGATACATCCTGAGGAGCATCCCGGCCCAGTCCTGCGACTCGGTGCCGCCCGCGCCCGGCGTGATCGTGCAGATGGCGTTGAGCTGGTCGTTCTCGCCCGAGAGGAGCAGCTCCGTCTCCGACTGCCCGACCTCGTTCGTCAGCCGCTCGATGAGAGCGCGCAGCTCGCGCATCGAGTCTTCGTCCTCTTCGGCGAACTCGAAGAGCACGCCCGCGTCGGAGATTGCGGACTCGAACTCTTCCTGCCGCTGAATGGTGCGCTCCAGGCGGCTGCGCTGCGCCATCATCTTCTGCGCCGCCTCCTGGTCGTTCCAGAAATCCTGCTCGCTCGCGCGCCCCTCGATGCGCTTCAGCTCCTCGCGCTTCGCGGCTACATCAAAGAAACCTCCCGAGCTGTTCCACGCGCGTGCGCAGGTCCTCGTAAGCGTTGCGTAAATCCAGAAGCGATACCGTCTCGATCATTCCATTCACCCTCTCGATTGCCAAATACGGACTGGAAGAAAAGCGTCAATCCTTTGCGTCTTACGTCTTAACTTTGCGCCTTTGCGTGAACCGCCGTTTCTCGCAAAGGCGCAAAGTTAAGACGTAAGACGCAAAGGGTCGAGTCATCCTCTCAGTCGAGTTCTTTCATTTAATACGATTGCCCTTCCTCCACGAAAGGGCGACTACAATCAAGCTCAAAGCCGCGCAGAGGCCGACGAACAGGTCGCCGAACCTCGTGTAAAAAGTCTTGGCCCCCGTGCCGCGGCTCACCGCCCACGTACGCGCTTCGGGCCGGAAGCCTTCGGTCGCGTCCAACACGTCGCCGCGCTCCGTGATGAAGGCCGTGATGCCAGTGTTCGTCACGCGCACGACCGGGCGATTATTTTCAACCGCGCGGAAGACCGTGTTCGCCAGGTGCTGCCGCTGCACGGGCGTCGGCCCCAGATACCCGTCGTTCGAGATGTTCACCAGCACGTCCGCGCCGTCTTCGGCGAAGTGGCGCGCGATGAACGGGAACGCCGACTCGAAACAGATGAAGACGCCCGTGCGCGCACGGCCCAGCGGCATCAGCGTGTACTGCGCGCCCGGCGTAAAGTCGCCGACCATCGTCGGGATGTAGCTCACACCGGGCAGCCAGCGCGGCAGCGGCACGTACTCCCCAAACGGCATCAGGCGAATCTTATCATACTGCGCGACGAGCCGGCCCTCTTCGTTGACCATCACGGCCGAGTTGTAAGTGCCGCCCGCGGGCGCGGGCTCCTGCGAGTTGAAGATGACGGACGTGTGATTCTTCGTGGCGAAGTCCGCGATGAGGTAACGGAACTCCGAATCCTTCGCGTACTGAAAGTACATCGGCGACTCGGGCCAGATGACGACGCGCGGAACGTTCGGGAATTTGTCCGCGACTTGTGCCAGCGCGCTCTCGCTCAACTGGTAGTGACGCTCGACGAGCGCGGCCGTCTCGGCCAGGGACTCCTGCGGGTCCATCGGCACGTTCGGCTGCACGGCGACGACGACTGCGGCGGGCTCGCCCGCGTCCGTGCTCGGGCTTGAGGTTAACGAGGCCGCGAGGATGACGAGGGCCGCGAAGACGATGGCGGCGCTTCCAAGCTTCACCGCGCGCGCCGTCCGCTCGCAGAGCATCTGGGCGACGGCCGCGTTGACGAGCACGACGAGGAACCCGACGAGGTAAACGCCGCCCCAGCGCGCAGCCTGTATGAGCGGGGCGGCGTAAGCCTGCGAGTAGCCTATGGCGTTCCACAGTTGACCTATCAAGCCGAGCCGCGCCCACTCCAACGCGACCCAGATGAGCGGCGCGACGAACAACGCGCGCCCGCCCCACCGCGCCACGGCGCGGGCCACCCCCATAGAGCACAGCGCCGGGAACAACCCGGCGATGACTGGGCCAGGCACGAGCAGCAGGTACGCCATCCACGTGGGGATGCCGCCGTAGCGAATCATGGAGTACGTCAGCCAGTAGCACGAGCCGTAAAAGAAGAGCGTGCCCGTCATCCACCCGAGCAGGAAAGCGCGGCCGCGACCGGGCCTGCGCGCGACGGCGACAAAGAGCGGGACGAGTCCGACCCAGGCGAGCGGCCACAAATTGAAATCCGGGAACGAGAAGACGAGCAGCGCGGCGGACAGAAGCGCGAGGGCGACCTCGGCGCGCGCGGGGGCGGCCGAGCGGGCGCGGCGTCTGAGCCGCGCGAGCATCCCCTCGTGAATTGGCGCGTCGAGCGAGACGGCTTCGTCCATGAGCGCGAGTTTAACAAAAGCGTGGGCGCGAGTCTTGAGCAGACGGCGCAGGAAGAAAATTTTTTCGGGGGCCGAGAAAAATTTCGCCCCCGATGGACGCAATCGCTCACGAGGCCGCCGAAATGGTCTACGCGACCGGGCATTTCGACAGAAAACGTCACCACGCCGGTGACAAATTTCGTCTCTCGCGGGCGGGGGAGCGTGGAAACGTCACCGTAGAAAGTGGACCACGCGCGAGTCAGAGATAGGGAAAGAATGGTCCTGGGATAAACGAATAGCCTGTAAAAGCGGGCGAACCCGGTCATCTCTGACCGGGTTCTCATTTCGGAGAGTTAAACTGAAGGATCGCTCGGCGGGCGGCTGGCGCAGCGGCAGGCGGCGCTCAGGGGGTAGATGGCGGCGGGGACACGTTACGTTGCGTGCTTGCCGACATTATGCTCAGCACATTACGTGCCACGGAAAAAAATTTCTGGAAAGCGGAAAGGATTAGGCGTGAGGAAAGCAGTGGTCAGTGGTCAGTGGTCAGTGGTCAGTTAAAGACAAGAAGGCAGTCGGGCTAATCAAGCTCCGCTGCCTTCTCGTCTTTTTGTTTTTAACTGACCACCGGCCACTGACTACTGACCACTGCTCTCGATGACTTTCGCGTTCTTCAAGCGGGCGTCGTTCGCGGCGCGCATTCGTTTGAGCGCCGCGCGGGCCTCGTCCTGGGTGAAGCGGCCGGCGAGGACGGAGTAGCTCGGCCGTTGCGCGCCGGCGCGCGGGCTCGTGGTGCGTACGTCCGCGTAGCCGGCTTCCTGTAGAGACTTGACGAGCGGCTGTGTCTTCTCCTCGGAGTCGTAAGTGGCTACGAGGACGGAGAAGCGGCGCTCGGCATTCGCGGGCGACGCGGCGGGGCTCGCCGTCGCCGCGGGGGAGGCGGTCGGCTGCGGCGCGGGTGCCGCGGCCGCTTGAGTCGGAGGCGGGCTTGACGGGGCGACGGCCACCGCTTTCGGCTCGGCAGTCCAGCGCCCGACGAGGAGGCCCAGGCCGAAGAAGAGCGCCGAGAGCAGGAGCGCGCTCAGGAGCAGCACGGCGGGCTTGCGCTCGTCACGGCCGAACTCTGCGAGCGCCGAGTGACGTGACTCGTACTCGACCTGATCGGCGTATTTGTGAGTGTCTATCGCCATAAGCGCCAACGGGCGCGCGCGCCGCGTCGCCGTATTCTACTCGGAAGAATTGACGCGCGCGGGGGCGACCAAAAGTAGGTGCCGGCTCGCCCCGACGACGCGGACCGCGCGGCCGCGCTCAAGACTCGCGCCCGTGCTCGAACGCGCGCGCCACAACTCGCCGCGAACGATCACAGAGCCCTCCGGCCCGAGCGTCGTCTCGACAGAGGCCGCCGCGCCGAGAAGATCAACGTCGCCCGAGCCGGCCCGCTTGTGCCTCCAGAGCGCGACGACAAAAAGCCCCAGCGCCAGCACGACGAACACCGAGGCCGCGAAAACAATCTGTAAATTAGTCATCTCTGCCGTAAAGAGAAAACACCAACGGTTGGACGCGCATTCTAGCACAAATTAAAAATGAAAAATGCAAAAGTGGTCTCCGCCTCCTTTTTGCATTTTCCATTTTTAATTTTGCACTTATCTGCTTCCCGTCTCGACCTGCCGCTGGAGTGCTATGGCTTCCTGGTTGTTGGGGTCAATCTGGATGGCGCTGCGGGCGTAGGAGAGCGCCTGCGCGCGGTCGCCGAGTTCGAGGAAGATGCGGCCCAGCAGGATGTGCGCGTCAATCGTCCGCGACTCCCAGAAGATGGCCGTCTTGAGGGCGCTGATGGCGGCCTGCTGATCGCCGAGGCGCTGGTTGATGCGCCCGATGAGGAGGAAGGCTTCGGCGCTCGTCGGCTCCAAAGTGAGCACGCGGCGCAGGAGCTGTAGGGCCTCCTCGTCCTGCCCGTCCTGGTAGAGCTTCTGGGCCTGTGCCAGAAACTCCTGCGGGCTGCCGGAAGTGGGGACTGTCTCTATCTCGGCGCTCGTGGACGGAGTCAGGTCGTTGCGGTTGAACTGCTTCAGCCTGAGGTCCACGTTCGACGTGGTCTGCGATTTCTGCCACTCGACCTGCCACTTGGCGTAGGAGGAGGGGAGGTAGCGACGCGCCTGGTTGTCGGCCGCGGTCGCCTGATCGGCCTGCCCCGTCTGCTCAAGCGCCTTGGCTAGCAGAAAGTATGACTGCCCGTCGCGCGGGTCTGCGGCGATGATGGGCCGCAGCAGCTCGGCGGCCTCGGCGTACTTGCCCGCGAGGAAGAGTGCGTAGGCGTAGTTGAAGCGGACGGTTGAATCGTCGGCCGAGGAAGAGTCGGCCGCGCGCTTGAGGAATCTAGTGGCCTGCGAGAGCAGCTCGTCGCGCTCTTTCGCCTCCTTCTCCGCGCGCGCCGCCTTCAGCGAGAGCGCGCCCGCGTTGTTGACGACGCTCGTCAGCGGCGTCTTGGAGTTCTCGGGCGTCAAGGGCATCAGCGCGTCGAGCGCGGCGCGCTCGTCGCCCAACTTGTCGTAAGCGAGCGCCGCGTAGAAGGCCGCCTCGGTGTAGTGCGGGTCTTCCTTCTGGAGGCGCGAAAAATACTCGGCGGCCTGCTTCCAGTCCTGCTGCTGGAAGTAGAACTGGCCCAGCTCGAAGGCGGCCTCGGGGTAGACGGCCCCGCCCTTGGCGTCCGAGTAAATCTTGAGCGCGTTCTTCAGGTAGTTGACGCGCTTCTCCTTGTCGTCGGTCTGTATGCCTTTGAGGTAAGTCTCGAAGGCGACCTGCGGGACTTTGGTGGCGCGCTCGATCAGCTCGTTGCGCGTGAAGGGGAACGCCTTGTCGCGCGCGTAGAGCACGTCGAAGGCTAGCCGGCCCTGCATCCGCTGCAACTGCGTCAAGGGGTCCGCGAAGTCGAAGACGCGCGAGGCCCAGCGGCCGTCCGGCATCACCTCGCCCATCAAGCGCCCCTCGTTGACCTTGATGACGCGCGCCGTGCCCAGAAGCGCCGCCGCGGTCTTGTCCTCGCCGGAGGTCATGACGCTGTAAGTGCCGAGCACGATCATCGTCGCGTTGGCGGCGCGCGCCAGCCGGATGGCCGTGGCGAGCGACGGGATGGTCGTCAGCGGCAGGCCGAGGCGCTGGTAGGCCAACTCACGCTCGTCGTTCGAGAGGACGACGAGGCCGGGGACCTTGAGCAGGTCGGCCAGGGAGTTGGCGAAGCTCTCGCCGACCCAGTTGTACTCGGGCAGGTTCGAGGAGGTGTTCTCGAAAGGCAGAATCATCACCACGTCTTTAGCGGGCGCGCTCTGCGCGGCCACCTTCGACGGGCCGAAAGTCATGGGCTGGATAAAGAGCAGGGCCGCGAGCGCGGCGCACGTTAAAGCAGATCGTCTCAGCATAAATAATACCTTCATAAAGCCACGGAGCCGCCCGGCGCGGCTCCTCAAAAAGGTAAGTTTGCCACACAAAAGAGGGCGCGCACAAACGGCGGCGCGGCCCTCGAATCAGATGCGGCTTCGGCCCGCAGGGTTGAGTTGTTTCGCCCTTTCTCTTAACCTATAATCATTGGAACGCCTGCGCGTGGTCTTTGGCGAACTGCGCGAAGGTGATGGGGTCGCGCCCCGTGACTTCGCGGACGGTGTCGCGGACCTGGTCTGCGCCACCGTCCTTGTAGAAGTTGAACAGCTCGATGAGCGCGTCCACCGTCCACGCGTTCATCCCCGCGCCGACCATCGTCCCGCGCGCCCCCTCAATCGGAACTTCCACGTACCTGACTTCACGGCCGAGCACGGACGAAAGCTCGCGCGCCTGGTCGTGGTAAGAGAGCGCCTGCGGGCCTGTGATTTCGTAAGCCTTCCCCTCGTGGCCGTCTTCGGTCAGCGCGTGGAAGGCGACCGAGGCCACGTCGCGCGCGTCAACGTAGCTGACCCTGGCGTCGCCGTAAGGCGCGTAGAAAGCGCCCTGCGATTTGATCGCCGGGGCGAACATGAAGCTGTTCTGCATGAAGCCGTTGGGGCGGAGGTGCGTGTAGGCCATGCCGGAGTGCTCGATCTCTTCTTCCGTCGCCCGGTGAACGCGGCCGAGCGCGAGCTGGTCCAGCTCGCCGCCGACGCCTATCGCCGAGAGCTTGACGACGTGGCGCACGCCCGCGGCGCGCGCCGCGCGGACGAGATTGTTTTGCAGCTCGGCCTGTCGCTCTTCGGGCGCGGAGAGCAGGAAAACTCTCTCGACGCCTTCGAGCGCGGGCGCGAGCGTCTCCGGCTTATCTAAATCGCCGACCGCCGCTTCGAGGCCGAGCGCCTCGACGGCCTCAGCCTTCTCGCGGCTGCGGACGAGCGCACGCGCCGCGACGCCCGCCGCGCCGAGCTTCCTGACGAGGAAGCTCCCGACCGTGCCGGTCGCCCCCGTGACAAGAATATTGTTTCCCATAAGTCGTCTCTTCTACGTTCATTCAGTCGGAGACGGTTGACTCGGCGGCGCACTCGACGCCCCATCATCAGTCTCGTCAGCTTCGTCGGTCTCGTCAGTCGTGGCCGTCGCTCCGGTCGTCGCGTCGGCGGCGGCGGCCGTCTCGTAGCCCCAGAGCTTTTTCAGGCCGTCCATATCGCCGTTGAACCTGTCGCGGTCGCAGTTGCCTACGCCTGGGACAGAGTGCGGCGGTGGGCCAACCTGCCCGTCCGTGTACTGCCACATGGTCCACTCAGTCCAGGCGGGCGGCAGGTGCGGCGTCGGCCCGTACTCCGCCAGCCAGAACCAGCAGAAGCCGAGCGGCGTCTCGCCCGTCTGCCCCCGCAGCAGCTCCGTGATGTATGAGCCGCCGTAGACGCCGGGCCAGCGCCCCGTCTCCGCCTCGACGTACTGCACCCAATCTTCGGCCTGGGCCAAAGTCATGCCCGGCCCGCCGGGGTTCACCTCCAGGTCGAGCACGAGCAGGTCTTGAGGGCCGGGCTCGACGACGGAGAGAAAGAACTTGGCCTGCGCCGCGCCGTCCTCGTCCCCGACGCCGAAGTGGTAGGCCCCCCACAAGAGCCCTGCGGCCGTAGCGGCGGCCTTGCGCGCGTGGTACTTCGAGTCAATCATCGAAGTCCCCTGCGTGGCCTTGTGAATGACGCCGATGATGCCGCCCTCCTTGACGGTCTCGAAGCTAGAGACGGCGTTGAAATGGGACAGGTCTACGACGACGTTGATGGGCATCATGCGTTTGCGCCTCCGGGGCAGGTTTGAAAATCGCGGTTGACCAGGCGTGATTCTAGCACGGACCGCCGGCACGCCCCGCATTTATCTCGCCCCCGCATTTTGGGCCAGTAAATTTATTGTATTTGCCGCCCCGGTTCGCGGAATGTTCAGAGGGCGGCGGCCGGTCAGTCAAAAAGTTTTCAGTGACCTGCGCCTTTCATATCTGATATGCTCCAACGCTCTCACTATGGATTCGCTCAACATCGTCACCGGCGGAGCGCATAGTCTTCGGGAGAAGTTTCAGCGGAGGTCTAGTATGCGAGGTAAAAACCACAGCTTTTCGCGCGGGAGACGGGGACGGCTTCTGGCGCTCTGCGCCGTCTCGCTCCTGTGCCTCTCGCAGGTCGCGCTGGCACAGTCCGGCCGCCGCCAGACCAAGCCCCTTTCACCGCCCTCGCCCGTCGCCAAAGACGAGGGCGAGCCCAAGCCGGAGGCCAGGCCGCGCGAGGACAGGCCCGGCCCCGCCGCGACCGTCATCGTCGGCGGCGACAGGTTCGGCACTTCCAGCTCCATCATCTCCGGCTCCATTGACGAGGCCGTCGAGTCGTGCGTCGCCGAGCTGAACAAGTCGCACGGCCTGGAAGCCAGGGGCGGGGGCGGCATGACGCGCAAAGAGGCCATTGACCGCGCGAAGAAGGAGACGGAGGCGCACGTCCTCTGGCTCGACGTGAGGGTCGAGGGCAGCCGTGAGAACGACATTGCGGTCAACTACACCCTCTTCATGCCGCAGACGGCGAAGGTGCTGGCATTCGGCAGCGTCTATCTCGCGACCAGGCGCGCGGGCCGCGGCCCCGTCGGCGTCGGCGTGCCCTCCGTCGGTGGCCGCATGCCCCTGCAATACCTGATGAGGGAGGCCGGGAGCGAAGTGGCCCAACGCGTGATGGACAAGCTACAGACCGCGCCGCGGGATTAAAGACGCGCTGCGAAACTCAAGACCTTGATTGACTCAACCCCTGTGCGCCTCCGGCGCGAAAATCAAAACCACTCACGCCGGAGACGCACAGAAGAAGGAGACTGAAGAATGGATGCTCTGACCGGAGAGCATAAGGGGACGCCCGCGACCGGAAGGCTGCTCTCTCTGGATGTCTTTCGCGGCGTCACCATCGCCGGCATGATTCTGGTCAACAACCCCGGCAGCTGGGAATCCATCTACAGCCCGCTGGAGCACGCGGCCTGGCACGGCCTGACGCCAACGGACCTCGTCTTCCCCTTCTTCCTCTTCATCGTCGGCGTCTCGATCACGCTCGCGCTCTCCGCGCGCAGCGCGAAAGCGGGGAGCAAGCGCGACCTCTACCTGAAGATCGCCCGCCGCACGCTCATCATCTTCGCGCTCGGCCTCTTCCTCGGCGGCTTCCCCTACTTTGACCTGCACACTATCCGCATCCCCGGCGTCCTACAGCGCATCGCCGTCTGTTACTTCATAGCCTCCGTCATCTTCCTCAACACGCGCTGGCAGACGCAGGCGATTATCGCGGCCGCGCTCCTCGTCTTCTACTGGGCCATGATGAAACTCGTCCCCGTGCCCGGCTTCGGGGCGGGGAACCTGGAGATGGAAGGAAACCTTGCGGCTTACGTTGACCGCCAGGTGCTCGGCGCGCACAAGTGGAAGCCGCTGTACGACCCCGAGGGCATCCTGAGCACGATCCCCGCAATCGCGACGACGCTCGCGGGCGTGCTCACGGGCCACCTGCTGCGCTCAAAGCGCGCGGCGCTCGACAAGGTCTCGGCCATGTTCGTCGCCGGTCTCGCGGCGCTCGTCGTCGGCTGGGTGTGGAGCTATTGGTTCCCGGTCAACAAGGCGCTCTGGACCAGTTCTTACGTGTTAGTGGCGGCCGGGATGGCGCTCCAGTTCCTGGCCCTCTGCTACTGGCTGGTTGACGTTAAAAACTACCGCGGCTGGGCCAAACCTTTTCTCATCTTCGGCTCGAACGCGCTGGCGCTCTACTTCCTCGCGGAGTTCTTCTCGCGCGTCAGCTCGATCATCACCTTCCCGCGCGCCGACGGCGGCCGCGTGGACTTGCAGAGCTGGGTCTACGAAAACTTTTACGCCTCGTGGGCCTCGCCCCTGAACGCCTCGCTGCTCTTCGCCGTCACAATCGTGCTGATGTGGCTCGGCGTGCTGACCGTCCTCTACCGCAAGCGGATTTTTATCAAAGTCTGAAGAACAGTGACGGCACGAGCCGCCACCTCACACGACCCCTGGCCTTGATGACTGATGAGACGGATTGACCTGAACAGAGACAACGTCGCGCGGGCGAGCACGATCCGCGACATCAACCGGCAGATCGTCCTCAACTACGTGCGCGAGCGCGGGCCGATTTCGCGCGCCGAGATCGCCTCGGAGACGGAGCTGCAACGCTCGACCATCTCGCTCATCGTTGACGAGCTGAAGATCGGCGGCCTGCTCGAAGAGGTGTACGGCGAGTCCACGGGCGGGCGGCCTCCGGGCCTGCTCTCGTTGCGGACGGTGGACGCCGTCGCTATCGGCGTGGACCTGGGCACGAGCCGGACAATCGTCGCGACGAGCGATTTGGCGGGGCGCGTGCTCGAACAGGAAGACTTCGAGACGGACCCTTCCGCGGAGAAGACCATCGCGCACATCGTCAAGTGCGCGCGCAAGCTGATCAGAAAAAATAAGGGGACGGTGGAGGGCGTCGGCGTCAGCCTGCCCGGAATGGTCGAGCCGGAAACTGGCACAGCACTCTTCATCCCGCACTTCAAGTGGAGCAACTTGGAAATCTCACAGGAGCTGCGGGCCGCCACGGGCCTGCCCGTGAAGGCGGACAACGACGCCAACGCGGCGGCGCTGGCCGAACTCTGGTTCGGGCGCTCGGAGGTGCGCGACGTGCGCGACTTCATCGTCGTGCTGATTCACGAGGGCGTCGGCACGGGCATCGTCTTCGACGGGCAGATTTACCGCGGCAAGAGCGGGGCCGCGGGCGAGTTCGGCCACATGACTATCGGGCATGACGCGCCGGTCGCGTGCGCCGCTGGGCGGCGCGAGTGCTGGGAAGCCTTCACCTCCGAACGCTCGGCGCTGGCGCGCTACACGCGGCTCGCGCGGGGCTCGGATGGCGAGGGCTCGATCAAGTTCGAGGAGCTGGTTGACCGCGCGCTGAAGGGCGAGCGGGCGGCCGTCAAGGCGTTGAAGGAGACGGCGCACTTCCTGGGCGTCGGGATCGCGAACTTGATTCAGGGGCTGTCGCCGCAGGCGGTCATCATCGCCGGCCTGACGGCGCGCACCTGGCCGCTGATAGCCGAAGACGCCAGGGCGGCCGTCGAGAAAAGAATCTGCCGCGGCCTGCCCCCCCCGCGCATCATCGCCTCGACCCTCGGCGAACAGCCGACCCTGATGGGCGCGCTCTCGCTCGTCCTCGCCAGCAAATTCGCCTCCGTCTCGCTCGCTTAAGTAGTCAGAGCGTGTTCCAAAACTCAAGCGAAACACTGATTCAAGCCTTTGCGCCTTACGTCTTCTCTTTGCGCCTTTGCGAGAAACAGCCTTTCACGCAAAGGCGCAGGAAAAGAAAAACCAAAGCCGCAAAGGGTTGAGCCTGAGTTTTCAAACACGCTCTTATTACTGATTGCTTCTGGCGAGGACGAGCGCGCCGTGGATGCCGCTCTCACCGCCGAGCGCGGCCTGGAGGATGCGGACTCTGCCGGCGGGGACCATTGTCGCGCGATGCTCCACGAGCGGGCGCAGGGGGCCGAGCAGCAGCTCGCCCGTCGCGGCCACGACGCCGCCGCCGAGGATGACGGCCTCGGGCGCGAGGACCGTGACGACGTTCGCGATGCCGATTGAGAGGTAGTGAATCATCTCATCCCAGACGCGGCGCGCGAGTTCGTCGCCGCGCCGAACGGCTTCCGTCACAGTTTGCGCCGTGACCTCTTCGGGACTGCTCACCAGCTCGCTGATGAGACTCGTCGCGCCCTGGGCCAAAAGCGCGCGCGCGCGGCGGGCGATGGCCGTCCCCGAGCAGAGCGCGTCGAGGCACCCGCGCGAGCCGCAGCCGCAGGGCGGGCCGCCGGGCAAAACCGTCATGTGCCCGACCTCGCCCGCGCCGAGCCTTTGCAGGAGCCGGCCGCCCGTGATGATGCCGCCGCCGATGCCCGTCGAGATGGTCAGGTAAACGATGTCGGTGAGGCCGCGCCCCGCGCCGTGTGCGTACTCGCCGAGCGCGGCCAGCTTGGCGTCGTTCTCCATGACCGCCGGAACGTTCAGCAGTTCTTCGACGGTGCGGACGACGGGGAACTCGTGCCAGCCGGGCAGGTTGATGGGGAGCAGGACCGTCCCGCGCTCCCTGTCAACTGAGCCGGGACATCCAATGCCGACGGCCGTCAGCTTCGCCCCCGCCTCCGCACACATCCCGCGCACGGCCGCCGCGACGCTGCCGAGTATGGCCTCCGGCCCGAGTCCCGCGCGCGTGGGGAAATGGCGTGCGCTGATTCTCTCGCCCCCGCTTGATTCGAGCGCGACGGCAATCTTCGTCCCGCCGATGTCCACGCCCGCGACGGCTTCAGTCATTTCATTCGACCTTCCTTTGCGCCTTTGCGCCTCCAGCGTGAGGCATAATTTCACGCAAAGGCGCAAAGACGCAAAGGTAAAGCGGCTCCCCTTATCTTTGGGCCATTCGCATTTCGGGAGAAGTTTTACAGGGACGAAGGGCTAGTGTTACGCTGGAAAGCAACACGAGAGAACCACACTACTTCGCCCGCCGGGTCTCGGACGCGGCGCAGCAGCCGGGTTCCGTTAATTATTAACCGCGTGTCTTGACGGCCCGTCCAACCGCAGTGCACTTTGGAGAGGCTTTCATAACACAGGTCTTCGACCGTAAACTCTTTCGATGCGTCCAAGCAAACTTCTGCTCGTCCCGCCGCTTCTCCTTGCTCTCACTCTTTCCGGTCTCGTCAATTGCCGCGCACAGACGCGCACGGGCGAGTGGCGGTCCTACGGGCAGGACCAGGGCGGCGGCCGTTACTCGACGCTCGCGCAGATCAACCGCCGCAACGTGGCGCGCTTGCAGAGGGCGTGGGTCTACCACACGGGCGAGCTTGAGCTGGGACTTCAGACCGCTCCCTTCCAGGCGTCTTTCTCCTCCACGCCGCTCGTGGTTGACGGCGTGATGTACGTCTCGACTCCCTCCAGCCGCGTCATCGCGCTCGACGCGGAGACGGGCAGAGAGATTTGGAAGTTCGACCCGCAGGCCGGGAAGAAGGAGCGCGAGTTCAACTCGCACCGCGGCGTGGCCTACTGGGAGGGGCCGTCTCGCAAAGGGCGCGGCCGCGACCGGCGCATTCTTTTTGGCACAGTCACGGGATGGCTCATGGCCCTGGACGCGGAGACGGGCAAACCCGCCGCGGACTTCGGCCGGGGCGGCGGCGTTGACCTGCGCGCGGGCGTGGCCGACAGGTGGGCGCAGACGCCGTCGTGGGGCGCGCGCGTCACGTCGCCGCCCGTCGTTTACAAAGACCTGGTCATCGTCGGGTGGGGGCTTCCCGAATTTCCGGCCCAGGGGCCCGGCGGCGACGTGCGCGCCTACGACGTGCGCAGCGGCAAACTCGCCTGGACCTTTCACACCGTGCCGCGCCCCGGCGAGAAGGGGCACGAGACGTGGGAAGGCGATTCGTGGCGCGACCGCATGGGGGCCAACGTCTGGTCAACGATGAGCGTTGACGAAGGGCGCGGCCTGGTTTTCCTCCCCACGGGCTCGCCCGCTTACGACTTCTACGGCGGCGACAGGAAGGGACAGAACCTCTTCGCCAACTCGCTCGTCGCGCTCGACGCCGCGACGGGCCGGCTCGTCTGGTATTACCAGATGGTCCATCACGACCTCTGGGACTACGACCTCCCGGCGCAGCCTCTCCTCGTCACCTTGCGCCACAACGGCCGCCAGATACCTGCCGTCGTGCAGGTAACGAAGATGGGCTTCATCTTCGTCCTGGACCGGCGGACGGGCCGCCCGCTCTTCCCCGTCGAAGAACGCCCTGTGCCACAATCGGACGTGCCCGGCGAGGCGACGTGGCCGACGCAGCCCTTCCCCTTGAAGCCGCCGGCGCTGGCGCGGCAGACCATGACGCGCGATGAGGTCAGCCGCGTCACGCCCGAGTCTGAGCGTTACTGCACGGAGCTGTTCGACAGGCTCGTCGTCGTCAACAAAGGTCTCTACACGCCGGCGGGCGTCGAGCCGACGCTGATGTTCCCAGGCTTTCACGGCGGCGGAAACTGGTCCGGCGCGTCGTTCGACCCGGCGACCTCTTACCTCTATGTGAATATGAATGAGGACGGGGCCGTGGGCGCGATGACCCGGCAGCCCGCGGGCGCGCCCCTGCCCTTCGTGCGTCAGGGCAGGTTCGAGGAGTACGCGTGGTTCCGCGACCGGCACAACTGGCCCTGCCAGCAGCCGCCGTGGGGCACGCTGAGCGCCGTTGATTTGAACCGCGGCGAGATCGTCTGGCGAGTGCCGCTCGGGACGGTCGAGGAATTGGAGGCGCGCGGGGTTCACCGCACGGGGACGCAGAACCTGGGCGGCTCAATCGTCACGGCCGGCGGCCTGGTCTTCATCGCGGGGACGACCGACCACCGCCTGAGAGCGTTCGACGCGAGGACCGGCCAAGAGCTTTGGCAGGCCGAGCTGGAAGCCAACGGCCACGCGACACCGATGACCTACCGCGGGAAAAAGAGCGGGCGGCAATTCGTCGTCGTCGCCGCGGGCGGCGGCGGCTTCCTGAGGGCGCTGAGTAAAGTTCTCTCGGACACCCTCGCGGCCTACGCGCTGCCTCAGTAGCTTCAGACATCTTCACCGCCCGAGGAAAGTGTTAGAATGCGCCGGAACGCTCGCGGCCGAATTCTCTTGAGACGTTGACCGTCCCTGACCATGAAAAAATGCCCGGAGTGTAAACGAACTTACCCCGACGATACGCTCGCCTTCTGTCTGATGGACGGCGCGGTCCTCTCCGCCCCTTATGACCCGCGAGAGACCCGCCCCGTCAACAGGGAGCCGCTGCCGACGTTGGAAATATCCAGCCCCGCCGCCGGGACGAACGAGACGAGCCCCTCGCTTTCGTCAAAGCGAAGCGGCCGGCGCGTCCTGCTCCTCACTCTCGCGGTGGCCGTCCTGCTGGCGACCGGGTTGGTCATCGGCGCGAACTGGAAGGCTTGGTTCGGCGGCGACCACTCGCAGGCGAAACAGTCCGGCCTCGAAAGCGGCGGCGGCAAGGCCACGCCGCAGCCCACGCCCAGCCTTGCCCCGAGCGCCACGCCGCAGAGCACGCCCACGCCCAAGCCGACGCCCACGCCCACGCCCGCGAAGAGACTGGACGTGAAAGGGACTTGGACGGGCACGTTCGCCAACCGCGACGCCGTGCTCTACCTCAACAGCCAGGAGGGCGACTCGTTCTCCGGCATCCTGAAGAACAGCAAGGGGGCGATCATCGCCGTCAGCGGCCAGGTGAATTGGGAGACGCGGCGGATTACGATGCAGGAGGATCGCATCGTGGAGCAGGTGAAGGACGGAGCGCCGTGGGTCCTGGGCACTAACACCGGGTGGATTTCGGCGGACGGGAAAAGGCTCAACGGCAGCGGCAAGGACCCGGCCGGGCACTCTTACACGTTCACCTTCACCAAAAACTGAGCCCGCGCCGAGGCTGAGGAGCGAGGACGCATGAGCGGCCAGGAGCGCAAAGACATCAGACCGGGCATCACGGTTGACATAGTCTTGAAGCAGGACCAGCGCACGGGCAGGTTGACGCGCGGCACTGTGAAAGACGTGCTGACGAAATCCTCTTACCACCCGCACGGCATCAAGGTCCGCCTCGTGACCGGCGAGGTGGGCAGGGTCAAAGAGATTCTCGATGAGAGCTAATTAACCCGCGCCTTCAGTTCTGCCTTCATCTTGAGCTGGTCGAAAAGAAAAGCGAAGACATCTGATTCCTGGGCAATACGCGCGCCGAGTGAGCTGCCGGCTCCGTGCCCGGTGTCAGAACTGGTACGCAGCAGGATGGGGAGCTGCGAGTTCGTCGCCGCCTGAAGTCGCGCCGCCATCTTGCGTGAATGCATGGGGTCAACGCGCCCGTCATTATCGCCCGTGATGAACAGCACGGCCGGGTACGCCGTGTCGTCCCTGACGTGGTGGTAGGGCGAATAAGCGTACAGAGCCTTGAACTGCTCCGGGTCTTTAACGGTGCCTAGCTCTGGCACGTTAAAGGCCCCGTTCGGTGATAGCTCGACGCGCAGCATGTCGTACCACCCAGCGTAGCTCACGACGGCCCTGAAGAGTTCCGGGTGCTCAGTCAGCGCCGCGCCCATGAGCAACCCTCCGTTGCTCCCGCCTTCGATGGCTAACCTGGACGGGGCGGTGTACTTCTTCTCAATCAGGTATCTGGCACAGGCGACGAAGTCGTCGAAGACGTTCTGTTTCTTCGTGAGTTTTCCGGCACTGTGCCAGTCCTCGCCGTACTCGCTGCCGCCGCGAAGATTCGCCTCCACGTACACGCCGCCGGCATCCAGCCACAGGCGGTTTCTGCGCCTGAAATTCGGCGTCATGTTGACGCCGTAGCCGCCGTAGCCGTACAGGATGGTCGGGTTCCGCCCGTCGAGCTTCGTCCCTTTACGGCTGATGATATTGATCGGAACTTTAGTGCCGTCCTTTGAGACCGCGAAGTCGCGCACGACCTCGGCGTCGTCGAAGTTGACGAAAGAGGTGCCCGCCAGGCGCGTCTTCGTGACCGCGCCGGTCGCGGGGTCGAAGCCATACCAGGCGAACGGCTCCAGGTAGCTCACACTGCCGAAGAGAATCTCGTCCCCCTTCAGCCGCACGCCGACCTGGACCGAGGAGACAGGCTTGGTGGGGACGGATGAGAGCTTCTTGCCGCCGAGGTCGAAAACGGCAATCTCCGACGGGCCGCCCCTCATTTCGCCCACATACAACCGCGTCGCCGCCGGAATAAAAGATTCGATGGTCGCGTCGCTTTGCGGGACGACCGTCCGCGCCTCCGAGAGTTTCGGGTTGTCGAGCGGCACGGAGAGGATTTTACCCCTCGGCGCACCGCTCACCGCGAGCAGGTAGAGCTTTCCGTTCAGGCCGAAGAGGACGGACTTAATCTGATCGGAAAAACGAGTGAGCTGCGTCCACGCGCCCGACGGCCCGCGAAGATAATGGGCGAACTCTCCGCCGTCGCCGTTCGCCACGCTGGCGAGCAAATACCCGGCGTCTTCTGTCGTGCTCAGCGTTATCTCGGCGATCCGCGGAAACTCCTTCCCGATGACGTAAGCGTCCTCGCCGAGGGGCGTGCCGAGCTTATGAAAGTAGACCTGCTGGTAAAAGGTCATGTCTTCCGCGGGGCGCTCGCCTGCCTGCGGGTAGCGCGTGTAGTAGAAGCCGGAGGCGTCTTTATTCCACTCCAGGCTGCCCAGCGCGGTCGGGTACTGAACGCGCGGAATCACGTCCGGGAGTTTCCTGCCCGTGGCCGTTTCGTAAACGTGTGCGGAGCCGTCTTCGCTGCCGTTGTCGGAAAGCGAGACGGCGACGAAACGTCCGTCGAGCGACGGCACATAGAAATCTATTGCGGTCGTGCCCCTGGGATTCAAGACATTCGGGTCCAGGATGACCCGCTCGCTGGATAGATCGTCCGGGGATTTCAACATCACCAGGAGCGGTTGATTCTTCCCCGGCTGCGACTTCATGGCGAAGAACAGCCGGCGTTGATAGAAGTTGTAGTAAATGGCCGGTCGGTCGGCGTACAGGTCCTTTAAGCGGTCGGCTATTGCCGCCCGCGCGGGGATTCTCTCAAGCGCCGCGCGGCTGAACTCGTTCTGTTCGCCGACCCAGCGCCGGACGGCGGGGTCCGTCAAGTCCTCAAGCCATCTGTACTCGTCAATAACTTTGACCCCGTGATACTCGTCCGTCACAGCCTTCTTCGGCGTCGCCGGAAATTGAAGTGCTTGCTGCGCGCAAACCGATGGCGCTTGCATCGCTAAGCCGACAAGAGCAATGCTGAAAAAGCAGATGGTGGATGGTTTCGCCCAGACTCGCACAGTTGCCGCCCTCTTATTGATGCCTGGATCAGGCAGGATTAAACGCGGGAGTTTTTTATCAAACTCAGGCCGTCGAGTCTTGGACGATCTTGCTCTGAGACGAAAACTGGCCCGGCGTCATGCCGACGATTCGCTTAAAGTTGCGGGAGAGATGACTCTGGTCGCAGAAGCCTGTTTCGAGAGCGACGTGCGAGATCGGCTTCCCCTCCAGCAGCAGCTTTCGGGCGCGGGCGATGCGCACCTGGGTCTGGTATTCGTGTGGCGGGAACCCGACCTGGTTGTGGAAGACGCGGAGCAGATAGAAAGGGCTCAAATTCGTGATCGAAGTCAGTTGAGACAAGGACACGTTCTCGGCGTAGTGGGATTTGAGATAGTCTCGAATCGTTTTCACGTGGCGGGGCTCTTTGCCCAGGGGCCGGGCGGGGGGACGATCCGCGAGCTGCCGCCCGACCAATAGCCCCATCGCGGAAACGAACTCGGATTCCTGTTCGAGGGAGGAAACGTTCTGTTCGATTTTAAGGTGCAGCTTCAGCAGCGAGCGAAAAGTCCGGGCGTCGTCAACTACGAGTCTGTCGAAATGCGGCGTCCCAACCTCCGGCCCGGCCGCCTCAAGCACGATCCGGCTGAATAAGGCGGGCCTGATTCTGATAATTCTATATTCGGCCCCGACCGAGTCGGACGAATGCACCTCGTCCGGGTTCATGAATGCTAAATTGCCGGGCAATGCAACGTGACTCGCGCCGCGGCAGACGGTTACTTCGACGCCTTTAAGCATCAGCAGGACGCAGTATTCTTCGTGCACGTGCGGCGGATACTCATGCGTGATGTTCGAGCCGCACAGCAATTCCAGGCCGTCCAGCTGCGGCACCCGCCAAAATTTCCATCGTGCAGTGGCGTCTTGAAATTTCATCTCGGCGACTAGCGCAGTGCTTTACCCTCACACGGATTATACTGAACCGGCCGGCCGCAGCCGAGCCGACGAATGACCCACGAGCCGCGCGAGTCGTCTCAAGCGTGTGAAAGACGGCCCGCGGCCGTCGCGCGGCGCAAACTTTTTACCGAAATTAGACGTTGTAGGTATGTCGCCCGATGTTATAGCCTATCCCGGAAACGTGACTACAACTGATCCCGCGGTGCGCCGTCACCGCCGACAATAACAGGAGCGCCTTATGTCTCTCGTGCGAGTTCTGCTCGTCGTCTTAGTGCTTTCGGCAACGGTACTGGCCCAAAACTCCAATGGGCGCGGGATAGAGGTCTCGGACCTCAACCGCGGCGTCGCCGCCTGCGACGACTTCTTCGAGTTCGCCAACGGCGGCTGGCGCGCGGCGAACCCCATCCCGGCCTCGATGCCGCGCTGGAGCCGGCGTTGGGCCGCGGGCGAGTCCACCAAAGAGAAGCTCCGGGAGATACTCGAAGCGGCCGCGGCGGCCGGGAACAATCGCAAGGGCAGCGTCGAACAGTTGACCGGGGACTTCTACAGCGCCTGCATGAACGAGGCGCGGGCCAATCGCCTCGGCGCGAGGCCCGTCGCGCCGCTGCTCGCGGAGATCGACCGCATCGGGTCGCGCGCCGGCGTCGAGCGGATGATCGCCCGCTTCCACTCAATCGCCGTCCCCGTCCCGTTCGCGCTCAACGGCGGGTCCGACAACCACAACCCGACGAGCGTTGTCGCTTACGTCTCGGCCGGCGGCCTCGGGCTGCCCGACCGCGACTACTACCTGAAGCCCGAGCCGCGGTTCAAGGAGGCGCGCGAAAAGTATCTTGAGCACGTCGCCAAAATATTCACGCTCTCCGGCGCGGACGCGGCCCGCGCCAGGTCTGCGGCCGACGCGGTCTTCAAGCTGGAATCGCAACTGGCCCAGGCGTCGCTCGACAACGTCGCGCTGCGCGACCCGCAGGCGACCGACCACAAGATGTCTTTCGCCGAACTGCAAAAACTCACGCCCGACTTCAACTGGACCAGCTACTACCGCCGGTCCGCGCTCTCCGCGGGCGACCTGAACGTCAACGAGCCGAAGTTCCTCGAAGAGTTCAACCGCCTGCTCGCGGGCGTGCCGCTCGCTGACTGGAAGAACTATCTGAAATGGCACCTGCTGAACTCGGCCGCGCCCTACCTGTCGGACGAGTTCGTGCAGGCGGACTTTGCCTTCTACGGCGCTTACCTGAGAGGCGCGAAGGAGACTAAGCCGCGCTGGAAGCGTTGCGTCGAGACGACGGACCAGCTGCTCGGCGAGGCGCTCGGCAAAAAGTACGTCGAAAAATATTTCCCGCCCGAGGCCAAGTCGCGCATGCAGGAGATGGTCAGGAACCTGAGCCTGGCGATGGAGGAAACCATCAAAGGTCTCGACTGGATGAGCCCCGAGACGAAGCGGCGCGCGCTCGAAAAACTATCCACCTTCAACCCGAAGATAGGCTACCCGGACAAGTGGAAGGACTACAGCCGCGTCCCCATCACGCGGGCCTCCTACTGGGACGATGTCGTGGCGGGGCGCAAGTTCGCCGTGCGCGACGACCTCTCGACCATCGGCAAGCCGGTGGACCGCGGGCGCTGGGGCATGACGCCGCCGACCTCGGACGCCTACTATAACCCGCTGCTCAACGAGATCGTCTTCCCCGCCGGAATCCTTCAGCCGCCGGCCTTCAGCATGGAGGCCAACGACGCCGTCAACTACGGCGCGATTGGCGTCGGCATAGGCCACGAGATCAGTCACGGCTTCGACGACTCGGGCGCGCAGTACGACGCCGAAGGCCGCCTGAAGAACTGGTGGACCGACGACGACCTGAAGAAGTTTCAGACCCGGACCGAGTGCGTCGTCAGCCAGTTCGAGAATTACTTCGTCGAGCCGGGGCTGCACCACAACGGCCGCCTCGTGCTCGGCGAAAGCATCGGCGACCTCGCGGGCGCGAAGATCGCGTATCGCGCCCTACAGCTTTCGCGGCGCGGCAAGCCGCCGCTCCCGACCGTGGACGGCTTCACGCCCGAGCAGCAGTTCTTCATCTCCTGGGGGCAGTTCCGCGGCGACGCCGTGCGCCCCGAGTTCGCGCGCGTAATGGTCCAGGGCGACCCGCACCCGGTAGCCAAGTACCGCGTCATCGGGCCGCTCTCGAACATGCCGGAATTCCGGCAGGCGTTCCAGTGCCGCGAGGGCTCGCCGATGGTGCGCCCGCGCGAGCAGCGGTGCGAGGTGTGGTGACGCGGATTGATTCTCGACGCCGGGAAAAGAGATGAATGCCATTCAAGCCTCTGCGCCCCTCCGCGTTCTCTGCGTCTGCGGCGGTGGACTCCGTTCTGGCACACGCGCATCTTCAAAACCGACTCGTTACCCGAAGTCCTTCCGACGCGTCGTGGCAATTAGGGTGCGGACTCGGTATAATCCCACGGCCCCCTGAAGTAAACCCCGTCATCGCTCCCCCGCTCGTTTACGCCGGACAAGTGTGCCTATGCCCATCGAAACCCCGCCGGAGGGGTCACCCGACAACACAGACGCCGCGGGCCTGCTCGACGATTTGCAGAACCCGGAGCTTGCGCCTTACTGGCTCTCGGCCATCATCGAGTCTGCGGACGACGCCATCATCAGCAAGACGCTCGACGGCCGTATCACGAGCTGGAACAAGGGGGCCGAGCGCATCTTCGGTTACACGGCCCGCGAGGTCATCGGCAAGCCCATCACCATCCTCATCCCCCAGGACCACCTGGACGAAGAGCCCGCCATCCTGGCCCGCCTCCGCGCGGGCGAGCGCATAGAGCACTACGAGACGGTGCGCGTGCGCAAGGACGGCAGTCTCGTTGACATCTCGCTCACGGTCTCGCCCATCAGGGGGCAGGACGGCCGCGTCGTGGGGACCTCGAAGATCGCGCGCGACATCGGCGAGGGCCGCCGCGCCGAGGCGAGGCTGCGCGAGCAGTCGGAGGTCATCAATCAGGCTTACGACGCCATCTTCCTGCGCGACTCCTCCAACGCCATCACGCTCTGGAACCGCGGCGCGGCGCGCACCTACGGCTACACGCGCGAGGAGGCCCTGGGGCGCTCGCCGCACGAGCTGTTGAAGACCGTGCCGCCCGTCCCGCTCGCAGAGATTTACGAGAGCCTGCTGCGCGAGGGCTACTGGGAGGGGGAACTCAGGCACACGCGCAAGGACGGCGTGCAGCTCGTTGTCGAGACACGCTGGGCGACCGTGCGCGATGAGCGCGGCAACGTGGCGTCCATCCTTGAGATCACGCGCGACGTGAGCGACCGCAAGCGGGCCGAAGCGAGGCTGCTGCAAATGGCGGCCATCGTCGAGAACTCTGACGACGCAATCATCAGTAAAGATTTGAACGGGACCATCCTCAGTTGGAACCCTGGGGCCGAGCGGCTCTACGGCTACACGGCCCGCGAGGCCGTCGGCCAGCCCGTCACGATGCTCATCCCGCTCGACATGCCGGACGAGGAGCCGCGGATTCTGGAGCGCATCAGGCGCGGCGAGCGCGTGGACCACTACGAGACCGTGCGCAAGCGCAAGGACGGCGCGCTCCTCGACGTGTCGCTCACCGTCTCGCCCGTCAGGGACGCGGAGGGGCGCATCGTCGGCGCGTCAAAAATCGCCCGCGACATCACCCTGCGCAAGCGGGCCGAGGAGACGCAGCAACTGCTCTCGGCCATCGTCGAGTCGTCGGACGACGCCATCATGAGCGCCGACCTGGGGCTCAAGATCGCGTCGTGGAACGCGGGCGCGGAGAAGATGTTCGGCTACACGGCGTCCGAGGCGCTGGGCCAGAACGCGACGCTCATCACTCCGCCCGAGTACGTCGAGGAGACGAAGGCGCGGTTCGAGAGGTTCAAGTACGAGCCTGCCCCGCAGCACTTCGAGACCCTCCGCCGCGCGAAGGACGGGCGGGTCGTTGACGTGGCAATCACGCTCTCACCGATCACGGACGAGCGCGGCCGGCTGATAGCCATCTCGGCGATGGCCCGCGACATCACCGAGCGCATCCGCAACGAGGCGCAATTGCGCGAGCAGGCCGAGATCATCGAGACGGTCAACCGCCTGGGCCAGACGCTCGCTGGCGAGCTGGACCTTCATAAGCTCGTCCAGGCCGTCACGGACGCCGCCACCGAACTCTCCGGCGCGCGCTTCGGCTCCTTCTTCTACAACGTGCTCAACGAAGAGGGCGCGTCCTACATGCTCTACACGCTCGCGGGCGTCCCGCGCTCGGCCTTCGAGCACTTCCCGATGCCGCGCAACACGGACATTTTCTCGCCGACCTTCAAGGGCGAGGGCACCGTGCTCATCGCGGACGTGAAAAAAGACCCACGCTACGGCCGGAACGCGCCCTACTACGGCATGCCCGAGGGGCACCTGCCCGTGACGAGCTACCTCGCCGTGCCCGTCGTCTCGCGCTCGGGCGAGGTTTACGGCGGCCTCTTCTTCGGCCACCCAGAGGAGGGCGTCTTCACGGAGCGCGAGGCGCGCATCATCGAGGGGCTCGCCGCGCAGGCCGCGGTCGCGATGGACAACGCGCGGCTCTTCGACGCGGTCCAGCGCGCCCGCGCCGAGGCCGAGCAGTCCGCCGCCGAGAAGGAGCGCCTTTATCACGAGGCGCAGGAGTCGAGCCGCCTCAAGGACGAGTTCCTCGCCACCGTCTCGCACGAATTGCGCACGCCGCTGACGGCCATCCTCGGCTGGGCGCACATGCTCCGCACGGGGCAGTTTGACAGCGACTCCACGCGCAAAGCCTTCGAGACGATAGAGCGCAACGCGCGCGCGCAGTCGCAGTTGATAGACGACCTGCTGGACGTTTCGCGCATCATTACCGGCAAGCTCAGGATAGACGTGCGGCAGGTTGACCCCAACTCTTTCGTCGAGGCCGCCGTCGAGGCCGTCCGCCCCGCGGCCGAGGCCAAGGGCGTGCGCGTCCAGAAGATCATGGACACGGGAATAGTCACCGTCTCGGGCGACCCCGTCCGCCTGCAACAGGTGGTCTGGAACCTGCTCGCGAACGCCATCAAGTTCACGCCGAAAGGCGGGCGCGTGCAAATCAGATTGGAGCGGGTCAACTCGCACGTCGAGATCGCCGTCAGCGACACGGGCTCAGGGATAGCGCCCGAGTTCCTGCCGCACGTCTTCGACCGCTTCCGCCAGGCGGACCAGCGCACCACACGCCAGCATGGCGGGATGGGTTTGGGCCTGGCAATCGTGCGCCACCTCGTCGAGCTGCACGGCGGGACCGTGCGCGCCGAGAGTCAGGGCGAGGGGCAGGGCTCGACCTTCACCGTGCTGCTGCCGGTCGCCCCCGTTTACCAGGCGGCGGCCGAGGGCGAGCGCGTGCACCCCGCGGCGAGGGACACGCTGCCCTTCTTCGACAGCGTTGACAGGCTCGACGGCGTGCGTATCCTCGTCGTGGACGACGAGCCGGACACGCGCGAGCTGCTGAAGGCCGGGCTGGGCCAGTGCGGCGCGCAGGTGACGGCCGCGGGCTCAGCCGCGGAGGCGCTCGAAGCGATGCGCGCCTCTCCGCCCGACCTGCTCATCAGCGACATAGGGATGCCGGAGGAGGACGGCTACGAAATGATCCGGCGCGTGCGCGCGCTGCCCGAGGATGGCGGGGCGCGCGTCCCGGCCATCGCCCTGACGGCTTACGCCAGGGTCGAGGACCGCATGCAGGCGCTCAGGTCCGGCTACCAGATGCACGTCCCGAAGCCGGTCGAGATGGCGGAACTCGTCGCCGTCGCCGCCAGCCTGGTCCAACGCGGCAGGTAGCTCAGTCAAGCCTGTAATCAAACACGAAGCGCCCGAGCTGGATGGTCCCGCGGCCGCCGGCCGGCGGGCTGATGAGGAGCGAGCGCACGGCGCTGCCCTTCGCATTGAGGCGCGCGACGGCGGCCCCGACCTCTCTGCCGCTCGAAGCTTTATAAAAGACGAGCCGCATGGTCTCGCTGTCTACACGCTGGTAGCCGAAGACGTACTCGTCCGGCTGTAGGACCAGGTCGTCAACGTGGACGGCCGCCTGCGTGACGAAGAAGTGCGAGTACTTGCCCTCGGCCGAGTAGCCGGCCGTGATCATCACGACGCCGGCAATGAAGTGGCCGCGCCCGTCGGTGACGCCCGAGGCGGTGCGGAATTCTGTCTCGATGTTCTCCTTGACGACCGCCGCGCGCGCCGGAATCACGCGCCTCAGCTCCTGCTCGGTGGCCGCGCGCCAACGCCCCTGCCGCGCCCCGGC
This sequence comes from Pyrinomonadaceae bacterium, assembly GCA_036403435.1. Taxonomy (GTDB): domain Bacteria; phylum Acidobacteriota; class Blastocatellia; order Pyrinomonadales; family Pyrinomonadaceae; genus QHXM01. The sequence continues at coordinate 114,222 of DASWQY010000075.1, forward strand.
CGCAACAGGTAAGAAGAGTAATGCCAGAAGAAAAGGGGCTGCCGATTTGTCAAGCCGCATTGTGTGGACTCAGACCTTTGGCTGCGAGCGTTTGCCGCTCGGGCGTTGAATATAATTACGTCGGACACATAGAATGTTACATTATCCGTCGGCGAAGCTGCCAGGACGGCCCTTTAGTAGTCGCAAAGATAGATGAGCCGATCAGGTTTCACGCGCAAGCTCAGCCTCCGCGCTCTCGGCCCTTTACTCCTGCTGCTGTTGTGCTGGGGCGGGGCGTCCTTCGCCCTCGACCCGCGTCGGGAACTCGCGGAGTACAGCCGCAACGTCTGGCTGACGGAGAACGGCCTGCCCCAGAACACGGTCCGCGCCGTCGCGCAGACCGCCGACGGCTACTTGTGGATTGGCACAGAAGAAGGGCTCGCGCGCTTCGACGGGACGGGCTTCACCATCTTCGACAAACAGAACACCCCCGAGCTGAAGAACAACGACGTGCACGCCCTCATGGGCGACCGCCAGGGCGGCCTCTGGCTCGGCACGGGCGCGGGGTTGCTGCGCCTCGCGGGCGGGAAGTTCAGCACTTTCACGACGCGGGAAGGTTTGGCCGGCGACGACGTGCAGGCGATCTATGAAGACCGCGAGGGCGGCGTCTGGGCCGCGACCCCCGCCGGACTGAGCCGCTTCAGGGACGGGAGCTTCACGAACTGGACCACAAGGGACGGGCTCGTCAGCAACGACATCAAAGCCCTGTTCGAAGACGGCGAAGGTGCCTTGTGGGTCGGCACGTCCGACGGCCTGGGCCGCTTGAAGGACGGGAAGCTCACGAGCTACACGGTGCCGGACGGGCTCGCCAGCAACAGCGTCTCGTCCGTCACGGAGGACCGCGCGGGCCGTCTCTGGGTCGGCACGTTCAAGGGCCTCTCCTCTTTCAGCGGGGGCAGGTTCACGACCTACACCGCCGCCGACGGGTTGCCGAGCGACAGAATCACCGCGCTCAACGTGGACGCGGAAGGCGCGCTCTGGGTCGGGACTTCAAACGGCCTGAGCCGCTACCGGGACAATCGTTTCACTTCCTTCGAGGGGCAGAGCGAACTCTCGCGCAGCGTCATCCTCTCCGTCTTCGAGGATCGTGAGGGGAGCCTCTGGGTCGGCACGGAATCCGCCGGCCTCGTCTTCCTCAAGGACAAGAAGTTCACGACCTACTCGACGGCCGAAGGGCTCCCGAACGAACTCGTCAAATGCGTTTACGAGGACCGCGAGGGCGGCGTCTGGATGGGCACGTATGGCGGCGGCCTGAGCCTCTTGAAGAATGGCACAATCACCAACTACACGACGCGCGACGGGCTGTCGAGCGACTTCGTGCTTGCGCTCGCGGACGACCGGGAAGGCAACCTCTGGGTCGGGACGCCCGACGGGTTGAACCGCCTCCGCGGCGGGAAGTTCACGACCTACACCTCCGCCGACGGCCTCGCCAACGACTTCGTTCGCTCGATCCGCGCTGACCAGACTGGCACACTTTGGGTCGGCACGCGCGGCGGCCTGACGCGCTTGAAGGACGGGGGCTTCACGAGCTACACGACGGAGGACGGGCTCGCCGATAATTTCGTCGGCGCGATTTACGAGGACCGCGAGGGCGCGCTGTGGGTCGGGACGTTGCGCGGCCTGAGTAGATTGAAAGACGGAAAGTTCACGACCTACACGACGCGCGACGGGCTGTCGAGCAACACCGTCATTGCGCTCTACGAAGACGGCGGCGGGAGCCTCTGGATAGGGACGAGCGGGGGCGGGATGGACCGCCTGCGTGAAGGGAAGTTCACGGCCTACACGGTCCAGGCCGGCCTCCTCGACGACGAGGTTTACAGCATCACGGAGGACGACGGGCAGAACCTCTGGCTGAGCTGCAACAAGGGCGTCTTCCGCGTGGACAGGAAGCAGCTGGACGACTTCGCGGCCGGAAAAGTTGGCACAATCGCGCCCGTCGTTTATGGCACCGCCGACGGGATGCGGACGCGCGAGTGCAGCGGCGGCGGCCACCCCTCCGGCTGGAAGGGGCGCGACGGCAGACTCTGGTTCTCGACCCTCAAGGGCGTCGCCGTGCTGGACCCGTCGAGATTAAAAGTCAACGCGCAGCCGCCCGGCGTCGTCATCGAACAGGTCCGCATCGACGACGAGTCTGTCTCCCCTGCGAGCAAGATTGAATTGCCGCCGGGCAAGTCGCGCCTCGACTTCTACTACGCCGGCCTGAGCTTCGTCGCGCCGGAGAAGGTCAGGTTCAAGTACAAGCTCGACGGCTTCGACAAGGACTGGATTGACGGCGGCACGCGCCGCGTCGCCTCCTACACGAACCTCCCGCCGGGCCGGTACAAGTTCCGCGTGACGGCCGCCAACAACGACGGTGTCTGGAACGAGGCGGGCGCTTCGCTCGACCTTTATCTCAGGCCGCACTTTTACCAGACCTACTGGTTCTACGCGCTCTCGGCCGCCGCGCTCGCCCTCGCCGTCTGGCAGCTTTACCTCCTGCGCGTGCGCCAGGTGAAGCGACGTTTCGCCGCCGTGCTCGACGAGCGCAACCGCATCGCGCGCGAGATTCACGACAATCTGGCACAGGAAATTTTAGGCATCTCCATCCAGCTCGAACTGGTCTCGCGGACGATGTCGAAAGACGCGGAGGCGACGAAATCCCACCTCGACCGCGCGCGCGTCCTCGTCCGCCACAGCATCGCGGAGGCCCGCCGCTACATCTGGGATTTGCGCTCGCAGGCGCTCGAACAGAACGACCTGCCCTCGGCGCTGACCGAGACGGCGCGCAGGCTCACGGCCGGGACCGACGTGCAGGCGCAGGTGCAGGTCAGCGGGACCTTCCGCCCGCTGAGCGCGCTGATCGAGAGCAACCTCCTGCGCATCGGCCAGGAGGCCATCAACAACGCCGTCCGCCACGCGGAGGCCCAGCGCATTCTCATCAACCTGAAGTTCGACTCAAGGCGCGTCCAACTCAGCGTCCGCGACAACGGCCGCGGCTTCGACACTAAAACGCGAGGCGCGAATGGACACTTCGGGCTCGTCGGGATGCGCGAGCGCGCCGAGCAGATGGGCGGCACCCTGTTCGTCGAGAGCGGCGCGGGCGAGGGCACGGAGGTCGTCGTCGAAGTGCCGCTTGGCGGCTGACGGATTTCTGGCACACTGGCGAGACGGAGGCGGCCCTTATGAGTGACAACCAGATTCGGGTGATGGTCGTTGACGACCAGGCGGTCGTGCGGCAGGGCATCGTCGCGCTGATTAACACCGTCGCGGACATGACGGTCGTCGCCGAATGCAAGGACGGGCAGGAGGCCGTGGAACTGTTCCGCATGCACCGGCCGGACGTGACGCTGATGGACTTGCGCATGCCTGTCGTCGGCGGCGTCGAGGCCATCACGAGGATTCGCCGCGAGTTCGCGAACGCGCGCGTCATCGTGCTGACGACCTTCGACGGCGACGAGGACATTTACCGCTCCTTGCAGGCGGGCGCGCAGGGCTACCTCCTGAAAGATATGTTCTTCGACGAGTTGGAGGACGCGGTTCGTAAGGTGCACGCCGGCGCGCGCCGGATTCCGACGGTCGTGGCCGAGCGGCTGGCCGAGCGGATGGGCGGCTCGGATTTGACGGGCAGGGAACTGGAAGTCCTGGAGCAGATCGTGCGCGGCAAGAGCAACAAAGAGATTGGCACACTGCTCCACATCAGCGAGGCGACCGTCAAGAGCCACATCAACAACATCCTGAGCAAGCTCGGCGTGAGCGACCGCACCCAGGCTGCCACCACCGCCCTGCAACGCGGCCTCGTCCATTTGCCGTAAGCGCCCTTCGTCTCCAACCAAAGTTTGACCCCGGCCCCCAACCGTGGTCGCATGACAGGCCGCGTGCGCGGTGTTAGGATTCGACTGTCGGGGTCCGTAAAACTTTACTCTGGTCTGCACACTCAAATACAACCGGGCGGCTTCCTCTGGAGGTAAGGCTGTGGGCAAACTCACTCGGCTCTCTCTCTTCTCCGCGCTTCTGTTAATTTCTATTCACGCACACGGCCAGAGCAACTACGCCGGCCTGAGCGGCACGGTCTTCGACCCTGAGCAGCGTGTGATACCGGGCGCGGCCGTCGAGCTGAAGTCGGCGGGCACGCAGTCTGTGCGCAACGTCAGCAGCGACGAGCAGGGCATCTTTCAAGTCTCTGGCCTGCTGCCCGGCGACTACGAGCTGACCGTCCGGGCCGCGGGTTTCGCGTCCTCGGTGCAGACGCTGCGCCTGGAAGTGGGCCAGGAGCTGACGCTCGACGTGAGCCTCAACCTCGCCGGCGTCGAAAACGAGCAGGTCGAGATTCAGGCCGTGGAGGTCTTGCGCACGACCAGGGCGGACGTTGGCGAGGTCATCGAGCCGGCCGCGATTCGCAACCTGCCGCTGAACGGCCGGATGCTGATAGACCTCGTGCTCACCGTGCCGGGCGCACACGTCAGCCACGGCGCGCAGACGGGCGACATGAACCCTTTGTACTGGCGTCCCGGCCAACGCTCGGCCGTCAGCATCGGGGGCAACCGCCCCAACGCGAACTACTTCCTCCTGGACGGAGCCACCAACACCGACCCGACCTTCAACACACTCAACCTGAGCCCCTCGCCCGACGTGGTGCAGGAGTTCAAGGTCCAGACCGGCAGCTACTCGGCCGACATGGGCGGGGCCGGCGGCGGGCAGGTCAACATCGTGACCCGCTCGGGGACGAACGAGTTTCACGGGACGGCCTACGAGTTTCTGCGCAACGGCGCGCTCGACGCGCGCACCTTCAACGAGATGGGCGATTCCAATTTTCTCGTCCAGAACAATTTCGGCGCTGCCGTCGGCGGCCCCATCGTCAAGAACAGGACCTTCTTCTTTTTCAACTACGAGGGCCTGCGGCGCACGAAGGCCGACACGATGATTGCCACCGTGCCGACCGCCGAGGAAATCTCCGGCGATTTCAGCATGAGCGGCGCTCAAATCTACAACCCGTTCAGCGCCCGCCCGAACCCGAACTTCGACCCGCACCGGCCCGTCAGCCCCGCCAACCCGCAAGTTCTCCGCGACCCGTTCCCCGGCAACATCATCCCGCAGAACTTGATTAACCCGGCCGCGCTCCTCTTCCTACAGAAGTACGTGCCCCGGCCCAACATGCAGATGGGGATGCAGGGGTGCGGCATGACGATGATGGGCGCGCCGACCGTCGTCGGTGCCGGCATGGACTGCAACAACTACCTGGACGTGCGTAACGAGCACCACGTGACTGACCAGGCCACGATCCGTGTGGACCAGGTCTTCGAGCGGGGCGACAACCTCGCGGCGCGTTACTCGTTCAGCAGCGAGAATGGTTTCATGCCGCAGAACCTGCCGGGCTTCGGCGCGATTCACGACAACTTCTCGCAGCACGGCAGCGTCGCCTGGAACCACGTCGTCAGCCCGCACGTGGTGAACATCGCGTCCATCACTTTCTCGCGCCTCTCCATGCACCGCTCGTCGGAGAACAGCGAGAGCAACGACATCGTCTCCGAGTTGGGGATTCGCGGCGTCGGCTTCGGCGGCCAGGGCGCTTACGGTGCGCCGTGGTTCAACGTCCAGGGCTTTTCGGGGATGGGCGACTCTTTCGCCGCGACGCCGATGCATGCCTGGGACACGATTCTCGAAGCGCGCGATTTGCTCAACTGGCAGGTCGGCCGCCACAGCCTCAAGCTCGGCGGCAGCTACCGCTACTTCATCTGGCCCATGTGGGGCTTTTTCCAGAACCGCGGCTATTACCAGTTCACGAACGGCTTCACCACGCGGACGGCGACGAACGACGGGACGGGCTCGGCGCTCGCCAGCTTCCTCCTGGGCCTGCCCGCGGTCAAGCAGCGCCAGGCCGGCATTCCGCAGATGCAGTTGCGCCAGTGGTACGCCGACGGCTTCGTCCAGGACACCTTCCAGTTAACGCGCAACACGACCATCGAGATCGGGCTCAGGTACGAATACATGAGCCCGCTCGTTGACATACGCTTCGCCAACAGTAACCTCATCTTCCAGGACGGAAAGCCCTTCGTCTTCATCGGCGGGCAGCAGGGTTATCCCAAAGGCTTGATGTACTCGAACAAGCTCAACTTCGCCCCGCGCTTCGGCATCTCGCAGAATGTCCCGCGGCTCGGCATGGTCCTGCACGCGGCCTTCGGCATCTTCTTCACGCCCGTGGACATGAACACCTGGTGCAACCAGCGGCACAACGTGCCCTACGTCTTCCCCGAGACGCAGCAGGCCGACAACTTCACGCCGCCCGCCTCGCTGATAGCTTCGCAGTTCAACTTCGGACAGCCGGTCCTGGGCCAAACGGTCGTCAGCTTCGCCGCCTTCGACCCGCACGCGCCGTCGCAGTACATACAGCAGTGGAGCTTCTCCGTCGAGAAGAGCCTCGGGCGCGAGACCACGCTCGAAGTCGGCTACCTGGGCTCGCACGGCGTACACCTCCAGCGCGCCCACCTGATTAACAACGCGCCGCCGGGGCCGGGGGCCATTGGCCCGCGCCGCCCCTACCGCGTGCTCTCTTTCCTTCCTGGCACAGATTTGCCGGACAACGTCAACGCCACGGGCCTGACGTTCCCCGTCAGCGGCATCAACCTCCTGGAGAACTCCGCGCAGAGTTGGTACAACGCCGGCTACGTCAACGTCCGCCGCCGCTACGCGCGCGGGTTCACGCTCCTGACCAATTACACCTGGGCCAAAAACCTGAGCAACGCGCCCGACTTCCGCTCTCCCATGTTCGAGTCGGCCATCCCGCAGGACAACCGCGACCTGAGTTTGGAGAAGGGGCCGGCCTGCGACATCCGCCACCGCTTCGCGCTGAGCGCCGTTTACGACCTCCCGGCGCTCGGCTTCTCGCGCGCGCTGCGCGCAGTCACAGGGGGCTGGCACCTCTCGGCCATCTTCCAGGCCCAGAGCGGATTCCCGTTCACCATCTCCGTTTTCGGGGACACGGCTAACGCCGGGACACTGCTCGGCGAGAACCCCATCCGCGCCAACTACACGGGCCAGCCCGTCTTCGACCAGAGCAGCCACACGGCCGACCGCTGGTTCAACCCGGCCGCCTTCGCCGCGCCGCCCGCCTTCACCTTCGGGAACGTGGGCCGCAACACCATGTACGGCCCCGGACTGCAGACGCTCGACCTGGCCCTGCACCGCGAGTTCGTCCTGACCGAGAACGTGCGGTTCCAGTTCCGCGCGGAGTTATTCAACGCGCTCAATCACACGAACCTCGGCACTCCCAACCGCTTCGTCAATACGCCGCAGTTCGGCACCATCACCGAGGCTTCCACGCCCGGCCGCCAGGCCCAGTTCAGCGGGCGGCTCTCTTTCTAAGCCACTCGACCGTCGTCTCCAACTTTAGTTGGAGACGACGGTCAACCCACAGGCCCATGACACGCGGCCCGCGTTAGTGGTACTTTCCGTGTGCACGTCAACAAAATCCCGGCTCCGGGTTGGGCGCGCCAGAGGTCTTGTAATTCCCTCCTGACTGTTTTGTTGCTGGCCTAAGACCGACCCCTCTGGTTCGCCGTCATTAGCCCGGAGCCGGCCCTTCACACTGAAAGCGCGGGAGGCCGGGAGCTTTCGTTGAGCTTTCTGCCAGACTCCCCGCCGCGAAAATTCCCGACCTGTCAATCGGGCGCTCCCCGCAGCGGCGCGCTTGACCGGAAATCACGAAAGGTTCAAAAGGGTCAAAAAACATGAGCTGTTCACACCCCTTCCGGCCGCAGGCCGCTCAGCAGCCCCGCCGCCTGGCTCTCGCCGTCGCGGGCTTCCTGATGTTTGGCTTTTATCTCGCTTCGACCCTGACGGCCGTCTCCGCGCAGCAGTCCGCGACCGCGACCCTGAGCGGGAGAATCTCGGACCCGAACGGCGCGGTGGTCCGCGGCGCTCAGGTGGCCGCGACGCTTCATGCGACGGGCGTCAAGCGGGAGACGACGACCAACGAGGACGGCTTCTACACGTTGTCGGCTTTGCCGCCGGGCGAGTACGAGGTGAGAGTTCAGGCGCAGGGGTTCGCGCCCGTCGTCGCCGCGCCCGCCGTCACGCTGCAAGTGGGCCAGAGCACGACGCTCGACGCGACGCTCCAAATCGGCGCGAAAGAGATCACCGTCATCGTCGAGGACACGGACGCGACGCCGCTCTTAGACACACTCAACTCCGACGTTGACGGCGTCATCAGTCGGCGCGAGATAGAGAACCTGCCGCTCAACGGGCGCAACTTCCTGGAACTCGCGCTGCTCGTCCCAGGCAACGCGCCCGCGCCCAACTTCGACCCGACGAAGACCAACACGGTCGTCATCTCGTCCGCCGGACAACTGGGCCGGGGCGGCAGCGTGACTGTTGACGGCGCGGACATCAACGACGACGTGGTGGGCGGTGCCGTGCAGAACATCTCGCAGGACGCCGTGCAGGAGTTTCAGATTGCGACCAACCGCTTCAACGCGCAGCAGGGCCGCTCCGGCTCTTCGGTCGTCAACGTCGTCACCAAGTCAGGCACGAACGAGTTCCACGGCTCAGGCGCTTTCTACTTCCGCGACCGGAAACTTCAGGGGCTGCCGGCCACCTTCGACCGCGGCCTGACGGAGACGCCGCCCTTCGACCGCGAGCAGTACGTGCTCACTCTCGGCGGGCCGATCAAGCGCGACCGCGCGTGGTTCTTCGGCGCGTTCGAGTACCGGAATCAGGACGGGGCGGTGCTCGTGGGCTCACGCGATTTGGCCTCGCGCTCCATCGTCAGGAGTTTCAGCGCCGCGCCTTTGAACGACCTGCTCCTGACGGCGCGCGTTGATTGGAACCCGACTTCCGTGGACCGCCTGAGCCTGCGCTACTCGCTGCAACGCGAGGACGACACCGCGGTGAGCACGCTCGACCGCTCCATCGGCTCGGCCTCGCAACGGCAGGCGAGCAATAACCGCGCGCAGTCGCTTCTGGCAAACTACACGCGTGTCTTCTCCCCGCGCGACCTCAACAGCTTCAGCTTCAGCGTCAACTCGTTCACGAACGAGACGCTGCCCGTCACGGCTGGGCCGCAGCTCACGTTCCCGAGCATCCAGGACGGCGCGTCGTTCCGTGTGCCGCAGGGGACCGAGCAGTTTCGCCTACAGTTCAGCGACACCTTCACGATGGTCCGCGGCAATCACACCTTGAACCTCGGCGGCGAGATACAGCGCGTCGGCTCCGACCTCGACCTGCGCGTCTTCCAGCAGGGCCGCATAGAGTTCATCGAAGACTTCCCGGACTTCGACCGCAACGGCGACGGCCGTGTGGATGACAACGATCTACTTTTCGCCGTCACGCTCCGCAGCGCCTTCCCTGACCGCCCGCTCGTCCTGCCCAACGCCAATAACGTTTACTTCGCGGCTTTCCTACAGGACGACTGGCGCGTCACGCCGAAGCTCACGCTGAACCTCGGCCTCCGTTACGAGTTGGACACCGACGTAAAAAATATCAGCCGCGTGGACGAATTGAACCCGCTCATCCTGCCGTTCCTCGACGGCACGCGCTCGCGCGACGCCGACAACTTCGCCCCGCGCTTCGGCTTCAACTACGCGTTCGACGAGCACACGAGCCTGCACGGCGGCTACGGCATTTACTACGACCGGGTGACGCTTGAGATTCAGACGTTGGAGCGCGGCCTCGACGGGCGCGCGCTCCCCGTCGAAGTCCGCGCCGGCAACATCTTCTTCATCCCGCCGCCGTGCCTCTTCAACCCGGCGTGCGGCCAGTTTCCGCCGCCCGCCCCGACCCTGGCGAATCCTTTCACGGGCTTCGTCCTGCCCGGCGCGGGCGCGGGCGGAATCAACATCATCGACAACGACCTCCAGAACCCGATGGTGCAGCAGGCGAACCTCGGCCTCCAGCGCGAGTTCGCCCGCGACTTCGTGGTGCGCGCAGACTACCTGCACAACTTCGGCACGCACTTCATCATCGGCCGCACGATTGGCACAGTTTTCAACCCCGTGGTCGGCGGGCCTGATTTCGTGAAGAACCTGGAGTCCTCCGTGAGGACGGAGTACGACGGGCTGCTCCTCAGTCTGGAGAAACGCTACTCGAACCGCTACCAGTTCCGCGCCTCCTACACGCTCTCGAAGGCGTTCAACTACGCCAACGACGACCAGATTCCGTTCTCGAACGGGCCCGTTGACTCTAACGACCTGCGACTCGAATACGGGCCGACGCCGAACGACCAGCGCCACCGCTTCACCTTCGCCGGCGTGATTGAGTTGCCGTACAGGGTGCGCCTGTCGCCGCTCTGGACCGTGGCCTCGGGCGTGCCGGTGGACATCCTCCTGCCCGACGCCTCCTCGCGCATTCCGCAGTTGCAGCGCAACGCGGGCGGGAGACTGTTCCACACGGGCGCGGAGCTGAACGCCTTCATCCAGCAGCTCAACGCGGCTGGCGGGGTCAACGGGCAGTTGCTCCCGTTCGTGCACGACGACGCGCGCTTCAACGACAGCTTCAACTCGTTCGACCTGCGCGTCTCGAAGGTCTTCCGCCTCGGCGAGCGTTTGAGCGTCGAGCCGATAGCCGAAGTCTTCAACCTCTTCAACGTGACGAACGTGCTCGGCACCTCGAAGTCTAACTACTCGGGCTTCTCCAACGTCCTCGTGCGAGACAGCGGCGACCCGGCGAGCCTCGGCTTCCTGCGCTCTTCGAGCTTCGGCCAGCCCGTCAACACGGCCGGCGGCGTCTTCGGCTCCGGCGGCCCACGCGCCTTTCAGTTCGCCGCGCGCGTGACGTTCTGAAAAGCAATGCGGAATGATGAATGATGAATGAAAGACAACTGCTTTTTAATTCATCATTCCGCATTCCGCATTCATCATTTTCAGAAAAGTGTTGATTCAAATCCCGCAATTCGGTTAGTCTGGATTTCAGAGGGCGTCGTCTCACAGACCCACTCGACGCCGTCAGCCCTTGCCAACGCCCGAAAGACCGAAGCCCTCGCCCGAGGAGCCCCGCTGGAAGGAGTCCCGAAGAAGCCAGTTATGATTAAGCCCGGCACGCTGCTACAGAACCGCTACCGCGTGGCCGAACAAATCGGCAAGGGTGGCATGGGAGAGGTCTATGTCGCCACGGACGAGCGATTCCAGAGTAAGGTCGCCATCAAGCGCACCTTTTTCGACGACCCCGAAATGAGCAGGGCCTTCAGGCGCGAGGCACGGCTCCTCAATCACCTGCGCCACGCCGCGCTGCCGAAGGTCAGCGACCACTTCAGCGAGGACGGCGGCCAGTTCCTCGTCATGGAGTTCATAGAGGGCTCGGACCTCGCCGAGCTGATGAAGCAGCGCAAGGTTCCTTTCCCACTCTCCGATGTCTTGCGCTGGGCCGACGAGTTGCTCGACGCGCTCGAATACCTGCACGCGCAGGAGCCGCAGGTGGTCCACCGCGACATCAAGCCGCCCAACATCAAGCTCACGACGGACGGGAAGATCGTGCTCCTGGACTTCGGGCTGGCGAAAGGCGCACCGTCGCAGACGGCCTCCATGCCTGCGTCGAGCGTCCACGGCTTCTCGCACAACTTCGCCCCGCTCGAACAGATGGAGGGCTCCGGGACGAGCCCGCGCTCGGACCTCTACTCGCTCGCCGCCACGCTCTACTTCCTGCTGACCGGCGTGCGGCCCCCGGACGCGGTGGCCCGCGCCGTCGCCTCCATCAAGGAACAGCCAGACCCTTTGCGCCCGGCGCACCTGGTCCAGCCGCAGGTGCCGGCGGCCGTCGGGCAGATTCTGCACCGCGCGATGGCGCAGAACCCGGCCCTCCGTCAGGCTTCGGCCCGCGAGCTGCGCGGGGCGCTGCGCCTGGCCGCGAACGACGCGGCGCGGCGCGAGGCGCGTGCGCCGGTGAAAGTCGTCCCGCAACGAGCGCCTTTGCCCGAGGTGGCCGAGCCGTCGTGGCCGTCGGCGCAGCCAAACTGGCCCACCGTGCTTGAGTCCGCGCCGTCTGCCAGCCTCGCGCGGAATCTTCGTTCGGCCTCTTCGCCCGCGGGCGAAACCTCGCTGGCGGATTCACGCCGCCGGACGCGCCCCAACGATTCCGAGACCGGCTCGACACGCAACGCGACGGCGCGCGCGGACGCGCCGACCATTAAGCCGAAGGTGCTCTTCGCCTGCCTGGTGCTCATCTGCGCCGCGGCCGGCGCGTACCTGCTAGCGCGGCCCTCGGAGACGCGCGCGCCCGCTGCGAGTGAGAGCGCGGAGGCGCAGAACCCAGCGCCGCAGCAGGCGGCCCCGACTCCCGGCGCTGTCTATTCGGACTCGGCGCAAACGGAGGCCGGCCGGAATACCTCCGTACAACCGGCCCCGGCCCAATCTGCGAGCGAGCCGGCGGAGCCCGGCTCCCGCCCCGTTACCGAAGCCGCCGGCGCGACCGACTCTGGCGGACAAAATACGAAAGAGAGCAGCGCGGCCGTGGAAAGTCCGAACGGGGCCGCCGTGACTCCCGCCGGCAGGCCCTCGCTCGTGATCCAAAACCCGGCCCCTGCGACGAACCCCGCGGACGAAGCCCGCCGCGCGCAGGAGTCCAGGCAGCAGCAGCAGCCCGCGTATCCAACGCCCTACTCTGACCGCCCGCCGCCCTACCCGCCTCCGCCTCCGCCCGGCGACCGCCGCCCCCACACTTCAGGCCATAAATCAGTACGGCTATCCAAATCTCAACCCTTTGCGGCTTCCGTCTTTCTTAGCGGCTTTGCGTGAAAAGCTTTTCACGCAAAGCCG
>DASWQY010000076.1:0-35966 GCA_036403435.1 Pyrinomonadaceae bacterium
CGGTGGTCAGTTAAAAACAGAAAAACGAAGGCAGCCGAGTGTGATTAGCACGGCTGCCTTCTTGCTTTTAACTGACCACCGACCACTGACCACTGACCACTATTTTTATTTGCTTGTCCCCGCAAAAGTGCTAGACTACGGGCTCGCTTTCGGCTTTGCCCGCCGGGCGTGCCCCTCTCCCGTATCGCACGGGCTTTAAGCAACTCAATATCAGCGCCGCCCGACCGAGCGCCTTTCTCCCTTGCACGAGCACGGTCGAGCGACCCTTTACCCCGAAAGAGGGTCAGTATGGATGTCCCCCAAATCGTCGCCGGGCGCTTCCGCATCGAATGCGAAATTGGCACAGGCGGCATGGGCACCGTCTATCGCGCCACTCACCTCGGACTTGAACGCCCCGTCGCCGTCAAGATCATCAAGCCCGAGTACGCGTCCGACCCGGACGTGGCCGACCGCTTCATGCGCGAGGCGCGCACCATGGCGCGGCTGCGCCACCCGCACGCCGCCATGATCTTCGACGCCGGCAACCTGCCCGACGGCCGCCACTTCATCATCATGGAATTCGTCGAGGGCCGCACGCTCTCCGAAGCACTCGAAGAGGAAGGCCGCTTCTCGCCCGAGCGCGCCGTCCGCATCGCCGCCGACATCTGCGACGTGCTCGCGGAGGCGCACACCCTCGGCATCGTCCACCGCGACCTCAAGCCCTCCAACATCATGCTCAACGAGCGCGGCGTCTGCGTCCTCGACTTCGGCGTCGCCAAGGTGCTCGCGACCTCGGCGGACGCGACGCACACGCACGCGACGACGGGCTCGGGCGTCATCGTCGGCACGCCGCGCTACATGTCTCCCGAACAATGTCTGGGCCAGAGAATCGGCGCGCGCAGCGACCTCTACAGCCTCGGCGTCCTGCTCTACGAGATGCTGGCGGGCCGCCCGCCGTTTACGGACCCGCTGGCCTCGGCCGTGCTGGTCAAGCAGGCGACGGCGCACCCGCCGCCGCTCCCGAAGTTGAGGCAGGACGTGCCGCGCGCACTCTCTCTGGCCGTCCACACGCTCCTCGCCAAGCGGCCCGACGACCGGCCGGTGAACGCGCGCGCCGCGCAGAAGATGCTTGAAAAGAGCATCGCGCGCCCGCCGCGCGAGGGCGTGGACACGCAGCCCTTCTCCTCGACCGTGGCGGCGCTCAACACGCGGCCGAGCTACTTCTTCCGCGCCGTCACGCCGCTCGCCGTGATCGCCCTCCTGGGCCTGACGTTCCTCGCGTGGGGACGCAGCGCGCAGACCAATGCGCCGCCGGCTGCCGAAGCTGCACCTGCGGCCTCGTCACAGATGGCTTCGCTGGATTCATCTTTGACGGGCGCGCCCATGCAGCGCGTGGTCACGGCCGGCACGCCGCTCTCGCAGACGGCCGCGCGCCAGATAGTCAATTCGATTTCGCACGGGCAGATCGGCGACGTGCACATCGTCAAGACTGACGCGCAGCAGAATCAGGCACTGGTCGCCATCCACGACGAGCACGACAAGGGCACGACGCACCTCTTCGTGATGGAGCCGCGCGGCGGGCGCTACCGCGTGACCGCGCGCACGCCGCTCGACGCGCACGGCTTCCAGGGCGCGAACTGGACCGCCGAGAGGCGCGACATTGACGGCGACGGCTACGAAGAAGTCATCTGCACCGGCACGAACGCCAGGGGCCACACCTCTGATTACAGGCTCGTGGTCTACGTCCCGCGCACGCACCGCGCCTACTCCATGCGCGTCGAATCGAGCGCCGGCCGCAGCGGTCAACCGCGCACGACCTTCTCCTCGAACGTCTGGACGCGCGCCGCCGCCCCCTACCGCGCCGCCCTGCACCAGCGCGCCCGCGCGGCCGTCGCAACGTTCTGAAAAGCAATGCGGAATGCGGAATGCGGAATGATGAATGAAAGACAGTTCTTAATTCATCATTCCGCATTCCGCATTCATCATTGCTCCAATCTCGCTTCCATCGTGATTTCGGCTTTCAGGACTTTGGAGACGGGGCAGCCGGCTTTGGCGTTGTTGGCGGCGGTCTCGAATGCCTGCTGATCCGCGCCGGGGACTTTGGCCGTCACGTCGAGATGGACGGAGGTGATGGCGAAGCCGGAGTCTGTCTTCTCCAGCCTGACGGCGGCGGTCGTCCTGATGCTCTCAGCGGTCAGCCCCGCCTGGCCCAGTTGCCCGGACAGCGCCATCGAGAAGCAGCCCGCGTGCGCGGCGGCGATCAACTCCTCCGGGTTCGTCCCCTTGCCGTCCTCGAAGCGCGTGCTGAAGGAATATTGTGTCTCGGAAAGAACCCCGCTGTCGGTCGAAATCGTACCCTTCCCGTCTTTGAGGCCGCCCTGCCAGACGGCCGATGCGTTACGTCTCATCTGCTCTCCTGTAACAAAGAAATTTGGAAATCTGTTGTCTGACAATGTACCTCACAGACCGCGCCGCCGGCCAACGACCGGACAGAAAGGTAGTGTCCTGGTTTCAGTTTTTCTTTCTTCCCCCTCTGTGGCCTCTGTGGTTAAGACTAATTCACCACAGAGGGACACAGAGGAAAACTGAAACCAGGACACTATTGAAAGAAAAGCAGCCGCGAAACTGTTAGCAGCCGCCGGGCTCGTTGTCGCATCGCTTGTTGACGGCCACTGCGATGATCACGACGACGGCCAGGGCGATGCCGACGCCGATGGCTATTTTCGTGCCCCTGGAAAGATTGTTGCCTTTTGAAGTTTGAATCTGCGGGCGCGGCGGCGCGACCGTTTTGCTCCCGGCCCTCGCCTCCGCGACGAGTTTGATGATGTCCGCGCGCAGCGTCTCTTGAGACACTTCGCCTGCTTTATCCTCGGGCCTGGTCTCGGCCAAGCTCCTGATCCCGCCGACCGCGCTGTAGAGCAGGGCCGCGACGATGAGGACGGACAAGAGTTTCTTCGACATGCTGTCTCCTTACGAAAGATTAGGACTCACGCCCCGGACGCGGAGCAAGCCGCACGCCAGAAGATAACCGTCTCAAAAAGCGCGGGCAAGCACTTTTCTGGCCCAGCAGAATCGTGACACTTGAAAGATAAATCCGGCGCTCGGCCCGCGCTCCGCAGCCTCCACGGGCCAGCAGAGTCGGCGGCCCGGAGAAGACGACGGCGAGCGGCTTTGCCTAACGGGAAATATGTCTGCCCGACGGGAACTCGCCTAAACCCTCCCGTTAGGCAAAGCCAGGAAGCATCATGAAAGGAGCTGCGTGAAAATTCGTTGGGGACTTGCGCGAGAAGGCTGGTGGAGGGTGAAAATTGACTCACGAGGTGTCAAAGAAGGCTCGCGGCGTGCGAAAGATAGCTCGTCGGGTGTGAAAATTCATTCGTCGGGAGTGAAAATCGGCTCGTCGGGTGTGAAAGATGGCAGAGCGGGTGCGAAAGAAGGCCCGCGGCGGGTGAGAATTGGCTCGTGGAGAGTGAAAATCGGCTCGTCGGGTGCGAGAGAAGGGATGTCGGGCGCGGAAGCGTAGTGATTCCGTGCGAGAGATGGCGGGTGGGGCGGCCGGGAGATGAAATGACGGCTGACGGCTACTGAAAATCCCGCACATCTTTGAAAGGCGTGTCGCGGTCGTCGAAGTCGGGGCGGTAGTAGTGCGACGCGCCGTCGTACTCCTGCATCCAGCCCTCTTCCATGCCGAGTTCGTCGAGGGCGGAGAGGGCGCGGAGCCATTCGGTTTCGGTGATGCGGCGTGAGAGTAAGGTGTAGCGCGCGTCCGTCCCGGCGCGGTTGGTCGCGTAGTATTGGGCCATCATCGAGACGGCGACGCGCGGGCTCAGGGCGTCCCTGATCCATTCGAGGGACTCGCGCACGCCGGCCAGGTCGTTCGGGAGCACGAGCAGGCGAATGACCAGGCCGCGCTTGAGGAGGCCGTCCGCGCCGAAGACGAGGTCCGCGCCCGTCTGGTGGTACATCTCGGCGACGGCGCGGCGGGCGTGCTCCGTGTAGTCCTTAACCTTCGAGTATTCGTAGCCGTCCGCGGAGTCCGCGTACTTCAGGTCCGGCAGGTAAACGTCAACCACGCCGTCGAGCTGGCGCAGGACTTCGACCGCGTCGTAGGCGTTGGTGTTGTAAACGATTGGGAGCTTCAGCCCCTGCCTCGCGGCGATGAGAATTGAGCGCGCCATCTGCGGGGCGAAGTGTGTGGGCGAGACGAAGTTGATGTTGTGGCAGCCGCGCTGCTGTAGCTCCAACATCATCTCGGCGAGGCGCTCGTGCGTCACCTGATTCTTAATCTGCTCCTTGTGCGTCTGCGAGATTTGATAGTTCTGGCAGTAAACGCATCTGAGGTTGCAGTTGCCGAAAAAGATGTTGCCTGCGCCGCCCTGCCCGACGAGCGCGGGCTCTTCGCCGAAGTGAGCGGTATGGGAGGAGACGATTGGCAGGCGGCCCGAATAGCAGCGGGCAAGCTCGTCCAACATCCTGTTGTTGCCGCAATCGAGCGGGCAGACGCGGCAGCCTTCGAGCATCGCCTCCAGCGCCGCGACGCGCCGCCCAAGCTCGCCCGTCTGAAAAAGACGAAGGTACGAAGGGGCGAAATCGTCCCCCTCACTTCTGACTTCTGACTCCTGACTCTTACTTTCGCTCATTTTTTCTGAAGTGCACGAAGTGCGGCCTGTGCCGCTCGACCAGCTCGCGCGGGGCGAAGTGTTTGGTGAAGCGCCACATGAAATCCATCTCGCTGTGAATCGTGCTCAGGGCCAGCCGCGCCTCGAAGATGAGGAGCATGCTGCCGTAAAAGAGGAAGCCCGCGCCGGAGAGCGCGACGACCACCGGAATCCAACTGTAGCGCACGCCCGTGACGGCGACAATCCCTATGGCGACGCTCGTCGAGACGAAGATGCCGAGCGCCGTGTAGAAGACGGTCATCGAGCGTTGCAGGATGCGCGCGCGGCTCGTCAGCTTGTCCAACTGGTCGAAGATGACCTCGCGTCTCTCGTCCAGCAGCTCTACGTTGCCCTCGTTGTGTGCCAGTTCCTCAAGCTTGTCCGAGAGCGTGCGGACGCGGTCAACGACGCGGCCCAGGCGCGACGAGGTGGACAAGACAAGCGTCCCGCAGGCCGAGATCAGCACGGCGGGCGTAATCATGGCCGTCAGGACGGCGAGTGCTGACGAGAGTCCTTCCATTTTATAAAGCAGAATCCAGAATAAAAGAAAGGCATCTTCAGCCGTTCATGCTGGATGCTGGATTCTGACTCCTGAGATGCTGCTTTTCATTTATACCGGGTGAGGACGCGTGGGGGCAACCGGCGCGGCGCGTGTAAAATTTTTGGCCGCGCGCGTAGAAAGTGCGGAACAGTTGCGCGCAAGTTGTGATATTCTCCGCCGCAAAAGCAGCAACGGCGACAGAGGTCTGTGGGAGTTCTAAATCAACCTCTGACATACAGGGTGATAACTTAGAAAAGGAGCAGACGATCATGGCTGAACAGGGGAATGGTGGTAACAGCGACGACCAGGGAAACGTCAGCAGCGACGGCGCGGTGAGCGACACGGGCGGCCTCTCGACGGGCGGCTCGGAATCGAGCGCGGGCGAAGGCGAAGGCGGCGGCGGTGAGGGCCGCGGCGGCACGGCCATAGGCCGCGCGACCGGAGTCGGCTCCGGCGGCGGGCGCGCGAAGCCGGGCGGCGGCGGCCTTAAAGTCGGCGGCGGCAGTCCTAAGGCGACGAGCGGCGGCAGAGGTAGGGCCGGCGGAGGCAGAGCTAAACCGAGCGGTGGCGGCGCGAACGTCGGCGGCAGCAAGGGTGCGGCCCGCGCGGGCGGAAGTAAGTCCGGCGCGGGAGCGGCCACAGGCGGCGCGGGTAAAGGCGGAAGCAAAGGCGCGGGCGGCGGCTCTAAAGGAGGCGGCGGCGGCTCTAAGGGAAGCGGCGGCGGCTCCAAAGGTGGCGGCGGTGGCGCAGGCGGAGGCGGCGGCGCTTCGAAGGGAGGCGCGAAAGGCTCGGGCGGCTCGAAGGGCGCGTCCAAGACGGGCGGCAACGCGGGCGGCGGAGGCGGCGCGGGTAAAAGCGGCGGCTCGAAGAAAGGCGGCGCGTCAAAAGCCGGGACCAAGGGCAGCACCAAAGGCGGTGCGGGCAAAGGCGGTGCCGGTAAAGGCGGCGGCACGGGCGGCAGTAAAGGCGGTGCCAAAGGTGGGAGCAAAGGCAGCTCTCAAGGCGGCTCGAAGGGCAGCAAAGGCGCTGGCGGAAGTAAAGGCGCGGGCGGCTCCAAAGGTGTTGGAGGCGGCTCTAAGGGCGGCGCGGGCAAAGGCGGAAGCAAGGGCGGCTCTAAAGGCGGAAGCAAGGGCGGCTCGAAGGGCGGCTACAAGGGTGGCGGCAGTAAAGGCGGCGGCACCAAGAGCGGCGGCTCTAAGGGTGGCGGCTCTAAAGGTGGAGGCTCGAAGGGCGGTGGGTCCAAAGGAGGCCGCGCCTCCGGTGGCTCGAAGGGAGCAGGCGGTAGCAGAAGCGGAGGCAGCAAGAGCGGCGGTGGCGGAATCCTCTCGACCGCGGGCAACGTCGTCGGCACCGCAGCGACGGCCGTCACAGACTTCATAAGCGGGTTGACCAGCGGCGGCAAGAAGCGCCGCGGAAGATAAAGTCCCCCGTGAAAGAAAAAGCGAGAGGCCGCGTTGCCTTCGGGCTAGAACGCGGCCTCTCGGTCTTTCGTCAGCCGGAGGCTTGATTCGTCGAGCGGGGCCGGGGTTCTGTCAAGACAACATTGATCGAGCGCGAAACGCGCGGCGGGCCTGCGGCGCGCGTCATTCAAGGCCGCGAAGTTCGGCTCGGCCTCCAAGTAAGCCGGCAGACACTTAACTTCTCGCCCGCTGGCGGCGACTTTAAGAGGTGGCGGAGTCATCCCCAGGACTCCGCCACTTTTTTATTCACTCTTGAGCGCGCGCTCGCGGAAGAAGAGGAAGAGCGGCAGGGCCAGCGAGACGCCGACCGCCAGGTTGCAGAGGACGTAGAGCCACAAGTTTTTCATCCGCCGCCTGCGCCCTTCCGTGAAGACGAAGAGCCAGAGCGCCACGGACGAGACTATAACGTCGAGGCCGAAGAAGGCCGCCGCGTGCGTCTCGAAAAGCTGCCTGAACAGCAGCGGCACGTCCAGCCCGTGCGCCGCCACGAACGGCACCAACTGCGACAGCGGGAGCGCCGCGCCGCAGACGGCCACCGCCAGATAAAGCCATTGCATAACGAATCCTCCCGAACGAGAAACCAGGTCGCGCCCGCCACGCTACCCCGATAGTTTCGGTTTAATCAAGATTTCAAGAGAGCCAATCTTGGTTCAGTACAAATATTCAAGCCCGGCTAAGGTTAGCGCGGCGGGCATTGACAGACACCTTTCAACGGGAATATCGTGCGCCCGCGTCCGACCCTCGCGCATCTGGCTCACGGATGCTTTTTTCGTTAGACTCACGCCTGCCAAGCAGTAAAAGTCGCCTCCGGTATGCATGATGCCGATAGGTTCAGTAATTTATGTCTTACAGCGTGATTAGGCCGCGGCCGGACTGAATGAGAAGTACCGCCGCATAACAGGAACCCTCCAAACTAAATTAAGGAGTGTCAACATGGAGCGACAAGTTTTCGTTAGTATGACATTCGACGACTATCTGACGCCAACCCAAAACGATGTGAAGTGGGCGATTGTGGACCGGATAATCGGTGCCGGATTCATGCCCCATTTCTTCTTCCCTTACATTCCGGCGAAGTATGAAGGGAAGGTCATTGCTCAATCGCCGTGGAGCACGGATGATGTTGATCGAGTCATTCGGAACTGCGTCGGTGCCGTCATGATTGGTTTTCCCAGGTGGACGATATCGGAAGAACGCGGCGAAAAACTGGCAAGTGACTATACACACTATGAAGCCGGAATCGTGCATACTTTGGGCCTCCCGATGTTTATGGTGCTCGAAGAGGGAATTCCCTGGCGTGGTGCCTTCGACGGAAATACCCACAATATTTGTACGATCCTCCGCAACACGGATGCGGCCAGTCTCGACAAACCTTCGTTTAGCCAGCCGTTCGCGAATTGGGTGACAAGAGTTAAGGGTCGCAAAGACATCTTCCTGGGCTACTCCAGCGAAGCTGAGGGCACAGCGAAGAACATAGCGAGACTCTTGTCCGGCTATGAAGCAACCGTTCTCGATTGGAAGAATTTCGGGCCGGGAACGATTCTTGAGCAGATAGAAGACGCGGCGAGCAGATGCAGTGCGGGTATTTTTCTATTCACCAACTCTGACAAGCTTGAGGGGGAAGGAGACAGGGCAGCTCCGAGAGACAATGTCGTATTCGAGGCCGGTTATTTCGCCCATGCGAAGGGCCACCGACGTATCTTGATCGTGAGAGAGGCCGGCGCGAAGATGCCCGCGGACTTAGGAGGAGCGATCTATGCCCCACTCGCGGACCGCTCGAACATTGACCCCATTGCCGGGCAGCTTGAGAGCTTTGTTAAGAGCCTGTATTCCTAAATGGGTGTCTCAGTCTAATTTCGCGCCTTGTCTTTAGTATCGCTTGTTCTCATCTTGAATCGCGCCGGCGTGAGGCACCGTCACGACCCATCTCCGACGCCGCGGTGCGGGCAACCATTGGACGGAGCACTCACATTCAGGAGGCTCCGGCCTGGGTCACCTGGCTACAAGCCGCGTCGTGGATTATTCGTTTGCCGCCGGGGGTTCGGGGATGACGAGTCCGAAAGTGCGTGAACCTTCGACGGTGACGATGACTTCAATAACGTCCGCGATCTTGATCCCGAGGAACTCTTCGAGCGTCTCACGTGGGCGCATGCTGAGATCGTGGGCGAAGATGGGGTCGGCGTGTGCGGCGGCGATGACGCGTGATTGAACGGCATCGCGACCTTCGGCCTGGATGAGCGCGGTGAGTGTCTTGCCTTCCTTCATGGCGCGGAGGTACCCGAAGGAGAGCTGCTCAGGGGCGGTTTCTTCGTCTCCTGCTCGGGCGGCGAGTGCTCCTCCGGTGACGACGTGTTTCGTGCGAACGGGGATGCCGAGGCCGGTGAAGACTTCCTCACGCAGGTAGACCCCCTCGGGGTTGATGACGACGCCAGGGACACTGTCAATGAAGAGGTACCTTGCGGCCTCGTCGCTGATAGCGCCGCTGCTGAAGACGCCGGGAGCTGCGCCGACGCTGTACTCGCCCATGACCCAGCCGTCGAAGCTGCCGCAGCCGGATTTGGCCCGGTAGGTCCAGGTTTGACGGTACGCGGGATGCTTGGCGATGAAGCCTTTGACCCATTCGATCGGAGGGCTGTTCGGGCCGCCATGGATCTTGAACTGCTGACTCATGGTCCAGCGCGTGACCTGGAACTGGCTGGCGAGAATCTCCTGCCAGACTGAGCGGTCAACGCCGTGGAGTGCTTCGTCGGTGAGTCTCTTGAATTCCTCGGGCTTGAAGGTTTGAGTGGGGAAGAGCCTGGTCGGGTCGGCGAAGTCGGCGAGGGTGGCTTCCTTGCCGTTGAACGTGAACTTCTTCGTCCAGTTGGCGGGCACGTCGTTCGCTAAGATGCCGAGCTGGAGATCGAGTTCACGGACGGACTTCTGGAATCGCTGGTCGAGGCTGACGAATGTGCCGGTCAGGTCCTTGGGCTTGTCTTTGGTCCAATCCGAGACTACGCCGCAGAGGAGGGATGCCGTGAACGTGCCGAGCGGGCCACCAACCGCGCCAAGTCCGCGGAAGGTGCTTAAGAGGAAGTTGAGGCCGAAGGTGAAGCCGGGATCGGAGGTGTCGGTGCGGGATAGGAGTTTGAACGCTACTTCGATCTTGGTGTGACCGAAGTTGTAGACATGGTCGTTGAAGGCGATCATCCGCCCAATGTTGGTTTCGACGGTTTTAATTTGCTCGGGTGTAGGCGTAGTCATTGTGTCTCTCCTCTGGAGGAATTGGCGTGCCCAGGGAATCTACTGTCCTCCCGATGGGGTGTCAAGGTAAAGGCGTGATGCTTTGTTTATATCATCGCCGCGGGCTTGTCCTTCGAACTACCTTGACAATCTAGGGCTTCCCATGCCATCATCCCCTAGATTATCTAGGAGGTTCGCATGCCCAAACAAGACGCGAAACTGTTGCAGGGCACGCTCGACATGCTCATCCTCAAGGCCCTCTCGCTCTCGCCGCTCCACGGCTTCGGGGTCGGGCAGCGCATTGTGCAGATGTCGGCGGATGCGCTGCGCGTCGAGGAGGGCTCGCTCTACCCTGCGCTCTACCGGATCGAGCAGCAGGGCTGGATCAACTCAGAGTGGGGCACGTCCGAAAACAACCAGCGGGCCAAGTTCTACAAACTGACGCGGGCTGGTCGCAAGCAGCTCCAAATTGAAGAAGCCAACTGGGAGCGGTTAGCCGCGGCCGTGTTCAAGGTCATGCAGACGACTTGAGGCGTATGAGAGCGATGTACTGGCTGAGGCTCGCGCGAGCGCGCCTGCGCGGGATGTTGCGCAAAAGCCGCGTCGAGCGCGAGATGGACGAAGAGCTGCGCTTTCATCTCAGGATGCGGGCGGCGGAGAATATGCGGCGCGGCATGCCGCCGAGTGAGGCGGAGCAGGCGGCGCTGAACAGCTTCGGCAGTTGGACGCGAGTTAAAGAAGCGTGTCGGGATGTCAAAGGAGGGGGTATGTTGGAGACGCTCGCGCAGGACGTAATCTTCGGGCTGCGGATGCTGCGCAAGCATCCGAGTTTTACGCTGGTCGCCGTGCTCTCTCTCGGCTTAGGCATCGGCGCGAACACGGCCATCTTCAGCCTCGTCAACGCCGTCCTGCTCAAACCGCCGCCGTTCCGCGACGCCGAGAGGCTCGTCATGGTCTGGGAGGGGGTGCCGGCGACGGGCATCAGCGGCGACCAGGTGCAGCCGGCGACCTACGCGGACTGGAAGGCGCAGAACCACGTCTTCGAGGACATGGCCGCGCTGCGCTGGCAGACCTTCAACATCACGGGCGACGGCGAGCCGGAGAAAGTTCAGTCTTACGGGGTGACGCGAAACTTCTTCCCGCTGCTCGGCGCGCAGCCCGCCCTCGGCCGCAACTTCCTGCCCGAGGAGGACGCACCCGGCGGGGCGAAAGTCGTGCTCCTGAGCCACGGGCTCTGGCAGCGACGCTACGGCGGCGAGAGCAGTATCATCGGCAGGGATATCCTCCTCAACGGCGAGAAGCACACGGTCGTCGGTGTGATGCCCGCCGGATTCCAGTTCCTCCAAAGCTACATAGGGCTCTGGACGCCCGCCGCCTTCACGCCCGAAGAGCTCGCCGTGAGGAACAGCAACACGCTGCTCGTCCTCGCGCTACTCAAGCCGGGCGTGACGCACGAGCAGGCGCAGGCCGACGTGGGCGCGATCACGGAACGCCTCGCGCGTGAGTACCCGGACGACTTGGCCGGCCTGCAAGCCGAGGTCCTGCCGATAGGCGAACAACTGTCCGGCCCCGTCCGCCGCCCTCTCCTTCTGCTGCTCGCTGCGGTCGCCTTCGTGCTGCTGATAGCGTGCGCTAACGTCGCCAACCTGCTGCTGGCGCGCGCCGCTTCGCGGCAGAAGGAGATCGCCCTGCGCTCGGCGCTCGGCGCTCGGCGGCTCCGCATCGTGCGCCAACTGCTGACGGAAAGCATACTGCTCTCGTTACTCGGCGGAGCGTGCGGCCTGCTGTTCGCCGCCTGGAGCTTCGAGTTCGTGAAGAAGCTAATCCCCGACAGCCTCGCGCTCTCGACGAGTTTAAGACTGAGCCTGCCCGTCCTCGGCTACGCGACGCTGATCTCCCTGGTGACGGGCCTCGCCTTCGGGCTCGCCCCGGCATTGCAGGCGTCGCGCGCCGATTTGAACGAAGCACTCAAGCAGGGCGGAGGCCGCGCCGGCTCGGGCGCGGGGGGGCGCTTGCGCGGCGCGCTCGTCGTCACCGAAGTCGCGCTCTCGCTCGTGCTGCTCGTGGGCGCGGGGCTGCTCGTGCAGACGCTCGCGCACATGCGCGGGCAGTACGCGGGCCTGAAGCCCGAGCAGTTGCTGACTGTGCGAACTGTGCTGCCGGAGAACAAGTACCGCCCGCTGCCGAAGCGCGCGCAGTTTTACGCAGAAGTGCTCACGCGCGTGGAGCGCCTGCCGGGAGTCGTCTCCGCGGGCTACACGACTTCCGTGCCCTTGCAGTGGCAGGGCGGAGCCAACGGGATCATGATCGAGGGTGTGCCGGAGACTGACGGCCCGGCCCCGAACGTCATCCACCGGCAGGTGAGCGCGCACTACCTGGAGACCATCGGGCTGGCGCTGCGCGAGGGGCGCTACCTGGACGAGCACGATAACGCCCAGTCGCAACTCGTGCTGGTCGTCAACGAAACTTTCGCGCGCCAGCTCTGTCAGGGCGGGAGCGCCATCGGCAAGCGGATAAGTTTCGGCACGGGCGACGGCACTGATCCGTGGCGCACCATCGTCGGCGTCGTGGCGGACGTGCGAGACATGGGAATGTCCGCGCCGGTGAAGGCCGAGATGTACCTGCCTTACGGCCAGGTGGAAGGCTTCCACGGCTTTAAGCCGCGCGATCTGGTAGTCCGCACTACGGGTGATCCGCTGAGCCTCGTGCCGGGCGTGCGGGGCGAGGTGCATGCCGTTGACCCGGACCAGCCGCTCTCGAACATCGCCACGATGGCGCAGCAGCTCAGCGAAGAGGCTGGCGCGCGCGGCACGGGGATGGTGCTGCTGGCGTCGTTCGCCGGACTCGCGCTGCTGCTGGCGGCGGTGGGGATTTACGGCGTGCTCGCCTACTTCGTCACGCAGCGCATCCCGGAGATCGGAGTGCGTCTGGCGCTCGGGGCCAGGCCGCGCGACATCCTCACGCTGGTGCTGAAGAAGGGGATGGGGCTCGTGCTCGGTGGGGTGGCGGTCGGGCTGGTGGCGTCGTGGGTGTTGACGCGCCTCATGTCGAACATGCTCTTTGGCGTGAGCCCGACCGACCCGCTCACATTCTTGGGCGTCTCCGCACTGCTAGCCGCGGTGGCCTTCTTCGCCTGCTACGTGCCGGCCCGTCGCGCCACCAAAGTTGACCCGCTGAGCGCGCTCAGATGTGAATAGTCAATGGGTTAGTGTGACTAATCCCGAAGTATGCCCGAAGTCCTCTAATCTTCGTGCTGTGCTAATAGCTTTAGCTCAAAACCTTGCGCTAATCAGATAGCGTCCGCGTATAAATTTCTACTCTACTTCTGCGAAGCCCGCGCCCTGTTAACCAGCTCCTGAAGCCGGGCGAGGGGCTGCACGCCCGTGAGGGCGAAACGCCTGTCGGCGACGAAAGCCGGCACGCCGCTGACGCCCAGCTCTGCGGCCTCCCTCTCGTCGGCGAGCACCACTTTCTGCGTCGAGGCTGAGACCCGGCCCCGATTGGCGAGGTGCGACAGGTACTGGCGTATCTCCTCCACGCCCATTTCCTGAGGGTGGCGCTTATTATGGTAAAGGATGAACTGCTTGACGGCCTGGACGTAAGTCTCTTCCGTGCGGATACTATAATGCTTGAGTCTCAAGTGGTGGCGCACCTGTTCGAGCAGGGACGGCTTGGCGGACGGCTGTTCGGTCACGGCACCTACTCCAGAGGATGAATAGGCGGGTGGCGCCGGATTATTCGCGCAGGCTGCGGTAAAAGACAAGAGCATGCTGAGTTATGCCGCGCGCCGCGGTAATTTCACGCCTTTCGACGGGTTATACCGCGGTCGCCTCCGCCGTCAATTACCGCCGCGGCATAACTAGGCGGAGGCGACTGCGGCCCAATTAGCGTTAGGTTGCTTTGGGGGTATCAGTAATGGAAGAAAAATACAAAATTCATGCATTCTATGTTCTAGCCATACTCATCTCTGTAATAATTGTATTGATGACCATCCAGTGGAGCGGTATCCCGAACTTGGCTGAGAAAATTTCATTTGCTTTGACATTAGCATCACTGATACTTGCGGCACTCGCTATTGGTTATGCTGTCTATTCTAATACGACGTTCTCGCAGACTATTTCAACTCTAAATACTGTTGCAGGCGATGTTTCTAAAACGGCGGGAAATATTTCAAGTGCGGCTGACAGCCTAAATAGAGCAATCGAAAATATCCCACCAAGACTTGAAAGCATGGAAGGTAAAGTTGACCAAGCAAATATTTTGCTTCAGCAGTTCTCCGAAAGAAGCGAAACTCAGCCACCAACAGATAGAGAGAAAATGGCGGCGGATGAACTTGTTGAATCATTCATTGAAAAAGTATCCCAGTCTGGGTTGCTGGTACTTTATGTATACAGTCTAGCTTATTCACAGGGTAGACAATTTGATTTTAAGGAACTGGCGTCCACTCTCAGTAATATTGATCTTAAATACGCTAGAGGGTTCGTAGTTGCGACTAGAGCCGCCGGTTTGATCAACTCGAAGTCAACTGGATATGTTGTAACAGTAACGTATATTAATGAAAGATTGAAACAGTATCTCAGCACGGCACTGGACGAACGATTGAGCCGTATGCCCGACAAAACCAATATGGATAGAGATATAGTTAAAGAGATCAATGAATCATATGTCAAAGATAAAAGATTAATTGAGCACTACTTCAGCGAGAATAGAGTGGAAATGCCGCAACCTAACAACTCATTCAACCCGACGCCTCGATAGCATTCTTTTCATGGCGCTTCCTGCGATGTAAATTGAATGTCTGCGCTCGGCGCGGGTTAATTCGGGCGTTGGGCTGCTGCGCTGTTTGTTTGTAAGACCTTCTGACAACTGTGAGTGTGATGGCTAAGCTTGGAATGGAAATGAGTGGGCTAATAATTCTCACAGGCATCGCCTGGGTTTGCGCTGTGGGCTGGCTCGCCTTTGCTACTGTGGTACTGTACGGTCTCGCAAGACGGAAGCCGCTACCAGCAACGCAAAATTCACAGTTACCAGCAAATGCACCGCTTGTTTCCATCCTTATCCCGGCACGCAACGAAGCGCACCGTATATTGGCCCAGGCTCTCCGCTCCGTTCTCGCCCAGACTTACGAACACATCGAAGTCATTGCCGTTAATGACCGTTCGACAGATGCTACGGAATCAATCTTGCGCTCGGTGGCAGAAACTGATCAGCGCCTCCGCATCATTAACGGAATTGAGCCGCCCGATGGATGGCTCGGCAAACCTTATGCTTTGCAACAAGCATTAGGGGTCGCGCGCGGTCTTTGGGTGCTGACGATTGACGCAGATATGGTGCTTGAGAAAGAAGCTGTTTGCACCGCCCTCGGTCATGCCCTTATTGGCGGCTACGACGTATTGACATTGATGCCGCACTTTGAGACCAGATCGTTCTGGGAGCGCGTCTTTACGCCAGCCTGGTTATTAGAACTGTTAGGGGGATACCCCTTTGCGATTCTCAATAATCAGAGGTTCAAACATGCCTTTGCTTTTGGCGGATTCTCGCTGATTCGTCGCCAAGCATTGGCGCGCATCGGAGACTTCGCAGCGGTGCGGGCGGACATCGTTGAAGATATCCGCCTCGCTGAGTTGCTAAAGCGTTCAGGTGCACGTTACCGCATCGAACATGCGCCTAATTTGCTTCGGACGCGGATGCAAACTGGTTTCCGAGAAATCTGGGATTTTCTATCACGGGGGATGTTCGCCGGGATGCGGTACTCGCTCACGCTTGCCGCGTTGACCATTATGATCGGCTACACGTTCATCGTCGCGCCTCCTCTCGTCGCAGTCGTCTGTTTGCTGATGTTCGCTACAGGTGCATCCGGCGAATGGTTAAGTTTACTTCTCCCATCCCTCGTTATCTGGGCAACTCAAGTTTTCGCTTTGCTATTGGTCTGCAAGAAATTTGATATTCCCATTGGCTATGCATTCACGACTCCACTTGGCTTTTCGCTGTTTTATACAGCACTTCTGATTTCGACAATCAATATTATGCGGGGGGAAGGAGTAGCGTGGAAAGGACGTAGAGTTTATGAGCGGGCGGGCGTTAGCTTGCCTGGGCGCGGTGGTGAGATAGCTAATTCTGTTGTTGATGAGTAAAACGTAGAGATAAAGTTGAGAAATTAAAACTACGGGCAGCCCAACAACTCATTGAACCGGACTCGCAATCAGGCAGCCTTTCATCATTGAGAAGATTGCTCGCCGGTTAATTCAAGCGTTAGATGCTTATCGTTAAATTTGGAAGCCGAATCAAAAAATGAATTATAGATTCTACGTGAAAATCTTGTCGGCTTTGCTGAGCCACTCGTTGCTATTGTTACAACGTAATAAATTGCCATCCAGCAGAATCGCGCTGGTAAACTGAACCTGTAGATATGAACTATGATCGACGGCCAGTAATAAATGTTTTGACAAAACTTCCAAAAGGAGTATAAGTACTGACTCAGACATCAAAGACTCCCTGACCCACTGATTGCAACAGTGCCTCAGGTCACATCTCAAGCTAAAAGGGAGAAAAACAAATGCAACATCACCTCAGTTCCTTTACCAGACGCTCTTTGTTTTTGGGTCTGGGAATAGTAGTCCTTTTTGCGTCCCTCGCTGCCACGTGCCACCGGCAACGCGGTACAAGGGACATAGAAGTAACGGCAAAGACAACTTATTCGGGGAACATCAACGGGAGCCCAATAAGAGTTGAAGTGTTGGCGACGATCAACACTGGTCGCGGTGGCAGTTCGACCTGCACATTCGTTGCCGTCCCGACAGGCTTCAATCCGGCTGTCCTGGGCACTATGGCTTGAACGAGCCATCACACGTCTGCTGGTCTTAGCAGATTCCAGGATGATCCGGTGGTCGTGAATTTATACGACTTGACAAAGGGAAACTACAACATTGTTCGGACGATCACATACCCTGACTTTCCCGGCAGCCAAATTGTAACCAACGCACAGGTCAGAGCAGTCAAAAATTCAGAATGGGAGACGAACATCACCATCAATGGAGCGTACGATGGCCCTTCCGACGTTGTGTCGGTAAAGGACTACCAGCTCATATGGACCACCGATGGCAAAAACATTCTTGAGTCAGGGAGTGCAACGCTTGAGTTAAAGTCTGGAGGGGCTCTACGCCAGGTTTGGAAATCAACGATTACGCCTGAGCGCGGCCTCGACAAGTTTCCTCAGGCTGGTGAGTTGATTACCGTTTCAATTTCTCAGTTTAAAATTGATGGAAATAAAATGAGTTACAAATGGGAAGGAACGGTTAAGGTACAGTCAAAGCAATACCCTAAGTAAAATATGTGAAGGTATAATCGGCGTCTTCACCGAGCCGAACTTTCATTAACGACGCATCTAACAACTTATTGAACCCGACTCCTCGATAGCATCCTTTTCATGCTTGTGTGGCGCGTTGAATGTTGAATGCTTCCCGCTCGGCGCGTGTTAATTCGGGCGTTAGACCACCGCGCGTGGCAACTCAGGCGTTTTGCAGTAACATGCTGGCGCACAGCTAGGCGCGAAAGCTCGAATTGCGCCGATCTGGTCAGTTAATTTCCGCTATGCTGTGAGCGCCGGATGACAGGCCCTATGGAAATGCTGGCACGCCGTTGGCAGTAGTTAGAAGAACATCAGGATCATCTACAGTCCATCTTTGGCTCACACTACTTGTTTCCTCACCGTCATAGGCTTTCACGTTCCATGGCCCATCACCCTCGGGCTTAACTGTTAAGTACTGGTGTGCGTTCACACGATATGTCTGTGGTGCGTTGTCCCCGCTCGCTTGGAGCACAAATGTATAATATCCTTGGCCGGGGTCTGAGTTGAAGCTGATTATCATGCGAAACTCCTTCCATTTAAGTTTTGGGTTTGAAGCTAAAGTGAAGAAACAATCACTTGGTGAGAAGCATAGACATATCTCAATCTGGTGTTAACGATTATCGTTTCACGGTAGTGGTCCAGTTTCAGACGGGGCGAAGGAAAGGCGGTTTCACGCAAAGGCGCAAAGGCGCGAAGAAAGCACGCAAGGTAATGAGGCACTCAACTTCTTCGCGTTCTCCTTTGCGTCTTTGCGCCTTTGCGTGAGACTCCTTTTCAAACCGAACCACTACCCGTTTCACGGCCAACCCTGAGATAGGCTGACTATTGCGCATTCTTTAACTTGATTGTTTGAGTCGAAGATGTTTGTAATAGCCACGCCCGGTCAACTCTGACGTTGGGCCGCTTCGCATTACAAAACAGTTGAGATGAAGATTACGAAAGCAAGGTAAGGCTAATTTATCCGACAACAGACCCTTTTAATCGTCTAACTCTGTTCGCCTTCTCCGACTGGTTCTGCGCTTGTTCTGATGTTGGCTATATTCCCAAGCCTCACTTCAAATTCCACGTAGACGGGCTTTTCGTTCCGCAGTATGTCAAGAATCTGTGGGTAATCTGACGCCAGGTAATGACAAGAGATGTAGCCAGATGCTTTCTGAGTATCGCCAACAGGCATTGTCGTCGGGTTATGATGAAAATAGGCGGCACCAATGAGCTTATCATTGTCATCTCGCAACCCTATAATAGCCCGATAGGGATAACCGGCAGTGCTCTTGCCCCCAGCATAGTAGGCCACGTCGTATTTCTTTATCTCTATGATTGCCATGCAAGTAGTTTCCTCCCACAATCGGGGTTGATGTTTTGCCATCTAAAGTCGAAATTAAAACGCGGCGAGCATGAAGCATTCAACCTTCATTTGTAAAGACAGGCAGGAAAGAAATATTCTTAGAGGCATCCGGGTCGAAGGTGTGCAGGGACTTGAATAATCACATGAGGAGCGCGGCCCAACACCTCATTTAACCGGAGCGCCGATAGCGTTGCTTTCATCCGCGAGGCTTGGCCGTAATGATGTTATGTCCGCGCCCGGTCAGATTCGAGCGTTGGGCCGCTGCGTTCTATACCGATACTCAGTACAACTCTCCAAAGAATAGTGAGGACACGTGAAAACGAACTACGTGCTTATTGATTACGAGAACGTGCAACCCGATAAAATTGATACTCTCCAGCATGAGCATGTTCGTGTCATCGTTTTCGTCGGACCTCATCAGACAAAGATATCGTTTGAAAATGCTGCCGCACTCCAGCGAATGGGTGCAAACGCGGAGTACGTACGCCTATCGGGAAGCGGGTCCAATGCCCTCGACTTCCACCTCGCTTATTACCTCGGCCAGTTGACCACGAAAGACCCGACCGCCTATTTTTACATCATCTCCAAGGACACAGGATTCGATCCTCTCGTCAAGCACCTCAAGGAAAGAAAACTACGGGTGTGGCGCGTGCAGACGATTGGAGAGATTCCGATCCTCAAGCCTGTAGACCCAAAATCATCACCTGATAGGGTGGCGTTGATTGTTGCGGACCTTCAGAAGCGGGGCGCGGCTCGACCCCGGACGGTGGCGACACTTTCGAGCACGATTAGCGCCACGTTCCAGAAGCAGCTAACGGCGCAGGAGGTAAGTTCGTTGGTCTCCGATCTGAAGAAGGAAGGGCTAGTCAAGGTAGAGGGGACAAAGGTCACCTACAACCTTCCCTCGTGACTGAGTCTTCTCTTTCGCTTGGCGCGGTCAACAAGGGTATGCGGTATCCACGCCACGCGGCCTAAATACTCATTGAACCGGAGCGGAATCAGTTTGGATGTCATCGAGAATTTGAATGCTGTTCGATGATTCTTCCCGCCCGGTTAATTCAGGCGTTATGCCGCTTCGCGGGAAAGGGAGATCATGGAAGTTTCAATCACCGATTATTCCCCACGACATCAGGCGGTCGTCCGTCAAATCCTTGAACGCATCGGCTGGGACGAGCAGTATATTGTCGCTGCCGAGCGGAACGCTGAAGCTTTCTCTCAAAATAGAGAGGTGTATGGTGTTTACATCGCGACCGCCGGGGATTCAGTGGTCGGCTTCGTTTACGTCCAATTCTATGAATGGAATCGGCTGGCGCAGATTCAAGGTCTGGCGGTCGATCCGAGTTATCAGCGGAAGGGGGTTGCCGCCGTGCTGGTGAAGAAGGCGGAGAGATTTGGGCGGGAGAAGGGGGCGCGGGGGGTGTACGTTGACACGCCGACACTCAACCGGAAGGGGCGTGCTTTCTACGAAGCCATAGGCTACAGCTTCGGCTACGAGATGCCGCGGTATTACGAAGATAATCTGGACGGCGTAACGTATCAGAAATTCTTCGGAGACGGTTGAGGGTGAACGGACCGCAAGGGCGCAGGGCGGCATAACGACGGCATGCGCCCGACGCCCCATCACGCTGCCTCTCATGTAGAATGGGGGCGCGGGTGATGCGGGTGCTTGAGATAGGCAACACTATCGGGAATGAGTTTAAGTTACCCTCCTTCAAAGAAAAGAAAATGTCCGGCCGGTGAACGAAGCCTGACAACGAAGGGCACCGTGATGAAATCGTCGAAAGCTCAGTGGCGGTTGTGGTTCTCCATCATCATCGGGTGGACGCTGATCGGTCTGGCCTACACGTTCAACTACTCGCACTACGCCCGGAACTACGTCAAGATATTCAGCTCGGAACCGAGCTTCGGCGAGATGCTCGTCTGGGAGATGCCCTACTGGTTTCTCTGGGCCGTGCTCTCGCCGCTGATTTTCTGGCTGACACGCCGCTTCCGACTTGAGCGCGGCCGACTCCTGCGCAACCTGTTCGTCCACGCCGCCGCCTGCCTCGCGCTCTCGCTCGCACACCGCGCCGTCTATCTCTTCATCGAGTGGGAACTCGGCGTGCGCGCCTACACGAACCTCGGCTTCCTCTCGTCCGTCTATAATGAGAACTTCTTCTTCAACCTCCCGAACGGCTTCCTCTGCTACGTCACCATCCTGGTCGCCGGCACTTACCATCGCCACCACCAGGAAGAGGAGTTGAAAATCTCGCGGCTCAAGGCGGAACTGGCCCAGGCGCAGTTACAGATGACGCAGGCGCAGTTGCAGGCCCTCAAGATGCAGTTGCAGCCGCACTTCCTCTTCAACACGCTCAACTCCGTCTCGTCCATGATGGACGAGAACGTGGAGGCCGCCGAAGAGATGCTCGCGCGCCTCGGCGACTTCCTGCGCCTGACCCTGGACAACGCGGGCGCGCAGGAGGTCACGCTGCAAGAGGAGCTGGAATTCCTGCGCTCGTATCTTGAGATCGAGCGCGTGCGCTTCTCCGACCGCCTGACCATACAGATAGAGGCCGAGCCGGAAACTTACGAGGCGCTCGTCCCGAACCTGATCCTCCAGCCGATTGTCGAGAACGCCATCCGTCACGGCTTCATGGCGCGCGTCGGCCACGGCCGCATAGAGATTCACGCGCGCCGCGACGACGACCGGCTGCGCCTCGAAGTCAAAGATAATGGGCCAGGACTGCAAGCTGACGGCCCCGAGCAGAGGCCCACGCGCGGCCTCGGCTTCAAGCTCACGCGCGAGCGGCTCGAACGTCTGTACTCGACCCGGCAGCGTTTTCAGCTTTCGGACGCGCCCGGCGGCGGCCTCCAAGCCTGTCTCGAAATCCCCTACCGCCTCGCGAGCGCCGCGACGGCGGCGGAAGCGCCCGCGCAGGTTGAAGAGAAGATGGCCGCCGTATGACGGAGGACTCGAAAATACGCGCGCTGATTGTTGACGACGAGCTGCACGTCCGGCGCAAGCTGCACAAGCTGCTGGCGAACCACGCGGACGTGCGTGTCGTTGGCGAGTGCGTCAACGGCTACGAGGCCGTCGCGGCGATTAAGAAACAGGGTCCGCACCTCATCTTCCTGGACGTGAAAATGCAGGAGATCGACGGCTTCGACGTGCTCGACCGCCTCGCAGAGGGCGCGCGTCCGCTCGTCATCTTCGTCACGGGCTATCAGGAGTACGCCAAGCGCGCCTTCGACGTGCACGCGGTGGATTTCCTCGTCAAGCCGCTCGACCAGAAACGGTTCGACGAGGCGCTCTCGCAGGCGAAAGCCTGGCTCGCGTCGAAAAGGGAGAGGGACGAGCAGCAGCCCAAGACGGGGCGGGACTACCGGCAGCGTTTGGGTTTCAAATCGAGCGGGCGCGTCTTCTTCCTCCCGACGGACAAGATCGAGTGGATCGAGGCGGAAGGGAAGTACGTGCGGCTGCACTTCGAGGGCAAGTCCCCCCTGCTGCGCGAGCCCATCAGCACGCTCGAATCACAATTGGACCCCGACAGGTTCCTGCGCATTCATCGTTCTCACATCGTCAACATTGATTACATCCGCGAGCTTCAGCCCATGTTCAATCAGAAGTACCTGGTCGTCTTGCGCGACGGGACCGAATTGCCGCTGAGCGACAGCGGCCGCAGGAAACTCGAAGAGCGAAAACTCATTCCCGGCTGAGAACCGTTCGTGGCCCGATTCCGGGCGTTCGTGCCAAAAAACTTTCCGGCCTTGAGCCCTCCCGCCTATAGTCGCCGCACTTCGGAAGACAGGCTGCCGGGAGGGACTGATGGCAAGACAAATCTTCACGAGAAAGCCGCTCGCGCTGCTGCTGGAAGAGGCCGCTGGCGAGCACAGGCTGCGGCGCGTGCTGGGGCCGGTTCAACTGACGAGCCTCGGCGTGGGCGCGATTATTGGCACAGGCATCTTCGTGTTGACGGGCGTCGTCGCGCACGAGCGCGCCGGCCCGGCGATGATTCTCTCTTTCGTCGTGGCCGGCTTCACCTGCGCGCTCGCCGCGCTCTGCTACGCCGAGTTCGCCTCGATGGTCCCGGTCGCGGGCTCCGCCTACACCTACGCCTACGCGACCGCGGGCGAGCTGCTGGCCTGGATCATCGGCTGGGACCTGGTCATCGAATACGCCGTCGCGGCCTCGGCCGTCGCGCACGGCGCGTCACACTACTTTCAGGACCTGATAGGCATCTTCAACCTGAGCTTCCCGGAGGCTCTGACCAACGCGCCGTTCGACTACGACCCGTCGCTCGGCCGGCTGGTCGGGACGGGTAAGGTGCTGGACCTCCCGGCGCTCATTATCGTGGCGGGCGTAACAATAGTGCTCGTGCGCGGCATACGCGAGAGCGCGAGCTTCAACGCCGCGATGGTCATCCTCAAGGTGGCGATTGTCATCTTCGTCATCGTCGTCGGGGCCTTCTACGTCAACCCCGCGAACTGGCACCCGTTCGCGCCCAAGGGCTACACGGGCGTCACCGTCTTCGGCCTCCCGCTCTTCGGCGGATGGGACGCGGGCGGCCAGCCCGTCGGCATGCTTGCCGGCGCGGCGATCATCTTTTTCTCTTACATCGGCTTCGACTCCGTCTCGACCCACTCGGAAGAGGCGCGCGCGCCCAAGCGCGACGTGCCCCTCGGCATCATCGCCTCGCTCCTCATCTGCACGGTGCTTTACATGGCTGTCGGCGCGGTCCTGACGGGGATGGTACCGTCGGACAAAATCAGCGTGGACGCGCCCATCTCGAACGCCTTCGATCAGGTCGGACTCACGTGGGCTCAGGCGCTGATTTCATTCGGCGCGCTGATCGGCATCACGTCGGTCGTGCTCGTGATGATGCTCAGCCAGGCGCGCGTCCTGCTTGCGATGGCGCGGGACGGACTGCTGCCGGAGAAATTTTTCGGGGCCGTGCACGATCGCTTCCGCACGCCCTGGAAGTCAACGATTCTGACGGGCATCTTCGTCGGGCTGCTTTCGTCACTGCTGCCTCTCAGAATCCTCTCCGACCTCGTCAACATAGGGACGCTGCTCGCGTTCGTCATCGTCTGCTCGGCCGTGCTCATCATGCGCAAGACGAACCCTCATGCCGAGCGACCTTTCCGCGCGCCCTTCGTGCCGCTGCTGCCCGTGTTGGGAATCCTGAGCTGCCTGCTGCTGATGTTCTCGCTCCCGGCGGAGAACTGGCTGCGGCTCGCCGTCTGGCTGCTCGTGGGCTTCACGATCTACTTCTCCTATGGCCGCAAGCACAGCCGCATGCGCGCACACCTCGCACACGAAATCACCAGGCACGGCGTCTCGCCCGCCGGCTCGCCCGCGACGAGAAATGATGAATGATGAATGCGGAATGATGAATTAAAGACAATCTGTTTTTAATTCATCATTCCGCATTTCGCCTTCATCATTGCTTTTCAGCGAAGACCTGGACGAGGTTGAGGAGCGTCTCGGTTGATTTCTGGAGGCCGCGCAGGGAGTTGAATTC
Source organism: Pyrinomonadaceae bacterium (assembly GCA_036403435.1). Classification (GTDB taxonomy): domain Bacteria; phylum Acidobacteriota; class Blastocatellia; order Pyrinomonadales; family Pyrinomonadaceae; genus QHXM01. Next base: position 24,052 of record DASWQY010000076.1, read on the forward strand.
GAGCTTGCCGTGGAAGTTGTGGCCGCCGGTGAAGAGGTTCGGCGTCGGGAGGCCCAAAAAGGTCAGCCGAGAGCCGTCCGTGCCGCCGCGAATCGCGCGCAGGTGCGGCTTGAGCCCGGCGCGGCGAGAAGCCTCCATCGCGTTCTCGGTCAGCTCGGGGAAGTCCTTCAAGACCTCCTTCATGTTCTTGTAGTTCTCCTCGACCTCGACCGTGACCTTCACCTTCGGGAACTTCTGCCCGGTCGCCTTCGCCATCTCGCGCATCATCGCCTCCTTCGCGTCGAGGCCGCTCAGCTCGAAGTCCCTGAGCAGTATCTTGATGCTCGACTCTTCGACCCCGACCGCGCCTGAGTAAGGGTGCACGAAACCGACGCGGCCCTCGGTCGTCTCGGGGAGCATCTCGGCGGGGAAGCGCGTCATGAAGTCCGCCATCGCGTAGGCCGAGTTGACCATGATGTTCTTGGCCGTGCCGGGGTGCGTGTTCTTGCCCTGGAAGCGCACGGTCGCGGTGCGCGCGCTCCACGTCTCGTTGCTAATCTCGCCCAGCTCCTCGCCGTCCACCGTGTAGGCGAACTTTGCGCCGAAGCCTTTAACGTCGAACTTGTCTATCCCGCCGCCGACCTCCTCATCGGGCGTGAAGGCGATACTGATTGTGCCGTGCTTGATCTGCGGGTTGCGGCGCAGCGTGTCAATCATGGTCATGACTTCGGCGACGCCCGCCTTGTCGTCGGAGCCCAGAAGAGTCGTGCCGTCGGCCGTAATGATGTCGTCACCGACGAGGTTCTTGAGGTCCGGGTTGGTGGCGGCGGCGATGATCTGCGTCGTGTCTTTGGGAAGAACGATGTCGCCGCCCTGATAGTTTTTGTGTATGACGGGCGTGACGTTCGCGCCGGAGACTTCGGGTGACGTGTCCATGTGCGCGATGAAGCCTACGACCGGGACTTTCGAGTTGTCCGGCAGGTTGCCCGGCACTGTGCCATAAACAATGCCGAACTCACTCAAGCGGACGTTCTCCACGCCGAGCGCCTTCAACTCCTCGGCCAGCATCTTCGCCAGCACGAATTGCTTGTCCGTGCTCGGAACCTTGTTCTGATCCTCCTGCGACTGCGTGTCAATCTTCACGTAGCGCAGGAAACGGTCCAAGACGGACTCGGCCGGCGGGTTCGTCTGCGCGCCGGCCGACAAAGTAAAAATCAGGAGGGCGGCGAGCGCCAATAATCTTTTCATTGTGTACTTACCTCTTAAAATTTAGTTTCGGGAAGAGCCGTCACAGGAGAGTCGCTCAACACCTTTGCGCCTTTGCGCCTCCAGCGTGAGTGGTTTTATTTTCACACGCAAAGGCGCAAAGCCGCAAAGAAAGAGCTGAATCATTTTTGCCTCAATCTTTCGACTTCCTCGTCCATCCGACCGGCGAGCATCAGGGCGAACATCTTCTGGTCGGCCATGAAAGACCAGAGCGGGTACTTGAACGTGGCTGGTCTGTTCTTCTCCACCAGGAAGTGGCCGGCCCACGCCGCCGCGTAGCCCGGCACCACTGCGAGCGGCAGCCACTTCCACCTCCCGCTCGCCGCCAGCGCCGCGAGTGTGGCGAGCGCCGCGGCCGTCCCCGCGAAATGCAGGGCGCGCGTCGCGTGCAGGCTGTGCTCCGCGACGTAAAAGGGCCAGAACTCCTCGAAAGATTTTATCTCCCGCTCAGCCATGTGACCTCCCGCTCAGTCGAACGAGTAGCCCGCGAAAAAGATTTCCGACGGCTGCCCGTCCTTGTAAACGACGACGTAAACACCCTGCCCGCGTTCGAGGGCGTCGAACAGCTTGTCGTTCGCCTCGACCAGCTCGCGCGTAGGCTTGTCCGTCCCGAACAGCTCTCTTAAATCTTCCGGCGGGAGCGGCGCGGCCGCGAAGTAGTCCGGCTCGTCCGCGATTCTCATCATGTCCAGGATGGAGCGCGTGCCGTCTGCGTCCGCTTCCTCCAGGGCTTCGTCAATCGAGGCGTGCTGCGCCCCAGGCGCTGGCGAGTCGGGGCCGACGGGGAACTCCGGGAACCACGTCACGGGGTTATACCTGCCCGCGCGAAACTCGCGCTCGCGCAACTTCTGAAGCGCGGAGTTGATGTCCGCCTCGTAGTCCACGAAATAGAACCAGGCGTGTCCGCCCATCTTCGATAGCCTCCTCTCTCGAACAGCACGCGCGTTACTCTTCGCCTTCGCCGAACAGCCGCTGGAAATCTTCGGGCAGCACGGGCGCGACGCGCACGAGTTTCAAATTCTCTTCGACGTGCTCGCGCCGGCTCATGCCGACGAGCGCGGTCGTGACGCCGGGCGTAGAGCGGACGAACTGGATCGCCGTCTGCGCGTCGGTGGCGAGCGACCCCAGGGGCTCTCGGATGTGCTCGGGCAGGCCGCGCGCGACCTTGCCCTGGAGGATGGAGGCGCTGGCGACGACCGTCACGCCGAGCGCGCTCGCCGCTTCGAGCACGGACATCTCTTCGCCTTCGACCGTCTGATTCGCCATGACGAGCGCCTCGGGCATGGCGAGGTTGAAGGGGAGTTGTATGAAGCGGAAGCCGTGCGAGTCGCCGCCCGCCTCGCGCGCTATCTCGACCATGCGCTCAAGCCCCAGGTACTCACGCGCCGCCGGCGCGACGCGGAAGCCGTTCCACGTCGCCGCGCCGTACATCCTGATCTTGCCGTCCGAGATGTTGCGCTCGAACAACTCGAAGGCCGCGCGCAGCCTTGTCTCGAACTCCGCGCGCGCGACGCCCCCCAACTGCGACTCGGGGTTGTGCACGTAGTAAACGTCAACGGTCTGGAGCCGGAGGTTGCCGAGCGATTGATCAATCTGGCTCTGCAAGTAGCCGGGCGTCATGCAGTGGCTGCCGCCGACGAAGTCCGAAAACTGTGCCAGCCCCGTGCGGACGAACGTCTCTTCGACGTAGCGACGAACATCCTGCGGCGGCTCGCCGTCGAAAGGTATGTAACCCCCCTTCGTGCAGACGACCACCTCGTCGCGCTCGGAAATCCTGCTCTCGGTCAGGTGCTCCAGCGCCGCGCCGATTGATCGCTCGCTCCGCTGGAAGCGGTAGTTGGACGCGGTGTCTATGACGTTCGCGCCCAGCTCGACGGCGCGCGTCGCGGCCTCCATATAACGCTCGTCTGTCGGCCCGTCCCAGTCGCCCAGGTAAGTGCCTATGCCGACCGACGAGAGCCACAGGTTCTGTTCGAGGCCGAAGTGGTTCGCGGCGGCCCGCTCTTTGAAGCGGTCGCGGTATCGCGCAGTCCCTTCAGGCGTCGCGTAACCTTCGATTGGCATGACAATCCTCGAAATGATGAATGCGGAATGATGAATGATGAATTAAAAACAAGTTGTCTTTTATTCATCATTCCGCATTCCGCATTCATCATTTCTTTTCCAGTCGTTCACGGAAGAACTTGAGCGTCCGCTGCCAGGCGTCGGCTGCGGCCGCGCCGTTGTAGGCTTCGGGGCGCGTGTCATTGAAGAAGCCGTGCTTGGCCCCCTCGTAGATTTTGATGTCCGCCTGCTTGCCGGCCTTCTTCAGCGCCGCCTCAAACTCCTTCACCGCCTCGGGCGGAATCCCCGTGTCGAGCGCGCCGAAACTTCCCAGGAGCGGGCAGGAGACTTGCGGGACGAGGTCGAGCGGCGTGCGCCCGTAGAAGATGACCGCGCCCTTGAGGTCTTTGGTGTGGGTCGCGAGCTGGTACGAGAAGCCGCCGCCCATGCAGAAGCCTATCGAGGCGAAGTTACGCCGCACGCCGTCAATGCTCTTCATGTAGTCGAGCGCCGCCTGCATGTCCCGGACCGCGACTTCGGGCGGGATGCTCGAAGCGGCCTTGCGCAGGGCCGCCATGTCGGTCGTGTCTCGCGGCGGGGGCTCGGGCGCGCGCACGAAAAAGTCGGGGGCGAGCGCCAGGTAGCCTTCGTTAGCGATGCGGTCGGCGACTGTCTTGATGTGGTCGTTGAGGCCGAAGACTTCGTGTATGACGAGCACCGCGCCCGGCACTGTGCCGCCTTTCTTCGGGCGCGAGAGGTAGGCGGGGATTTTAATCTCTCCGCTCGGGTACTCGGTCATCACGCCCGACAAGTGAAGGAGCGGCGACGGCTTCGGAATGTTGCCCGCCGCGGGCTTGTCCCCCTCCTGCGTTTTGTTCGCGTCCTGCGCCGCGCAACTCGCGTTCGTCACCGCGCCGACGAGCGCCGCGCCGCCCGCGTATCCCGTGCTCTCAAGAAACTTCCGGCGCGAAACGTTCTCGTGTTCGGCCTCTGTGCCAATTTGTTCGCCCGCCCTCTTCATCTTCCGCCCCCTTCGTTTTTCACAACCATACCGCCTTTCATTACAAAGCGCACCCGCTCAAGCTCCGTCACGTCGCTAAGGGGATCGCCCCGGACGGCGATGATGTCCGCGTAGCGTCCCGCTTCGATTGCCCCGACGCGGTCGGACCAGCCGAGCAGGTCGGCCGCGTTCACGGTCGCCGCCTGAATCGCCTGCATCGGCGTCAGGCCCAGTTTGACCATGACCGCGAACTCGTGCGCGTTCAGCCCGTGCGGATAGACCGCCGCGTCCGTGCCGAACGCTACCTTGACGCCGGCCTTGAAGGCGCGCGCGATGTTGACGCGCGCGCTTGGCAAGACCACTTTGGCTTTCTCCATGATGAACGGCGGCACGTTGAGCTTCTGAGCGTTTTCCATGAACCAGTCGGCGAGATAAAGCGTCGGGACCAGATACGTTCCGTGCTCTTTCATCAGCCGTATGTCCTCGTCGTTGATGAACGAGCCGTGCTCGATTGACTCGACCCCCGCGAGCACGGCCTGCTTGATGCCGGAAGCGCCGTGCGCGTGGGCCGCGACCTTGCGACCCAATCTGTGGGCCTCCGCGACGATGGCGCGGACCTCCTCGTCGCTGAACTGCTCCGCGCCCGGCGAGTCGCCTTTCGAGAGCACGCCGCCCGTCGCGCAAATCTTAATCACGCTCGCCCCGTACTTCACGATCTCGCGCGTCTTGCGCATTACGCCGTCCACGCCGTCCGCGACGCCTTCGCTCGTGTAATGAAACTGGGGCGCGAGCAGGTTCTCGTCGCAGTGCCCGCCCGTCACGCCGATGGCCGGGCCGGAGGCGTCAATGCGCGGACCCGGAATGTCGCCGTCGTTAATCGCGTCGCGCAGCGCGATGTCCGAGTAGCCGCCCGCGCCGACGTTCCTGACGGTGGTGAAGCCGGCTTCGAGGGTGAGGCGCGCGTTGCGCGCGCCGAACAGCGCCTCGCGCGGGACGCTGATGCCGAGCGAGGCGTAGCCGATTTGGTCCGGGTTTCCAGTCAGGTGCGTGTGCGCGTCTATCAGGCCGGGGAGCACCGTCGCGTTCGACAAGTCGATGACCTCGGTCCCGGCGGGGGCGCGCGCCGCGACCGTTTGCGCCGGCCCGACCTCCTTGATGCGGTCCCCTTCGATGAGAATGGCCTGGTCGGTCAGCACGCGCCCGGCGCGCGCGTCCACCAACCTCCCGGCGCGGACGAGGACGCGCCTGTGCTCGGCCGCGCCCTCGACCTGCTGCGCGTTTAAGAGGGAAGGCGACAGTAAGAGCGCGAGCGACAGGACAATGAATCGTTTGAAATTCATCTCTTCTCCGGGGTCGGAAAATGGGCAGAGCAATTTGAGCCGAAAATATACGCGCTCCTCACGCGCCGCCGCAAGCCGGGCTTTAGGGAAGGGCGCGCGGTGTGTTAAAGAACAGGAAGTGGCACAGGAACCCGTAAACGAATCGCTCGACATCACGGACGACGAGTTGCGCGAACTCTCGGCGCAGTCAATCGCGCTCGTCGCGGACTACTTCGCGCGCGTCGCGTCGCTGCCGGTCTTCCCGGACACGGACGCCGCGGCTGTTGCGGACCGGCTGCGGACCAGTTTGCCGGTCGAGGGCGAGGCCGTGGAGACGCTGATGGAGGACTGCCGCGCCGTCATCGCCGCGAGCCGGCACAACGGCCACCCGCGCTTCTTCGGCTACGTCGCCTCGCCCTCGACGCCCGCCGGCGCGTTCGCGGATTTGATCGCCTCCGCGCTCAACGCGAACGTGACCTCCTGGCGCTCCGCCCCGGCCGCGACCGAAGTCGAGCGCACGGTCGTGCGCTGGCTGGGCTCCTTGATAGGCTACGACGAGGACGCGCGCGGGCTCCTGACGAGCGGCGGCTCGATGGCGAACCTGAACGCGCTCTACATGGCCCACCGCGTCAAGTCGGACGGCGAGACTTCGCGGCGCGGCCTCTGGGCGGCGGGCCCGCCCATGACCGTTTACAGCTCCGACCAAGTCCACATGTCCGTCGTCAAGGCGGCGGACCTGCTCGGCCTGGGGCGCGAGCAGGTGCGACTCGTGCCGTCGGACGAGCGGCTGCGACTGGACGTGCGCGCTTTGCGCGAGCGCATCGCGGGCGACACCCATGAAGGCTTGCGACCGTTCTGCGTGGTGGCGAACGCCGGCACTGTGAACACGGGCGCGGTTGACCCGCTCAACGAGGTCGCGGAGGTTTGCGCGGAGCAAGACCTCTGGTTTCACGTTGACGGAGCCTACGGCGCGCTGGCCGCGATGGACGAGAGCAAGCGCGCTCTCTTCGACGGCATCAGCCGCGCGGACTCCGTCTCGTTAGACCCGCATAAGTGGCTCTACGCGCCGGTGGACTCTGGCTGCCTGCTCTTTCGTGACGAGCGCGCCGTGCGCCGCGCCTTCCAGTCGCTCGACGCCGATTACATCAAGGTCCACGAGCAGACTGCGGACGAGGCTTTCGCCTTCTGGGACCACGGCGTCGAACTGTCGCGCCGCTTCCGCGCGCTGAAAATCTGGCTCATGCTGCGCTACTACGGGACGCGCCGCGTGGCGGCTGCCATTGTCAAAGACAACAGGCTCGCCGCGGAACTCGGCGCGCTCGTCGCGGCGTCGGACGACTTCGAGCTGCTCGCGCCGGTCGAGCTGAGCATCTGCTGCTTCCGCTACGTCGCGCCGGGCGCGCGCACGGACGAGGAGCTGAACGAGTTGAACGCGCGCGTCATGCATCGCGTGCAGCGCGGGGGCCGCGCCTACCTGTCGAACGCGGTCATCGGCGGGCGCTACAGTCTGCGCGCGTGCATCACCAACTTCCGCACGACGAGCCGCGACATCCGTGCGACCCTGGACATCATTCGCGAAGCGGCGCACACTCTTTAGCTCTTTCGGAATAGCCTTCGCTCAGATAGGACAAGGGATGAAAGCGATTAGCCACACATACGAACGGGAGCTGCGGGTTGCGCTCAGGTTGGCGCGCGAGGCGGGCGCGGTGATTCTCGGCTATTACGACACGCCGCTGCACGTCGAGCGCAAGGTTGACGCCGACGAGCAGACGGAGCCGGTCACGCAGGCAGACCGCGCGGCCAACGAGTTAATCGTCGCCGGCCTGCGCCGCGAGTTCCCGGACGACGGCATCCTCGCCGAAGAGTCGATTGACACGGAGCGCCGCCTGGCTAAGCGCCGCGTCTGGATGGTTGACCCCCTGGACGGGACCAACGGCTTCATCGCGCGAGACGGTGACTTCGCCGTGCAGATCGGCCTGGCCGTCGAGGGCCGAAGCGTGCTCGGCGTGGTCTACCAGCCGCTGCCGGACCTGCTCTACCGCGCGGTGGAGGGCGCGGGCGCGTGGATCGAGCGCGTGGGCTTCGAGGTCGAGCGGGCGCGCGTCACGGAGCACGCGGAACTGGCACAGTTGCGCATGGCCGCGAGCCGCACGCACCGCAGCCCGCGACAGGACAGGCTCATCGAAACTCTGGGCATCAGGGAAGAGGTGCGCCGCGGCTCGGTCGGCATCAAGGTCGGGCTGATTATCGAAAAGCAGTGTGACCTGTACGTTCACCTCAGCTCGCGCACGAAGCAGTGGGACACGTGCGCGCCCGAAATCATCCTGGCGGAGGCGGGCGGTCGCTTCACGGACCTCTTCGGCGAGCCGCTCGCCTACAACCACCCGGACGTGCAAAATCGCAACGGCCTCATAGCCTCCAACGGCGTCACGCACGCCGAGGTCGTCGAACGCCTCGCGCCGCTCCTCGAAGAGTTCGGGCGACTAAGAATAGCCGTCGGAGGTTAGCCATCAGGTGTCGGCAACCTTCGACACGAAAGACGACACTTAATGCCGAAAGCCGGTGCCCTATAACTGACATCGGGCATCTGGCATCCGGCATCTGTCTTTGATGAGTACGCGAACCAAACTCCTGCTGGCCTTCACGGTCTTCGGCGTCGTCCCCGTTGTCGGGCTCGGAGTGGTCGGCTACCTCAACGGGCGGCGCGCAGTCGAAGCGCAGCTGCGCGGCGAGGCCGAGCGTGAAGTGCGCTTCATCGCGGGCAACGTTGACGGCCGGCTGCGAGAGCGCGAGGACGCCCTGACGATGCTGGCGCGCTCGCCCGCCCTGCGCGACTACCTGCGCGGCGCGCGTCAGGCGCAAACCGCTTCTGGCACAGCGAGCGGCTACCGCGCGCAGCCCGGCACGTACGCGTCTCCCCCCCGTTCCTCCCCCTCCCCCTCTCCGTCTCCCGCGGCGGACGACCAAATCCCGAAGGACGTTCAGGGCGAGGTCCGCTCCTTCCTTCAGGGCGGCCAGAAGTATTACGTCTCCGTCACCTGCCTCGGCGCGGACCGGCGGCCGCTCTTCCGCGCCGAGCCGAACCGCGGCGGCGCGGGCCCGGCCGCGCGCTTCCAGACCAGGGACTTCCTCCCGAACAGCCTCAAGGCCGACGAGCGCGTCTGGTCCACCAGCGAGCCCGCGCCGCTCCGCTCGCCCGCCGCGCGCGAGTCGTTCGGCTCCGTGCTGCGCTACACGGCCCCCGTCTTCGTCGGCGAGGACGGCGGCGAGCGCGGCGCGCTCATCCTGGACCTCAAGCTCGACGCGCTGCTCGACGACGCGGCGGGCAGCGTCGCGGGCTCCGAGGCCGGCCGCGATTCTGGCCCACAGAACGCCCGCGTCGTCCTCATCCTCGACCGCGACGGTAACGCCGTCTACCACTCGAACGACGTACTCAAGTACCAGCCGATTGCGACGGCCATGCCCGCCTCCTTCAGGCCCGTCGCGGACGCGATGAGCAAAGGGCAGGCCGGGTGGCAGTTCTTCACCGCGCCCGAGGGCGACGAGTGGGCCGCGGCCTACCAGCCGCTCGCGCCGCTCGACGTGGCAATCGCCGTGGCGCTCGACTACACGGCGGCCGTCTCCGGCCAGAGCCGCTCGGGCTGGCTCATCATCGGCCTCATCGCGCTTATCGCGCTCGCTGCCGCCGGCCTGCTCTGGCTCTACCTGCGCCGCCAGGCCGGCAGCATACAGCGCATCACCCAGGGCGCGGTCGCCATCGCCGGCGGCAGGCTCGACGAGCGCATAGAGGTCCAGTCGTCGGACGAGACGCGCGTGCTGGCCGACACCTTCAACCAGATGAGCGACCGGCTGCGTGAGCAGATCGCGCGCGAGGCCGAGAGCCGCCAGTTCGAATCCTTCATGCGCCTCTCGGCCATGCTGACGCACGACCTGAAGAACTCCATCCAGGCGCTCTCGCTCGTCGTCTCCAACATGGAGCAGCAGTTCCACCACGAGGAGTTCCGCGCCGACGCCATGCAGTCGCTCAGGGAGGCGACCTCGAAACTCGGCACGCTCGTCGCCAAGCTCTCCGAGCCCGTGCGCAGCCTGAGCGGCGAGTTCAAGCGCCCGCGCCCCGTGGACCTCGTGCCCGTCATCCGGCGCGCGCTCGACGCGACGGCCGAGCAGGCCGCCAAGGCGCACGACGTGGACGTTGACATTCAACTGCCCTCGATGCTCGCGGCCGTCGCCGACGACGAGCGGATAGAGAAGGTGGTCGAGAACCTCGTGCTCAACGCGCTCGAAGCGATGGCCTCCAAGCGCGGCCGCCTGACCGTGACTGCCGGCCCGGCGGAAGAGGGCTTCGTCTTTTTCAGCGTTTCCGATACTGGCACAGGAATGACGCAGGAGTTCCAACGCTCGCGCCTCTTCCGCCCCTTCGCCACGACCAAGTCGAAGGGAGTGGGCCTGGGCCTCTACACCTGCCGCGAGTTGATACGCGCCCTGGGCGGGCGCATCGAGGTCGAATCACAACGCGGCTCTGGCACAACTTTTCGGGTCGTGCTACCATCGGGCGAGATCACGGGCGGCGCGCAGCAGGGCAGCAGTCGCGCCTGAGAGTCGGAGCGACTCCCGGTCCATTGCCTCGGGCAACTGTGCCAATTCTGTCTATCCAGTAAAGAAACTCGTCGAGCATTGTTCGGGCCGCCTCGGCAGGGGCTCGGGCCGGCGAGTCATTCACCCCCCAGAACGAAGGCCCCAAAGTTGATGAGTGAGCAGGCGCAATCCAAAACGACAATCCTGGTGGTTGACGACGACCCGGCCATCCGCAGCGGGCTGCGCTGGACCTTCAACGAGTGCTACCGCGTGCTCGAAGCGGGGACGCGCGCCGAGGCCGTAGAGTTCCTGCACCGCGAGCGCGTAGACGTGGTCCTGAGCGACCTGCGCCTGCCGCCCGCGGTGGACGACATCACGGAAGGGCTGGCGGTCATCGAGGCGGCGCGCGCGATGCGCCTCCCCGTGCCCGTCATCGTCGTCACGGCGAGCGAGGCGAAGAAGGCCGCGCTGGAGGCAGTCCGCCGCGGAGCCTACGGGTTCTTCGAGAAGCCCTTCAACCCCGAGGAGGTCCGGCACATCGTTCACCAGGCGGCCCACTCGCACCGCCTGGAGCAGGAGATCGTGCGGCTGCGTTCCGAATTGATGGGCAGCCGCGGCTTCGGCCACCTGATCGGCGCGAGCCCCGCGCTCGACGCCACGCTCAAGCAGGCGCGCGCCGTCGCCAAGACGAGCGCGACCGTGCTGCTGACCGGCGAAAATGGCACAGGCAAGGAAGTCCTGGCCCGCGCCTTACACGAAGAGAGCGCGCGCTCTTCCGGGCCATTCGTCGCCGTCTCCTGCGCGGCGCTGCCCGAGACGCTGATCGAGTCGGAACTCTTCGGCCACGAGAAGGGCGCTTTCACCAGCGCGGCGCAGATGCGTAAGGGCCGGTTCGAGCTGGCCGACGGCGGCACGCTCTTCCTCGACGAGATCAGCGAGCTGACGCAGACGGTCCAGGTCAAGCTCTTGCGCGTGCTTCAGGAGCGCGCGTTCGAGCGCGTCGGCGGGACCAAGACTATAGAGGTGGACATCCGCCTGGTCGCCGCCTGCAACCGCGACCTGGAGCAGGAAGTCGAGTCGGGCCGGTTCCGCCGCGACCTCTTCTTCAGGCTGAACGTCGTCCCGCTCGTCCTCCCCCCTTTGCGCCAGCGTCAGGAAGACATCCCGCTGCTCGCGGCGCACTTCGCCACCAAGGCCGCCGAGAAGCACGGGCGCACGCCGCAGCCCGAACTGGACCCGGAACTGATCGAGGCGCTGGTCGAGTACGAGTGGCCGGGAAACGTGCGCGAGCTGGAAAACATCATCGAGCGGCTCATCGTGCTGACGACGGGCCAGCGGCTCGGCGTCGAGTTCCTGCCGGAGACGATGCAGCGCACGCTGCCGAAGCACGCGGCGCTCGGCGACGAGACGACGCTCGAAGGGGCCATCGCCGCCGCCAAGCGCAGGGCCATCGCCGCCGCCCTCAAGAGCGAAGGCGGCAACAAGGTCGCCGCCGCCCGCCGCCTCGGCATCAGCCGCTCCTACCTCCACCGCCTCATCAGCGAGTTGGAAATAGCCGAACCCGAAACGTCGGCGCTCCGTAAATAAATGCAAAAGGGTCTATGGTAGTTAAGCACATTTCTATCGGTGCTAAACTACTGAAGTGCAAAGCCGGAACCGCTATTACAGGCGTTCGAGAATTTCGGAGTACAAATTCCGGCTCCTCGTTCGCTACTTTGCGCTCGATCTTTCCG
>DASWQY010000077.1:0-1814 GCA_036403435.1 Pyrinomonadaceae bacterium
CTTGCAGGCTAACTGGGATTTTTTGAGTGATTTTCGGCAGCGAGGCACATTGGCCGTGGATGCGCTCCGTGCCCAGGCGGCTCAGAGTCCCTGGGGCGTTGCCAGTAATGGCCGCATTCTGGACGAGTCGCGTCTGCGCACCATGGAGGAGAAGTATCTTCCAGACTAAGGGGCCGTACAGCAATTATGACTTCGATTGGGTTGGTGAGGGCCTCGGAGCAATAGCGTAGTTCCATTCGCCGTGGAAATCGCAGCGGGTGATGTTGACGTTGGCCAGCTCGTCGTCGGAGACGGTGACGCCTGTTGGGTAGCTCGCCTGATCAAGACGACAGCGAACGGTGAGGCCGCTATCGGTGCGGGTGGCGGCGATCAGTTCGACGATGATTTGGTGGGTGAGCAGGGGCTGGCCTCGCCAGTTGCCGGTTATGAACGAGAAGAGCCGGTGCTCGATCCTGTTCCACTTGGACGTACCGGGCGGCAAATGGCGGATGATCAGCGTAAGACCGGTCTCGTCGGCGAGCCGCTGGAGTTCGCTCTTCCACAGCCGGCTGCGGGTGCTGTTGCTGCCGCCGCTGTCGGCGGTGACGACCAGGCGGTTGGCGGCGCGGTAGCGCGTTTTGCCGATATCGTGCCACCAACTGCGGATCGCGTTGACAGCGAAGGCGGCCGTGTCGTGATCGATCCCGACGCTCACCCATCCGCTATTGGCGCCGATGTCGTAGACCCCGTAAGGGACTGCCTTGCCCAGTTCCGGGATCAGGAAATCGTGGGTCCGCACCGCTTCGGGTTGGCCCCGCGGGCGCCAGGTTCGACCCGCATTCTTGAAGTCGCCGACTAATTCCTTCTTCTTGGCGTCGACCGAGATCGCCGGCTGACCCTCGGCCAGCGCCGCCTCAACCGTTTGGTTGAGGTACTCGAACTGGGCATTGCGGTCGGGATGGTGCGATCCTTCGCGGGTCTTGCGGTTCGCCTGAAGGCTATAGCCGCAGGCGCGCAACACCGCGCCGACGCTGGTATGACTGATACCATGACCCAGATCGTGCAGGGCCCGGGCGATCTGCCGAAGGCTCTTGATCGTCCAGCGCAGCGGCTGCTCGGGATCGCCGCGCTGCGTCGGTGTGACGATCCGCTCGAGATCCTCGATTAGTCGCGGATCAGCCGCTTCCAGCGGCTTGCGACCAGCCCCTGCACGCCGCACCCGACCATCCGGTGCCGCGCCGACCGCGACCTCATCCAGTCCACGGCCAATGGTGCTGCGGGCAATCCGGGTGATCCGCGACACCGCGGCAATCCCACCCCAGCCGGCGGCCAACGCCTCGCTCGTTGCAAAAACCCGCCGCTGCCGCTCGTCCAGATACGGGCCCAGCATCTCGAACCGTTGTCGTATCGCCGCTTCGTCGATCACGAATCTACATACGGCCAAACCACCGCGGTTCAAACACTAGATGTTGAAAATTCCGATTCGTCGGGTCCTTGGTTCGCGTTGAGGGGTGCGACAAAAACCGTACCGAAAACCTGCGATGACCACCGCTGCTGGATAAGTAGCCCGCCGCCGCCTGACTCTCGGCGGTCGCTGCAGCGGGCTACTTACCCACCGCTCCTACACCACCCCACGGGACACGACCGGCAGCACCGTCTACGAGACGGTAAAGCCGGGTGGCATAGTGGGCGAAATGGCTATCGTTGAGCATGGGTTGCGGCGCAGCGCATCGGTGATCGCCGGCACACGCGCCGAGCTAACCAGGATCGATATGGACCAATTCCTCGCCCGGGTGGCACACACTCCGGATTTCTCGTTGCAGGTGATGCGGGTG
>DASWQY010000078.1:0-14322 GCA_036403435.1 Pyrinomonadaceae bacterium
CGTCAGGCCGGTCAACTCAGCCACGTCAGAAGCGGAAAGATCGAGCGCAAAGTAGCGAACGAGGAGCCGGAATTTGTACTCCGAAATTCTCGAACGCCTGTAATAGCGGTTCCGGCTTTGCACTTCAGTAGTTTAGCACCGCTCGAAATGTGCTTAACTACCATAGACCCATGGTAAATAGGAGGAAAGCCGTTCTCGCCGGGTTCCCTTCGCTCTCAAAAAAAATCAGGAACCACGAAACCACACGAAGCGACACGAAGAAGGAAGCTCAATCTGTTTCGTGTCGCTTCGTGTGGTTTCGTGGTTCCAGGCTTTCCGCTGAAAATGAATTGACTCCGGGAAACCCGCTCTCCCATTCACCCTTCACCGCTCATGGCTCTTTGCAGGGCTGGACCGTCTGCGGGTCGGATTTTGAGGCGGTGGCTTTGAGCAGCTTGGCCTTGCCGGTTTCGGGGACGAAGGCGGGCGACGTTGACGACGACGACGTGGGAACGACCGCCTTCTTCTCCATCTTCTCCAGGCCGAGGCGCGCGCGGATGAAGCTCTCGACCTCTTCCTCGACCAATTCGCCGTTGACGACCCAAGCCTTTTCCGTCAGCACGTCGCCGCTCTTGTTGAGCTTCGCGGGCTCAAGGAAGACGTTGTAGGGCGAGCCCCAGCGGCGCGTGTCGCCCGTGGCCTGGCGGTAGCCGTAGTGCGCCGTCTTGTCGCGGTCCTCGCGCGACTCCGACTCGGAGACGACCGTGTAGGGCGAACCAGTTTCGCCGAAGAAGGCCGAGGCCGCGTCGCGCGGGGCGTACTCGCTGACGGCGATCACGTCGAGCCCCTGGCCCTTGTACTTCTCGTAGAGCTTGGCGGCCACCGGGGCTTCGTTCCGCCAGTTGCCGCACCAGGGCGCGAAGTAAACAACGAGGACGAGCTTCTTGCCCTTCGTGAACGAACGCAGGTTGACGGGCGTGCCGTCCTTCACAGAGTTGAGCGTCCAGTCCTTGTAGTTGACCGTCTTCTCTTCGAGCGGCGCGTATTCGTGGCCGGCCTGCGCGAGCGCGGCGGAAGCGGCGGCAGTCACGAAGGTTAAGGCGAGGGCGGCGAGCGTCAGAACTTTTCTCATGTTTAATTCTCCGGCTACAGACTTCGCGGGGAGAAAGCGTTTTAAGGATGAACGGAATTTGGCACAGCAAAGTTTCTACCTGGAGGCTGACGCGACCGGCGCTTCGTCGAGCAGCAGCCTGACGGCGGCCTCGAAGGTGGCGCGGTCGCGCGACCCGGCAACTTTGTAGCGAATCCTCCCCTGGCGGTCAATGATAAAGGTCGTCGGGTAACTCTGTATGCCGCCGAACTCGCCCCCCACGGATTGGCTGTCGAGCAGGACGGGGTAGTCCACCGGGATATCCTTCTTGAACGCTTCTACGTCGGCGGCGGTGTCGTCCCAGGACGCGCCGAGGACGGTCAGCCCCTGCGCCTGTAGGTCGCGGTGCATGGCGTTGATTTCAGGTATCTCCGCACGGCAGGGGGTGCACCAGGTGGCCCAGAAATTCAGGAAGACGACGCGCCCGCGCAGGTCTCTGAGGCGGACGGTCTCGCCCGCCGTGTTCTTCAATTCGATGTCGGGCGCGGGCGCGATCCTGTCCCCTTCGAGCGGCGGGAGGGCTTTCGCGTCCGTGTTCTCAAGCTTGCTCGCCAGGGTCTCGGTGTTGGGCAGCCAGGAGGCGAGCCACTGGTTGAGGACGGCCACCTTGTTAGTCGCGATGAGCAACCCGATGGCGATCAGCATCACGCCCGAGACGACCTCGACCTTGTGCAGGTGCTTGCGGAACTTCGTGTAGAAGCCGAGGAACTTGTTGATGCCGAGGCCCGTCAGCAGGAAGGGCACGGCGAGGCCAGCCGCGTAGAAGCAGGAAAGGTAGAGTCCCGCCTTCCAGTTGCCGCTCGTCGCGGCGAGGCCGATGATGCCGCCCAAGATTGGCCCAATGCACGGCGTCCACCCGGCGGCGAAGGCCATCCCCAAAGTCATCGAGCCGAGCATCCCGCGCGGCTTCTGCTGCGAGAAGAAGCGCGTGTCCTTGTAGAGCGCGCCGATCTTCAGAAAGCCCATCAGCTGGAACCCGAAGCCGATGATGACGACGCCGCCGATGATGCGGAACCACGGGTTGGCCGTGACGGTCTTGCCCAGCAGCCCGGCCAGCACGCCGAGCGAGAGGAAGATCATCGAGAGGCCGATGTTGAAGGCGATGGAGTTGAGGATGATTGCGCGGCGCGCGTTTCCGCGCGACTCGCCGCCGCTTTTGAGGTGGTCAATCTCGCCGCCGCTTTTGAGGTGGTCAATGCTGACGCCCGAGATGAGCGAGACGTAGCCTGGGACGAGCGGCAGCACGCACGGCGAGAGAAACGACAGCAGGCCGGCCAGGAACGCGACCCAGATGGTGATGTTCGTACCTTGCATAATCCTTCCAGCAAAACGCCCGCCCGAGATACGGGGCAAAGTATAACAGAGGATTCCAGAGCAGTGATAAGAGCCTGCTTGAAAACTCGTCCGCGGCCCGCCGCCCTTTGCGTCTTTGCGCCTTTGCGAGAGACTAATTCCTCACGCAAAGGCGCAAAGACGCAAAGGAAAAGTTTTCAAACAGGCTCTGATCACTTATCACTTTCGCCAATCAGTTTCTCAATCGCCTCGGACATCTCGGCCTCGTTGCCGCCGCCGACGCCCGTGGTCAGCAGGCGGATGACGCCCTGGCGGTCTATCAGGACGGCGGTCGGAATGGCCGTCACCCCGTACCTGAGATGGTTGTCGTCGCCGTCGGCCACGGCCGTCCCGTACGGCAGGTTGTGCGCCTTCTTGAAGCGCCCGATGAAGCTCAACTCCTCCTCGGGCTTCATCTCCTGCCCGTTGCCCTCGCCGTAGAACTTGGTGAGGCCGAGGACGACCAGGCCGCGGTCCTTGTACTTCTCGTGCCACTCTATGAGGTGCGGGAAGGAGCGCAGGCACGGGCCGCACCAGGTGGCCCAGAAATCGAGCAGCACCACGCGCCCGCGCAAGTCCGAGAGCTTGACGGGCGACTGCTCGACCCACTTGACGACCTTGATCTCCGGCGCGATTTCGCCCTGGAGGCGGAGCTGCCCCTGCTTGCGCTGCAAGGCGCGCAGCACGTAGCGCCGCTCGTCCGGCTTCACCCCGCTGCCGGCGTAAGCGATGGCCGCCTCGATCATCTTCACGGCCTCGGGCTTGCGCTTGCCTTCGACGAACACGTCGGCGAGCTTCTCCGTGGCGTCCGCGTACAGGCGTGCAGACGGCGCGGCCTGGGCCAGTTTGCGCACCTCTTCGAGGACCGCGACCGAGGCGTCCGCCGGCTTCTTCACCTGCTGGTAAATGTCCACGAGCGAGCTGGACGTGACGTAGACGAGCTGGTCGGCCGTGGGGCCCTTCTCGTGCGCGCGTAAATCCTTCGCCGCCTTGAAGGCCGCCTCGGCGTGCGGGGCCGCGCGCTCCCACTGCTTCTTCCGGCGGTACCCCCCGGCCAGCGCGTTCTCGATGGCCGCGTGCTCGTTGGCCTTGCGCGGCTCGTAGCGCAGGTAGTCCGCGAGCGCCGCCTCGGCATCCTCGGGGCGGTCGAACAGGACCGAGCCGAGCGCGAACAGGTAGCGCGCGTACTGCGGGTGCTCGCCGGCCGCCGCCTTGTCCAGATAGGTTTTCAAGATTTCGAGTGTGCGCTCTTCGTTGGACGAGAGGTGGTAGAGCAGGGCCAGATAGTAGAGGTCGTCGCCTGCGAGGTTCGGGCGCGCGTCGAGGGTGGCGGCGTGGCGTGCGGCCAACTCCTTCTGCTCCTGCAAAGTCTTCTCGAAGAGCTTCGCGTCGAAAGGAATTTTCTGGTCCGTGAACTGCTTGAATTTTCTGGCGGCGTAACCCGAAGCCTCGTCGTGCAGCACGGAGGCCGCGCGACTATCGGCCGGGACCGGCGCGGCCTGCTCCGGCGTAACGCGGCCCGACTGCGCGAACGCTCGGGGCGCACTGAACGCGAGCGCGCAGGACAGGAGGAGCGATGCGGTCAGCTTTCTCATACGCAAATTTTCATCAATCAGCGCGCGAGCGCGGCGTGGAAACGGTCCGGGCTGAAGGCGCTGAGGAGCGGCGGCGCGACATTCGTCATCATCTCTTCGGCGATTAACTCGCCCGTCAGCGGCGCGAGCAGGATGCCGTTGCGGTAATGCGCCGTGGCGTAGAAGAGGCCGCCCACGTCCGCCGAGCGGCCCAGCACGGGCCAGTCGTCCGCGGCCCTGGGGCGCAACCCCGCCCACGAATCCACGAGCGGGAGGTCCGCCAAACCTGGCACAATCTCCATCGCGTGCGCCGTGATGTGATGGAGCCCCGCGGCCGTGACGCGTTTGGAAAAGCCGGCCCGCTCGGTCGTCGAGCCCGCCAACAGTCGCCCGTCGAGGCGCGGCACGACGTAGCCGCGCGGGCTGTAGATGACGTGGCGCGCGAGGCGCGGGTTGGTCTCGAAGCAGAGCATCTGCCCGCGAACGGGTTCGATGCCGACTTGCGGCACGCCTTTGTCCGCCGGCGAGAGAAAAGTGGTCCAGGCACCCGCAGCCAGGACGACTGCGGGTACCTCGATGCTGCCGCGCGAAGTCTCCACGCCGCGGACGCGCCCACGCTCCGTGACGAGCGAGCGGACGTGCGTCTCCGTCAGAAGACGCACGCCGCGCTTTTCGACGGAGCTGGCGAGCGCGGCGACGAGGCGGCGGTTTTCGACCTGCACGTCCGCCGGGAAACGCAGGGCGGCGCGCACGTCCGCCGAGATGCACGGCTCAAGGCGGCGGGCCTCGCCCGCGCTCAGGCGCTCGATTGTCATCCCCGCACGGCGCTGCCACAGGTAACGGTGCTCTATCTCCTCCTCGTCCCGCTCGGTGAAAGCCAGGTAGAGCGTCCCGGTCCTTTCGAGTTCTACGTCCGTGCCCGTCTCTTCGCGCAGGGCTTCGGCGAATTCGGGGTAGAGGTCGCGCGCCGCGCAGGCCAGCTCGAAGAAGGCGTCCGCGCCGTCCGCCTCTGCCTGCGGCGCGAGCATCCCGCCCGCCGCGTGCGAGGCTTCCGAGCCCAGGCGCGCGCGCTCGACTAAGACGATGCGCCCCGCGCGCCGCACGGCCAGAGCGCGCGCGACCGCCAGCCCGATGACGCCGCCCCCGACGACGACCACCTCCGCCGCCGCCGCGCCGCCCCCCAGTGACTCCTGATCTCGCATTGATTAGAACTTGCTGGTATGATTGCGAAAAGCAGCATTCAGGAGCCAGAATCCAGAATCCAGAATGAAAGGCTCTTGACTGCTTTTATTCTGTCTTTCTTTTCTTCTGACTCCTGGATTCTGAATTCTGGATTCTGCCTTTAACCATGAAGCATACTATCACACTCATCCCTGGCGACGGCATCGGCCCGGAAGTCTCGGCGGCCGTCGTGCGCATCATCGAGGCGGCGGGCGCGGACGTGCAGTGGGAGACGCACTACGCGGGCGCGCAGGCGCTGGAAAAGTTCGGCGACACGCTGCCCAAGGAACTCCTGGAATCCATCAAGCGCAACAAGGTCGCGCTCAAGGGGCCGATCACCACGCCCATCGGCAAGGGCTTCACGTCCGTCAACGTCGGCCTGCGCAAGGCGCTCGACCTCTACGCCAACCTGCGGCCCGTGCGCGCGCTCCCGAACGTGCCCTCGCGCTACCCGGAGCTTGACCTCGTCGTCGTCCGCGAGAACACCGAGAGCCTCTACGCCGGACTCGAACACGTCGTCGTCCCCGGCGTCGTCGAGAGCCTGAAGATTATCACCGAGAAGGCTTCGACCAGAATCGCGCGCTACGCCTTTGAGTACGCGCGGCGCGAGGGGCGCAAGAAGGTGACGTGCGTCCACAAGGCCAACATCATGAAGCTCTCGGACGGCCTCTTCCTCGAATGCTTCCGCAAGGTCTCGGCCGACTACCCCGAGGTCGAGGCCGAAGACAAGATCGTGGACAACGCCTGCATGCAGCTCGTCATGCGCCCGGAGCAGTTCGACATCATGCTGCTCGAAAACCTTTACGGCGACATCGTGTCGGATTTGTGCGCGGGGCTCGTCGGCGGACTCGGCCTCGTCCCCGGCGCGAACATAGGCGAACTGGGTGCGGTCTTCGAGGCCGTACACGGCTCCGCGCCCGACATCGCGGGCCAGGGCATTGCCAACCCGACCGCTCTGCTGCAAAGCTCCATCCTGATGCTGCGCTACCTGAACGAGCGCGAAGTCGCCGACCGCGTCGAGAAGGCGATGCTCAAGGTCTTCAGGGAAGGGCAGGTGCGCACGCGCGACATCGGCGGCCAGGCCAAGACGGACGAGTTCGCCACGGCCGTCATCAATGCGATGGATAAGGCGAGCGCGGGGGCCGAGGCTTAAAGGAAGAAAACAGGATTTCACGCAAAGGCGCAAAGGCGCGAAAAGGCAATGCGGAATGATGAATGATGAATGATGAATTAGAAAGCAACCCTCTTTAATTCATCATTCATCATTCCGCATTCATCATTGCCTTTTCGCGCCTTTGCGTGAAATTTTTTTCGGTAACCCAGAATGCCGGAACAAGTCGAACTGAAGCGACAACTCGGCCTCGCGGCGGCGGTCGCCCTCGTCATCAGCGGCGTCATAGGGGTGGGCATCTTCATCTACCCCGCGACGATGGCGAAGTCGCTCGGCTCGCCCTTGCTGCTCCTCGCGGTCTGGCTCGTGATGGGGTTCGCGGCGCTCTGCGGCGCGCTCTGCTACGGCGAGCTAGCCACGCGCTTCCCCGAAGCCGGCGGCGGCTACGTTTACCTGCGCGAGGCTTACGGCCCCGGCGTCGCCTTCCTCTACGGCTGGATGCTCCTGCTCGTCCTCGACCCCGGATTGACCGCCGCCCTGGCCGTCAGCGTCGCCGACTACGCCGCCAACATCACGCCGCTGTCGCCTTTGGGCATGAAGGCCCTGGGCGTCGGCGTCATCGTCCTTCTCGCCGCGGTCAACATCCTGGGCGTGCGCCTCGGCGCGAGGATGATGGTCGTGCTGACGCTGCTCAAGGTCGGGCTGCTGCTCCTGATAGTCTTCTGGGGCTTCGGCTCGGGCCTCGGCGACTGGGCCAACTTCACGCCGTTCGCGGCGCGCAAAGCCAGCGCCGGGCCGATGCTGCCGGCGCTGGCTTTTGCCTGCATCGCGGGCTTCTTCTCGTTCGCGGGCTGGTGGGATTTGGCAAAGCTGGCGGGCGAGGTGCGCTCGCCGGCCAGGACGCTGCCGCGCGCGCTGCTGCTCGGCCTCGCCGCCGTGGCCGTCCTCTACATCCTGACGAGCGCGGCGTTCCTCTACCTGGTGCCGGCGGAGCAGGTCCCGACGGGCGGCGGCTCGGAGCAGGCTTTCGCGGCGCAGGTCGGGCAGGTCCTCTTCGGGCGGGCGGGCAGACAAATCTTCTCGGGCATCGTCGCCGCCAGCCTGCTCGGGAGCATCGCCGCCTACATTATGGCCGCGCCGCGCGTTTACTACGCGATGGCGCGCGACCAACTCTTCATCAAGCAGGTGGCGGCGGTGCACGCCCGCTTCGGCACCCCGGCGCGCGCCATCGCCTTACAGGCCGCGCTCGCATCCTTGCTGGTCATCGTCAGCACGTTCAACCAGATCGTCGCCTACTTCTTCTTCGTCACGCTCGTCTTCATCGCGCTGACGGTCGCCGCCGTCTTCGTCCTGCGGCGCAGGCGCGGGCAGCTGACGACCTACCGCACGCCCGGCTACCCGCTGACGCCCGCGCTCTTCCTGCTGCTCGTCTGTGCGCTGCTCTTCCTGCTCGCGGGGGATAACCCCAGGCAGGCGTTCCTCGGCGTCGGCGTGGTCCTCCTCGGCGTGCCGGTCTACTATTTAATCTTTCGGAAGAGAGCGGCCGCCGGGTGAATTCCGAGTTGTGGTAATCTTGAGCCGAAAGTTGACAGAGGTTCGTCCCGGAGGGACGAGTGATAAAGGAACTGAAGAGAGATGACCTGGATTAAGATCGTCCCCACGGCGGAGGCCGGCGAAAAGTTGAAGCGCGCGATGGAGGCGCAGGAGCAGCTTTACCCGATTGAGTACGCGTCGCCCGTGCACCCGATGCCCGGCGGCGAGTCCTCCGGCATCATGGCCTCGCACAGCCTGATCCCCGACGCGCTCTTTCACGCGTTCGCGACTTTCGGCGTGCTGATGCTGCCCGAGTTGCCGCTCACCAGACGGCAGCACGAGATGATTGCGACCACCGTCTCGGTCAACAACCGCTGCCATTATTGAATCGAGTCGCACGCAGAGTTTCTGCGTCGAGTCACACTGGACGAAGAGTTCGTCCGCCAGCTTCAGGACGACTACACGCGCGCGCCGCTTTCAGAGCAGGACCGCGCCATGCTCGACTACGTCGTGCAGCTGACGCGCGACGCCGCGCGCATCACGCCCGAGTACCACCACAGGCTGCGCGCCGCAGGCTTCGACGACCGCGGGATTTTACAGATCACGCTCATCGCCTCGTGGTTCAACTACATCAACCGCGTGGCCGACGCGCTCGGCGTCGGGCGCGACGAGCCGACGGGCGCGACCCACGCCGGATAATCTCTTGTACCGCAGCTCGCCCGAACAATAACAGGCCAACTGTGGGGAGTAATCAGTGGTCAGTGGTCAATTAAAGAAAAGCAGCCGCGCTCATCATGCCGGCTGCTTTTTGTCTTTGTTTTAACTGACCACTGACCACCGGCCACCGACCACTTCATACGATATAGTGCCGGGGCGCACACCATCTGGCATAGAAGTCCTCACGTCTCCCGCCCGCCCGCAATAGAAATATAAGAAAGTGAGAAGGGCGCACGCCGTCGCGGGGGCGGGCACACGCCTTGCACTCGCGCCCGGTCAGCAGAATGAGCCCTCGCAATCAGGCTTTTCTCTCCGAGAGCGCGCCGAGCTTTCCTACGGAGCTTTGCCCCTTTGCGCGCCCTTCGCGAGCGAGCGGCTCTCTTCCAGACGTTTCAGAATTCAAAGGAGCGTAAGCCATGTGGCACCCGCGGCCCACGACCATCACCCGTCTCTTCTTGCTCTCCATCCTGCTCGCCTTCACCACCGCCACAGCGATTCGCGCCGACGACGACAACAGCGACGACGAATACGAGGAGAATGCACGCGTCGCGCGCGTCAGCCTCACGAGCGGCGACGTGCAGCTGCGCCGCAACGGCAACACGGAATGGGAGACGGCGCGCGTCAACTTCCCGCTCGTCGAGGGCGACGTGCTCGCCACGACGGGAGCGGACGCGCGCGTCGAAATCCAGATTGACGCGCGCAACTTCGTGCGCGTCGGCGGCGACTCCGTCCTGCGCGTCGTCTCTTTGCGCGACGCGGGCGTGGCGCTCAGTCTCTCCGAAGGCGTCGCGACGCTCAGGCTCGCCCGCTTCGACCACGACAAGGAGTATTTCGAGATAGACGCGCCGGGGACGACGCTCGCGGCCGAAGAGCGCGGCGTTTACCGCGTGGATGTCGGCGGCGACGGGCGCGTCCGCCTCGCCGTGCGCGACGGCGGGCGCGCGCGCATCTACTCCGAGACTTCGGGCTTCACCCTGCGCGACGGGCGCGAGGCTGAATTGGTCCGCAATGGTTCGGACGCGGGCGACTGGGAGCTGAACGCCGCCGCGTCCTTCGACTCCTGGGACACCTGGGTTGACGAGCGCGAGCGTGACCTCTCGGCGCGACTGCGCTACGAGGATCGCGACCGCTACTACGACCGCGACGTGTGGGGCGCGGAAGAGCTGGACTCTTACGGCGACTGGACCTACGCGGACTCTTACGGCTGGGTCTGGCGGCCGCACACGACCGTCATCAACAACTATTACGACTGGGCTCCCTACCGCTACGGCCGCTGGGCCTGGGTCCCGCCCTACGGCTGGACGTGGATCGGCGACGAGTCCTGGGGCTGGGCACCGTACCACTACGGCCGCTGGGTCTACTACAACAACAGTTGGTGTTGGGCTCCGCGCGGCTACGGCTATTCGTACAAGCGGGCCTGGTGGCGGCCCGCGCTCGTCGTCTTCGCCTACGTCCCGACCTCTTACGGCGAGCAGGTCTGCTGGTATCCCTTGCGCCACGGCCAGCGCGACCCGCGCGGTCTCCACTATCGACGGCTCGAAGCATTGGGCCAGCGTGACCTCGACCGCCTGCACCGCACCGACCCGGCGTACCTGCGCGCCATCACGACGCTGCCCGCGCGACAGTTCGGGCGGCAGGCCCAGCCGCCGCGGCCCGCGACGGACGAATTGGCACGCCGCGTAGTTGGCACAGAACCTGTGCGCGGGCGTTTGCCGATTGGCCCGCCCGAGAGGGGGCCGGGCGAACAGAAAGTGCCGCGCGTCATCGCGGGCCGGCCCCCGACGCCGGCTGGCGGCGCGGCCGGGCCGCCACTGCCCGACCGCCAGACGGGCGCGGCTCGCCGCACGCCCGGAGTCCCGCTCGACAACGAGCTGCGCCGCGCGCGCCTTTACAACGGGCGCGAGCCGCGACCCTCCGTGGACCAAATTCCGAACGCGGGCGGTACGCGCAACGACACCGGGCGAATCTTCGACCGCGCCGACTCCACGGACACGGGCGCGGTCACGCGCACGCCCCGCGCGCGCGGCGGCGTGCCGCAGCCCATCGAGCGCAACGGCCAGGGCGACGGCGACACGCAAACGTCGGGCGGACGCCCGCCTCGCCCGCGCGTGAACACTGACGACGACGGCACGCCGCCCAACGTCGAGCGGCCGCCCATCGGGCCGCCCGTCCGCAACGCCGACCCGCGCCCGGAGCCTCAGCCCCGCGTCCGGCCGCGCCGGGACGACGACAACGACGGCGGCGGCCAGGTCGTGCCGCGTCCCGAGCCCAGGCCCGAACCCAGAGTCGAGCCGCGCCCCGAGCCGAAGCGCGAGCCGCGCGAAGAGCCGCGCACGGAGCCGCGCACGGAGCCGCGACCCGAACCGAGGCACGAGCCGAGGCCGGAGCCCAGAGTCGAGCCGCGGCCCGAGCCCAAGCCCGAAAGGCATGTCGAACCCCAGCCGGAAAGGCAGCCCGAGCCGCAACCCGAGAGGCACTCGGAGCCGCGCGTCGAGTCCAGGCCCGAGCCCAGGCCCGAGCCGCCCGCGCGCCACGAGGAGTCGAAGCCATCGCCCCCGCCGCCGCAGCGCGAGCGTGAAAGCCAGCCCGAGCGGCCCAGCAGGCACGGTGGTCAACGCTAAGAAAACTTCACGGGCGGAAGAGCCCCGGAAAGGAAAGCTCATGAGACTACGAATGACACTGCTCGCAGCGTTTTTACTAATTGGCACAGCGGCCGCCGCCGCCCAGGACCGCGCGCGCACGGTCGAAGCCTCGCACGGCTCGGCGGCCGTGCTGTCGCCGGACGTGGTCACGGACCCCGTCTACATCCCACACGGCGCGAAGGTCTACGTCAACACGATTCAGGGCTTGAACGGGTTCGAGAACTACCTGGTTGCGGCCTTCAAGAAGGATAAGGTCGATCTGCTGGTCGTGGCCGACCGCTCGCAGGCGGACTTCGAGGTCACGGGCTACGCCGCGCACCAGCGCGCCGGCTGGGCCAAAATCATCTTCGGCAGCGGCCTCCCCGAGTCCGAGGCGAGCATCCAGCTCATCAACCTCAAGAGCAGCGTCATCGCTTACGCCGTCAGCTCCTACAAGGTGGACGCCCTCAACGGCAAGAAGAGCACCGCCGAGCACCTCGCCAGGAACCTGCGGCAGAAGATGGAGCGCGACGACAAGCGACTTAAGAAATAGTTTTCAGTTTTCAGCAAGAAGCAACTGGCTTTCTACTGAGAGCGTGTTTGAAAACCCAGGCTCAAGCCTTTGCGGCTTTGGTTTTTCTTTTCCTGCGCCTTTGCGTGAAAGGCTGTTTCTCGCAAAGGCGCGAAGAGAAAACGTAAGGCGCAAAGGGTTGAATCGATGCCTGGCTTGAGTTTTCAAACGGCCTCTGAAAACTGAAAACTGAAAACTGTCGAAGGGTCTTTATGAAAATCTCACGTCCACTTCTCAGAGCGTGTGCGGCGCTCGTCGTCTTTCTCTTCGCGGGCGGGGCGCGGGCGCAAAGCCGCTTTGAAGCGAAGGGGCTGAGGCCCGACGTGCGGCGCGCTGTCGGTGAGCGTGCGGCGCGCGATGGCGGAGGCGGGAAGCGTCAAGGCGGATACGAGCCGGCGCGGGGCGGTGCGTCTTTGCCGCGGCGGCCGTCGGTCTGGGCCAGCGCGAACGTCGAAGCCCAAGCGCAGAGGCGCGCGCCAGCTCGCGTGAGGAAAGAGGAAGCGACCGGCGCGATGCAGGGCCTGGCGGCCGCGGCCTTGCCGAACATTCCGGCGGGCACGCCGCTCAGTTGGATTCTGCACGCGTCGCAGTTGAGCCTGACCTCTTCCGCAGGGACAAACGAGCAGTACGTGGACGCGACCGGCAACCTGGTGGCTGACGAACGCACCCCGTTCGACGGGGACGGCGGCACGTTCGACATCGCCGTCGGCCGCTCCGGCGCGCGCTACGAGGTCTTCTCGGCGACGCTCGACAAGCGCCGCCTCGGCGTGCTCACGCTCGCGCTCGACACCAGCGGCGACTACCGCCGCGACTCTTCGAGCACGTACGACCTCGAACGCGACTTCGGCCTGCCCTCGGCCGTCGCGGTCGTCGCCGGCACGTCGCGCGCGGGCCGCGAGTTCGTCGTCGTCTCGTCGAGCGGCTATTACAACTCCGACAACCCGTCCGACCCCGACAACGAGCCTTCGGCCGGCGTCGTCCTGCTCGTCCGCGACGCCTCGGCGGGCGGGTTCGACAACTCGCGCTCGCGCTCGCTGGTCCACGCCGGGAGCAACGAGCTGAACAACGCCAACGCGCTCGCGCTCCTCCCGAACAACGACCTGCTCATCGCAGACTTCGACTCCAACGAGCTGCGCGTCGTCCGCGACACGGACGCCGACGGCATCCCGGACAGCCTCGACGCCGCTCCTTATTACAGCTATCAATTCTCGGACGACGCTCCCCTCGACATCGCGGCCAACTCGCGCGGCGTCGTCTTCTCTCACTCGGCCGGCAACGACACCGTGCTGCTCGCGCTCTACGACACGGACGCGAACGGCTCCGCCGACCGAGACGAGGTGGCCGCCGTCGGGCTCTCGATTGACAACAACCTCGTCTTCCACGGGCTGACGGTTGACCGCGAGGGTGCCGTTTACGTCATCCTCGACGCGTCGGGTTCGTCCGACCTCGTCGCCGGCGGCGGCAATCTTGGCACACCTTTCGTTTACGCCTTCCCGGACCCCGCGCTCAACGGCGTTCTGCGCGACGGCGCAATTTTCACAGAGGCGGACGACCCACAAAGGCAGGCGCTCTCGGGCCTCGCCTTCGGCGTCGAGACCGTGCTCCAGCCCGTGGCCCGCCTGGCAATGACCAACAGCGCGAGCCTGCGCGGCGGCGGGACGAAGGCGGGGCTCGCGAGCATCCGTGGCGAGGGTTTGACGCGCGGGCTGAGCGGGCGCACCGAAGCCGCGGCGCGTGCGCGCGGCGTGAGCGTCACGCTCGAAGGCCGCGCCGTCCCCGTACTCTCCTTCGACGATTCGCAGGTCAACGTTTACGTCCCCGAGGCGGCCGGCACGGGCGTCGGCACGGCGGTCGTTTACGTCAACGGGAACGTCATCGCGGCCGACGACGTGACGCTTGCGAACGACAATCCGGGCCTCTTCACCGCGCCGCAGACGGGGGCGGGCGGGGCAATCGCGCTGCTCGTCTCGGGGATGCGGTACACGCGCGGCCCCTTCAGCGCGACGACGGACGGGAAGCCCACGGTCGTCGCGCTCTTCGGCACGGGCTGGCGCAACTCGCTGCCCGTGCGCGTGAGCATCGGCGGCAAGACTGCAACGGTCGAGTACGCGGGTCCGTCCGGGGGCTTCAACGGCCTGGACCAAATCAACGCCCGCATCCCGGCGGGCGTCACCGGAACTGTGCCAGTCGTCGTCACCACCGCCAGCGGTGCGAAGAGCCGCACGGATGTCGTCGTCAGCATCAAGTGAGCGGCAACTTCACCCCGGAGGAACGCAGAGGAAGACGGAAGGCAGTAGGCGGAAAGCCACGTCGCTCTCTGCCTACTGCCTTCTTCCCTCTGTGCCCTCTGTGTCCGCTGTGGTTTACTTCAGAAAGGGTCTATGGTAGTTAAGCACATTTCTATCGGTGCTAAACTACTGAAGTGCAAAGCCGGAACCGCTATTACAGGCGTTCGAGAATTTCGGAGTACAAATTCCGGCTCCTCGTTCGCTACTTTGCGCTCGATCTTTCCG
>DASWQY010000079.1:0-2283 GCA_036403435.1 Pyrinomonadaceae bacterium
ATCTGCGAGGCGGCCCAACGCCCGACCATGCGGTTCGTCGCCGTCAAGAGCGAGGCCAAGCAGGCATCGGCCGTCGTGTTCCGGACCCGCGACCTGCTGGTCGGCCAGCGCACGCAGATCATCAACGCCATCCGCGGTCATCTGGCCGAGTACGGCCTGATCGCACGCCAAGGCCCGTCGCATGTCGACCAGTTGATCGCGCAGATCGAGGACCCCAGCTCCGGCATTCCCGATCCGGCACGGTCATGCCTTGCTGTTCTCGTCGAGACGCTGCGAGCACTGCAGGGCAAGATCGTGGCTCTTGATGCTGAGATCGCCGCCCGTGCCAAACGCGACGATGGCGCCCGCCGGCTCATGAGCATCCCCGGCATCGGCCCCCTGATCGCAACCGCCATTGAGGCGCTCGCGCCGCCGGTCGAGACCTTCCGCTCAGGCCGCGACTTTGCGGCCTGGGTTGGGCTGACGCCGCTGCAGCGGTCGACGGGCGCTCAGGAGCGCCTTGGAAAAATATCCCGCATGGGCGAGCGCACCCTGCGGCGCCTGCTGATCATTGGGGCCAGTGGCGTGGTGCGCTGGGCGCGGCGCAAGGGCGTGCCCGCGGGCTCCTGGCTGGCGCGCATGCTCGCCCGCAAGCCGCCAATGCTCGTGATGGTGGCGCTGGCCAACAAGATGGCGCGGATCGCGTGGGCGTTGATCGCCAAGGGCGGAAGTTATCGAGCTCCGGCCGTCGCCGCATAAGCGGTCGGCGGGCGTGAGGCTGTCGACGGTGTGAGGAGGTCGAAGGACAGGTATGGCGCAAACGTCGGTGAGGCGGGATCAGGAGAACCAGGCGAAGGGAGAGCGCTTCGAGCGCGCTTCAGTGATGTGGACCTGATCCACGAACTCCCATACGGGCCCGCGGCCTGTGAGCCGCCGCAGCAGAGGCCGGACACATGGCAGCACCCGATCACGCGCAGCAGCCTGTCTCAAGATTCGCCTTGCATCCGAGGGGGCGTCCACACATGCCCGTGAGGCAGGCGGGCCTCGAGACGCTTTCCGCGCGGTCCCCAGCCGCGCAGGGGCGCCATGTTGGTCTTGACCCAAGTCTCGTCGATGAAGACGAGCCGGCCTGGCTCAATCCGGCCCTGATGGCTCTTCCAGCGCGCGCGCTTGCGGGCGATGTCGGGCCGGGTCTGCTCGGCCGGCAGCACGGTTTTATGGGATGGCCCGCCCTCTTGTTTCGTCGGCGCTACGCTGACGGTCACCGTGGAGGAGAGGAGCGGAACGATGACGATTACGGTCCTGGGGATCGATCTCGGCAAGAACAGCTGTAGCGTCGCGGGTCTCGACGAGAGCGGGCGCGTGGTCCTACGCCGGCGACTGACGCGTGAGGGGGTTGTGCGGCTTGGGGCCAAGCTGCCGGCCTGCGTCATGGCGATGGAGGCCTGCTGCGGCGCTCACCACCTCGGCCGCGTCCTGCGCGAGCAGGGTCACGAGATCAAGCTGATGTCGCCCGAGTACGTCCAGCCCTACGTAAAGGCGCAGAAGAACGAAGAGCGGGACGCCGAGGCCATCGCGGAGGCGTCAACCCGGCCGACCATGCGCTTTATCGAGCTGAAGAGCGAGGCCCAGCTCGATGCGCAGATCCTGCATCGGGCCAGGTCACGACTGGTGGGCCAGCGCACGGCTTTGATCAACCAGCTCCGCGCCGTGCTCCTGGAGCGCGGCATCGTGGTCGCGAAGGGACGCCGTCGGCTCGAGGAATATTTAATCGGGCTGCTCGACGAAGAAGGAGATCGGCCCGCGATATTGAGCCCCCGCACCCGTCTCCTGATCGAGGATATGCGCCTGGAATGGTCCGAACTCGACCGGCGCATCGGAGCACTCACGGCCGAGTTCGTGTCACGAGCCCGGGAGGATCAGGCAGCGCGACGCCTCGCCACCATTCCGGGCTTTGGCGCTCTTAACGCTACCGCGCTCGTTGCTGCCATCGGCACGGGCGAGACCTTCCGCCGAGCCCGGGACCTCGCCGCATGGCTGGGGCTCGTGCCACGGCAGGCGACGACCGGGGGTAAGCCTCGTCTCCTCGGCATCACCAAGCGAGGCAACACCTACCTGCGAACGCTCCTGATCCATGGCGCCCGAGCGGCCTTGCCGTCGCTCACAGCGAGCCAGAGTCCGATGGGCGAGTGGCTGCGGGGCCTCATCGGTCGTGCCCACAAGAACAAGGTCGTCGTGGCCCTCGCCGGGAAGCTGGCCCGGATCGCATGGGCGATCCTGCGCTCCGGCGAGGACTACGCCGCG
>DASWQY010000080.1:0-5448 GCA_036403435.1 Pyrinomonadaceae bacterium
GAGGATTCCATGCAAAACGGGGAAGGAGCCGACATCCTGCCGACGACGGCACACAGCGTCGCGGAGGGAGAGTTGGTCGATGAGGGGATGGCAGAGGCGATCCGGCGGATGCGCGGGCGTGGGATGGCGAAGAAGGCGATCGCGCGGGAGTTGGGATTGGACGTCAAGACGGTTCGGAAGTGGTTGGGCGCGGAGTGGAAGCCGCAGCGACGGACCGGTAAGGAGCCGGCGTTGGCCAAGTACGACCAGTGGATCCGGAAGCGCTTTCCCGAGGTTGGGTACAGCGCGAAGGTGCTCCATCGGGAGCTCGGCGAGCTCGGATACGAAGGCTCGTACGTGAGCGTGCAGCGCTATGTGAGGCCGCTGCGTACGGCAGCGCAGCCGGAGGTGGCGACGGCGCGCTACGAGACGGCGCCGGGAGCACAGGCGCAGGTCGACTGGGGGATGCTGAACGTGTGGATCGGAGCGGCGAAGGTCCAGGTCCATCTGTTCGTGATGGTCCTCGGCTACAGCCGGCGGATCTTCGCGCGCGCGTATCTGAACGAGAAGCTGGGGAACCTGCTCGACGGCCACGAAGCGGCGTTCGCCCACTTCGGCGGCCGGACCGAGACGATCCTGTACGACAACCCGCGGACGATCGTGCTGGCCAAGGACGAAGCGAGCGGTGAGGTGTCGTGGAACCGGCGGTTCAAGGACCGCATGGACTTCTACGGCGTCGAGATCAAGTTGTGCCGGTACTACCGCGCGCAGACGAAAGGCAAAGTCGAGAGCGGGGTCAAGTACGTCAAGCGCAATGCGCTGGCCGGGCGGCGGTTCGAGACGCTCGATGAGCTCAATGCATGGCTCACGACATGGATGCTGACCATCGCCGACGAGCGCGTGCACGGGACTACGCACGAGATCCCGCGCGAGCGCTTCGGGCGCGACGAGCGGGTCAAAATGATCGCCGTCGCTCGGCGGCCGCCCTCGCGCGAGTGCCGGATGGTGCGGCGACAGGTCGCAACCGACGGCTACGTGACGATCGAGACCAACCGCTATCCGGTGCCCTACGAGTGGTGCCGGGCCGAGGTCGAGGTGCAGCTCAGCGAGACCGAGGTGCGCGTCGTTCACGGTGAGGAGACGATCGAGTACGAACGCAGGAGCGGCAAACACCGCGTGGTCGGATGGGCCGGTGCACCACGTCCGCTGCAGCGAAGTGTCGGACGTGAGAGTGTGCCGGGCGATCCTCCGCAATACGACCCGGCGTGGCTGGCCTCGATCGGCAGCGTGAGCGCGCGAGCGCTCGACGCGTACGCAGCGGTCGTCGAGGAGGTAGCGTGATGAGCGGCGGACTGCAGATCGAACGGATCCAGGATCAGATGCGCCGCCTTCGCCTCGGACGCAGCGTCGAGCAGTTGCCCTCGCTGCTGGAAGCTGCGGCCCGACGCGAGCTCGCCTACAGCGACTTCCTCGAGGAGCTGCTGGCCACCGAGATCTCGGACAAGCACGAGCGCAACACGTCGATGCGCGTGGCCGCAGCGCACTTCCCGTTCGTGAAGACGCTCGAGAGTTTCGAGTTCAAGTTCCAGCCGTCGATCGACGCCAAGATCGTGCGCGAGCTGGCCACGTGCCGCTTCATCGCCAACGCCGAGAACGTGCTGCTGCTCGGCCCTCCCGGCGTGGGCAAGACGCATCTGGCCGTCGCCCTCGGCGTGAAGGCCTGCGGAGCGGGATACCGCACGCTGTTCGTTTCGGCGGCGAGCCTGCTCACGATGCTGACCAAGGCCCAGAACGAGAATCGGCTCGAGGAGAAGCTCAAGGCCCTGACCCAGCCGAAGCTGCTCGTGCTCGACGAGATCGGATATCTGCCGCTCGAGCGCGCCGGTGCGAACCTGCTGTTCCAGCTCATCGCCCGGCGCTACGAGCGCGGGTCGATCATCATCACCTCGAACCAGAGTCTGACCGGCTGGGGCGAAGTGTTCGGCGACGTGATCATCGCCACGGCCGTCCTCGACCGCCTGCTGCATCACTCGATCACGCTCAACATCAAGGGCGAGAGCTACCGCCTCAAGGAGAAGCGCAAAGCCGGCCTGCTCGGCAGGACACCGGTGCTCACGAGCGTGGCCACCACCGAGGACGAGTAGCTGCGGAAAACCCTGCGAAATTGCCGGTTATTCGTAAAGAAAAAAGAAGCAAAAAAGAAAGGAGAACCGCCCTGATGGAAAAGTGGAAAACGCGATGAAGCCACGTTTCCCACTTTCCCACAGGGCCCGCCACCAGCGACGAAGAACACAGACCGACCAGGGAGAGAACCACAAAGGAGGCGGTCTGCGGACCGCATCATTCGAACGACGCGCTACGCGCGCGTCGTTCATTCACCCGAGCAGGGGGGATTTTTACGTGATCACCCCGGGGGAAAATTGGATGATCGTTGACAAAGCGTTTTCGATGATCCGCGAGTGCAAGCAGGTCTTCGCCGATCATGGCGATACCCGCATGGTTTTCATTGCCGGTATTACCGAAGGTACGTTGCTTCATCGTCTCGCGAAGTATCGCGAAGCCAGGGAGACGTACCTGCTGCTTGTGGTTTCCGGGAAGCCGGATGTTGAAAGCGAGGCGGCCCTCCGCAAGAACATTGGGCTTTGCTGCATCGAGTTGGGTGACTTCGCCGAAGCGGAAGCGACCCTCAAGGACAGCGCCGCGCTCTACACGAAGCTCGGGCACCCCATCGAAGTCCTCGGCGCGCAGGCCGGCTATGGACGACTTCTCATCCGCATGGGGAAGATTGAACCGGCGATCGAACACCTGAAGCCGATCCGGCGTGCGTTCCTACGTCAAGCCATGCCGGAAGAAGCGGGCATCTGTGCCTTCGAGATCAATCGAAGGACTCATGACCCGGAACAAACACGACGCCGCGGAGAGGCTGGCCCGGCAGGTCATCGAAGAATTCTCCCGGGCAAAGCTCAACAAGGGGGCGATCATCGCCCTCGGCTACCTTTCTCGAGCCCTGGCGATGAAGCGGGCATCGGCACCTCCATACTTCGAGTGATCCGACGCCAGTGGCGCCACTCCGCCGCCGCTGGCGCGGCGGCGGAACGTGCGCGGAAGTTGTCATAGTGCATCACCACCAGGCGCGCCAACTCGTCGAGATCGATGAGCGTTGCCGGCGTGTTCGCTCGCTCGGCCTCGTATTTTACTTCCTTCGTAAACCCACCCGTGCTGACGTACAGCCCGCGGTCGCCTGGTACCGAGTGAGTCCTGCTGGCAGTCACGCGGTGGACCGAGGGTCCCGGCTCCGCAAGGAGAATCCTCGATCACGCTATTCTGGTCCGAGCCTCGTGCTCGCGATCCACGCGCTTAGACAGAGGCAGCTCGCGACGCATCATCGTCATGCGGTATCCAACCCGCGCATATCAGAATGATCATCGTCGGCGCCGCCGTCTCGGCCCACCGTTTGACTGCCATCACCAAGAGCACCGATGAACGAATCAAGTCTCGCGCAGGGTCACTCCCTATCAGCGTGTGATCCGTTGGGCGGACGCGCGTGCCCCGTTCGCAGCCGAGAGCCGTTTTCGATATCATGCGGTCCATGCTTGGGCGTCGCTTAGCCGTCAACGAAGTTTTCACGCCACGCAGAACCGACGTGAATCGAGATGTTTACGTCGAGCGTCCCGATCTGGAGAAGGAACTGAGGCGTGCGCTAACGGGTTCGCTCCACACGATCATTTTCGGCGAGAGCGGCTGTGGGAAATCTTGGCTATACAAGAAGGTGATCGCCGACATAGACGCCTACAGCTTGTCCGCGAACTGCGCTAATGCGCTTAGGTTTGGTTCTCTGACGGCAGAGATTAAGCAGGTTATTGCATTGGAAGCACCTAAGCGTCTTTCGGATATGTCGGAGCAGAAAAGCGCCGGAATCAGTGCCGTTATCGCGGAGGGTGGGCTCACGAGCACAAGAACTTACGAATTTGCAGAGCTGGACCCACTGCTGGAGTGCTTCCGCTTCATGCGCGACGCCGCAGGCCGGCGGCTCAGTGTTCTCGTGATCGATAATCTCGAGATGATCTTTAAGTCTGAAGCGCTGATGTCGGAGCTTGCATCCGTAATCACGCTATTGGACGACAAGCGTTACGCGCAGTTCGCGATCAAGCTGTTGATCGTCGGGGTTCCTTCCGGTGTGAAGGAGTACTTTCTCGCGACCCACGCGAGCGTTGCCAATCGTGTGGCTGAGATGTCGGAAGTGTCTAGCCTTTCCGAACAGCAGGTAGCGGCGCTCGTCACGAAAGGCTTCGTGGATCTGCTCAAGCTCGATCTCGAGGACGGGACGCTCAAGCTCTGGCAACGCCACGTCGCGCGCGTAACAATGGGGTTTGCTCAGCATGTCCAGGAGTACTGCGAGCAGCTAGGCTACGTTGTTGAGGATGCGGGCTGGATCGGTACCGATGCGCAACTGATTCAGGCCGACGGCCAATGGTTAAAGAGAGGGTTGAGCGAAGCTTCGGTTCGGATCGCATCCTGGATGAATGAACGCGAGACGAAGATCGGTCGGCGCAATCAAGTTCTCTACGTACTTGGTCAGATTGAGAAGCGCGTCTTTAGTATTAGCGAAGTCGAAACGATGTTGCGCGCTGAATTCCCTAAGAGTACGGCCGATACGACGTTGGCGGTGGGACAGATGCTCGGGGAACTGGCGAATGGCGGAAAGCCGATCATCAAACGCTCAGCGAAAGGCTCGTCGTACGAATTCAAGGATGCACGTTTCGCAATGGCGCTCCGGGTGTTACTCCAAAAAGATCCGACGCGCGAGACGATCGCAAAGGTGGAGTGAGGCGCCGCGCAATTCACCGAGCGGCCGGGAACATGCGGACGAAACGATCGGTCCGAGGGGACATGTTGCGGATGCGTAAGGCGATGAGCTCCGTTCACGCAAGGAAGTGGTGACCATGATCGGTCTCCTTTCAAAGAGATCCGATCAGTGGGCCACCTCGTGCTCACGTGCTGGTTGCCCGCATCGTCATACAACCAGAAGCACTCAAGAACGCGAAGCGCGCCGCGTAGCGGCTTCGTTCAACTTCACAATGAACCCGACAAGCCGCCGACCAGGGAGGTGAATGTTGTCACGATGGGAAAGCCCGGCGACTGAGGCCGAGATACTCGACCGGTTCAAGCATGCCCTGGCCAACGCGCTCGATCAGAAGTTCAGCCGTTCAGAAGGCGATTACGGTGATGCCTTCGAAAGGAAGTTCGCGGTCGTACATGGCTCGCCATACGGTGCGCTCAGCAATATTCGAACCGTTTTGTACGAGATCACGTCTCGCGACACGATGGCTCTCGCGATAGAACATCTGTTCCAGGCTGCTGCTCAAGTTCCAATGGAGTATGGCGCATGGGCTAGTTATCTGCAGGAGACCGCGGAAGCCGTCGGACAGGTCCTCGAACACCATCCTGGAATGCGCCTAAGATTGGCCA
>DASWQY010000081.1:0-21418 GCA_036403435.1 Pyrinomonadaceae bacterium
GACGCCTGTCTCCAGCAGCTCGTACTCCGGCTGGCGCTTGTCCCGGCGGCGATTCTCTTCGAGGATTCGTGTGTAAGGGAACTCTCTCTGCGGGTACTTGTACAGGTACTTCATGTAGGAGTGCGTCGGCGTCGAGTCGAGATAAAAGTAGTACTCCTTCACGTCCTCGCCGTGGCTGCCTTCGGGGCCGGTCAAGCCGAAAAGCCTCTCCTTGAGGATGGGGTCGCGCCCGTTCCACAAAGCCAGTGAGAAGCAGATGTACTGGTGGCGGTCGCAGATGCCGGCCAGCCCGTCCTCGTTCCAGCGGTAGGCGCGCGAGCGCGCGTGGTCGTGCGGGAAGTAGTCCCAGGCCGAGCCGTCGGCCGAGTAATCTTCGCGCACCGTCCCCCAGGCGCGCTCAGATAAGTACGGCCCCCACCGCTTCCAGTGCATGGCGCGCGTGCGCGATTCGTGCAGCCTTCTCTCTTCAGCGGTCACCGTAGGGATACCGCTTTCTGCTTGGGAGTTTTCACTCATCGTTTGCTTTCGATTTGATAACAGCTCTGACGTGCTTAGCAGGACGTGAAGGGCACGCCCTCGGGCGAATCGGGCGGAAGAATATCTGATTAAGGATTGAAGCTCAAAGAAGATTGCCGTATAACTGAGGGACAGCTATACGGCAATTAAAATCTGGAGCCACCTTGCGGACTCGAACCGCAGACCTGTCGATTACGAATCGACTGCTCTACCAACTGAGCTAAGGTGGCTAGCACTGTGAGGCGACAATATACGGACGCGCCGCCGGGGCTGTCAAGCGGGTGCGCGCCGGAGATGAGGGAGGGAGAGAGGATGCCGAAAACGAAGAACCTGGGGAAGCTCAAGGACCGCTTCGAGGTCCGCGGCGGAGTCATCAACGAGTTCGATTTTCATCAGGGCCAGCGGGAGTTCGCGGAGGAGGAGCGCAATCGTTTGGAGCAGCGGGGAGAGGATGCGGCCGCGGGCGAGGGCGCGGGCGAGCAGACGCCGCAGAGCGAGGCCGAGCGCGTCGCGCAGTTGATGGAGGAGGCGCACCGGAAGGCCGAGAAGAACCTGCGTAGAAAAGAGAAGCGCGAAGGAAAGGCGTCGTCGCAGCCTGCGGCGCGCAAAGGCGGAGGCGCAAAGAAGGGGGCTGCTAAAAAGAGCGCATCAGGCGGCGCGAAGAAGGCCGCGAAGAAAGCGAGTAAGTCTTCCGCGCCGCGCAAAGGGGCCGCGAAAAAATCCGGTGGTAAGAAGACGGCGGGGAAGAAGAGCGCCGCTAAAAAGGGCGCGGCCAGGAAGGGCGGCGCTAAAAAGAGCGGCGCGCGCGGCCGTTGAATTACTTTGCAGGGAGGTTAGAGTCGATGCCAGAGCAGACTAAGAGTGTGGATGAAGATCAACGACCGGAGGGCGCGGAGGCTGTGGACGCGGCGAGAGACGACGAGGAGAACGAGCTGGAAGCTGAGCAGGAGTCGGCGGCGGCGATGGACGCGGACGTGCCGCAGCCTCCCGACGGCTCCGGCGCGACCGGGAAACAGTAGGCAGTGAGCAGTAAAGAGACGCGGCGAGGAGGGGGTCCGGGAAACCTTTCTCGCCGCGTTGACGTATCTTCAGCCCGCGGGCGTCGGCCGTTCGAGGTGGTGCCGGACATGGGTTACAATGCGCGCGTTCGTTCGTTTCGCTCTCCCCGGCGATTCAGTTTCCTGCTCACTACTGCCATGAAAAATTGTTACCCCTTCGAACTGAAAATATCTCCGCCTGTGCGCGGACGTTTAATCTGGTGGCTCGCCTGCCTGGCCCTGCTCGCCGCATTCACGTCGGGCGTCGGCGCGCAGCAAAAGAGCGCCCCCGCGCGCCCGCGCAAACTGCCGTCGGCTGGGAAGGTCGTCGGCGATTACCTGAAGGCGACGGGCGGCAAGAAGCGGCAGGCCGCGATCAGGGACACGACCTACGAGTGGGAAGTTCAATCTGACGGGCAGGCGGTCGGGGGCGGGCGTGAGTTCGTGAAAGCGCCCGTCTCGACGCGCTCGGAGATGACTCTGCCGGAGGGCACGCGCGGCGGCTGGCAGGGCGTCAATGCCGTCAGCGCGCGCTCCGCCTGGACACGCAGGGAGGACCAGGGCGTGCGCACGCTGACGGACGCCGAGGCTGACGCGGACAGGCTGGCGGCCGCGCTCGAAGCGAGCCGCTTCGTTGACTACAAGAAGCTGAACGTGTTGGCGCGCACGGCCGGTTACGACGAGACGCCGGCCGAGCCGGCCTACGTCCTGGAGTTTTCGACCAAGCGGGGCGCGCGGCTGCGTTACTGGTTCGGCGCGACGACGAAGCTGCTCCTGAAGACGCAGAACCAGGCGAGCGGGAAAGGCGCGCTCTTCGGCGACTACCGTGCCGGACGCGACGGCGTGCTTGAGCCGCACCGCAAGACGCTCACGTCGGAGGGCCAGCCCGACGTGACGCTGGTCCTGCGGTCAGTCAGCTACAACACGGGCCTGAGCGACTCGCTCTTCGACCCGCCGGCGGCCGCGGAGGTCTTGGACATCCCGGCGCTGCTGCGCGAAGTCGAGGCGAATCAGAAGGAGATTGACGAGCGCGTCTCGAACTACGCGTTCACGGAGAAGCGGACCGAGCGCGAGATTAACGACAAGGGCGAGATGAAGAAGGAGAAGGTCACGGTCACGGAAATCTACCCGCTGCCCGGCGGCGGCGAGATTAACAAAGTGGTTAGCGAGAACGGCGTGCCGCTCTCGGCCGAGCGCGCCGCGAAGCAGGACAAAGAGATCGCGGAAACGGCCGCGAAGTACGAGCGCGAGCGTGAGAAGAAGGAGCAGAAGAAGAGGGAGGATGAGAGTAAGGGGAAGAAAGAGACGGACGACGATGACGTGGGCATCACGCTCTTCCTGCGCGCGTGCGAGTTCTTGAGCCCGCGCCGCGAGCGCCTGCGCGACCGCGAGGCCGTCGTCTTCGACTTCCGCCCGCGCCCAGGCTTCAAGCCGAACGGCACGGCCGAGAGCATCGTCTCCAAGCTCGCGGGCGTCGTGTGGATTGACCCCGCGGACAAGACCGTCATGCGGCTGGAGGCGAAGCTCTCGGAGAGCTACAAGGTCGCGGGCGGGCTGCTGGCCTCAATCCGCCCCGGCTCGGCGTTCGTCTTCGAGCAGACGCGCATGGCCGACGGCGTGTGGCTGCCGCGCTTCATGCAGGTTAACTTTGCCGCCAAAATCTTCTTCTTCAAAGGCGTCGAGGCCAACGAGACGCGCGAGTTCAGCGACTACCGCCGCTTCGACACGGAGGCCAGCGACTACAAACTCGGCACGCCCGCCGCGAAGACCCCTGGACCGCCCGACCGATAAGCGTCCCTCGGCTCATCACGGCAAACGCGCTGAAGCTAATCTTCCTCCGCGGTCGCGCCCGAATTGGCACAGTTGACGGGCCTCGCCGTCTTCCACAACCACCCGGCCGTTCGAGGCTGAGGTAGGCCGGCGAAGTGGTGATGCTATAATTCGATGAAGGCGGCTGATGAGGTGGTGCGGATCGCCGTCGAGAAGCGGATGGCCGAGCACAGGACCGAGGCCGCGCAAGGTGAGATGCGGAACCTCGTGCACAACGCCGACCTGCTGGACCAGCGCGGCGGCGATTATCAAATCAACAGCACCTTCGAGACCGCGACCGGGACCACGCAGGTGCAGATTACGAAATCGAAATCAACCGGCGGCCTGCTCATCGCCGCCGCCATCGTCCTGATCATACTTCTCATCGTCCTGATTACCCTGTTCGTCAGGGCATGACGCGAAGGGTTAGTTAACTTCTACCGCCCGACTCACGGCCGCTGATTGCGTCCCGAGGTGAACTGATGAAAGTCTTGACGACTTACCTGCTGGTCTTCGTGCTCGGCTGCTACGCGCTCGATTGTTCTGGGAAGAAGAACAGCGCACCACAGCCGCCCAAAACCTTTCCGCTGGGCGAGTACCAGTACACGGGCTACGGCGAGGGCGGCGCGAAGATAGTCGAAGGGCGACTGTCCATCACGTCGCGCGAGGGCGACCAACTCAAAGGCAGTTGGGAACTAAAGCAAGTCGGCGAGCCCGAGAGGATCGGCCCGCAGGTCGGCTCCGGCGAGTTGATAGGCTCTGTCCAGGGTAGCGAGGTCAATCTCGACCTCAACCCGAACATGAACGACAACAACGTCAACCTCCGCGGCCAGGTCGAGGGCAAACGCTACACAGGGACTTGGAGCTTCAACGGCTTCGCCGGCCGCATCAGTTCGGGCAGGTTCGAGGCGACCGGGAAATAGAGATGAACGGAGTGATAGTCATCGGCGGCGGGTTCGCGGGGGCGGAGGCGGCGTGGCAGGCGGCGCGGGCGGGGGCGCGTGTGAGGTTGTATGAGATGCGGCCCGTGAGGCAGACGCCGGCGCACAGGACGGATAAGCTGGGGGAGATTGTGTGCTCGAATTCGTTGAAGTCGGACGAGCCGGGGACTGCGCCGTATCTTTTAAAAGAAGAGTTGCGGCGGGGCGGGTCAATCGTGATGGAGGCGGCCGCCGCGACGAGGGTCCCGGCGGGGGCGGCGCTGGCGGTTGACAGGCACAAGTTCGCGGAGTTTCTGACGGGGCGCATCGAGGCTCACCCGAACATCGAAGTCGTGCGCGAGGAGGTGACGGAAATCCCCGCGGACGAGGTCACGGTCATCGCGACCGGGCCGCTCACTTCGGAGGCGCTGACCAGCGCGATTATGAAGGTGACGGGTGACGACCAGCTTTACTTTTACGACGCGATTGCGCCGATTGTCGCCGCCGACACGGTCAATAGGGAAGTCGCCTTCCGCGCGGCGCGGTACGACAAGGGCGGGGACGATTATTTGAACTGCCCATTCGACGAAGACGATTACGCGCGCTTTTACCAGGAACTGGTCAACGCAAAGAGCGTCCCGTTGCAGCGGTTCGAGGAGACGCGTTGGTTCGAGGCGTGTCTGCCGATTGAGGAATTGGCCCGGCGCGGCGTGGATACTTTGCGCTTCGGGCCGATGAAGCCAGTGGGCCTGCGCGACCCGCGCACCGGAAGGCAGCCTTACGCCGCCGTCCAACTCCGACAGGAAAATGTTCTGGCGGACGCGTACAGCCTCGTGGGCTTCCAGAATCATCTCAGGTTCGGCGAGCAGGCGCGCGTGCTCCGGCTGATTCCGGGTTTGGAAGAGGCGGAGTTCTTGCAGTACGGGCAGATTCATCGTAATACTTATATCTGTGCGCCGCGCTTTCTCGCCCCGACGCTCCAGGCGCGCGGGCACGCTTCGCTCTTTTTCGCAGGCCAAATCACGGGCGTCGAGGGTTACGTCGAGTCGGTCGCGTCGGGCTGGCTCGCCGGCCTCAACGCCGCGCGGCTCGCGCGAGGTCTCGGACTAAAGGTTGCACCGCAAAAGAGCGCGACGGGCGCGCTCGCGCGCTACGTCTCCGGCGCGGACCCGAAAACTTATCAACCGGCCAACATCACCTTCGCCCTGCTTGAGCCGCTCGCGGAAGACCTGCGCCGCCGCGTCCGCCGCAAGCAGGAACGCCGGCAGTTGCAGGTCGAGTTAGCTTTGAAAGAGTGGGACACTTGGCTTCCGACAATTCACGACCAGCAGACATCGCCACGCGCCGCCGCGAGCTGACGCGTCCGCCGCGCGCGGCCCTCTTCGGCGCGCTCCTCGCTCTGCTCATTTCACTCGCCCCCGCAAACTCTCTGGCCCAGTCCGGACGCGTCAAACAGCCGTCCGGGGGCAAGCCTGCGACTGGCACAGGGGCAACGCGCCCGAAGCGGGTCGCGACGGGCACTGGCACCCAGCAGGCGCAGCCCACGCCCACGCCCCAGCTTCGCCTGCCGCCCGGAACCGTCGTGCTGGACGAAGCGCCGCCCGCGCCGCGCTCGACGCCGACGCCCGCCGCGGCCCCGCCCCCCGACACGGCCGCCGGCGAAGAGATAGACGTGGAAGATGTCGTCCGCGTC
Source organism: Pyrinomonadaceae bacterium (assembly GCA_036403435.1). GTDB lineage: Bacteria > Acidobacteriota > Blastocatellia > Pyrinomonadales > Pyrinomonadaceae > QHXM01. The sequence continues at coordinate 5,976 of DASWQY010000081.1, forward strand.
ACCTCGAACCTCGTCACGGTCCCGGCCTCGGTCGTTGACGCGCAGGGGCGGGCGGTCACGGACCTCCAACTCGAAGACTTCGAGCTGAGAGTTGACGGCCAGCCGCGGCCGATCACGGAATTGAGCCGCGCCGAGGTGCCCGTTAATCTGGCCCTGCTCTTCGACAACAGCCAGAGCCTGTCGGCCGCGCGCGAGTTTGAAAAGAAGGCCGCGATGGAGTTCTTCCGCAAGGTCATCCGCCCGATTGACCGCGCGGCCATCTACAGCGTCTCGACCGACGTGGTCCTCGTGCAGCCCCTGACCAACAACGTCCCCGCGCTCGTTAAAACGGTCCAGCACTTCGGCAAGCCCGAGGGCGCGACCCGCCTGCTCGACGCCATCGCGGACGCCGCGAGCTACCTGCGCCCTTACTCGGGGCGCAAAGTCATCATCATCGTCTCGGACGGCGAAGACACGCTCTCGGACCTGGACTTCGACGCGACTCTGAGGAAGACCCTGGCGGCGGACTGCCAGGTCTACGCCGTGCAGACCAAGCAGATCGAGTACGTGATGCTGACGGGCGAGCAGTCGAACGCGAACTTGCAGGCGCTCGCGGCCGAGCGCCGCATGCAGGATTTGGCGCTGCATACGGGTGGGGCCGTCTATACGCCCATGCAGACGAGCGACCTGGACAGGGCGTTCTTCCAAATCTCCGCGGATTTGGCCCAGCAGTACATCCTGAGCTACTACCCCGCGGACGACCGCAACGACGGGCGCTTCCGCACGCTCTCGGTTCGCGTCCAGACGCGCCCCAACATGCGCGTGCGCGCGCGCCGCGGCTACTACCCGCGCCGCACGAACGAGCCGGTCAGCTACAACACGCTGCCGCCGGTCGGGCAGCCTCAGCCAATCGCCGACGCGCGCAGCCAGCCCGCGCGCGAAGCGAGCAACGCTTCGGCCCTCGTCTCGAACATCAACCAGCCGGAGAGGCCGGCCGCAGCCCCCGCGCGCAGTAAACGCAAAGGCCCTTCGGAGACGGAAGACGGGACGGGTGAGGATGGGCCGGCCGCGACGCCCGTCAGGACCGAGACGCCCACCGTGAAGCGCAACGAGCCCGCAGTCAGAAGAAGCGAGCCGCAGATGACGAAGCCGCAGCAGCCCGCGCCGCAGCCCGCCCCGGACGCGAACTCTTCATCTCCCGGCGCGGCCCCCGCGCCCGCCGGCCCGTCATCGTCTACCACAAAGGACACTCCCCCGGCTGCCCCGCCGAGGCCGATCTCGGGCGGCGTCTTAAACGGCAGGGCCGTCGTCCTGCCCGCGCCCGCGTATCCGCCGAGCGCGAAGAGCCAGAGGGCGGCGGGCACGGTGACGGTCGAGGTCTTGCTGGACGAGGAGGGGAAGGTGGTCGAGGCGCGCGCCGTCGAGGGCCACCCGGCGCTCAGGCAGTCGGCCGTGGAGGCCGCGCGCCGCGCGCGCTTTTCGCCGACGATTCTCTCGGGACGGCCCGTCAAGGTCACGGGCGTGATAACATACAGATTCAGTCTCAGCCGGTGAGCGGTCGGAAAAATTTCCCCCTGGACCCACACATGATCGAACAACTAATGGCACAGTTCTTCGAGCACCTGCGTTACGAGCGCAACGTCAGCGAGCACACCCTGCGCAACTACATGAGCGACCTCATGCAGTTCTACGACCACCTCGCGCCGGCCGACGCCTCGGGCGCGCGCCGCGAGGTGGACATTCACCAGATAGACCACATCACCATCCGCGAGTGGCTCTCCTCCCTGCACGCCGCGCAGAAGAAGAAGACTTCGGTCGCGCGGAAGCTCGCGGCGCTGCGCACCTTCTTCCAGTTCCTCGTCCGCGAGGGCGTCGTCGAGTTGAACCCCGCGAAGCTTGTCTCTACTCCGCGCCTCGAAAAGAAGCTCCCCGTCCATCTTTCGGTCGAGGACGCCATCCGCTTCATCGAGACGCCCGACACGGAGACGGACCTGGGCAAGCGAGACCGCGCCATCCTTGAGCTGCTTTACGGCACGGGCGTGCGCGTCTCCGAGCTGACGAAGCTGGACCTCGGCGACATAGATTTTCGTGAGAAACTGGTCCGTGTGATGGGCAAGCGGCGCAAGCAGCGTATCGTCCCCTTCGGGGACCCCGCGCTCCACGCCGTCTTGAACTACCTGACCGCGCGCAACGGTTTCCTACAGAACGCGCCCCTGGGCGAGCGCGACTCGCAGGCGGTTTTCCTCAACTACCAGGGTACGCGCATCACGACGCGCTCGGTCGGCCGGATGGTGGACAAGTACATACGCATCTGCGCCGGCATACACGACATCAGCCCGCACGCCCTGCGCCACAGCTTCGCCACGCACCTCTTGGACAGCGGCGCGGACCTGCGCGACATACAGGAACTCCTCGGCCACGCGCGCCTCTCCACCACCCAAATCTACACCCACGTCTCGATGGAAAAATTGATAGAGGTCTACGACAAGTCGCACCCGAAGGCGTAAAAGCAGAATTCAGAATCCAGAATGAAAGGCTGAGAACCGCTTCTCTTTCATTCTGGATTCTGGATTCTGAATTCTGTAGTGTCAGAGCGTTGAGATGTTGTGCTGCCCGCTGGCGGCTTCGATGGCGGCCTGGCAGGCGGCGTCGTAGCGTGCGGTGGGAAGGGCTTCGAGGCGACGCTCGTCAATGGGGTTGCCGCATCGCTCGCACTGGCCGTAGGTGCCCTCGTCAATCCTCAGCAGCGCCCCGTCAATCTCGGCCACGGTCTGCGAGTCGCGCTCGCCCAAGCGGAGCATCAGCTCCTGATTCACGTCTTGCAGCGACATGTCAACGCTGTCCTTCACGCCGTCGTCCGCCGCCTCAATCGCGGCGGCCTGGTCCGTGCGCACGCGCTCCGTCTGTTGCCGCAACTGCTCAAGCAGGATGCCGCGGAAGTGCTCTAGTCTTTGTGCGTCCATTACCCTTTGTTTGTTCCCTTTCTTGAAACGGTGAGCGCGGATTATAACCCATCAAGTAGAAAAGCGCGAAAGACGAGCGTCGAGCTTCTTCTTAGGTCAGAAGAGTAGCTTGGCCCCGAATTGAAATTGGCGCGCGGGGTCCGAGTTCTGGACGCCGGCGAGCGGCGCGAGGAAGTCCGCGCGGGCTTCGGCCGCGTTGCCGTAGATGTTCTGGAGCTTGATGTAGTTATTTCGGTTGAAGAGATTGAAGACATCGGCGCGCAACTCCACCCGCACCCCTTCACTCAAATTGAAACGCTTCGCGAGCGACGTGTCGAAGGTCGCCTGCATGGGCGTTCGGAAGCTGTTGCGCGAGAAGCCGACGGGTCGGTCGAAGCGGTAGCCGTCGCCGTCGTTGTCCGCGCCCGTGACGGGGTTGATCGGAAGCCCGGACCCGAGCATGGCGACGAAGGAGAGTTGCGAGTTGAAGGGCAGCTCGACGAGTCCGTGCGAGACGAAGCGGTGGCGCTGGTGAAAGTCCGAGGGGCCGCGGTCCAAATCGAAAGGCACGCGGAACAGGTTCGGGATGCCCGTGTCCGCCTCGCCGAAGAACATGGAATCCGTCAGCGCCGAAGAGTAAACGTAGCGCGCCTCGAACTGGTAGCGCCGCGCGAAGCGTTTCAGGAAGCCGAACTCAAGCGCGTCGTAGTTGCTCGACGCACTGTTCTCGATGACGGCGACCTTGCGCACGCGCACTCCCTGGTAAGTCGTCCCGAAGGGGCGCGTCGCGTCGGCAGCAGTGGCAGTGCGAAGCTGGCCCGGCGCGGTGCGAACAAACGGCGCGGGCGCGTTGAGGTCGTTGACGCGCTGCTGCTTGAGCGTGCGCGAGTGTATGGCGTCGAAGGTGAAAGTCCAGTCGTCGAAGAGCTTGCGCTGGAGGCCGAGCGAGAACTGCACGTTGTAAGGGTTGAGCAACTCGTCGGCCGGAAGGTAAACGTAATCCCGTATGTTCTCGGTCGCGCCGGCCGGGAGTGTTGCGAGCGAGTTGGGGAAGACGGGCGCTCTGGGCGTCGTCGGGTTCCCCTGCGCGTCGTAAGTGAACCTGTAAGTCCTGAGCTTGGCGTCAACGCCTTCGAGCAGGAAGCGGCGCGTGATGTACATGTAGTACTGGTCGTAAAAGACGCCCGCGCCGCCGCGGATAATCGTCCCCCCGTCGCCCGCCACGTCCCACGCGAAGCCGAGGCGCGGCGCGAAGTTGTTGCGGTCGTCCGTGATCGACTGGTAGTCGTAGCGCAGGCCCAGGTTGAGAGTCAGCCGCGGGTGTGCGCGCCAGTTGTCCTGCACGAAGAGGGAGGCGAGCGTCTGGCCGTAGCGGGCGAAGCCTTCGCCGAACCTTTGCGTGAACTCGATTGGGAAAGGCTGCTGGGCCGGCGTGCCAGGGTTGAAGCGGTACTCGCCGAACGGCGTCGAGCTGAAGTCGCGCACCTTCTGCCTTGTTAAGTCGCCGCCGACCTTGAAGTCGTGGCGGCCGCGTTGGAGCGCGAGCTGGTCGGCGAGCTGCCAGGTCTGCGTGCGGACCCACGAATAGCTCGACCCGCCTTCGGTGCTGTAGGCCGGGCGCACGACCGAGACCTGCGGGAAGAGCGCGCCCGACGCGGAGGGCAGGGAATTGACGTAGCTCGCGCGCAATTCGTTGACGGCGCGCGAGCCCCAGATGGTGCGATCCGTGAACTGAAGCCCGGCGGCCTGCGTCTTACTGACGCTCGCGGCGCTCGGCTGCGTGAGGCCGCTCACGCGGTCGTTCGCGTTGTCGTTCGTGTTGCGGTTGCCGTTGAGCCTGAGCGACACGGAGTGCGTGTCGGAGAGCGCGTAGTCGAAGCGCGCGAGGCCGATGTAGTCGCGGAAATGGCCCACGTAGGCGAGCGGCAGCGGGCTCTGCACGAACGAGCCGCGCGCGGCGCGCGTCTGCTCGTAGCTCACGAAGAACGTCGCGCGCTCGGTCCAGAGCGGGCCGCCGATTGCCCCGCCGAACTGCGCCAACTGATTCGGCACGCGCAAAGATGAGACGGGCGGTCGCGCCTGAATCCCGCTCGGGCGCAGGAAGTAGAAGCCCTCACCGTGAAACTCCTGTGTGCCAGATTTGGTGACCGTGCTGACGATGCCTGCGCTGGAGCCGCCATACTCGGCCGAGTATTGGTTCGTCAAGACCTTGAACTCCTGCACGCTCGCGAGCGAGACCTGCTGCTGCGGCGCGTTGGCGAAGACGAAGTCGTAGTTGCTGTTGCCGTCTAACTTGAAGAAGGTCTGTCGGTAGGAATTGGCGTTGATGGAGAGGCGGGCCGAGGTGGAGCCGTCCGCGCCGAGGCCGCCGGTGTTGCGAACGTGCGGATCGAGGAGCGCGAAGCGGTTGACGCTGCGCCCGTTCGAGGGCAGTTCCGAGACCTGGCGCGAGTCAACCACCTGGCTCACTTCCGGCGCGTTGTTGACGACGGGCGAAGCCTCGTCCGTGATGTTGACGGTCGCGGTCGGGCTCTCTATTTCGAGCGCGAGGTCGAAGGTCGCGGCCTCACCCGAGACGAGCGTGACCGCGTCGCGCACCGCCTCACGGAAGCCGCCGGCGCTCGCCTTGATGACGTAATCGTTGGCGGGGGGCAGCCCGAAGAGAACGAACTCTCCGTCCTCGTTCGTCTGAGTCTCGCGCCTGACGCGCAACGCCTCGCTCGTGACGACGACGCGCGCGCCCGCCACTCTCTCGCCGGACGCGCCGGCCGCGACGGAGCCGCGCAGTCCGCCCGTCAGTTCGGTCTGCGCGGAGGCGAGGGCCGGGATTAAGAGGAGCGCGGAGCAGAGAAAGAATGTGCCAAAAAGAGAAGCGGCGTTGCGCCGGGAAGTGCCAACCATTTGTGGAGCCTCTGTTGAAAGTCGCGGCCGGCACGCCTGGAATGGTCGCCGTTGCCAGCCTGTCTCAAAAGGTTGTCGGCAGGAGAGGGGGCCGCGCGCTACTTCGCCAAAAGTCCGCCGCGGGCCTCTCTTTCATTTTTGCCGTGACCTCGAAAAGAGCAACTAGAAATTTGAAGAGCTGATGCGTGTCTCTGCTTAGTTGAAAATGGATTTCATTTTCATGGAAGGAGTATAAGCGGGCGATAGCTGTGGTGTCAACACCGAGTTTTCGGGAAGGAGGGAGGGCGCTTATTCGGCGGGAGGGTCAGTCTGATTTCGCGTCGCGGAGGATGCAGGCGGCGAGGAGCGGGACGGTGAGTTCGTGGTGGCCCGTGATGGAGTAGCCGCGGCCCGCGCCGTCGGTTGTGGGGCGGCGCACGACGTTCGTCAGCGGGCGGTAGGATTGAATGAAGTCCAGGTTGGCGGTCGTGATGTCCGTCAAAGTGTGGCCCAGATTTCGCACGAGCGTGACGGCCTTGAGAAAAACTTCGGGCAGCACGACGGCCGAGCCGACGTTCAGGTAGACGCCGCCGCCGTCCATGCGCCTGACCATCTCCGCCAGTAGTCGAAAATCCGTGTGCGTCGTCTGGCCCAAAGCCGCGCCGTCAGCCGCGGGGTGAAAGTGTGCTATATCTGCGCCGACGGTGACGTGCGCGGTGAAGGGGACGCGCGCCTCGTAGGCCGCGCAGAGCAGCGAGAACTCTTTGTGCGGCGGGTCGCGCTCGACCAACAAGCGGCCCAGCGCCTCGCCGAGCCCGGTGCCGGTTTGCATTCCTTCGCGCGCGGCGTCATTCAAAAGCCTTCCGGTCTCCTCGGCCCCGCCGAACGCGCCCGCGCCGAGTGTGGCGTCCACGTCCTCCGAAGTCGAGCCGACCATCGCGATCTCCGCGTCGTGCACGAGCACGGAGCCGTTGGCGGCGACGGCGCTCACGAACCCGCGCCGCATGAGGTCAATGATGACGGGCGACATTCCGGTCTTGACGACGTGGCCGCCCAGTCCCCAGATGACCGGCTTACGAAGCTCGCGCGCGCGCCTGACGCTGGCCGCAAGCTCACGCAGGCTGCGCGCGCCGAGGATGTCCGGCAGGGAGTTTAGAAAATCCGAAAGCGACGACTCTTCGCCGACGGGCTTTGCGAAGTCTTCTACGGTGACCTTGCTCGGGCGCGACGCGAGCGGGTAGGTGCTCACGCCGCCCAGGTCCAGCGGGCGCACGTCGTCGTCGTAAATGGACACGGCCTTTCGCCCCTCCTCCCCGGCGCGGAGAATTACCCGCGCGCGCGCTCCAGGAGCACCATCATCATGACCGCCAGCAGGAGGCGCAGTTCCTCCGTCTGCTCCAGGTGTGCCAGTTTATCTATCGAGAACTTGCGCCCGACGAATGAGGGCCGCTTCTTGAGGCGCAGGTAGGGCATCCCGTCCGGGCGCGAGATCAGGTAGGAGGGGTGAAACATGTAGCCCGTGAAGAAGCCCAGAAGCGGTATCTCTGCGAGCGTGGCGTCGAAGACTTTGGCCCAGGGGTTCTCCTCCTTAATCGTCGCCACGGGATTCGGCTGGTAGCCGTCTAAGATTTCGTAGGTGGCCCGCCAGATGGACTTCCTCCCCAGCCGCCGCATGGAGCCGAAGGGTCGCCCGCTCAGGTCCATGAACGTGTAGTTGGCGTTGAAGTCTAAGACCCTGTCGGCGTTAATCATGAACCACGGGCGCGTCATCGCCTCGTCGGCGAAGACCGTGACGGACTCCTTCAGCTTGAAAGCCTTCTGCTTGACGTAAAAGACCAGATTGCCCGTCGCCTCCGTCAGCGACAACTGCTGCGCGATTGCCAGAATCTTGAAGTTGATTTCCAGGGGATAATTCAAGCGGTCCTCCGATTGCTCGACGCGAGTTTTGTTAAAGCCACGCTCGGGAGTATATCACGCCGACTTCCAGATGCGCCGCGCGACGTTCTTAACGTTGACTTGTTCGATGGCGGCTCCCATAATTCGACGCATGCACGCCGAATCCCACGTCCTTAATCGCCTGACCGCGGCGGCCACTGCCGAGAAGCACATCTACTACGGCGTCTCTTGGGATACCTACCTTCAACTGCTCGAAGAACTCGGCGATGACAGCGGCGTGCGCCTGACCTTCAACCGCGGGGTGCTGGAAATCATGAGTCCCAAGCGACTGCACGAACAAATCACGCGCCTCATTGACATGGTCGTCACGCTGCTGGCTTTCGAGTTGGGATTGAACGTTGACAACTGCGGCGCGATGACGCTGCGCGTCGCTTCGGCCGAGCGCGGCGGCGAGCCGGACAGTTGCTTCTACATCGCCAACGAAGCGACGGTGCGCGGCGTCGATGAGATTGACCTGCAAGTCCACCCGCCGCCGGACATCGTTCTCGAAGTGGACATCACCAGCCCGTCGCTAGACAAATTCGGCCTCTACCTCGCGGCCCGCGTCCCCGAAGTCTGGCGCTTTGACGGCACACGCATGAGCTTTCATACTCTGGCCCAAGAGCGTTACGAAAACGCCACACACAGTCTTTGCTTCCCGCACCTGACCCCCGCGATGCTCGAACACTATCTCACCACCGGGCGCGAGCTAGGCTCGACTGCCATGCTGCGAGCGGTTAAGAGCGAGATGACGGAGAAAGGTTAGCGCCCGATTTAAGGTAGCTCAAATACTGTCCCATCGGCACATTCAATACGCAAAAACTTATCGGGTTTCCCCATAGCCCTAAGAAGACCGGCTACCTTTTTCCTGATGGCTGAGGCGCTCAGATTACTCTCCACATATATCTCTTGGTCACCGGCTTGAAGCCGCATGGGTAATTTGTATTCGCCAGCCTCGATTCTATCTTGAGTCGGCGCGCTCACTGTAGCACTCTTCAAAGCCGACGCCCGAGATGGAAGTGATGACCTCAATGCGGAATGGGGGAACCCCCATGCGGACCATGCTGTTCTCTTTAAGAAACAGGTCAACAGGTAAGTCTAAGGACGCGGAAGCGAATTCTTGTAACGCAACGACAACCTTTTTCGCGTTCTCGGAGTGGCGGAAATCCAGATGTCCATGTTGCCGGTGGGACGCGGATAGCCGTAATAGCCGACTGCTTACCCGCCAATCAGCAGGTATTCAACTCGTTTGGCGTTCAGCAACTTCAAGAACTCTTTGAAGTCTGGCGGTAGCAGGATCATAACCGTAAGCACTCTGACGCATGAGTTCGAGGGCTTGCAGTCGTTCTTCAGGCGTCTTTGAATGCCAATATGCTCGCTCGTCGGGTTCGTTGTGTAAAGACGCGACGGTGATAGTCGTCCTGTTTACCTTGACTGTTTTTATCGTCGTCTCCGTATCGCCCATTTGCGCCTCGATCAGGAAGGATTATTAACCAGTCGCAGGATTAGATCACGCAATCTTCTTCGGGCGTTCGCGGCGGGGCGTGCCGTTGCCGTTGCGGTGGGCGGCGTGGTGGCCGTTGAGGAGGGGGCGGAGCGCGTGGCCGGTGTGGGAGCGGCGGGCTCGGGCGATTTCTTCGGGCGTGCCGGCAGCGACGAGGCGGCCGCCGTGTACGCCGCCTTCGGGGCCGAGGTCCACGACGTAATCTGCGGACTTGATCACGTCGAGGTTGTGCTCGATGACGATGACGCTGTTACCGAGGCTGACGAGGCGTTGGAGCACGTCGAGGAGTTTGTGAACGTCTGCGAAGTGAAGCCCCGTGGTCGGCTCGTCGAGGATGTAGATGGTCCGCCCGGTCGCGCGCTTCGAGAGTTCCTTGGCGAGCTTGATGCGCTGGGCCTCGCCGCCGGAAAGAGTCGTGGCCGATTGGCCCAGTTTGATGTAGCCAAGGCCGACATCTAAGAGCGTCTGTAGCTTCTGCTTGATCTGCGGGATGTTTTCGAGGAGCGGCAGCGCCTCCTCGACCGTCGTGTCCAAAAGCTCCGCGATGGACTTGCCCTTGTACTTGACCGAGAGCGTCTCGCGGTTGTAGCGCGCGCCGCGGCACACGTCGCACAGCACGTACACGTCGGGCAGGAAGTTCATCTCGATGCGCTTCATCCCGTCGCCCTCGCAGGCTTCGCAGCGCCCGCCCTTGACGTTGAAGGAGAAGCGGCCGGGCTTGTAGCCGCGCTCGCGCGACTCCGGCAGCATCGCGTACAGCTCGCGGATCGGCGTGAAGAGCCCCGTGTAGGTCGCCGGGTTCGAGCGCGGCGTGCGGCCGATGGGCGACTGGTCTATCTCGATCACCTTGTCAACGTGTTCGAGCCCTTCGATGGAAGAGTACTGGCCCGGCTCGGCGAGCGAGCCGTAGAGGTGGCGCGCGAGCGCGCGGTAGAGGATGTCGTCAACTAAGGTTGACTTGCCCGAGCCAGAGACGCCTGTGACGACCGTCAGCAGGCCGAGCGGGAACGTGACATCGATGTCCTTGAGGTTGTTGTGGCGAGCGCCGCGCACGGTGATGGCCTTGCCGTTCGGCGAGCGGCGCTTCTCGGGCACGCCGATCGCGCGCGCGCCGCAGATGTAGAGGCCCGTCACGGATTGGGGATTACAGGAAACCTCTTCGGGCGTCCCGGCCGCGACCATCTCGCCGCCGTGCGCGCCCGCGCCTGGGCCAAGATCGACGACGTAGTCCGCGCGCCGGATGGTCTCCTCGTCGTGCTCGACCACGAGCACGGTGTTGCCGAGGTCGCGAAGTTGGCACAGCGTCTCCAACAGTCTTTGATTGTCGCGCGGGTGGAGGCCGATGGAGGGCTCGTCGAGGACGTAGAGCACGCCGCGTAGCTGCGAGCCGATCTGCGTGGCGAGGCGGATGCGCTGGCCCTCGCCGCCCGAGAGCGTGGCCGAGGGGCGGCCGAGCGTCAGGTAGCCCAGGCCGACGGTTTCGAGGAAGCGCAGGCGGTCCTTGACCTCGCGCAGGACGAGGCCGGCGATCTGCTCCTCACGCTCGTTGAGCTTGATGCGGTCGAAGGCGGCGATGGCCTCTTCAATCGGGAGCGCCGTGTAGTCCGCGATGCCGCGCCCGCCGAGTCGCACGGCGAGCGATTCCGGTTGCAGCCGCTGGCCCTCACAATCGGGACAGGTCACGGGCGACACCAATTCTTCGATTGCCAGGCGCACCTTCTCGGACGGCGCTTCGTTCAGGCGTTCGCGTAAGTGTCGCACCGCGCCCTTCCATTCGCTCTGGTAGGTGTACGCGCCCTGGCGGAAAGTTAGTTGACCGTTGACGCCGTGAAAGAACGCGTTCTGCGCCGCCGGCGGGAGGTCCGCGAAGGGCGCGCGCGGGTCCGCCTCGAAATGTTTGACGACCGCTACGAGCGCGCTCCGCAGGTAGGCCGAGCCCTGCTTGTCGGCCGCGCCCACGAACTCCTGCTTGTCCGCAGGGACGGTCGCGTCGGTGACGATCTTGACCGGGTCAACTTCTAAAATTGTGCCAAGACCGTGGCATCGCTTGCACGCGCCGTAGGCCGAGTTGAAGGAGAACGAGCGCGGCTCCAAAGGGGGGACGTTGATGCCGCAGTTGACGCAGGCCATGCGCTCCGAGTAGAGCTTCTCCTCGCCGTCAACCACGGAGATGAGCACCGCTCCGCCCGTCAGCTTCAGCGCCGTGCGGACGGACTCCGAGAGCCGCTCGTTGATGCCCGGCTTGATGAGCAGGCGGTCCACGACCGCCTCAATCGTGTGGTTGCGCCGCTTGTCGAGCTTGATCTCTTCGTCGAGCGAGAGTAACTCGCCGTCAACCCGCGCGCGCAGGAAACCTTCCCTGGCGAGCTTCTCAAGCTCTTTCTTGAACTCACCTTTTCGCCCGCGCACGATGGGCGCGAGAACCATCACGCGTTCGCCCTCCGGCAGGGCCAGCACGCTTTGCACTATCTGCTCGACGGACTGGCGCGTGATGGGTGCGCCGCAGATGTGGCAGTGCGGCTGCCCGACGGAGGAGAAGAGGAGGCGCAGGTAGTCGTAAACTTCCGTCACAGTGCCAACGGTCGAGCGCGGGCTGCGCGAGGTCGTCTTCTGCTCGATGGAGATGGCCGGCGAGAGGCCGTCCACGGAATCCACGTCAGGCTTTTCGAGTTGATCCAGGAACTGGCGGGCGTAGGCCGAGAGCGACTCGACGTAGCGGCGCTGCCCCTCGGCGTAGATGGTGTCGAAGGCGAGCGAGGACTTGCCGGAGCCTGACAGACCCGTGATGACCGTCAGGCGGTTGCGCGGAATCTCTACGTTAATGTTCTTGAGATTATGCTGGCGCGCTCCGCGCACTGTGATGCGATCAATTGCCATGGTGCTTTGAAAACAGAGTGCGCCCCAGATAGACGGGAGAATCCGGTGGCACAGAACCTCTGATTGTAGCCGAGCAAGCGGCAACGGGCAAGCAGGCAGTGGTCAGTGGTCGGTGGTCAGTAATCAGTTAACAAAAAGACAAAGGACAGCAGTCATTCCCAGCTTGGCTGCCTTTTGACTGGCTTTTAACTGACCACTGACCACCGACCACTGACCACTGACCACCGACCACTGACCACTTTTCTTGACATGCTTCGCGGGCGAGTCCTACACTGATTTTTCGGCGGGTTTTCGGGACATTTCTGGTTGAGCTACTTCGAGGGGCTTTGGAGCGGGCGTGAATATATTTTCTCTTCCCAACTCACTGACGTTATCGCGCATCTTCATCGTCCCGCTGCTGGTCGTCGTCCTGCTCACGCCGTTCTCGGAAAGGTTCGGGGTCCCGCGCCACATCCTTGGCGTCTCGATTTTTCTGGCCGCCTCCATCACCGACTACTTCGACGGCTTCTTCGCGCGCCGCCGCCGCCAGGTCTCGCGCCTCGGGAAGCTCCTGGACCCGATTGCGGACAAGCTGCTCATCTCGGCCGCGCTGATCTCGCTCGTCGAGAACAGGCTCGCGCCGGCGTGGGCCGTGGTGATCATCGTCGGGCGCGAGTTCGCCGTCTCGGGCCTGCGCTCGATTGCCGCGACCGAGGGCGTCGTCATCGAAGCCTCGAAGATGGGCAAGTTCAAGATGCTGTCGCAGGTGGTCGCCGTCTCGCTGCTCATAGTCTCCAGCGTCTCGGGCCACCCGCCGGTGGCGAACTTCGGCGACGCGTTTCCGGCCGTGCAGTTCTGGACTGTGCCAGAACTGCGCGACGCCCTGCACCACCTCTTCGGCCGGGGGAAGATGACCGTCACGGACTTGCAAGTCTTGCTCTACTCGGCCGGGCGCGCGATGCTCTGGATCGTGGTCATCTCCGCCTGCTACTCGATGTACGATTATTTCCGCAACTTCTACCAGGCCGTGGTCGAGCGCCGCGCCATCGCCGAGCGGAAGAGGCGCAGCCGCGTCGCCGAAGTCATCAACTCCGGCCGCTCCAAGCAGGGCGACAACGTTTCCATCGGCTGAAAAGCAGAATACAGAATCCAGGAGCCAGAAGAAAAGCAACTTGATGCCTTTCATTCTGGCTCCTGGGTTCTGGATTCTGGATTCTGCTTTTACCTACTGCACCTCTACGAAGTCGCCCGTATGAATCTCCTGCGCGACGCGTGTGATGATGGCGGTGGCTGTACGCGTCTGCACGTTGAGGATGACCATCTCGCCGACGATCTTGCGCGGGACGGGCGGGCGGTGGCGCTTGATCTCGCGCGTCGTGACTGCTTCGTCCTTGAAGAAGACGCCCTTCGTGTTGCTGTAGTCTTTGGTGCGCTGCGACTGGCTGGAGAACTTGCCGCCGCTGTAACGCTCGCTCCCGAAGCCGCTGTTGCGCGCGACCGCGATCTCCTCGTTCTCGACGCTCACCAGATTGCCCGTGCCGGCCGGGCGGTAGATCGTCAAATAGTCCCCGGCCTTGACGCTGTCCTCCGCGCCGAGGTCTATGTAGACGACGTAATTTTTGGAGACGGCCTCGCGCAGGTCGCGCGCCATGATGATGCGCCCGCGCTGCTTGCCGGTCGGTTCCGCGAAGCGGTCGAGGACCACTTCCGCGCGCTCCAACGGCGCGACGCGGTTGTTGGGCTGCCGCAGCAGGTCGCCGAGCAGGATTGTCTCGCACGAGTTGGTGATGACCGCGACCGAGACCTGCTCCTTGACGTTGACGACGCGCAGTTGGCCCAGTTCCAGCATGTAGACGCCGAGCCAGCCTTTCTTCGTCGTGAACTTGGAGGACATGCGGCCGCGCGGGCGGACGATCTGGTATTCCTGCCCGACGTGGACGCCCTGCTCGGAGCCCGCGTTGATGAAGACGTAGTCGCCCTCGGCGTAGGCGCGCTGCTCCTGCTCCTGCTCGCCGCCGACGATCTCCGGGCTGATGGGGGCGGGCGCGTACTGCACGTAGCCGGCGCAGTAAAGGTCCGTGCGGCCCGCGACCGTCGGGGCCGGCCGCTCCTCTGTCATCACGACCATAGGCGTCGGCTGCGGTGCGGCCTGCTCATTGGCCGTCTGCGCGCAGACCGCCAGCGCCGAGGCGCAGAGCAGAAAGAGGGCCGAGAGGCTCCTAGAGAGAAGTTGACTGATACGCACGACTGAAGTCTCCTTAAAGTGTGTCAGGAATGGCTTGTCTGCTAACGGGAGCGCCTGGAAGGCCCCGAGATCAGCAGCGGGCGCGAAGCGCGGAAAGTCTCAAAATCAGCGGGCAGGCACAAGGTTTATGCCTCCCGAAGGGCACCTCAATCCTAACGTGGCGCGAGCCGGGAGGTCAACATCTTTCTTTGGCCGTTGTTGAACACGGGGCGTTTTCAGGGTCGAAGTGCGTCTCGGCTTGCGTTTTAGCAAGGCTGTTGGTAGTATCCGAGTTTTGCCGGAATAGGCGGAAGACTGTCTATAGCAGGCCGGTGTAGCTCAGGGGTAGAGCGGCAGTTTTGTAAACTGCGGGTCGGGGGTTCAAATCCCTCCACCGGCTCCAGGCCGAGTTTGACAAGACGCGCAGGGGTGGTCGAGTGGTTAATGGCACCGGGCTGTAAACCCGGCGGGTTCACACCCTACGTAGGTTCGAATCCTACCCCCTGCACCAGCGAAACGATGAATGCAGAATGATGAATGCGGAATGAAAGACAGTTCTTAATTCATCATTCATCATTCCGCGCTCATCATTTCTCCGCGGGAGTAGCTCAGTTGGTAGAGCATCAGCCTTCCAAGCTGAGGGTCGCGAGTTCGAGCCTCGTCTCCCGCTCCAGTTCGCTTGAGGGTTTGGCGGCGCACGCAGAGGCCCGAGTAGCTCAGGGGTAGAGCGCCTCCTTGGTAAGGAGGAGGTCATGGGTTCAAATCCCATCTCGGGCTCCATTGGCGTCGCAGGTGGATTGAAATTTTAGACTAATAAGAAGGACATCTCGGTATGTCAAAAGAAAAGTTCGACCGATCGAAGCCGCACGTGAACATCGGAACGATTGGGCACGTGGACCACGGGAAGACGACCTTGACGGCGGCGATCACGAAGGTTTTGGCGAAGAACAACCCGAAGATCACGGTTCGAGCCTTCGACTCCATTGATAACGCGCCGGAGGAGAAGGCCCGCGGGATCACGATTGCCACGGCGCATGTCGAGTACGAGACCAAGAACAGGCACTACGCGCACGTTGACTGCCCCGGCCACGCCGACTACGTCAAGAACATGATCACGGGGGCG
>DASWQY010000082.1:0-2501 GCA_036403435.1 Pyrinomonadaceae bacterium
GGAAACTGTCATGGCTAAGCAAGACCTGAACAAGTTCCGGAACATCGGCATCATGGCGCACATCGATGCCGGTAAGACCACCACGACCGAGCGCGTGCTCTTCTACACGGGCGTCTCGCACAAGATCGGCGAGGTGCACGAGGGCACGGCGACGATGGACTGGATGGAGCAGGAGCAGGAGCGCGGCATCACGATCACGTCGGCCGCGACGACCTGCTTCTGGAAGCGTTCCGGCGTCGAGCACCGCATCAACATCATCGACACGCCCGGCCACGTGGACTTCACGATGGAGGTCGAGCGTAGTTTACGCGTCCTCGACGGCGCGGTCGCCGTGTTCGACGGCGTGGCGGGCGTCGAGCCGCAATCGGAGACGGTCTGGCGTCAGGCGGACAAGTACAACGTCCCGCGCATCTGCTTCATTAACAAACTGGACCGCGCGGGCGCGAGCTTCCAGCGTTCCTTCGACTCCATCATCGCGCGTCTCGGCGCGAACCCCGTCGCCACCCAGATTCCCATCGGCCTCGAAGACCAGTTCAAGGGCGTCGTCGATCTCATCACGATGAAGGCGCTCCTCTGGAAGGACGAGACGAAGGGTGCGGAGTACGAAATTACGGAGATTCCCGCGGACCTCTTGGAAGAGGCGAAGGCCACGCGCCACAAGCTGCTCGAAGCCGTGGCGGACGTGGAAGAAGAGCTGATGATGAAGTACCTCGAAGACGAGGGCGAAAGCATCACGGAGGCAGAGATTCGCGCCGCGCTCCGCAAGGGCACGATTGCTTTGAAGCTCGTGCCGGTCGTCACCGGCTCGGCCTTCAAGAACAAGGGCGTGCAGACGCTGCTCGACGCGGTCGTTGACTACCTGCCGAGCCCGCTCGACATCGCGGCGGTCGAGGGCGTGAACCCGCGGACGGGCGAGACGGAGGCGCGTCCGGCGGACGCGGCGGCCCCCTTCAGCGGCCTCGTCTTCAAGATCATGGCCGACAAGCACCTGGGCCAACTCTCTTTCGTCCGCATCTACTCGGGCACCATCCGCGCGGGCTCCTACGCCTACAATTCCATCAAGGACAGCAAGGAGCGTGTCGGCCGCCTGATGCGGATGCACGCCAACAAGCGCGAGGACATTGACGAGGCGAGCGCGGGCGAAATCATCGCCATCGGCGGCATGAGGCAGGTCACGACCGGCGACACCGTCTGCGACGAGAACAAGCCGATTGTGCTTGAGGCGATGGAGTTCCCCGCGCCCGTTATCCGCGTCGCCGTCGAGCCGAAGACGCGCGCCGACCAGGACAAGCTCGGCGTCGCTCTGAATCGTCTGGCGCAGGAAGACCCCAGCTTCAACGTCTCGACCGACCACGAAACGGGGCAGACGATCATCGCGGGCATGGGCGAGCTGCACCTCGAAATCATCGTGGACCGCATGAAGCGCGAGTTCGGCGTGGAGGCCAACGTCGGCAAGCCGCAGGTGGCTTACCGCGAGACCGTCACGCAGCCCGCCCCCGGCAAGGAAGTCTTCAAGAAGCAGACGGGCGGCCGCGGGCAGTACGGCCACGTCGAATTGGAGATCGAGCCGGCTCCGGGCGAAGGGTTCGTCTTCGAGAACGCGATCACGGGCGGGGCCATCCCGCGCGAGTTCATCAAGCCGACCGAGCAGGGCGTCAAGGACGCCATGGAGCGCGGCTTCCTCGCAGGCTACGAGTTAGTGGACATCAAGGTCCGTCTCGTCTTCGGCTCGTACCACGAGGTTGACTCCGACGAGCGTTCGTTCCACATCGCGGGTTCCCTGGCGTTCCAGGACGCGGTCAAGAAAGCGAAGCCCGTGCTGCTTGAGCCGATTATGAAGGTCGAAGTCGTGACGCCGAAGGATTTCGTGGGCGCGGTGACGGGCGACCTGAATCGCCGCCGTGGCCGCATCGAGAAGATGGAGCCGCGGCCGGGCGGGGTCGAGGTCGTGACGGCCTTCGTGCCGCTCTCGGAGATGTTCGGCTACACGACGGATTTGCGCTCGGCGACGCAGGGCCGTGCGACTTCCACGATGCACTTCGAGCGATACGACCAAGCGCCGAAGAACATCGCCGAGGAAGTGATCGCGAAGGTGCAGGGAGTCGCCAAATAAGTTTAGGGAAGCAAGCGGGTCGCTTCTCTCGCTGCTGGTAAGGCGCGGCGACCCACACTGAAACAACTTTTATAAGTTAAGGAGCGAGAGATAAGAGATGAGCAAGGAAAAGTTCGACCGATCGAAGCCGCACGTGAACATCGGAACGATTGGGCACGTGGACCACGGGAAGACGACCTTGACGGCGGCGATCACGAAGGTTTTGGCGAAGAACAACCCGAAGATCACGGTTCGAGCCTTCGACTCTATTGATAACGCGCCGGAGGAGAAGGCCCGCGGGATCACGATTGCCACGGCGCATGTCGAGTACGAGACCAAGAACAGGCACTACGCGCACGTTGACTGCCCCGGCCACGCCGACTACGTCAAGAACATGATCACGGGGGCG
>DASWQY010000083.1:0-74211 GCA_036403435.1 Pyrinomonadaceae bacterium
TACATGAAGTACCTGTACAAGTACCCGCAGAGAGAGTTCCCTTACACACGAATCCTCGAAGAGAATCGCCGCCGGGACAAGCGCCAGCCGGAGTACGAGCTGCTGGAGACAGGCGTCTTTGACGAGGACCGCTACTTCGACATCTTCGTCGAGTACGCGAAGGCTGACGTGGAAGACATCCTCGTCCAGATCAGCGTAGCCAACCGCGGGCCGGAGGCGGCCGCGCTTCATCTCCTGCCGACCGTGTGGTTCCGCAACACCTGGTCCTGGAACGGGCACGACGCGCGGCCGAGCTTGCGGAAAGTCGAGGACGCGCCGGGCGCGGTCGTCGAGTTGAATCACGAGCAGTACGGGCGGCGGCTGCTCTACTGCGACGGCTCGCCCGAGCTGCTCTTCACGGAGAACGAGACGAACAAGCAGCGGCTTTACGGCGCGGCCAACGACACCCCTTACGTGAAGGACGCCTTCCACGAGTACGTCGTCGGCGGGCGCAGTGAGGCCGTGAACCCTGAAGGGCGGGGAACGAAGGCGGCGGCGCACTACTCGTTGACAGTTAAGCCAGGCGAGACGGCTACTATCTGCCTGCGCCTCTCCGATAAAGAGATGGTCTCCGAGGGCGTGCGGCCTTTCGGCGAAGAGTTCGGGCGAGTCTTCGACGAGCGGCTGGACGAAGCGGACGAGTTCTATGCCTCGGTCATCCCGCAAGACCTTTCGCCCGACGCGCGGAACGTCATGCGGCAGTCGTTCGCGGGGCTCCTCTGGTCGAAACAGTTCTACCACTACGTCGTCAAGGACTGGATCGAGGGCGACTCCAAACAGCCCGCCCCGCCTGCGGAGCGCAAGCAGGGTCGCAACCACGACTGGCCGCACCTCTATAACGCCGACGTGCTCTCGATGCCGGACAAGTGGGAGTATCCGTGGTACGCGGCCTGGGACCTGGCCTTCCACTGCGTCCCGCTCGCGCTCGTTGACCCCGACTTCGCTAAGGAGCAGTTGGTGCTGATGCTGCGGGAGTGGTACATGCACCCGAACGGGCAACTGCCCGCTTACGAGTGGGCCTTAGGCGACGTGAACCCGCCGGTGCACGCCTGGGCTGCGTGGCGCGTTTACAAGATCGAGGAGAAAAGACGCGGGAAAGGCGACCGCAAGTTTCTGGCGCGCGTCTTCCAAAAGCTGCTCTTGAACTTCACCTGGTGGGTCAACCGTAAGGACGCCGAGGGCATGAACATCTTCCAGGGCGGCTTCCTCGGCCTCGACAATATAGGCGTCTTCGACCGCAGCGCCGCGCTCCCGACCGGCGGGCACATAGAGCAGTCGGACGGGACGAGCTGGATGGCGATGTACACGCTGAACCTCATGGCAATTGCGCTGGAACTGGCGCGGGAGGATTCGGCCTACGAGGACGTGGCCTCGAAGTTCTGGGAGCACTTCATCCACATCGCCGCCGCGATGAACAACCTGGGCCACGACGGCATAGAGCTGTGGGACGAGGCGGACGGGTTCTTCTACGACGTGCTGCACCTGCCGGACGGCAACCACTTCCCGCTCCGTGTGCGCTCGATGGTCGGGCTCATCCCGCTCTTCGCCGTCGAGACTTTAGAGCCTGACCTGCTCCAGAAGCTGCCCGACTTCAAGAAGCGGCTCGAATGGTTCATAGACAACCGCCCGGACCTGACGCGCAACGTCGCGTGCATGAGGACGCCCGGAGACGATGAGCGACGTTTGCTCTCCGTGGTGACCGAGGACCGTCTGCGCCGCGTGCTCAAAGTCATGCTTGACGAGGAAGAGTTCCTCTCGCCTTACGGCGTCCGCGCCCTCTCGCGCTTCCACCGCGAGCACCCCTACACGCTCGCCGTCAACGGCACAACCCACCGCGTCGATTACGAGCCGGCCGAATCCTCCACCGGGCTCTTCGGCGGCAACTCCAACTGGCGCGGCCCCGTCTGGTTCCCCGTCAACTACCTCATCATCGAGTCGCTGCAAAAGTTTCACCATTACCTCGGCGACGGTTTCAAGGTCGAGTGCCCGACCGGCTCGGGACGGATGCTGACGTTGTGGGAAGTGGCCGCCGAAATCTCCCGGCGGCTGTCGCGCATTTTCCTACGCAGCGGGGACGGGCGAAGGCCCGCCTACGGCAACGTAGAGAAATTTCAAACGGACCCGCACTGGCGCGACCTCGTGCTCTTTCACGAGTACTTCCACGGCGACCACGGCGCGGGCGCAGGCGCGAGCCACCAGACCGGATGGACCGGGCTCGTGGCGAAGCTACTGCAACAGAGCGGCGAATGACCGTAGAGGAGTTCCACTCAGCATGGAAGGCAGTCATCTTAAACGAACGGATGTTGGGGCAAGCAATCGCCGTGGCGACCCAGGCCGCGTTCTTTCGACATTGGCCCAAATCGGCGTGCGCGCCGAGTGGGCCGCGGCCGCCGTATGAGTTCACATGAAGGAGAAATGATGAAAGCGATAGCAGTCATCCCCGGAAAACCTGATTCGGTTCACTTAACCGAACTGCCCCGGCCCGCGGTCAACGAAGTCCCGAACGGGCGGGGCGTGCTGGTGCGCGTGCTGCGCGTCGGCGTGGACGGCACCGACAAGGAGATCAACGCGGCGGAGTACGGGCGCGCGCCCGAGGGCTACGACTTCCTCGTCACAGGCCACGAGAGCTTCGGGCAGGTCGAGGCCGTCGGCGAGAACGTGACGGAGTTGAAGCCCGGAGACTACGTCGTCGCCACCGTGCGCCGGCCGGGGTCCAGCATCTACGACCTGATCGGCACGAGCGACATGACGACCGACGACACCTACTACGAGCGCGGCATCAACCTGCGCCACGGTTACCTCTCGGAGTACTACGCGGACGACGCCGAGTTCGTCGTCAAGGTCCCGCGCGGCTTGAAGGAGGTCGGCGTGCTGCTTGAGCCTATGTCGGTCGTCGAGAAGGGCATCACGCAGGCTTACGAGATTCAACGAAGACTACGCGTCTGGCGCCCGCGCAAGGCCGCCGTGATGGGCGCGGGCACAATCGGGCTCCTCGCCACGCTCGTCCTGCGCCTGCGCGGCCTGGAGGTCACGACCTTCGCGCTCGCGCCGAAGCCCAATCTCAACGCGGAGCTGATCGAGGCCGTTGGCGCGCGCTACCTCTCGACCAAAGATGTGCCAATTTTTGAGGGGGCGAAAGAGCACGGGCCGTTCGACCTCATCTTCGAGGCGACGGGTTTCTCTCCCGTGGTCTTCGACAGCATGCAGGCGCTCGGCAAGAACGGCGTGCTCGTGCTCTCAAGCGTGACGGGAGGCGACCGCAAGGTGGAAGTGCCGGCCGACAAGCTCAACCTGGAGTTCGTGCTCGGCAACAAGGTGATGGTCGGGACGGTCAACGCCAACCGCGAATACTTCGAGACGGGCGTCAAAGACATGGCCGAGGCCGAGGCCGAATACGCGGGCTGGCTCGCGCGCCTGCTGACCCACCCGGTCAAGGGTCTCGATAACTACCGCGAGCTGTTCGACAAGCTGACCAACGCCAGAGGCGCGATCAAGGTCTTCTGCGAGGTCGGAGACTTTCTTGATTAGCGCCGCGTGCTTTACAACTGCCGCCCGGCGCGTGATTGGACTTTTCAGGCGAGGCGTTCGGTGCGAATGTTTGGCCCGCGCGCTCTTGAGATTATTTCAAACCTCACAGGTAAGTTTCGCGGTGAGGAGCACGAAGTTGAAGATGAGTATCAGGTGAGGGAAAGCCGGGGAGGGGCGCGCGGCCCCTTACTCCCGCTTCTTATCGAACTTGAGGGCGGCCGAATTTATGCAGTAGCGCAGCCCCGTCGGCCGCGGCCCGTCGTCGAAGACGTGACCCAGGTGGGCACCGCACCTGTGGCACGTGACCTCAGTCCTGCCCATCCCTAAACTGTCGTCAGTTTCCGTCTCCACGTTCTCATCCGAAACGGGGGCGTAAAAACTGGGCCAGCCCGTGCCCGAGTCGAACTTGGTCTCCGAGCCGAACAGCGCCAGCCCGCACGCGGCGCAGTAGTAAACCCCTGCTTCGTGGTTATTCCAGTACGCGCCGGTGAAGGCCCGCTCCGTCCCCTTCTGCCTGGTGACGTAGTACTGCTCCGGCGTCAACTCCCGCCGCCACTCTTCGTCCGTCTTAACGACCTTGTCAGTCATGCTCGCTCCCTTCTTCTGCGCGGCCGGCAGCGGCCTCGTCTCAGCCGACTCCGCCCCTTCCGCGAGCAGCCGCTTGATGGCTTGCTCCGTCTCGTCGTAAAGCCCCTCGCCGACGTGCGTCCAGCGAACCCGCCCCTCTTTATCCAGCAGGACGACGGTCGGCCACGCCTCTATCCCGTAAGCGCGCCACGAATTGTAATCGTTGTCGGTCACCACGGGATAGTTGATGCCGAGTGAGCGCACCTCGCGCCGCACGTTCTCAAGATTCTTCTCGCGCTCGAACTCCGGCGAGTGAACGCCGAGGATCGTCAGTCCCTGACTGCGGTAGAGCCCGTCCCATCGCTTCAGCGCGGGCAGTGTGTTGCGGCAGTTGTAGCAGCCGAACGTCCAGAAATCCACGAGCACCACGCGCCCGCGCAGGCCGGCGACGGTGAGCGGCCCTGAATTGACCCACACGCCTTCCGCAAGCTCCGGCGCGCGCCGCGCCCTGCCCGCCTCTATCAAAGCGTCGCGCCGTGTGTCCGGCTCGCCAGCCTCGGATGAGGTGTTCGCGCCGGCTTGATTCGCGGGCGCAGCGAGCGAGCCGTTAGTCTGTGCGGGCTGTGACCCTCCGGCGACGAAATAAAGAACGAGCGCGGCCAGCACCGCCCCGGCCAGAACAGGAATTAGACGATTCATATTTAACCCCGGATGGAATTCTGCTACATCCCGCCCATAATCTCAAAGTCAATCCGCGACTTTCGGCCCGTCTCAAGCTACATTCAATTAGGCCCGGTAACATTACGGAGGAATTGCGGCGGCTCTGCGGGGCCGCCGGTTTCCTTTGGCTGACCCGCTTGATTTTGAATAGCCTCCTGAGTAAGCTAGGCGTGCCCACGTCACCTCATTACCGCGAGTTCTTCGGGATGCTTTGACGCATTCCCGTTTAATGCTGAAGGAGTCTGAGTATGAGCAATAATTTCAAAACATCCAGATCACTGATGTTGGCTTTCGGCCTGGCGCTGGCCTCGGCCGGAGCGCCGCTGGTCTGCGGGCAAGACTCAAGCGCCCAGACCACCAGAGTCAGGGCCACAAACGTTAGCTCCGTCCCGAGCGGCGCGAAGATGAAATTCAAGGGCGTCGTCATCAGGCGAGACGCAGACACCTTCACGGTGCGCGACAGGAGCCGCACGGATTACCAAATCCTCTTGACTGACGACACCAGCATCAAGACCTACGGGGGCTTCTTCCGCGGCGGGAAGAAGTATGCCGTCACGGACGTTATGCCGGGGCTGATCCTGGAAGTAGAGGGGCGCGGCGACAACCAGGGCCAGCTGGTCGCCGACAAGATCAGGTTCAAGGAGTCGGACATGAGGGCAGCGATTACGACGGACGCGCGCGTCATGCCGGTCGAAGAGAACCAGAAGCTGCTGGCCGGGCAGATGGACGAGCTGTACGCCGTCGCCGCAGAGGCCAGGGCCGAATCCGCGCAGGCCAACGAGCGCATCTCCGCCCTGGACGATTACGACGCGCAGGAAGTCGCCGTCGTAAATTTCAGAGTCAACAGCGCCGTGCTCTCCCCGGAGGCCAGGCAAAGACTTGACGCCCTCGCGGCGACGGCCCTCAATATCAGGGGCTACATCATCGAGGTCGCGGGGCACACGGACTCGTCGGGCGGCGACGCGAAGAATTTCCGGCTCAGCCAGCAGCGCGCAGACGCCGTCGTCCAGTATCTCGCGGTCAATCATA
The DNA here is from genome assembly GCA_036403435.1 of Pyrinomonadaceae bacterium. Lineage (GTDB taxonomy): Bacteria > Acidobacteriota > Blastocatellia > Pyrinomonadales > Pyrinomonadaceae > QHXM01. Next base: position 5,884 of record DASWQY010000083.1, read on the forward strand.
AAATTCCCCTGCGCCGCTTCATCACGCCGATGGGCTACGGTAAAACGGACGCCGTGGCGGACAACGTGAGCGCGTCGGGGCGCGCGCAAAACCGGCGCGTGGAAGTCAAGGTGCTCATCAACAAGGGCATGAGCCGGCCCGCGCCGAGAACGTCCCAGAACAATCCTTAACATTGGCCCAACGCCAGTGGGCGTGCGCCGCTTCGCCCGCCCACGCTGCACGCCGCGGGATTTACGCAGAGGGTTAAGTCATCACTTAACCCTCTGCACCTTCATTACGGTCAGGGGACATGCCGAGCACAGCCATCAACTCACCAGGACGCCGCGTATTGTTCAGGGCGGCATTGCTGTGCGCGAGCATCAGTGTCTTGTCACTGGCCTTCGCGGCGGTGGCTCAGCAGGACGCGACCGTTGATCAGGTGGACGAACTAAATCGTAAAGGCGAGTGGGAGCAGGCCACGCGCCTCGCGCAGACGTTTCTCATCTCGACTGACCCGAAGTCGCCCGCGCAGAGGTGCAGGGCTTACTTCGGGCTGGCGTACGCGCAGAACAAGCTGGGCCGGGGCGAGGAAGCAAGAGACACGCTGACTGTTTACGACAAGGAATGCGGCAAGCTGGCCGGCGTTGATTGGTTGGGCGCGGAGGTCACACGCTTGCGTGCGGAGATGGCCGCGCCACAGCCCCCGCTGACGATAACGGAGGACGACTTCTGGCAGGCAGTCAACCCGAGCGCCGTGGGCGTGAACGCGAGGGCGCTGGAGCTTCACGGCGACCTGTGCACGCGGACGGGGGCCGACGCGTGCCTCGTGGTCCATCAAGGCAGGATCGTCCAGGAGCGGTATTACAGGACCTATCGGGCTCCCATCATGGCGATGTCGAGCACCAAGTCAGTCACCGGAATCCTCGTCGGCATGCTGATCGACGACGGGAAAATCAAGAGCATAGACGAGCCCATCTGCTCTTACGTCAAGGAATGGTGTGCGGGGCGGAAGGGCAAGGTGACGCTCAGGCACCTGCTGACGATGACTTCGGGGCTGCCGCGAATGTACAGCGAAGGCGTCAGCTCCGTCGGCAACAAGAATCCGTTCGTCATTGGCCTTCCGCTCGCGAGCGCGCCCGGAACGAAGTGGGACTACAGTAACGAGGGCGTGCAACTGCTCTCGCCTGTTCTCGACAAGGCCGCCGGGGAGCCGATACAGGAGTACGCGCGTAAGCGACTGTTCGAGCCGCTCGGGATGAGGGGCACGCGCCTGCACCTGGACGAAATGGGCCATGCCTGGACGTACGCGGACATGGAGACCACGCCGCGCGACTTCGCGCGCCTCGGGCTGCTGATGCTGAACAAAGGCATCTGGCAGGGGAAGCGCATCGTGAGCGAGTCATGGGTCAAACAAATGACGACGCCGTCGCAGACGCTCAACCCGCGCTACGGCCTGCTCTGGTGGCTCTTCGACAATCCCAAAGGTTACGCGGCGCTCGGCTACCTGGACACGAATCTCTACGTCTTCCCCGAAAAGGAATTGATCGTCGTCCGCATGCAGGCCAAGCCCCGCGCGCAACAGCAGCCTTACGAAGACGAGGCGCTGACTATCTTCAGCCAGTTGACGCAGAAATAAACGCCCGGATGCCGCTCTCGATTCGTCCCGCTTAGCTCCGTCTTGTTAACGAAGTCCCCACGACCATTCCTTCCGGCATGCGGGCGGCGGGGAACTCTTCCAAAACCCTCACGGCCCGCTGTTGACATTCATCTCCGACAGGCATATCGTGCGCCCGTCTCTGGTCCTCGCAATCTTCTGGTCCTCGCACCCCTGCTGACGAGCGCCTGGACCCTGACCCTCGTTAGCCTCACGTCGGTGAATTCAGTGATGAGCTAGCCAAACCTACCACGCCCGGCCCCGCGGCCCTCACGGCGTTGGCACAGTCCGTCCTGTCTTCAGAATGGAGGAATGATAATGGCTGAAGAGAAAACACCCTGGAACGAAGACGACCCCCCGATAAACCCCAAGACTCACCGGCGCGTGCTTCGTTTCATCAACTCGGCGCAGACTGTGGAAGACCTGCTCGTGGCCCCGAACGACCGCAAAATCGCGGACGAGGAGCAGGAGCACGAGGACTCCGGTGCCGCAGAGCCCGAGCAACGGCCGGCGATGAAGAGGGAGGACGCCGGCGCGCTCATAGAGGCGCGCGACCGCCTCAGCCCGCTTCACGGCTTCTCACACCTGCGCGATATCGTCGCCGCCAACTCAAGGTTCGTGGACCTGCTGCCCAACCTCATGCAGTGCTTCGGCCCGACCAAATTCGGCAGGTGGGACATGCTCTACCCGCTGAACCCCGGCGGCACGCCGATGGCAATAGAGCACGCGGCGCTGATGCGCACCTCCAAAGTGCTCTTCCTGGCCGACGGGACCGACACGGCCGTCTGGGACCCGTCGGACGAGGTCAACCCCATCATGTCGCGCCTGACGCCCGCCGACACGGGGCTCGTCGCGAACATAGTCTGCTGCGGCCACGCGTTTCTGTCGGACGGCCAACTCCTGACCGTCGGCGGCGGCGGGCTTGGACCAGGGAACCCCACGTCCATCCAGGGCTGGAAGTTCGACCCGCTGACCCAGAAGTGGAACAGGACGGCCGGGGACATGGCGAATCAGCGGTGGTATCCGACCGCCGTGACGCTGGGCGACGAGACCGGTGGGCCAAAAACGGGGCGCGTGCTCATCGCGGCCGGGGGCACCGGGCCGGACATGGAAATCTACTCGGAGGCGTCCGACACGTTCAGCCCCGTGACAGTCAACGGCGCGGTTAATCACACCTTCCCGCAGCGTTACCCGAGCATGCACCTGCTGCCGGGCAGCGAATTGTTCTACGTGCCGACGGGCTTCGGCGATTGCAGCAGCGGGAGCGTCTTCCCTCTCAACGACCCTTCGGCCTACTTCACGTTGACGGGGGCTTTGGACGGCCAGTGGACGAACGCCGGGGGCACCACGAACCGGACGAAGGGGATGTCCGCACTGGTCCTGCAATCCACCTACCCGTTCGTGCGCGTGATTGCCGTCGGCGGCGGCGACACCAACACCAGCTCGACCATCGAACTCGCCAACCTCTCGACGCTCTCGCCGTCCTGGGGGCCGCGCATCTCCATCCCCGACGGCCGCTCGCGCGTCAACGTCAACGTGGTCCTGTTGCCTGACGGAACCGTCTTCATCTGCGGCGGCCTGCAAGGTCCGCCGCAGACCTGTTACATCTACGACCCCTCGACGGCGATTAGTCCGTGGGCCGAGATGGACGAGCTGAACAGGCCGCGGCACTATCATTCGTGCGCGCTACTCCTGCCGAGCGGCAAGGTGATGGCCGCGGGCGGCGGCTCTCCGGGCGGGTGCAGCGTGAGTGTGGAGAACACGATAGAGGTCTTCAGCCCGCCGTACCTTTTCAACTCGGACGGGAGCCCGGCGGACCGGCCGACCATCGCCTCGGTCAACGGCGTCGAGCCCACGGCGACTGACGCGCCCGTCGTCAACCACGGCTCGACCTTCGACATAGAGACTCCCGACGCAGGCTGCGTCGCCAGGGTGGTCCTGGTGCGCCCGATGGCTTGCACACACAACACGGACACGGAGCAGCGCGTCATCCAGTGCGACTTCGTGAGGACCGAACCCTACATGCTGCGCGCCGACGCGCCCAACGGGCTCCCGCCGTCGATAGCCCCGCGCGGCTATTACATGCTCTTCATCCTGAGCGACGAAGGGGTGCCGTCCGAAGGCAAGTTCGTGCACCTCTTCTGAGGAGGTGTTCCAGGGAAGCGAAACTGGCTCCGAGCCCCGTCAGGGGCGGAATGTCTGTAGCCCTGCGCGTCAGCGTCGGGTCCGCGCCGTGACAAATATTCCGCCCCTGACGGGGCTCCTTCTTTTCTGACCCCTAACTCACGCTCATCAAGGCCCGCTGCCCGTGAAGCTGGTCGCCGCGCCCGCCGCGACGTTGACGCTCAGGTTCGAGATGCTTCTCGATGTCGGGCTGAAGGTGAAGCCGCTCCTGGTCGGCTTGATGGCGTAGCTCCGCCCGGCCGGGACATTGGTGAAAGTGTAATTGCCCGTGCTGTTGGTCAGCACGGCGCGCGCGGCGAAGTTGGCGGGCGTCGGGCTCGTGAGCGTCATGGTGACGCTGGCTAGCCCTGTGGTCGTGCCCGTGCGTGTGACCCGCCCGCTGATTGAATAAACTTTGACCAGGAAGTTGACGGCCGTCTGGTTGGCGGCGAGGCTGGTCAGCGATTTGTTGGCCGGCGTGAACTGATAGCCCGCCTTCGTCGGCGTGACCACGTAGCTGCGCCCCGGCGGCACGTTCGTGAACGAGTAAGCCCCTGCGCTGCCGGTCAGCGTCGAGCGCGTCGTGAAGCCGGCGGGCGTCGGGCTTGAGAGCCTGACGGTCACACCGCCGAGGCCAGTTGTGCCAATTTTAACTGTGCCGCTAACCGTGTAGCCCGTCACAGTGGCGGCGAAGTTCTGGCCCGTCTGGTTCGCGGAGAGACTCGCGTAGCTCTTGCTTGCGGGCGTGAAGGCGTAGTTGGTCTTCGTCGGCTTGAGGGTGTAGCTCCGACCCGCCGGAACGTTCGTCAGCGAATAAGCGCCGGTGCTGGAAGTCGTCACGGTGCGCGGCGCGAAGCCGGCCGGGCTGGGGCTCGTGAGCGTCATCGTCACGCCGCCCAGGCCGGTCGTGCCGACTCTCGCCACGCCGCTGATCGTGTAGGCGGGGACGTTCGCGCCCTTCGGCAGGACCAGAAGCGTCACGCTCTGCGCCGGGACGGAGAGTTGCAGGCTGTTGCCCGCGTACGAGAGGTCGCCCAGGCGCGTGATGGCGTTGGCGGAAGTCAGTTGCCAGACCTGCGCGGACCCCGCGCCCGTGAAGTTGGCGAGGCTGACGGTCACGGGCGTCTCGCCCGAGAGCTGCTTCCCGACGAGCATGACGGTCAGCGCGCCGTCGGCCGCGCGCTCGGCGGCGAAGGCCGACAGGCTGTCGGGATTTGGCACAGTCGCCCTGATGCTCGTCTCGCCGAAGGTGGATTTGTTCCCGTCGTAGTTGCGATACATCTTGATGGCCTTGTAGGTCGGAGTCTGGGCGGCGGGCGTCGTCCAGCGCGTCGCCATGTCCAGCCCCTCGCGCCCGAAGATGCCCAGGATGTCCGCCTGCGCCGTGGCCCCGTTGATGTGCCCCTCCGCGCCCCAGTTGTATTCCGTGATGGCCGTCTTCGTCCCCGGATAATTCGCGGCGACCCAACTCCGCAGCCTCGGGACCAACTGCACGCGGTCGTTGATCCAGCTCTCGTCCGTGTAGCCAGGGTCCCACAGCGAGCGCGTCGAGCGGTTGCGGCGAAGCTGCATCGCGCCTGACACGTCGTCGCTGAACTCGCCGCCCTGCGGGTAGTAGTGCACGCTGAAGAAGTCCAGGAGGCGCTGGCCCGTGGCCGCGTCGTGCTGGCGCAACTGGCCCAGCAGCCAGGGCAGGTAGTCCGCGCCGCCGTGGCTCGCGCGGTCAGGCAGATTGGCCCAGCCGTGCAGGCTCCCGTACTGCTGGTCGTAGCCGCTGAAGAGGTAGCCGCTCCAGCCCCACTCTTCCGGGCCGACGACGACGGCCGACGAATCCACGGCCTTAATCTTCGCGGCGTAGTCGAAAATTCTGTCCCGTATCTCCTCCATCGTCGCGCCCGTCGGGTGCACGTCCCTGTGCGTCGCGTGCCAGATGCTGGGCTCGTTGTCCAGCAGGTAGTAACGCAAGCCGCCGGCGGCGGCCGTCCCCCAGCGTCCGACCAGGTGTTGGACCCAATCCTGCTGGAAGGACGAATCCGAGGGCGCGTTCGCGTCCGCGGGGTCGTTGCCGGTGACGTAGCCGCCGCCGCTCTTGACGCCGTTGCCCGCGTCCGGGAACCACTGCCAGTCGGTGCCGGTCTGTGGGCCATATTTCGCGATGGAAAAGCTCGCGAGCTTCGCGCGGCTCGGGCCGAGTTTGGCGACCCAGCCGATCATGGGGACGGTGAGCATGGGCTGTGCGCCCGCCGTCTTCGAGTCGGAGATGAAAGTGTCGGCCGCCTCGCCCGCCACGGCGTTGCCGTCCGAGATGCTTTCGTAGTACCAGTCGTTGGCGCGGTTGCTCGCGTTAAGTTGCCAGTTGTAGCGCGTCGAGGCGTTGCCGCCGCTGCGGTTGAGCGGGCAGTTGAGGTCGGCCAGTTGGGTGAAGTCCGCGTAGGCGACCCCGTAGATGAGCGGGCTGACGGGGCGGCGGTCCGCGCCCGCGTCAACGTTGATTGTGACCGCGGCATTTTGGGCCAGGGCGGGAGGCGTGCGCCACCCCGCGACGTAGAGCAACAGGCAAAGCAAGACCACCGCACAACGGCGTAACATCCGAGCGGACCTCCGGGATTGATTTCAAACTGCGGGGGCAAGTTATTTGGCGTCGCCGCTGCGTATGAGGTGGGACGCTTCGTTCTTCGACGAGAGAAATTTTAACTTAGGGGCGGACGATTGGACAACAACAATCTTAGCGAGCGCGCCTTATCTTAGCGCCTCCAGCGTCTTTGCGAGAGATATTCCTCACGCAAGGACGCTGGAGGCGCTAAGAGGAAGCTGGTGTCACTTGTTCGCCGCCACTCCTGTTGCCAGCGTGAGCTTGCCGCGCAGCTCTATCTGTGCCGATGAGCGGCCGACGAGCACGTCGAAGTCGCCGGGCTCTGCGCGCCATTGTTTGGCGGAGATGTCGTAGTAAGAGAACGAGCGCGCGTCGAGCGGGATGGTGACACGGCGCGTCTCGCCGGGGCGCAGGCTCACTTTGGCGAAGCCTTTCAATTCCTTCGCCGGCCGCGGGACATTCGAGTGCTTGTCGCCTATGTAAACTTGCGCCACGTCCGCGCCCTCGCGGCTCCCTGTGTTCTGCACGTCGAAGGAGACTTCGTAGCGCGACGCGCCCCCGGCGGCCGGCTTCACAGACAGGTTGCTGTATTTGAACGTCGTGTAAGAGAGGCCGTGGCCGAAGGGGAAGAGCGGCTGTGTGTTGTTCTTCTCGTAGCCGCGGTAGCCCACGAAGACGCCTTCCTTGTATTCGACGCGCTTCGTGTCCGGCGACGCCGGGTAGTAGCTCGCGTGCGCGGGGTTGTCTTCCCACTTGCGCTCGAACGTGACCGGCAGCCGGCCCGAAGGGTTCACCTCGCCGAAGAGAATTTGGGCCAGGGCCGTCCCGCCCTCCTGCCCCGGATACCAAGCCTGTATGACGGCGGGCGTCGCGCCGAGCCACGCGGTCATATCGGAGCCCCCGCCCGCGGTCAGCACCACAATCGTATTCTTGTTCGCGGCGGCGATTTGCTGAATCAGCTCGTCCTGCCCCGGCGGCAGGCGGAACGTTCGGTCGGAGCCCTCGCTCTCCGTCTCGAAGTCGAAGCCAGCGGCGACGACGACCGCGTCGGCCGTCGAGGCGAGCTTCAACGCTTCCCGGTCCACCGTCTGCCCCTGCCGGAAGATTCCCAAGCGCAGCCTGCCGCCGAGCCACTGCGAGCGCCCGCGCTGTTCGAGCATGACCTTGTGCGGCGCGGCGTCGAGGTTGAGAGTCGCGCTCCCGCCGAGCGCGCGGTTCTCCGCCCAGTTGTCCAGCACCAGCTTGTCGTCCACGTAGAGGCGGTAAGCGCCGCCGTCCTCGCCCGTTGACTGGACGAAGATTTCGTGCGCGCCGGGTTGTCGCGGGACGAAGTAGCCCGTGCGGCGCGACGACAGCGCCTGCTCGGGGAGCACCGTGCGAGCGCCCGGCCCGAAGTTGACGACCCGCTCGGTGCGCGTCACGGCCGGAGAGCCTTCGAGCTTGTCGTTGGTGAAGTATTCGGCGGTGAGGCCCGGCTTGCCTTCGGTCGCGGCGGTCTGGAAGCCGGTCGCCTCGGCCAAATCGCTCAGGCTCGGCAGGCCGCGACTGTAAAGCACGCGGGCGTCCGTGCCGAGATAGTTGCTCAAACCTTCAAGGTAGCTGACGGCGGCGAACGGCTCGACGCGGGCGCTGCCGCCGCCGACCGGCGACGCGGGGTAGGCGAGTGGGCCAATGACGGCGACCGTTTTGATTCTCTTTTTGTCGAGCGGGAGCACGCCGCCTTCGTTCTTGAGGAGCACCATGCTCTCGCGCGCGGCGTCGAGCGCGGCCAGGCGGCCCTGCTGGTTGTAGCGCGGGACGGAGGGGTCCGTCTGGTCGCGGTCGAGCCAGCCGAAGCGCACGGCCGTGCGCAGGATGCGGCGCACCTTGTCGTCAATGGTCGCGGTCGTGACCTTGCCCTGCTCGATTGCGGGCAGCAAAGTCTGGCGGCTCATGAACGCGCCCGAAGGCATCTCCAAATCCTGGCCCGCGTTGGCCGCCGCCACGCCGTCGTAGGTCGCGAACCAGTCGGACATCATCACGCCGTCGAAGCCCCACTCCTTCTTCGCCACGTCCGTCAAGAGGAACTTGTTCTGCGAAGCGTGCTCGCCGTTGACCAGATTGTAAGAGTCCATCATGGCCCCGACGTGAGCCTCGCGGACTGCGGCCTCGAACGTCGGCAGGTAAATCTCGCGCATCGTGCGCTCGTCAATAATCGAGTCGGTGTTGTGGCGGTCGAACTCGGAGTTGTTCCCCATGTAGTGCTTGACCGTGGCGGTGACGCCCTGAGACTGCACGCCCTTGATGTAGTCCACGGTGATGCGCGAGGCGAGAAACGGGTCTTCGCCGAAGTACTCGAAGTTGCGCCCGTTCGTCGGCGCGCGATAGATGTTGACCCCTGGGCCGAGCAGGAAGTGAACGCCTTTGGCGCGCGCGTCGCGGCCGATCTCTGTGCCGACGCGGTTCGCAAGCTGCGGATTCCACGTCGCGGCGAGCGCGACGCCGCCCGCAAACGCCGTGGCCGGGCCGAAGTTGCGGACGCCCAGCGGGCCGTCGGCCATCTTCATCCGCGGGACTTTGAGGCGCGGCACGTCGCGTATGAAAAAGCCGTCAACGCCGCCGATGAAATCCACTTTCTCCTCCAAAGTCATCTGGCCGAGGATCGCCTCGACGCGCCGCTCGATCTCGGCCGAAGACGGCGCGGGCGACTGTGCCAATACCGGCGCGAAGCCGGGGAAGAGAAAGCAGAGGGCCAGAACAACTGTTTTGAGTTTTCGCATGGGCTTCACCTCTTGTCGCGGAATGGCAAACCTGTTCGACCCGCGAGAGCCTGTCTTTCGTGCTTGATTGCTGTGGCGCGGGCTTGCACGGACGTGCGCGCGGCGGGGCCGAGGGCAGAGAGCGTGCGCTCGCCAGAAAACCAGCAACTGATTGTCTCAATGGAGCCCCTCGCGCGTGGCCGCATAGTACACCGTATCCGGCCCGTTCGTACATTCCCTTTCCCAAAATTCTTAGCGCCTTTGCGTCTTTGCGTGAAAGTTTAATCTCACGCAAAGACGCAAAGGCGCTAAGGAGTAAAGGGTGGTGGCCCGGCTATCGTTCCTGGCTGGCGACCGTGGTTCGGGCCTCGGAGGTGTTGTCCCACTCGTTGAAGTCACGCGCGGGGCTGGTGATGTGCGAGACGGCCGAGCAGGTCTCACCCTCCCTGGCCTCCGCGTTGACCTGGTACTGGACCTGGAAATCGGCGACTTCGTCGAGCGCCAGGCTCTTGCCCTTGCAGGTAATCGTGCCCGTGTCACCCTGCTTCGGCGTCAGGCACTCGAACTCCGGGCCGTTGATTTGTTTCATCCCGACGAAGGTCATGTTGGTCGGGACCTCGCTCGTGAACTCTATGTCGAGGCCGTCGTCCGGCCCCAAGCTCGCCGCATGGATGACGATGTCTATGTGGTCGAGCGGCAGAACCAAATCCGGGAGGCGGAAGTCAATTGACAGGTCGATCTGGACGGAGAGGGGGTTGCGGACGATGAAGCTGCCGCGGGCCTTGACCGAGGCCGTCCTGCCGACGGTTCGAATGGTCCATTTCCCGGCCTGCGCGAACGGACCCGAGTCAGGGATTGTGATGACATCGAACTGCGGATCAGCGGAAATGTCTTTCAGGTCCACGACCTGCCCGTCCGGCGCGACCCACTGAAACCGGCGCGGGCGTAGATTCAGCGAGAAGAAGCTGCCCGCCTCGGCGCAGACGTGGTCGCCTGGGGCGTAGAAAAGCTGGAACGTGGCGCAGTCACCCGCGTAGGTCTTGATGTACTCTTCGCCGTCCTCCGCCGGCGCGAGCGGCTGGGCCGGCGGCGGCGCGGAGAGCACGAGCGAGGCCGGCGCGGCGACCAGCAGGAGGCCGACGACAGTCAGGCTCAGCAGGCGGCGCGAGCGTCTTAAGAGGTAGTTAAAGTTCTTCATCTTCGGCCTCCTCGCTTATATCTGGCCGACGCCCGAGACGCCGGCATTACCGGCAGTGTTGCCGCGAATGTTGTTGTCGCCGAACGATTCGACCACGCCGCCGTTCTGGGCCTGAACGCCCGTGCCGTTGTCCGTGACGGTGCATCTGGTCAGGCGCGTGACCGAGGCCCCGCCCCCGCCGAAAACGCCGATGTTGTTGTGCGAGAGGACTGTATCCACGACGTTGACCTTCGTGTTGGCGTCGGCGGCCTGAATGCCCGCGTTGCCGTTAGCCGTGATGGTCGAGTTCTTAATCGTCACTTTCGCGCCCCCGCCTGCGAAGACGCCCGTGATGCCGTTGTCGAAGATTCGCACGTTGTCGAAGACGGCCGTCACCCCGCTCGTTCCCCCGTTGACCGGGAGGACGACGACGGCGTTGGCCGAGTTGTCGTTCATCGTCACATTGCTGACGGTGAGTTTTCCGCCCGCCACGGTGCGCTCGTCGCTGATGGCCCGCCCGGAGGTAGTGCCCGCCGTCCCGCGGAACTTGAAAATCTGACTGGTCTCGATGGTCACAGACTTGGCCCCGATAATACGGACGCCTATGTTGCCTGTCCCCAGTCCGCTGATCGAAAGGTTCCTGAGCGTCACCACGGCCGCGTTCGTGGAATCGTTTACGATTACACCAGTGGTGGCGGCCGCGGTGATCCCGGCGAAGTTGCCGCCGCCGTCAACCGTGATGGACTTGTTGGTGAGGAACGTGCCGTAGCTGCCCGCGTCGAGCACGTCAATCTCGCCGCCGTCCTGGGTCTTCGAGATGGCGGCGGAGAAGGTCTTGCAGGGGGCCGTGCGGCTGCACGGGTTGTTGTCGTCGCCGACGCCCGAAACAAATGTGCGGGACGCCTGCGCCTGGGCGAAGGAACTGGCGGCTAAAGTCAAAGTAACGAGGGCTACTAAATTGAAAACGAAGCGGCTGCCTTTCATCTGAATCCTCCTAAAGCTAAAAGTTGGCGTTGGTGGCCCCCGCACGGGGGCCAGTGGGAGCGAGATACCTTCACGAACCCTGGAAATTTTTCGTGGACTGCTCGGCCCGACTCCTGCTTCCACGTCCGGCGTCCGCGCCGGCCTTGTGCGGGCCTGCGCTCCGGGCTGCGCCGTCCGTGGAATCTTCTTCAGAACACGCGGCCGCCTCGGCCTCCGTCCCGCAGCGCGCGCACCAGACTCTGGTCGTCGTGCGGCGCTCAGCCACCAGGAGGCGTTCGGTCTCGACCGTGATCTCTGTTCTTCTCTTGGTCATCGGGTCTCCTCGGGAATTTCTCTGCGGAAAACTTTTTCAACGGCCGCTCGGGCCTTCGGGTTATAATGTGTGCCAGTTTTCATCCGACTAATGCCCGGCTGCCCTCGCGGTGTGCTTGCCCCGACTTTGTCCACGGACGGAAAGTAACTCAGCTGAGCCTGAGAAGTCGTTAGGTGCTTTTGAGATTTTTCTGAAAGAGTTCTGAAGGCACATTCGGGAGGCGAAATGGAGTTCAAAGAGGTGGCCCGAGCCTACTCGTTCGGCAATCTCACGCTCGATTTGCGCGAGGGCCAGCTCTTCCAGCGCACGGGCGAGCCCGTGCCGCTGACCCCGAAAGCCTTCGAGACGCTCGTCGCGCTCGTAGAGAACAACGGGCACGTCCTCAGCAAAGACGAGCTGATGAAGAAGGTCTGGCCCGACAGCTTCGTCGAGGAGAACAACCTCTCGCAGAACATCTCGCAGTTGCGCCGCGCCTTGCAGGCGGCGGGCGGCGACGACGCGGCCATCTTCATCGAGACGGTCCCGCGCCGCGGCTACCGCTTCCGCGCGCAGGTGACGGTCTTGGAGCAGGAGTCGAGCGAGACGCTCGTCCTGCGCGAGCGCACGCGGACGCGCGTCCTGATTGAAGAGGACGACGACGCGGAGACCGAGGCGGCCGCGGGAAGGGTGACGCAGGCGGCGGCGCTCGTCGGCGGGGGGCGGAGGGTCTCGGACGCAAAAGTCGCGGGCGTTCCGCCGGCGGCGGACGAGTTCCCGCCAGAGCTGATGCTCGTGCCCGAGACGAAGTACGCGAAGAGCGGCGACGTGAACATAGCCTACCAGGTGCTCGGCAACGGGCCGCTCGACCTGGTCTTCGTGATGGGCTGGATTTCACACCTCGAATACTTCTGGCGGCACCCGACGTTCGCGCGCTTCCTGCGGCGGCTCGCCACCTTCTCCCGCCTCATCCTCTTCGACAAGCGCGGCACGGGCCTCTCGGACCGCGTGCCCGTGCACGAGCTGCCGACGCTCGAACAGCGCATGGACGACGTGCGCGCCGTGATGGAGGCCGTCGGGTCTGACCGCGCGGCGCTGTGCGGGGTCTCCGAGGGCGGGGTGATGTCGGCGCTCTTTGCGGCGACCTACCCGGAGCGCACGGCCGCGCTCGTGATGTTCGGCACTTACGCCAAGCGCATCTGGGCCCCGGACTATCCCTGGGCTCCGACTGTTGAGCAGCGCAACCATTTTTTTGAGGAGATACAGACGAGCTGGGGCGGACCCGTCGGCATTGAGGAGCGCGCGCCGAGCATGCGCGACGACCCGGAGTTCCGCCAGTGGTGGGCCACCTACCTGCGCATGGGCGCGAGCCCCGGCGCGGCCGTCGCGCTGACGAAGATGAACGCGGAGGTTGACGTGCGCCACGTGCTGCCGACCATCAGTGTGCCGACGCTGGTCCTGCACCGCGCGGGCGACCTTTGTCTGAAGGTCGAGGAAGGGCGCTACGTGGCGGAGCGCATCCCAGGTGCGAAGTACGTCGAGCTGCCGGGCGAGGACCACCTGCCGTTCGTCGGCGATCAAGATGTCGTGCTCGACGAGATCGAAGAGTTTTTGACGGGCGTCCGGCACACGGCCGAGCCCGAGCGCGTGCTCGCCACGGTTCTGTTTGCGCGCATCGTTGACACGCCGCGGCAGGTGGCGGCGCGCGGCGAGCGCGAGTGGCGCAGCCTGGTCGAGCGTTTCCGCGCGCACATCAGCAAGGAGATCGCGTGGTTCCGCGGGCGCGAGATTGACATGACGGGCGTGGGGCCGCTCGCCACCTTCGACGGGCCCGCGCGCGCCATCCGCTGCGCCTGCGCCATCAGCGAGTACGCTTCTCGCTTAGGGATAGAGATACGCGCGGGCCTGCACACGGGCGAGTGCGACTTGCTGGACGAGTCGCGCGTCGGCGGCGTGGCCGTCGAGGTCGGCCGCGAGATTAGGGACAGGGCGCTCGCTGGCGAGGTCCTGGTCTCGCACACCGTCAAGGACCTAGTTGCCGGCTCCGGCCTCGACTTCGACCCTCGCGGCGGCGAAGTCTTCGACAAGATTCCCGGCGAGTGGCAGTTGTACAAGGTCGAGCGCGGGGCGCGCGCGTGAAAGTTCAAGCCCTACGGGGCCGCGAGTGCGTCCGCCTTTTTCACGACCAGCTCTTTCAGAACCATTTCGTCCGGGTCGATGCGCACGTCGGACGGTTGACTCGGAAGCGGGACGCGGAGCGTCGTCTCCTTGCCGGTCGGCGTGAGCGTCGCGCGCCGCGTGCCGCCGCCCGTGACGATTTCCACCGCGAGCGGGTCCAGGAAGGGGGCGTCTTCCTGCGTCTGCCTGAGCCTGATGATTAACTCGCCGCGCCCGCGTCGTGTCGCCTGCCACGACCACGCGGCTTCGTAGCGCGGGTGGCCCGCCGCGTAAACCCAGCGCGCGAAAAACTCTTTCAGATTCTTTCCCGAACTCTTCTCCAGCGCCGCGCGCAAGTCTTCCGTCGAGGCAACGTCGTGCGCGTGCGCGCGGTAGTAGGCGCGTATGCCTTTGAAGAACGCCGCGTCGCCCAGCCGCCCGCGCAGCATGTGCAGCACCCACCCGCCCTTCTGATAGTTGTTCGTGTTGAGCAGCTTGAAGAGGTCTTCCGTCTCCGTGTCGTAAATCGGCGTGTGCTCCGTTTTCGCGTCCCTGAGGTAACCGTCCGCCTGGCGGCGCATGTACTCGCGGAAAGCCTCCTCCCCGTCGTAGCGTTCAACGAAGAGCCCCGCGAAGTAGGTGGCGAAGCCTTCGCTCAGCCAGAGGTCGGCCCAGGTCTTAATCGTGACCGAGTCGCCGAACCACTGGTGCGCAATCTCGTGCGCAGTCACCTCGATGAGCCCGCGCCTGATCTTGAAAGTGGGGCTCATGGGCTGCGAGCCGTAGCGCGTGTCGAGCAGGTTGGTGGCGAAGACGATGGCGCTCGAATTCTCCATCCCGCCGAAGCGCGTCGCGCCGACGATCAAGGCCAGCTTCTCGTAGGGGAAGGGCGCGACCATCTTGCTGAAGTGTTGGACGGCGGGCAGGGCCGCGCTGAAGCCCTTCACGGCGTAGTCGCGGTCGGTTTGCGGGACGTAGTAAAGAAGCGGCACGGTCGTCTTGTCGGGCGCGTCGAACTTCGCGTAGTCGCCGACGGCGATGATCATGCAGTAGGGCGGAATCGGGTTGGGCTCGTGGTAGGTCCAGACGGTCGTCCCGTCCGTGCGTGTGCCAGTTTTGATCAGGCGGCCGTTGGCGACGACGAGGTCTCGCGAGGGGGCCGTGATCGTGAAGTTCACGCTCGCCTTCGCGGACGGGTGGTCGAGGCAAGGTATCCAGTGGTGTACGCGGTCGGGCCAGTTGTCGCCGGTCGCGGAAGGCTTGCCCGCCTTGTCCGTCTTGAGAATCAGCCCGTCTTTGGGCTTGCCGTGGTAGTTGACGACGATGGCAAGTTTGGCGTTCGTCGCGGCGGGCTGCGGGAGCGTGACGTTGAGGCGGCCGTTACCCTGCTCGAAACGCGCGGCCGCGCCGCCGACTGTCACGGAGTCAACCGTCAGGTCGCCGAAGTCCAAATCAACCACGGCGAGCGGGCCTTTGAGCACCTGGATGCTGACCTCCGCGCTGGCGCTCGCGATCTCCGTCAACTGGTCGTCGAGCTTGACCTGGACATCGTAATGAACGGGACGCCACGCATCAATCAGTCGCTCGCGTCGCGCCGCCACGGCCTGCGCGCAAGCAGCCGCGACGAGCAGCGCGACGACGAGCGCGCGCCGCATTAAGACTTTCACCAGACCCTTCCTGTTCATTTTCCCCAATCTCCGATTCAAACTACAGGCTAAAAATTTGACTCAAGCCTTTGCGGCTTTGGATTTTCTTTACCTGCGCCTTTGCGTGAACGGCTGTTTCTCGCAAAGGCGCAAAGATAAAACTTAAGGCGCAAAGGGTTGAACTGTCTTCACCGAAGGCCGAGCATCAGGAGCGCGGAGCGGTCGGAGACCTGGCCGCCGGTCGCAGACCATTGGCGGTATGGTTCCAATTCTTCATCTGTCACGGGACGATTGCCGAGACGCGCGGCGGGCGTTCGCTCGAAGGCGCGGCTGGTGAGCGCCATGTGGCCTTTGCGCACGTGCAGCGTGCCGGCCCGCGCGAGCGCGGCCTCTGCCGTCTCCACGTCCGGGAACAGCTCTTCGTACGCGAGCAGGTGCCAGACCACTCCGTCCTCGCGCTCCTCGACCGCAAGGACGCGCAGCAGCCCGAAGCCGCTTTCGAGCTGAAAAATAAGATCGTCGCCGGGGCCGAATGCCTGTGCCATGATTCCGTCTCTCGCCTAAGACTAGCACAGTGCAGTGGTCAGTGGTCAGTGGTCGGTGGTCAGTGAAAAGAAAAACGCTTTTAGTTCTTAACTGACCACTGACCACTGACCACTGACCACTGTTCCGCATTGCAAATCTAAAATCTCGTCTCTAAAATCGCCGGACAAATGAGCCAGTTCGACGCGGGCAAAGATTACTACTCCATCCTGGGCGCGGGTGAAGACGCTTCGGCGGGCGACATCGACCGTCTCTACAAGCGCAAGGCCGTCGAGCACCACCCCGACCGCGGCGGCGACGAGGAGGAGATGAAGTCGCTCAACGAAGCGTACGGCGTGCTCAGGGACGAGAGCGTGCGCCGCGCCTATGATGCCAGGCGGCGCAGGGACGTGGCGGAGGCTCCGGCCGTCGCCGCGCCGCACACCGCGCCGCCCTTGCAGGTGGAGGCGGCCGCCGCGCAGAGCCTGGGCGCGGGGCTCTTCATCGTCGCCGGCCTGGTGCTGGCCCTGCTCGTCAGATTTCAGTGGATATGGTTTCTGTGGCCGCTGGCGGTGCTGGCGCTGGCGCTGGTCGCGGTCGGAATCCTGATGGCCCACGGCGCGATCCGCCGCCTCGAACACAGGCACACGGCCGGGCGCTCGTGGCTCGGCGTGATGCTGGAAGTGACGTTCTGGGCGGCGCTGGCCTGCGGCGGCTATGGGATGTATCTGGTCCTCAGGTAGCGGCGCGGATTTTGGTCCGCCGCCGGCGCGAGACGTTTTGATGGCCTTCACCGGACTCGACCTGCTTTTTCTGGAAATCAACAGCCTGCCGGACGCGCTCGCGTTCTACCACGAGCAGCTCGGCTTCGAGCTTGAGACGCACACGCCGGAATCGGAGCCGCCGATGGCGACGCTCAGGGCCGGGCGCTTGAGGCTGACGCTGGTCGAGCAACTGGAGACGATGCTGCGGCGCGGGCGCGGCTGCCACTTTTTCCTGGGCGTGGAGGATGTGGACGCTTACTACGAAGCACTGAAGCGGCGCGGGCTCATCCTTCAGCCTCCGACGGACGAGGGCTGGGGCGGGCGCTTCTTAACGGTCGAAGACCCGGACAACAAGTACAGGTTCTTTTTCGTCACGTGGGCCGGCGAAGAGTTGAAGGAGGTCGAATGAGGCGAGACATGCAGGACGCGGAGAACATGCTCAGGCGCTACAAGGGCCAGTCCGTTGACATCAAGACCGTCTCCGGCGGCGTCTATGAAGGCACCATCACGGAAGTGACCAACGATTACGTGGCGCTCTCGCTCAAGAACAGCGACGAGGGCGGCGAGCCCGATCAGGTTTACGTCTTACTACACAGCATCGAGTCCGTGCTGCCGCGCGGAGTGATATAATTACGCATACCTTGACCCCTTCGGGGTCGGAAATAATTTCTCGGACGATTCCGTGGGCGGCGCACTGTTGTGCCTGCCCCCGGCGCTCTCGTTCATCCCTGCGGGGACAAGACCGGATTCCGCAGTAATCCGTCATGCGTTACGTCGAAAACCCTCCTAACCCCTGGCTCACGCACACGGTCGAATGGATCGGCGAGCCGCCCGAGGCGCGCGTGGAAGTCTTCGAGGAGACGGAGACGCGCTCGATTATCACGCACAACAAGAGCCCGGACGTGGGCTTCGATTATTCGGTCAACTGCTACCGCGGCTGCGCTCACGCCTGCACCTACTGCTTCAGCCGCCCGACGCACGAGTACCTGGGCTACGGCGCGGGCACGGACTTCGAGCGCAAGATCGTCGCGAAGGTCCGCGCGCCGGAACTGCTGCGCGCCGAGTTGATGCGGAAGAGCTGGCGCGGGGACACGCTCGTCTTCTCCTTCACGTCGGACCCTTACGTCCCTCTGGAAGCGCACTACAAGTTGACGCGCCGCTGCCTCGAAGTCTGCCTGGAGTTTCAAAACCCGGTCAGCATCGTCACCAAGTCCGCGCTCATCCGCCGGGACGTTGACCTCCTCGCGGAACTGGCACAGCGCGCGGGCGCGTCCGTCCACTTCACCATCCCCTTCGCGGATTACGACACGGCGCGCGCCGTCGAGCCGTTCGCGCCCTCGCCGGACGCGCGCTTCAAGGCCATGAAGGAGCTGGCCGGCGCGGGCATCAAGGTCGGCATAGGCATCGCGCCGGTCATTCCGGGCCTGAGCACGGACATCCCGGAACTCCTGAAGCGCGCGCGCGAGGCGGGCGCGACCGGGGCGTTTATGACGATGCTGCGGCTGCCCGGCAGCGTCGCGGACTACTTCGAGCAGCGCCTGCGCGAGCGGCTCCCCACTAAAGCTCAGCGCGTCCTCAACCGCATACGCGAGGCGCGCGACGGCCAGCTTAACTCCTCCGAGTTCGGAGAGCGCATGCGCGGCAAGGGCCAATTCTGGGAGGCGCAGGAGCGCCTCTTCCGCATCTACTCGAAGCGGCTCGGCTTCAACCAGGATGAGCGGCGGGCTTACGAGGACGAGACGCCGCGAAGCACCTTCCGCCGCCCGTCCGCACAGGGCTCCCTTTTCTGATTCCCTGGTAGTGGTTCAGTTTCAGACGGGGCGAAGGGAAAGGCGGTTTCACGCAAAGGCGCAAAGACGCGAAGAAAGCACGCAAGGTAATGAGGCACTCAACTTCTTCGCGTTCTTCTTTGCGTCTTTGCGCCTTTGCGTGAAATTCCTTCCTGATAAAGACGGCCCACAACTTCAACCCGAACCACTACCGATTCCCTTTATTTTTCTTGCCGGCGGGTCCGCTTGATTTATAATGGGCGCACGCTCTTTCAAAATCTTGCGGGGGGAGGCAGGCCATGATTACCATCAGAGACGTGATACATGAGCGCGAGCCGTATTCCGTGCGCGACGACGTGACCGTGCTGGAGGCGGCCGAGTACATGGCGGGGCGCAAGGTCGGCGGCGTCTGCGTGCTCGACGACGGCGGACGCTTGGTCGGCATCCTGACCGAGCGGGACCTGGTGAACAACGTCCTCCTCAGCCGCCGCGACCCTGGGGACTTGCGCGTCAAAGAGGTGATGGGCGAGTTGCAGGCGGTCATCGACACGAAGGACACGCCGCATGAGGCGCTCGAAAGGATGGAACTGATCGGGCGGCGGCACCTGCCCGTGGTCGAGGGCGAACGCTGGGTCGGGATGCTCTCGATGCGCGACATCCTCCGCGTCGAAGTCAGCGAGCAGGGCGACGAGCTGAAACTTTTGCACGAATACATTTCCCACTGACGAGAGCGTCCAACAGGGCGGGTCTTTTACGGGGGCGGCCGTGATTTCACACGAGCCGCCCCTGTTCGTTTGGGGGCGACGGCGTTGCGACGCGCGGCAGCAATGTTTCCACGCGTCGCAATAGCGTTGCGGTTGGTGACAACAGCGTTGCGAAGCGTCACAACGACGTTGCGGTTCGACGCAGTAACGTAACCGCGTGCGGCAATAGCGTTGCGATTCGACGCAACGCCATAACCGTGCGACGCAACGCCGTTGCCGGCCGTGGCAATAAAGAAACCATGTGCGGGAACGACATTTCCGAGCGTGGGGACGACGTTCCCGGCAGCGGGAGCGTTCTTCCCGCCTGTGGGAACGACGTTCCGGCTTGCGGGAAGGTCGTTCCCCTTCGTGGGAAGAACGTTCTGAGGCATGGAAAGGTCGTTCCGGGCCGTGAGAACAACGTTCCGACGCGCGGGAATGTGTTGCTGTCTTATTTCTTCTGCGCCAGGACTGCGGTCTTCGACCAGCCGATGGGGTGGAGCGGGGGGAAGCGGTAGTGCTTGACGACGCGGAAGTAGCGGCGTGTGTTTTCGGCGACCTCGCGCGGGTGGTGCGCCTTGAAGCGGAACATGACTTCGAGCAGCTTGCCGACGGGCGACGGGCGGACGGGGAGATGCAGGATGTAACCGCCGGGCTTGAGCACGCGCGCCAGCTCGCCCAGCCCCTCGCGCAGCGGGACGTATTCGAGCACGCCGCTCGTGACGACGAAGTCGAAGGAGTCGGAGACGAAAGGGAGGGCCAGGACGTTAGCCTGCGTGAACCAGACCTTATCTGCGCGCCCGGCCTTTTCTTCGACGGCCTTCTTCGCCGTCACGATGGACGAGCCCGAGAGGTCAACGGCCGTGATCCTGACGGGCTGGTCCATCGCCTTGAGCAGCGCGACCGTCAGGAGCCCGGTGCCGCAGCCGGCGTCCAGGATGCGCGCGCCGCGCGAGAGCGGGATGGGGTGCGTGCGCAGGTAGTAATGAAGTGAGCGGCCGTAGCCGTTGAACTTGAAGGTCAGGTTATAGAGGCCCGCAATCTTATCGTAGAAGGTTCCCGCGCCATCCTCCGCGGCGCTCTTTGTCACCTGCCTCTCAGCCATTCCTCGGTCCTGACCTCCGCTTTTGTTCAAAGATTCCCCAGACAGGGAGGGCCGACGGCCTCCTGCGTTTTGAGAAGCAACCCCGGAAAGCTGACATCACGGCAATTCGTGTTTGATTGAACTACAGTTTCTCCCTAATCTATACCACAAGAGGAGCACCCAGAGACAGCCGTTTTATGACGGACGGCCGGGAAAGCTAAGGGCCGGCCGCAAGAAAAAGCCCCCAAGCGCGTTCACCCGACAGCCGACCTTTGATTTCATGAAATCTGGAGGGAGAAATGAAAAAAGCAGCAGTCACGCTTGTCCTTGCCGCCCTCATCGGCCTGGGTCTGTTGGCGTCCTTTGTCTTCGCGCCCACCGCTTCGCTGGCGAGCGCAGGCGCGGCGGTCGTCGCAACGGAGTCTCCGCTTCCTGAGCCTCCGGTTGCACACAGCGGCGGGTTCGAGGTGGAGGTCTGGGTGGACGGACGCCCGCTCGAAGAGTACGCCGCGCGGGGCCGGACTTACGTCGAGGCGCTGGACGGCGCGGAGTACGAGCTGCGCATCAGGAACCCGCTCGGCGTGCGCGTGGCCGTGGCGCTTTCGGTGGACGGGATGAACACGATTGACGCGCGCCGCACGTCGGCGTGGGACGGGAGCAAGTGGGTCATCGAGCCGTACCAGACGATTACTATCCGCGGCTGGCAGATGAGTTCGTCGCGCGCGCGCCGCTTCTACTTCACGACCGAGCGCGACTCTTACGGCGCGAAGCTCGGCCGCACGGCCAACCTCGGCGTCATCACGGCCGTCTTCTTCCGCGAGCGCGAGCGAGTGGTCGTCGTGCCGCCGCCCCGGCCGCGCGACAGATACCCTGTGCCTTACGAGGAGGACGGGAGCGGCCGCAGCGAGACGAGGCGGCGCGGCGAGGCCCCGGCGGCGGGGCAGGGGCGTGACGGCGCGAAGACCGCCGAAGCATACCCGAGGCCGGACGACGAGTCGGCCGCGACCGGCATCGGACGAAACGTCGAGCACGACGTGAACTGGATCAACCTGGACCTGGTGCCGCGCGCGGCCGGCGAAGTGATGATTCGTTACGAGTACCACGACGCGCTCGTCCGCCTGGGCATCTTCCCGCGCCGCTACCCGCGCGAGGACGTGCTCCGCCGGCGCGAACGCTCGACCGGCTTCGAGGACCGCGGCGGCTTCAGCCCGGAGCCGTGAGCCGGGCAGCATGATTGCGAAAGCAGCGGGGGCCAGCCGCCCTTCCTAACTTGAGAGGTATGCTGACTTGAATCCTTCAAGCCGCGTCGCCTCTGAGGTCAGGAAGAGGGGCTTGCCCCCGCTGCTTCACTCTGATTTCACCGGCGCGGTCTCAGCTCATTCGTGTAAAGCACCTGGTAAGCGCGGTAGTTCGACATCACCTTGTTGACGTAACTCTTGGTCTCCTCAAAACCGACTTCCGCGGCGAAGACGCCGGGGTCGCGCCGCTTCGCGCGTTTGAGCCAGCGCGCGGCGTTGTCTTCGCCGCCGTTGTAGGAGGCGACGACCGCCTCGGGCAGGTTCGGGAACTGGCGTGCCAGCTCCGAGAGATAAACGGAGCCGAGCAGGATGGAAGTTTCGGGGCGGTAGAGGTCTTCGTCGCTGAGGTTGTCGAGTCCGACGTGCGACGCGTAGCGCGCCGCCGTGTCGGGCGTCAGTTGCAGCAGGCCGCGCGCGGCGGCGAGGGACTTGGCGCGCGGCTTGAAGCTGCTCTCCTGCCGCATGATCGCCAGGACCAGGCGCGGGTCAACGCCGCGCTTACTCGCCTCGCGCACAATCGCTTCGCGATAGGGCGCGGGGTATTGACTCGCCGCCGCGTTAATCTGCGTCTTGACGCGCTCGGCGCGTGCATTCACCGCAACGCGCTGCGAAGCGTTGCCGAGGGCCAGGAGTCGCGTGGTCGCCAGCCCGCCGTAGTAAGAATCGAGCCTGTCCGGGATGACGAGGTAGGCGCTCACGGCCTCCTCCTTCCGACCCGCCTGCTCAAGGCTGTAAGCCTTCAGGTAAGCCACCTCGTCCGGCGTCGTCAGCACCTTGTTCGTGAAGGCCGACGCGCGCAACTCGTCTGCCGTCTGCACGGCGCGCGTCCAATCGCCCGCCGCCACGTCGAGGCGCAGCCGCGCGAACAGGGCGTTGGTCGCCGTCGGCGTTCCCGCGAATGTTTGCCGCGTGCGCGCGATCCAGGCGATGGCTTCGAGCGGCTTGCCCGCCTCGCGCAGGCTGTCTATGACGTTCAGGTGCGCGAACTCCACGCGCTCGCCCGCGGGGTAGTGCTCGACGTATTCGCGGTAGCGCGCGGCCCCCTCGGCGGCGCGATTCAAGCGCAGGTAGGCGGAGGCCAGAGAGTAGAGCCCCTCGCGCCCGTCCTTCGTCTGTCCGAACTCACGCGACACGCGCTCGAAGAAGGGAAGAGACTCTTCATACTGGCGGTTTTGAAAATACGAACGCCCCGTGCCGTAGAGCGCCGCCGGAACGTTCACGTCCGACGGGTAACGCTCTATCACCGCCTGGAAATGCTGGCGCGCTTCCGTGAACGCGCGGTTCTTCAGGTAAACGCCGCCGCGCCTGACGTGCTCGGCCGCGCTCAACTCCGCTTGCGCCCCCTCGCGGTCGAGCCTGCGCACCTCGCTCAACTCACCGTCCTGCGGCCCGAGGCTCGACGCCAAAAAACTCGCTTCAAGATTCACAACCCGGCCGGGCGGCAAACCCGAAGCGACGGCCGAGCAAACAAGTGCGAGCGCGACGATAAGAAACATTTCTGCAACGAGTGATGAGTAATGAGCGATAAGTAAAAGCCAGAGTTTTTTTACTTATCACTCATCATTCATCACCCCCTTTCCTTCTTCTTCTATTTCGTAGCTTGAGGCGATCTCGACGGTCGGGCGCAGGGTGGCGGCGACGCTGCAATATTTCGTCTCGGAAAGCTCTATGGCCTGCGCGAGCGCCTTCTCGGTGATGCCGCGCCCGCGGACGATGTGCTTGACTTCCATTCGCGTGAAGTGGCGCGGGTGCTCGGCGCGGCGCTCGCCGCGGACCTCGACGCGGTACGACGTGACTTCCGCGCGCTTCTTCGTCAGGATGCTGACGACATCGACGGCCGTGCAGCTCCCGAGCGCAATCAGGAGCAGCTCGACCGGCGTGGCCGCGCTCGACCTCTCGTGGTCTGTGTCGAGCGCCTGCGCGTGGCCGCTCGGGCTGACGCCGACGAACAGGCCGTCGCCGGCGAAATAGATTGTCGCTTTCGAGTCTGCGTTGCCCATCACGTGTCGTCCTCTCTCTTCGGAAAGCATAGCACAACCGGCGTGCCCGGCGTGGGCCCGGACTTAAAGGCGGGAACGCGAGTGTGAACGAGCGTGGCCCCCGCGGACAAGTTTATTTCCGCACGGCTCGCCGGCGTTCGCGTTTCCGCCGCGGGTACTTAATTTGGATGTTGAAACTGGGGGCGCTCTGCGGCTAAAATGTGAGCCTGTTGTTTTCAAGCGGAGTGATTGATTCGATAAGGAGGAATCCATCATGTCCCCCGCCTCTAAACGGGTTGTCAATCTCATCATTCTCGCGCTCCTCGCGGCAGCGAGCGCCACAGTCGCCACGGCGCAGAGAGTGACCGAGAAGAAAGCGGCCGACAAGCCGCTGTTCATCGAATACAAAGGCGTGCGCATCGGCATGGATATGGACGAGGCGCGGAAGAAGCTCGGCGAGCCGGCCGACAAGAGCGACGTTCAGGACTTCTTCACGTTCTCCGAGAAGGAGTCTTGTCAGGTCTACTACGACAAGGTCCACAAGGTGATGGCGGTCTCCGTCAACTACGTGGGCGACGGGAGCGGCGCGCCGCTGCCGATGGTCGTGCTCGGCACGGAGATCGAGGCCAAGTCCGACGGGGGGATGTACAAAATGATTCGCTACCCCGCTTCGGGCTACTGGGTTTCTTACAACCGGACGGGCGGCGAAGACCCGCTCGTCACCGTGACGATGCAGAAAATTCAATAATCGCGCAACATTTTTGCGCGGCAACCCGCCCGTCCAGTCCTGAATCAGACTAGGCGGGTTGCTCCCCCGGCGCGCGCGTGGCATCATGCGTGCGGCGTCGCCCCCTCTTCGTGCGCCCTCGGGAACGAGCGCGCGCCGGAGAAAAGCAACCCCCGCCTCTCCTCTTTGCTCTTCCTGATCTCTCCCCTTTCCCCCTTTGCTAAAACAGTCGCCCGAGCGGTCGTCCGATACGACCTGGGCCGACTGTGAGAGTTGTGAAGTTGAGGAATCAAAACCTGAAAGTGGAGGAATGGGTAATGAATCGAGTGAGAAGAATTTTCAGCGTGGGCGTCGTGCTCCTGCTCGCGCTCGCCAGCGTCGGGCTGGAAGCGCAGGCGCAGAGGCGCGGCACGCGGTCCAGGGACCGGCAGACGCGCGAGCTGGTCCGGCGGATAGAGATGCGGACAGATACCTTCCGCGGCAGCCTGGGCAACGCGCCAGACCAGAGCACGGTTGACAACACGCGCCGGGAAGAAAACGTCAACCAGCTCGTGAGCGACTTCGAAAGCGCGGTCGATCAACTCAACACCCGAGTCCAGAGTCGCCAGGCCGGCGCGGCCGACGTGCAGCTCGTGCTCGACCGCGCGTCGTCGGTGGACCGCTTCATGCGGCGCAACCGCGTCGCCGGGCAGGCCGAAGTCGAGTGGACCAGTTTGCGGCAGGACTTGAACCAGTTGGCGAGCCTTTACACTTTGACGTGGCGCGGGAACCGCCGGGGCGATACCGCCGACAATTCCCCGCAGAATAACTACCCGCAGAACAACTACCCGCAGGACAACTACCCGTCGGGCAACACGGCGACGAACTGGCTGACGGGCACTTACCGCCTGGACGCGACGCGCAGCGACGACGCGCGCCAGAAAGCCGAGACCGAGGTGCGCAGCCTCTCTTACGGAGACCGCCAGCGCGTGCTGGATCGGCTGACGGCGCGGCTCGAATCCCCGACGGGGCTTGCCATTGACCGCCGCGGGCGCAGCGTGACTATCGCCTCGACGCGCTCGCAGCAGTTCACGTTCGAGGCCGACGGCATCGAACGGACCGAAACCGGACCCGGCGGGCGGACCGTGCGCGTGCGCTCGACGCTCGAAGGCGACCGCCTCGTCGTCACTTCCGCGGGCGACCGCGACAGCGACTTCAGCGTGACGTTCGAGCCCGTCGAGAACGGGCGGCGGCTGAGAGTCACGCGCCGCATCTCGGACATCAACCTGAGCCGGCCGGTCGAAGTCATCAGCCTCTACGAGAAGACTTCCGACGTGGCGCAGTTGGACCTCTACAACGGCGGCCCCGGCTACCCAGGTTCCGGCTCGACGACGGCGAGCGGCCAGTTTATCGTCCCCGACGGGACCCAACTCATCGCCGCGCTCGACAGCAACCTTTCGACGAGGGCCGCGCGCGAGAATGATCCGTTCTCGATGACCGTGCGCTCGCCCAACGAGTACGAGGGCGCGACCATCCGCGGGCACCTCTCGAACGTCAACCGTTCGGGGCGCATCACGGGGCGCTCGGAGGTGACACTCAACTTCGATACCATCACCTTGCGCAACGGCCAGTCGTACCGCTTCGCGGGCATCACCGAATCGGTTCATACGACCGACGGTGAGACCGTGCGCGTGGACAACGAGGGCGCGGTTCGTGAGGACAACCGCACGAACACGACCGTCAAGCGCGCTGGGATAGGGACGGCGGTCGGTGCCATCATCGGCGCGATTGCCGGGGGCGGCAAGGGCGCTGCCGTCGGCGCGATCATCGGCGCGGGCGCAGGGGCCGGCTCCGTCTACGTGCAGGGCAAGGACGACCTTGAGCTGACGAGCGGCACGGAGCTGACGCTGCGTGCTTCGGCACCGAGGTAAAACTTTTCAGGCTTTGCGGGGCCTCGAAAAGCAGAGACGCGGAAGGAGGGCCATCCTCCTTCCGCGTTTTTCCGTCATCCCTTCCCTTCGGCCGGCGACCCGTTTCCCGCCGGGCCGCTCCGGTGCTAGGATTCTCCTGCTCTGGCGACTCCAACGTGAGGAGAAGAGGGTTGACTGGCACAACGGTTATCTTGAGCGGCCTGCCCGGAGAGCTGCGCCTACAGCGCCTGGAGGCGCTGGTCATGGCGAGCGAGACGCTCAACCGCGCTTCGGGGTTGGACGACATCCTGCGCGCCATCCTCGAACTCGTCACGACGCAGCTCGGGGCCGAGCGCGCGACGGCTTTCCTCAACGACCGCCGGACGGGGAAGCTGCACGCGCGGCAGATGAGCGGCTCACAGCACGTGGAGATCGTTTTGGAGAAGGGCGTCGGCGTGGCCGGCTACGTGGCCGAGAAGGGCGAGAGCGTTTTGATTAACGACGTGGCCGCGGACCCGCGCTTCGACGCTTCGACCGACCGGCGCACGGGGTTCACGACGAGAAATATGCTCTGCGTCCCCTTGCGTAAACCCGAGGGCACGCTGCTCGGTTCTTTACAAGCCATCAACAGGCTGGACGGCGGGTTCACTGTAGCAGACCTCGCCTACCTGGAATCGTTCGCGGCGCTCGCGGCCGTGGCAGTCGAGCGCGAGCAACTGGCACAGGAAGCCTTCCGCGCGAAACTGCTCTCGACGGAGCTTGAGCTGGCGCGAAAGATTCAGGCGCGGCTGCTCCCGCCGCCGGGGAAAATAAACCTGCCCGCGCCCTTCAGCGCCTGGGGCGTGAGCCAGGCTTGCTTCGACGTGGGCGGCGACTGCTACGACGCGCTCGTGCTGCCGACGGGCGAGTGCGCGTTCTGGGTGGCGGACGTGAGCGGGAAGGGAATCGGCGCGGCGCTCCTGATGACGACGCTGCAAACGGAATTGCGCGCGCTGGTCCGGGACGAGGGCGATCTGTCGCGGCTCGCGGCGGAGCTGGACGAACGCGTCGGCGCGGTCGCGCCGCTCGGCACCTACGCGACGCTCTTCCTGGGCGTGCTCGCTGCGGACGCGGGGCGGCTGCGCTACGTCAACGCCGGGCACGTGCCGCCGGTCTGGTTGAATTCTGGCACAGGGGCCGAAAGGCGGTTCGAGGTCAGCGGGAAGCTGATCGGGCTGCAACTGCCCGCCGACGGCTACAGCGCCGGGGAAGTCGTGTTCAGGCGGGGCGAGCGGCTCGCGGTTTTCAGCGACGGCGTGACGGACGCCGAGAACACGGCGGGCGAGACTTTCGAGGACAAGGGGCTGGCCGAGAGCCACGCGCGCGCGAGCGCCGGTGATGTGGAGCAGCTCGGCCAGGCGCTCCTGGCGGAACTGGACCACTTCCGCATCGGCACCCCCGCCAAAGATGACACCACCTACCTGGTTATCGGTCTGGATTAAAAGAAAAAGACCGCGGGGGCACGAAGTCGCAGAAGGAGAGTTTACTCCGTGCCCCTGCGGTCAGCTCCGCCTGCGGGAGAAGTGTCAGGCAGATGCTTGCTGTAAAAAGATCGTGTCGTAGTGGGCGCGCAGCTTGAAGCCCGCCCTGATGTAAAAGTTCGACGCCGCCTGGTTCAGCTCGTTGACCAGGAGCGAGACGGTCTTCGTGCGCGCCAGCAGCTTCCGCGTCAACTGCGAGAGGCAGCGCAAGCCCACGCCCTGCCCGCGGTCCTCGGCGGCGACGTAGATGCCTTCGAGGTAAATCACCTCGGAGGTCTCGGATACCACGTCGGCCTTGAAGATCAGGCGGTTGTCCTCGACGAGCACCCAGACGCGGCCCTGCTCTATGCGGCGGGCGCAGCGCAGGCGGAACCCAATCGGGTCTTTATCCATCGGGTTGACGCCGCTCTCCTCGAAAGCCATCCGCGCGTGAATCGGCATCACCAGCTCCAGGTCGGCGAGCGTCGCCTTGCGCAGGCCGCGCACGGGCTCCTTAACTTCGACCGGACACTTCTGCTCGAAGAGCAGCTCGCGGCAGACGAGGCGCGGCTCCTGCCCGCCCCGCGCGTAGTGGCTCCAGAAGCTCCCGACCCTGTCCATCTCGCCGAGCAGCAGGTGCGTGCGCGTGCATTTTTGGGCCAGCGCCGCGAAGGCCGCGAGCGACGCGTCCGAGCGCGCCTCGAAGAGCGTGGCGTGGCCGATGAGCGCGACGCCTTCGAGCCGGCCGTCGCCGCTGCGGTAGCCGTAGAAGGAGCCGCGGTTCAGGGGGCTGATGACGCCGTTGTCCAGGATGCAGCCCGTCATGTAGATCGTGTGCAGCGGGCGCTCAGACAGGAAGGCCAGGATTTCGGCCTTGTGCTTTTCGGCGAGCGGCTCGACGGCCGCCGCGTCGAAGCTGACGCTCGGCGCGACGGGCGCGCTCACCGGCGACGATGTGTAGAGAGATTGCATGCACATGATGCCAATCCTTCGGTAGTCAATGAAGTCGTGAAACTCAATCCTGGGGTGGTCGTGTGTGAGTGTCAGTGCCGGGGGGCGCGGAGGCTAATTGCGGCCGCCGCGCCCCCGCCTTCATCATCTACTTTGTCGTCGTCGCGTAGACGGCCGTCGTGTAAGCGGAGTCGCCGCCGCTGTGGTAAGCACGGACGCGGTAGTAATACTTCTTGACCGCGGCGAGCCCGGTGCTGGCGTAAGCCTTGACGTTGCGGCTGACGGTCGCGATCTGCGTGTAGGCTTTGCCGTCGAGCGAGCGTTCGATCTTGAAGCCGTCCTCGTTGTTCGAATTGTCAACCCAAGTGAGATTGATCTGGCTTGAGGACATGGCTTTGGCCGCCAGGCTCGTAGGCGCTTTCGGCGCGGCGTCCTTGACGACCGCCATCACGCTGCCGCTCTTGTCGCCGTAAATCAGCGCCTGGTTGGCCTGGACGTAAACGTCACCCAGCATGACGCCGTCGCCGAGCAGCACGCCGTCGCCGAGGAGAATCCCGTCGCCGAGCGTCGCGCTGTCGCCGAGCAGCGTGCCGTCGCCCAAAAGGACGCCGTACCTGGTGAAGGCCGTGCCTTCGACCATCGTGATGCCGAGGGTCGAAGAGTTCGTGTCGCCGGCCGTCATGATGCTGTCGCCAAGCAGCACGCCGCCGGACATCTTCGTCGCGTCGCCCAGCAGGACGCCGTTGGACTCTGCGGTTGCGTCGCCGAACAGCACGCCGAGGCCGTAGATTTTCTGGTACTGCGTGATCAGGCTCGTCCCCGTGGCGTAGGTGTAGTCGAGGATGACGCCCTGGCTCCAGGAGAAGGTCTGGCCGCCGATGGTCGTCTGCGGCGCGGGGGCCGTGCAGGAAGAGCAGAGCAGCGGCGTGCCGAGCGCCGTGCTTGAAGTCAGGTCGGTGCGGATTAGTTTGGCAAGGCGCGTCGCGCCCTCGATGTTGAGTTGGCCCGCGCCCTGCTCCAGCATGTTGAAGCCGGCCAAAGGCTGCGCCGTGTACATCAAGATCATCTTGACCATGTTCGGCGTTAAGCTGGGGTTGGCCTGGAGGAGCAAGGCGGCCGCGCCGGAGACGACGGGCGTCGCCATCGAAGTGCCGCTCAGGTACATCTGCTCGCGTGTGGACGAGCCGCTGACGTTGGCGTCGAGCGACGGGTTGTTGGAGACGAGGTAATTGCCGTACGACTGCACGCTGACGAGGCGGTTGCCGGGTGCGACCACATCGGGCTTCATCAGATTGTCATAGTGCTTGACGCCGCTCGAATCGGTCCTGAAACTGCGCGTCGGCCCGCGCGAGCTGTAGGTCGTAACGGTGTCGTCGCCACGCGTGTCCGTCCCGTAGCTGTTGCTGGCCCCGACCGTAATCACGGAGGGCTCGTTGCCGGGCGAATGAATCTGGCCGTAAATTTTCTGGCCGTTGCTGTCTTTGCCTTCGTTGCCGGCGGCGGCGACGACGACGACGCCCGCGTCCACCAGCCGGCGCGCGGCCTGGCACAGCGGGTCGTCCTTGTAGGAGCTGACGGCGGCCGTGCCGAGGCTCATGTTGACGACGCGGATGTTGTAGGCCGCGCGGTTGGTCATCACCCAGTCGAGCGCGGCGAGCAGGGCCGAGACAGAACCTTTGCCCTGCCCGTTGAGGACGCGCAGGTTGATGAGGTTAGCGTTCGGGACTACTCCGAGGTAAGCGCCGGACGAGACGCTGTCGTTGCCGGCGAGCAGGCCGGCGACGTGGCTCCCGTGCCCGTAGGGGTCGTCGGTGCGGTTCTCGCCCGTGAAGTCAACGCTCACCGTGATGCGCGCGACGTTGGAGGATTTCTCGTAAGCGACATGGTTGGCGAACATGCCCGAGTCCAGCACAGCGATGCCGATGCCCGTGCCGTCGTAAGGAGTCGAGCCGCCGGTGGCGCACGCCGCGTCCGCGCCCGTGGTGAGCGAGACGTGGCCCAATAATTTAACTTCGCGGTCGAGCGAGACGTAGGCGACTTCCGAGTTATTGGCGAGGGCTTCGACGGCCGCGGGCGGCAGGCTGACGGTGCGCGACTTGAAATTCTTGAAGGTCTTCGAGACTTTACCGCCGTTGCCGTTGACGGTGTAGTTGAGTGAGTCGGTCCACGCGGCCGCCGGCTCGATGATGACGTTGACGCGGTCACCGCTCTTCGCGTTCCTGACCTTCTCGCGCAAGTCGGCGGAGACTTTGTCGCCGGCGCTGCTCTGGGCCAGGGGTTGCGCCTGGGCGTTATCGCCGACCATGATCCCGCCCGTCAGCGTGACGAGCAGGGAAAAGATTGTCAGCCAGGCGGCAATGGGGGAGTGTGGAGCGTGTTTCATCGAATGGGTCATCCTCGTATAATTTCCAAACTTGCCGGGGCGGGCAGGCGATGGAATGCGGTCGTTGCCCGCCGCCCCTAGTGCAGCACGCGTGCCACGAAATGCACTTTCGTGAAAACCGGCGGAATGCTCAGGCTTTTCGCTGATTTTTACGTTCGGCAGGGCTGAGGCGTGCGGCCCGACCCGGTCAGTTTGAGAGCGCGGTCGTTCAACCTGAGAGAATCGGTCAGAGAAAGGCGGAGAGCTTGAGCGCAGACAATAGCCTGACGGAAGAGATCGAGAGCTTTCGCGACCGCGCGTGGCGGCGCGAGCCGGAGCTGCGCGTGGAGGACGCGGGCGGGGCCGAAAAATTCATCGAAGCGGTGGGCTTCTGCGCGACGATGACGGACGCGCGGCGGCCTGGGCCATCGCTCTACGTCGCCGTCTGCGGCAGGCGCGACGCACATACGCCGCGCAACGTGCAGAAGGACCCGGAAGCCAGCCTGGCGTGGACCATTAAAGACGAGGTGTTGCGGCGCGGGCGCGTCTACTACGCGAAGCTGGCGAAGGGGCGCGCGACCTTCATCGCGCCGCGGCTCGTCGCGCACTTCAACGCGCTCTGGGGCGTCGCGCGGCGCAGGGAGAGCGAAGTGCTCTCGGCGGACGCGCGCGCCGTCTTAAAAGTTCTCAGGCGCGAGTGGGAGATGGCGACGTGCGACTTGCGCGAGGCGTCGGGTGTGAAGGAGCGCGCCAGGTTCACGCGCTCGATGGACGAGTTGCAGCGTGCGATGAAGGTCATTCCGGGCGAGGTGGTTTACGAACCCTGGTTCACCTACATCTGGACGCTCGCCGAAGGGCGGTTCAGTCAGGAGCTGTCCGCGAAGGTCAAGCGCGAAGACGCACTGCGCGAGATAGCGCGCGCCTTTCTGGACGGCGCGGGGCTCACCGTGCGCGGCGAGCTGGCAAAAGTCACAGGGCTCTCGCGCCCTGACGCGGGCCTCGGCAACCGCGCACTGGTTAAAGAAGGGTATGCCGAACGAATCGCGGAAGGGTTTTATCAGTTGAAAGCAGTGAAGGCTGAATTCACGCGCCGCTGACGCGGCGAACTGCTCTTTATAGCTGTGCCTTAACTTTCGCCCTTCGCCTTGAGCTGTCCGGTTTGCGTCTCTTTTAATTGTCTGTCGGTCTCTTCGCGCGCCTGCTGTTCGAGGCGGGCGGCTTCGAGGGCGAGCGGGATGTTTTCGCGCGTGGCACTGAGGCGGTGCAGGGCTATGTTGGTCTCGTCCCAGGTCGCGCCGCGGCTCGACGCAGCCTCAATGGTCTGCAAACGCGTCTCGGCCTCGGCGCGGCGCTCGGAGCCTTCGAGCCTGATCTGTTCGAGCCGCTCGCGGTCGGCGCGCAACTCCTCGCGCAGCGCGGTCGTGTCCGCCCCCTGTATGTAGTCCGTGCGGTTCAGCCGGCGCTCGACCATGAGCAGTTCGCGCTTGGCGTTGGCGACGACGCGCGTCGCCGTGATGCGCGAGGCCAGCGTCTCGCGGTAGGCGTCGGAGAGCAGCGGGTTCCTGGCCTCAATCTCCTTGAGCGCCTCTCGCTCCTGCGGCGTCAGCTCCGACGTGAACCAGGGCAATTCTTCCGCGGTCACGCCGTCCGCGGCCACACGGTCGCGCACCTTCTGCGCCCACTGGCGGCGGTAGTAGAGCAGGAAGAGCGCGACGGCGAAGCCGACGACGGAGCCGACGGCGAGCGAGGTCAGGGTCAGCAGGAAGTTGAGCGCGGCGTCCTGCGCTGACGAAAAGTATTTGACCAGGAAGTAGAGCGGGACGGGCAGCGCGACCAGGAAGAAGGCCAGCCAGGGAGCCCACTCGAAGACGCGCGCCAGGAGCTTCTCCCGCGCCGTGACCTTGCCGCTCGTTACGGTCTCATTCATGCTCGCTTCTTCTCCGAAGGGGGCGCGGGCGGGCAAACGCGGCCCGCCCCGGACTCATCGTATGAACAACGTGGGACGGCCCGAATGATAGCAAGAGCGCGTGCGTGTTAGCCAGCCCCGCGGTAATCCTGCAATGTAGCTGTTTGGAGCAATCTCCAGCCGTGTAATATCATGGCGGCTGCGAGAGCAGATAAACGGCCGGAGGAGGACCGATGCCCAGCCCTGACAGACGACTCAGCCTCTTGATCTTCGCCACCGCGCTTCTTTGCGCGTCCCTTTGGTCGCCGCCGGCCGCTGCACAGCCGCAGCGCGGCGGCGTTCGTTCCGTGACTATCCCGATCACGATTCGCCAGCACGGCGGCGACGCCGCCCAGCGCGAGTTGCAGCAGCTCGGCGACCTCACGATCCGGGAAGACGGCGACGAGCAGAAGATTCTCTCCATCCGTGCCTACGGAACCGAGACGCCCATCTCGGTCGGCATCCTGATTCAGGACGACGTGGTCTCGTCAATCTCGAACGAGATTAAGGCGCTGCGCGAGTTCGTCAACCGCCTGCCGCGCGGCTCGCGCGTCATGGTGGGCTACATTAAGACCGGGTCGCTGGACGTGCGGCAGAGATTCACGGCCGACTTGGAGCGCGCCGCGCAGTCGTTGCGCGTCCCCATCGGCTCGGCCACGGCCGCGCCCTACAACCCTTACGTCGAGATTGTCGAAGGCTTGCGCCGCTTCGAGGCCATGCCGAAGGGCAGGCGCGCGCTCCTGGTCGTCACAGACGGGCTGGACATCTCAAGGGGCGTGGACAGCTCTCTACCGTCTCAGAGCATTGACCTGTCGCGCGCAATCCGCGAGGCGCAGCGGCAGGGCGTGGCCGTTTATTCGTTCTACGCGCCGAGCGTCACGTCCGACACGCTCGGCAGCCGCCGCCTGATCTCCAACGGCCAAAGCTCACTCGAACTGCTCGCGGACCAGACGGGCGGCCGCGCCTTCTTCCAGGGCACGGGCGCGCCCGTCAGCTTCGACCCCTTCCTCCGGCAACTGGCCGGCACCTTCTCCCGCCAGCTCGCGCTCACCTACCTTTCCACGCACCCCAAGAAAGGCTTCCACCGCATCAAAGTCACCTCCAACACCGACGGCGTGGAGATAGAGCACCCGGCCGGATACACGAGATAAAGAAATGATGAATGCGGAATGATGAATTAAAGGCAGATGCTTTTTAATTCATCATTCCGCATTCCGCATTACATCATTATTTTTTAGGCTACGCGCTGTTGGTCGGCGGCGCGGCGGCGTTTGATTTCCTTGATTTGCGTTTCGAGGATTTTGAGGTGTAGTTCGAGGAAGATGCGGCCCTCGCTGTTGAGCTGGATGCTCTTGTCGAAGTCTTTGCGCGCCTCGGCCTCGTTGCCGCGGAGCAGTTGGGCGAAGCCCCGGCCGGCGTGTGCGAGCGAGGCGGCGTTGCCGTCGGGCTTGAACGCGATGCCGCGGTCGAAGTCCGCGACGGCGTCCACGAGGTCGCCTTTGACGAGCAGCGCCTCGGCGCGCTTGACGTAGGACTCGGCGTCGGTCGGCGAAACCCTGATGGCCTTGTCGAAGTCGGAGATGGCACCCTCGAAGTCGAACTGGTTGGCGCGTATGAAGCCGCGGTTAGTAAAAGCCTGCGTGATGTCGCGGTTGTTGGAGGTCAGGCGCGTGTCAAGTTCAATGGCCCGCTCATAGTCTTCGATGGCTCCGTCGAGGTTGCCCTTGGACCTGCGCGCCTTGCCGCGGTTGAGGTGCGCCTCCGCGAGGCGCGGATTCATCTCTATGGCGTGGTCGAAGTCCGAGAGCGCGGCGTCGGTGTCCCCCTTGCCGAAGCGCGTGATGCCGCGCTTGACGTATTCCTTAGCCGAGGCCAGCTCCTGTGCCAGAAGCGGTGCCGAAGCGAAGAGCAGGAGTAGGGACAGCAGGGGCAAGGAAACGCGTCTCATAAAAGCCTCCCAGGAATTGAAGGAGCCGCCGAGGTGAACTCGCAAGCGAGGGGCTAAAAATAAGCCGCCGAGTCCGTTTGCGTCAAGGGTGAAAACGATGAACCCCGCCACGGTTCCAATCGCGCTCAGGTCTTCACTGGACGGTCGCAGGCAGCAGCGAGCCTCTCGGGTCCGAGGCGATGGCGTGGCCGTCCGCGATCTGGCCGATCATGCCGTGGAAATGTATCTCGGAGCCAGAGAGGACGAGCAGCACGTCGCCCGCGTGGTAGCGCGGGTCGTCCAGGCGGAAGCGGACGACCGTCGCCTGCCCGTTCTCCTGCTCGACGGTCTCGAACTCGAAGTCTTCGGCCCCGACCACGTAGGTCTGCGAGTTGTTGGCGGTCCTTTGCTCTTCGGGCATCTCTTGCGCTCCCCTCACGCTCTGGAATAGGCCATGCAGTTTACCAGCATCCGGCGGAATTGCAGAACGCGGCTGAGAAAGACTCAACCCTCCAGCGCCTTAAGTTTTCCCTTCGCGCCCTTGCGAGAAACAATAGTTCACGCTGGAGGCGCAAAGGGTTGAGTGGTTCCGCTTTTCAATGAGAGCCGATGAAAAGTCTGAAGCCGAAGCGCGCGAGTGTGGGCGGGCCGATGGTTCGGATAGGCGTCAGCCCCGTTGTGTAGCGCCGGTCGAAAATGTTTTCGAGGGCGACGAAGCCTTCGAGTGTGCGCGTGAGGCGGCGCGAGGCGAAGGCGTCGAGCGTGAAGTAAGGGGCGAGGCGAAAGCGGTTCTGGTCGTCGTCGAACTGCGCGCCGGACGCGCGGCCCTGCAAAGCGGCCGTGAGAATGGACGGGTTCGCGTAGCGCGCCTGGAACGTCAACTGATGGCGCGGCACCTGCGGGATGAGCAGACCTTCGAGCGCGGTGTTTGCCGGAAAGCTGACGACGGTCGCGTCGGCGAAGAGGTAACCGCCGGAGACTGTGAAAGTGTTCGTCAGGCGCGCGTCCCATTCAAGCTCCAGCCCCCGCGAGCGCGTGCGCCCGAGGTTCTGTCGCTGCCGCGTGATGAGCGCGGGCGTGACGCTCAGGGTCACGTTGGCGACGGGCCTGGTCAGCTCGGTCCAGAAGAACGCGCCGCGCACGTTCAACTTTTGTCCGAAGGCGTTGAAGCCCGCGCCGGCCTCGCCTTCCGTCAGGCGCTCCGCGCGCAGGTTCTCGTTGGCGAGCGTCAACACGTCGCCGACGCGGAAGCTCCTGTACAGCTCGTTGAGCGTCGGCTGGCGGAACGCGCGGTTCATCGAAGCGTAGAGCGAGACGTTCTCGCGCGGCTTGTAGAGCAGGGAAAGATGCGGGCTGAAAGCCATCTCCGTGCGGTCAGGAAAGAGCGTGGCCCTCGTGACGTTCGTCGAGAAAGGGCGCGTAGCCGAGAGCGCGTCGTAGTTGCGCCAGTGGTCAACGCGCGCGCCGACGGTGACGAAGAGGTCGGGCGTCGCGCGAATGATGTCCTCGAAAAATGTCCCGAGGGTCCGTTCGCGCCCGCCCGCGCCGATGATCGAAGTCGGCCGCCCCGAGACGAAGGCAAGCTCGTCGCTCGCGCCGCGCGCCTCGCGCGCTTCGAGGCCGGCGATGAACGTCTGCCTCGTGAAAGCGGCGCGCGACCATTGAAGGGATGCGCCGATTGCCTGCGCCGGGACGCGTTGAACGCGCGTCGGCGTCTCAAGGGTGCGCGCGTCGTTGACGGCGGAGAAATTCTGGTCGAAGACCTGTGTGCCGCCGTAGGCGCGCGCGGTGAACGCGCCGGCGCGCGCGCCCCGCCAGTCGCCGCCGATGACGAATTGGCGTACGTGCGTGCGGTTGCGCTGAAAGGGCGTGCCGTTCGAGCGCGCCTCGCCGAAGACGTTGGCGCTCATGAAAACCGAAGCGTTGTTTGAAAGCCTTCGCTCGACGCTGAGCCGCGCGACGGCGTTGCGCACGCCGGCTGGCACGTCCACGCTCCCGCGCTCGCGCTCGTCAACGATGACGTAGCCGTCCGTGTGAAACGTCTCGACGCCGACGCTCGCGCCCCAGCCGCCCCTGCGTCCCGCGGCGAAGAGCGAGGCGTCCGCGGTCTGTTGATTCCCGTACGAGGCTTCGAGTCGCAGCGAGGGCGAATCGGTGGGCCGGCGCGTGATGACGTTGACGACGCCGCCGAGCGCGGCGCTGCCGTAGAGGTGGGACGCGCCGCCGCGCAGCACTTCGACGGTGTTGACGGAGGTGCGCGGAACCCTGCCCCAGTAGACCCAGCCGCCGAAGGGGTCGTTGAGCGGGACGCCGTCGGCGAGGACTACGGCGCGGCTCGCGCCGCTCGCGCCGACGCCGCGCAGGGAGACGCCCTGCGTGGTCGGGTTGGCCGTGCGGCTGCCGCTGCGGCGGAAGAGGCTGAAGCCGGGAACCTGCCGGAGCGCGTCGTCGAGCGTCGCGGCCGCGGTCGTGGTCAATTCGGTCTGCGAGAGCGTGACGACGCTCGCGGCCGTCTCACCGAGCCGCGTCTCCGTGCGCGTCGCCGTGACGGTCACGCGCTCCGAGAGCGGCGCGGGCGCAAGCACGATCTCCAGGCCCAACAGGTTCGTCCGAATCACGCTTAGCCTGCTCTCGAAAGGCGCGAACCCTTCCGCGCGCACGGATACAGTGTCGGCTGGCGTCGAGACCTCAAGCCGAAAGCGCCCGCCGGAATCGGTGATGCTTTCGGCCACGATAGCCGAACCGTTCCTGAGAGTGACTGAGGCTCGCACGACCGCCGCGCCCGTCTGGTCTTGAACGACGCCCTCGACGCGCGTGCTCGGAGACTGCGCCGACGACGAGGTGAGGCAGAGAAGCAACGTGAGCGCGCAAGCGAAGACGCGGGCGGCGGAGAAGGGAACGACCATCGAACGAAGGCGGATAAGAAATTTTAGACCCGGCATGACTGTCGAACGCGGGGCGATTCTGTAGAGGCAGGGACAAGTCCTCTGCCACTACAATTATCGCTATTGGCCTTTCCTGCGGACATAGTACACGACGCCGTTGTAATCGTCGGTGAAGAGGAAGGCGTCCGCGCCGAGTTTCATGATGTCCGCGGGGCGGCCGTAGAGCTTGCCGTTCTGCATGAAGCCCGTGACGAAGTCTTCGGGGCGGCCGCCGCGCCGGACGCGGGCGATGATGTGCCCGCGGTCCATCCTGTGAATGGAAGAGCCGTGCAGCGCGACCAGGAAGTGGTTCTTGAGACTGGAGGCTTGGGCGCTCGCGTCGAAATATTCCAGGCCGAGCGGCGAGCTGTGTGCCAGAAATGAGGCGAAGGCCGCGGGGACGTTCTTGCAGCCCTTGTTCTTCGCCGAAGAATTGAACTGCGGGTCGGCGTAGATTCTCGCGCCCTGCTGGTAGCAGTAGGGCCAGCCGTAGTCCGCGCCCTCGCGGACGACGTACATCGTGTCCGAGGGCTTGTCGCGGCCGAGGTGGTCCGCGCCCATGTTCGTAGCGTAGAGCTGCTGGCCCACCCACTTGAGGCCGACGGCGTTACGCAGGCCCGTCGCGTAAAGCCTGCGCCCCGTGCCGTCAGGGTTCATCTCGATGACGGTCGCGCGAATCTCCTCCTTCTCCTCGCACGCGTTGCAACTACTGCCGACCGAGACGTAGAGCTTGCCGTTCGGGCCGTAGGCGACGGTGCGCGTCAGGTGCCAGCCGCCGTACTTGTAATTCAGGCCGTAGTCCGGGAACTCCGCGAGCACCTGCGGGCGTCCGCGCGGTGCGTCCTCGCCGGCGCGGTAGCGGTAGCGGACGAGCTGGTCCGTCAGCGCGAGGTAAAACCAGCTGTTGCCCTCGGCGTCAGAGTGGAAGCAGATGCTGTTCGGGTTGCGCAGGTTCGTCAGGTAGGGCGTGACCTTGCGGAAGCGGCCCGCGCGTGCGTCGAAGTCTTCGAGGATGTAGACCGCGCCGCGCTTGTTGTCCGCGAGGTTGTACATGTCCGTGATGAAGACGCGGTTGTCCGGGCTCATCGCCATGAAGCGGACGCGCTTCAACCCCTCGGCGGCGACCGTGACCTCGAACTCTGGCGGCAGGTTGAGATTGAACGTGATGCCCTTGTCGAGGGAGATTTTGTTAGGCATCAGCCTGAGCGCGCGGTTCTGAGCGGCAGCCGGAAGTATGCAGGCTACGGCAAGAAGGATAAGGCAAGAGCACCAGGCTTTTCTTTGCGACTCTGCGCCTTTGCGAGAAACTTTCCTCACGCAAAGGCGCAAAGACGTAAAGGGTCGAGCTGTGTGGGTGCTTGAGTGTTGAAGTTGTCGCCTGAGTTTCATCTTCGGTGCATCACCTGATCGTCACTTCGAGCGCGTAGCTCGTCGGGCTCTCTGTGGTTGTGTCCGGGAGGACGTTGATTCGATAAGTGCCGGTGGCGGGCAGCGCGCCGGACCAGTCCTTCGTGTCGTCAATCCAGGACTCGCCGTCGGGCCTGAGAATCGTGATGGACATGCCGGCCGCCTCGGTCGTCAGGTGAACGGTCATTGTCTGCCCGGCCCGCGCGCGCAGCAAATAGTCGTGGCTCAGGCCGCGCCTGACCGTGCCCTTCAAGACCGCGGTCGTGCGGCCGCGCGGGAAGTTTACGCGGCGAATGACGCTGTGCCCCTTCTGCGCCTCCGCGGCCGCGAACGAAGAGAGGAGCAACAGGGTCGCCAGGAGAACGTGAATCGCAAGCTGTTGACGTTTCTTAACCATTGAAAGTATATCCCCCGAATCTAAAAGCTAATCTTCTTTGCGTCTTTGCGTGAGGAAAGCAGTTTCACGCAAAGACGCAAAGAACTGCTTAAGCCAAGTTCGCACGTGAAGTCAATAGCCGGCGCGCGCCGATTTGTGAATCGGGGGGCCGGACACGCATAATGCGCCGAAGCTTTCGTTTCATCATCACGCCACGCGAGGAGAGTGCTTGGCAGCGAACGAAGAGAAACAGAGGGCGCGCGAGATCGTGCGGCGGCTCAAGCGGGAGTACCCGGACGCGCGCTGCTCGCTGGACCACACGAACCCGCTAGAGCTGCTGGTCGCAACGATTCTATCCGCGCAGTGCACGGACGAGCGCGTCAACCTCGTCACGGCGAGCCTCTTCAGGAAATACTGCCGCGCCGAAGACTATTTCAACGTCGCGCAGGCGGAGCTTGAGCAGGACATCCGCTCGGCAGGTTTTTTCCGCAACAAGGCCAAAGCCATACAGGGCGCGTGCCGCCTCATCGCGGAAAAGCATCACGGCCGCGTGCCGGAAAACCTGGACGACCTCCTGGCCCTGCCCGGCGTCGCCCGCAAGACCGCCAACGTCGTCCTCGGCAACGCCTTCAACGTCACTAGCGGCGTCGTCGTGGACACGCACGTAGCGCGGCTCTCTGAACGCTTAGGGCTCTCGGCGGAAAAGCAGCCCGAGAAGATAGAGCGCGACCTGATGGAACTCATCCCGCGCCGGGACTGGATTCTCTTCGCGCATCTCCTCATCGCCCACGGCCGCAGAGTCTGCAAAGCACGCACGCCGCTCTGCGCCGAATGCGTGGTCGAGCGCCTTTGCCCTTCGTCATTACTGAAGGCCGGGCCGCCGGTCGGCAATCCGCGGCCCTGATTACTGCCCGCTCGAAGCTGAAATCTCGCGGTGTGGGAACCTTGACCTCCATCGTGTGGGCCATTGTGGTCGAAGGCGCGGCGAGATTGCAAATTCTAAACCATTGCCCTATTCTCGCCGCCGACATACGAAGGGATGAGGAATGAGGGATGAAAGGGTTTGAGTCAGCGCGTCAATTGAACCTGCGCTCAATTTTCTTCATCACTCATCCCTACCATGAGGTGAGCGCCTAACTATGCAAGCACCCCCGCAGCAAGCGAGTCAACAAAAGGTTCATCGTTACCCGTGCCCGACGTGCGGCGCGATTCTGGTCTTCGAGCCGAAGGACGGCGTCTTGTCCTGCCCCTATTGCGGGCACAAGGAGCGGATTCCGCAGAGCGCGGAGCAGGTCGAGGAGCACTCCTTCGAGCAGTACCTGCGGCCGCGTGCCGACCAGTTGCAGGTGATTGCGGCGGGCGCGCTCGAAGTGCAGTGTTCAAGTTGCGGCGCGACCGTGACCTTCGTCCCGCCGGAGGTCGCGCGCGAGTGCGACTTCTGCGGCGCGAAGATTGTGGCCCAGCCGAAGTCCGCCGACCCGACGGTCGCCCCCGAGGCCGTGCTGCCGTTTCTCCTCCCGCAGACGCAGGCCACGGCCAACGTCAAACAGTGGATAGCCTCGCGCTGGTTCGCGCCGAACGCCCTGAAAAAATTCGCCGCGCCCGAGGCGATAGACGGCGTTTACCTGCCGTTCTGGACTTACGACACGAACACCACGAGCTACTACACGGGGCAGCGCGGCGAGTACTACTACGTGACGGAGACCTACACGGAGACGGACGCGCAGGGGCGCACGGAGACCAAGACGAGAGAGGTCAGGCACACGCGCTGGTATCCCGTTTCTGGCACAGTCACGCGCTGGTTCGACGACATCCTCATCCCGGCCTCGACCTCCTTGCCCCTCAACCGCCTGAGCGCGCTTGAGCCCTGGGACTTGTCCGCGCTCAGGCCGTACGACCCCGCCTACCTGTCGGGCTTCAAGGCGCAACGCTACCAGGTTGACCTGGCCTCCGGCTTCGAGCGGGCCAAAGACATCACCGCGGGCGTCATACAGTCGGACGTGCGCCGCGACATAGGCGGCGACGAGCAGATGATCTCCGATGTCAGGACGCACTACTCGGCCATCACGTTCAAGCACCTGCTGCTGCCCGTTTACGCCGGGGCCTACAGGCTGAACCAGAAAGTCTTTCAGGTCGTCGTCAACGGTCGAACCGGCGAAGTGCAGGGCGACCGCCCCTACAGCTTCTGGAAGATAACGCTCCTGATAGTCTCAATCCTGCTGGTTATCCTCGTCATCTACCTGCTGGCGAATTCCAGGTGAGCGCGGCGGGCCAATCTCCGACAAAAGAAAAAGGCGCTCACGGCAGGAGCGCCTTTTCTGCTACTAAAACTGGGGCGGCTAGTGGGTCTCGAACCCACGACCTCAAGATCCACAATCTTGCGCTCTAACCGACTGAGCTATAGCCGCCGTGTCATTTCCTGCCGCTTATGATTACATCACCCGAACTGATTTCGCAAGCGACAGCTTTAAAGGATTGCCCCCGGCACGACTCGAACGTGCGACCCTCTGCTTAGCTTACCACTCCAGGTTTCCCTGGCCCCGAAAGACGAGTTGTGGTCTGGACTATATCTTGGGCATTTCAGCCCGGATGCGTATAGTCTCTACGGAGCCCCCGTATAATCGTCGGCGAAATTTACTTTCTTAGACTGATTATTCTTAGGAGGCTCTACACGTAGAGAAAAGCAAACATTAACGGTCTCCGTTTTGAAGTAGTAGCACTTATCCGTGTCGGGACAGCACACACCGAAAACGTCAACCTGACTTTTATCTACTTGCTTACTGTGAGAGCCGTTCTTGTCTGCCCACCAGTTAATCATTCGTAGGTGAACTGAGCCATTAACGGCGCGTCTGTCTTTCACCTGTCTTCTTACGAATTTATTACCATCGTAAGCAACCAGGTCAAACGGCGCATGTTCGGTTGTGGGAAACAAAACCACGTATCCCTTTTCAACCAAATCACAGTAAGCCTTCGCTACCCCTAAGTCGCCTTTGCTCTTAGTGTGATGACCAGTTAAATGCTTTATCAAGTCATCGCTCATCTCAAAGGCTCTGACGAGGTTTCCTCGGTATTGTCATGGGAGCCTTGCGGCCCCTTTAGAGTTCCACCGATACAGCACCCTCCACTGTGCGGATTACTTATTCTCCGCACAGGCTCCTACTTGAAGGCAGATGCTCTATCCGCTGAGCTACGGGGGCACATCAATCAGAAGCGGCAGCGATGTTAGCACGCGGGTCGCGGTCGGCGTCAACCGGGGGGTGTGGTAAAGTGGCCGCAAACCTTTCGCGGAGTGAGTATGAGACACCGTAGGAATCAGGCGCGCTGGATCGCGCTGATGATTGCCACAGGCATCGCGCTCTACCTGTGCTGGCAGATGCTGCAACCTTTCGTCGAGGTGCTGGCGTGGGCGGCCGTGCTCGTCGTCGTCTTCCACCCCGTGCACAGACGGCTCGTGGCGCGCACAGGTAAGCCCTCGGCCAGCGCGGCGCTCTCGTCGCTGCTGGTCGTCCTGACGATTCTGCTGCCCGTGACGCTCATCGTCATCGCACTCGTGCACGAGTTCGCAGGCTTCGCGCAGAACCTGCAAGCCAACGTCCAGTCGCTCCTGGACCCGAACTCGCCGGGCACGGGACGCTTCCTCAACTGGCTCGGGCAATACGTGGACGTTGAGCAGTTCCGCTCGCAGGAGTACCTGGCCGAGCGCCTGAAAGGGCTCGGCGGGGCCATTGCGCCGACCACGCTGCGGCTCGTCGGCGGCCTGGGCGGCGTCGTCATCGAATTCTTCTTCGTCATCTTCACAATGTACTACCTCTTCCGGGACGGCAACCGCATCGTCACGGCGCTGCCGGACGTGTTCCCGCTCGAAAGGGCGCAGAGCGAGAAAATCCTGGCGCGCACGCGCGAGGTCATCTCGGCGAGCCTTTACGGGGTGCTCGTCATCGCGACGATTCAGGGCACCCTGGGCGGGCTCATGTTCTGGATTCTGGGCCTGCCCTCGCCGATAGTCTGGGGCGTGGTGATGACGCTGCTCTCCATGATCCCGATGGCGGGCGCATTCATCGTGTGGGTCCCGGCGGCGCTCTTCCTGGCGGCGACGGGCCACTGGACGAAAGCCATCATCCTCGCCGCCTGGGGCGCGCTCGTTATTGGCACAGTAGATAACTTCCTGCGCCCGAAGCTGGTCGGCGAGAAGACCAAGCTGCACGAGCTTTTCATCTTCTTCTCCGTCATCGGCGGACTGAAAGTCTTCGGCGTGCTCGGCATCGTGCTCGGGCCGGTCGTGCTGGCCGTCACGCTCGCGCTGCTCGACGTTTTCCGGCAGGTCGAGCAGACGGAAGACGAGACCGAGCGAGAGCCTACGCTCGTCGAGCAGGCGGCATTGAAAGAGTCCGGCCGCGGAGACGGGTTGACGCGGGCGAGCGATGATGCCGTGAGAGATTCACCGCTGTAAGAAAACATTCCGCGAGGAGCAAAGGTGACGGTTGACGAACAGAGGAGCCCCTGGCAGACGTTGCGGTCCAGGGAGGTGTACGACAACGCGTGGATCAGGGTGCGCGAGGACGCAGTCATTCGCCCGGACGGCGAGCCGGGTATTTACGGCCTGGTCCATTTCAAGAACGTGGCGGTCGGCGTGCTCGCCGTCGAAGGCGAGTTCGTCTACCTGGTCGGGCAGTACCGCTACCCGCTCGAAAGTTACTCGTGGGAGATTCCAGAGGGCGGGTGTCCCGAAGGCGAAGATACGCTCGACGCCGCCAAGCGTGAGCTTGAAGAAGAGACGGGCCTCAGCGCCGCCAACTGGGAAAAGATGGGCGAAGCCTACCTCTCAAATTCGATCTCGGACGAGCGGGCCGTCTGGTATCTGGCGACGGGGCTCACGCAAGGCAAACGCAACCCGGACGGGACGGAGCAACTGGAAGTCCGCCGCGTCACCTTTGAACAAGCCCTCAAGATGGCGCTCGCGGGCGAGATCACGGACGCGCTCAGCCAGTTGGTGATCATGCAGTACCAGATGACGGCGCGCGGGGAAAAAGGAAGGGCGTG
This sequence comes from Pyrinomonadaceae bacterium, assembly GCA_036403435.1. Taxonomy (GTDB): domain Bacteria; phylum Acidobacteriota; class Blastocatellia; order Pyrinomonadales; family Pyrinomonadaceae; genus QHXM01. Next base: position 50,470 of record DASWQY010000083.1, read on the forward strand.
CCCGTTAGAAACTTAAAAGGCCGGCTCCTGACCAGTTTTGGGCCAGATTTTGGACAGAAAAAGACCGCCGGCAGTTAACGCCAGCGGTCTTCAAAATTGCGAGAGTATTTCTAAAAGCCTTAGGCTGCGCGGCGATCATCCGCCGTTTCGGCGTAGACGCGGCGGCCGTTCAATGCGTCATCTATAATTTCGCGCACGGCTGATGTGTCCGGGTTAACGTCCATCCGGTCACAGGCGCGCAGATGACGAACAATGCCCTCTGTCGCGATATCCAGGGCCGGTCCGCTCAGTTTCGAGAAACGGCGTGCCTGGATGTGGTCAATTCTGAGAAGCCGCTCATCCAGCGGCAGATGCCTATCAAAAGTCACGTTTCCTAGCTCCTTGTATGCTCTCGAAAGCTCGTTTTACGTTCCCCTCAACACGCGCCCCCGAGGCAGTATTGTAAGAGAGATTTTAGATGCCTGCCTCATTGCCTGGGATGCAAAACCATTGCAATTCCCAGGAAATTTTGTCAGGAAGACAGACATAGAGCGCGTTCCCACAGATAGTTTTCTATATCTGCCCCTAACAAAACGGATGATTGTAGAGGAAAATCCCGGAAAATGGAAGATTTTTTTCTGGGCGGGGCGGGAATAGGCCGTGTGGGCCACCCGACCCGTGCGAAATTAGTGAAGTTTCGCAGGAAAAAGGGTAAAAGTGACAGCGCCACCTGCGGATTCTACTCTGACCGGCAGAATCCTCCAGGCGGCGCTATTGGTATTGAAGAACGTATGCTTTGAAAACAACCTAACCCTTTTTAGGAACGACCGAATCTTTCATGCTTTTACCGACGCGGAATTTGAGCGTGGTTTTGGCCGGTATCTGAATGGTCTCGCCGGTGGCCGGGTTACGGCCTTCGCGAGCCTTGCGCTCTGAGAGGACGAGTTTGCCGAAGCCGGGCAAAGCGAACTCGCCGCTAGTTTTAACTTCCGATTGAGCCAGATTCGACAGCTCGTCGAAGAGCTCCTTGACTTGCGCGCGCTTGAGCCCGAACTTTTCGGCGAAGTGGTTGAGCACTTCGGATTGGGTCATGCGCTTCTTGCCTGCCGCTGTGGTCGCCATGGCGTAGTCTGATTACCTCCAAGAAAGTGGGCAAAATTGAAAAAGCTATAAACCAACATATATCACACTGAAAGCCCTCGCGTCTCCCCAAAAACAGCGATTTTCAGCCATTCCGCGTGAATTTTTTGAAGTCCGCGGGCCGGACCCGAGCCCCCGCAAACGACCGCGGCCCCGAGTCCCTGACCTGCTACACAAAAAAGCAGCCTGCTGCGGCCGCCCGCGATGATGAATGGTCGGGGCGAGAGGATTCGAACCTCCGATGTCTCGGTCGCAAACAGTTACCTCATCATAGAGAAGGATAATCGGGGTGCTGAGATTCGAACTCAGGACCTTTCGCTCCCAAAGCGAACGCGCTACCAGGCTGCGCCACACCCCGACATTTCATTTGCTAAATTTGCAAGAACCCAGCATGTGTTGCTGCATGGCAGTTCTTGCAGAGCAGAACGCACTTCTGTAATTCTACGAGAATCCGTCCCCAGGACCAACCCCGCATCGAGCGGAAGTTTGGAGATTTTGCTTTTGCCTCACGATGGTGCAGGTCTAACGAGCAAGAGTACCGATCAAAGCCGCAGACTTGACACTTACCTCCAAGCTCATTAACTGCTCTCAATCGCCTATCTAGACCCTGCTTGATGTTATAAGCATTATGGCATGGTCCGCATACTTTCCGCTTATGACCATAGAACTTTGCAGGATCAGTTTCTCCACACTGTCCACATCTATAAAGCGTGTCTTGAGGGACGTATCCTTTCCCAAACGGCCTCTGCTGAAGTTCAAGCCGATGCTTGCGAATCCAATAACGGGCATTCGTTGGCGATGTATTAAGCAACCTTGATATTTGTCTCAGGCTTAGACCCTGTGTGATAAGCGAGTTGATCGCCGATTTCTCCATGCCGCTATTGTAGCACGAAGAAATCAGCGGTTTCGCTAAGTCTAAAGGGCCGCATTCTAGCGTGTGCTCTGAAAATGTTTGACCAGGAAAGAGCGGGCGGCCTTCAGGGCGCGGGCGCGGTGGCTGATGTCGTGTTTGATTTCGGCGGGCAGCTCCCCGAAGGTCTGCTCGAAGCCGTCGGGGAGAAAGACGGGGTCGTAGCCGAAGCCGTGCGTGCCGCGCGGGGCGTGGACGATCTGGCCCTCGCAGGTTCCGGTCGAAAGGTCCATGACCCGCCCGCGCGGGTCTGCAATCGCTATCACGCAGACGAAGCGCGCGCGCCTGTCTTTCGCGGCCACACCGGACAACTCCCCGAGAAGGCGTTCGACGCGGTCGGCGTCGGTCAACCCTTCGCCCCCGTAGCGTGCGGAGAAGACACCGGGCGCGCCGCCGAGGGCGTCAACCTCCAGGCCCGAATCGTCCGCCAGCGTCCAGAGACCTGTTTGCTCCGCGTAGCCCTGCGCCTTGAGGGCCGCGTTGTCCGAAAACGTTCGCCCCGTCTCTTCGACTTCCCGCGCCGACGGGAACTCCGAGAGGTCTCTGAGCCGCAGCGTGGGCCCTGCGAGCAGCGACCTTAGTTCCGCGACCTTCCCTTTGTTGCCCGTGGCAATGAGCAGTTCGTGTGTCATTAGTCACTCGTCGAAATGCCTGTCAGCCGGCGAAAAAATCGGGCCTGAAAATAAATTTTGCCAGCCGGAGCGTTTCGTGCATACAATCAAGTGGGCGCGCTCTCCCGGCCCTCGCGCGAGCCCGAAAGACGATTATAAGGTGGATGCCCGACGATGTTCAGCCAAACGGCGGAAGCGACCCCGCCCCCCCAAGAGAAAGATTTCCCGCCGCCATCCGTAGAGCGTGACGACACAGGCGACTCCGACGCCGGGACGCACGTGCGCGAGATCAGCGTCTGGCAGCGGGCGCTTCGCAGCTTCTTCAATACTTTCAACCACCCGCTCCCGGAAGGGAATCAGGAGGGGCTGATCGCGCACGACTGGGCTCACGAACTGAAAATCGCGCGCGCGGCGTTGCTGCGCTCATCCGAGCTGGTCTTCCAGTCCGTCCACTTCGAGAAACAGGACAACACCATCTTCGACGAGCCGGAAGGCGCGGTCACGCTCGACGCGCTGTCACAGTCGGACTCTGCCGAAGAGATGAAGACGGGAGTGACGGACGACGCGCTGCTCGCGCTCGCGGCCTCGCTCGGGGACGCCTGCGATTTGTGCCAGTCTCTGCTGGAGCTGCGCCCCGTCAGTTTACACGGCTGGGCCAATCTGGGTGAGAGCGTGAACCGCGACCTGGGCCGGCTCGAAGGCACGAAAATCCTGACGCGGCTTTACGCCCGTCAGGAAACGCTCGACATCCCCGCGCCGCTTCTGGACCTCACGCGCGAGACCATCAAGTCGCCCACGCTCGCCGCCGACATGATTCACGTCTTCAACGGCCTCTACAGGCTGCTCGGCTACCTGCGCTTCGTCGAAACTCTCTTGCGGCGCGACCAGCCGCTCAAGCAAGCCCTCCCGGTCTTCACGCTCGTGCACGAAGAGGCGCGTGCGCTGACGGAGTTCATCAAGGGCCGCGCGATGAACGACGACGGGATGGACAGGATCGTCTTCGAGGCGCTCGACAGCACGAGCTACGCGATCTCCATGGAGCTGCGCAAGGTCTTCGCGCACGAGTTGGTGGCCCTCAGCTCGCTCCAGCAGGCCCCGCTGATTTACGTCAAGGTCGAAAACGCCCACGGCCTCTTGCGCGACTCCTTCCAGCAGTCTGTGGTCGGCCTCGCGCAAGTCTTCGACCCGGCGCTCGACGGCGCGCAACTCTTCGACACGTTCCGCACGCGGCTCGGTCAATCGCTCGCGCTGCGCCGCGACTTGTGGACGCTGCTGCAACTCGTCAGGCGCTGCGAAAATGAGCCGGAGATGGTCGAGCGTCTTCTACAGACTCTCGCCTGGTTCCGCGACGGCAGTCTGCGCTACCTGATGTTCAAGGACTGGGAATCGTGCGAGCGCTTCATGGAAGAGGTTGACGCCGCGCGCGGGCACGCGGAATTGGCCGGCGTGCTCCACCGCTTCACGGCCTACCTCGAAGCCCTCAGCAGCCAGGTCAACATGCGCGCCGCCCTCATCAACCACCCCTTCGATTATCCCGCGCTGCAAGACTGATCAGAACCGACTTCGACGACCAAGTCTGTATCTTCTCAACGCGCTTCGGCCGTCGCGTCGTCGGACGGGGCGAACTGCGAGGCGAGCGCGCCGAACTGCCCGAACGAGGAGCGCGTCCTTCTCTCGAAGCCGCGGTCGGCCAGGCGCGTCTCGCTGACCGCGTAGCGCAACTGCCTGAGCGCCTCTTCGAGCTGGGCGTCGTTCGTCGGGCGTTCGCGCACGCCGCGCTGGGCCGCGAGGGCCGTGATGAAAGTCCGCGCGGGCGCGAAGTCTTCCGTGAAAGTTATGACGTTCGCCGGGCCGCCTGCCGAGGCGAGCCGCGCGCTCCGCTGAAAGTCTTCGTCGGCCGCGAGGCTGCGCCCGGCGCTGCGCGCTGCGAGGCAGCGGCGCAAGTTGTCGGCCGTCCCCATCAGTAGATGCCCGGCGACGAAACTGGCGGCGTCCCTCTTCTCGTTGCCGGAGACGAGCAGCTCCGCGCCGCCGACCTCTTCGACGGCGGGCTTAGCGCCGAGGCGCTTGGCTATGAAATCGCGTAGCGTCTTTTCGTCGCGCACCTCGACGACGGTGACGGTGCTCGCGCCCGAATCGTCTAGCCGCGCGGTCACTAACTCCGGGCCGATGGCGCGCAGGAATTGGTCCGGCTCTTCTATGCCATAGGGTTTGAGCGAGGCGCTCAGCAGGCGCGTGATTAAGACCGCGCCGATTGTGTCGGCCTGCGAGGTGATGGCGGCGTTCAGGCCGCGCCACGCCTGGGCCGGGTCGCTGTAGTTGTAACGCGACAGCGAATAAACGTCGGCCGGCAGCAGTTCGCCCGCGGCCGACGGCGCGTTCTGCTGCTCGCCGAGGGCGGACTGCAAACGCGCGGCGACGCCGTTTTCGAGAGCGAGGAAGTAGCGGTCCTCGATTGCGCCTTCGGAGAGGCGGGCGCTCCAGCCCGCGGCCCCCAGAATCTTTTTGGCGAGCGGCGGCAGCATGCTCGCGGCCGCGCTCTGCGCGCGCGGGTCCGCCGAAATCTGACCGGCGTAGGCCGTGGCCGCCATCTCAAGCAGCCTCGCCGTGCCTTCCGGCGAGACGTAGCCGAAGGCGAGCGCGTCACTGCCGCCGACCCTGCGGCGCATCTCTTCCACCTGCGCGTTGCCCTCAAGGCTCGGGCGCTCGCCGCGCCGAACCGCGAGGCACGCCTCGACGGCCGACTCGTCGTTGCCTATGACGGCGACGCTGCCCGCGACGGCCGCGACGATGCGCCGCCCGCCGTCCGGCGACACCCACGTCGTGAACTTCGCCCCGTCGGTCTCTTTCGTCTCGACGCGCGGCTCCACGTACGCGCGTCGAGCGAAGTCGCCGACGCGCTTCTCGACGGCGCTCCGCAAGCGGCCTTCGCCCGTGTGGCTTTCGACCACGACCGCGTAAATGGGCTTGATCTTCAGTGTGTCGCCGGCGTCCGCCGCTTCCAGGCCGAGTACCACGACGGCTATCTGCGCGCGCGAGAGGACGACCGCGTCGGCCGAGCCGATTCCGGTCCAGGAGGCGAGCCGGCTGAGCCAGCCGATGTTTCCCAGATTCGAGCGGATGCCGGCCGCGGGGGCGAGCGCCTTCCAGGCGTCCGTCGAGATGACGCCGGTCGCGATGTCGGGCAGGTCGTTGGCTTCGAGGTAGACGAGCGCGTCGGCGGGGACGTAGGCCGTCATCTTCACCTTGCGCGGGTAGTTCCACCACACCCAGACGGCCAGGACGAGGAGCAGGGCTAGAAGGACCAGTAGTGCTTTGCGAAGAAATTTCATCCCGCCTTGCATCGTAGCGTCTGTCTCAGGCGGCAGGCAAGCAGGGCACGCAGGAGGCGCGAAAATCAACGCCGGCGGGTCGCACGTTGATGAGGTCTGTTGACTGTGATACTTTGATTCGTGATTTCATCATCCTTCAACTAGAGGCAGTGCCGCACGAAGTTTTTGTGTAGTCCGGGAGGACGAACCGCGTATGGCTTACCGCGAGCTACGCCCGCAGCCGCAGGCCGAGGCCGATTTCGACGAGTTCCTGGAGAGCCTCGGCCGCGCGCTGACCGACGGGCGGCGCGACCCTAACGACGTGGTGCGCGACACGCTCTACGAGCTTTACTACGGGGCCGGGCGGTTGGGCCAAAGTGAATCGCGCGCGCCCGACCCGTCGAAGCTCTCGCCCTCGGCGCGCGTCGTCCTCCACACCTTCGACCCGCGCAACGTCACGACCGAGCCAGAGTATTACACGGACATTGACGCCGGTGCTTACAGTGAGCGCAAGCCCTTCATCTGGCTGTGGCAGATGTACGACCGATCCCCTTTGGGCCAGAACGCGCACCTCGGGCACCGCTTCCGCCGGATGCTCGCGCCGCTCATCTTCCGCAGCGTCGGCGAGAACTTTAAGTGCTGGCACTTCGTCGAGTGGTCTTACGGCTACAACCTGTCGTTCGGCGACAACGTCGTCGTCCACCGCCACGTGCTGCTGGACGACCGGGGCGGGATAGAGATCGGCAACGACGTCTCCATCTCCGACTACGCCAACATCTACTCACACACGCACGACGTGGAGGACATACACAAGGTTTACAACCTCAAGACCCGCATCGGCGACGGCGCGCGCATCACCTACCACGCGACCGTGCTCGCCGGCACGCAGGTCGGCGAGCACTCCCTGGTCGGGACCGGCGCGGTCACGACCCGCGACGTGGGGCCTTACCACATCAAGGTCGGTATCCCTGCGAGGACCGTCAAGCTCAAGCGCGGAGCGGCCGCGAGCGAGGAAGAGGACGAAGACGTTAAGAGAATCAGCGAGCGATAGAGGAGGCGGCCGATGCAATCGATTAAGGATTTGTTGACGAATAAAGAAGAGAAGCAGGCTGTAGTCGTCGTGATGAACAGAATCCCCGTGGCGGAAGGGCGCGAGGGGGAGTTCGAGCAGACCTTCGCCGCGCGCGACCGCGCCGTTGACCAGATGCCCGGCTTCGTTGACTTGCAGGTCTTGCGCCCCTCGGAAGGCCGCACCTACGTCGTCATGACACGCTGGCGCTCCCGCGAAGCCTTCGAGGCGTGGACGAAATCAGAAGCCTTCATCTCGGCCCACCGCAAACAATCCCCCGGCCTCGCCGAAGGCCGCCCCACCCTGGAAATCTACGAAGTCCTGGCCGACTGAGAATCTGGAACCAAAGCCCTAAGATTCCAGAATAATCCCCGAAACCGCCCCGGCTACCCGCCGAAACTCAGACTTATATCCTTGTCTGTTCGCGGTTTAAACAATGAAAATTAGCGATTGACAATGGTTGGCCGCTGTTGTACCCTACACTTCGACGGTGGTTCTTAAACCGCCTAGACAAGGGCAGACGGCCCTTGATTCAGAGCAGGGCGCGGCCGTGAGAACTTTCTGACCGGGCCGCCTTTTGAAAGTCAACCGATAAAGGCACACCCCGCGCGAGCGGGGGCCGCAAAGCCTACGGGGGTCGGACCCGAGTTAAAGCGCCGACCCGGCCGGGCTGCCGAAGTGTGACGGCCAATCCGGCGAAAAGACCTTTTCGCCACGGTCCTTCCCGCTTTCCAATTCGTTTTGACTTCGACGCTCGCAACCCGTTGATGTTCAACCCGCGTTTCTCCCCCAAGACCCTTTGAGCGTCACTCACGCTCGACAGTCAAACAGGCCATGAACATTCGCTGCGTCGAGACGACAATGAAACCCGCGAGCCAATTACCGCAGACGAAGACCAATAGACTCACCAGGGCGCGCAAGGCGCGACTGCGTCTCCGACAGCTTCACCGCAGGCAATCTTCGGTGTCGAGAGGAAAACAGTAGACCATGTTGAAAAGAGGTTTCGGCAAAAAGAACCTGGTCGGGGTGGACATCGGCTCCAGCTCGGTCAAAGCCGTCGAGCTACAGGGCAAGCCCGGCAGCCTGCAACTCGTCAGCCTAGGCTACGAGAACCTTCAGGCGGACACCATCGTTGACGGGCAGATCATGGAGCTGAACGACGTTTCGAACGTCATCACGAACATCTTCCGCGAGCACCAGATCAAGACGGACAAAATCGCGGCGGGCGTCAGCGGCCACTCCGTCATCGTCAAGAACATCGTCGTCCCGCAGATGAGCGCCGACGAGCTGGAAGAGTCAATCGAGTGGCACGCCGAGGAGCACATCCCCTTCGACATCTCGGACGTGAGCCTGGACTACCAGGTCACGGGCTCCTCGCCAGACGCCTTACACGTGCTGATGGCCGCCTGCAAGCGCGACAAGATCGCCAACGTCAAGCAGGCCATCCAGCTCGCCGGCAAGCAGCCCGCGGTCATCGATGTTGACGCCTTCGCCTTGCAGAACTGCTACGAGGTGAACTACGAGCCGCGGCCCGGCCAGATCGTGGCCCTCCTGAACATCGGCGCGGCGACGATGAACATCAACATCCTGAACGGCAACCGCTCCGTCTTCACGCGCGACGTTTCGGTCGGCGGCAGCCAGTACACGGGCCTCCTGCAAAAAGAGTTCGACCTGACCTTCGACGAGGCCGAAGCGGTCAAGCGCGGGATGCCCGCGCCCGAAGGCAAGGACGTGCAGGGGCTGGAGCAGATCATGGAGACGGTCTCGGACATCCTGGCCCTGGAAATCTCCAAGACGATGGACTTCTACCGCGCGACGGCCGAGGACGGTGACGGGACGGTCCAGAAGATTCTGATTTCGGGCGGCGGCTCGAAACTCGTCGGGTTCCCCGAATACCTCGCCCACCGCTTCGAGATTCCCGTGGAGGTCTTCGACCCGTTCCGCCGGATCAAGGTTGACGCGAGGCGCTTCGACCCGGACTACATGCGCGAGGTCGTGCCGGAGATGGCCGTGGCCGTCGGGCTCGCCTTGAGGGGGGTGGACGCACAATGATTAAAGTTAACCTTTTAGATTCTGTCACTGACCGGGCCAAGGGCGTAGCCGCCGTCGAGCAGAAGGTGGCGAACCCGAGGATGCAAACGCTGCTCTTCGCGCTCGTCGTCTTCGGCCTGCTCACGGCCGGGATGCTCTACGACTATTACAGCTCGTCGAGCGCCCGCGAGAGCGTGCAGGCGGAGAAGGCCGAACAGGAGCGCATCCAGACGCAGATGGTCGCCGTCAACAGGGAGCGCGCCGAGCTGGAGAAGAAGACGAACGACATCCAGGCTCGCATCGACGCCATCCAGAAGCTGCGCGCTTCGCAGCAAGGGCCCGGCGCAGTCTTGCGCGAGATCAAGTCGCGCTTCGACAGCGTGCCCGGCCTCTACCTCAAGAGCTTCGAGCAGGCCGGCACGCAACTGACCATCAAGGGCGTGTCGCCGAACGAGGCTTCGGTGACGAACTTCGCTAAGAGCCTGGAGTTCTCCTCGGGCCTCTTCAGCAACCTGAGCATCGAGACGCAGCGCGAAGAGGTGAAGGCGGACGATAAGGCCGCGGGCGGCACCGCCGCCACGACAGCCGCGCCCGAGGACAAGGACGCGCCCAAGCCGGAGGTCGTGGCCTTCACCATCAAGTGCACGTTCAAGCCGGAGGCCCCGGCGACACCCGCCGGGGGGCAGCAGGCTCCCGCCAACCAGATCGCGCAAAAATAAGCGACCGAACGACGTGAGCGACCGCGCCACATTGGACCGGCGCGTCGGAGGGAAGAAGTCGAAATGAAAATTGGAAACTTGCATGAACTGCCCTGGTACTTCCGCCTGGCAATCTTCGTCGGCATCGCCGTCGTCCTCTACGCGGGCTTCTGGTACTTCATGACCAAGGGGATGCACGAGGAGGTCGTGCAGCTTCAGGAAGAGGTCGCGGGGCTCAAGCAGAAGAACGCGACCGCGCAGGTCGATTCGCAGCGCCTCGCCAACTTCAAGGCCCTTTACCAGGACAAGCAGCACGAGTACGACGACCTGAAGGCGCTCCTGCCCGAGCAGCGCGAGCTGACCAACGTCCTCCAGGGCATCCAGGACCGCGCGCACAACGCGCGGCTGGTGCTGAAGAGTTTCTCGCCGAAGGACGACTTCCAGGAGGACTTCTACAACGGCAAGAAGATTTCGGTCGGCGTCACGAGTTCGTTCGCGAGCTTGCGCGAGTTCTTCGAGCTGATGGCGCGCTACCAGCGCATCGTCTCGATCTCGAACTTCGAGATCAAGCAGTTGGACAAGCAGCAGGAGGGCAAGACCGTTGACGCGACGTTCGAGTTGACGGCCTACTACGTCTCCGCCGAATCGCTTCAGAAGGCGGCGTCGCCCGCCGCGCCGAAGCCGGCCGCGCCCCAGCCCGCCGCAGGAGCAGCACCACCAGCGGCTCAGCCGCCCGCCAAGTAAGGGCTAGTCTTAACTAAATCCGCCCGAGAAGGGCGGTCGCCTCCGAGAGAGAACACCATGAGGAACTACGCACACATGATTCGTTACGCCATCAGCGGTCTCGTCCTGCTGGGCGCGCTCGCGGTCTTCGGCGCGCAGTCGAGCGTCATGGCCCAGGACGAGGGCAACAAGGCCGAGCCGGCGCGCGCGCGCACTAAGGCGGACGACCCGTTCCGCAAGTACGTCCCGCCGGCGAAGAAGAAGAGGGTCACGAACGTCGCCGTGCCGGTCGTGCCGCCGAGCATCCAGGAGCGCATCGAGGCTTACAAGATGCAGAAGCTTGCGGCGATGAACCGCCAGCTGCCCGCGCCGAAGCCGACGACCGCGCTGCTCCTGAGTGAGATGCAGGTCACGGGCATCTTCCGCACGCCGCGCGGCTACGCGGCGATGATCGAGGCGACGCCCATCAAGCTCTCCTACGTCATCTACCCCGGAGAGACCTTCTTTAACGGCCAGCTCGTCGCTATCGAAGAGGACCGCCTGGTCTTCCGCCACGAGACGCGCTGGACCGACGGCCGCGTCGAGAAGGCGGTCGAGAACAAGCCGCTACGCCAGCCCAACGCCGTCATTGATTCGCTGACCGTCACGAAGGCTGCGGCCGAGGGCGGCAGCAGCGCGGCGACGGCCGCGGCCACCACTCCCACCGAAGCCGACGGCAAGGCTCCCACCCCTGAACAGCCGTAACTTTTTGGTCACGCCGCTCCTGCGGGGGCCTGAGCCCGCAGGAGCGGCGGCGACCTTCATCCCCGCTCAACCGCTGCGCACTCTGATAGTAACTCAGGCCACTGAGCCTTGAGCTTTATCGGGTGCGCGCCAGTTTGACAATCCACCGGGACTCGCGGCTTCCGCTTTGTGCGGCGCGCGCTTCAAAACTCTCAAGAGAAGGTTAACGAGCGTAGCGCGTGGCGGAAGGTGTGGCTCCCTGGCTTCCCTTAAGGAGGGAATATGTTTCAACACCTGTCTGGAATCACCATGCGAGGGGCGCTCGTTCTCCTCCTGGTGTGCACACTCTCGTGGCCCGCGCTCGCGGGCGCGAAGGCTCAGCCGGTGGCGACCAGCGTTAGCGCCTACACCTCCGGCTCGTCCACGCTCATCACCATCTACGGCACGGCCCCGATGGCCTACTCCGTCTCGCGGCCCGACGCCCGCACCATCATGCTCAACCTGCCGGGCACGGACGCCTCGCGCCTGGCCGACAGCTACTCTGTCCGCTCGCCGCTCGTCGCCACCGTCATCGTCGAGCGCGAGTTGCGCGGCCCGCAGGATATGTCCGCCCGGATGAAAGTCGCGCTGCTCGCGCCCGCGCGCGAACGCTCGAAGCTGGCCGACAACAGCCTGATGCTGGAGCTGACGCCGGCGGCCGACGCCGCGCCGAAGGTTGTGGAGACGGCGCACGCGGAGGAAGCGGCCGGCGAGCCGCAGCAGGAGCCGAAGCCGAAGGCCACGCCGACGACGACCGTGCAGATCGGCCCGTCGCGGGACGGGCAGCAGACGCAGGGCGAGCAGTACGGCCGCCCAGGCTTCGTCGGCGAGCCCATCAATCTCAACGTCGTCAACGCCGACATCCGTGACATCCTCAACTACATCACGGAGCAGTACGGCGTGAACTTCGTGATCGACAACTCTGTGGGCGCGGTCCCCGTCACGGTCAACGTCACGGACGTGCCGTGGAACGTCGCGCTCGACGCCATCTTGCGCGCCAACCGCCTCGGCGTTGACGCCAACGGCAACATCCTGCGCATCGCGACCATCGAGGTCCTGGCGACCGAGGCCGCCTCGCAGCAGAAGATTAACGACGCGCGGCTGGACAACTCGCCGCTCGTCACCGAGTTTATCCGCCTCAACTACGCGCGCGCCTCGGGCACGCTGGCCCAGGCCGCCGGCTCGACCGGCGGGTTCGCGGGCGGCGCGACCAACCTGAGTTTCTCGGGCGGCGCGGGCGGCGACGCCACGGGCGGCGGCGGCGACCAGGGCTTGCTCCCCATCATCCAGCGCCGGCTCTCGCGCCGCGGCGCAATCGAAGTTGACGGCCGCAGCAACACGCTCATCGTCACCGACGTGCGCGAGAACATCGAGGCCATCCGCCAGCTCGTCGCCATCCTCGACCAGCCCGAGCCGCAGGTCGAGATCGAGACCAGAATCGTCATCGCCTCGCGCAATTTCAGCCGCGACATAGGCATTCAGTTGTCGGCCGTGGCCCTGAACTTCGGAACCGGCGGGGCCGCGAGCGCGAGCACCTTGCCGACGGGCGTAGTCACCCCCGGCACCAGCCCGCAGACGACCGGGACCGGCGGCGGGACGGCGGGCCAGCAGGCCCCGCAGTTCCCGACCATCTTCACGCAGAACACGCAGTCCGGCACCACCGTCCAGCCCAACAACAACCTCGCGGCGGCCAACGCCAACACGGTCATCGGCCTGACGACCGGCATCTTCGGCACGGCGCAGATTAGCGCCCTGATTACGGCCGGCGAGACTAAGGGCCAGGCCAAGACGGTCGCCACGCCGCGCGTGACGGCTTTGAACAACCGCCCGGCGCAGATCGAGAGCGGGACGCAGATTCCCGTGCAGACCACCGGCGCGCTCGGCGTCGTGACGACGACGTTCGTCTCCGTGCCGCTGCGCCTCTCCATCACGCCGCAGATCACGGACGCCGGTACGGTCGTGCTGCGCGTCACGTTGGAAAACAACACCATCAACACGGGCATCGCCGTCGGCGGCGTCCCCGGCATCAACACGCAGCGCATGCAGTCCGAAGTGCTCGTGCCCGACGGCGGCACGACCGTCATGGGCGGCGTGCTGATCGACACCGAAGGCAGCACGCAGCAGCGCACGCCCGGCGTCGCCAGCATCCCCATCATCGGCAACCTCTTCAAGCGCAAGCTCGTGACGCGCGGCACCGACGAGATACTCTTCTTCATCACGCCGCGCATCTACAGGCCGGACTACCAGGGCCGCCCGACCGCGGGCACCATCGGCAACGGCACGCGGACGACGACCATCATCCAGCCCGTCACGCCCGGCAACCCGACGACCAACACGCCGACGCCGACCAACCTTCAGGACCAGCAGAGCGTGCCGTCGCAGAATCCGGGCACTTCGGGCCAGCCCTTGACGCAGCCGATCATCCAGCAGCCCGCCCCCGTGCCGCAGGGCCAGACCGCGCGGCCGACGGGGCTCAGCACGCGCCCGTAAGGAGGAGAGCGACGATGTTCAAAGAAGCACTTGAAGCGATCATCGAGCGCACCGACGGCAGCATCGGGGCGATGATCATGGGCACGGACGGCATCGCCGTCGAGCGTGTGATGGGCCGCGAGGCCGAGGACGCCAACCTGGACGTGGCCGCCGCCGAGCTGACCTCGCTCGTCCGCAACGCACAGCGGACGGGCGGCGACACCGGCCTCGGGCACTTGCGCGAACTGGTCGTCAACCTGGAAGGCGCGGTCGTCATCATGCGCCTCTTCTCGCCGGACTACTTCGTCCTGCTCGCGCTCAGCCCCGAAGGTAATTTCGGGCGCGGGCGGTTCGAGCTGCGCAAGGCCGAATTGCAGCTCGCCCGCGAATTCGCGGTCTGACAAGAGAAAGACCGCTTCTCCCTTCAAAGCTCCGGCAGGGCCGACGCCGCGCGCCAAACGCGGCCCAGACCTGCCGGGGCGTTTTGGTTTCCTCCCCGCCTAAATGGACTCAAGACTCGAACGGATTCCGCGGCAGTCTCTGCCCACCGACAAACTCAAGCTCGGGTTTGCCGTCGCGGCCGCGGCCTACTTCCTCTGGGCGGCGGCGCACCCGGACAGTTGGAGGCTGATTGACGGCGTCAACCTCGTCATCCACGAGGCGGGCCACGTCGTCTTCAGGCCGTTCGGCGAGTTCCTGACCATTGCCGGCGGCTCGCTCTTCCAGGTCATCGTCCCCGCCGTCTTCGCTGGCTACTTCTATTTCAACGGCCAGCCTTACTCATGCGCGCTCGTCCTCTTCTGGGCCGGCGAGAGCCTGCTCTACGTCTCCGTTTACGCCGCGGATTCGGTCGCCATGCAACTCCCGCTGCTCGGCGGCGACAATTCGATTCACGACTGGAACTACATGCTCGACCGCCTCGGCCTGCTCCGTCAGACCGCAAGCATCTCCTTCTTCATTCGCGCCCTCGGCACTCTCGTCATCATCTTCGCCACAGTCTGGACCATTCACGCGGCCCTGCGCCCGGCGAAGCTCGAAGACGAGAGATAAGCCCAAAGCCTTTCTCAAAATCAAACTCAACCCTTTGCGGCTTTGGATTTTCTTTTCCTGCGCCTTTGCGTGAAACAGCCGTTCTCGCAAAGGCGCAAAGTTAAAGAAAGACGGAAGCCGCAAAGGGTTGAGTCGTTTTTCTCTCGGAGCTTAAAATCAGTGTGGGAAAGAGCGGGCGTCAGCCCGTCCCTTCCGGCATCTTCACGTAGGGCATGCCGCGGAGGATGATTTTCTGGCGACGGGCGAGGCGGCGCGGGTTTTTGGAGGGGCTGAAGATGTTGAGCGGGCTCGGAATCATCGCGGAGAGGAACGCGGCCTCGTTCTTCGTCAGCGCCGCGGCGGGCTTGTGAAAGTAGGTCTGCGCGGCCGCCTCCGCGCCGTAGATGCCGTCGCCCCACTCGATGACGTTGAGGTAGATTTCGAGGATGCGGCGCTTGGAGAGCGTGCGCTCCATGAAGTAGGTGATGACGGCCTCACGGACTTTGCGTGTAATCGAGCGTTCGCTTGAGAGATAAAGGTTCTTCGCCAACTGCTGCGAGATGGTCGAGCCGCCGCGGCGGAAGGAAGAGAAGTCAGGGAACCAGCTGGACTGGTCGTCGCCCGCCTCCTTCGCCACCTCCTTCTGCCCCTGCTCGTAGGCTTTCTGTATGGCCTCGTAGTCGAAGCCCTTGTGCGTCGCGAAGTTCGTGTCTTCGCCGGCGAGCACGGCGCGCTGCAAGTGCGGCGAAATCTTCTCCAGCGGAACCCAGACCTGCACGCGCCTGGGCTGCTCGCCGCGCGCCCGCGCCTCGCGCGCCCGCGTCTCGATCATGGCGGTCGTCTCCGGGTCCTGGTCCCTGAGCCGCGCCAGGTCAGGGAAGGTCAGCCACTCGAAGATGAGCCAGCCCAGCAGGACGCCGATCAGACCGTACGTAGTGAATTTGATGATCCGCCAGATACGCATTTAACGAGCGCGATTATATGGCATCTGTCTTCTGAAAGCAGAATGCACCGGGAGGGGCTCATGCCGGCTGCGCGTTGGCCTGACGGTCTGCCGAATCAAAGACGGCGCGGACGGCCCGGATGGTGTTGCAGTGAATCTCGACCGTGTCGTCGATGTCCGAGGCGTAGCCACCGGACATGACGGTCGCGACGGCGACGCCGCGTTTCCGGCACCCGGCCAGCACCAGCTCGTCGCGTGCGCGCAAGCCTTCGATGGTCAGCGCGAGGCGGCCGAGCTTGTCTCCTTTGTACGGGTCCGCGCCGCCGAGATAGAAGATTACATCCGGCTCGTGCGCGAAGACGCGCGGGAGGTGCGTTGAAAGAGTTTCCAGATATTCCTCGTCGCCCGTCCCGTCCGCCAGCTCCACGTCGAGCGTCGAGCACTCTTTGAAGAGCGGGTAATTTTTGGCCCCGTGCATGGAGAAGGTGAAAACCTCCGCGTCGCCCGCGAAGATCGCCGCCGTGCCGTTGCCCTGGTGCACGTCGCAGTCAACGACGGCCGCGCGCCGGATGACGCGGTCGCGCCTGAGCGCGCGAATCGCAATCGCCACGTCGTTGAGGACGCAGAAGCCCTCGCCGCGGTCCGGGTAGGCGTGGTGCGTCCCGCCCGCGAGGTTCGAGCCGACGCCTTCCTTGATGGCCCAGCGCGCGGCGTTGAGCGTACCGCCCGCGGCCAGGAACGAGCGGCGCACCAGCGCCTTCGACCACGGCAGGCCCAGGCGGCGGATTTCGCGCGGCGTCAAAGTGCCTGCGCGCAGGCGCGTCACGTAGTCGTCCGTGTGGACGAGCCGCACGTCGGCGAGCGGCGCGGGCTGCGGCTCGACGATGTCCGCGGCCCGTAGCGTCCCCTCACGCAGCAGCCGGTCGCGCACCAGCTCGAACTTGCGAATGGGGAAGACGTGGCCCTCGCCTATGTCCGCGTAGTATCGCGGTGTGTAAGAGACGTGCAACATAAGTGGTCAGTGGTCGGTGGTCAGTGGTCAGTTAAGAACAGCCGCCAGCAAAGATGCTTTACGTCTTTAACTGACCACTGACCACCGACCACTAACCACTAATATTGTATCAGGCTGCCTTCGCGCTTGGCACGACGGACGGCGCGCGAGAAGACCCAGAGGGAGAAGGGGAGCAGGACGACCAGGAAGACGAAGAGCGTGATGAGGGGCTCACTCACCTGGGCCAATCCCTGGCCTTCGATGAGCACGCGACGGATGCCGTCGAGGCCGTAGGTCGGGGGGAGGAAACGTGAGACTGTGCCGAAGCCCCTGCCGAGAAGCTGCGTCGGGAAGAAGACGCCGGAGAAGAGGGCCGAGCCCGTGCCGAGCAGGAGCGCGAACGGGTCGCCGCGCTTGAAGACCATCGCGAAGCTCGCGGAGAGGATGCCGAAGCAGGCCAGCACGAGCGTCGTCAGGAACAGGAAGACGAGCGCGAGCAGAAAATTCCCGCGGAACTCGACGCCGAAGAAGAGCCAGCCGAAGATGAAGTAGAGCGACGAGTGAAACGTCGCCAGCAGCAGGTCCCAGGCGGAGCTGGCGACGACGACCGTCGGGACGCTGATAGGCGAGAGCAGGACGCTTTCGAGCGTCCCCTGCATCTGCTCGTTGCGGATGGCGGTCGCGAGGCTCGAAAACCCGGTCATGAAATAGTTGAGCACGGCGAGGCCCGTGATCCACGCGGCCAGCGGGTCGCGCCACTGAGAGAAGTCGGTCGCGCTGCCGGCGAAGATTCGCGAGATGAAGTAGAAGGTCGTGACGACCAGGAGAATCGTCAGGATGCGCATGAAGAATTCCACGCGGTAACTGGTTGCCAGCTGAAAGTCGCGCGCCACGAAGGCGCGGACGCGGCGCAGGAAAAGTGTGAAGGCTTTGAGCATCCTAATTTTCTTCCCCCGCTTCCTGCTCGCGCTCGTAACTTTCCAGCACGTCGAGCAGCGTCGCGCGCTCGGAGTCGAAAGAGAGCAGGCTCGCGCCGTTCTCGTGCAAGGCGCGGACGGCGGCGTCGAGTTGTGCGTCATCGCTCTCGCGCGTGAAGGCGACGTGGAGTGTTGCGCCGTCCTCTCTCATTTCGAGTTCGCTGACGGAAGGGGCGAGCAGGTTCTGGGCGCGCTCGCGCGTGATGCCGCTGACGCTCAATTCGACGCGCTCGGTCTGGTGGTGCGTGGCGCGCAATCGCTTCGGGGTGTCGAGCGCGCGGATGCGCCCGCGGCTGATGACGGCGACGCGCGCGCAGAGTTCGGCGACTTCGGCCAGGTTGTGCGAGGTCAGGAGCACCGTGACGGGTGGGTCTCCGCCCGCAAGCGAGAGGATGAGCGCGCGCATGCGTGCCGCCGCCAGCGGGTCGAGCGAGCGCGTGGGCTCGTCCAGGAGCAGGACGGGCGGGCGCGGCAGCAACGCGCGCGCGAAAGCCATGCGCTGCTTGTTGCCCGTCGAAAGCTCGCCGAAGCGGCGCGTGACGATCTCCTTCAATTCAAACTGCCGGACCAATTCGATGACGCGCCGCCGCGCCGCCGCATCATTCAGGCCGTGAAGCCGCGCGAAGAACATCAGGTTCTGCTCGACGGTCAGCCGCCAGTAGAAGCTGCGCTCCTCGGCGGTCGCCAGCCCCACCTGCGTGCGCACGCGCTCGTCGTCGCGCACGCTGTCGAAGCCGTTGACGGTGACCGCGCCTGAAGTCGGCTGGACGAGCGTGGCGATGACCTTCGTCAGCGTCGTTTTCCCTGCGCCGTTGCGCCCAATGAGGCCGAAGATTTCCCCGGCGCGCACGTCGAAGGAGACTTCCGCGAGCGCGCGCACGGGCGGCTTCGCGGGGCGGCGCAGGAAGAACTCCTTGAGGCGCGCGAGCGGCTGCGGGTAAGTTTTCGAGAGGCGGTCAATCGAGATAACGGGAGGGCTTTGGGCCGTCATCTTTTCCGCTGCCTGGGGTCCAGGTACTCGCGCAGGCCGTCGCCTATGAAGTTGAAGGCGAGCACGGTGAGCGCGATGAAGATGGCCGGGAAGATGAGCGCGTGCGGGGCCGTCTCCATCCCGCGCGCGTCGTCAATCATCTTGCCCCACGACGGGTATGGCTCCTGCACGCCCAGGCCCAGGAAAGAGAGCGACGCTTCCGAGAGCACCGCGCCGGCCATGCCGAGGCTCGCCTGCACGATGAGCGGCTGAATCGCGTTCGGGAGAATGTGCCAGAACAGAATGCGCAGGTCGCCCGCGCCGAGCGCGCGCGCCGCCTGCACGAAGTCGTACTCGCGCACCTTGAGCACCTGACCGCGAATCAGTCGCGCGTAACCGACCCAGCCGATGATGCAGAGCGCCAGGATCAGCTTGTCGAGCCCCTTGCCCAGAAAGGCTACGAGCGCGATGGCGAGCAGCAGTCCGGGGAAGGCGAGGAAGACGTTGAAGACGTAGCCGGAGACGAGGCGGTCAATCCAGCCGCCGTAGTAGCCGGAGAATGCGCCCAGGATTGTGCCAACGAGTGCGGAGATAACGACGACGGCGAAGCCGACTTCGAGCGAGATGCGCGCGCCATAAACCACGCGGGCGAAAACGTCGCGGCCCGTGGCGTCGGTCCCGAACCAATGCTCGGCCGACGGCCGCTGGTAACGAATGTGCTCGTTGGTCTCGTCGTAAGTGTGGCGCGAGATGGCCGGCGCGAACACCGCCACGAGCACCAGCACCGCGACGACGACGAACCCGAAGATGGAAAGACGGTTCATAAAAACAAATGATGAATGCGGAATGATGAATGATGAATTAGAAAACAAAAGTCTTTAATTCATCATTCATCATTCATCGTTCCGCATTTCAAGAGACCCTGATTCGCGGATCGAGCAGGCGGTAGGCCACGTCGGTCAGCGAGTTGACTAAGATGTAAGTGATGCTGATGACGAGCACGCAGCCCTGGACGACGCGGTAGTCCAGGCTGCCGATGCCTTCTTCGAGCAGCAGCGTGCCGATGCCGCGCCAGACGAAAATCTTTTCCGTGATGATCGCGCCCGCCAGGAGCACGCCGAGTTGCAGGCCGAGAATCGTGACGACCGGAATCAGGCCGTTCTTCAGGACGTGCTTGTAAACCACCTTGCGCTCGCTCAAGCCCTTCGCGCGCGCCGTGCGGACGTAGTCCTCGTTTAACTCCTCTATGACCGAGGAGCGCACCATCCTCGTCAGGATGGCCGAGAGCGCCGCGCCGAGCGTGATCGCCGGGAGAATGATGTCCTCGGGGTACTGGTTGCCGGAGGAGCTGACCCAGCCGAACTTGACCGCGAAGACGTAGACGAGCAGCGGGCCGATGACGAAGCCGGGAACGCTGATGCCGACGAGCGCGGCGACCGAAGAGAAGCTGTCAACCGGCGTCCCCTTATTCTTGCCGGCGAGGACGCCGAGCGGGATCGCTATCAGGACGGCGATGAACATGGCGGCGAGCGCCAGCTTGATCGTCGCCGGGTAGCGTTCGAGGATGAGGTCGCGCACGGGCCGGTCGCCCCTGAACGAGAGGCCCATGTCGCCGTGCAAGAGGTTGCGCCAGTAGTCCACGAAGCGGTTGTCCCACCCATACCACTGAAAATGTCTCGCGCCGTTCGCGTCGCGCGGGAAGGAGAAGAAGAACGGCGGGCGGTCGAGCCCGTGCTTGTGGTTGAAGTTGGCGATCACCTCCGGCGGCGCGTCCGCGCCCACAATCGCGCTGGCCGGGTCGCCCGGCACGGCTTCGATGAGCAGCGTGACAATCGAGACGACCGTGAAGACGACGAGGACCATCATCGCCAGGCGGCGCAGCGCGCCCAGGAGTTTGCGCCTGACGGAAGGCCACACGGAGTGCTTCTTCGCGGCCATGTTCTCCGGCGTGTTGTGACTTTGCTCGGACACGCGTGCGAAACTTTATCCCCTAAAAAAATTTGGTTTGAAATTACGCGGCGAATGATAGCAGAAAGGGACGCGGCGAGGCGACAGGAGATTTGAACGGCGGTCAAAAGCGAATAGCCTGAAGGGTGGCGCGGCGCTCGGCTCGTTCAACGGCCCCGACAACCGTGCACGAATGAGTCGTGCGCACCCTTCAGGCTATGCAATGGTTGCAGCGACTGCAACCAAGCTCGGTTCACTCGGCGGGGCGCGTTCCCAGATGGAGCGCGGCGATCCCGCCGGTCAGATTCTTGTACTCGACCTCGACGAACCCGGCCTCGCGCATCATCGCGGCGAGCCGCTCCTGGTCCGGGAACCGCGAAACGGAGTCGGGCAGATACTCGTAAGCACCGCGCGAGCCGCTCAACATGCCGCCGATGCGCGGCAGCACGCGCGTGAAGTAGAACTGGAAGACGGCGCGGAAGCCCGGCACGACCGGCTTCGAACATTCCAGGACGGCCGCCCGGCCCCCCGGCCTCAACACGCGCCACAGCTCTTTCAGCCCGGTCTCGACGCTCGACAAATTACGCAGGCCGAACGCGATGGTGACGGCGTCGAAAGAGCGTTCAGCGAAGGGAAGCTTGAGCGCGTCGCCCTCTACGAATGGAATCTCCGGCGAAACATTCGCGCGGGCTTTACGCGCGGCTATCTGGAGCATGGGCCGGCAAAAGTCTGTGCCGACGACGCGCGCCCCCGTCTCTCGTGCCAACGCCAACGACAGGTCGCCCGTCCCGCAGGCCACGTCCAGAGCCCGCGCCCCCTCGGTTGACAACACTTCATGCAATCGCTTCGCAACAAGCCGCCGCCATCGCTTGTCCGTGTTGCCCGACAGCAAGTGGTTCAAAAGATCGTATCGCTTCGCAATGCCCGCGAACATTTCGCGCACGCGGCGCGCATGCTCGCTCTCATTGACGCTCTTCTTGTCAGGCACAGTAAACCTATTCAGCCGAAGGGATGGTTGCAGCCGGCTTGCGATAAATTTGCAAATTGTCTATTGCTTCTTAATCGGAACGGCGATGGGCGCGGGCGTCGGCGCAGGCGCTGGCGTCTGGACCACTTCGCCCAGGACTTCGACCTTACCCGCTCCTCCCAAATCCGCTTTCAGCCGCTCGGCAGGTCCGGCGGCGACCGCGACGACGGGCGCGTCCTTGAAGAGTCTCGCGGCCGCGCGTGCAAGGTCCGCGCCCGTCACGCTCTTGAGTTGCCGCAGGCGCTCGTCGGCCGCCGCGAGTTGATAAGTGTCCGCGTCGAGCCACAGGTCCGCCGCCGTTTCGGGGCGCTCGAACTGTCTGGACAATTCCGCGACTGCCTCGCCGCGGACGCGTTCGAGCACTTCCGGCGCGACGCCCCCCTTGGCGAGTGCGCCCAGCACCTCGCGCGCCTTCGCGAGCGTCGCCGGTGCCTCAGAGATTGGCACACTCGCGCCCATGACGAACATGCCGGGAAGCATGTGCTCTTCGTGGCGGACGAAGTAGGCGGTCTTGCTGATTTCCGGCTGCCGCGCCTGCCACAGGTCACGCGCGGCGAGCGCGAGCAGGGCGGCCGCGGCTGCGTCTTTGTCCGAGCGCGCGAGGCCGCGCGCGGCGACGCGCACTTCGACGCTCTCCGTGCCCGGCAGGTCAACGACGAGCGTGCGCGCGTCCGGCGCTTCGGGCTGGCGGAAGGTCGCCGGCACAACGGTGTCGCTCTTGCGCCAGTTGCCGAGAAGTTGTTTGAGGGCGCGCATCGCGCGGCGCTCGTCAACGCCGCCGACGATTGCCAGCGTCGCGTTGTTCGGGTTAAGAAATCGCTCGCGCGCGAGCATCAGGTCCGTGCGCTCTACGCGGGCGAGCGTCTCGGGCGAGCCGAAGAGCGAGCGGCCGTAAGGGTAGTCCGCGAAGAGCCGCACGGCGACTGCGCGGTCGGCGACGAGCGAGGGCGAGACGTTGAGGTCCCGGACCATTTTGACGCGGGCCTCGCGCAGCCGCTCGAACACTTCGGGCCGCAAGTCCGTGCTGATGACGGCCGTGCCCAAGAGTTCCACCATGCGCTCGAACCGTGCGGCGTCGCCCGTGAGCGTCACGCCGATGCGGTCGAAGTCGCTGGTGACCTCAACGGACCCGCCCAGCTCTTCGACGAAGTATTCGCGCGTCGTGGGGTCCGAGAAGAGGGCGTCGCCGAGGAGCGCCATCAGGCCGGACTTACCCCGCAGGTCGAAGGCCGCGCCACTGTGCACGCGCAGCTTAATCGTCACCTTCGCGTCGCCCGGCCTGTTCCAGAGCAGGATTCGCAGGCCGTTGAGCAGTTGCTCGCGGCGCGGCTCAGGGGCCGTCTGGGCCGTGGCGGCGACGGACGACGCGACGAGGGCGAGCAGGAGGGCCGTCCGTAGAGCTTTTCTAAAGGTCTGAAATTTCATGATTCGACCGTCGGGGTGATAACCAGAACGACAGTAGCACAGATTTTCCGGCCATTTTTACAGGAGAACATGACGGGGAGCTGACCGGAAAACAGTTTAGATGCCGCCCGGTTGCGCCGTCAACCGTTTGGCCTCCGGGCGCATCAAAGGGGCGGCCACAAAAGGTTAAGACCCCCGTGGTGTGCCTGCTTCGGCAAAGAGTAGTATAATGTGAGTCTGGTAAAGAGCCGGTGCGGTGTCAGTCTGACGAAACGCCCGGACCCAGTCCCGCGTAAAAGAGTTTTAGAGATGCCGCCGGGAAAGAGTCTTCCCGAAAGAGTAGTCCGGTCCCTCTGGCGGCTAAGAGGATAAAGATGAAACAGTGTTCCACCTGTCGGGAAGAGTTCGCCGATAAGTTCAGCTTCTGCCCGGTTGACGGCACGCCGCTCGCCGAGCAGGACGATTCCCCCGTAACCCAAACTCCTCCCGAGACGACAAGAGCCTTTGTGCCACCGCCCCAGCAGCCTGCGGTCCCTGCCGAGAGCTACGCAGTGAACGCCAGCCAGGAGGCGCCAGTGGAGTCCACATCAACCGCGCTTGTGCCGGCGAACGAGTACCACCTGACGTTCATGGACGACACCGGCTTGACGCGGCGGCTGGCCGGGGAGTTGCGGGAGGTGGCCCACAACTCGGAGTTGACGTGGCCGGAGTTCAAGCGCGACCCCTTCGGCTACTCCAAGCGGTTCGTCGT